>NZ_JAGIBG010000054.1 GCF_017744435.1 Pseudomonas sp.
GCGTTGGGCCGCGAAGCGGCCCCGGCAATTTTGCAACAACCTTGAAATCGTGGGGCCGCTTCGCGGCCCATCGCCGGCAAGCGCGGCTCCCACAGGGATCGTGCAAGCGCCAATGACAATCTTTACCTTTTCCTAACAATTCCAGGCTTGACCTGACCTCAAGATGATAAGCATTATCATTAACCTTTCGTCGGCCAGGTCCCCCCGTGAGTCAGTCCCGGTTCAACTCCGTCTTTCTCGTCCAGCGTCTTTCCCTGCTGCGCACCCTGCAACGCATGGTGGGCAACCCCAGCACCGCCGAGGACCTGCTGCAGGAAACCTACCTGCGGGTGTCCCGCGCCCTGGGCGAGCGGCCCATCGAACACCTCGAACCCTTCGTGTTCCAGACCGCCCGTAACCTCGCCCTGGACCACCTGCGCACGCGGCGAGTGCAGTCACGCATGCTGGTCGACGATGTGCCCGACGAGGTGCTGCACAATGTCGCGTCACCGCTGGGCAGCAGCGAGGACGCCGCACACGCCGAACAACTGCTCAAGCACCTGAGCGTCAGCCTCAACCAGCTGACCGAGCGCCAGCAACGCATCTTCATCCTCAGCCGCCTGCACGGTGCCAGCTATCTGGAAATTGCCGAGCAACTGCAAGTCTCGGCCAGCACGGTACAGAAGGAACTGAAACTGATCATGGCCATCTGCATGGGCGTGGCCGACCGCCTCAAATGAGCCGAGCGCAGGCGTGCCGAATGCGGCATGGCGCTTGCCATGCTTCGCCCGAGCCTTGATCATTCGCAAAAATACCTGCAAGGACACACCGTGACCGACAGCCCTGTCACTCGCCCGCATGCCACCGGGCCCGACGCCCGCGCCCGTGCGCTGGACGAGGCGCTGGACTGGCTCGTGCGCCTGCAGTGCGCCAATGAGGCCGACACCCTCGCCTTCGAGCAATGGCTCAGTGCAGCCCCGGAAAACGCCGAAGCCTATGTCGAGGCCGAAGCCCTGTGGAATGGCGCCCCGCTGCGCCAGGCCGCCATGCACATGCACCAGCACCAGCGCCGCTCGCTGCGCGGCCGCCTGCGCGCGCACTGGAAGCCACTGGCGACCGCCGCCGTGCTGCTGGTCGGGCTGTTCACCTTCGGCAACCTGCCGGTGCGCCTGCAGGCCGACCACCTGACCGTGGTCGGTGAACGCCAGCGCCTGGAGCTGGATGACGGCGCCAAGGTCCTGCTCAACACCAACTCCGCCTTCGCCAGCGACCAGCAGGGCGGCCGCCAGGTTGCACGCCTGCTGCAAGGCGAGGCGTACTTCCAGGTACCCGGTGGCGCCCAGCTGCCGCTGGAAGTGCAGGCAGGCCCCGTGCGTGCACAGGTGCGCGACACCGATTTTGCCGTGCGCTACCTCGACGGCGAGGCACAGGTTCGCGTGCAGCGCGGCGACGTCGACCTGCAGGGGGCCCGCGACCAGCGCATCCGCCTCAGTGCCGGCGACAGCATCAGTGTCGGCCCGCAAGGCTTCGGCCAGCGCCAGCGCCCGGACATGCACAAGGACCTGGCCTGGGTCGACGGCCGCCTGGTGTTCGAGAACTGCCCGTTGAGCCAGGTGCTGGCCGAAGTGCGGCGCTATTACCCCGGCTGGATCATCAACCGCAACGACCACCTCGACGACATGGCGGTGACCGGCAACTACCGCCTCGATCAGCCACTGGAAACCCTGCGCGCCCTGGCCCACATCACTTCGGCGCAACTGCACGAATTCCCCGCCGTGGTGATTATCAACTGAACTGAAAGTTTTTTTACGCGATCGCGCAACCCCGCCCGTCTCGTTATAGCCAATGCAACTGATTCTTGTTTGAAAACAAGAACGGTCATCACCTATAACAGTTCGCGCGTCAGGGAGCGCTTTCGATGTCCACAGGTCCATCTCGCCCGTCCACCCTTCCCCGCCGTACCGGTCAGCTGTCCCTGCTGACCTTGGCGCTCCTCGCCAGCGGTGCCTGCAGCCTGCCAGCACTGGCCGCAGAACCGGCCCAGGCCAGCAGCCCGCGCATGGGTGACTACCGCTTCAGCATCGCCCAGCAGCCGCTGGTCGAAGCGATCAATGCCTTCAGCAAGGTCACTGGCTGGCAGGTCGGCTTCAGCGCCGAGTTGGCCGACGGCGTGGCATCGCCGGGAGTACAGGGCTCGCTGGCGCCGGAAGCCGCACTCAAGCGCCTGCTCCAGGGCACCGGCCTGGGCTTCCGCAAGATCAGCAACGGCAATGTAGTGCTCGAACGCCAGTCGGCGGGCAACGTCATCGCCCTGCAACAGGTGACCGTCAGCGCCACCCGTAGCGCCCAGGACGTGAGCCAGGTGCCGAGCACCGTGAGCGTGCAGACCCGCGAGCAACTGGACCGGCAGAACGTCAACAATATCCAGGAACTGGTGCGTTACGAACCAGGTGTGTCGGTGGGGGGCACCGGCCAACGCAGCGGCCTGAACGGCTACAACATCCGCGGCATCGACGGTGAGCGCGTCCTCACCCAGGTCGATGGCGTGTCGATCCCCGACAGCTTCTTCTATGGCCCCTACGCCCAGACCCAGCGCAACTACGTCGACCCCGAGATCGTCAAACGCGTGGAAATCCTCCGCGGCCCGGCTTCGGTGCTGTACGGCAGCAACGCCATCGGCGGCGCGGTGAGCTACTTCACCCTCGACCCGGACGACATCATCAAGCCAGGCAAGGACGTCGGCGCGCGCCTGAAGACCGGCTACAGCTCGGCCGACGAGAGCTGGCTGACCTCGGCTACCGTGGCTGGCCGCACGGGTGATTTCGATGGCCTGCTGCACCTGAGCCAACGCAACGGCCACGAAACCGAATCCTACGGTAGCCATGGTGGCACCGGCCTGTCGCGCACCGAGGCCAACCCGGAAGACGTGCGCACCACCAACGTCCTGGCCAAGCTGGGCTGGAACTACGCCGACGATGCCCGCCTGGGGCTGACCTACGAGCGTTACAAGGATGACCGCGACCAGAACATCCTCAGCGCCGTCGGTGGCCCGTTCACCAACGGCGCCGGCCTGGGCATGTACCGCAGCCGCACCGGCAACGACACCGTGACCCGCGAGCGTTTCGGCATCAACCATGAGTTCGGCCTGGATTCGCTGGTCGCCGACCACGTGAAATGGAGCCTGAACTACCAGATCGCCAAGACCGACCAGAGCACCGAGGAAGTCTACTTCCCGTTCAGCCGCACCGTGCTGCGCACCCGCGACACCACCTACAAGGACCGCCAGTGGGTGTTCGACGCCCAGCTGGACAAGGCCTTCAGCATTGGTGCCACCGATCACCTGCTGACCTACGGCACCACCCTCAAGCACGAGAAGGTCACCGGCTCGCGTAGCGGCACCGGCACCTGCCTGGCAGTCGGTGGGGCCTGCCGCGCCATCGGCCAGGTCAGCACCAGCGATGCCCAGGCACTGGTCAGTGACTTCCCGGACCCGACCGTGAACACCTACAGCCTGTTCGTGCAGGATGAAATCCGCTGGAACAACTGGACCTTCATGCCCGGCGCGCGCTACGACTACACGCGCATGGAGCCGAAGTTCACCGAGGAGTTCCTGCGTGGCATCCAGGGCTCAGGCACCGCCCCGAGCAGCCTCGACGACTCGGACAAGAAATGGCACCGCGTCTCGCCCAAGTTCGGCCTGACCTATGCCTTCA
The DNA here is from genome assembly GCF_017744435.1 of Pseudomonas sp. Classification (GTDB taxonomy): domain Bacteria; phylum Pseudomonadota; class Gammaproteobacteria; order Pseudomonadales; family Pseudomonadaceae; genus Aquipseudomonas. Next base: position 3,693 of record NZ_JAGIBG010000054.1, read on the forward strand.
ATGACAACTACACCTGGTACGGCCAGTACGCCGAAGGCTTCCGCACCCCGACGGCCAAGTCGATGTACGGGCGCTTCGATAACCCGACCCTGGGCTACAGCGTGCAGGGCAACCCCGGGCTCGAGCCGGAGAAGAGCAAGAGCTACGAAACCGGCCTGCGCGGCAACTTCGACGCCGGCAACTTCGACGTGGCGGTGTTCTACAACAAGTACCGCGACTTCATCGACGAAGACGCCGTGCAGTCGGCCAACCTGGGAACCACGTTCCAGGCCAACAACATCAAGCACGCCACCATCAACGGCGCCGAGGTCAAGGGCCGCCTGAACCTCGACCACTTCGGTGCGCCGCAGGGCCTGTACACCCAGGGCTCGATCGCCTACGCCCATGGCCGCAACGATGACAACGGCCAGCCGCTGAACAGCGTCAACCCGCTGACCGGCGTGTTCGGCCTGGGTTACGAGCAGCCGAACTATGGCGGCCTGCTGAGCTGGACCCTGGTCAAGCGCAAGACCCGCGTCGACGACACCACGTTCTTCGCACCGGACGGCCAGAGCTCGCAGTTCCGCACACCGGGTTATGGCGTGCTTGACCTGAGCGGCTTCTACAAAGTCACCGACGACGTCACCGTCAACGCCGGGCTGTACAACCTGACCGACAAGAAGTACTGGCAGTGGGATTCGGTGCGCGGTTACGACGGCCAGGGCGAGGCAGGTGTGACCCAGCCAGCCAACCTCGACCGCCTGACCATGCCGGGGCGCAACTTCGCCGTCAATGTGGTGTGGGATATCTGACCTGAGCGTTTAGTCAGTACCGGCCTCTTCGCGGGCACGCCCGCTCCCACAGGAGTACCGCAGGGTTCAACACCTGTGCAGTACTTGTGGGAGCGGGCGTGCCCGCGAAGGGGCCGGTACTGGCAACAAAAAATCCCAGTTTTTTTACTGTTCCTGCCCCGCTGCTTCGTCTTGTCACTAGACGCCCTCATTTACCAAGGACACGCCCATGACCGACCGCCCAGCCCTGCGCTCGCAACGCCTGAACCAGGCCACCCACGCTCCGCACAGCGAGCTCGACGCCCTGGTCAAATCCCATGCGCCATTCGACAGCCGCGAAAGCTTCGCCCGCTTCGTCGTCGCCCAATACCTGTTCCAGGCCGAACTGCAGGCCCTGTACAACGACCCGCAACTGATCGCCATCGTCCCCGACCTGGCCGAGCGCTGCCGCGCCGAACAGGCCCGCCTGGACCTCGCCGACCTGAATACCGAAGTCCCGGCCGCCGTGCCCGGCGCCCTGCACAATCCGACCCTGGGTGAAGCCATGGGCTGGATCTTCGTCTCGGAAGGCTCCAAACTTGGCGCTGCGTTTCTGATCAAGCGTGCCGTGGCCCTGGAATTGTCCGACAGTTTCGGTGCCCGCCACCTCGGCGAGCCGGCCGGTGGCCGTGCCGAAGGCTGGAAGCAGTTCACCCGTATCCTCGATGGCCTTGAGCTTTCGCCCGAGGAAGACGCCGCCGCCGAGCGCGCAGCGGTTGCCGCCTTCGAGCGTTTCACCGAACTGCTCAAGCATGCCTACGCCGCGGATACCGCGCTGGCCTGAGACGCATCAACCGGCCGCCTCTCCGGTGGCCGGACGTTTTTTGCAGTGAGACCATGACCCGACCCGCCCGCTCGAAACTGTCCCGCCTGCTGTACGGCATCCTGGCTTATGTAAGCTTGGGGATAGGCCTGGTCGCGATCGTCATCCCCGGCCTGCCGACCACCGAGTTCATCCTGCTGGCCGCCTGGGCCGCCACGCGCAGTTCGCCACGCCTGTCTGCCTGGCTGGAAAACCATCGCCTGTTCGGGCCGATCCTCTACAACTGGCGCAACGGCAAGGTGATCCAGCGCCGTGCCAAGGTCAGTGCCACCGTCAGCATGCTGCTGTGCGCAGGCTTGATGCTGGTCTTCCTCGAACACCACTGGCCGGTGTTTCTGGCGATTGCCGGCATGACCCTGGGCAACCTGTGGATCTGGTCGCGCCCTGAACAGCCCTGCCCCGCTGCCTCACAAGCTCAACAGCCCTGAATACAGCAAGTAGGCAGCCAGTGCCGCACCCGCCAGCACGGCCGCGAAAATCAGCTTCTCCCAGGTGGTGAACAGCGTCTGCCCTTGCTCGTGCTTGGCCCGGGCAAAGAGGATGACCCCTGGGGCATAGAGCAGTGCCGACAGCAGCAGGTACTTGAGGCCGCCCGCGTACAACAGCCACACCGCATACAGCAGCGCCAGCGCGGCCACCATCAGGTCCTTGCGCCGCAGCCCTGCCTGCCCTTCGTAGCTTTCCCCGCGCCAGGCCAACAGCACGGCATAGGCCGCCGACCACAGGTAGGGCACCAGAATCATCGACGATGCCAGGTAGATCAGGCTGGTATAGGTGCCCTCTGAAACCAGCGTGATCAGGAGGAAGCCCTGGATCATGCAGTTGGTCAGCCAGAGGGCATTGGCCGGCACGTGGTTGGCGTTCTCCTTGGCCAGAAAGCGCGGCATGGTCTTGTCACGCGCCGTGGCGTAGAGAATTTCTGCGCACAGCAGTGCCCACGACAGCAAGGCGCCGAGCAGCGATACCGCCAGGCCAATGCTGATCAGCAAGGCGCCCCATGGGCCGACGATATGCTCAAGCACCGAGGCCAGTGACGGGTTCTGCAACCCGGCCAGCTCCGGCTGGGTCATCACCCCCAGCGACAGCACGTTGACCAGCACCAGCAGCGCCAGCACGCCGAGAAAACCGATCACCGTGGCCTTGCCAACGTCGGAGCGGCGCTGCGCCCGCCCGGAGTACACACTCGCGCCCTCGATACCGATGAACACGAACACCGTGACCAGCATCATGTTGCGCACCTGGTCCAGCACATTACCGAACTGCGGGTTGCTCAGGCCCCAGATATCACGGGTGAAGATGTCGGCACGGAAGGCAAAGGCGGCGATGACCACGAAGATCAGCAATGGCACCACCTTGGCCACGGTGGTCACCTGGTTGATGAACGCCGCTTCCTTGATGCCACGCAACACCAGGAAATGCACCGCCCACAGCAGCAACGAGGCGCAGCCGATGGCAATCGGCGTGTTGCCCTCGCCAAACACCGGGAAGTAGAAGCCGAGGGTGCTGAACAGCAGCACGAAATAACCGACGTTGCCCAACCAGGCGCTGATCCAGTAGCCCCAGGCGGAAGAGAAGCCCATATATTCGCCGAAGCCGGCCTTGGCGTAGGCGTATACCCCCGAATCCAGCTCGGGCTTGCGGTTGGCCAGGGTCTGGAACACGAAGGCCAGTGCCAGCATGCCCACCGCCGTGATCGCCCAGCCGATCAGTACCGCACCGACATCGGCACGGGCGGCCATGTTCTGCGGCAGCGAGAAGATCCCGCCACCGATCATCGAGCCGACCACCAGTGCGATCAGTGCACCCAGACGCAACTTTTGTCCCGGTTCGCTCATGGGGCTCCCTTATTTTCCGAGCTGTCATGCGTTTGCAACAGACATGGGCGCCATATAAATGCTGTTACTTATATGGTCAAAACCAGTAAACCTATAGCATTAATAACCACAATGTCTATCGACCTGCTTCTGTAAAAACTAGCAGCTGCCAAGCAACTAGAAAAGAATCTGATAAAACTCGAAATTCTTGTGAAAAATTTGCGAAAGCGGCAAAAGCGGCTAGCTTCAGACATCGCAGGCTAAACAGAGCGTTTGCTCTAGTAGTACATGGAGGTGCCAGCGCACAAGGCCTGCAGCAGAGCTGTCGGCACTCTCCAGGAGTCACGTGTGGGAAATTTCCTACCCTCACGTAGCCATGAACTGACCTATGTCAGCTCATGGCCACGGCGTCGGATTTACTCTGTCGCAACTTTCTCCTGGCAGGAGTTGTTAAATGTCTGATTCTTCCGGAAAACTAAAGCTCGGCGCGTTAGTTGCACTTGTGGTCGGTTCGATGATCGGTGGCGGGATCTTTTCGCTGCCGCAAAACATGGCCGCCAGCGCCGGTGTCGGTGCGGTACTGATCGGCTGGGCCATCACGGCGGTCGGCATGCTGACCCTGGCCTTCGTGTTCCAGACCCTGGCCAACCGCAAGCCTGACCTGGATGGCGGTGTATACGCCTATGCCAAGGCTGGCTTCGGCGACTACATGGGCTTTTCTTCAGCCTGGGGCTACTGGATCAGTGCCTGGCTGGGCAACGTTGGTTACTTCGTGCTGCTGTTCAGCACCCTCGGTTACTTCTTCCCGATCTTCGGTGAAGGCAACACCCCGGCGGCGATCATCGGTGCCTCGGTGCTGCTCTGGGCCGTGCACTTCCTGGTACTGCGTGGCATCAAGGAAGCGGCGTTCATCAACCTGGTCACCACCGTGGCCAAGGTCGTGCCGCTGCTGCTGTTCGCCTTGATCTGCCTGTTCGCCTTCAAGCTCGACATCTTCACCGCCGACATCTGGGCGGTGGGCACGCCTGACCTGGGCAGCGTGATGAACCAGGTGCGCAACATGATGCTGGTCACCGTGTGGGTGTTCATCGGCATCGAGGGCGCGAGCATCTTCTCGTCCCGCGCGGAAAAACGCTCCGACGTGGGCAAGGCCACGGTCATCGGCTTCGTCACCGTGCTGTTGTTCCTGGTACTGGTCAACGTGCTGTCGCTGGGCATCATGACCCAACCGGAACTGGCCAAGCTGCAGAACCCGTCGATGGCCGCCGTGCTTGAGCACGTGGTCGGTCACTGGGGCGCGGTGCTGATCAGTGTCGGCCTGATCATCTCGCTGCTCGGGGCCCTGCTGTCGTGGGTGCTGCTGTGTGCCGAGATCATGTTCGCCGCCGCCAAGGACCACACCATGCCGGAGTTCCTGCGCCGCGAGAACGCCAACCAGGTGCCGGCCAACGCCCTGTGGCTGACCAACGCCATGGTGCAGATCTTCTTGGTCATCACCCTGTTCTCCAGCAGTACCTACCTGTCGCTGATCTACCTCGCCACCTCGATGATCCTGGTGCCCTACTTGTGGTCGGCGGCCTATGCCTTCCTGCTGGCGCTGCGCAGCGAAACCTACGAACAAGCCCTGGCAGAACGCAAGAAAGACCTGTTCATCGGCGCCGTCGCCCTGCTGTACGCCATCTGGCTGCTGTATGCCGGCGGCGTGAAATACCTGCTGCTCTCGGCCCTGCTCTATGCCCCTGGCGCGATCCTGTTCGCCAAGGCCAAGCGTGAAGTAGGCCAACCGATCTTTACCAACGTGGAAAAACTGATCTTCGCAGCCGTGGTCGTCGGCGCCCTGGTGGCAGCCTTCGGCCTGTATGACGGCTTCCTGACCCTTTGACCCACGTCTTCGTTCAATTGGAGGAATGAAACCATGTCCGCTGAAAAACAGAAGTACGGTGTCCACTCCGAAGCCGGCAAGCTGCGCAAGGTAATGGTTTGCGCGCCGGGCCTGGCGCACAAGCGGCTGACGCCAAGCAACTGTGACGAGCTGCTGTTCGACGATGTGATCTGGGTCGACCAGGCCAAGCGTGACCATTTCGACTTCGTCACCAAGATGCGCGAACGCGGCGTCGATGTGCTGGAAATGCACAACCTGCTGACCGACATCGTCCAGCAACCCGAAGCCCTGAAATGGATCCTGGACCGCAAGATCACCGATGACACCGTTGGTGTGGGCCTGAACAACGAAGTGCGCAGCTGGCTGGAAGGTCTCGAGCCGCGCAAGCTCGCCGAGTTCCTGATCGGTGGTGTGGCGGGCCAGGACCTGCCGCAGAGCGAAGGTGCCGATGTGGTCAAGATGTACAACGACTACCTGGGCCACTCCAGCTTCATCCTGCCGCCGCTGCCCAACACCCAGTTCACCCGTGACACCACTTGCTGGATCTACGGTGGCGTGACGCTGAACCCGATGTACTGGCCGGCGCGTCGCCAGGAAACCCTGCTGACCACCGCCATCTACAAGTTCCACAAGGAGTTCACCGAAGCCGACTTCGAAGTCTGGTACGGCGACCCGGACAAGGAACACGGCCAGTCCACCCTCGAAGGCGGTGACGTGATGCCGATCGGCAACGGCATCGTGCTGATCGGCATGGGCGAGCGTACCTCGCGCCAGGCCATCGGCCAGCTGGCACGCAACCTGTTCGCCAAGGGTGCGGTCAAGGAAGTCATCGTTGCCGGCCTGCCGAAGTCCCGCGCTGCCATGCACCTGGACACCGTGTTCAGCTTCTGCGACCGCGACCTGGTCACGGTCTTCCCGGAAGTGGTGAACGAAATCGTACCGTTCATCATCCGTCCGGACGAGAAAAAGCCCTACGGCATGGACGTGCGCCGCATCAACAAGTCGTTCATCGAGGTGGTCGGCGAGCAGCTGGGCGTCAAGCTGCGCGTGGTCGAGACCGGCGGCAACAGCTTCGCCGCCGAACGCGAACAGTGGGATGACGGCAACAACGTGGTGGCCATCGAGCCAGGCGTGGTCATCGGCTACGACCGCAACACCTACACCAACACCCTGCTGCGCAAGGCCGGCATCGAGGTCATCACCATCAGCGCCGGCGAGCTGGGCCGGGGCCGTGGCGGCGGCCACTGCATGACCTGCCCGATCGTGCGCGACCCAATCGACTACTAACGCCCATCGCACACCCGGCCGCACTCACGAAGCAGCGGCCGGGACATCACCGAATTCAAGGAGAAAAGTCATGGCGTTCAACATTCACAACCGCAACCTGCTCAGCCTCGAACACCACACCACCCGCGAGCTGCGCTACCTGCTGGACCTGTCCCGCGACCTCAAGCGCGCCAAGTACACCGGCACCGAGCAGCAGCACCTGAAAGGCAACAACATCGCCCTGATCTTCGAGAAGACCTCGACCCGCACCCGCTGCGCCTTCGAAGTCGCCGCCTATGACCAGGGCGCCAACGTCACCTACATCGACCCCAACTCCTCGCAGATCGGCCACAAGGAAAGCATGAAGGACACCGCCCGCGTGCTCGGGCGCATGTACGACGCCATCGAGTACCGCGGCTTCAAGCAGGAAATCGTCGAAGAGCTGGCCAAGTTCGCCGGCGTGCCGGTATTCAACGGCCTGACCGACGAATACCACCCGACCCAGATGATCGCCGACGTGCTGACCATGCGTGAGCACAGCGACAAGCCGCTGCACGACATCAGCTACGCCTACCTGGGCGACGCCCGCAACAACATGGGCAACTCGCTGCTGCTGATCGGCGCCAAGCTCGGCATGGACGTGCGCATCGCCGCGCCCAAGGCGCTGTGGCCACATGACGACCTGGTCGAACGTTGCCACAAGTACGCCGAAGAAAGCGGCGCACGCATCACCCTGACCGAAGACCCCAAGGCCGCGGTCAAGGGCGTCGACTTCATCCACACCGACGTCTGGGTCTCGATGGGCGAGCCGATCGAAGCCTGGGGCGAGCGCATCAAGCAGCTCAAGCCCTATCAGGTGAACAAGGAGCTGATGAAAGCCAGCGGCAACCCACGGACCAAGTTCATGCACTGCCTGCCGGCGTTCCACAACTCCGAGACCAAGGTCGGCAAGCAGATTGCCGAACAGTATCCGGACCTGGCCAACGGCATCGAAGTGACCGATGACGTGTTCGAGTCGCCAGCGTGCATCGCCTTCGAGCAGGCGGAAAACCGCATGCACACCATCAAGGCGATCCTGGTTTCGACCTTGGCTGACCTGTAAGCCGGCCGCGCCGCCCTTGCCCATGGGGCGGCGCCCTTCCCTCTTCGTTAAAGGACATTCCCCATGCGTATCGTTGTTGCATTGGGCGGCAACGCCCTGCTGCGCCGTGGCGAGCCCATGACCGCTGACAACCAGCGCGCCAATATCCGCACCGCCACCGAGCAGATCGCCAAGATTCACCCCGGCAACGAACTGGTCATCGCCCACGGCAACGGCCCCCAGGTAGGCCTGCTGTCACTCCAGGGCATGGCCTACAAGCCTGACGAAGCCTACCCGCTCGACGTGCTCGGTGCCGAAACCGAAGGCATGATCGGCTACATGATCGAACAGGAGCTGGGCAACCTGCTGGCCTTCGAAGTGCCGTTCGCCACCCTGCTGACCCAGGTGGAAGTGGACGCCAACGACCCGGCCTTCAAGGATCCGAGCAAATTCATCGGCCCGGTCTACAGCAAGGAAGAGGCCGAGCGCCTGGCCAAGGAAAAAGGCTGGGTGGTCAAGGCCGACGGCGACAAGTACCGCCGCGTGGTCGCCAGCCCAAAACCCAAGCGCATCTTCGAAATCCGCCCGATCAAGTGGCTGCTGGAAAAGAGCAGCATCGTGATCTGCGCCGGCGGTGGTGGCATCCCCACCATGTACGATGAAAACCGCAAGCTCAAAGGCATCGAGGCGGTGATCGACAAGGACCTGTGCTCGGCGCTGCTGGCCGAACAGCTGGAAGCCGACCTTCTGGTAATCGCCACCGACGTCGATGGCGCCTACATTGACTGGGGCAAGCCGACCCAGAAAGCCATTGCCCAGGCCCATCCCGACGAGCTCGAACGCCTCGGTTTCGCCGCCGGTTCCATGGGGCCGAAGGTGCAGGCAGCCTGCGACTTTGCCCGCCACACCGGCAAGGTGGCGGTGATCAGCTCGCTGGAGAATATCGAGGGCATCGTCAAAGGTGTCGCCGGTACCCGCGTGAGTACCGAAAAGCCAGGTATCAGCTACCGTTGATTGCAGTGGGCGGGCTTACCGGGCCCGCCATTTTCACCTTCCCAAGGAGTCTGCCATGGCCAAGTACGAGCCAGGTCATGTACACATCGAGCGCACCGCGTTGAACCCGGCTGATCACAGTTACGACCTCAAGGTCGATTACGAAGCGGTCTCGGACCCCAAGGAAGGCAGGGGTATCCAGTTCCACATGCACGGCAGCATCGAAGGCAAGTCGGTAGAAGAAAAGTTCTTCCTGGCCAAGGATCAAGTACTACCCAGTTTCCTCATGCAATTGTCTCGCAGAGCCCAGTCATACCTGCCGCCCCCGAAGAAATTCGAGAACCTGGGTTCGCCGCACAAGATCTATGACTGGATGTTCAAGGACATTCGCGAAAAGCTCGATGTGAAGTCGGGCGACCCGATCAAGCCTGAACACCTCGAGTGATTTCAAGACCCGGGGCTGCTCTGCGGCCCCGGCGATGTTAAGGCATACTACTGCCCTCCCCGGCCACAACCCCTGCCTCCCCCATGCGCATCCACGTCAGCTTCATCGACCGCGTCGGCATCACCCAGGAAGTCCTTGCCCTGCTCGGTGCCCGCAACCTCAACCTGGACGCCGTGGAGATGGTCCCGCCGAACGTCTACATCGATGCCCCGACCCTCAGCCCGGCGGTCCTCGAAGAACTCCACGACGCGTTGTTCGAAGTCCGTGGCGTGCAGTCGGTGGACGTGGTCGACATTCTCCCCGGCCAGCGCCGCCACCTGCAGCTCGACGCCCTGCTCGCCGCCATGAGCGACCCGGTGCTGGCGGTCGACAGCGCCGGCAAGGTGCTGCTGGCCAACCCGGCGCTGATCGCCCTGTGCGGCCGCGAATCCGCCGGGCGCTCGGTGGGTGAGCTGTTCAACGACCCCGGCCTGCTGCAGGCCCTGCTGGACAACAACTTCCACCTGCCGATGCGTGAGATGCAGCTCAACGGCCAGAGCCTGCTGCTGGACGCCTCGCCGATCACCAACGCAGGCGGCCTGCTGACTTTGTATCCGCCCAACCGCATGGGTGAGCGCCTGTCCGCCCTGCACCACGACCACGCCGAAGGCTTCGATGCGCTGCTTGGCGAGTCTCCTGCAATTCGCACCCTCAAGGCCCGCGCCCTGCGCGTGGCGGCCCTCGACGCGCCGCTGCTGGTTCACGGCGAAACCGGCACCGGCAAGGAACTGGTGGCCCGCGCCTGCCATGCCATCAGCAGCCGCCACACTGCGCCGTTCCTCGCCCTGAACTGCGCCGCGCTGCCCGAGAGCCTGGCCGAGAGCGAGCTGTTCGGCTACGCCCCCGGTGCCTTCACCGGCGCCCAACGCGGCGGCAAGCCGGGGCTGATGGAGCTGGCCAACCAGGGCACGGTGTTTCTCGACGAGATCGGCGAAATGTCGCCGTACCTGCAGGCCAAGCTGTTGCGTTTTCTCAGCGATGGCAGCTTCCGCCGCGTCGGTGGCGACCGCGAGGTGAAGGTGGATGTACGCATCATCAGCGCCACCCACCGCGACCTGGAACGCATGGTCGCCGAAGGCACCTTCCGCGAGGACCTGTTCTACCGCCTCAACGTGCTCAACCTGCAGGTACCGCCACTGCGCGAGCGTGGCCAGGATATCCTCATGCTGGCGCATTACTTCATGCAGCAGGCCTGCACGCAGATCCAGCGGCCTCCCTGCCGGCTTACCCCGACCACCCATTCAGCGCTGCTGGCCAACCCTTGGCCAGGCAACGTGCGCCAGCTGCAGAACGTGATCTTCCGTGCGGCGGCGATCTGCGAGAGCAACCTGGTGGATATCGGAGACCTGGACATCGCCGGGACATCGGTGGCGCGTGGGCAGGATGGCGACGTGGCAAGCCTGGAGCAGGCGGTGGGCGATTTCGAGCGCGAATTGCTGCAGAGGCTTTATGCCAGTTATCCCTCGACCCGACAGCTGGCGGGGCGGCTGCAGACCTCGCATACAGCGATTGCCCAGCGCTTGCGTAAGTATGGTATTTCAACCCGGAATTGAGGCAGGAACGAATTCATTACACTGTAATTAATTCGATACATAGCCATTCTGACGCGCCTGTTCAAGGGTTTGATCCTTCAAACCTTTTCCTATCTCACGCAGCTGTAGCGTTTTCATTCCACAAGAATGACAAGCTGATTACAGAAAACAATCAAACCTTTGATTTATAAGGATTTTTTACTACTGGCCGCATTATTGCTAAGGGAATCCTAACCCAAGAGCGCGGACCCACCGCGCCCAACGCCCTGCTTCCCGAGGATTCCCCATGAGCGAGTTGCGTTTCACCGAAGATCACGAATGGCTGCGCGTCGAAGCCGACGGTAGCGTCACCGTGGGCATCACTGCCTACGCCCAGAACGCCCTTGGCGATGTGGTCTATGTGCAACTGCCTGAGCTGCAGGCGTACGACAAAGGCGCCGAAGCCTCCACCGTCGAGTCGGTGAAAGCCGCCAGCGGCGTGTACATGCCCCTGACCGGTGAAGTGGTCGCCGTCAACGAAGGCCTCAACGACAGCCCCGAACTGGTCAACGAAGACCCGCTGGGCGAAGGCTGGTTCTTCCGCTTCAAGCCTGCCGACATGGCCGAAGTCCAAGCCCTGCTCGACCAGGACGCCTACGACCGCCTGATCAAAGCCAACGACGACGCCTGAGGAACCCGACCATGACCATCAACCTCGGCACCGCCAACGAATTCATCGCCCGTCACATCGGCCCGCGCGCCGCTGACGAGCAGGCCATGCTCGCCACCCTGGGCTTCGACTCGCTGGAGGCCATGAGCGCCGCCGTCATCCCCGACAGCATCAAGGGCACCAGCGTGCTCGGCTCGGAAGACGGCCAGAGCGAGGCCGATGCCCTCGCTGCGCTGAAAGCCATCGCCGGCAAGAACGAGTTGTTCAAGAGCTACATCGGCCAGGGCTACTACAACACCCACACCCCAGCGCCGATCCTGCGCAACCTGCTGGAAAACCCGGCCTGGTACACCGCCTACACCCCGTATCAGCCAGAAATTTCCCAGGGCCGCCTGGAAGCGCTGCTGAACTTCCAGACCCTGATCAGCGACCTCACCGGCCTGCCGATCGCCAACGCCTCCTTGCTCGACGAAGCCACCGCCGCTGCCGAAGCCATGACCTTCTGCAAGCGCCTGTCGAAGAACAAGGCCAGCCACACCTTCTTCGCCTCCGTGCACTGCCACCCGCAGACCCTCGACGTGCTGCGCACCCGTGCCGAACCGCTGGGCATCGAGATCGTGGTCGGCGACGAACGTGAACTGGGCGATGTCAGCGCCTTCTTCGGCGCCCTGCTGCAATACCCGGCCAGCAACGGCGAAGTATTCGACTACCGTGAAGTCGTCGCGCGTTTCCACGCCGCCAACGCCCTGGTCGCCGTTGCCGCCGACCTGCTGGCCCTGACCCTGCTGACCCCGCCAGGCGAGTTCGACGCCGACGTGGCCATCGGCAGCGCCCAGCGCTTCGGCGTGCCACTGGGCTTCGGTGGCCCGCACGCGGCCTACTTCGCCACGCGTGATGCCTTCAAGCGCGACATGCCGGGCCGCCTGGTCGGCGTATCCATCGACCGCTTCGGCAAGACCGCCCTGCGCCTGGCCATGCAGACCCGCGAACAGCACATCCGCCGCGAGAAGGCCACCAGCAACATCTGCACCGCCCAGGTGCTGCTGGCCAACATCGCCAGCATGTTCGCCGTGTACCATGGCCCGGCCGGCCTCAAGCGCATTGCCGAACGCACCCACGCCCTGACCGCGATTCTGGCTGCCGGCCTGAAAGCCCTGGGCCTGGACGTGGTTGGCGAAAGCGCTTTCGACACCCTGACCCTGGCCACCGGCAACGCCACCGCCAGCCTGCACGACAAGGCCCGCGCCCTGCGCATCAACCTGCGGCAGATCGACGCCGCTCACCTGGGCCTGTCGCTCGACGAGACCAGCACCCAGGCCGACGTCGAAGCCCTCTGGCAGCTGTTCGGCGCCGACCAGGCCCAGCCTGACTTCGCCGCCCTGGCCGCCAGCACCGGCTCGCGCCTGCCGGCCGCCCTGCTGCGCCAGTCGGCCATCCTCGAACACCCGGTGTTCAACCGCTACCACAGCGAAACCGAGCTGATGCGCTACCTGCGTCGCCTGGCCGACAAGGACCTGGCGCTGGACCGCAGCATGATCCCGCTGGGCTCGTGCACCATGAAGCTCAACGCTGCCAGCGAAATGATCCCGGTGACCTGGGCCGAGTTCGGCAACCTGCACCCGTTCGCCCCGGCCGCGCAAAGCCAGGGCTACCTGCAGATGACCACCGAGCTGGAGGCCATGCTCTGCGCCGCCACCGGCTACGACGCCGTGTCGCTGCAACCCAACGCCGGCTCCCAGGGTGAGTACGCCGGCCTCTTGGCCATCCGTGCCTACCACCGCAGCCGTGGCGAAGGCCACCGCGACATCTGCCTGATCCCGTCTTCGGCCCACGGCACCAACCCGGCCACCGCGCACATGGCCGGCATGCGCGTGGTGGTCACCGCCTGTGACGCCCGCGGCAACGTCGATGTCGAGGATCTGCGGGCCAAGGCCATCGAGCACCGCGAGCGCCTGGCCGCGATCATGATCACCTACCCGTCGACCCACGGCGTGTTCGAGGAAGCGATCGGCGAAATCTGCGCGATCATCCACGACAACGGCGGCCAGGTTTACATCGACGGCGCCAACATGAACGCCATGGTCGGCCTCTGCGCCCCAGGCAAGTTCGGTGGCGACGTTTCCCACCTGAACCTGCACAAGACCTTCTGTATCCCGCACGGCGGTGGCGGCCCGGGCGTCGGCCCGATTGGCGTCAAGTCGCACCTGGCGCCGTTCCTGCCAGGCCACGCTGCGCTTGCAAACACCGAGGGCGCGGTGTGCGCCGCGCCGTTCGGCAGCGCCAGCATCCTGCCGATCACCTGGATGTACATTCGCATGATGGGCGGTGCCGGCCTCAAGCGTGCGTCGCAGATGGCGATCCTCAACGCCA
>NZ_JAGIBG010000055.1 GCF_017744435.1 Pseudomonas sp.
CTGTGGTGATCCTGTGGGAGCGGGTTTACCCGCGAAAGGGCCGGTGCTGAAAACCTAGAAATTTCAGGCTGTACGGGTGACTGCCTGGCAACCCTGACGGCTTCGTATGCGGGTCATGACCAGTACGCCTGCTACTCCAAGTCCCGCTGCAGCCAGCACCAGCGCCGCCTGTAAACTCCCGCTGTAATGGTTGCTCAACGCTGCCAGCAACGGCCCACTCAGTTGCCCCAGTGCAAAGCACGCAGTCAGCAGCCCAGCATTACGCTGTGTGGCATGGGGCGCCAGTTCCCGCGAGCGCTGCATCACCAGCTGCATGCAAGCCAGGAATGGCCCGCCGCACAGCACCACACCCAGTGCCAGTCCAACACCACCGCCCATCAGGCAGGCCAGTACCCCCAAGCCTTGCAACCACAGGGTGACCGTCAGCCAGGCCGAAGTACGGCCTGCCCGACGCAGGCTCACCAGCACCACGCCGAGCGCCGCCGCCAGGCCGAACGCCGGCCAGAACAGGTCGGCCATCCAGTTGCCGCGAAACTGCTGGTTGGCCATCTGCGACAGGAAAGTGGCCGGCAGGATGTAGCCCACGCCGTACAAGGCATAAACCAGGCCCAGGCGGCCAATGCCGACGCTGCGGGTCGGGCCCTGCTGCGAGGCGGCGGGCACCACGGCAGGTTGCAGGGCGCGAGGCAGCCAGGGGCGCACGGCCAGCAGCATGACCAAGGCCGCAACGGCATAGACCAGCCAGAGCGCCGCCGAACCCAGCCCCAGCAGATGCGCAGCCAATGCCAGCAAACCCGTCAGCGCAATACCCAGCCCAGGCCCGGCGAACACCATCGCCCCCAGGCGCTGGCGGTTGTGGGCATTGGCCACTTGCTGGCTGAGGCTGGTGATCATCACCAGTACCCAGGCACTGGCCACGCCGGTCCCGAAGCGCAGCAGCAAATGGCTCCAGAAGCCGTCCGCAGCCCAGGAGGCCAAGGTCAGCAGCACGCACAACCACAGGCCACCGTGCAGGCGCAGTTTCACCTGGTTAGGCCGACGGGCGTACATGGCGTCCACGGCGCCAAGGAAGTAACCCAGGTAGTTGGCTGCCGCCACCAGCCCGGCGGCGGTCAGGTCGAACTGGCCTTCGGCGATCAGTTGCGGCAGTTGTGGGGTGAGGGCGAAGCGGCCGATGCCCATGGCCATCATCAGGGCCACGGCGCTGGCCAGCAGTTGTATGAACGGCGACATGAGGACTCTCCTGCGCGAATCAATGCGATGGATGGCAGGTTAGGGCGAGTTGACTTTCAATAAAATTGAATAATGATGATCAAGTTGTTCTGTTTTGGAGAATGTCATGGAGTTCAGCCAACTGCGCATCTTCCAGGCCGTCGCCGAGGAAGGTTCGGTCACCCGCGCTGCCGAGCGCCTGCACCGGGTGCCGTCGAACCTGTCGACGCGCCTGCGCCAGCTCGAGGAGCAAATGGGGGTGGAGCTGTTCCTGCGCGAGCGCCAGCGCCTGCAGCTGTCACCCGCCGGCAAGGTGCTGCTGGATTACGCCAGCCGCCTTTCGGCCCTGCGTGACGAAGCCGTGGCGGCGGTGCAGGGCGGCCAGCCGGCCGGCGATTTCGCGCTGGGCACCATGTACAGCACTGCCGCGATCCACTTGCCGGCGCTGCTGGCGCGCTATCACCAGCAATACCCGGCCGTGAACCTGCAGGTGCAGGCAGCACCCAGCGGCGACCTGCTCGAAGGCCTGCTCAGTCATCGCCTGGATGCGGCACTGGTGGACGGCCCGCCAAGCCTGGCCGGGCTGGATGGTGTGCCGCTGTGCGATGAAGTGCTGGTCTTGATCACCAGCCCGGAGCACCCGCCGGTGCGCAGTGCCAGGGACGTGGCGGGCAAGGCCGTGTTCACCTTCCGCCAGGGCTGTTCCTACCGGATGCGTCTGGAGGCCTGGTATGCCCATGACCACACGCCGATGGGGCGGGTGATGGAAATCGAGTCTTACCAGAGCATGCTGGCCTGCGTGATTGCCGGTGCGGGGGTGGCCTTGATGGCGCAATCGATGCTCGATAGCCTGCCCGGGCGCGACCGGGTGCACGCTCATCGCTTGCAACCGCCATTCGATCACGCGGAAACCTGGTTGATGTGGCGCCAGGGCATGCGCGGGGCGAATTTGCAGGCCTGGATCGACGTGCAACAAAGCGAAACGATTAACCAGTCGTCGGAATACGCCGTTTCCGCTTGATCCGCGTCAAACTAGCCCATATCTGTAGGAACAAGAGCATGCGTAGTACAGGACATCGGACTATGATCTGTATGAAACATCGCAGGATTGAATTGCCGTGAGGCTGACCCGTCAAGGGGGCATTATGAAAAACCAAATGTTCAACTGGCTCCACGACCTGGCCGTCGCTTTGGGGCTGATTCCACCACCCTTGCAGCCGGTGCCGATCCCGACTGATGAAGAGCAGCGCAAGCGCCAGCCGCGTCGTCGCTGAAATGCAAAAGGCCGCAGCATCTGTCAGATGCTGCGGCCTTTTTGTTTCTGCTGTATTTGCATTGCCTGGGCCGGCCCTTTCGCGGGTGAACCCGCTCCCACAGGAATCGCACAAGGCTCAACGATGTGCTGACACTGTGGGAGCGGGTTTATCGGGGCGCCGAACCGCCGCGAAGAGGCCGGTACAGGCTGACCGATCAGGCCAGCTTCACTTCACCCACCGGCTTGCGCGACAGCACGCTCACCAGCACGAAGCTCACCAGGCCAACCGCCAGGCTGTAGTAGATCGGCGTGTTGGCATCCAGCCCGTCCTTGAACATGAAGAACAGTGCAGTGGCAAAGCCCAGCGACATGCTGGCGATGGCGCCTGCGGTGGTGGCGCGTTTCCAGAAGATCGCACCGATCAGCGGGATCAGCATGCCGCCAACCAGCAGGTTGTAGGCCAGGGTCAGGGCACTGATCACATCGTTCACCGCCAGGGCGATGCCCAGCACCACCAGGCCGGTGAGCAGGGTGAACAGGCGGCTGACGCCCAGGCTCGACTGCTTGCCGCCACGCAGCTTGGGCAGCAGGTCTTCGGTCAGGGTGGTCGAGGCCGCCAGCAGGCCGGCACTGGCAGTCGACATCATCGCCGCCAGGGCTGCCGCCATCAGCAAGCCACGAATGCCTTCCGGCAGCTGGCCTTTGATCATCTCGGCAAAGGCATTGTTCGGGTTGGCCAGGTCCGGCATCAGGACATGGGCCGACATGCCGATCAGGGCGCACGCCAGGCCGTACAGCACGCAGTACACACCTGCGGTGGTGCCGGCGCGCTGGCAGACCTTCTCGTCACGGGCGGTGAACACCCGCTGCCAGATGTCCTGGCCGATCAGGATGCCGAAGAAGTAGATCAGGAAGTAGGTGATGATGGTGTCCCAGCCGATGGTGGTCCAGCTGAAGCTGGCCGCCGGCAGCTTGGCTACCAGGGTGTCCCAGCCACCGGCCTTGTACAGGCACACCGGCAGCAGGATGAACATCAGGCCAACGGTCTTGATGACGAACTGGACGATGTCGGTGAGGGTCAGCGACCACATGCCGCCGATGGTCGAATACACCACCACCACACCGCCGCCGAGCAGCAGCGACGCCCAGAACGGCAGGTCGAGCAGCACTTGCAGGACGGTGGCCATGGCCAGGGTCGAGGTCACGCCGATCATCAGCGCATAGGCCAGCATGATGGCCGCGCTGGCCTGGCGGGCCATCGGGTTGTAACGGCGCTCCAGCACCTGGGTGACGGTGAAGATCTTCAGGCGCAACAACGGTTTGGCGAGGAACAGGTTGAGGGCGATGATGCCCAGGCCCAGGGCGGCACAGAGCCAGAAACCGGAGATGCCGTGGACGTAGCCCAGGCGTACGGTGCCGACGGTGGAGGCGCCGCCGAGCACGGTGGTGGCCATGGTGCCCATGTACAGGGTCGGGCCGAGGTTGCGCCCGGCCACCAGGTAGTCTTCCTGGGTTTTCGCGCGCCGCATGCCATACCAGCCCAGCCCTAGCATGCCGACGGTATAGATCATTACAACAATGATGTCCAAGGCCATTGGGGGTCTCCCGATTATCTTTATTATGGCGAGATCGACCGCGCAGGCGTGTTCACGGCGCCCGGCGGTCTTGTCTTGTGTTGGCGGGCCTCTATGGCCCTCCCTCATGGCTCCTGCCGGGGTGTAGCGGTATCAGCGACGCACGACGCCCGGCAGCACGCAGAGCATCTCGAACAACAGGTTGGCGCCGAGCAGCGAGGTGTTGCCGGTGGTGTCGTAAGGCGGGGAGACTTCAACCAGGTCACAGCCGATCAGGTCCAGGCCGTGGCAGCCGCGAATGATCTCCATCGCCTGGATGGTGGTCAAGCCGCCAATTTCCGGGGTGCCGGTGCCTGGGGCCCAAGCCGGGTCGATGCCGTCGATGTCGAACGACAGGTACACCGGGCCACCGCCGACTTTTTCGCGCACTTCGGCCATCAGCGGTTCCAGCGACTTGTGCCAGCACTCTTCGGCCTGGACCACGCGGAAGCCCTGGCGGCGGCTCCAGTTGAAGTCGTCGGCGGTGTAGCCCTGGGCGCGCAGGCCGATCTGCACCACGCGGTCGCAATCGAGCAGGCCTTCTTCCACGGCGCGGCGGAAGGTGGTGCCGTGGGCGATCTTCTCGCCGAACATGTGGTCGTTGACGTCGGCGTGGGCATCGATGTGCACCAGGCCGATCTTGCCGTGCTTCTTGTGCAGGGCACGCAGGATCGGCAGGGTGATGGTGTGGTCGCCACCCAGGGTCATCGGGATGACATTGTGCTCGACGATCTCGTCGTAGGCTTCTTCGATGATGCGCACGGCGTCGAGCAGGTTGAAGGTGTTGATCGCCACGTCACCGATGTCGGCCACCGACAGCGAGTCGAACGGGGCGGCGCCGGTGGCCATGTTGTACGGGCGGATCATCACCGATTCGGCGCGGATCTGGCGCGGGCCGAAACGGGTGCCGGAGCGCAGCGAGGTGCCGATGTCCAGCGGTACGCCGATGAACGCGGCGTCCAGGCCTTGGGCACTTTGCAGGTGGGGGAGACGGAGCATGGTGGCGATGCCGCCGAAACGCGGCATTTCGTTGCCGCCCAGTGGTTGGTGGAGAACTTTGTCCACGGTGGGCCTCATCAGTCGGTCGATTGTTCTGTTTGTTCGAACCTGTGCCGCCGCACGCCTTTCAAGTCTGGATCGCTGGCGGGCAGGGACATTTCGGCCAAGTCTGCGCAAGGTAGTGCGTGGGAAAAATCGCTACCGGCAAATACTTACTTCAGGAATTTCTGAACTAAAGGCCGCAGGAGCGGTTAGACTGCGCGCAAATACCCCTGCGGACCCGTTGCACCATGGCCTCGACCTTGCCCGACCTGAAACTGCTGCGCATCTTTGTCAGCGTGGTGCGCCACCAGGGGTTCGCCAATGCCCAGCGCGAGCTCAACCTGTCGACTTCGGCCATCAGTACCTACATGAGCCAGCTCGAGGGCGCCTTGGGTATCGTCTTGTGCCATCGCGGCCGCGGTGGCTTCAGCCTGACCAGCAAGGGCGAGCTGTTCCACCAGGAGACGCTGCGCCTGCTGGCCGAGCTGGACGGTTTCGAGCAGTACGCCGCAGCGCTCAAGGGTGAATTGCGCGGCACCCTCAACCTCGGTGTGATCGACTCCACCGTAGGCGATCGCGCGCTGCCACTGGCCGAAGTGATCGGCGCCTACAGCCAGGAGCACCCGGCCGTACACCTGCATCTGTCGGTGTCCAGCCCTTACGAACTGCAGCTGGGTGTGCAGGACAACCGCCTGGACCTTGCCATCGGCGCGTTCTCCTCGCGCATGAGCGGCCTGCTCTATCAACCACTGTATCGTGAGCAGCACTGGCTGTACTGCAGCAGTCGCCACCCGCTGTTCGCCGAACGGCGCATCCCTGAACAGGTGGTGACCCAGCAGCGCATGGTCGGGCGCGGCTACTGGAGCCAGGCCGAGCTGGCCCGGCATGGTTTCAAGCACAGCGCGGCGACGGTCGAGAGTATGGAGGCGCAGCTGATCCTGATCCTTTCCGGCGCCTACATTGGCTACTTGCCCGAACACTATGCCCAGGCGTGGGCCGACAAGGGCGACCTGCGGGTGCTATCGCCGGCCACTTTCGGCTATCAGGCGCCATTCTCGCTGATCATCCGCCGCGGGCGCAGCCGCGAACCGCTGCTTCAGACTTTCCGCGACCTGCTCAAGAGCCAGCTCTACGTGGGCTGATGAATGCAGCCCGTCGGAAGTCCGCCATTTCCTGCAAAAACCTGAGCGCCGGGGTGATGGCGTTCTGCTAAACCTCTACTTGCTTTGATGTTCTTCATCACTACAAGCAGGGATCGCCCCAGATGCGCATGAACTTGCCCGTCACTGAACATGAAAGAACCTTTTCCAGCGATCAGCGCCTGATTTCCACCACGGACCTCAACAGCCGCATCACCTACTGCAACGATGCCTTCGTGGCGATCAGCGGCTTCACCTATGACGAACTGGTCGGCCAGCCGCACAACCTGGTGCGTCATCCCGACATGCCGCCGGCGGTTTTCGGGCATATGTGGGAGACCATCAAGCAAGGCAAGCCCTGGATGGGCGTGGTCAAGAACCGCGCCGAGAACGGCGATTACTACTGGGTCAGCGCCTATGTCACGGCGATCTACGAAAATGGCCGCGTCAGCGGCTACGAGTCGGTGCGTTCGGTGCCGACCCGCGAGCAGATCCGCCGTGCCGAAGCCCTTTACGCGCGGCTGCGCGCAGGCAAGTCAGCCGTGCCGTGGGCGGCCCGGCTCGCTCGTGGCCTGGGCCACAGCTGGCCATTGATCGGCGCGGGTCTGCTGTCGGCTGCCGGTTACCTGTGGCTGCCACCCTACGCGGCACTGGGCCTGTTGATGGCCAGCTTGCTGGTGGCCTGGTACCTGATCGAGCATCAGCAAGACCAGGCAATCCGCCGCACGCTCGCGGAACACCCGAAGGCGTTCACCAGCCCCCTGGTGGCCCTGACCTACAGTGACAACCCCGGCCTGCAGGGTCAGCTGGACCTGGCCATTATCAGCGAAGAGGCGCGCCTGCAGACCGCACTGACCCGCCTGGTGGATGCCGGCGTCGGGGTGAAGTCGCGCGCGGCGCAATCGGCCGACCTGTCCGATGCCCAGGCACAGATGCTCGACCGCCAGCGCAGCGAGACCGATCAGTCGGCCACAGCCATCGCGCAGATGGCCGCGACCATCCAGGAGGTCACCCACAACGTACAAAGCACCGCCCATGCCGCAGGTGATGCCGACCAGCTGGCCCAGCACGGCAGCGAGCTGGCGCAGCAGAGCCTGAAGGCCATGGGCAGCATGAGCGAGGCGGTCAGCGACATCGGCCAGGCGGTGAATGCCCTGGCCGAACAGACCCAATCGATCGGCAGTGTGGTCGACGTGATCACCTCGATTGCCGAGCAGACCAACCTGCTGGCGCTCAACGCCGCGATCGAGGCGGCACGGGCCGGCGAGCAGGGCAGGGGCTTTGCCGTGGTCGCCGACGAAGTGCGCTCGCTGGCTCAGCGTACACGCTCTTCCACCGACGAGATCCACCAGATCATCGCCTCGCTGCGTGCCGGCGCCGAGCGGGCGGTGAGCACCGCCAGCCGCGGCGAGCAGATTTCGCGGGACAGCGTGCACAGCGTCGAGGCGGTGCAGGCCGCGCTGGCCGGGATCGCCCAAGCGGTCAGCCGCATTACCGGCATGAGCCAGCAGATGGCCACGGCCTCGGAGCAGCAGAGCCATGTGGCCGAGGACATCAACCAGCAGATCGTGCGCATTGCCCAGCTGTGCGACCAGAGCGCAGGGCAGGCCAAGCAAGGGGCCGAGATCAGCCAGGACCTGGAGCGGATGGCCGAATACCTGCATAGCCTGGCGGAGCGGTTCAACCGATAGATTCACGCTTGCAGGCCCATTCGCGGGGCAAGCCCGCTCCTACAGGCACCTCACATGGCTTGGATAATGTGCAATTCCTGTAGGAGCGGGCTTGACCCGCGAATGGCCCGCAAAGCGGGCCCAAAATTTCAGCCTGTGGCAAAATCCCTCCGCCAACGGAGACCCCCATGCCCAGACCCCGCTGCGAACGCTGCCAGCGCCCGCTCGACCATTGCCTTTGCCCGCTGATTCCCAGCCTCGACAGCCGCACCCGCGTGGTCCTGCTGCAGCACCCCAGTGAAACCGCCCATGCGCTGAACACTGCCCGCCTCGCTGCCCTGGGCCTGGTCAATGCCGAACTGCGGGTCGGCGAAGTCTTCGCTGATCTTGCCGAATTGTTGGCGACCCCAGGCTATCGCCCCGTGCTGCTGTTCCCCGGTGAGCAGGCGCAAGCGCTGACAGCCTATGGCGAAACGGACGACAAGCCGTACATGTTGATCGTCCCCGACGGCACCTGGCGCAAGGCACGCAAGCTGCTGTACCTGAACCCACTGCTTGAGGCGCTGCCCAGGGTGACACTGGCGCAAGTGGCGCCTTCACGCTACCGCCTGCGCAAGGCGCCGGAGCCGGGAGCGGTGTCGACCATAGAGGCGGTGGTGCAAGCGTTGAATGTGCTGGAGCAGCCCGAAGGTTTCGATCGGTTGCTACGGCCGTTCGAGGCGTTGATCGAAGGGCAGATCAAGGCGATGGGGGCTGATGTGTTCGAGCGGAACCATGGTTGATCAAGCGGCACGCCGCCCCGGTCATGATATTTGAGATCCGATGACAAGGACGGTCGTGTCTATTTCTGACGGCCTCAGCGCATCATTTTTTCAATGCCAGGCTGATGCCTTCACTGTCACTCTCATATCGGCAGATGATCGAGGTTTCAGTTTCTTTCTGGTTTTGCAGCTTGAACTTGTTGAGATTGGACTCTTCTGCATCGGGTGTGAAACCCGACCATTGACCATCCGCATTCGTGGCGCTGTAAGCGATCCCGTCCATCTGGTCTTGTGTATCAGCTTTTTGGCTGATGCTGGATGGCTCCGGGCAGGTGGCCGCCAGTGCGTTACCTACAGCCAGAACGCTTGCAATACCTACAATCGCAAAAAAACGCATATGACCTACTCCTTCAGGTAATTGGAGGCGTCAGCATGCAACTCCTTACGATTTGGCTCTACTGGTAAAAATGCTAGGTCTCCAGCAAGGCAGCGCAGTGCTGATCAGCATAAAAGAAGGAATTTCCTACAGGTTTGATGCTCGGTACTAGTGGTTTCACCCCTTGCGGTGGTGTCTTTGGAGAGATAAATTCCCTCTGTCGCGGCAAACTCCGCGATCGGGTTTGGCGACCCGGATAACTTGGCGCAACAGCGCCCCACACGATTGCAGGCGCTTTTTTTGCGCCCGCAGCCTCGTGCCATGGCGGCTGTGCGTGGGAGACCTTCGGGTCTGCCGGGTTCCAAGTTCCCGGTTCGCCAACCTGCGTACAGCTGCCACCCAATTGTTTGGCGACAATACGTGGTAGCTCCAACCTAACTTGGAGTTTCATGCATGCTTACCTTGAGCCCTGCCAGGATCCTCGCATTCGTTCACCGCCGGCGTAAATTGCCAGCGCTAGTCCATCACCGTTTCTGTCCGGTCTGTAGTCGATTTTGTTCCGCCTGCGCAGCGAGGAGGGGACTCGATGACTGATCAGGAGCTTTTGCTCAACATCCGAAGCTATGCCTGGACACTCGAACTGCTTGGCGAGGCGCTCGTTCAGCATGATGAGGTACTGGAATGTGAGCACAACCCTCAGCTGAGCTTTCGTAACACTGCGGGGATTCATCAGGCAATCCGCATAATCAGTCGATTGGCCAGTGAACATTGTGGGAAGTTGAGCCAGTTGCAGGAAGACTTTGGTCCGGATTGAACGTCTTTGCGGTGAGAGGGGGGCGAGTGAGGGCATCTAAGTGCATGCCTTGGCATCTTCAGCGCCAGTGAAATTGCCAAGGGATCCACCTACCCGCCCTCACGCAATCCAAACCAATCACCTTTCCCGCAGCGCCTCGGTCCGGGCCTTGAGCACCGGCTTGAGCAGATAATCCAGCACACTCTTCTGCCCGGTGATGATATCCACCGTGGCCACCATCCCAGGGATGATCAGCAACGGCTTGTTGTCCCCGCCCAGGTGGTTCTTCTCGGTCCTTACCTGGATCAGGTAGAACGCATTGCCTTTGTCGTCGGTGACGGTGTCTGCGCTGATCAGTTCCAGCTTGGCCTTGAGCCCGCCGTAGATGGTGTAGTCATAGGCACTGAACTTGACCATCGCCGGTTGCCCCGGGTGCAGGAAGGCCACGTCCTGCGGACGCACCTTGGCCTCGATCAGCAGGTTGTCCTCGATCGGCACGATCTCCACCAGGTCGCTGCCCGGCTGCACCACGCCGCCGATGGTGTTGACCTTCAGCAGTTTGACGATGCCGCGCACTGGCGACACCACGGTAGTGCGGTTGACCCGGTCGTCGATGGCGATGCTGGTGGCGGTGATCTTGGACAGCTCGGTGCGCTTGTCATTCAGCTCCTTGGCCGCGTCCGAGCGGAAGCTGGCATCGGACTCCTCGATCTTGCTCTTGATCTCGGCGATCGCCGCCTCGGCGCGGGGGATGGCCAGGCTGGTGGCATTCAGTTGGCCGCGGGCTTCCACGGTGCGTTGCTTGAGGCGCAGGATCTCCACCGGGGAAATGGCGCCTTTGCTGACCAGCGGCGCCGACATGTCTGTTTCCTGCTGCAACAGCGCCACGGCCGAGCGGTACTGATCGACCTTGGAGCGGAACTCGGCCAGCTCCTGGTTCTTCTGCCGCAGCTGTTCGTTGAGGGTCTGTTTTTCACTGGCCAGGCGCCGTTGGCGCGAGCTGTACAGGGCCGTCTCGTCTTCGGCGACCTGGGGCGCCTTGCTGCGCACTTCGTCCGAGAGCACGAACGGGCGGCCTTCGGCTTCTGCCGACAGGCGCTCGACCTGGGCTGTCAGTGCATAACGGTCAGCCTCGCTTTCGCCTTTGTTGGACTTGAACCGGGTGTCGTCCAGACGTAGCAGGGTGGCGCCTTTCTCGACCATCTGGCCTTCGCGCACGAAGATCTCGGTGACGATACCGCCTTCGAGGTTCTGCACCACCTGGACCTTGCTCGACGGGATCGCCTTGCCTTCGCCGACCGTCACTTCGTCGAGCACCGCCAGGCTGGCCCAGACCAGTGCCACCAGCAACAGCGCGGCGGCCAGCCACACCGTCAGGCGCGACAGGCGAGGCGAGTCCTGCAGGGTAGCGCCGGCCAGTTCCGGCATGTAGTCGCGTTCGGCCCGTTTGTCGGCGCCATGGCTGCTGCGGATGTTGTGGCTCAAGGACATGGCCTACCTCACTTGTCTCAATGGCAAGGCGCGGCCCCTGTGGGAGCGGGCGTGCCCGCGAACACCGGCAAAGCCGGTGCCACACACCGCGGTGTCTGCTTCGCGGGCAAGCCCGCTCCCACAGGGTTGAGTATGTTGAGTCAAAGGGCCGAGCCGATACGGCCCTTGCGCAGGGCGTCGACCACCGCATCCTTCGGCCCGTCGGCGACGATCTTGCCGTTGTCCAGCACCACCAGCCGGTCGACCAGGCTGAGCATCGAGGTGCGGTGGGTGACCAGCAGCACGGTCTTGCCTGGCACCCAGCTCAGCAGGCGCTGGCGCAGTTGCTCTTCGCTGCTGTTGTCCATGTGGCTGGTGGGTTCGTCGAGGATCAAAATCGGCGGCTCCAGCAGCAGCGCACGGGCCAGCAGCACAGACTGGCGCTGGCCGCCGGAGAGCAACTGGCCGCGCTCGCCCACCGGGCGGTCGAAGCCGTTCGGGTGTTGTCGGGCCAGCTCGCTGACGCCGGTCAGTTCGGCCACTTCGAGCATGCGCGCATCGCTGATGTGGCGCGCACCCAGGGTCAGGTTGTCACGCAGGCTGCCGGCCAGCAGTGGCAGGTCGTGGGCCACGTAGCCGATCTGGCTGCGCAGGTCGGCGATGTCCAGCTGGCGCAGGTCGAGGTTG
Source organism: Pseudomonas sp. (assembly GCF_017744435.1). Taxonomy (GTDB): domain Bacteria; phylum Pseudomonadota; class Gammaproteobacteria; order Pseudomonadales; family Pseudomonadaceae; genus Aquipseudomonas. The sequence goes on from NZ_JAGIBG010000055.1 coordinate 12,018, forward strand.
TCCAGCAGCACCTGGCCTTCGTCGGGATGATGGAAGCCCATCAGCAGGCGCCCGAGGGTGCTCTTGCCTGAGCCGCTGCGGCCGATGATGCCGATGCGCTCGCCGGGGGTGATGGCCAGGTTCACATCGTGCAGTGCCGGGCTGACTTGCCCCGGGTAGCGGAAGGTGATGTGGCTCAGCGCCAGGCCACCCTTGAGCGTGGTGTGCTCCAGGGCCTGCTGGTCGAGCTGACGTTCCTGCGGCAAGGCCATCAAGGCATCGGTGCTGCGCATGGTCAGCTGCGCCTGTTGGTAGCGGGTGATCAGCCCGGCGATCTGGCCGAGCGGCGCGAGCACACGGCTGCCGAGCATGTAGCTGGCGACCAGGGCCCCGACGCTGAGGTTGCCGGCGATGATGCTGTACACCCCGGCAACGATGGTCGCCATGCCGCAGAACTGCTGGATGAACAGCGTGCCGTTGCTGGCCAGCGACGACAGGTTGCGGGCGTGGGCGTCGAGGCGGGCGATGGCGGCGTTGGTGTGCTCCCACTGGTACTGGCGTTCGCTTTCGGCGCCGCAGGTCTTGAGGGTTTCCAGACCGCTCAGGGTTTCGATCAGCAGGGCCTGGCGCACCGCGCCGAGGCTCAGGCTTTTCTGCACGGTATCGCGCAGGCGGGCCTGGATGATCAGGGCAAAACCCACTGCCAGCGGGAAGGCGATCAGCGGGATCAGTACCAGCCAGCCACCGAGCAGGCCGATCACCAGCAGCATCAGGGCCACGAAGGGCAGGTCGATGATGCTGGTCAGGGTGACCGCGGTGAGAAATTCACGCAGGCCCTGGAAGTCATGGATGCTCTGGGCGAAACCACCGATGGTGGCGGGCTTGGCCTTCATGGCCATGCCGGTGATGCGCTCGAACAGGGTGGCGGAGAGGATCAGGTCGGTCTTCTTGCCGGCCTGGTCCAGCAGGTGGGCGCGGACCATGCGCAGCACCAGCTCGAAGGCGGTACCGAGGAACAGGCCGGCGACCAGCACCCACAAGGTCGACAGCGCCTGGTTGGGTACCACGCGGTCGTAGGTCTGCATGACGAACAGCGGCACCATCAGGCCGAGCAGGTTGATCAGCAGGCTGGCCAGCAGGGCGTCGCCATACAGCCAGCGGGAATGGCGCAGGGTGTCGCGGAACCAGGCGTTGACCCGCGGTAGCAGCGGTGAGCGCACGTCCTCCAGGGTGTGCCGTGGGCGGGCGAACAGGGCGTGGCCGCTATAGGCTTGCTGCAGCGCTTCACGCTCGACCCATTGCTCGCCGCCTTCGGCTTCGCAGGGCAGGATCAGCGCACGGCCATCATCGCCCCAGCGTTGCAACACCGCGCTGCGGCCATTGTCGAGCAACAGCAGCACGGGCAGGTTGAGCGCCGAGATGTCATTCAGGCCTCGTTCCAGCACCCGCGCTTGCAGGCCGGCACGCGCTGCAGCCCGCGGCAGCAGGTCGGCGCCCAGCCGCTGCTGGGCCAGGGGCAGCCCGCTGCACAGGCTGGCGCGGCTGGCCGGGCGGCCGTGCAGCCGGCACAGGATCAGCAGGCCGTCGAGCAGTGGGTCATCGACATCCGGGCGCGGTTGCGCGCTTTGCATACTGGTCACGATGGCCTACTCCTGCCAGTGTGGATGGTTTGCTGTGCAGGCGATCCGTGCCAGTGCGAGCGACGCTTAGCGCATGTCGGGCAATCTGGCTTCGTTCCGGACCTCGTTATTGGCGATAGCCTCTGGTGGGAGTGAAATGCGTTGCTTGCTCAGCAGTTCACCCATGGTCGCCAGTACCCGGTACATCGAAAACTCTTCGGTGTAACGCACTTCGGTGTAGCGGCGGTTGGCGTTGTACAGTTCGTTTTCGCTGTCGAGCACGTCGAGCAGGGTGCGCTGACCCAGGCCGAACTGGTCCTGATAGGCCGCGCGCACGCGCTGGGTGGTTTCGGCGTACTCACGTGCGGTGGGGGTCTGCTTGCGGGCGTTGTTCATGGCGTTCCAGGACAGGCTGAGGTTTTCGGTCAGCTCGCGCAGCGCATTGTTGCGGATGTCCAGGGCCTGGTTGATCTTGTGCGCATCGGATTGCAGCCGGGCCTTGTCACTGCCGCCACGGAACAGGTTGTAACTGAGCTCGACGCCGGCCTGCCAGTCGTTGTTGGCGTGGCCCGGCTCGCCGGCGATGTTGTTGTTGGCGCCAGTGGCCAGCACCGCGTCCAGACGCGGGTAGAACGGCGACTTGGCCACTTCGTACTGCTGTTCGGCGGCATTGACGTCGGCCTGGGCCGACTTGAGATAAGGGTTGTTCTGGCGCATGCCTTCGCGTGCCTGGTCGAGCGTGCCGGGTATTTCCACCTTGATCGACCGTGGGCCTTCCAGCTCGTCAGGCACGCGGCCGACCACGCTGTAGAAGTTGGCTTCAGCATCGGCGAGGTCGACTTCGGCGGTATCCAGGTTGTTTTCCGCGAGGGCGCGGCGGGCGCGGGACTGGTCGAGGTCGGCGGTGCTGCCAACACCGCGCTCGCTGCGCAGGCCGATCTGGTCGTTGACACGCAAGTGTGCCTGCAGGTTGTTCTTGGCCAGGTCCACCAGCTCTCGACGCTTGAGCACCTCCAGGTACACCTCGACGGTGCGCAGGGCGACATCCTGGGCGACGCCCTGGGTGTAGTAGGCGCGAGAGGTCGCCACCGCCTCGGTGCGGCCCACTTCATTGGCGGTGTTGAAGCCGTCGAAGATCATCTGCCGCAGGCGCAGTTCCGACTGTGTGTAGTTCAGGGTTTCCTTGTTGTGGTTGGGCGTGCCGTCAGGGTTGAAGCCGCGGGTATTGAGGTTGTCCGAGCGCTGGCGCCCATACCCTGCCACCAGATCCACAGTTGGGTAGTAGCCACCACGGGCGAATTTGACATCCTCATCGGCCGAAAGCTTGCTGTTGCGATTCGAGCTGATCTGCGGGTGGTAATCCACGGCACTCTGGATGGCTTCGTTGAGGGACATCGCCTCGACGTTCGTGCATGCCATGGCCACCAGCATTGCGCTGGCGAGGGGGGTTAGAACGCGCATGGGGCTACTTCTCCCTGGTCACAAAAAATTCCTGCTTTTCGCCAATAAAATGACGAAATTTATAGTTCAAACCGTTTCATGTTTGTAACAACAGAGCTAAGAACATTTAACGCGCGAGCTAAGAAGATTTTTTCATAACCCCTATGCGAAAAAAAACTTATGCGGTCTATGCAAAGCAGGACATTGTTTCATCCAAGTGATTTCGCGAACCGTTGCAAGGCGTGACTTACAAGCACTTCAGCAAGTTCCAGATTTTTTACAGCTAAGGACGCGGAACGGATAGGTGAATGCAGATTTGGCGACAAAAAATTGGCATTAGTTGATGGCCAACTTACATTATTACTATCGCCAAAGTAGTGCCTGAGAGAACGATTCTCACCGTTGAGATTTTTCGGACTCCATGCCCACACCTGCCTGCGCAATGTCATTGGCTGATGTAGCCGATCAGTAAGGGGAGGTGTTCGCTCATGGCTCAGTTAGTCGGTGTGGTCAGCAAGGTAATTGGCCAGGTTTTCGCAGTCGCCAGCGATGGTAGTCGGCGCCCCCTGATCGAAGGCGATCGCCTGTTTGCTGGCGAGCAACTGGAGACCGGTGCTGTGGGGGCCGTGGCGGTGCACCTGCAGAACGGTGCCGAGTTGACCCTGGGCCGCGACAGCAGCCTGGCGATGACGCCGGACCTGCTCGCCAATCAGGCACACCCTGCGCCGGCCCACGAGGTAGCGCCGAGTGACGCGCAATTGAGTGATGTGGAGCGCATCCAGCAGGCGATTGCCGCTGGCGACGACCCGACCCAGAGCGCTGAGGCGACCGCCGCCGGGTCAGGCAGTGCTAGCGCTTCCGGGGCGCTGGGAGGTGGCCACAGTTTCGTCATGCTCAGTGAAGTTGGCGCCCGTGTCGATCCAGTGATGGGCTTCCCGACCGCCGGCTTCAATGGCTTTCCCGAGCTTGCCAACCGCGAAGTGGGCGGCCTCGACACCAGCAATGGCAGTTCGCTCAACGGTCGACCAGTGGGTGGTGGTGATGGCGGCACGGGACCTGCGGAGCCGTCCATCCCGACGGTAGACGAAAATCATCCCGTCACGTTGCTGGGCCTGAATATCGCCCCGGGTGAGCTGAGCCTGAACGAGGCGAATCTGCCGCTGGGCTCTGCCAGTGATGCGGCGGCCTTGACCCAGCACGGTAGCTTTACCGTGGTGGCTCAGGATGGCGTGTTCAACCTCAATGTCGGTGGCATCAACGTGGTGACCGGCGGCGTGGTGACCGGCGTTGGCCAGTCGATCACCACCGGGCTGGGCAACATCCTGACGATTACCGGCTACAACCCGAGCACTGGCGTGGTGAGTTACAGCTACACGCTGACTGCAACCGGGCAACATATCGAGGACGATGGGGCCAAGTCGCTGACCGAGCACTTGCCGGTCCTGGTCAGTGACAGCAACGGTGATGTCGCCCAGGGCTCGCTGGATGTCATCATTCACGATGATGCGCCGCAGGCTTTCGACGATGGCAACGCTGTGACGGCAACCGAACAGCATGTCGAGCTGACCGGCAATGTGCTGACCAACGATATTCAGGGCGCCGACCGCGTGGCTGGCGGCCCGGTGATCGCCGGCACTTACACGGGCACCTACGGCACACTGGTCCTGGCCACAGACGGTTCCTACACCTACACGCTCAACCCCGACGCCCCGGGCTTCAAGAACCTGGGCGGTGGCGGCAATGGCGTGGAGCACTTCACCTACACGATCAAGGACGCTGACGGCGACACCAGCACCGCGACCCTGACGCTGAACATCAGCAACCTCAACGACC
>NZ_JAGIBG010000056.1 GCF_017744435.1 Pseudomonas sp.
ACGTAGTCAGCGTGACCTGGGCAGTCAACGTGAGCGTAGTGACGAATGTTCGAGTTGTACTCGACGTGAGCGGTGTTGATGGTGATACCGCGCGCTTTTTCTTCTGGAGCCGAGTCGATCTTGTCGAACTCAACGACGGCCGAACCGAAAACTTCGGAGCAGACGCGAGTCAGAGCTGCGGTCAGAGTGGTCTTACCATGGTCAACGTGGCCGATGGTGCCGACGTTAACGTGGGGAAGGGAACGATCAAATTTTTCTTTAGCCACGACAGTGAACTCCTAGCCTAAAGGGGCTGAATCAGCCTTGTTTTTTAATGAGAGCTTCGACGATGTTCGACGGAGCTTCAGCGTATTTCGAGAATTCCATGGAGTAGCTTGCGCGACCCTGAGACATGGAACGAACGTCGGTTGCGTAACCGAACATCTCTCCCAGCGGTACCTCAGCAGTGATTACCTTGCCGGACACCGAGTCTTCGTTACCCTGGATCATCCCACGACGACGGCTCAGGTCACCCATCACGTCACCCAGGTAATCTTCCGGGGTTACAACTTCGACCTTCATGATCGGCTCAAGCACCACGCCACCGCCCTTCTGGGCCAGTTGCTTGGTCGCCATCGAAGCAGCGATCTTGAACGCCATTTCGTTGGAGTCGACGTCGTGGTACGAACCGTCGAATACCGTAGCCTTCAGGCCGAGCAGCGGATAGCCGGCAACAACGCCGTTCTTCATCTGCTCTTCGATACCCTTCTGGATCGGGGCGATGAATTCCTTAGGAATCACACCACCAACGACTTCGTTGGTGAACACCAGACCTTCGGTGATGTTGCCCTTCTCGTCGACGTCTGGCTCCGAGAAGCGGATCCAGCAGTGACCGAACTGACCACGACCACCCGACTGACGAACGAACTTGCCTTCGATCTCGACGTTGGACTTGGTGATCTTCTCGCGGTACGAAACCTGCGGCTTGCCGACGTTGCACTCGACGTTGAACTCGCGCTTCATGCGGTCAACGAGGATGTCCAGGTGCAGCTCACCCATACCGGAGATGATGGTCTGACCGGTTTCTTCGTCGGTCTTGACGCGGAACGACGGGTCTTCCTGGGCCAGCTTGCCCAGTGCGATACCCATCTTCTCCTGGTCAGCCTTGGTCTTCGGCTCTACGGAGAGCGAAATCACCGGCTCAGGGAAGTCCATACGCTCAAGGATGATCGGCTTGTCGGCGTTGCACAGGGTGTCACCGGTGGTGACGTCCTTCATGCCGATCAGAGCAGCGATGTCGCCTGCACGTACTTCCTTGATCTCTTCACGCTGGTTGGCGTGCATCTGGACCATACGACCAACGCGCTCTTTTTTGCCCTTGACCGAGTTGATGACGGAGTCACCGGAGGTCAGGAAGCCCGAGTAAACGCGAACGAAGGTCAGAGTACCAACGAACGGGTCGGTGGCAATCTTGAACGCCAGGGCCGAGAACGGCTCGTTGTCGTCAGCAGGACGCTCGTCGTACTGCTCTGCAGTAACTTCATCCTTCGGCACGTCGATCAGATCAGGGTGGATACCCTTGATCGCAGGGATCTCGGTTGGCGCAGGCAGGAAGTCAATGACGGCGTCGAGAACCAGGGGAACGCCCTTGTTCTTGAACGAGGAACCGCAGACAGCAGGAACGATCTCGCTCGCCAGGGTACGGGCGCGCAGACCAGCCTTGATGTCTTCGACGGACAGGTCACCTTCTTCAAGGTACTTGTTCATCAGCTCTTCGTTGGCCTCGGCAGCAGCCTCGACCATGTTGCTGCGCCATTCGTTGGCCAGGTCCACCAGCTCGGCAGGAATCTCTTCCTCGCGGTAGGTAGTACCTTTGTCGTCGTCGTTCCAGTAGATGGCTTTCATCTTGATCAGGTCAACCTGACCCTGGAAGTCGTCTTCCGCACCGATAGCCAGCTGGACCGGAACCGGGGTGTGACCCAGACGGTTTTTGATCTGACCGATAACGCGCAGGAAGTTGGCACCAGCACGGTCCATCTTGTTCACGTAGACAACACGTGGAACGCCGTACTTGTTGGCTTGACGCCATACGGTTTCGGACTGTGGCTCAACGCCGGAAGTACCGCAGAACACAACGACCGCGCCGTCGAGTACACGCAGCGAACGCTCTACTTCAATGGTGAAGTCAACGTGGCCGGGGGTATCGATGACGTTTACGCGGTAGTTGTCGTACTGACCACGGGAACCTTTCCAGAAGGTGGTAACGGCAGCGGAGGTAATGGTGATACCGCGCTCCTGCTCCTGCACCATCCAGTCGGTGGTCGCGGCGCCATCATGCACCTCGCCCATCTTGTGGCTCAGACCTGTGTAGAACAGGATCCGCTCGGTAGTGGTGGTCTTGCCCGCGTCAACGTGGGCACAGATACCGATGTTACGGTAGCGGTTAATTGCTGTAGTACGAGCCATAAAGCCCTCGCAAAATAATTGATGCTTGAATTAGAAGCGGTAGTGCGAGAACGCTTTGTTGGCTTCAGCCATACGGTGCACGTCTTCACGCTTCTTGACTGCAGCACCTTTGCCTTCGGCAGCATCCAGCAGTTCGCCGGCCAGGCGCAGAGCCATCGACTTCTCGCCGCGCTTGCGGGCGTAGTCTACGAGCCAGCGCATTGCCAGAGCGTTACGACGGGATGGACGAACTTCAACCGGAACCTGGTAAGTGGCACCGCCTACACGGCGGGACTTAACTTCGACCAGCGGAGCGATGGCGTCGAGAGCTTTCTCGAAGATTTCCAGGGGGTCGCTGTTCTTGCGTGCTTTGACGGTATCCAGGGCACCGTAAACGATGCGCTCGGCTACGGCCTTCTTGCCGCTTTCCATCACGTGGTTCATGAACTTGGCGAGGATCTGGGATCCGTACTTCGGATCGTCAAGGATCTCACGTTTTGCTGCTACACGACGTCTTGGCATGATAAGCCCTCAAACGGTCTTCAGGTTAGCCCGGGACGTGGGTCTGCGACCCCTGCCCGACCTTACTCTTATCGACTCAAAAAAATGGATGTCTGCAAACGGCCGATTACTTCGGACGCTTGGTACCGTATTTCGAACGACCCTGGTTACGGCCTTTAACGCCCGAAGTATCCAGAGAGCCGCGAACGGTGTGGTAACGAACACCTGGCAAGTCTTTTACACGGCCGCCACGGATCAGGACGACGCTGTGCTCTTGCAGGTTGTGGCCTTCACCACCGATGTACGAGGAAACCTCGAAACCGTTGGTCAGACGCACACGGCATACTTTACGCAGTGCCGAGTTAGGTTTTTTCGGCGTGGTGGTGTACACGCGGGTGCACACGCCACGACGCTGCGGGCAGTTCTGCAGCGCAGGAACGTCGGACTTCTCGACCGAACGCTTGCGCGGCTGACGTACCAGCTGGTTGATAGTTGCCATCTACTAGCTCCACTGATTGTCTTGCGACTCTATTGTCTTGCAAGAAAGCCAAAAATTGGCGAGACGGAGCCTCACCAAATTTAAGGGTACAAAAGTCTACGGAGGATCTTGCACCCAGTCAAGACGAGGCCCCGGCCCTCCTCGCCCGATCATCGGCAACATTTCATGTCACCGATGGCCGTTCGAGGCTTGCCGGGGCCCTGCCCTGTACTTAGTTGCCGCTGGAGTTCAGCGCTTCGGTCAGTGCGGCTTCCACCTCACTGGCGCTCACACGCAGCGGTTTGTCGGCATCACGGCGGCGCTTGCGCTCGCTGTGGTAGGCCAGACCAGTACCGGCCGGGATCAGACGACCCACGACCACGTTCTCTTTCAGGCCGCGCAGGTAGTCGCGCTTGCCGGTTACCGCCGCTTCGGTCAGTACGCGGGTGGTTTCCTGGAAGGAAGCCGCGGAGATGAACGACTCGGTCGACAGCGAGGCCTTGGTGATACCCAGCAGCACACGGGTGAACTTGGAGATGAACTTGTCTTCCCCTGCCAGGCGCTCGTTTTCCATCAGCACCTGGGTCAGTTCCATCTGGTCGCCCTTGATGAAGCTGGAGTCACCCGACTCGGCGATCTCGACCTTGCGCAGCATCTGACGCAGGATGGTCTCGATGTGCTTGTCGTTGATCTTAACGCCTTGCAGACGGTAAACGTCCTGGATCTCGTTGACGATGTACTTCGCCAGCGCGCTCACACCCAGCAGACGCAGGATGTCGTGCGGATCGCTCGGGCCGTCGGAGATAACTTCGCCGCGGTTTACCTGTTCGCCTTCGAAGACGTTCAGGTGGCGCCACTTCGGAATCAGCTCTTCGTACGGATCGCTACCGTCGGTCGGAGTGATGACCAGACGACGCTTGCCCTTGGTCTCTTTACCGAACGCGATGGTGCCGCTGACTTCAGCCAGAATCGAGGCTTCTTTCGGACGGCGCGCTTCGAACAGGTCGGCAACGCGTGGCAGACCACCGGTGATGTCACGGGTCTTCGACGTTTCTTGCGGGATACGCGCGATAACGTCACCAACACCGATCTGGGCACCGTCAGCCACACCCACGAGGGCGTTGGCCGGCAGGAAGTACTGTGCAGGTACGTCGGTACCTGGCAGGTACAGGTCCTTGCCAGCGGCATCGACCATCTTGATTGCCGGACGGATTTCCTTGCCTGCGGCAGGGCGATCCTTGACGTCCAGTACTTCAATGTTGGTCAAGCCGGTCAGTTCATCGGTCTGACGCTTGATGGTGATGTTTTCTTCCATGCCCACGAAGGTCACGGTACCTTTCAGTTCGGTAACGATCGGGTGGGTGTGCGGGTCCCACTTGGCAACGATTGCGCCAGCTTCGACCTTGTCACCTTCCTTGACCGAAATCACCGCACCGTAAGGCAGCTTGTAGCGCTCACGCTCACGACCGAATTCGTCGGCAATGGCCAGCTCGCCGGAACGCGATACGGCAACCAGGTTACCGTCGGCACGCTCAACCTGTTTCAGGTTGTGCAGGCGAACCATACCGCCGTTCTTCACCTGGACGCTGTCGGCAGCCGAGGTACGGCTTGCAGCACCACCGATGTGGAACGTACGCATGGTCAGCTGGGTACCCGGCTCACCGATCGACTGTGCAGCGATAACGCCGACAGCTTCACCGATGTTCACCTGGTGACCACGAGCCAGGTCACGACCGTAGCACTTGGCGCAGATACCGAAGCGGGTTTCGCAGTTGATCGGCGAACGCACGATCACTTCGTCGATGCTGTTCAGCTCGATGAACTCGACCCACTGCTCGTCGACCAGGGTACCGGCCGGAACGATGACGTCCTCGGTGCCTGGCTTGAACACGTCACGGGCGATGACACGACCCAGTACACGCTCACCCAGCGGCTCAACAACGTCGCCGCCTTCGATGTGCGGGGTCATCAGCAGGCCCTGGTCGGTGCCGCAGTCGATCTCGGTCACGACCAAGTCTTGTGCAACGTCTACCAGACGGCGAGTCAGGTAACCGGAGTTCGCAGTCTTCAGTGCGGTATCCGCCAGACCCTTACGAGCACCGTGGGTCGAGATGAAGTACTGGAGTACGCTCAGACCTTCACGGAAGTTCGCGGTGATCGGCGTCTCGATGATCGAGCCGTCCGGCTTGGCCATCAGGCCACGCATACCGGCCAGCTGACGGATCTGGGCTGCGGAACCCCGCGCACCCGAGTCAGCCATCATGTACATCGAGTTGAAGGACTCTTGATCGACTTCGTTACCGTCGCGGTCGATGACCTTCTCTTTCGAGAGGTTGGCCATCATCGCCTTGGACACTTCGTCGTTCGCCTTCGACCACAAGTCGATGACCTTGTTGTACTTCTCGCCCTGGGTTACCAGGCCGGAGGCGTACTGGCTCTCGATTTCCTTCACTTCGTCGGTAGCGTTACCGATGATGCGGGCTTTCTCGTCCGGGATAACGAAGTCGTTAACACCGATGGAAACGCCGGAAATGGTCGAGTAAGCGAAACCGGTGTACATCAGCTGGTCAGCGAAGATAACGGTCTCTTTCAGACCAACCACGCGGTAGCACTGGTTGATCAGCTTGGAGATCGCCTTCTTCTTCATCGGCTGGTTGACCACGTCGTACGGCAGGCCTGCCGGAACAACCTGGAACAGCAGCGCACGGCCGACGGTGGTGTCGACGATGCGGGTATTCTTGACCACCGAACCGTCACGCTCTTTCACGGTTTCGTTGATACGAACCTTGATTTTCGCGTGCAGGGCAGCTTCGCCGGCGCGGAATACGCGGTCGACTTCCTGCAGGTCGGCGAATACGCGACCTTCGCCCTTGGCGTTGATGGCTTCACGGGTCATGTAGTACAGACCCAGTACAACGTCCTGCGACGGAACGATGATTGGCTCACCGTTGGCTGGCGACAGGATGTTGTTGGTCGACATCATCAGCGCGCGCGCTTCGAGCTGGGCTTCCAGCGTCAGCGGCACGTGAACGGCCATCTGGTCACCGTCGAAGTCGGCGTTGTACGCGGCACAGACCAGCGGGTGCAGCTGGATAGCCTTACCTTCGATCAGAACCGGCTCAAAGGCCTGGATACCCAGACGGTGCAGGGTCGGTGCACGGTTGAGCAGTACGGGGTGTTCGCGGATCACCTCGGCGAGCACGTCCCACACCTCTGGCAGCTCGCGCTCGACCATCTTCTTGGCAGCCTTGATGGTGGTCGCCAGACCACGCATTTCCAGCTTGCCGAAAATGAACGGCTTGAACAGCTCGAGGGCCATCTTCTTCGGCAGACCGCACTGGTGCAGACGCAGGGTCGGGCCTACGGTAATTACCGAACGACCGGAGTAGTCCACGCGCTTACCGAGCAGGTTCTGACGGAAGCGACCTTGCTTACCTTTGATCATGTCGGCCAGGGACTTCAGCGGACGCTTGTTCGAGCCAGTGATGGCGCGACCGCGACGGCCGTTGTCCAGCAGGGCGTCGACCGCTTCCTGCAGCATGCGCTTTTCGTTGCGCACGATGATGTCCGGCGCCGACAGATCGAGCAGGCGCTTCAGACGGTTGTTACGGTTGATCACCCGACGATACAGGTCGTTCAGGTCGGAGGTCGCGAAGCGGCCGCCATCCAGCGGTACCAGCGGACGCAGGTCCGGCGGCAGCACTGGCAGGACGGTCAGGACCATCCACTCAGGCAGGTTGCCCGAGCCCTGGAAAGCTTCCATCAGCTTCAGGCGCTTGGACAGCTTCTTGATCTTGGTTTCCGAGTTGGTCTGCGGAATCTCTTCGCGCAGGCGGCCGATCTCGTGCTCCAGGTCGATCGCGTGCAGCAGCTCGCGGACAGCCTCGGCACCCATGCGGGCGTCGAAGTCGTCACCGAACTCTTCAAGCGCTTCGAAGTACTGTTCGTCGTTCAGCAGCTGACCCTTCTCGAGGGTGGTCATGCCCGGGTCGATCACGACGTAGCTCTCGAAGTAGAGCACGCGCTCGATGTCACGCAGGGTCATGTCCATCAGCAGGCCGATACGGGACGGCAGCGACTTCAGGAACCAGATGTGGGCAACCGGCGAGGCCAGTTCGATGTGCGCCATGCGCTCACGACGAACCTTGGCCAGGGCAACTTCAACGCCGCACTTCTCGCAGATCACGCCGCGGTGCTTGAGGCGCTTGTACTTGCCGCACAGGCACTCGTAGTCCTTGACTGGGCCAAAGATCTTGGCGCAGAACAGGCCGTCACGCTCAGGCTTGAACGTACGGTAGTTGATGGTTTCCGGCTTCTTAACTTCACCGAACGACCACGAACGGATCATTTCAGGCGACGCCAGACCGATGCGGATGGCGTCGAACTCTTCGACTTGACCCTGGTTTTTCAGCAAATTCAGTAGGTCTTTCAAGGCCTTTCCTCCTGGCGGAGCAGGGAGCGGGCATTACCTGCCCCACTCCCCTTCGCGTCACGTGTTATTCGGTTTCCAGATCGATATCGATACCGAGCGAACGGATCTCTTTGATCAACACGTTGAAGGACTCGGGCATGCCCGGCTCCATACGGTGATCGCCATCCACGATGTTCTTGTACATCTTGGTACGGCCGTTCACGTCGTCCGACTTCACTGTGAGCATTTCTTGCAGGGTGTATGCCGCGCCGTATGCTTCCAGCGCCCACACTTCCATCTCCCCGAAACGCTGACCACCGAACTGCGCCTTACCACCCAGCGGCTGCTGGGTAACCAGGCTGTAGGAACCAGTGGAACGCGCGTGCATCTTGTCGTCCACCAAGTGGTTCAGCTTGAGCATGTACATGTAACCAACGGTCACAGGACGCTCGAACTTGTTGCCGGTACGGCCGTCGAACAGCACCATCTGGCCGCTTTCTGGCAGGTCTGCCAGTTTCAGCATGGCCTTGATCTCACGTTCCTTGGCACCGTCGAAGACTGGGGTGGCCATCGGCACGCCTTTCTTCAGGTTGTTCGCCAGGGCGATGATCTCTTCGTCGGTGAACTCTTCCAGGTTCTCCTGACGACCACCGATCTCGTTGTAGATCTCGGTGAGGAAGGTGCGCAGTTCAGCGGCTTTACGCTGCTCTTCGATCATGCGGTCGATCTTCTCGCCCAGACCTTTGGCCGCGAGGCCCAGGTGGGTTTCAAGGATCTGACCGACGTTCATACGCGAAGGTACGCCCAGCGGGTTCAGTACGACGTCGACCGGAGTACCGTTGGCGTCGTGCGGCATGTCTTCTACCGGCATGATTACCGAGACGACACCCTTGTTACCGTGACGACCGGCCATCTTGTCACCCGGCTGGATGCGACGGCGGATTGCCAGGTAGACCTTGACGATCTTCAGTACGCCTGGAGCCAGGTCATCGCCCTGCTGCAGCTTGCGCTTCTTGTCTTCGAACTTGTCGTCCAGCAGACGGCGACGGTCGACGATGTACTGTTGAGCCTTTTCCAACTGCTCGTTCAGTGCATCTTCGGCCATGCGCAGTTTGAACCACTGGCCGTGCTCCAGACCGTCCAGCACTTCGTCAGTGATCACGGTGCCTTTCTTCAGGCCCGCGCCACCGTCGACCACCTGGCCGTTCAGGGCAGCACGCAGACGCTCGAAGGTTGCACCTTCGACGATGCGGAACTCTTCGTTGAGGTCCTTGCGGATCTCGTCCAGCTGCATCTTCTCGATGGACAGGGCGCGGCTGTCGCGCTCGACGCCATCACGGGTGAAGACCTGTACGTCGATGACGGTACCCTTGGTGCCGGTCGGCACGCGCAGGGAGGTGTCCTTAACGTCGCTGGCCTTCTCACCGAAGATTGCGCGCAGCAGTTTTTCTTCCGGAGTCAGCTGGGTTTCGCCTTTTGGCGTGACCTTGCCGACCAGGATGTCGCCAGCGCCGACTTCGGCACCTACGTAGACGATACCGGCTTCGTCCAGCTTGTTCAGAGCGGCTTCACCCACGTTCGGGATGTCCGCAGTGATTTCCTCTGGGCCAAGCTTGGTGTCACGCGCCACACAGGTCAGTTCCTGGATGTGGATGGTGGTGAAGCGGTCTTCCTGAACCACACGCTCGGACAGGCAGATGGAGTCTTCGAAGTTGAAGCCGTTCCACGCCATGAACGCGATGCGCATGTTCTGACCCAGTGCCAGTTCACCCATGTCGGTGGACGGGCCGTCGGCCATGATGTCGCTGCGCTGAACCTTGTCACCCTTGCTGACCAGCGGACGCTGGTTGATGCAGGTGTTCTGGTTCGAACGGGTGTACTTGGTCAGGTTGTAGATATCCACACCGGCTTCGCCGGTCTCGACTTCGTCGTCATTGACGCGAACGACGATACGGCTGGCGTCGACCGAGTCGATCACACCACCGCGACGAGCAACCACGCAGACACCGGAGTCACGGGCAACGTTGCGCTCCATGCCGGTACCTACCAGCGGCTTGTCGGCTCGCAGGGTTGGTACAGCCTGGCGCTGCATGTTCGAACCCATCAACGCACGGTTGGCGTCGTCGTGCTCGAGGAACGGAATCAGCGACGCAGCAACAGAAACAACCTGCTTCGGCGAAACGTCCATCAGGGTGACGTCTTCCGGCGCCTTGACGGTGAATTCGTTCAGGTGACGAACGGCAACCAGCTCATCGATCAGCTGCTTCTTCTCGTTCATCGCGGCCGAAGCCTGGGCGATCACGTGATCCGCTTCTTCGATGGCCGACAGGAACACGATGTCGTCGCTGACCACGCCTTCCTTCACCACGCGGTACGGGCTTTCCAGGAAGCCATACTGGTTGGTGCGGGCATAGGCTGCCAGGGAGTTGATCAGACCGATGTTCGGACCTTCAGGGGTCTCGATCGGGCACACGCGGCCGTAGTGGGTCGGGTGTACGTCACGGACTTCGAAGCCAGCACGCTCACGGGTCAGACCGCCAGGGCCGAGTGCAGAAACACGGCGCTTGTGGGTGATCTCGGAGAGCGGGTTGTTCTGGTCCATGAACTGCGAGAGCTGGCTGGAACCGAAGAACTCCTTCACCGCCGCCGCTACCGGCTTGGCGTTGATCAGGTCTTGCGGCATCAGGCCTTCGCTTTCGGCCATCGACAGACGTTCCTTGACCGCACGCTCAACACGTACCAGGCCAACGCGGAACTGGTTCTCGGCCATCTCACCGACGCAACGAACGCGACGGTTACCCAGGTGGTCGATGTCGTCGACGATGCCTTTGCCGTTACGGATATCGACCAGGGTCTTCAGAACCTCGACGATATCTTCCTTGCTCAGCACGCCCGAACCTTCGATCTCGGTACGACCGATACGACGGTTGAACTTCATGCGGCCAACTGCGGACAGGTCGTAACGCTCGGCGCTGAAGAACAGGTTGTTGAACAGGGTCTCGGCAGCATCCTTGGTCGGCGGCTCGCCTGGACGCATCATGCGGTAGATCTCGACCAGGGCTTCCAGCTGGTTGCTGGTGGTGTCGATCTTGAGGGTATCCGAGATGAACGGACCGCAGTCGATGTCGTTGGTGTACAGGGTCTCGATGCGGACAACCTGAGCCTTGGCGATCTTGATCAGCAGCTCGGTGGTCAGCTCGGTGTTGCACTCGGCCAGGATCTCGCCAGTGGCCGGGTGAACGATGGCCTTGGCGGTGGTGCGACCCAGGACGTATTCCATCGGCACGTCCAGCTGGTTGACACCGGCCTTCTCGAGCTGATTGACGTGGCGCGCAGTGATGCGGCGGCCCTGCTCGACAATGACCTTGCCAGCGCCGTCATGGATGTCCATGACCGCGACTTCACCACGCAGACGCTGAGGTACCAGTTCCAGGCTGAGTTTCTCGCCGGAAATATGGAATACGTTAGTGGTGTAGAAGGTGTTGAGCACTTCTTCCGTGCTGTAACCCAGCGCGCGCAGCAGCACCGAGGCCGGCAGTTTGCGGCGACGGTCGATACGCACGAACACGCAGTCTTTCGGGTCGAACTCGAAGTCCAGCCACGAACCGCGGTAAGGGATGATGCGAGCGGAGTACAGCAGCTTGCCGGAGCTGTGCGTCTTGCCACGGTCGTGGTCGAAGAACACACCAGGCGAACGGTGCAGCTGGGAAACGATTACTCGTTCGGTACCGTTGATAACGAAGGTACCGTTCTCAGTCATCAGGGGGATTTCACCCATGTAGACTTCTTGCTCTTTGATGTCCTTGATCGCTTTGTTCGACGATTCCTTGTCGAAGATGATCAGGCGCACCTTGACCCGCAGTGGGACCGCGAAGGTCACGCCACGCAGGACACATTCCTTCACATCGAAGGCGGGATCGCCCAGGCGGTAGCCTACGTACTCCAGGGCAGCATTGCCGGAGTAGCTGATGATCGGGAATACCGACTTGAAGGCCGCGTGCAGGCCGACGTCACGGAACTGATCCTTGGATGCTCCCGCTTGCAGGAATTCGCGATACGAATCCAGCTGGATGGCCAGAAGATATGGCACATCCATGACGTCCGGCAACTTGCTAAAGTCCTTGCGGATACGTTTTTTCTCAGTGTATGAGTAAGCCATCAGCGTTCCCCAGCTTGGTCACCTGCTTGTTTGGCTTCTCCCGGCGGGAGCAGCCAGAAAATCGTGCAAACCCCTTGGTTTGCGCACCCACATGGGTGTCTTGCAGCGTGTTATCGGGGCCGGATTGACCAGCCACCAATAACGGAAAAAGGCCGGTGGCATAAGCCACCAGCCATCAGCCTTTCGCTCAACGCTCAGGCTGGCATCGCAAAGTCGAAATTACTTCAGCTCGACTTTAGCGCCTGCTTCTTCCAGCTTCTTCTTAGCGTCTTCAGCGGCTTCTTTCGAAACGCCTTCAGCTACAACCTGAGGAGCGCCGTCGACTTTCTCTTTGGCTTCTTTCAGGCCCAGACCGGTCAGTTCGCGAACGGCTTTGATCACGTTCACTTTCTTGTCGCCGGCTTCAACCAGAACAACGTTGAACTCGGTCTGCTCTTCAACAACGGCAGCAGCAGCAGCTGGGCCGGCAGCGGCAACAGCAGCGGTAACGCCGAAGGTTTCTTCCATAGCTTTGATCAGCTCAACAACTTCCAGAACGGTTTTCTGGCCGATTGCTTCGATGATTTGTTCGTTAGTCAGAGACATGACTTAAATCCTGTATTGGGGTGACAGCCTACGCAGCCATCAAATTAAACGTATGATTTTGAAAGAGTTTCGCGTGCCTTAGGCAGCGGTAGCTTCTTTCTGGTCGCGAATGGCTGCCAGAGTACGAGCCAGCTTGCTGGTAGCGCCTTGGATCACGCTCATCAGTTTCGCAATAGCTTCGTCGCGGGTCGGCAGAGAAGCCAACACGTCGATCTGGTTCGCTGCAATCAGATTGCCGTCAAATGCGGCTGCCTTGATCTCGAACTTGTCCTGACCCTTGGCGAACTCTTTGAACAGACGAGCAGCAGCGCCCGGGTGTTCGTTGGAGAAAGCAATCAGGGTCGGGCCTTTGAACGCGTCGTTGAGGATCGAGAATTCGGTGCCTTCAACAGCGCGCTTGAGCAGGGTGTTACGTACGACACGTACGTATACGCCAGCTTCGCGGGCCTCTTTACGGAGTCCGGTCATTGCGCTTACAGTCACACCACGGGCATCGGCCACGACAGCGGACAGAGCGACTTTGGCAGCCTCGTTGACTTCAGCGACGATGGCCTTCTTGTCTTCGAGTTTAATTGCCACGGGTTTACTCCTGGTTTTTACCGTTTCATCTGGCCGAAGCCGGATGTCGTTTTGGTGTCTGATTCGGTAAACGAATCGGGAGCACCATCTGCGTGGGCTGGTGTTTTAAGGCTTGCGCCGCCTACGGTCTTGGATAGCCCCCGCCAGGCAGGGACCCCAATTTTTGCGGGTGGCGCGACAGGTCGCGCCACCATGTTCTTACACGTTCAGCGAGCTCTGATCGATGATCAGACCTGGGCCCATGGTGGTGCTCAGGGTAACGCGCTTGACGTAGATACCTTTCGAAGAGGCCGGCTTGATACGCTTCAGGTCAGCGATCAGGGCTTCAACGTTTTCCTTCAGCTTGTCAGCTTCGAAGCCGATTTTGCCAACGGAAGTGTGGATGATACCGTTTTTGTCGGTACGGTAGCGAACCTGACCAGCCTTGGCGTTTTTGACAGCGCCGGCTACGTCTGGAGTCACGGTACCAACTTTCGGGTTAGGCATCAGGCCGCGAGGACCCAGAACCTGACCCAGCTGACCTACAACGCGCATGGCATCAGGCGATGCGATGACGACGTCATAGTTCAGGTCGCCGCCTTTCATTTCGGCAGCCAGATCGTCCATACCTACGCGGTCAGCGCCGGCAGCCAGAGCGGCTTCAGCAGCTGGACCCTGGGTGAAGACGGCAACACGTACGGTCTTGCCAGTGCCGTGTGGCAGCACGGTAGCGCTACGAACGACCTGGTCGGATTTACGCGGGTCAACACCGAGGTTAACGGCGATGTCGTAGGATTCTACGAATTTGGCAGCCGGCAGCGAAGCGAGCAGGGTTGCGGCTTCTTCGAAGTTGTAGGCCTTGCCTGCTTCGATTTTCTCGGCGATTGCCTTTTGGCGCTTGGTCAGCTTAGCCATTACACACCCTCCACGTTCAGGCCCATGCTGCGGGCAGAGCCAGCGATGGTGCGTACAGCTGCGTCCAGGTCAGCGGCGGTCAGATCAGCCTGTTTAGCTTTGGCGATATCTTCCAGCTGAGCACGGGTAACGGTACCGACTTTAACGGTGTTCGGGCGAGCCGAACCACTGGCCAGGCCAGCAGCTTTCTTCAGCAGAACCGAGGCAGGGGTGCTCTTGGTCTCGAAGGTGAAGCTACGGTCGCTGTAGACAGTGATGATCACTGGAGTCGGCAGACCGGCTTCTTGACCCTGAGTACGGGCGTTGAAGGCCTTGCAGAACTCCATGATGTTCACACCGTGTTGGCCCAGTGCTGGACCGACGGGTGGGCTTGGGTTGGCCTGGCCGGCCTTAACTTGCAGCTTGATGTAAGCCTGAATCTTCTTAGCCATGAGCTACTCCAAAATCGGGTACGAACGCCTGATGGCTCCCCGGATGACTTGCGTTTTATCCCAGTGACGACAAAACCCCGCAGCACACAGGGCTGCGGGGTATGGGATGCTTTGTCCGCCTAGACCTTTTCGACCTGGCTGAACTCGAGCTCCACCGGAGTAGAGCGACCGAAAATGAGCACTGCAACCTGCAGACGGCTCTTCTCGTAGTTAACCTCTTCGACACTACCATTGAAGTCAGCGAACGGACCATCAATGACTCGAACCACTTCACCCGGTTCGAACAGCGTCTTCGGCTTCGGCTTGTCACTGCCGTCGGCAACGCGACGCAGGATAGCCTCAGCTTCTTTATCGGTAATCGGCGCAGGCTTGTCTGCAGTGCCGCCGATAAAGCCCATCACACGAGGGGTATCCTTGACCAAGTGCCAAGTCCCTTCGTTCATCTCCATCTGGACCAGTACATAGCCAGGGAAGAATTTGCGCTCACTCTTGCGCTTCTGGCCGTTGCGCATTTCAACGACTTCTTCGGTCGGGACCAGGATCTCGCCGAAACCGTCTTCCATGCCAGCCAGCTTCACGCGCTCGATCAGGGAGCGCATTACATGCTTCTCGTAACCCGAGTAAGCATGCACAACATACCAACGCTTAGCCACGGGACACCTTTAGCCAACGATCAGGGAGACCGCCCAGCCGAGCAGGGAATCAAGACCCCACAGCAGCAGTGCCATAACCAGCACGACAGCCACGACAATCAGCGTGGTCTGGGTGGTTTCCTGGCGGGTCGGCCACACGACTTTACGGATCTCGGTACGAGCTTCCTTCGCCAGCGCAAAGAACGACTTACCCTTCGCAGTCTGCAGAGCTACAAAGCCTGCGACAGCAGCCAGGGCGAGAAGTGCAAGGACGCGATACAGGATCGGAGAGGCGGAGTAATATTGATTACCCACAACACCAACAACCACCAAAGCCACTACAGCCAGCCACTTGAACAGATCAAAACGCGATTCTTGGGCTTCAGTTTTGGGGGTCATCGAGGAGGATCCTGTAAGAAGAAAGCCATCACACCGAGGTGAAATGGCAGGTCAGGAGGGAATCGAACCCCCAACCTACGGTTTTGGAGACCGTCGCTCTGCCAATTGAGCTACTGACCTGTAACGCTGTATCAGGCCGGCCATTATACCGGCCCGATTAGGAAAATCAACTACTTATTCAATAATTTTTGCTACGACGCCGGCGCCGACGGTACGACCGCCTTCACGGATAGCGAAGCGCAGACCGTCTTCCATTGCGATGGTCTTGATCAGGGTAACAGTCATCTGAATGTTGTCACCTGGCATTAC
>NZ_JAGIBG010000057.1 GCF_017744435.1 Pseudomonas sp.
ATCTGTGGTGATCCTGTGGGAGCGGGTTTACCCGCGAAAGGGCCGGTACTGGCAACCTTCAGCCCACAAACTTGCGCAATTGCTGCTTCACCCAAGGCTCGGCACTCACGAGGATCACGCCCAGTAGCACCATCAACGCACCGATTACGAAATTCGCACTCAACGGCTCACCCAGCAACACCACACCGAACGTCACCCCGAACAACGGGGTGATGAACGAAAACACCGCCAGGTTGGAGGCCAGGTACTTGCGCAACAACCAGAACCAGGTCAGGTAACTGACGAACGACACCACGATCCCCTGGAACAGCACGCTACCCACCGCCAGCGGCGTCAAGGTCACATCGCCGATCTGCCCGCTGACCAGAGCGATCAACAGCAAGCCGGCAAAACCCACCGCCAACTGGTAGAACAAGGTCAAGGTTGCTGGAGCCTCCGAAAGGCGCGAGCCACGCACCACCACCGTGGTCGCGCCCCAGGCCAGCCCGGCGAGCACGCCAAAGGCATCGCCCAGCAACATGCGCACATCCATCTCGGCGAAGGACATGCCCCCCGCGAAGGCCATCGCAATCCCGGCAAAGGCCAGCAAGATGCCCAGCCACTGCAGCAACCGCAACCGTTCGCTGGGGAGCATGAAGTGCAAGCCAAGTGCGGTGAACACCGGCGCCGTATAGAGGAACACCGACATGTGCGCCGCCGAGGTCAGCTTCAGGCCCTCGGCGATGAACAGGAACTCCAGCCCGAACAACCCGCCGGCCACGAGCCCAGCCCGCCAGGTGTTGCCCACCTGTTCCCAGCCACCGCGCCAGCAGATCATCAACCCTACCAGCATGGCGGCGATGCAGTTGCGCAGGGCGGCCTGCATCACCGGCGCGATATCCACCGCCGCAGTCTTGATCAGCACCTGCTGGCAGCCCCAGATCAGGCACAGGCCCAACATCACCTGGAAGGCAAAGGCGTCGGGGTTCTTGCGGGCCGCGCTCATGGGCGGGCCTTTTGGATGGTCGAGGGCATCGGCAAGGGCTCGGCAGTGGTCAAGGAATACCGATTATCGGGTTTCCTGGCCTGCCCTTGCCAGCCTCAAAACGACCTCAAGCGATCTGTGCCTTGGCCGACACCTGCTCGAAGGTGGTTTCGTCCAGCCCGTCCTCCTGCTCATCCAGCACCTGACGCGGGTGTTCGAAGCCCGGAATGCTGCTGTCGATCAGGCTGAGCAAGCGCGAACCACGCTCGGTGAGCACGAAATTCTCGCCGTTTCCGCCCTCTTCCTGCTCACGGCTCTCGATGAAACCGCGCTCGAACAGCAGCTTTTCGTACTCGCAGGCACGGGTTTTCAGGTGGTCCAGATCACCCACCGGTTGGCCCTTGGCGGCCAGCGCCGCAGCGTGCTGCTCGGCATAGGGGCGTGGCGTGAAGCTGTGACCGGCGCCATTCTGCACCTCGTGCAGCAAACGCTCGATCAGGTCCCAGTCGTAGGTGCTGCTCATGGAGATGGCCTCCTGCTGTGGACGAAGGGGGTACACAGGTTGGGACCCGTTGAAAGTGTCGAGCGTTCAGAAAGAACTCAGCGCTGGCGTTGGTGCGCCTGCATGTATTGCCGCAGCAACTGGTTGATCCGCGTCTGGTAACCCGCGCCCTGCTCCTTGAACCAGGAAAGAACATCGGAGTCCAGGCGTATGGTCACCGTCTGCTTCGCTGGAACCCGTAATTCGGCCTCGCGGAAGAAGTCCTCTCCCAGCTCCGGAATATCCGAGGTATCAATGTCCTTGTCGTCCATTTGAGCCAACCGGCTCCAATCAGTTTTCGATGCTTTGGTCATAAAGCTTGGCCTCCCACCTGGTGGCTCTGCGTGCGGAGATGATGCGGATGACATCACCCTCCCGCTCTGTATACACGACCACACCCAGCAAGGTCTTCAGCCAACCGAGGCTGACCCAACGCTCCTCGCAATAATCCAGGCAACGATCCCGGCGAGTCAGCAAGGGATGATTGAACATATCTGGAACATCGCTGAAGTCGATACCATGCTTGCGGATGTTGCTCTGGTTCTTCGCTTCGTCCCACTCAAAGAACATGGGACGCTCCGTATTTACATCTGTACATACGATACCTCCTGTTTGAGGGCGAGACTAGAGGGCAATCGCTCGCCCTTCAACAGCGCCAGGAGGCTTTGGGAAAAGGACTACAACATGAAGCGGAAGCAGCCTAACGAACCGGCTAGGGCGAGCCCGTCACTGCTTGACCAGATAATTGATGAACAACCTGAACAACTCCGCATTCCCGGCAATCCCCAACCGCTGCCAGATGTTGTGCCGATGCACCTTCACTGTGCCTTCGGAGATTCCCAGCTCACGAGAGATCGACTGGCTGCTGTGCCCCTGCAGGATCAGCTTGGCCACATGCCGCTGGGTCTCGGTCAGCTGGCCCTGGAGGATGTCGACAAAGGCATCTTCCAGCTGGCTGTCCGACTCTTTCGGGTCGGCCAGGTCGTCGGCATGGGCCAGGCGCAGGTGCTGGCTGAAAATGGCATCGATCACCGGTGTCAGTGCCGCCAGCCGCTGCGCTTCCTCAGCCTCGAACGCGCCCTTGTCCAGGCCACGCATCAGCGAATACACCAGCGCGGTACGTGGCCGCACCGGGACGATGAAGCCGATTTCCTCGATCAGGCTGCCGTGGTGCGAGGAAACACAGGGGTGGATGTCGTGGGAGATGGAAAAGCCCGAGGCGAAGAAGCTGTCCGGAGCCAGTTCGCTCATGCGCCACAGGCCGGACGGGTGGTTGTTGGTACAGGCGACATAGAACGGGTCGAGCAGGTAGCCGCCGCGCAAGTAGGCCTTGAGCGTGCGCTCGGCCACGCGCTGGTGGTAGCCGTCGTGGATCAGCAGCGCCGGCTGGTTGAAGCGGAACAGGTAGGCGCAGCTCATGTCGAAATCGACCACGCCCTTGAGCGCGGTGTCGAGGGCGGGGCCCAGGGTGTCGCTGCCAATGCTGCGGATGACCGCGCCCAGGCGGTCGGCGTTGTCGCTGTTCATGGCGATGGCCTGTGCGGTGTAGGAAGAAATCGCGAATGCCGCCCGGCTGTAGAAGCCCGAGCGGCATTGAACGATGCCAGGCCCTGTCAGTGCAACGCTGGGCTGGCAGGCAGCAGGCCGGCGTCTTCCTCCTGGCGGCCCAGCTCCAGCGCCTTGGGCACCGCCAGCCAGTAGGCCAGGCCCATGCCCAGCAGGCCGCCGGCAAGCTTGCCGATGATCAGCGGCCCGATCAGCGTCGGCTGGAAATTGGCCGAGTAGGCCAGGTGGTCACCGAAGGTAAAGGCCGCACAGACGGCGAAGGCAATCACCAGCACCTTGTCCTTCGGTGGCATGTCGGCCACCAGGCGGAACATCGCCAGGATGTTGGCCGAGGCTGCGAGGATGCCGGCGGCGCCCACGGGGGACAGGCCCAGCTTCGAGGCCACTTTCTCGATCGGCTGCGACAGGAAGCGCTTGATCAGGTAGACCATCGGGAACGCACCGCAGAGCATGATGCCGACATAGCCGGCGATCTCCAGGGCACGGAACTGGTCGGCCTTGTCGGCGATGATCGGCGCGAAGCCCCAGCCGCCAAACAGCGAGGTGAAGGCACCGGTGAAGTACTCGACGATCGAGGCCACCAGCACCAGGGTCACCGCCGCATACATCAACTGCCCCAGCTTGAGGAACAGACTGACCATCAGGTTGGGGAAGTAGCGCAGTGCCGCCGCCAGCGCCACACAGAACAGGATCAGCGGCGACAGGTTGCGCAGCAAGGTCGGCAAGGTGAAGTGCAGCGCCTGGGTCGCGGCGCCTGCCGTGGCGATGTCCGGGCGCACGCCCAGGCCCATGGCCTGCATGCCCATAGCGATGAACACGATGCTGATCGGGATGCTCAGCAACCCGGCCATGATGCCCAGGGCCATGTACTTGTGGTCGGCCTTGTTGAGCATGGCCAGGCCCACCGGGATGACGAAGATCACCGTCGAGCCACACTGGAAGCCGGTGATCAGGCCGAGGATCCAGCCTTCTGGACTGTGCGATAGCGCCTGGGCCAGCTGGTAACCGCCCAGGTCCGAAGCGATGAAAATCGGGCCGGCAATGCCGGCGTCAGCGCCCATGGCCAGGAACAGCGGGCCGATGACGTGGCTGATGAAGCTGGAAATGAACGGGATGGCGGCCATGATCCCGGCCACCGGGATAAAGATCGGGCCGATGCTGTGCAGGCCGGCCGTGAACTCCTTGGCCAGCTCGGATTCTGCGTTGACGATCGAGGCGATCGCACCGATCACGGCGCACACCATGATCACGTAGATGACGTAAGTGCCTATGTTTTCCATCTGCTGCCTCTGTCTTGTTGGAATTGGCTTGGGGGCAGAATTGAAGGGTGCAGCGGTTCTTGTTTTAGGTAGCCGGCAGCGCGCTGCCGGCCGGGTATTACATCGCGGTGTAGGCGTTGTCGACGAACAGGTGCGAGCCACTGACAAAGCTCGACTCGTCGCTGGCCAGGAACAGCGCGGCGTTGGCCACTTCGCTCGGATCGCACAGGCGCCCCTGCATGGTCTTGATCGCCTCGTCGGAGGCATCCACGCCATAACCGCGCAGCAAGTCGAGCTCGCGGCGACCATGGGCGGTGCCGATGAAGCCCGGGCAAATGGCGTTGCTGCGGATGTTCTGGTCGCGGTACTCCACGGCCAGGGCGCGGGCGAACATGTGGCACGCGCCCTTGGTGGTGCAATACAGCACCTCCATAGGCGTGCCGACCACGGCGGAAATCGACGAAGTGCAAATCACGCTGCCGCCGCCTGCAGCGAGCATCCCCGGCAGCACGGCCTTGGTGACCAGGAACATGCTTTTCACGTTGACGCTCATCAGCCGGTCCCAGTCGGCTTCACTGGTTTCCAGGAACGGGCCGGCGGCGATGATCCCGGCGTGGTTCATCAGCACGGTGATCGGGCCAAAATGCGCCTGGCCCTGGGCCACCGCCCGGTGCACCTGGTCGGCCTGCGACACGTCGGCGGCGACGAACAGTGCCTGCCCGCCTTCGGCATTGATGCGTGCCGCCACCGCTTCGCCCTGGCTGGTCGGCAAGTCGAGGATCACCACCTTGGCGCCCTCGGCGGCGAACAGCTCCGACGCGGCCAGGCCACAACCGCCCGCGCCGCCGGTAATCAGTGCCACCTTGCCTTTCAATCGATCCATGGGTGTGTTCCTCGGTTGTTGTGGTTGTGGCCTCAAACTAGAGCCGAGGATGGCTGCGGTAAATATACCCAGGGGTATAGCCGCCGGTCGCAGGCGCTGAACCAACCGCCGCGCGCGCGTCTCCACCGGGCATCACCACCGCCGGAGGTAGAAAGGATGAAACCGCTGCTGCGCATCGCCTGTGCCACCGCCCTGTGCTGTGCCCTGCCCGCCTGGGCCTGCACACCGGAAGAAGCGACACAGAAACGTGAGGAGCTGGCCGGGTTGGTCAGTCAGCTGACCGAGCAGAACCCGCAGAAGGCCAAGGAGATCAATGACGAGCTCCAGGGGATGGAGCTGGGGACGGCGAGCAAGGACTTGCCCGATAAATGTCAGTTGATCGACAAGCGGATCAAGGAGCTGAAAGCAGCGGAGAAAAAGGCTGATTAAATCGCTCTACCCTCAGACGCGGTCATCGTGGGAGCGGCCTTGCGTCGCGAAAGGGCTGCAGAGCAGCCCCCGGATTGATGCGTCAAATCGAGATTGTCTGGGGCCGCTTTGCGGCCCTTTCGCGACGCAAGGCCGCTCCCACACAGAGCGCGTGGGCCTGAGAAGGAATAGTTTACTCAGCAGCCGGCTTGCGCTTCTTCAGCGGCGCCAGGCCATCGGAACTGGCCAGCGGCGCATTCGGCCGTGGCTTGGCCGTCGGCTTGCGCTTGGCAGCGGCCTTCTTCTCGCCAGTCTTCTTGTCGACCTTCTTCTTCTTGGCACCCACCGCCTTGCCCGAAGCCTTGACCTTCTTCGGCCCGCTGTAGGTACCCTTCACTTCCTTGATCACCCGGCGCTCGAACTGCTGCTTGAGGTAGCGTTCGATGCTGGACATCAGGTTCCAGTCATTGTGGGTAATCAGCGAGATCGCCAGACCTTCGCCACCGGCACGGCCGGTGCGGCCCACACGGTGTACATACTCGTCGCCGCTGCGCGGCATGTCGAAGTTGATCACCAGGTCCAGGCCGTCGATGTCCAGGCCACGGGCCGCCACGTCGGTGGCCACCAGCACCTTGGAGCTGCCCTGCTTGAAGCGCTCGATGGCCAGCTTGCGGTCCTTCTGGTCCTTCTCGCCGTGCAGCACGAAGGCTTTCACGTCCTTGGCCACCAGGTGGCCGTAAATGCGGTCGGCCAGGGCGCGGGTGTTGGTGAAGATGATCGCCTTGTCGAAGGTCTCGTTGGCCAGCAACCACTGCACGATGGCTTCCTTGTGCTGGTCATGGTCGGCGGTGATGATCTGCTGGCGAGTGCCTTCGGCCAGCTGCGAGACGCTGTTGAGCATCAGGTGCTCAGGGTCTTTCAGGACCTTGCCGATGATGTCGCGCAGGGCCGCACCGCCAGTGGTGGCCGAGAACAGCAGGGTCTGCTCGCGGTTCTCGCACTCCTTGCACAGGCGCTCCATGTCTTCGGCGAAGCCCATGTCGAGCATGCGGTCGGCTTCGTCGAGGATCATCACCTGCACGTGGGACAGGTCGAGGTTGCCGGCGTTGAGGTGCTCGAGCAGGCGGCCTGGGGTGCCGATCAGCACGTCCGGCACCTTGCGCAGCATGGCGGCCTGTTCCTTGAAGTCTTCACCGCCGGTGACCAGGCCCGCCTTGATGTAGGTGAACTGCGAGAACAGCTGCACTTGCTTGAGGGTCTGCTGGGCCAACTCGCGGGTCGGCAGCAGGATCAGCGAGCGGATCTCGACGCGCCCGCCCTTCAGGTCAACCAGGCGGTTGAGCAGCGGCAGGACGAACGCGGCGGTCTTGCCGCTGCCGGTCTGCGCGGTCACACGCAGGTCGCGCCCTTGCAGGGCCAGGGGGATGGCCGCGGCCTGCACCGGGGTCGGCTCGACGAATTTAAGCTCGGCCACGGCTTTAAGCAGGCGTTCATGCAGGGCGAATTGGGAGAACACGGAGGTAACCTCAGGCAAGTGCGGGAAATTCAGTTGCATAGGGTAACGTTTTCTGCCGCCTTAGCCGAATTTCTTTTGGCAACTTTGTCGGCTTCCGCGCTCTAATGGCACTTCGTTTCGCTGTAAAAGACCGGTTTCAAGCTTATGGACATCCAACGCATCTGGCGTGACAGCCTCGACCTGTGGGGCACCCTCGACCAACATCCACTGCTCCACGCCGCTATCGGCCTGGCGGTGCTGCTGCTGATTTCCCTGGTGCTCGGGCGCCTGGCGCGCTTTCTGGTGCTGCACAGCGCCCGCCTGCTGGCCCGCCAGGCGGCGCTGAAGTGGCTCGACGACCTGCGCCACAACAAGGTGTTCCACCGCCTGGCCCAGACCATCCCGTCACTGGTGATCCAGTTCGGCCTGAAACTGGTGCCAGAGCTGTCCGACACCAGCCAGCACTTCCTTGGCAATGTCGCCCTGGCCTTCACCTTGCTGTTCATGACCATGGCCCTGTCGTGCCTGCTCGATGCCCTGCTGGACATCTACGCCCGCACCGAACACGCCCGCACCCGCTCGATCAAGGGCTACGTGCAGCTGGCCAAGATGATGCTGTGGATCTTCGCCTCGATCGTCATCGTCGCCACCCTGATCGATCGCTCGCCGCTGTTGCTGCTGTCGGGCCTGGGTGCGATGTCGGCGGTGCTGCTGTTGGTTTACAAGGACACGCTGCTGTCGTTCGTTGCCAGCGTGCAGCTGACCAGCAACGACATGCTGCATGTGGGCGACTGGATCGAAATGCCGCAGGTGGGTGCCGATGGCGATGTGGTGGACATCACCCTGCATACCGTCAAGGTGCAGAACTTCGATAAAACCATCGTTTCCATCCCCACCTGGCGCCTGATGAGCGAATCGTTCCGCAACTACCGCGGCATGCAGCAGTCTGGCGGGCGGCGGATCAAGCGCAGCCTGTTCATCGATGCTGCTGGCGTGCGCTTCCTTACCCCGGACGAAGAGCAGCGCCTGACTCAGGTGAGCCTGCTGGGCGACTACCTGGCCAGCAAGCGCCAGGAACTGCTGGCCTGGAACGAGGCGCTGGGGCCTGTGCCCGAGCTGTCGGCCAACCGCCGCAAGCTGACCAATATCGGCACCTTCCGGGCGTTTGCCCTGGCTTACCTGAAGAACCACCCGAACGTGCACCCGAACATGACCTGCATGGTGCGGCAGATGCAGACCACGGCCGAAGGGGTGCCGCTGGAGATCTACTGCTTTACCACCACCACGGTGTGGGCGGAGTACGAGCGGATCCAGGGGGATATCTTCGATTACCTGCTGGCGGTGTTGCCGGAGTTTGGCTTGAGTCTGTATCAGCAGCCGAGTGGCAATGACATGCGGGTGGGGCTGGCGGGGCGCGCGGCACCCGAGCCGATGCCGCGTCGCCTTGAAGAAATGAACGAGGTTTGAGCTTACGGGGCGTTACAGCCCCTTCCCCTCTCAGGGCCGAGTCAGTTGCCTAACTTGCCAAAAGCGCTTTGCTTTCCCGGGCGTTGACCATGCTGTACAGCGCACCGGCCAGGATCAAGCCCATCGCCCAGCTGATATCCGCCCCCAGCCACTCGGCCACGAAGCCCGTGTAGAACGACAGCTTCATGAACGGGATGATGCCGATGATTGCCACGGCATACACCGCCAGGCTTCGACGATTGAAGCAGCCGTAACGGCCCTTGGCATCGTACAGCGCCCCCACGTCATACTGCCCCCGGCACACCCAGTAGTAATCCACCAGGTTGATCGCACTCCAGGGGATCAACAGGTACAGCTGGCCGATCAGGATGTCGGCAAAGAACGTATCGAAATTGTGTTGGGTAGCGATGGCAATCAGCGTTGCCGCGGCAGTCAGGCCCGCCATCACCAGCGCCTTGGCCGTCGCAGTTACGCGCCTGATGGTCTTGAAGGCACCAAAGATCGTGACCGATGACATGTAGGCGCTATAGAGGCACAAGACGTTGTACTGGATCACCCCCAGCGCAATCACGGCCAGTGCCAACGGTGCCCAAGGGCCAAACAGCCCGGCAATTGCCGTCGCAGGGTCATGCCCCAGTGCCGAGGGTAATTGCACAGCCACCAGCGCGCCCAGCGCCATCATGGCGAAGGAGCCCAGCGCGCAACCGCAATAGGTGGCCCAGAACGTGGCGCGTGGGTTGACGTTGGCCGGCAGGTAGCGCGAGTAATCCGCCACATAGGGCCCATAGCCCAACGTCCAGGAGGCGGCCTGGGCCACGATCAGGTTGAAGGCGGTGAATGAAAAGCCCGTCGTCACTGCCGTGGTGCCTGCCGTGTCACCGGGGTGCAGCAGGATCAGCACCAGGGCGCCGGCAAACACCAGCGTGGACAGCAGGCTCATCCACGCCCCCAGGCGGTGGATCAGTTCGTAACCGACAAAGCCGATGATGAAGGTCAGCACGCCGACGACCACGATGGCCTGGTCGTCGCTCATGGGCAGCAGTGCCTGCACGGCGTTACGCATCAGCACGCCGCTGGCGGCAAGGAACAGTACAGCGGCCGTGACCATCACCAACAAAGGCAGCGCCGCGCCATGGACACCGAACTGGGCCCGGCTCTGAATCATTTGCGGCACGCCCAGGTGCGGCCCCTGGGCAGAGTGCGCGGCCATGAACACGGTGCCGATCAGGTTGCCGACCAACAGGCCCAGCAGGGTCCAGGCAAAACTCAGCCCCGACGCAGCGCCCAGGGTGCCGACCATCAGTGCGGTAATCTGGAAGTTGGAGCTGAACCAGATGGTGAACAATCGTTTAGGCGTGCCATAACGCTCAGCGTGTGGGACGAATTCGATACTTCGCGTTTCTAGCTTCACGCCGGTCTCCCGATTTTGTTTTCATGATTATCGGGTAGCCGCCGGCCAGGTTTGGGTTCATTAACGAACGCGTCTTAGCTAGCTGCGCCATGCCTTGCTTGATAACGTCAGGCTACACAGGCGGCTCATCCACACCGACGCCAGGATCAGCGCCCCGTCATTGTGGGCTTGCTCCGCGAAGAGGCCGGTAGCTACCCCGCATACCCCAGCAGGTACAACAGCCCGGTCAAGGTCACCAATGAGGCCACGGTCGACAACAGGATCGTCCGCGAAATCAACCCCGCCTCGCGGTTGTAATACTCCGCCAGCATGAACGGCCCGGTACCGGTCGGCAGCGCCGCCAGCAACACCGCCGAAGCCGCCCACATGGTCGGCAGGCTGAACACCTTGAACGCCAATACCCAGGTCAGCGCCGGCTGACCAATCAGCTTCAAGCCCACCAGCGGCCATGGGCTGGCCTGCGAACCGGTGCGCTTCTCGGCCAGAAACGCCCCCAGCGAGATCAACGCGCAAGGCGTGGTCGCCAGCGCCAGCATGTCGAGAAAATGCATCACCGGCTCGGCCAGCCCCAAACCACTCATGGCCCAGGCCGCCCCCGCCAGCGGCGAAATCACCAGCGGGTTCTTCGCCAACGCCTTGCTCACCAACAGAATGGCACGGCCGATTTGCCGCTCCTCCTGCAGGCCGATTTCGATCAGCGTCAGGGAAATCGCGAACACCAGGCAGACCACGATCAATGACGAGATCAGCGCCGGCTGCAGGCCTGGCTGGCCGAACAGCAGCAGGCACAGCGGGATGCCGATGTAGCCGGTATTGGCATAGCCGGCACTGAGCCCGTCGATGCTCGCCGCCACCAGGCCATGGCCGCTGTACAGGCGCCAGGCCAGGGTCACGACGAACATCGCCAGTGCCCCCGCGCCGAAGGCGACGATGAACCCTGGGTGCCAGATCTCGCTCCAGGTCGCCGTGGCGGTGACCTTGAACAGCAGCGCCGGCAGACACAGCCAGACCACCATCTTGTTGATCTCGGCAGCGGCCTTGTCGCCCAGCTTGTTGGTCTTGCGGCACAGAAAGCCGACCAGGATCAGGGCGAAGATCGGCGCAACGATGACGAAGATGGTGTGCATGTCAGGCCTTGCCCGTCACAGGCGCCTGCGCCCGGTTACCCAGGCGGCTCAGCCATACCGATGCCAGGATGATCGCGCCACCGAGCAACAACCGGCCAAGCGGCTCGTCACGGTTCCAGATCAGCAGGTTCAGCAGCAGCCCCACCGGCACATGCAGGTTGTTCATCACCGCCAGCGTGCCGCCGGAGACCAGGCAGGCGCCCTTGTTCCACCAGTACAGGCCCAGGGCCGTCGGGCACAGACCGAGGAACAGCAGCACCAACCACTGCACGTTGGTGGTCGGCAGGTGCTGGGCATTGCCGAACAGCAGGAACGCCGGCAACACCACGATCAGCGCGCCCAGGTAGAAATAGCCGAAACGCTTGTAGTGCGGCAGGTCGCTGGGGTTGCGGGCGACCAGGTGGCGGTACAGCACCTGGCCGGCGGCGTAGGTGAAGTTGGCCAGTTGCAGCAGCAGGAAGCCGATGAAGAAGTCGCCGCTGATGCTGTCGAAGCGGATCACCCCGGCTCCCGCCACGGCCACCAGGGCCGCGAGCAGCGCCCAGGGGTTGAAGCGCCGGTTCAGGGCATCTTCGATCAAGGTCACGTGCAGTGGCGTGAGGATGGTGAACAGCAACACTTCCGGCACGGTCAGCACGCGGAAGCTCAGGTACAGGCAGACGTAGGTGATGCCGTATTGCAGCGCGCCGATCAGCAGCATCGAGCGCAGGAAGCGCGGCTCGACCTGGCGCCAGCGGGTCAGCGGCAGGAATACCAGGCCGGCCAGCACGACGCGGGCGAGCACGGCGAAGTAGCTGTCGACGTGGCCGGCCAGGTATTCGCCGATCACGTTGAAGGAAAACGCCTGGATCAGCGCGACGATTATCAGGTAGCCCATGGTTGCCTCTCGTGAATCAAGGGCGCGACCTTAGCGGGTTGCGGCGCGTGTGTTCAACCATGAGGAATGTGGGGGCTGAACTGGCCTCTTCGCGGGCACGCCCGCTCCCACAGGGACTGCACAGGCCTTGAATGTTGTGCTGTCCCTGTGGGAGCGGGCGTGCCCGCGAAGAGGCCAGTTCAGCCCCCACATTCCTCATGGTTGA
>NZ_JAGIBG010000058.1 GCF_017744435.1 Pseudomonas sp.
ACGCCGTCGCTGCAGCGCAGGCGCAGCACCACCAGGGTCTGCTGCTGCATCGTGTGCATCGCCAGCTTGTGCGGGCGGATGGTCGGCAGGTCGACGATGATCGCGTCGATGCGCTCGATCAGGGCGTTTGTCATGGTTCGAAGGTCCCGTCAAATCAGGCCGCAGGCTGCAGACCCGATACTACATTTACTTGATTATTCAAGCATTGCGCGAGACCCTGAGGGCCGTCCAATATCAAATGAATCTCCCACCATACCCAGGAGGTCTGATGGAGCTGCGCCACCTTCGCTACTTCAAGGTCCTGGCCGAAACCCTGAACTTCACCCGCGCCGCCGAACTGCTGCACATCGCCCAGCCGCCGCTGAGCCGGCAGATCAGCCAGCTGGAAGAACAGCTCGGGACGGTGCTGGTGCTGCGCGAGCGCCCGCTACGCCTGACCGAGGCCGGGCGCTTCTTCTACGAGCAGACCTGCACCTTGCTGCAGCAGCTGGAGAACATCAGCGACAACACCCGGCGCATCGGCCAGGGCCAGCGCCAGTGGCTGGGCATCGGTTTCGCCCCATCGACCTTGTACACGGTGCTACCCGAGCTGATCCGCGAACTGCGCAAGGACAGCGAGCTGGAACTGGGCCTGAGCGAAATGACCACCCTGCAGCAGGTGGAGGCGCTGAAAAGCGGGCGCATCGACATCGCCTTCGGCCGCATCCGCATCGACGACCCGGCGATCCAGCAGCAAGTGCTGCGCGAAGACCCGTTGGTGGCGGTACTACCCAAGGGCCATGCCCTGGCCGGCACGCCGCTGACCCTCGAACAACTGGCCAGGGAAGCGTTCATCCTCTACCCCGCCAACCCCAGGCCGAGCTACGCCGACCACATCCTCGCGCTGTTCGCCCACCACGGCATGAGCCTCAAGGTCAGCCAGTGGGCCAACGAACTGCAGACCGCCATCGGCCTGGTCGCCGTCGGGCTGGGCGTGACCCTGGTGCCGGAGTCGGTGCAACAACAGCACCGCACCGATATCGAGTACGCCAGCCTGCTCGACCGCAGCGCGGTCAGCCCGATCATCCTCAGCCGGCGCAAGGGCGACAGCAGCCCGATGGTGCAGCGCTGCCTGGCACTGATCGCCCAGCAGGCCGTAAGCGAGCCTTTGATCTAGCCACGTTCGAAAAAGCTGCTGCCCTTTTCCTTGAGCAGCGTTACCAACGCCCCTGCCGCCGGCGACAGGTAGCCGTCCGTGCGCACCGACACGGCCACGGTACGGCGCATGGTGGTCTGCTTCAGCGGCACCTCGCGCAGCCAGGACATGCCCAAGCCATGTTCGAGGGTTTCGCGGGCGGCGAAGCTGAGCAGCTGAGTACGCGCAATCAGGCGGGGCAGCAGCGAGATGGCGTTGGTCTCGATCTGCACCTGCGGCGCGGGCAGCTGGTGGGCGATGAACACGTTGTCGATCCAGCGCCGGGCGGTCACCGTCGGTCCCGCCAGCACCCAGCGGTACTGGCAGAGGCGCTGCAGGGTAATGGGACCGGCGAAGATCGGGTGTTCGGCGCTGGCCACCACGATCGCTTCATCTTCGAGGATGGGATAGGTGGTGAACTCGGGATCCATGGTGATCTGCGGTGAGATGATCACATCCAGGCGCCCGGCGCGCAGGGATTCCTTGAGCACATCGTCCTGGGCGATGGACAGCTTCAAGGTCACTTCCGGTGCCCGTTCCAGCAACGCTGCGGTCAGGTGCGGCAGCAGGTGATCGGCCATGCTCGCCGCGCAGCCCAGGCGGATGTTGCCGACCAGCCCGCTGGCGAAGTCGCGCACCTCGCGCTCGGTCTCGGCGATGTTCAGTTGCAGCTGCTTGCCCCGCGCCAGCAGCAGCTTGCCGACATCGGTGAGCTTGATGCGCCGGCCATCGCGCTGGAACAACCGGGTACCCAGCGACTCTTCCAGGCGCTGGATGCTCTTGCTCAGCGCCGGCTGGCTGCGGTTGAGCTTCTCCGCCGCCCGGCCCAGGTGGCCCAGCTCGGCGATGGTTTCGAAATAGGTGAGGTCACGCAGGTCCATGATTCATGAATTTCAGTTATGGATTCATCGAAAGTAGAAAATAGACTTGATCGATTGCGCCGTCGATAATTTTCTCCGCTGGCGCTGCCAGCCCCGCGTTATCGCTGCGCAAGGAGTATCCACGTTGCAGACCGCCCTACCCGCTTCTTCCAGATCCCTCTTCCAATGGCTCGCCCTGCTGCTCTGCGCCGGTGCCTTCGGCCAGGTGCTGCATGCCCTGGCCGTACCGGCCGGGTTGTTCCTCGGCCCCATGCTGGTGGCCATCGTCTTCGGCGTCTCAGGCGCACACCTGCACCTGCACCGCCAGGTGTTCCGCTTCGGCCAGGGCTGCGTCGGCCTGCTGGTCGCCCACTCGGTGACCTGGGCGGTGCTGGTGTCGATGGCCCAGTCCTGGCACCTGATGCTGGTCGCCACCTTCATCACGGTGGTGCTCAGCGCCTTGGTCGGCCTCGGTACCGTGCGCTTCGGCGGCATCCCCGGCAGCACCGCCGCCTGGGGCACCGCGCCGGGGGCGGCGTCGGCGATGGTGTCGATGGCCGAGGAAAATGGCGCCGACGGCCGCGTGGTGGCGACCATGCAATATGTGCGGGTGGTGTGCGTGGTGATGATCGGCTCGCTGGTCAGCCACCTGCTCGGCGCCACGCCGGGCGCAGGCGCGGCGGCCCATGCACCGGCGGCGCTGGAAGGCCCGCACCTGGCCAACAGCTTGCTCAGCCTGGGCGTGGTGCTGGTGGGTATCACCCTCGGTAACCGCCTGCCTGCCGGTGCCTTGCTGACACCGCTGCTGCTCGGCGGCGCCCTGCAACTGAGCGGGCTGCTGACCATTAGCTTGCCCGAGCCCTTGCTGGCCATAGCCTACGGTGCCATTGGCTGCTACATCGGCCTGCGTTTCGACCGGCAGACCGTGCGCTATGTGTGGAAGCGCCTGCCGACCATGATTGCCGGGGCGGTGGCGCTGATCGTGTTGTGCGCCGCATGTGCCTACGTGCTGGCCCTGGCAATGGGTACGGACTTTCTGTCGATGTACCTGGCGACCAGCCCGGGCGGGCTGGATGCCATGGCGATCATCGCCGTCGAGACCCATGCCGATGTCGGCTTGGTGCTGGCGATGCAGACGTTGCGGTTGTTCGGGGTGATTCTGACCGGGGCCTTCTGTGCGCGGCAGATCATACGCTGGACCCAAGCCTGAAGCGCGACGCGGCCTCTGTGGGAGCGGGCGTGCCCGCGAAGAATCCAACACGGTGGCTGGCACCGGCTACGCCGGTGTTCGCGGCGGTTCGGCGCCCCGACACGCCCGCTCCCACAGGGCCATGCTGGATCAATCATTGATGTGCATTCAGTCGCGCAGGAAGCTGTCTTCGAACGGGTAATGGGTCAACAGCTCGAACCCGGTCTCGGTCACCAGCAACTGGTTCTCCAGCTTGATCCCGTCACGCCCGCCCACCTCGCCGACATAGGCCTCGACACACAGCGCCATGCCCGGCTGCAGTTCGCCTTCATAGCCATAGGACTCCAGGTCTTCCGGGTAGCGAATACTTGGGTATTCGTCGCACAGCCCCACGCCATGGAACATCACGCCATAACGCTGCGCGCGGCAGCTTTCCGGCAGGCGATGGCCGTTGCGGGTAAGCTCGGTGAAACGCACACCGGGCTTGACCATCTCGGCGTTGACGTGGATGTGTTCGTGGGCGATGCGGTACAGGCGCTTCTGCTCGGCGGTGGGCTCGACATCACCGCAGATCCAGCTACGCGACATGTCCACGCAGAAGCCATACACACCGATCAGGTCGGTGTCGAACGACAGCAGGTCGCCGTCGCTGAGCACCCGCGGGCCGGACTCCTGATACCAGGGGTTGGTGCGCGGGCCGGAGCTGAGGATGCGGGTTTCGATCCACTCGCCGCCACGGCGAATGTTGCCCGCATGCAGCGCAGCCCAGACATCGTTCTCGGTGGCCCCGGCACGCATGGCCTGGCGCATCTCGGCGATCGAAGCTTCGCACGATGCCACCGCGCAGCGCATGGCGAGGATTTCGTCCGGCCCCTTGATCAGGCGGGCGAACTCGGTGACTTCCTGGCCGTTGTGCACCTGCACGCCCAGCGCATCGAGGGCGCGCAGGCCGGCGACCTCGATGCGGTCCACGGCCAGGCGGCGGTTGTTGCCCGCATGGGTGCGCAGCAGTTCGTCGACCTGGGCGCAGAAACGCCTGGCATGTTCCTCGGTACGATCACCCGTCTCGAAATAGAAGAACGACGCGCCACTGCGCAACTCGCTGACCAGTGGCAGGTGCGCGGAAAGGTGATCGCAGCCATGGAAGTCCCACAGCACCACATGGCCGCTGGCGGCGACGAAACAGGCGCGGGCCGGGTTGTGGGTGGTCCACAGCTGCATGTTGGTGGTGTCGGTGGCGTAGCGGATGTTCAGCGGGTCGAACAGCAGGATGCCGCCCAGGTCGCGGGCGATGAGTTGCTCGCGGATGCGTTGCAGGCGGTACTCACGCATGCTTGGCAGGTGCGGTGCCTGCAGGCCGAGCCTGGCCCATTCGGCGAAGGCCAATGGGGTCGGGCCGATTTCAGTGCGGTCGTTGTCGTCGACCGAGCCATCGGCCTTGAGCGCGGCGGCGCGTTGGCGGGACGGGTCGATGCGGCGGGCCTGGGCGGGGATCGAGAACGGTGATGTCATCATGGCGTGCGGTTTTCCCTGGTCTTATTGTGTGGAAACAGCGGTATTGATGATGTGCGATTGCGGGCAGGCCAACGCCCTCAAAGTCGTCAGGACAATGCCCGAAAGCGGCGCTGGCCCGTGGGGTCATGCGAGGGGCGGCGAATCCTCGCTCAGGCGCCGGGCCATCAGCTCGCAATACCAGTCGACGAACTGGCTGACGCCGTTCTCCACCAGGCCCGAATAGGGGCCTGGCTGGTAGGCCGGCGAGGTCACACCGACCTGGGTCCCCTCCACCAGCCGGCGATCCTGGTCGTTGGTGGCCATCCACACCTTGGTCAGGCGCTCGAGGTCATAGTCCACGCCTTCCTGGGCATCCTTGGGCACCAGCCACTTGGTGGTCACCAAGGTCTGCCCCGGCCCCTGCGGCAACACGCGGAAGCTCAGGGCGTGGTCGCCGAGAAAATGGTTCCAGGTCGAGGGGTAGTTGAAGTAGAGCAACGCGCCGATGTTGTCCACACCACTGCGGTCCAGGCGGCGGGCCACGGCCGGCTTGCCGTCCATGGTGTAGCTGGAGGCGCCGTTGTTGAGCGGGATACGGGTCATGCGGTACTGGCCACCGGGGTCCATGACCAGGCGGCTGGCCATGCCGTTGGCTTCGCAGACGTTCCAGTGCGCGGCCAGCTCCGGGTCTTCCTCGCCGCCAATGCCCTGCACCGACACGTTCTCGACGAACGAGTTGAGCAGCTCGGGGTGGGTACCGTCGCAGTGGTAGCACTCGCGGTTGTTCTCGAACACCAGCTTCCAGTTGCCCTGCTCCACCAGGTTGGCCTCGAAGGCGACCTTGCAGTCTTCCAGGTAATGCGGGCCGATAAAGGGCGACACGGTGCTGCGAAACGGCTCGAAGTCCGGCGCGACCTTGGCCACGCACACGTAGATGTAGCTGTGCACCACTTCACAGTGGGCCGGCATCAGGCCGTGCTCGACGGTATTGAAATCAGGGCCCATGTTGCCGGCGAACAGCAGGCGGCCATCGAGTTCGAAGGTCCACTTGTGGTACGGGCACACCAGTTTGGCGACCTTGCCCTTGGCCTCGGTGCATACCTTGGAACCGCGGTGCCGGCAGGCATTGTGGAAGGCACGCACCTGGCCATCACTGCCGCGCACCACGGCCACCGGGTAGTCACCGACTTGCAGGGTGATGTACTGGCCGGGCTTTTCCAGCTCGAAGGTGTGCCCGGCAAAGATCCACTCGCGGTGCCAGATCTGTTGCAGGTCCTGTCGGTACAGACCCGCATCGCTGTAGGCGGCCCCCGGCAAGCCATGTTGAGGTTTGCGTTGCTCGATCAGGTCCAATACATCGGTGTGCTGCATTATTGTTGTTCTCCCGCGTGGGACTTCAATGCAGGGATTCGTTCGGTTAGTCTCTAAAACGAATAACAAAGCGTCATCGCTGCTGCCTGATCACAGTCTATTGCCAGTGTTTTGCCGCTAAGAATCGACATTTTCTGGGGCTAATTGATTACCAAAACGTATGGTCAAGCACACAGAACCCGATCAGACCTTGATCAAGATGCCCTCGCTGCGCGCGGTCAAGGCCTTCGTCGCCGCCGCCCGCTACCAGAACTTCACCCGCGCGGCCGAAGCGCTGTGTGTGACCCAGGCGGCGATCAGCCGGCAGATCCGCGACCTTGAGGAGCACCTGGGGGCCGAACTGTTCAACCGCGCCGGGCGTGCGGTC
Source organism: Pseudomonas sp. (assembly GCF_017744435.1). Classification (GTDB taxonomy): domain Bacteria; phylum Pseudomonadota; class Gammaproteobacteria; order Pseudomonadales; family Pseudomonadaceae; genus Aquipseudomonas. The sequence continues at coordinate 6,456 of NZ_JAGIBG010000058.1, forward strand.
GAGCTGACCCCGGCCGGTTCGATCTTCTACGACGCCGTGCAGCTGTCGTTCACCAACATTGCCCTGGCGGCCGACCGTATCCGCCACAGCGAGTCGCCCAAGCAGCGCGTCACCCTGTGCTGCTCACCGGCATTCGCCAACTTCTGGCTCGGGCCGAAGTTGCCGGCCTTGTTCGCGACCTACCCCGAGATCGACCTGAACATCGTGACGACGCAGAACTTCCTGACCCTCGAGAACGGGGTCAATCCGGACATCATCATCTGCAAGATGGCCAAGAGCGGCCAGGGTTACTTCAGCCAGCCGCTGGTCTGCGACGTGATCTACCCGGTGTGCACCCCACAGTACCTGGAACAGCACCCACAGATCCGCACGCTGGATGGCCTGCGCAACACCGCCCTGCTCAACCTCAGCCCGTTCGGCCGCTCGCAGGTGGCCGAACACGTGGACTGGAAAGTCTGGTTCGCCTATCAGGACATCGACCTCGATCGGCGCGACGCGGATGCACCGCAACTGTTCAACGCCAACGACTACAGCCTGCTGATGCAGCTGGCGCAGCACCATCAGGGCGTGGCCCTGGGCTGGCATTACCTGGTCGCGCCGCTGGTGGAACAGGGCTTGCTGGTGCGGCCGGTGAGCGACACCCTGGTGCACCGCGACACCCGCCACTACCTCAGCCTCAGCGAAGCCAAGAGCCGTGATGCCAGTTGCTGCAAGCTGCGCGACTGGCTGATCGAGCAGTTCGACTGGTCGCTGCATGAAGAGGCCGACGCCCAGGCGTGATCGACCCTACCCTTTCAATGCAGCCTCGATCTTCGCCACGTCGATCTTGCCCATGTTCATCATGGCGTCGAACGCCCGCTTGGCAGCGGCCTTGTCGGGGTTGGCGATGGCTTCGATGAGAATGCGCGGGGTGATCTGCCAGGAGATGCCCCACTTGTCCTTGCACCAGCCGCAGACGCTCTCGCTGCCGCCGTTGCTGACAATGGCATGCCAGAGCCGGTCGGTCTCGGCCTGATCCTCAGTGCTGACCTGGAAGGAAAACGCCTCGCAGTGCTTGAACGTGGTGCCGCCATTGAGCCCCACGCAGGGTATGCCCATCACGGTGAATTCGACCGTGATCACGTCCCCAGCCTTGCCCGAGGGGTAGTCACCAGGTGCCGGGTGCACCGCGATGACCTTGCTGTCGGGGAAGGTCCTGGCATAGAAATTCGCCGCTTCTTCGGCATCCTTGTCGAACCACAGGCAGATCGTGTTCTTGGCAGTCATGGCAAGGCTCCATGGAACAACAGAAAGCCTTGAGTCTAGCCCTTCAGCCTTGGCTGGCGATGGCCATGGCCAGTTCAGGGTCGCTGAGCGTCGATTGCGGATGGGCCTGGCGGTAGTCGCGCAGCGCCTGTTGCAGGCGCGGGCCGCACAGGCGACCGTTGGTCGCGACGTAGGCCAGGGCATCGTCCCGCGCCGCTGCGGTGCTGCTCAGCGGATGGCTGGTGGACTCGCTGAGCGCCGCCGTGCCCACGCTGCTGCCAATGGTGAAATGGTCGGTCACACTGCCCTTGCCATCCATGGCCCAGGCCTGGCTGCAACACAGCAGGACCAGGGTGCTCGATAAACCGGTTCGCTTCACGTGGCAGGCCCGCCTGATAAAAATGCCAGTTTTGCACAGCCGCCCGCTCGGCGACCATGCGCTTGACGAGCATTGGCCCACGACACGGGATCTGCACCATGGAAAGCATCACCCACGGCCGGGTTGCCTGGTTCTGCACCGACAAGGACTTTGGCTGCATTCTCTGTGAAAACCAGTGTTGCGCGCTGTTACAGGGCAAGGACCTGCTGGATCACTCCTGCACGCCGGCGATAGGCCAACGTTTCAGTTTCAGGCTCGAACACAAGCGCAATGTGCTCTGGGCACGGGAGGTAACGCCAATGCCACCGTTGCCCGACGAACTGACCACCGGCGTGCCCGACGATCTCGGTCAGGCTCCTGGGCGGCGGACGCACCGTCCCCCCCGATAACCGTCGCTGACCAGGGTAACGATCAGAAACAGCCTACCAACTGCAAAGAAATATCCTACAACCCACAGATTCCGAGGCACTGCATCATTCCTGACGAACCTCACAAGCGACTTTTCGCAGGGAGATACAGGTTTGTCGGATTTCAAATCAAAGTTGCAGCACCTCAGCGCCGAACAGATCGAGGCGCTGTACAGCGAATACATCGGCGGTGAAAAGATCGCGGTTCTGCTCGAACGCTACGCCATCGACATCGCCCCCAGCAGCCTGATCAAGGCCTTTCCCCCGGTGCCGTGCGCCGAACTCGAATGCCCTTACTGCGAAGTCAGCCTGTACGAGCGGCGCAAAAGCCGCTCGGCCAACAGCTGGAACGACAACCTGGCCTACTGCCCGAACTGCGCCCACCGCCATTACTTCCCGGGACGCAACCGATGGCAACGCGATTGCGCCTGCCAGCCCTGCCTGGCGGCGCGTGAACGGGCCAGGCAGGCAAAGGCCGTGGAGCAGCGCAAACGCATCAACGAGCACTGGTCATTGGCAAAGCGCCTGCCTGTGCCGTTGCACACGCTGTCGATCACCCGCCAGTTGCAGTTGCTGGCCGTGCTCGAAATACGCATGGATACGCAAAGGGATTGCATCCTGGCGGCGGAAAAATCCACCGGGGATGCGCGTGTCAGCCCATCCCTGGGCATGGATTCAACCATCCTGCTGGCGCTGCACGAGGACCAGATCCTGCTGGTCGACCCCGACTCGCCGCTGGAGGCCTTCAGCGACGACCCCACACCGAAGGCCTGGCAGAACAAGGTCCGCTGGATTGCCAATGTCAGCCTGGATGACCCGCAGCGGGCCGGCCTTGGCCCCTTGTATCGCGCGCTGCACACGGCATTGTCCGATGGCCCGCAACCGCAATGGCACGACGAACTCGTCACGGCCATCAAGCTGCTTTGCAACGAAGAAGTCTGCGCCTACATCGCCACCCGGAGCGCGGAACACGGCCTGCCCTTCGAGGCCAGGAAGAAAGCCGCCGAAGTCGCAGCGCAGCTGCTCGACACGCACCCTGTGCGGCACATCTGGTCGCTAACCAACACCGCCATACGAGGCGCGCTGTCATTCGTGGCTCGCGCCCAGGTCAACAAACTCCATGCCGCCAACACCATTCCCGGGAGCATGCTGTCGCTGAGCGAACGTGCCATCCGGGAGGACTGGCAGTTCACGGTATCGCGCTACGACAGCCACGCCCCGCGCTCAGGCTTCAGCCAGGCGCTGTTCGACGTGCTGTTGCAACAGCATGATCATGGCCTGTGCCGCAAGGTCAGCGACTACATCGCGGAACTGCCGGGGTACGCGGACAGTAATGGCTGCACGCTGTTCTGCGCCATGTGCGGGTCGAACCTGGTACACGTGCAGCCAGGGCCACGGGAAACCATCGTCAATTGCAAGGACTGCCTGGCCAGGACCTTGGTGACGACCTAGCCGACACCGGTGGCAGGCATTGACCAATGCCTCGTACGCCCGTACGATTTTGCCGTACAGCCGTACGATAAACCCAGCGAGCCTCGAATGCCTGCCACCCTCACCCACTGGTCCCGCCATGCGCTTTACCTGTTGTTCCTGCTCCCCGGGCTGACCCTGGCCACCTGGGTTACCCGCACCCCTGCCCTGCGTGACGGCCTGCAGGCTTCCACCGAGCAGATGGGCATGATCCTGTTCGGGTTCTCTTCGGGGGCCATGCTGGGCATCCTCAGCGCCGGCCGCATGATTGCCCGCCAGGGTGCCAACCGCACGCTTCGCCTGGGCCTGCTGGGCCTTTCGGGCGGGCTATGCGTGCTGGCGGCGAGCAGTGACCTGAACAGTGCCTGGTGTGCCTTTGCCGGCTTGCAGGTGTTTGGCCTGGGCATGGGCTGGGCGGATATCGCGGCCAACATCGAAGGTGCAGCGGTGGAGCGCGCCATCGATACGCCGATCATGACTACGCTACATGGGTTCTTCAGCCTCGGTACCCTGGTCGGCGCCCTGGCCGGCATGGCCATGACCGCAGCCGAAGTGCCGCTGGATAGGCATTTGCTGGCCATGGCCGGCCTGTCGGCGATTGCCACCCTGGTGCTGATCGGGCACGCACCCCGGGCCAGCGAAGCGCCTGACGAACGACAGGACAGTGACGTTCATGCGTTGCACTGGGCGACTTTGCTGAAGGACCGGCGTTTGCTGTTGATCTGCCTGGTGGTGCTGGCCATGGCCCTGGCGGAAGGCGCGGCCAACGACTGGCTGCCGCTGCTGATGATCGATGGCCATGGTTTTGCGCCAACCACCGGGACCTTGATCTACCTGGTCTTCACCATCGGCATGACCCTTGGCCGCTTTGCCGGGGCGCCGGTGATCCGCCGTTTCGGCCGCACCTTCACCCTGCGTGCCAGCGCGCTGATCGGCACCCTGAGCCTGGCGTTGGTGGTGTTCTGCGATGTGCAGTGGGTGGCCGCTGCCGCCGTGGTGCTCTGGGGCATCGGCGCTTCGCTGGGCTTCCCGCTGGCGATCTCGGCGGCGGGCGAGAGTGGCGCAGGTGGCGATCAACGGGTACGCCTGGCGGCCACGGCGGGCTACCTGGCCTTCCTGGTCGGCCCGCCGCTGCTGGGTTTCATTGGCGAACATTTCGGCCTGCGCCTGGCCATGCTGCCGGTACTGACGCTGGTGGCCATCGCCTACCTGCTGGCCTCGTCGCTGCAGGAGCGCAATCGCCTGCAGGGAGAAACTCAAGCCAGTAACCAAGTTGGCTAACGCTGTTTGCTGTTTGCTGTTTGCTGTTTGCTGTTTGCTGTTTGCTGTTTGCTGTTTGCTTTTGCTTTTGCTTTTGCTTTTTCTTTTAAGCGCGCGATAGTTCAGGCGACGCAGAGTGCGACTTCAGGAGGCCGAGCGCAGGCGTCTGGAGGGCCAGGGTGCGCAGCACCCCTTCGGCGCAGCCGAAGGCGCGAGATGTAGACTTGCGCAGCAAGTCGTAGGCCGCGCGGGCCCGGAAGGCGCCGGAGCGAGGGGACCCCGGAGCGCAGCGCAGGGGCCGGATGATGGGAGCCGGGGTTTTTGGTTACTTTTTGCCCAGTCAAAAAGTGACCCGCCGTAAGGGCGGAAAGGTGACTGTGCGCCACC
>NZ_JAGIBG010000059.1 GCF_017744435.1 Pseudomonas sp.
AGCGTATTCGACGTGCCCAGCGTCGAGGCATTGCACGACACGCTGATGCAGCTGCCGCTGTTCCCGTACATGGACATCGAAGTCGACGGCCTGTGCCGCCACCCGTCGTCGATCCACAGTGACGACCGTTGATTCACCCTTGAACCACGACTACCTGACAAGAACAATTCGAGGTAAGCAGAAATGACCGTGAAGATCTCCCACACCGCCGATATCCAGGCCTTCTTCGAGCAAGTGGCCGGCCTGGGCCAGGCCGAAGGCAACCCGCGTTTCAAGCAGATCATGCTCCGTGTGCTGCAGGACACCGCGCGCCTGATCGAAGACCTGGAGGTCAGCGAAGACGAGTTCTGGCATGCCGTCGCCTACCTCAACCGCCTCGGCGGGCGCAACGAGGCGGGCCTGCTGGCGGCAGGCCTGGGCATCGAGCACTTCCTCGACCTGCTGCAGGACGCCAAGGACGCCGAAGCCGGCTTGACCGGCGGCACCCCGCGCACCATCGAGGGCCCGCTGTACGTGGCCGGTGCACCGCTGTCCGAGGGTGAAGCGCGCATGGACGATGGCACCGACCCCGGCGTGGTGATGTTCCTCCAGGGCCAGGTGTTCGATGCCGACGGCCAGCCGCTGGCCGGCGCCACCGTCGACCTGTGGCACGCCAACACCCAGGGCACCTACTCGTACTTCGATTCCACCCAGTCCGACTACAACCTGCGTCGGCGCATCGTCACCGATGCCGAAGGCCGCTACCGTGCCCGTTCCATCGTGCCGTCCGGTTATGGCTGCGACCCGCAGGGCCCGACCCAGGAATGCCTGAACCTGCTCGGCCGCCACGGCCAACGCCCGGCACATGTGCACTTCTTCATCTCGGCACCGGGCCACCGCCACCTGACCACGCAGATCAACTTCGCCGGCGACAAGTACCTGTGGGACGACTTTGCCTACGCCACCCGTGATGGCCTGATCGGCGACCTCCGGTTTGTCGACGATGCTGCCGCGGCGCGTGACCGCGGTGTGCAGGGCGAGCGCTTTGCCGAGCTGTCTTTCGACTTCCGGCTGCAGGCCGCCAAGGCGCCAGAAGCCGAGGAACGTAGCCACCGGCCACGGGCGCTGCAAGATAGCTAAGCCCTGACTCAACCCTTGTGAGAGCGGGCATGCCCGCTCCCGCAGACCTCCATTCCAATAACAATAAAGGTCCTAGGTCATGCGTAATCCCGCCCTGCGCGCGCTCGCCTGTTACTGACAGGTCACTGCCTTGTAATCCCTTTCCAGGCTGTCCCTTCAGGAATTCGCGAGCATGAATACCCTCACTCAAGAGCAACACCTCAAGCAGCACAACAAGCGCTATTTCTACGAATGGTACGTGGTCATCCTGTGCATGGTGGCCTACATCTTCTCGTTCGTTGACCGGCAGATCCTGGCCCTGATGATCGAGCCGATCAAAGCCGACCTGCAGCTGAGCGACACCCAGTTCAGCCTGCTGCATGGCCTGGCCTTCTCGCTGTTCTATGCCTTCATGGGCATGCCCATCGCCTACCTGGCCGACCGCTTTTCGCGCCCGCGCATCATCGCCGTCGGGGTGATCTTCTGGAGCTTCGCCACCGCCGCCTGTGGCCTGAGCAAGAACTTCACCCAGATGTTCCTGGCGCGTATCGGCGTGGGTGTCGGCGAAGCGGCGCTGTCACCGTCGGCCTACTCGATGTTCAGCGATATGTTCCCCAAGGAAAAGCTCGGCCGCGCCGTGGGCATCTACTCGATCGGCTCGTTCGTCGGCGGCGGCATCGCCTTCCTGGTCGGCGGCTACGTGATCACCTTGCTCAAAGACGCGCAGACCATCGAGGTGGCCTTGCTCGGCGCGATGAAGGCCTGGCAGCTGGCGTTCTTCATCGTCGGCTTGCCTGGGGCGATCGTCGGCCTGCTGGTCTGGCTGACCGTGCGCAACCCGCAGCGCAAAGGCGCGCAACTGGATGCCGACGGTAACGTACGCAAGGTCCGGCTCAGCGATGGCCTGCGCTTCATCGGCCGCCACCGGGCGACCTTCGGCTGCCATTACCTGGGCTTCTCGTTCTACGCCATGGCGCTGTTCTGCATGATGAGCTGGACCCCGGCGCTGTACATCCGCAAGTTCGGCATGAGCCCCGAACAGGCCGGCTTCATGCTCGGCACCATCCTGCTGCTGGCCAACACCACCGGCGTGGTGTTTGGCGGCTGGCTCACCGACCACCTGGCCAAGCGTGGGCGCAGCGATGCGGCCATGCGCACCGGGGTGATCGGCGCGGTGGGCATGATCGTGCCGGCGGTGCTGTATTCGCAGGTCGACCAGCTGTGGCTGTCGGTGACCTTGCTGGTGCCGGCGATGTTCTTCGCCTCGTTCCCGATGCCGGCCTCTACCGCCGCCATGCAGATTCTCTCGCCCAACCAGGTGCGCGCCCAGGTGTCGGCGGTGTTCCTGCTGATCAGCAACCTGCTCGGGCTGGGCCTGGGCACCACGCTGGTGGCGTTGATCACCGACCGCTACTTCGGCGCCCCGGCCGCGGTCGGTTCGTCGATGTCGATCGTCAGCTTCGGTGCCTCGCTGCTGGCCATCGTGCTGCTGGCCAAGGGCTGCAAGTGCTTCCGTGACAGCATGCGCCGCGAACACCCCGCCGAGGCCTGAGATGCTGGCGGACATCCAGCTGCTGGAGCGCTTTCCGCTGTTTCACTCGCAGGATGTGGCCGAGATGCAGGTGCAGCTGGCCCGCTATCTCTGCCCGCATCGGCTGCGGGTGCTGGACGATGCTGCGCCGCAATTGCAGGTCAACGGCGTCGAATTTGCCGGCGTGCGCCTGCTGCAATTGCATTATGACGCGCCGGTGGAAGTCAGCCTTGAGGGCACCGGTGCGCAATACCTGTTCCGCACCACCTTGCAGGGGCAGTGCGAAGTCAGCCACGGCCAGGCGCATGCGGCCGTGGCGGCGGGCGGGCTGAGCGTCAGCTCGCCGTTCGCCAGCAGCCGTATCGTCACCGGCGGCGCCTGCCGCAATGCGGTGCTGAGCATGCCCCGCGAGGCGCTGGAACTGCATCTGCAGCAGCTGCTGGGGCGCAGCCTGGGGCCGCCGCTGGCGTTCGACGTGCCGCTCGCCGCCGACCACCCAGGCGTCCACGCACTGGGCCTGACCCTGGATTACCTGTGCCGGCTGTTCGCCCTGCAACTGAGCCTGGCGCCCTTGCGCCAGGGCCTGGTGGATCACCTGGTGCAACTGCTGTTGACCCAGTTGCCGCACAACTACTCCGCCGCGCTGCTGCAACCGGCAGGAACCCCGCTGCCCAGCCATGTGCGCCGGGCGCGGGAGCATATCGAGGCCAACCTGGACCAACCACTGGCGCTGGCGACCTTGTGCGCACTCAGTGGTGTTTCGGTGCGCACGCTGCAGAACGGCTTTCGCCAGTTCCTCGGGCAGACCCCGGTCGAGTACATCCGCGACCGGCGCCTGCAGGCGGTGCACCAGGCGCTGCAGAAGGGCGAGGGCAGCGTGACCGAGGTACTGCTGCGCTTCGGCATCAACAGCCCGGCGCATTTCACCCAGCAGTACCGGCAGCGCTTCGGTTGCCGACCCTCCGACACGCTCAGGGGCTGAAAGCTGCGCAATCGGAAGCCTGCCTGCGCGATCCGCAGCGCTGGGCAAACGCGTGATGGCTAGCATCGGCCTACCTTACACACGCGGAGTTCCACCCATGCAAATCACTGTTCTTGGCGGCGGCCACGGCTGCTATGCAGCGGCTGTCGAGATGGCCGAGCGCGGCCATGCCACGCGCCTGTGGCGCCGTGACGTTACGGCCCTGAAAACCCTGCAGGCGATTGGCAGCCTTACCGTGCGCGATTATCGCGGCACCCGCCAACTGGCCCTTGGCGACAACCTGCACCTGGTCAGCGACCTGGCCGAAGCGCTGCAGGGTGCGGACCTGGTGATCATCCCTTTGCCGTCGACCAGCCACGCGGCGCTTGCCGCTGAAGTCGCGCCATTACTCAGCGCTGGCCAGGTAGTGTTCCTGCCGCCCGGCACCTTTGGCAGCTATGTGTTCGCCAAGGCCATGCGCGACTGTGGCAACCACGCCGAGGTGGCCTTTGCCGAAACCGGTACCTTGCCCTACCTGGTGCGCAAGCACGGCGCCGACCAGCTGGTGATCAGTGCCTACGCCACGCGCCTGCCGACCGGCGTGTTGCCCAGCCGCCTGTCGGCGCATGCCTTCAGCGTGCTGCGCGAGGCCTACCCCAGCGTCGAGCCGATCGAAGATGCCCTGAGCGGTGCATTGATGAACGCAGGGCCAATCATTCACCCGCCGCTGATCTTGATGAATGCCGGGCCGCTGGAGCACTTCGAGTCGTGGGACATCCACAACGAAGGCACCCAGCCGTCGATCCGCCGGGTGACCAATGTATTGGATGCCGAACGCATGCGCGTGCGCGAGGCGCTGGGCTACCCGGCGCCGCATTTCCCCTTGGCCGACCACTACAACACCGACCAGGGCGATGAGTGGATGTACGGCCGCGGTGCCCATGGCAAGCTCACCGACAGCGGCGACTGGCGCGAGAAGATCGACCTGCAGCAGCACCGCTACATGCTCGAAGACACCCGCCTGGGTCTGTCGCTGCTGGTCTCGGTCGGGCGCTGGGCCGGCGTGCCGACCCCGGTGGCGCAGGGCTTGCTGGCCTTGGCCTCGGCAGTGACCGGGCGTGACCTGTATGGCGAAGGCCGCACCCTGGAGAACCTCGGCCTGGCGGGGCTCGACCGCGAGCAGATGGCGGCCTTGCTGCGTGACGGTGTCGCGCCATGAGCGGGCCATTGCGGCACATCGCCGTGGTCGGTGCCGGACGGATGGGCGAGGGCATCGCCCTGGCCTTCGCCCAGGCCGGCGTCCACGTCAGCCTGATCGACCTGAAGGCCCGGCAGGCGCAAGCCCAGGCCAGCTACTTCGAGGTGGTCAGGCGTAACCTTGGCGTCGAGGCGCAGAGCCTGGTTGACCTCGAACTGATCGGTCAGCAGCAGGCCGAACGGCTGTTGTCGCGGGTTCAACTGCTGACACGGGAGGAGGGCGGCCAGGCGCTGCAAGGTTGCGGGCTGGTGTTCGAGGCGGTGCCGGAAGTGCTCGAGGCCAAGCGCGAGGCGTTTGCCTGGATCGACCGGCAGGTGGCGGCGGACGCGATCATCGCCTCGACCACTTCGACCTTCCTGGTGACCGAATTGGCCGCCATGGTCAGCATGCCCGGGCGCATGGTCAACGCCCACTGGCTCAACCCGGCGCACCTGATGCCGCTGGTGGAAGTCTCGCGCAGCACCGCGACCTGCGAAGCGGTGGTCGCCGAACTGCTGGCCACCTTGCAGGCCATCGGCAAGGTGCCGGTGTTGTGCAACGCCACCCCCGGCTTCATCGTGCCGCGCCTGCAGGCGCTGGTGATGAACGAGGCGGCGCGCATGGTCGAGGAGGGCGTCGCCAGCGCCGAGCAGATCGACCTGGCCGTGCGTACCGGCTTTGGCCTGCGCTTTTCGGTATTGGGCCTGCTGGAGTTCATCGACTGGGGCGGCGGCGACATCCTGCACCACGCCTCGAGCTACCTCAGCCGCCATCTGGGCGAGCGCTACCAGGCGCCGGCGTCGGTGCTGGACAACATGGCCAGCGGGCGCAACGGCCTGCGTGATGGCGTGGGGTTCTACGACTACCGCGATACCGACATCGACGCCTATCGCCATGGGCGCCTGGCGAACCTGGTGCAGCGCCTGCACCAGGCCGGGTTGGCGCCGCGCTTTGCCTCAGGCCTTGAAGCGCTCGATCAGCCCTTGCTGCTCTGACGCCAGGTCGTTCAACTGCTGGCTGATCCCCGCCGAGCGCTCGGCCTGGCCAGACAGCGAGGCGGTGACATCGCGCACCGCCTCGACGTTGCGGTTGACCTCCTCGGCAACGCTGCTTTGCTGTTCGGCGGCGCAGGCGATCTGCACGTTCATGTCGGTGATCACGCTGACCGCCTGGCGAATCTGCGCCAGTGCCTGCAGGGCCTGGCGCGCCTGCTCGGCATTGGCCTGGGCCTGCTGGTAGCTGTGCTGCATGGCGCCGGTCACCTCATGGGTGCCGTTGCGCAGGTTGTCGATGATCGCGCCAATCTCTTCCACCGAAGCCTGGGTGCGCTGGGCCAGGCCGCGTACCTCATCGGCGACCACGGCAAAGCCGCGACCGGCGTCACCCGCACGGGCGGCTTCGATCGCCGCATTCAATGCGAGCAGGTTGGTCTGCCGGGCAATCGACAGGATCACCCCCATCACCGCGCCGATCTGCTCGCTGCTCGCGGCCAAGGCCTGCAGGCGCTGCATCCCCTCGCTCATGCCGCTGGCCAAGGCCTGGATGCCTTGGGTGGTGCTTTCGATCACCTGCACGCCGGCGCCGGTGGCCTGATCGGCATGGCGCGCCGCCTCGGCGGCTTGCGCGGCGCTGTGGGCCGCTGCCTGGGCGGTGGCAGACATTTCGTGCAAGGCGGTGGCCATCTGCTCGATCTCGCGGAACTGCTGCTGCATGCCGGCGCTGGTCTGGCTGGCGATGCGCGCCGATTGGTCGGCGGTGTCGCGGGTATCGCGCACACCACCCTGGACCTGGGCGATCACCGGTTGCAGGCGTTCCAGGAAGCGGTCGAAGGCGCGGCTCAGGCGGCCCAGTTCATCCTTGCCGGGGTAGGCCAGGCGGCGGGTCAGGTCACCTTCGCCTTCGGCAATGTCTTCGAGCAGGTAGGCGACCTGCAGCAGCGGGCGGCTGACGCTGCGCGCGGTCAGCCACATCATCGCCACGCCCAGCAGCGCAATGCCCAGGCCCAGGCCGATCTGCAGGGCCAGGCTGTGCAGGCGCTGGGTGCGCATCTGTTCCTGCAGCGCGGTCACTGGCGCGCCGAGCACGTCCTTGCCGACGCTGACCAGCACGGCCCACGGGCTGGCTTCTGGCAAGGGCTGGATCGGCACCAGCATGCGCATGTGTTCGGCATCCTCGAAGGCCTGCGTGTGGCCTGCGGCGGCGGCGTCGAGCATGGCTGCGGCCTGCTCGGGGTGGCGTGCCTTGAACAGCGTACCGAGGCGTTCGGGGTGGCTGCTGTCGCCGGCCAGCAGCCCGGCCGTGCTGACGATGGCGATATCGCCCTGGCCGTCGTACAGCGCTGCGGCGGCTTTCTCGGCGTCACGCTGCAGGGTCGCCAGGTCGATGTCCAGGCCGATCACCGCCACCACACGGCCCTGGTCGATCAGCGGCAGGGTCAGGCTGGTGACCAGCCGCGCGGTGCCACTGGAGTTGTCGACGTAAGGTTCGAGCAGGCAGGGCTTGGCGCTGGCACGCGAGCAGCTGAAGAACGCGTTGAACGGCGCGCCGCTGGGGCCGGGCGAGGTGTCGGCGAGCAGTTTCTCGTCGCCAGGCACAGCCTGCAGCTGGCCGGGGCCAGGTTGCAGCCAGTACAGGGCGAAACGGCCCTGGTCGTTGCTGCCAAGGTCCAGCCGGCCGGGGAAGTCGGCATCGTGGCTATCCAGGGCGTTGGGCTCGAAGGTGATGAACAGCCCGAGTAGCTCCGGGCGCCCGGCCAGGGCATCGCGCAGCACCTGGGTGAGGTCGCGGCGCAGCTCGGCCGGGGGCAGTCCAGCACGCTGGCGCAGGTGCATGACCTGGCGACCCACGCCTTCGGCGAAGGTGTAGGCGCGACTGAAGCCCTGCTGGATCTGCAGCGCCTGGGCCTGGCCCTCGGCGCGCAGGTTGCTGCGCGCGGCGGTCAGCAGCATGTCGCTGGCGCTGCTGCCGACCTGGTCTTCACTGCTCTGGCGCTGGGCCAGGGCCAGTGCGGTGAGGAGCACGACGATGGCAGCCAGGCACAGGCTGGCGAGCAGGGTGATCTTGTTGTGGATGCTCAAGGCGTTGGTCATGTTGTTGTTTTCCGCGACGCGAGTTGGGCTCGCGGCAGGCTACCGGGGCGTTGGCGGTTGCGGAATGGGTGGGGAGTGGATTGGCAGGCAGGGGCAAGAGGTTGGCACGGGTGGGCAATCCTGGAAGTGTGCAGCCTGGGCTGGCCTCTTCGCGGCGGTTCGGCGCACCGTCACGCCCGCTCCCACAGGTACAGCATGATGCCAAGGCTTGTGATATCCCTGTGGGAGCGGGCGAGCCCGCGAAGAGGCCAGAGGCACAAAATAAAAGGCCCGGACCCTCCCCGCACGGAAAGGCCCAGGCAAAGGAGCAAAACTGTGGCTTGGTGCTGATTACCAGAACTTCCAGGTGTAGGAAGTGATGAAGCGGTATTCGGTGTAGTCGTTGCCGTACTGCTGCTGGGTACGCATGTTCTTCAGGTCGAACGACAGGTCCTTGAGCGGGCCGCTCTGGACCACGTAGCTGAGCATGATGTCGCGCTCGCTTTCCTGGTCGCGAGCAAGGCCCGGGCCGCGGTCGACGTCGGTGCCTTTGATATAGCGGGTGAACAACTTGAGGCCGGGAATGCCCATGGCCACGAAGTTGTAGCCGTAGCGCACCGACCAGCTGCGCTCGTCCGGGCGGATGAAGGGGATGCTCGCCCAGTTCGGCAGCCACAGCTGCGGCACATAGCCGTTCAGGGTCGGGAACACCGTGTCGCCGGTCATGCGCTGGTAGCTGGCGCCGATCATGTGGCCGCTCTTTTCCAGGGTCACCAGGCCGAAGTAGGCGCGGTTGTCCACCGGGCCGCTGCGCGCGGCGCCGTCTTCGCGGTTGTTGAAGTAACCGACGTCGGTCTTGAGCTGGTAGCCGTCGGCGAACTTCAGGGTGTGCTTGATGCCGCCGTAGTCCTGCTTGTAGATGTCGTTGAGCACGCCGTGGAAGTAGCTGCCCTGCAGGTCTGGGGTGAAGTTGTAGGTGGCGCCGGCGAAGTCCAGGCCATCGCTGTCCTGGCTGTCGCTGGTGCCGAAACGGTACAGGCGCTCGTGGTTGGACGACTCGCGGGTGACGATCGACCAGAAGCGCCCGCCGACCAGGGTCAGGTTGTCGATGTCGCGCGATTCGACAACCGCGCCCTGGTAGATAGTGTCGAGCTGGCGGCTGGGGTCGTTGGAAGCGACCGGGTAGAACGGCTTCTGGTCGCCGATCTTCACCTGGGTCTTGGCGTACTTGAGCTTCAGCGTCGCGCCGCCACGGCTGTAGTCGTCGGCAGCCTGCTGGCGGTGCTGGCTGAACGGCAGCGAGCCATCGTTGCCGGTGGAGTCCAGGCGAAAGGCGTATTGGCCATTGAGATCAAGGCCGACAGCCAGCGGGGTATTGGTGTAGCCGGACTCGAACTGCAGGTCGAAGCCCTGCGACCAGTTGCCGACCTTGGACACCGGCGCGCTGGAGTTGGTGAAATTACGGTTCAGGTAGAGGTTTCGGAAGTTCAGCGACAGGTGGCTGTCATCCGCCACGTCGGCGAAGCTGGTCAGGGGTAACACGGTGCCCACACACAAGCACAACGTTTTCGCACGCAACGGCCATTTGAGTTCCATGGGGTAATCCTGGAATGCGTAATCCTGGAAATGTGATCAGTACAAGGTCTCGGCAGTCGTTCAACCGGGCAGAGGCGCTCTGCAGGTCTGTGGCCCGCTTGCCTGTCACGTATTGTTTTTGTTGTTTTTAGATATCCAGCACCGGGCGCTTGCTTGCTACGCGCCCGGGAATAGCACAGGGTGAATGCATGACCTCAGAGGATGTAGCCGATGCCGGCGAGGGCATCGTCGCTGTTGATCAGGCTGATCACCTTGCGGTGGATCTTGAAGCCGCCTTCGGCGCGGACCAGGGTGTAGGTCAGGTCGGCGCTGTAGTGCTTGAGACTTTCCTTGCGGAA
>NZ_JAGIBG010000005.1 GCF_017744435.1 Pseudomonas sp.
CCTGTGGGAGCGGGCGTGCCCGCGAAGAGGCCGGGACAGGCAACAGCGCTATTCAGCTCAAGCGCCCACACCTGCGGTAGTGCGCATCCGCCCCTCGATCCGCCGCTTCAATCGCCGCTGCTCGATCACCAACCGCGCCCCATTGGCCGCGTTGCTCCGGCTCCAGTCCTCGAGCAATTCCAGGCACGAATGGTCGATGTAGCTCAGGTTGCTCAACGGCACATGCAAGGTGGTCCCGGCTGGCACGCTATCCAGCACCTGGGTCAGTGCCGGCACCTTGAGGAAGGTTGCCGCACCACTGAGTCGCAGCTCCATGTGCCCGTCTTTCTCCAGGCTCGCCAGGTTGATCTTCAGCCGCGCCGCCTTGAACGCCAGTTTCAGCAGCGTCAGGGCAAAGCCCAGCAGCACACCGGTCAACAGGTCGGTGAAGATGATCGCCAGTGCGGTGGCCGCGTAGGTGAACATCGGCATCCGCCCATAACGGCCCAGCCCGCGAAACGCCTTGAAATCCACCAGTTTCACGCCGGTGAACACCAGCACCCCGGCCAGGCTTGCCACGGGGATCTGCTGCAGTACGCTACTCAGCACCACCACGAATGCCAGCAACCACAGGCCATGCAGGATCGCCGAGGCACGAGTTTGCGCGCCCGCTTGCACGTTGGCAGAACTACGCACGATCACCCCGGTCATCGGCAGCGCGCCGAGCACACCGCAGAGCATGTTGCCGATGCCCTGCGCCGACAGCTCACGGTCGAAGTCCGAGCGCTGGCCGCTGTGCATGCGGTCTACGGCGGCTGCCGACAGCAGCGTCTCGGCACTAGCGATGAAGGCCAGGGCGAAAGCCGCCACCAGCAGAGTTGGGTCGGCGAGCTTCATCAGGTCGTCCAGGCGTATCCAGTCGATTGCTTCGGACAGGTCGGCCGGTACTTGCACACGATTCACCGGCAGCGCCAGCCACATGGCGATGGCGGTCATCGCCGCCACACCGAGCAAGGCACCTGGCACGAAGCGCAGCTTCTGCGGCCGCACGCGCTCCCAGCCCCACATGATCGCGATGGTGCCCAACCCCAGTGCGCCAGCCATCCAGCCGGAGCCGGCGCTCTCCTGAGGCAGGGCCGCAGCCACGGTGGAGGGGAACTCCAGGAGGTTCTGCAGGCCCGATGGTTGTGGCGTCGTGTCGAACATCACATGTACCTGGGATAACACGATCAGCACACCGATACCGGCCAACATGCCGTACACCACCGCTGGCGCGGTGACACGGAACCAGCACCCCAGGCGCAAGCGCCCGGCCAGCAATTGCAGGATCCCCGCCAGCAGCAGGATAGGCCCGAGCATCGCCATGCCATGTTGGCGAACCAGCTCGAACACCAGCACCGCCAGGCCCGCCGCCGGGCCGCTGACCTGCAATGGCGAACCCGCCAGGAAGCCGACCACGATGCCGCCAATGATACCGGTGATCAGGCCCTTGGCTGGCGGCATGCCCGAGGCGATCGCAATACCCATGCACAACGGCAGGGCGACCAAAAAGACCACCACCGACGCCAGCAACTCACGCGGCAGGGCCGCTTTCAACTGTGTCATGTTCACCATCGTTCTCCTTTCTCTGTCGCACGGCCATTCCTCTGGCCGTGGGCACGTTTGGCCCCTGACGAGCGCGCAGGCGCGGGCCGCCAGCGCGATCGCCGGCAGGTAGTCAGGGCATTTTCAAGGCAGCCGAAGGCCGCGCCACACCCCATGGGGTGCAGCTGGCTATTCAAGGTTCAGCTGTGGACGAGTCGCTTAGTAGCGGCCTCTCGGAGTGGCGCTAGGCACCGGCTGGCCAGCGGCCAGGGGCAGGAAGCTGTCGCTGGCGGCGTCATAGGCTTCGATCTTGCTGGTCTCGATGTCGTAGACCCAGCCGTGGATGTACAGCTGGCCAGCGGCCAGGCGCGAGGCCACCGACGGGTGAGTGCGCAGGTGGTGCAGCTGGGCGATGACGTTTTCCTTGGTCAGCACCTGCATGCTTTCGTGTTCGCTGCCGCACGAGCAGTTGTTCTCGACCACGGTGCGGGCCACTTCGGCGTGACGCAGCCAGGCACCGACGGTAGGCATCTTGTCCAGCGAATGCGGGTTGAGCACGGCACGCATCGCGCCACAGTCGGAGTGACCACAGATGATGATGTGGTGCACCTTCAGCGCCAGCACGGCGTATTCGATAGCGCTGGAAACACCACCGTTCATCTGGCCATACGGCGGTACCACGTTACCGACGTTACGGGTCACGAACAGGTCGCCTGGCGAGCTCTGGGTAATCAGCTCGGGGACGATGCGCGAGTCGGCACAGGTGATGAACATGGCGCGCGGGGTTTGCGCGGTGGCGAGCTTCTTGAACAGCTCCTGCTGCTCGGGGAAGACGTCATGGTGAAAGCGCAGGAAGCCGTCGACGATGTGCTTCAGGGCGGCATCGGCGCTCTCCGCTGGAGCTGGCGGAACGACCTTGGATGGGTCCTTGACGGGCATGATTCATCCTCTTGACGGTGTGTAGGTAAATCCATTTTACCGGTGAAAGATTCTGGCTATGCGCAGAGTTAGATGACGCGCACAGGCGATAGATCACAGTCTTCGCTGACTGGTTTCCTACGCTAGCGGGGAAAACTTAACTGAAACTTAATTCGAAGGCTCTAGAACAGGCGTTCCAGATCTATAAGGCGGGAGCTGAATAATAGCAAAAAAGCATCAACTGCCAAGCGTCATTACTCAGATTATTTGCTTGAATGAGTAACACTGGGGATGTCTACAAGCGCCACCTGCTGTCAGAACAACGCCATCTGACCACCTGGCGGGCAAAAGGCCGAGCAATCCAGCGCCTGCGCTTCCCGCCCCTCGAAGTCCAGGCGCTTCATTGCCCTGGAAAAACGCTGAGCCAACAGCTCGGCAAAGATCCCTTCGCCACGCATGCGCGCACCAAAGCGGCTGTCATACAGCTCGCCACCCCGGCTCTGGCGAATCAGGCTGAGCACATGGGCCGCCCGCTGCGGGTAATGGTCCTGCAGCCACTGCTCGAACAACGGCGCCACTTCCAGCGGCAGGCGCAGCATCATGTAGGCAGCACTCTGTGCGCCCGCTTCCTTGGCCGCCTCCAACAAGTGCTCAAGCTCGCTGTCGTTGATCATCGGAATCATCGGCGAGCACAAGACACCCACCGGCACACCGGCTTCGCGCAAGACGCGAATGGCCCGCAACCTGGCCTTGGGTGAAGCCGCGCGGGGCTCGAGCACGCGTTTGAGATCGTCGTCCAGGGTAGTGAGGCTGATCATTACCCGAGCCAGACGCTGGCTGGCCATTTCGGCCAACAGGTCCAGATCGCGCAACACCAGCGCGCCCTTGGTGACGATGATTACCGGGTGGCGAAAGCGCAAAAGGACTTCCAGCAATCGACGCGTCAGCTGCTGCTCGCGCTCGATTGGCTGGTAAGGATCGGTGTTGGAGCCCAGGTTGATCGGCGCACAGACATAACCCGGCTTGCTCAACTGCTGCGCAAGCACTTCGGCAGCATTGGTCTTGGCGATCAGCTTGGTTTCGAAATCCAGCCCCGGGGAAAGGTCCCAGTATGCATGGGAGGGGCGGGCATAACAGTAGATGCAGCCATGCTCGCAGCCGCGATAAGGGTTGATCGAGCGGTCGAAGGGCAAGTCGGGCGAGGTATTGCGACTGATGACGGACTTGGCCCTCTCGATGCGCACCTCGGTGCTCTGGGTGAGTGGCACTTCCTGATACCAACCATCGTCCTCGACCACGGAGCGGGACGAAGCAAAACGGTTGTGTGGTTGCAGGACAGTGCCACGCCCTTTCTGCGACGCAGGAATCATCATGGACGCTACCTAGACTGTATTTATATACAGTATAGTTTTCGCGCGAATCACACCAGCGCCGCTGGTCACCGAAACGGCATCAGGCCAGCCCTGTCCACTCCAGGAATCGGTTGGCATTCGTCGGTCGGCCCAGGAACGATTCGATACTCTGCAAGAACGGTCGAGATACGGATGGTGCGAAAATCTCATCCATCAATGCTCGACCGGTAGGCTGATCCAGCAAGCCTGCCGCTTCGAACCGGCTGAACAGGTCCCACCCATGGACATCCGCCCACAGGTAACCGAAAAAGCCGGCATCGTAACCCGTCACCAGATGTGTGAAACCGTGCAGCGGTTTCTCGAAACCGTTCAACGGCCAGAGCCCGGTGCGCTGATGGCTGTCAGTCACGAGCCGGGAAAGGTCCAGCGCGTTCTTGGCCGACCGGTGCAAGCCCAGGTCGAGAAACGCTCGGCCCAGGAGCATCGCGCTTGACCGGCCATTGTCGGCTTGCAGCTTGTTCAACACCGGCTTCAGTTCAGCGCTGCTCAACTTTCGACCATCCTGGTAGTGAGCACAGATACTTGCCAGATAATCGGCATCCCAGACCCAGCACTCGAAGAGTTTCGATGGCACTTCCACCCCATCGGTGCCCAGCTGACGCGTGTCGGAGAGCAGGTGACTGTTCGTGCTGACCAGCAGACTGTGCAGGGCGTGACCAAACTCGTGGAAGAGCTTTCTGAGTGCCAGGTGGTCCAGTAACGGCGGGTGGCCATCAATCCCCTGAGGTACGTCGCTGTACACGGCAACCACGACACGGTGGTAACGCCCCTCGGCATCTACTCGTCGATGCCAATGGGTCACGGTCTGGACCGTGTCAGGTGCTTTGCCATCGTGCTGCAGGGCATCCAGGTAAAGGTAACCGATCGTTGCATGATCCTTGATCACCTCAAAGATGAGCACGCTGGGATGCCAGGCGTTTGAGTCATTCAACTTCTGCAACTCAACGCCAAAGAGCCGCCTGGCCATCTCGCGCAGCGCCGCCACCACACCTTCGAACGTGAAGTATTCCTGCATCGTTGCCTCCGAAAGCTGGGTCTCGGAGCTGCGGGCATTGGCGTGCAGATACTCGATATCCCAAGGTTCGAGGGTATCAATGCCATGTGCTGCCGCTAGCGGCTCGATCGTGCCTCTAAAGGCCGACATGGCCGGTTTCACCCGATCTTCCAGACTTTGCAGAAACGCCTCCAGCCGGGCAACAGTGCCGATACTCTTGGTCTGCACGCTCAGCTGCACATGATCCTCGAACCCCAGCAAGCGCGCCTTTTCATTTCTCAGTTCAGCGAGCTCCCGAATCACCTCACCGTTGTCGAGCGCAGGGTCGTCGCTGACACCCTGCAAATGGTAGGCGCGATAAACCTGTTCACGCAGCGATCGATCTTTTGCAAATTTGAGGACGTGGGTGAAATTGGCTTCGTCGCAGGCAATCAGCCAACCGGAGAGCTTTGCGGCCTGCGCAGCCGAGCGCATTTGCCCCTGTTGTTGAACGGCAATGCCTTCAAGTCGGCTTTCATCCGTAATGTGAACGGCAAGGGATGCAACGGAGGAATTGACGTTGGCCAGGAACCGTGTAGAGAGCTCGCCTATTCGCTTTTCCAGTTGTTGCAGGCGGGCTTTGTCATCCGTGCTCAGGTGTACGCCGCCGTTCTTGTATTCCTGAAGGATCAGCGCCAGCGTCGCTTGCTTGCGCGAATCCAGATGCTGACCCACTGCGCTGTTGGCCAAACGATCATAGAGTTGATAGAGCTCGACATTTCGCAGCTTGTCCTTGAAGCACCCATCGGCCTCAACATAAGTCTTCTGGAACACCTGCCCCCACTCATCGCTGTGGTTGGCCATCGGCGCGAAGTCATAGAAAGTGCCTTGAAGATCGGCATCGAGCGCATCGATGGCAAGGACGAGATCGTCCCAGGTGGGTAATGTGGCCTGATGCTCGACAACCGCTTCGATGCCCAGTCGATAGTTGGCAATGCTGGTTTCAATAGCCTGCAGGGCCTGGTCGGGAGAGACCTGCCGGTAATCCAGCAAATTTGCAGCATGTGAGAGTGTCATGACAGTACCTGACGGGATGCGGAAGAAGAGCAGAACTATCCGCACTCCCTCCACTCCCGCGGCAGGCATTATCTAACACCTTTTCGACCCGGATTATTCGCTCGGCTTTTTCAGCTTCGGGTTCGGGAAGAACTGCACGGTCTGCACCTTGGCCGGCACCGCTTTCGGCGCCAGCTGGTTGACCCGGGTACCGAGCTCCTTGGGCACCGACAGGCCCTGTTCGTTGAGGGTGTCGGTGAAGCCGCAAGCCACACACTCACGGTGCGGGACGTCGTCTTCGCTCCACATCATCAGCTTGTCGGGCTCGCTGCACGCCGGGCAGATCGCCCCGGCGATGAAGCGCTTCTTGGTCTTGTTCACAGCTACCTCGCTCATGCCGCAGCGTCCTCGGTGAGGCCACTGTGGCGCAGCAATGCATCGATGGAAGGTTCACGCCCACGGAAGTCCACGAACAGTTCCATGGGTTCGCGCGAGCCGCCGCGGGCCAGGATCGCTTCACGGAACGCACGGCCGGTCTCGGCATTCAGCACGCCTTCTTCCTCGAAGCGCGAGAAGGCGTCGGCCGACAGCACTTCAGCCCACTTGTAGCTGTAGTAGCCTGCCGCATAACCGCCAGCAAAGATGTGCGCGAAGCTGTTGGGGAAGCGGTTGTACGCCGGCGGGCGCATCACCGAAACCTCATCGCGCACGCCTTCGAGGACCTGCAGCACACTGCGGCCGTCGCCGTGGCTGGCGTGCAGCTCGAAGTCGAACAGCGAGAACTCCAGCTGGCGCACCATCATCATGCCCGACTGGAAGTTTTTCGCTGCGAGCATCTTGTCCAGCAGGTCCTGGGGCAGGGCTTCGCCACTTTCATAGTGGCCGGAAATCAATGCCAGGCCTTCCGGCTCCCAGCACCAGTTTTCCATGAACTGGCTCGGCAGTTCGACGGCGTCCCAGGCCACACCGTTGATGCCGGACACACCGGCATGCTCGATGCGGGTCAGCATATGGTGCAGGCCGTGGCCGAACTCGTGGAACAGGGTGGTGACTTCATCGTGGGTGAGCAGCGCGGGCTTGCCAGGTGCGGCCGGGGTAAAGTTGCACACCAGGTTGGCCACCGGGCTCTGCAACTCGCCGCCAGCCGTGCGACGACGGTCGCGGGCACCGTCCATCCAGGCACCGCCACGCTTGTTGGCACGGGCATAGAGGTCGAAGAAGAAGCGGCCGACGTGCTGGCCGTTTTCCTTGATCTCGAACAGGCGCACGTCCGGGTGCCAGCTGTCGAAGCTTTTGAGTTCGGCGATCTCGATGCCGTACAGGCGCTGGACGATGCTGAACAGGCCGCTGAGCACCTTGTCGATCGGGAAGTAGGCGCGCAGGGTTTCCTGCGACACGCTGTAACGCTGCTCGCGCAGCTTCTCGCCGAAATAACCGGCATCCCAGCTGGCCAGCTCAGGGCAGCCCTGCTCGGCGGCGTAGGCCTTGAGCTGCTCCAGGTCCTGTGCGGCAAACGGCTTGGAACGCTTGGCCAGGTCGCGCAGGAAGCTCAGCACCTGGTCGCTGGACTCGGCCATCTTGGTCGCCAGGCTCAGCTCGGCGTAATTCTTGTAGCCCAGCAGCCCGGCCAGTTCCTGGCGCAGGTCGAGGATCTGCTGCATCACCGGGCCGTTGTCGAACTGGCCGGCATTCGGGCCCTGGTCCGAAGCACGGGTGCAGTAGGCGGCATACAGCTCTTCGCGCAGGGCGCGGTCGCTGGCGTAGGTCATCACCGCGTAGTAGCTGGGGAATTCCAGGGTGATCAGCCAGCCGTCGAGGCCCTTGGCCTGGGCGGCAGCGGCCATCTGCGCCTTTGCAGAATCGGTCAGGCCGGCCAGTGCGGCTTCGTCGGTGACGTGCTTGGTCCAGGCTTGGGTGGCGTCGAGCAGCTGGTTGGAGAAGCGGCTGCCCAGCTCGCTCAGCTTGCTCTGCACTTCGGCATAACGCTGCTGCTGGTCGGCCGGCAGGTCGATGCCCGACAGGCGGAAGTCACGCAGGGCGTGGTCGAGGATAGTCTTCTGCGCCACGTCGAAGCCTGCGGCTTCCGGACTGTTGACCAGTGCCTCATAGGCTTCGAACAGCGCGCGGTTCTGGCCCAGTTCGGTAGAGTAGGCACTCAGCGCCGGCAGGCAGGACTCATAGGCCTCGCGCAGTTCCTGGCTGTTGCACACCGCGTTGAGGTGGCTGACCGGGCTCCAGGCGGCACCCAGGCGGTCGTTCAGTTCGTCCATGGCCAGCACCAGGCCGGCCCAGGTAGGGGTCTCGCCCTGCTGTTCGAGGATCTCGGCAATGGCTTTACGGTTGTCGGCCAGGATCGCTTCGATCGCCGGCAACACGTGTTCGGCACGGATTTGCGAGAAGGGCGGCAGATCGTAGGACTGCAGAAGCGGGTTGTTCGCACTCACGGTTCGGATACCTTGGCAGGAGAAACACTGCCCCATCTTAATTACAATCGACGCCGACCGCAGCAGGCAGCCTGCCTATCGGCAAAGATGAGAGACGCTATCATGGCCATCCGCAGCTTCCAGCAACACACTCCGAAAGTGGGACTCAGGGCGTTTGTCGACCGTTCGGCGGTGGTCCTGGGCGACGTGGAGATCGGCGAAGACAGCTCTGTCTGGCCGCTGACGGTGATCCGTGGCGACATGCACCGCATCCGCATCGGCGCGCGCACCAGCGTGCAGGACGGCAGCGTGCTGCACATCACCCACGCCGGGCCCTTCAACCCCGACGGTTTCCCGCTGATCATCGGTGACGAGGTGACCATCGGCCACAAGGTCATGCTGCATGGCTGCACCCTGGGCAACCGCATCCTGGTCGGCATGGGCAGCACCATCATGGATGGCGCCATCGTCGAAGACGAAGTGATCATCGGTGCCGGCAGCCTGGTGCCGCCCGGCAAGCGCCTGGTCAGTGGCTACCTGTACATGGGCAGCCCAGTGAAGCAGGTGCGACCGCTGAACGACCAGGAGCACGCCTTCTTCCCTTACAGCGCCGGCAACTACGTCAAGCTCAAGGACCAGCACCTGGCCGAAGGCTACGACCAACCGCAATGAACCCGACTACCGAGACGAACATGCACCAGCAGAACATCCTCTTCGACCTCGACGGTACCTTGACCGACCCGCGCCTGGGCATCACCCGCTCGATCCAGTACGCCCTGGCCAAGCTGGGCATCGACGAGCCGGACCTGACCCGCCTCGAACACTTCATCGGCCCACCGCTGCTGCAGGCCTTCATGCAGTTCTACAGCTTCGATGAAGCCAAGGCGTGGGAAGCGGTGAACTTCTACCGGGAACGCTTCCGTGTCACTGGCTTGTACGAGAACCTGGTGTTCGAAGGCGTGCCGGAGCTGCTCGAAGCCCTGAATGGGCAAGGTCGGACGCTGTATATCGCCACGTCCAAACCGTGGGAGTTCGCCCGGGAAATTGCCCGGCACTTTGCGTTCGATCACCACTTCAAGGTGATCTACGGCAGCGAGCTGGATGGCACGCGGACCAACAAGGTCGAGCTGATCCGTCATCTGCTGGATGAGGAAGGGCTGGATCCAGCGCAGACGCTGATGATTGGCGACCGCAAGCATGACCTGATCGGGGCTCGCAGCAATGGGTTGCAGGCGGTGGCGGTGGGGTATGGGTTTGGTAGCCGGGAAGAGCTGGTGGCTGAGGCGCCGGCCTTCCATTTCGCTACTGTGGCCGAGTTGCATCAGGCCTTTATCCAGGGCTGAGGACCACGGGGCTGCTTTGCAGCCCCAAAATTTCACAGGCTCACATCAACCGCTGCAACACCGCTTTCCTCTCGACAGCCGGCAACCGCCCAAGCTGCTCGACCCGCTCATAAAACCGCGCCCAATCCCCACCCACCTCTCGGAATACAGCCGCAAACGCCGGCACCCACTGGTCATAAAGCCCGAACGGCAACAGTTTGGCATTGCTCAATGGCGCATAGATCCAGGCGTCATAGCGCTTGTCGCCGTTCCACTGGCTGTCCCGCACCTGTTTGTATTCAGCCCGCAAGCGCTCGAACTCCGCCTGCTTGGCCGCCCGCTTGTGCGCGTCATCCAAGGGCCCTGCATAAATCGCCTGCAACCGCTCACGGCTGGCCAGCACCAACCGGGTGAACTGGTCGCGCTGCTGCGACTGATCCTCCCCAGTCGCCGCAAGCCCACGGGCAGTGCGCCATTGCCGCGTGCCTTCCTGCTCGACGAAGGTGGCAAACGACTCGTTGAACTCGGTGTCGTCCTGCACATAAAAGCGCTGATGGGCCAGCTCATGGAAGATCAACGTGGCGAGCCGCTCATCCCCCCAACCGACCATGGAAGAAAGAATCGGGTCATCGAACCAGCCCAGCGTCGAATACGCTTCGACGCCGCTCACGTACACGTCCAGACCTTGCTCGCGCATCAGCGCCGCCTCGCCACGCGCAGCGCCCTGGCGGTAATAGCCACGGTAGGCGACGCAGCCGGCAATGGGGAAACAATGCGTCACCGGTTGCAACGACAACTCAGGTGTGGCGAACACGTTCCACACCACGTAGGGGCGCTGCAAATCGGCGTAGAGCCGATAGCTTTGGTTGTCCGGCAGCTTGAGCTGCTCGCTGGCAAATACCCGCGCCGCTTCGGCATGTGCCAGGCGAGCGCGCAAGCGCGGGCTGCTGGCCGGGTCGGCGATCACCTTGTCCACCGGCTGGCGCGCCCGCAACAGCTGCCATTGCCCCTCGGCCAACTGGCCGTAATAGCCCACGGTGCTGCAACCGTTCAGCAGAAAGGCAGCCAGCAGGGGAACCAAACGCCTGAAAACGCAGTCGAGTGGCCCAGGGCCTGAGCGCTTGAGAAGAACAAAGAGATCCATCTGGGGCTATCCAACGTGCTCATGGCCAATGCGCTCCAAGACTATCTCGCCAAGGGGGAGTTTCGCCATGCGTGCACTGTTGGTCACCGGCTCACTGCTGCTGGTTTCTGCCTGTTCAACCCTGCCCGACCCGGACCCGAACCTGGCCTGGGTCGACCTCACCCCCTATGACGATACTTCGCTGGACGCGAAGCAGGTGGACGAGCGCGACTGGGCCGACACGCGCTATTTCGAAGTGCCACCTGGCAGCCACGAGCTGACCGTGCGCTATCAATTCCCGGTCACGCCGAGCAATATCGGCCCGGTCGACGAGCCATTGTGGCGTGATTGCCAGGTCAAGCTGACCTTCAAGGACTTCAGCGCCGGCCAGCGCTACCAGCTGCAGGCCGGCAGTATCGGCTTCCGCCCATGGATCAAGCTTTACGACCACCAGCAGAAACTGGTCGGGCAGGGCCTGCCAGCAGGTTGCCAACGCACCTGAACCGCACAAACGGCGCTATGCTTGTAACTCGTGTATCGCGAGTGGGAGTTTTGCCATGCGCCAGCCCATGATGCTGATCGCCCTCAGTGCACTGGGGGCTTGCGCCAGCCCCTTGCCGCCCGTAGACCCCGCCAAGGCCTGGGTCGACCTCTACACCGTGACCCCTGGCCGCCTGCTCATGGCCGACCGCCTCGATGGCCAGCGCCTGGACGACGGCCGTTACTTCCAGCTGACCCCTGGCAAGCATGAATTGGTGGTGCGGTTCGACTATGAAATCTATGCCGGCGGCATGCTCACCAGCCCCAAGGACCGGACCTGCTACCTGACCGTGCGCTTCGACGACTTCAAGGCCGGCGAGCGCTATCGCCTGGAGGCGCGGGCACCGGTGATGGACCCGCAGGTGCTGCTGTACGACGCCAGCCGCAAGGTGGTGGTGAACGAGCCGAGCGACGTGTTCTGCATCCCGTAAAGCATTGGGGCCGCAGTGCGGCCCCAATCACTTACCGGTCGTTCTTCTGGTAAATGATCTTTTTCGTCCCGCCATCACAGGTGCCGACGATCATGTTCTGATCCTTGACCTCGCTGTTGGGCACGATTTCCAGGGTGTAGGACGTCACACCCTGGGCCTGGATCTTGGCTTCGATCTCAGCCTTGAGTTCTTCGCACGGTTTCACCGCCGCCAATGCAGAAGTGGCCACAAGTGAAGCCAGCACGGCGATTGCTACGCGAATCATGGAACGGCTCCTGGCAAGGCAGCTGCGCTGCCGACGCTGTTTAGACTACAGCAAACCGTCACCGTTGCGCCGCCTAGCCCACCAATGCGGCGTCCAGGCTGATCTTTGCGTTGAGCACCTTCGACACCGGGCAACCAGCCTTGGCCTTGTTGGCGATGTCGAGGAACTGCGCCTCGCTGGCCCCCGGCACCTTGGCCTTGAGGATCAGGTGCACGGCGGTGATGGCAAAGCCGTCGGGTTGTTTGTCCAGCGTGACTTCGGCAATGGTATCGATGCGGTCTGCGGTGAACCCTGCCTCCCCGAGCATCATCGACAGCGCCATCGAGAAGCAGCCGGCATGGGCCGCGCCGATCAGCTCTTCCGGGTTGGTCCCCGGCGAGCCCTCGAAACGGGTGTTGAAACCATAGGGGTTCTGCTTGAGCGCGCCGCTTTCGGTGGAAAGCAGGCCTTTGCCATCCTTCAGGCCACCTTGCCAGATCGCCGATGCTGTCTTCTTCATGATGCCTCCTGGTCATAGGGTTACTTACCTACATTTTCGAGGTCAGTGTCCTGCGGCAAGTTCAGAGCAATCGCCCGGTGAGCATTGAATCCTTCGAATCTGCCCATACAGAGTCCAAAAGGCCTCCGGGCCAACCACTCTTGCGGAGGCTCCGATGACGCAGCTGCGTGACCTGAAGATATCCACCCTCGACCTGGTGCCGGTGCGCGCCGACAAAGGCCCGGCGCAATCGCTGCACAATTCGCTGGACCTGGCCCGGCATGTCGAGCGGTTTGGCTACAACCGCTTCTGGGTGGCCGAACACCACAACATGGACGGCATCGCCAGCTCGGCCACCTCGGTACTGATCGGCTACCTGGCCGGCGGCACGTCGACCATCCGCGTCGGTTCCGGTGGCATCATGCTGCCCAACCATGCGCCGCTGGTCATCGCCGAGCAGTTCGGGACATTGGCCAGCCTGTATCCGGGGCGTATCGACCTGGGCCTGGGCCGTGCGCCAGGCTCCGACCAGATGACTGCCTACGCCCTGCGCCGTGACCGCGCCGGCAGCGCCGATGACTTCCCGGATGATGTCGAGGAGCTGTCGCGCTACCTTGGCCCACGCACCGATGATCAAAAAGTGATCGCGGTACCCGGCCACGACACCGACGTGCCCCTGTGGCTGCTCGGTTCCAGCCTGTTCAGCGCCCAACTGGCCGGTATGCGCGGCATGCCGTACGCCTTTGCCTCGCACTTCGCCCCGCGCTACATGCATGAGGCAATCCGCATCTACCGCGACCATTTCAAGCCATCGACCACGCTGGACAAGCCCTATGTGATGCTGGGGATTCCGATGGTGGTGGCGGAAACCGACGAACAGGCCGAATACCTGGCGACCTCGGTGTACCAGCGCATTCTGGCGCTGATCCGTGGCCAGAGCCTGATGCAGAAACCGCCTGTACCGAGCATGGACGGGCTATGGCTGCCCCATGAGCGCGATGCCGTGGGGAGTTTCCTGGGCCTGGCGATGATCGGCAGCCCGCAGAAGGTGCGGGCCAAGGTAGAAGTGCTGCTGGAGCAGACCGGGGCGGATGAGCTGATCTTTACCTGTGACTTGTATGAGCATGCCGACCGGATTCGGTCCTATGAGCTGATGGCGCAGGCCCTCAAGGCCGAGTGAGCTTCTTCGCGGGCTTGCCCGCGAAGAATCCAGCACCTTAGCTGCGGCGGTAGACAATCTCCTTGCGACCCGCCTCACAGCTGCCAACTACCTTGCCAGCCGGCTCGCCTTTCTTGACGATTTCCAGCTTGTAGCCCTTCACGCCCTTGGCATCGAGCTTCGAGGCGATCTCGGCCTTGAGCTCTTCACAGGGTTTGCCGGCGGCCATCGCCCCACCGGCCAGTACCATCAAACCCAACGCCAGCAACAGTTTCTTCATCGATCGCATTCCTTGTACAGATGAGAAAAGACCAGAAGGGCGCCGCCAAGGCGCCCTCCGGTGTTATAACGCCATCACGCCAGGCTATTCCAGCCCGGGAATGTTTCAGCTGTTGGCGATGCGGAAGCCAACCTTCAGCGTGACCTGGAAGTGTGCCGCCTTGTTGTCGCGGATATGGCCACGGGTATCGACCACTTCGAACCACTCCAGGTGCTTGATGCTCTTGCCGGCTTCGGCCAAGGCATTGTTGATCGCCTCTTCGATGCTGGTGTGGGACGAACCCACCAGCTCGATCTTCTTGTAAGTGTGATGATCGGTCATGAGCGCTCTCCTTGGGTGACAGTGAGATTGAGCCTAGCAGCGCAAGCCCGGTTTACCTGCGAGCCACCGCCGTTCGGTAAAGTTCGATCGCACTTTCCCGCAGCCGGGGGGTCGCAATCCTTACAGTCCATACTGCAAAGGAGAGTCAACATGCACCGCAACTCGCTGCGTAAAACGTCCCTGGAAAGCATGGAAGCGGAGATCGAAAGCCTCCTGAAAAGCCTGGAGAACCTGAAGCACGATGCCTCCGAGGAAACCCAGAAGTCAGTGAAGGCGATGCGCAGCAACGCCGAAAGCGCGCTGCGCCATTCGCGCAGCCTGATCAGCGATGCCTATGAGGAAGTGAAAGAGCGCACCCGCCAGACCGGCATCGCCACCCGCGACTACGCCCAGGAGCACCCGTACACCACCGCAGGCGTTGCCATTGGCGCGCTGGGCCTGCTGGCGGCGTACCTGCTGTGCAAGCGCAACTAAGCGCTCTGCCTGGCCAGTTCGGCGCGTAGCCACTGCGCCAGTTGCTCGGCGCGCCCGTCTGCGGCGCGCCGAGGCACCCACAACGCCAGCGCGGCCGGGGTTGGCGAAAAGCCCCACGGCGCACTCAGACGCCCGGCTCGCAGGTCGTCGGCAACCAAGGGTTGTGGGGCGATCGCAACCCCCAGGCCGGCAACCGCCGCCTCCAGCAAGTAATACAGATGCTCGAACGCCTGGCCGTATTTCAACGCGCTAGCTTCCAGTCCTTGTTCAGAAGCCCAGGTTGGCCAAGCCTGCGGGCGTGAGGTGGTATGCAGCAGGGCTTCGTCCAGCAGAGCCTTGGCGGGTGCCGCCTGCAAGCGGTCGAAGCCGGCGAAGTGCGGGCTCAGCACCGGGCCGATGCGCTCTTGCGCCAGCACGTGGACCTGCATGTCCGCAGGCCATGGCGGTTCGGCATACACCAGCAACGCATCCAGCCCAGGCCGACGCGGATCGAGGTCACCTTCACCCGCCGACAGGTGCAGGCGCAATTCGGGCAGGTCAGCCTTCAAGCGCCCCAACCGGGGGATGAACCAGCGCGCCAGCAGGCTTCCGGAACACCCCAGCACGAACGGCGCCTCGCTCACATCCCGGCTCAACTCGGCGCACACACTGCGCAGGCGGTCGAACGCCTCGCCGCTGGCGTCACGCAGGCGCATGCCGGCATCTGTGAGTTTGATGCCACGCCCGTCCTTGACGAACAGGGCCACGCCCAGGTGCTCTTCAAGCACCTTGATCTGTCGGCTGACGGCGCCATGGGTGACGTGCAGCGCTTCGGCCGCCTGGCTGACGCTGTTGAGCCTGGCAGTGGCCTCGAAGGCCCGCAGGGCGTTGAGGGGAGGGAGGTCGTGGGCCATTTTACCTGTGAGTTTTTCTGACAAGTTTGCGCAATCTTATCGGTTTTCAGCCGGGCTTGCCGTGGTTAGAGTAAAGCCCATCACTCATCGATTACGCCCTGGAGCGCCCCATGACCCAGTCCCAATACCGTCCCGGCCCCGACGCCAACGGCCTGTTCGGCTCGTTCGGCGGCCGCTACGTGGCTGAAACCCTGATGCCGCTGGTGCTGGACCTGGCCCGCGAATACGAAGCGGCCAAGGCCGACCCCAAGTTCCTCGAAGAACTCGCCTACTTCCAGCGCGACTACATCGGCCGCCCGAATCCGCTGTACTTCGCCGAGCGCCTGACCGAGCACTGCGGCGGCGCGAAGATCTTCTTCAAGCGTGAAGAGCTCAACCACACCGGCGCGCACAAGGTGAACAACTGCATCGGCCAGGTGCTGCTGGCCAAGCGCATGGGCAAGAAGCGCCTGATCGCCGAAACCGGCGCCGGCATGCACGGCGTGGCCACCGCCACTGTCGCTGCGCGCTTCGGCCTGCCTTGCGTGATCTATATGGGCGCCACCGACATCGAGCGTCAGCAGGCCAACGTGTTCCGCATGAAACTGCTGGGTGCCGAAATCGTTCCGGTCACCGCCGGCACCGGCACCCTGAAAGACGCCATGAACGAAGCCCTGCGCGACTGGGTCACCAACGTCGACGACACCTTCTACCTGATCGGCACCGTGGCCGGCCCGCACCCGTACCCGGCAATGGTCCGCGACTTCCAGTCGATCATCGGCAAGGAAACCCGCGCCCAGTTGCAAGAGAAGGAAGGCCGCCTGCCGGACAGCCTGATCGCCTGCGTCGGCGGTGGCTCCAACGCCATGGGCTTGTTCCATGAGTTCCTCGAAGAGCCGAGCGTGCAGATCATCGGCGTCGAAGCTGGCGGCCACGGCGTGCACACCGACAAGCACGCCGCCAGCCTGAACGGCGGCGTACCCGGTGTGCTGCACGGCAACCGCACCTACCTGCTGCAAGACGAAGACGGCCAGATCACCGACGCCCACTCGATTTCCGCCGGCCTCGACTACCCGGGCATCGGCCCGGAGCACGCCTACCTGCACGAAGTGAAGCGCGTCGAGTACGTCAGCATCACCGACGACGAAGCACTGGATGCGTTCCACGCCACCTGCCGCCTGGAAGGCATCATCCCGGCCCTGGAAAGCTCCCACGCCCTGGCCGAAGCGATCAAGCGCGCACCGAACCTGCCTAAAGACCACCTGATGGTGATCTGCCTGTCCGGCCGCGGCGACAAAGACATGCAAACCGTGATGAACCACATGGCAGCCCAGGAGAAACAGGCATGAGCCGTCTTGAACAACGCTTCGCCGAACTGAAGGCCGAAGGCCGCTCCGCGCTGGTCACCTTCGTCACTGCTGGCGACCCGGGCTATGACGCTTCGCTGCAGATCCTCAAGGGCCTGCCGGCAGCCGGCGCCGATGTGATCGAACTGGGCATGCCGTTCACCGACCCGATGGCCGATGGCGTGGCCATCCAGCTCGCCACCCTGCGCGCCCTGGAGGCCGGCCAGACCCTGGCCAAGACCCTGCAGATGGTTCGCGAATTCCGTGTGGATAACCACGCCACGCCGATCGTGCTGATGGGTTACTACAACCCGATTCACCGCTTCGGTGTGGACAAGTTCGTTGCCGAGGCCAAGGCTGCCGGCGTCGATGGCCTGATCATCGTCGACCTGCCACCTGAGCACGACGCCGAGCTGGCCACCCCGGCACAGGCCGCAGGCATCGACTTCATCCGCCTGACCACCCCGACCACCGACGATGCGCGCCTGCCGCGTGTGCTGGAGCGCAGCTCCGGGTTCGTCTACTACGTGTCGGTGGCGGGTGTGACCGGTGCCGGTTCCGCGACTACCGAACACGTGACCGAGGCAATTGCCCGCCTGCGTCGGCATACCGACCTGCCGATCAGCGTTGGTTTCGGTATTCGTACACCGGAGCAGGCCGCCGCGATCGCCCGCTTGGCCGATGGTGTAGTTGTCGGTTCGGCGCTGGTCGACAAGATTGCCCAGGCCAAGGATGCCGGTCAGGCAGTGAGCGATGTATTGAGCCTGTGCTCGGCACTGGCTGAGGGCGTGCGCGGCGCCCGCCGCTGATCCGCGTCGCCTTTTTCGCGGGCGCGCCCGCGAAGAGGCCAGCACAGGCTACTGCGCTCTACCCGCCAAAAATCGACAAATTCAAAGGCCGCACAGCCCCCATCCAGATCGCATGATCCCGGTGGTCCGCCAGCTCATCCCCGGTCAGCGGATGCAGAAACACCACCAAGCCCTTCCGATACAGCGCCAACCAAGGCAACACCACCCCCACGAACTCCGGCTCGAAAGCCAGCTGACAGCTCCAGTCCGGGTGCGGTCCGACCGGTTTCTGGTGCATGCGCCCCATGGTCACGGGAAACAGCCGCGCCGCTTCCTCGCAAAGCTCACGGGCCTGCTCGATAGTGGATGCGTCGTAGTACACGTGGGCGTGATAACCCTTGATCCTCTGCACGATAACTCCTGATTGCGGTCCAATCTTCACCCCCACCTGCAAAGGGAGTGATGCGGTGAAAAATGCCGAAACCCCAGTGTTCAAACTGGTGTTGTTCGGGGCTGAAAGCAGCCTGGGCAATGCCCTGATGATCGAACTGCTGGCGCGCCAGCATGAAGTCATTGCGGTGGTCGACGACCTCAACCGCCATGCGCCTCGCCCTGGCCTGCATTTCAAGATAGGCGGGCTGGACGATGCCGACCAGGCGGAACAGGGTGCGGCAGGGGGCTCGGCGGTGATTGCCCTGCTGGCACCGGGTGATCTGCCGGCGCAAGCGCGGGCGAGCGGAGCGCTGGTGGCCGGGCTGGCCCGCACGACTATACGCCGGCTGTTGCTGGTAGGCGATTTTGATGTGCTGGATGCGCCCGGGATGTACAGCGAAGAACAGCGTGAAGCGGTGAATGAAGTGGTCGATAGGCTGCAGCGCAGCTCGTTGCGCTGGACCCTGATCAACATGCCGCCAACACTGCCAGAGGTTGGGTCGGCACGGGTGGCGGCGGGGATGATTGATATGCTGGAGCTGGACTTGCACCAGGGCGAACATCTGAACTTTGTGGTCTAGATTGCCGGGGCTGCTGCGCAGCCCTTTCGCGACGCAAGGCCGCTCCCACATCGGTCGGCGTACGCAGGTCTTTTGTGGGAGCGGCCTTGTGTCGCGAAAGGGCCGCAAAGCGGCCCCGGGGATGTCACAGGCTGCGCTCTTGCTCCAGCCAATCCACAAACCGCTCGATCAACACCCCACGCCGCTTGCGCGGCGGCAGCACCGCGTAATACCCCCTTGCCGAGCGCAAGCTGCCCTCCAGCGGCCTGCACAGCAACCCTTGCTCCACCAGGCCATCCACCAGATGCCCCCAGCCAATCGCCACGCCCTGGCCGGCAATGGCCGCCTGGATCAGCAGGGTGTAGTTGTCGAAACGCAGCTGCCCCGCCGGCGGCGCAGCGGCCACACCAAACCCGCGAAACACCCCCGCCCAGTCAAACCAGCGGCTAGCCTGCTCACCGCGCAAATGAAGCAACGGCAATCGTTGCAAAGCCTCGGCCGACAAGGGTTTGCCATGAATCAGTCGCGGACTGCAAACCGGGAAAACCTCCTCGTCGAACAGCCAGCGGCTCTCGCCCTGATGGAAGCGTCCGTCGCCAAACAGCACCGCCACATCGATATCCGGGCGCAGCATCCCCTGGCTGCGCTCACCGGTCACCAGGCTTACATCGACCTGTGGATAAGCCTCGTGAAAGCGCTGCAGCCGTGGCATCAGCCAGAACGCCGCGAAGGCAAAGTCAGTAGCCACCTGCAGTACTTCACGCTGGCCACGGCCACTGGCCTGGGCAATGCCGTCATCCATGGCCTGCAGACCTTGGTGCACCTGCTCGAACAGCAGCTGGCCCGCCTCGGTCAGCCCGATGCCACGGTAGATCCGGTCGAACAGGCGGGTGCCCAGTTGCGCCTCCAGGCGCTTCACCTGCTGGCTCACCGCAGGCTGAGTGGTGCCCAGCTCCAATGCCGCTGCGGTAAAGCCACGC
Organism: Pseudomonas sp.; assembly: GCF_017744435.1. Lineage (GTDB taxonomy): Bacteria > Pseudomonadota > Gammaproteobacteria > Pseudomonadales > Pseudomonadaceae > Aquipseudomonas. The sequence goes on from NZ_JAGIBG010000005.1 coordinate 19,717, forward strand.
AAGCGGGCCGCAGCCTCGAATACGCGCAACGCATCCAGCGACAACTCGGCAAGGTGGTCAAACATAAGCTCAGCTAATCCCAGACATTGCCCGCGATGGGCTTTACCCATGTTATCCACAGTCGCATCTTGGTAGGCAAGCAGTTCGCATAACCCTCAACGATGGAAGCCACCATGACGCGCCCGAATATCCTGTTCATCATGGCCGACCAGATGGCCGCGCCCTTGCTGCCAATCCATGGTCCTTCGCCTATCCAGATGCCCCACCTGAGCCGCCTCGCCGAGCAGGCGGTGGTGTTCGATTCGGCCTACTGCAACAGCCCACTGTGTGCACCGTCACGCTTCACCCTGGTCAGCGGCCAGCTGCCAAGCCGTATCGGCGCCTACGACAACGCAGCCGATTTCCCCGCCGACGTGCCGACTTATGCACACTACTTGCGCCGCCTGGGTTACCGCACCGCACTGTCGGGCAAGATGCATTTCTGCGGCCCGGACCAGTTGCACGGCTACGAGGAGCGCCTGACCAGCGACATCTACCCCGCTGACTACGGTTGGGCGGTGAACTGGGATGAGCCAGACGTGCGCCCGAGCTGGTACCACAACATGTCCTCGGTGCTGCAGGCCGGGCCCTGCGTACGCACCAACCAGCTGGACTTCGACGAGGAGGTCGTGTTCAAGGCGCGCCAGTACCTCTACGACCACGTGCGCGAAAACGATGGCCGGCCGTTCTGCCTGACCGTGTCCATGACTCACCCGCACGACCCGTACACCATCCCCAAACGCTACTGGGATCGCTACGAGGCTGTGGATATCCCCATGCCCCGTACCGAGTTCAGCCAGGCAGAACTCGACCCCCACTCGCAACGCCTGCTCAAGGTCTATGACCTGTGGAACAAGCCGCTGCCTGTGGACAAGATCCGCGACGCCCGCCGCGCCTACTTCGGCGCCTGCAGCTACATCGACGACAACATCGGCCAGTTGCTGCAGACCCTGGAGGAATGCAACCTGGCCGACGACACCCTGATCGTGTTCTCCGGCGACCACGGCGACATGCTGGGCGAGCGTGGCCTCTGGTACAAGATGCACTGGTTCGAGATGTCGGCACGCGTCCCGCTGCTGGTTCACGCCCCCAAACGCTTTGCACCGAGCAGGGTGGCTGCCTCGGTGTCGACCTGCGACCTGCTGCCGACCCTGGTCGAACTGGCCGGTGGCGCTGTGGATAACCATCTGCACCTGGACGGCCGCTCACTGCTCGGCCACCTGCAAGGGCAGGGCGGCCACGACGAGGTGATCGGCGAATACATGGCCGAAGGCACCGTCGGCCCGCTGATGATGATTCGCCGTGGGCCGTACAAGTTCGTGTACAGCGAAGACGACCCTTGCCTACTCTATGACCTGAGCCGCGACCCGCACGAGCGGGAGAATCTCACCGGCAGCCCGGACCACCAGGCGCTGCTGCAGGCATTTGTCGATGAAGCACAGCAGCGTTGGGATATTCCCGGCCTGCGCCAGCAAGTGCTGGCCAGCCAGCGCCGCCGCCGCCTGGTGGCCGAGGCGCTGGCCATCGGCAAGCTGAAAAGCTGGGACCACCAACCGCTGGTGGACGCCAGCCAACAGTACATGCGCAACCACATCGATCTCGACGACCTCGAGCGCAAGGCACGTTATCCACAGCCCGCCCCCATGGATTGAGAAGAGAGGCCGCCATGCACAAATTCTCCACCGTCGTATTCGCCCTGGCTCTGCCTCTGGGTCTGGCCACCGCCACGGCCCACGCCGCCGACGGCGACGCACAATGCAGCACCGTGAAGATGGCCGACCCCGGCTGGAGCGACATCGCCTCGACCAACGCCGTCGCCCGGCTGCTGCTGGAAAGCCTGGGCTACCAGGTGAAGATCGACAGCCTGGCGGTACCGATCATCTACGGCGGCCTCAAGGATGGCCGGGTCGATGCCTTCCTCGGCAACTGGATGCCAGCGCAGCAGGGCTTCCATGACAAGTTCATCGCCAATGGCGATGTGCAGCAGCTGTCGCGCAACCTGGAAGGCACCGAGTTCACCCTGGCGGTACCGGATTACGTATGGAATGCCGGGGTGAAGGATTTTGCCGACCTGCAGAAGCACGCTGACCAGTTCGACAAGAAGCTGTACGGCATCGGCTCCGGTGCGCCAGCGAACCTGTCGCTGAAGGAAATCATCGACAAGAACGAGTTCAACCTGGGCCAGTGGAAGCTGGTGGAGTCCAGCGAGCAGGCGATGCTGACGCAGGTGGACAGGGCGGTGAAGAAACAGCAGTTCATCACCTTCCTCGGCTGGACGCCGCACCCGATGAACGTGAAGCTGAAGATGCACTACCTGACGGGCGGGGAGCAGTGGTTCGGCAGCAAGGGCGAGGTGTACACGCTGACCCGCAAGGGTTATCCACAAGCCTGCCCAAATGCAGCGAAGCTGCTGGGTAACCTGAGTTTCACCCTGGACATGGAAAACACCATCATGGCCGAGGTTGTGGACAAGAAGATCAGCTTCGATGAGGCGGCCAAGGCTTGGGTGAAGCAGCACCCCGAGAGGCTGGAAGGGTGGTTGGCGGGGGTAACCACCAAGGCTGATGGCGAAGCCCTGGAGGCCGTCAAAGCCAGGCTCTGATTACCGAGCCTGTGTATATCTCCTGTGGGAGCGGGCTTGCCCCGCGAAGAAGGCAACGCGGTGCATGGCACCGGCTTCGCCGGTGTTCGCGGGGCAAGCCCGCTCCCACAGAGGTATCGTGCAATCCTGGAAGAGATCAGCCCCGAGCGAGTTGCCGGCGCAGCTCAGCAAGAACCGGCGCCGTATCCGGCCGCACCCCGCGCCAGATGAAGAAGGCTTCAGCCGCCTGCTCAGCCAGCATCCCCAAGCCATCCAGCACCTTGGCCGCACCCAGCTTCTCAGCCCACTGGCAGAACGGCGTCGGCTCCTTGCCATACATCATGTCGTAGCACACCGTGCGCCCTGCCTCGACCAGGCTGTCGGCAATCGGCGGCAACTCACCCGCCAGGCTCGCCGAGGTGGCGTTGATGATCACGTCCACCGGCTCCTGCAACCAGGCAAACCCGCTGGCCACCACCGGCCCCAGTTCATCGAACTCCCGCGCCAGCTGCTCGGCCTTCTCCACCGTACGGTTGGCAATCACCAGCGACTGCGGCTGGTGCGCCAGGATCGGCTCCAGTACGCCGCGCACGGCGCCACCGGCCCCGAGGATGAGAATGCGCTTGCCGGCCAGTTCAACCCCGGCGTTCACCGTCAGGTCGCGCACCAGGCCAGCGCCGTCGGTGTTGTCGCCCTGCAGCGTGCCGTCCGCCAGCTTGCTCAGCGTGTTCACCGCACCCGCGCGCCGGGCACGCGGGGTGAGGCTGTCGCACAGGCGATAGGCCTCTTCCTTGAACGGTACGGTGACGTTGCCGCCGCTGCCTTGCTTGAAGAAGCCGCGCGCGCAATCGCTGAACTCGTCCAGCGGTGCCAGCAGCGTGGCGTATTCCAGGTCCTGACCGGTCTGTTCGGCGAACAGGCGGTGAATCAGCGGCGACTTGCTATGGCCGATGGGGTTACCGAAAACAACGTACTGGTCCATGGCGATTCCTTGTTTATCCACAGGCTTACTGGCCGAGCCAGTCGCGGTCCTGCAGGAAGTATTCGGTCAGGCGCGCTTCCTCGCTGCCAGGCGCAGCCTTCCAGTCATAGCCCCAGCGCACTTGTGGCGGCAGCGACATGAGGATCGACTCGGTACGGCCACCAGACTGCAGGCCGAACAGCGTGCCACGGTCATAGACCAGGTTGAACTCCACGTAGCGGCCGCGGCGGTATTCCTGGAACTCGCGCTGCTGCGGGGTGAAAGGGGTGTTCTTGCGGCGCTGGACGATCGGCAGGTAGGCCTCGACGTAGGCATCACCGATGGCACGCAGGAACGCAAAGCAGGTGTCGAAGTCCCACTCGTTCAGGTCGTCGAAGAACAGCCCGCCAACGCCACGCGGCTCGCCGCGGTGCTTGAGGTGGAAGTAGCGGTCGCACCAGGCCTTGTAGCGCGGGTACACGTCGGCACCGAACGGTGCGCAGGCCTGCTCGGCCACGCGGTGCCAATGGATGCAGTCTTCTTCGTTGCCGTAATAAGGGGTCAAGTCGAAGCCACCGCCAAACCACCACACCGCCTCTTCACCTTCCTTTTCGGCGATGAAGAAACGCACATTGGCATGGGACGTCGGCACATGCGGATTGTGCGGGTGGATTACCAGCGACACGCCCAGCGCCTCGAAGCCGCGGCCTGCCAGCTCGGGGCGGTGGGCGCTGGCCGATGGCGGCAGGCCGGCACCGAACACGTGGGAGAAGTTGACCCCGCCTTTCTCGATCAGCTTGCCATCCCCGATCACCCGCGTGCGGCCCCCGCCACCGGCTTCGCGCACCCAGGCGTCCTCGACGAAGCGGGCGCCGCCGTCTTCGGCTTCGAGGGCAGAGCAGATGCGGTCTTGCAGGTCGAGCAGGTAGGCTTTCACGGCCTCGGTGCGGCTAGTCATCGGGTCACCAGGAACGGGCAGGGAAGAATTCGCCGCGTAGCATACCACCGCCGGCGCGCGCGCCGCAGTTGACGGCGATCAAGCAAAGGCGTCCGATAGAAGGCCTTTTCCCGATCCCGACAAGAGGAGTGCGAGATGGCCAAGCGTATCCAGTTCAGCCAGCACGGCGGCCCGGAAGTGCTGCAGCTTGTGGAATTCGACCCCGCCCCACCCGGGCCGCAGCAGGTACGTGTGCGCAACCATGCGATCGGCCTGAACTTCATCGACACGTACTTCCGCAGCGGGCTGTACGCACCGCCATCCTTGCCCTCTGGCCTGGGTACCGAGGCGGCGGGCGTGGTCGAGGCGGTGGGCGAGGGCGTGACCCGGCTGAAGATCGGTGACCGCGTGGCCCATGCCGGCGGCCCCCTGGGCGCCTACAGCGAGGTGCATACGCTGCCGGAGGCCAACCTGGTCAAGCTGCCTGACAACATCAGCTTCGAGCAGGCGGCAGCGGTGATGCTCAAGGGGCTGACCGTGCAATACCTGCTGAAGCAGACCTATGAGGTGAAACCGGGCGACGTGATCCTGTTCCACGCCGCAGCAGGTGGCGTCGGTTCGCTGGCCTGCCAGTGGGCCAAGGCCCTGGGCGCCAAGCTGATCGGTACCGTCAGCTCCGCCGAAAAGGCCGAGCGGGCCAAGGCGCTGGGGGCGTGGGCGACCATCGACTACAGCCGCGAAGACGTGGCCAAGCGGGTGCTGGAGCTGACCGATGGCAAGAAGTGCCCGGTGGTGTATGACGGCGTCGGTGCCGACACCTGGCTGACCTCGCTGGACTGCCTGCAGCCGCGCGGGTTGATGGTGAGCTTCGGCAATGCCTCGGGGGCGGTGAGCGGGGTGAACCTGGGGATCCTGTCGCAGAAGGGCTCGCTGTATGTGACCCGACCGACCCTGGCGACCTATGCCAACAATGCCGAGAACACCCAGGCCATGGCGGATGACCTGTTTGCGATGATTGGCAGTGGGAAGCTGGTTGTGGATATCCAGCAGCGGTATCCGTTGAGCGAGGCGGCGAAGGCCCAAGCGGAGCTGTCGGCGCGCAGGACTGTGGGATCGACTGTACTAATCCCCTGAGCCACACACGTTCCCTGTGGGAGCGGGCATGCCCGCGAAGCAGCCACCGCGGTGGATGGCGCCGGCTTTGCCGGTGTTCGCGGCGGTTCGACGCCTCGACGCGCCCGCTCCCACAGGTACTGCGTCGGCTCTGAAAGCTGCGCTATGCCTGTGAGGATCGGTTCGTCGGTGGCGGGGTCGACTCGATCCCATCGAGTATTGCCTCAACCACTCCCTCTGCCATTTCAATCGCATGCAGGTTCGACCAGAACATGCCGCGGCCTTCTTCGCGCATGTAATCCAGGGCTTTGTAGCCGGTTTCGTAGGCGCTGCGCAGGTACAGGGCTACGTGGACCAGAGCGTCCTCGGCGGAAATGTTCGGGTTGACGGTGAACAGCGGGTCATGGCCGGCGTCGCAGCGGCCGAAGGAGCGAGTAGAGGTGCAGGGAAGGGGTGGATCGGGGACGATTTTCTTGATCATAGGGATTCACCTGTTAAAGGCTGGCCCTCAATTCGTTACCACACGACTTGGGAGGCAGCTGTACGCAGGGTGGTAAACCGGACGAATCCCAAACCCGGCAGGCTCGAAAGCCTCCCGCGCACAGCCGCCATTGGCTGCCATTCAGAATTCGTACTCCGGGTTACCACACCCGATCGCCAAGTTGTTCGGCGACGGATGAAGCCTAGAGGCAGAGATTCCCACTGAGAAGGTGATGGCAGGGGACGCGGGTCGTAGGATATTTCCCAAACCGCAAGCTGGACAGTCATTCCGACAAATTCAGAAAAACCTGACTTCAGCGAAAGCGGAATGTGGCAGGGAAGCCACCAGCTTGACCGCGCGGGTTCGGAAGCGTAGCCTTTCTTCGTGAGGTTGTACTGGTGCGCCGGTTGAGTTTCAAGTTATCCGGGCGAGTGCATCCTTACCTTTTGGCCGCTTAAGCGGCCTTTATTTTTTGGGCTTGTTCCTGTCCCCTTTAGGGATGATGGAATAGAGCTCTGCTTTGGGTTTGCGTGCCGTCAGTTCAAAGATCGCTTCATCAAAGATCTCATTGCCATAGCCATCATCACGGCCAATTGTGCTGCGAAGAGCGGTCATGCGCGTTGCGCTTTTCCAGATTGATGTCGTCGCCAGTGCTGCCTTGATTTGCACAACCATGTCATCAATGGTGTATCCATCTCGAATCACCCGGCTTCTGTAGGCATGGCTGCCGATGAATACGATGCCCGGATCCTCAAGCAGCGGTAATGCCTGCGCTTCTTTCTGCCTGTTGATCGCTTCAAATTGATCTGCGGTAAACCTGCCTATCTCCACCGCTCTAACTCGGTTGTTGGACGCAAGCTGCTGCAGATTCGCCCTTATCAGATATTCGGCATTTTCGAATAGCGGCATTGTTTCGGATGCTCCCGCCGAGTTGCGACGGGAGCAAGCTAGAGGCAGGGGTTCCGGCAGGGAAGGTGATGACTTAGGACAGAGACAGTAGGAAGTTTCCCAATTGGCAAGACCGGGCAAATCAGAAATACGTCTGACGATTGATGGGGCCGCTTTGCGGCCCTTTCGCGACACAAGGCCGCTCCTACAGGCATAGCGCCAGGGCTGAGAGCTGCGCTGTTCTTGTAGGAGCGGCCTTGTGTCGCGAAACGAGGGCGAAGCCCTCGCCAGCGGTATCAGCCCGGACGAACGACCTCACCAGTAGCGAGGTTGCGAATCACACTCGGATTCTTCCGCCCGCCCAGCGCCCCCCCGAGCACCAGGTCCAGCTGGCCATGGAAATACTGCTCCACCCGCAAGCGGGTCTTTGCCGCCGGGCGCCCGCCCGGGTTGCAGGAGGTGGAAATCAACGGCCCGACCAAGGCACACAGCTCGCGCACCACCGGGTGATCGCTGACCCGCAGCGCCACGGTGTCATGCTGCCCGGTCACCCACTCGGGCAACAGGTCCTGGTGCGGCACCAGCCAGGTGTTCGGCCCGGGCCAGGTGCTGCCCATGCGGTCGATCCAGTCCTCAGGGAAGTCCTCGAACAGAAAGTCGAACTGGCGGATGTTGTCGGCGATCAGGATCAGCCCTTTATCCACAGGCCGCGACTTCAGCGCCAGCAGGCGATACACCGCGTCCTCGTTCCAAGGGTCGCAGCCCAGGCCCCAGACCGCTTCCGTCGGGTAGGCGATCACTGCGCCCGCCCGGATCTCACGTGCGGCTTGTTGCACACGAAAACTGCTCACCATTTGCGTCTCTCCGCCTTTTAACCTTGCTTGCGCGCAGTGTACTTAGCCGGCGCGGGCAAACCAACGCCCGGCGACATTGCTGACCCGCCCTTCAAGCTCCAGTTCCGTCAGCTGCGCCAGCACCTCGGCCAGCGGCCGGTCACTGAAGTGGGCCAGGTTCTCGCTAGTCTGTGGTGCGGCATGCAGCAGGGCAAGCAGCGGATGTGCCGGTTTATCCACAGCAGCTGGTGGCAGGTTCTGCCAGCCGCGCAGGCTTTCCAGAATCTGCTCCACGCTTTCCACCAGCAGCGCGCCATCGCGGATCAGCTGGTGGCAGCCCTTGGCTGCCGGGTGGTGGATCGACCCAGGAATCGCATATACCTCGCGGCCCTGCTCAGCCGCCAGGCGGGCGGTGATCAGCGAGCCGCTGGCAAGGCTGGCCTCGACCACCAGCACACCGAGCGACAGGCCGCTGATGATGCGATTGCGCCGCGGGAAGTTGCCCGGCAACGGCCCGGCGTCGAGCGGATACTCTGACACCAGGGCTCCGCCCATGTCGGTCATCATCCGCGCAAGGTCGCGGTGGCGCTGTGGATAAAGTTTTTGCAAGCCTGTGCCGAGCACCCCAATGGTGCCCCCTCCAACCTCCAGTGCCGCCCGATGAGCGGCACCATCAATGCCCAGGGCCAGCCCGCTGGTGATGGTGAAACCGGCCTGCGCCAGGCAGCGGGAAAATGCCCTGGCCGTGTCGAGCGCGGGGGGTGTGGCACGCCTGCTGCCCACAATGGCCAACTGGGGTCGATCGAGCAGTGCCGGATTGCCAGCTACGAAAAGCAGCGGTGGAGCATCGTCGATTTCCCCCAGCAGTGCCGGGTAGTCAGGGCCGTCCCACATCAGTAAATGCTGGCCCGGACGCTCTAGCCAGGCCATTGCAGCCAATGCACCGTCACGTACTTCGGCACTGCGCCGCGCATCGATGGTGGCTTGTGGAATACCCAGCGCGCGCCAGGCAGGGCCGGGTGCGCTGAGCGCAGAAGACGCACTGCCAAAGGCCTCCAGCAAGGTCCGAAAACGTCGCAATCCGGTCTCGGGCAAGCGATGCAGGCGTAATCGCGCCTCCAGTTCGGCAGGTGGACAAGGCGACGAATGGTAATTCGGCATGGGGATCATCCTTGATCGAAACAGGGCCATCTACGTGGCACAACCTGTGGATAAGTTTGTGGGTAACACTTTGAAAAGCTGTCCATCGTTTGCCGGCTATCAAGCCTATAAAGACCCTAGCCGAGCTTTCACAGGTGCTGAAATCGCCGTTTCCCTTTATTATGTGTGCTCAGTTTTCAACCGACCGCACAGTGACTGCCTGACCTTATGGCCATCTTGAACATTCTCGAATTCCCGGACCCGCGCCTGCGCACCATTGCCAAACCGGTAACGGTGTTCGACGACGCCCTGCGTCAGCTGATCGACGACATGTTTGAAACCATGTACGAAGCCCCCGGCATCGGCCTGGCCGCCACCCAGGTCAACGTGCATCAGCAGGTCGTGGTCATGGACCTCAGCGAAGACCGCAGCGAGCCGCGCGTGTTCATCAACCCGACTGTCGAAGAGCTGACCCACGACATGGGCCAGTACCAGGAAGGCTGCCTGTCGGTCCCGGGCTTCTACGAGAACGTCGACCGTCCGCTGCGTGTGCGGGTCAAGGCCCAGGACCGCGACGGCAAGCCGTACGAGCTGGAATGCGAAGGCCTGCTGGCAGTGTGCGTGCAGCACGAGTTCGATCACCTCAACGGCAAGCTGTTCGTCGACTACCTGTCGCAGCTCAAGCGCGACCGGATCAAGAAGAAGCTGGAAAAGCAGCACCGCCAGCAAGCCTGATCCCCACCTCCCAGAAGGCTTGCTCCGGCAAGCCTTTTTCTTTTTGCAAGCGAGAACTCCATGCGCATCGTCTTTGCTGGCACTCCAGAGTTTGCCGCCGAACACCTCAAGGCCCTGCTCGACAGCCCGTACGAGATCGTGGCCGTCTACACCCAGCCCGACCGCCCCGCCGGCCGTGGCCAGAAGCTCATGCCGAGCCCGGTCAAGCAGTTGGCCGTGGCCCATGACATCCCTGTGTTCCAGCCGCCAACCCTGCGCAATGCCGAAGCACAGGCCGAACTGGCCGCGCTCAAGCCGGACCTGATGGTGGTGGTCGCCTACGGCCTGATCTTGCCGCAAGTGGTCCTCGACATCCCGCGCCTGGGTTGCATCAACAGCCACGCCTCCTTGCTGCCCCGCTGGCGCGGTGCGGCGCCGATCCAGCGCGCCGTGGAAGCCGGCGATGCCGAGAGCGGCGTGACGGTGATGCGCATGGAAGCCGGCCTGGATACCGGGCCGATGCTGCTCAAGGTGGTCACCCCGATCAGCGCCGACGATACCGGCGGCAGCCTGCACGACCGCCTCGCCGAAATGGGCCCACCCGCTGTCGTCCAGGCCATCGCCGGCCTGGCAGACGGTTCGCTGCAGGGTGAGGTCCAGGACGATGCCCTGGCCACTTATGCACACAAGCTGAACAAGGACGAAGCCCGCATCGACTGGAGCCGCCCGGCCGTCGAGCTGGAACGCCTGATCCGTGCCTTCAACCCTTGGCCGGTGTGCCACAGCACGCTCGATGGCGAGAGCGTGAAGGTGCTGGCTGCCAACGTCTCCACAGGCAAGGGCGCCCCGGGCGAGATCCTCTCCGCCAGCAAGGACGGCCTGGTCGTCGCCTGCGGTGACCAGGCCCTGAGCCTGACCCGCCTGCAGCTGCCTGGTGGCAAGGCACTGAACTTCAGCGACCTGTTCAACAGCCGCCGTGAGATGTTCGCCGCCGGCAAGGTGCTGGGCCAATGAACCCACGCCTCGCCGCCGCCCGTGCCCTTGCCGCTGTACTCAGTGGCAAGGCTTCGCTGAACAGCTCGCTGCCGGCACAGCTGGACAAGGTCGAAGAACGCGATCGGGGCCTGACCCAGGACCTGGCGTTCGGGACTGCCCGCTGGCAGCCACGCCTGGATCTGCTGGCCGCGCAGCTGCTGCAGAAGCCATTCAAGGCTGCCGATGCCGATGTGCAGGCCCTGCTGCTGGTCGGCCTGTACCAGTTGTTCTACACCCGCATTCCGGCCCATGCCGCCATCGGCGAAACGGTCGGCTGCGCAGACAAGCTCAAGAAGCCGTGGGCCAAGGGCCTGCTCAACGCCGTGCTGCGCCGCGCCCAACGCGAAGGCGAGGAGCTGCTCGCCGGCATGGAGCGCGACCCGGTGGTGCGTACCGCCCACCCGCGCTGGTTGCAGAAGTCGCTGAAGGCCTTCTGGCCGGAGCAGTGGGAAGCCATCTGCGCCGCCAACAACGCCCACCCGCCGATGATCCTGCGGGTCAACCGCCGCCATCACAGCCGCGACGCCTACCTGGCGCTGCTGGCCGAGGCCGGCGTCGGCGCCAGCGCCTGCCAATACAGCCGTGACGGCATCGTCCTCGCCGAGGCTTGCGACGTTCGCGGCCTGCCAGGCTTCGCCGAAGGCTGGGTCAGCGTGCAGGACGAAGCCGCGCAGCTGTCCGCCGACCTGCTCGAACTGGCCCCCGGCCAGCGCGTGCTCGACGCCTGCTGCGCCCCCGGCGGCAAGACCTGCCACCTGCTCGAAGCCGAACCGGGCCTGGCCCACATGACGGCCATCGACCTCGAAGCCAAGCGCCTGACCCGGGTGCGCGAGAACCTCGACCGCCTGCAGCTGGATGCCGAGCTGATCGCCTGCGATGCCCGTGACACCGCCAGCTGGTGGGACGGCAAGCCGTTCCAGCGCATCCTGCTCGATGCGCCGTGCTCGGCCACTGGCGTGATCCGCCGCCACCCGGACATCAAGCTGACCCGCCAGGCCGACGACATTCCGGCCCTGGCCGCGTTGCAAGGCGAGCTGCTCGATGCCCTGTGGCCGACCCTGGAGGTGGGCGGCATGCTGCTGTACGCCACCTGCTCCAGCCTGCCGACCGAGAACACCGAAGTGATCGATGCCTTCCTCGCCCGCACCCCGGGCGCCCGTGAGCTGGACCTGGCCACCGAAGCCGGCCTGCGCCAGCCCCACGGCCGCCAGCTGCTGGCCCAGGAGGGCGGTCACGACGGGTTCTACTATGCCAAGCTGATCAAGATCGCCGCCTCGCGCGGATAAGCACAAAGGTTAGGGAGTAGCGGATGAAGATCATCATCCTCGGCGCAGGGCAGGTAGGCGGTACGCTGGCGGAACACCTGGCCAGCGAAGCCAACGACATCACCGTGGTCGACACCGATGGCGACCGCCTGCGCGACCTCGGCGACCGTCTGGACATCCGTACCGTGCAGGGCCGCGGCTCGCTGCCGACGGTGCTGCGCCAGGCCGGTGCCGACGACGCCGACATGCTGGTGGCGGTGACCAACAGCGACGAAACCAACATGGTCGCCTGCCAGGTGGCCTACACCCTGTTCCACACCCCGACCAAGATCGCCCGGGTGCGCGAGTCGGCCTACCTGACCCGCGAAGAGCTGTTCGACAACGACCATATCCCGGTCGACGTGCTGATCAGCCCCGAGCAGGTGGTGACCAACTACATCAAGCGCCTGATCGAACACCCAGGCTCGCTGCAGGTGATCGACTTCGCCGAGGGCAAGGCCCAGCTGGTGGCGGTAAAGGCCTACTACGGTGGCCCGCTGGTGGGCCAGCAGCTGCGCCAGATCCGCGCGCACATGCCCAACGTCGATACCCGCGTGGCGGCGATCTTCCGCCGCGACCGGCCGATCACCCCACGGGGCGACACGGTGATCGAAGCCGATGACGAAGTGTTCTTCATCGCCGCGAAGAAGGACATCCGCGCCGTGATGGGTGAGCTGCGGCGCATCGACGAGACCAACAAGCGCATTGTCATCGCCGGCGGCGGGCAGATCGGCGAGCGCTTGGCCGAAGCCATCGAGAGCCGCTACCAGGTGAAGATCATCGAGATGAGCGCGGCACGCTGCCGGCACCTCTCCGATACCCTGGAAAGCACCGTGGTACTGCAGGGCAGCGCCTCGGACAAGGACCTGATGCTCGAAGAGAACATCGCCGACGCCGACATCTTCCTGGCCCTGACCAACGACGACGAAGCCAACATCATGTCGTCGCTGCTGGCCAAGCGCCTTGGCGCGGGCAAGGTCATGACCATCATCAACAACCCGGCCTATGTCGACCTGGTGCAGGGCGGCGATATCGACATCGCCATCAGCCCGCAGCTGGCCACCATCGGCACCTTGCTGGCGCACGTGCGGCGCGGCGATATCGTCAGCGTGCACTCGCTGCGCCGCGGTGCGGCCGAGGCCATCGAGGCGGTGGCGCACGGTGACTCGAAGTCGAGCAAGGTGGTCGGCAAGGCTGTGGAAAACATCGCCTTGCCACCGGGCACCACCATCGGCGCGATCATCCGCGACGAGGAAGTGCTGATCGCCCACGACGACACGGTGATCGAGTCGGGCGACCATGTGATCCTGTTCGTTGTGGATAAAAAGCACATTCGCGATGTGGAGAAGCTGTTCCACGTCGGCTTGAGTTTCTTCTAGGAGAAGACGGCATGCGTGAATCGCTGGAGAAAATGCTGGCCAAGGGTGTGGATAACCCGCTGCTGAGGTTTGGCCTGGGCAAGGCCTGGCTGGACGAGGGCAATGGCGCGGAAGCAGCTGTGCACCTGGCGCGGTGCGTGGAGCAGGACCCGAAGTACTCGGCGGCCTGGAAGCTGCTGGGGAAGGCGTATCAGCTGGTCGGCGACCTGCCGGCGGCGCGCAAGGCCTGGGAAGACGGGATCGTGGCGGCCCAGGCCCATGGTGACAAACAGGCCGAGAAAGAGATGACCGTGTTCCTGAAAAAGCTCAACAAAACTTCAAGCTGACGCGATCCCTGTGGGAGCGGGCTTGCCCGCGAACACCGGCGAAGCCGGTGCCATGCACCGCGGTGCCTTCTTCGCGGGCAAGCCCGCTCCCACAGAGCCCCTGCTAAATTTGACAGACAGGTATTCATGCCTGCAGTAGAGCAGTGGATAACTCAATACCAGCGCGGCTCGCCAGCCGGGCGCTTCTTGAAGCGCTTCATGCTCCACATGTACTGGCTCGGGTACTCGCGCACATAACGCTCGACCACCTTGCTCATGGCCGCTGCCGACACGTTCACGTCAGTGCTGTACATCTCTTCCGGCGCCGCTTCCAGGAACACCTTGAAGCCCGACCCGTCCGGCAGCCGCAGCGCGTGCAGGAACACCCCCACCGCCTTGCCACCGGCCAGCATATTCGGCACGAACTTGCTGGTCAGCGCCTGGGTGCCCAGGAACGGCACGAACACCCCCGCCGATTCCGCCGGCTCCGGGTCGGCAGGAATCCCCACCTGGCCACCGCGGCGCACTTCCTTGATCACGCTGAGGATGCCTTCCTTGGTCGAAGGCGCCACGCGGTTGCCCATCTGCACCCGCTGCTCGCGCAGCAGGTCATCCACTGCCTTGAGCTTCGGCGGGCGGTAGAAGATGATCGGCTTGCACTGGTTGCAGTAGAAGTGGTTGAGCACTTCCCAGTTGCCCAGGTGGCTGGTGATGCCAACCACGCCCTTGCCCGAGGCCAGGGCCTGCTCCAGCACTTCCAGGCCGTGCACTTCCTTGACCAGCTCCAGCGAACGCTGCGGCGGCCAGATCCAGGCACAGGCACTTTCGACGAAGGATTTGCCGATATCCTTCAGTGCACGGCCGACCAGTTGCTCGCGCTCGACCGGATCCATCTCCGGGAAGCACTTGGCCAGGTTGATGCGCACGACATTTCGCGAGCCGTTGGGGACTTTCCACATCAGCCAGCCGATACCGGCGCCGACGCGCTGCACAGCGCCCCAGGGCAGCTTGGCAAACAGACGCAGCACCCCGACCATCAGGGCGCCCTTGAACTTTTCCACAGGCAATTCCTTATTTCAGCAAGGCGCGCATTGTAACCCCTCAGCGCAACAAGGCGGCGTAGCGATCGCAATCGGTGGTGTGGTCCATGACCATGCCGGTGGCCTGCATGAAGGCGTAGCAGATGGTCGGGCCGACGAAGGTGAAGCCGGCTTTTTGCAGGGCCTTGCTCATGGCCTTGGCTTCGTCGGTGACCGCCGGCACATCGCCACGGCCCTGGAAGTGGTTGATCTTCGGCGCGCCGCCCACGAACGACCAGAGCCACTCGGCGGGGTTATCCACAGCCAGCCAGGCCTGCGCGTTACGCCGGGCAGCCTTGAGCTTGAGGCGGTTGCGGATGATGCCGGCGTCGAGCATCAGCTCCTCGATCCGTTCGTCGCTCATGGCCGCCAGTTTCACCGGATCGAAGCCGTGCATCACCTCGCGATAACGCTCGCGTTTACGTAAAACGGTGATCCATGAAAGCCCCGCCTGGAACCCTTCGAGCAAAAGCATCTCGAACAGCAACGCCGGGTCACGCTGTGGCGTTCCCCATTCCTGGTCGTGGTAGGCCTGGTACAACGGATCGTCGGTACACCAAAAGCAGCGTGGCATAAGGCTCCAATGAGTAGAGGGCGAGGCGAATCAGGTTATACTCCCGCTCTTTACATCCGCATCCCCAGATACAGGTGAATTTCGTGAGCCAGCCTACGCCAGCCGTGCGTACCTTCCAAGACCTGATCCTCGCCCTGCAAAACTACTGGGCAGCTCAAGGTTGTGTGGTGCTTCAGCCCTACGATATGGAAGTAGGCGCCGGCACTTTCCACACCGCTACATTCCTGCGCGCCGTGGGTCCAGAAACCTGGAACGCCGCCTATGTGCAGCCTAGCCGTCGCCCTGCCGACGGGCGGTATGGCGAAAACCCCAACCGCCTGCAGCACTACTACCAGTTCCAGGTGGTCCTGAAGCCGAACCCGGCCAACTTCCAGGAGCTGTACCTCGGCTCGCTGAAAGCCATTGGCATCGACCCGCTGGTCCACGACATCCGCTTCGTCGAAGACAACTGGGAGTCGCCGACCCTGGGCGCCTGGGGCCTGGGCTGGGAAATCTGGCTGAACGGCATGGAAGTCACCCAGTTCACCTACTTCCAGCAGGTTGGTGGCATCGAGTGCTACCCGGTCACCGGTGAAATCACCTACGGCCTCGAGCGCCTGGCCATGTACATCCAGGGCGTGGATTCGGTCTACGACCTGGTGTGGGCCGACGGCCCGTTCGGCAAGGTCACCTACGGCGACGTGTTCCACCAGAACGAGGTGGAACAGTCGACCTACAACTTCGAGCACGCCAACGTCGAGAAGCTGTTCGAACTGTTCGACTTCTATGAAAGCGAAGCCAACCGCCTGATCAAGCTGGAGCTGCCGCTGCCGACCTATGAAATGGTCCTGAAGGCCTCGCACACCTTCAACCTGCTGGACGCCCGCCGCGCCATCTCGGTAACCGAGCGCCAGCGTTACATCCTGCGCGTACGTACCCTGGCCCGGGACGTGGCGCAAAGCTATCTGCAAGCCCGCGCACGCCTGGGCTTCCCGATGGCCACCCCTGAACTGCGTGACGAAGTGTTGGCGAAGCTGGAGGCTGCACAATGAGTGCTCAAGATTTCCTGGTAGAACTGGGCACCGAAGAGCTGCCACCGAAAGCCCTGGCCAGCCTCGGCGACGCCTTCCTGGCCGGCATCGAGAAGGGCCTGCAGGCCGCTGGCCTGAACTACACCAGCAAACAGGTGTACGCCGCGCCGCGTCGCCTGGCCGTACTGATCCGCCAGCTGGACGTGCAGCAGCCTGACCGCAGCATCAACATCGATGGCCCGCCCATGCAGGCGGCCTTCAAAGACGGCGAGCCGACCCAGGCTGCCCTGGGCTTCGCCAAGAAGTGCGGCGTAGAGCTGTCGGAAATCGACCAGAGCGGCGCCAAGCTGCGCTTCTCCCAGCACATCCCGGGCAAGGCCACCGCCAGCCTGCTGCCGACCATCGTCGAGGATTCGCTCAACGACCTGCCGATTCCCAAGCGCATGCGCTGGGCCGCCAGCCGTGAAGAGTTCGTGCGCCCGACCCAGTGGCTGGTGATGCTGCTTGGCGACCAGGTGGTCGACTGCACCATCCTGTCGCAGAAGGCCGGCCGTGAATCCCGTGGCCACCGCTTCCACCACCCGGAAAACGTGGTCATCACCACCCCGGCCAACTACGTCGAAGACCTGCGCAAGGCTTACGTGCTGGCCGACTTCGCCGAGCGTCGCGAGCTGATCAGCAAGCGCACCGCCGAGCTGGCCATGCAGCAGGAAGGCAGCGCCATCGTGCCGCCGGCGCTGCTGGACGAAGTGACTGCCCTGGTCGAATGGCCGGTGCCGCTGGTGTGCTCGTTCGAGGAGCGTTTCCTCGAAGTGCCGCAGGAAGCCCTGATCACCACCATGCAGGACAACCAGAAGTACTTCTGCCTGCTGGACAGCGAAGGCAAGCTGCTGCCGCGCTTCATTACCGTGGCCAACGTCGAGAGCCGTGACCCCAAGCAGATCGTGCAGGGTAACGAAAAGGTCGTGCGCCCGCGCCTGACCGACGCCGAGTTCTTCTTCAAGCAGGACAAGAAGCAGCCGCTGGAAACCTTCAACGAGCGCCTGAAGAACGTTGTGTTCCAGGCCCAGCTGGGCACTGTCTACGACAAGGCCGAGCGCGTTTCCAAACTGGCAGCCTTCATCGCCCCGCTGATCGGCGGCGACACCCAGCGCGCCGGCCGTGCCGGTTTGCTGTCGAAGTGCGACCTGGCCACCGAGATGGTCGGTGAATTCCCTGAAATGCAGGGTGTTGCCGGCTACTACTACGCGCTCAACGACGGTGAGCCGGAAGACGTCGCCCTGGCCCTGAACGAGCAGTACATGCCGCGCGGTGCTGGCGCCGAGCTGCCGCAGACCCTCACCGGTGCTGCCGTGGCCATCGCCGACAAGCTCGACACCCTGGTCGGTATCTTCGGCATCGGCATGCTGCCCACCGGCAGCAAGGACCCATATGCCCTGCGTCGTGCCGCCCTGGGCGTGCTGCGCATCCTGATCGAGAAGCAGCTGGACCTCGACCTGAGCGCTGCGGTCGAGTTCGCGGTCAAGCAGTTCGGTGCCAAGGTCAAGGCCGCTGGCCTGGCCGAGCAGGTGCTGGAGTTCATCTTCGACCGCCTGCGTGCACGCTACGAAGACGAAGGCATCGATGTTGCCACCTACCTGTCGGTACGTGCCCTGAAGCCGGCTTCTGCCCTGGACTTCGACCAGCGCGTGCAAGCAGTGCAGGCCTTCCGCAAGCTGCCGGAAGCCGAAGCCCTGGCTGCGGTGAACAAGCGTGTGTCGAACCTGCTGAGCAAGGCCGAAGGCGCCATCGCCGACCAGGTCGAGCCGAAGTACTTCGACAACGCCAACGAGTTCTCCCTGTACTCGGCCATCCAGCAGGCCGACCTGGCTGTGCAACCGATGGCAGCTGCGCGCCAGTACAGCGAATCGCTGGCCCGCCTGGCGGCCCTGCGTGACCCGGTCGACGCCTTCTTCGAGGCGGTGATGGTCAACGCCGAAGACGCCAAGGTACGCGCCAACCGTTATGCCCTGCTCAGCCGCCTGCGCGGCCTGTTCCTGGGCGTGGCTGACATTTCGCTGCTGGGGTAAGCCTTGAAACTGCTGATTCTCGATCGTGACGGGGTGATCAACCAAGACTCCGACGCCTACATCAAGACGCTGGAAGAGTGGATCCCGATCCCTGGCTCGGTCGAGGCCATCGCGCAGTTGAGCAAGGCGGGCTGGACGGTGGCCGTGGCCACCAACCAGTCCGGCATCGCCCGTGGCTATTACTCGCTGGCAACCCTCGAGGCCATGCACGCGCGCCTGCGCGCGCTGGTGGCCGAGCAGGGCGGCGAGGTGGGCCACATCGTGTATTGCCCGCACGGGCCGGACGAAGGCTGCGATTGCCGCAAGCCCAAGCCTGGCATGCTGCGGGCGATCGCCGAGCATTACCAGGTGGGCCTTGAAGGCGTCTGGTTTGTTGGTGACAGCAAAGGTGACCTGGAGGCCGCCCTGGCCGTCGGTGCACAACCCGTGTTGGTGAAAACCGGCAAGGGTGAGCGGACCCTGGAAAAAGGCGTCGCGGAAACTACACTGATTTTCGACGATCTGGCAGCCATCGCCAGAGAACTTATTTAAACAACAATGCGCCCTCGGGCGCATTTTCCCAGGCGGGCACGCCCCGCAACGGTACTTGCCACTATGTCGATCCTGCAGGCGATCAGAATCTTTCTTTTTTACCTGCTGCTGGGCACCAGTTCGCTGCTGTGGTGCTCGCTGAGCTTCTTCGTCGCGCCGTTCTTGTCGTTCCCCAAGCGCTACAAGTTCATCAACGTGTACTGGTGCCGCTGCGCACTGTTCCTGGTGCGCACCATCCTCGGCATCAACTACAAGGTCACTGGCGCCGAGAACGTGCCGGCTGAGCCCTGCGTGATCCTGTCCAACCACCAGAGCACCTGGGAAACCTTCTTCCTTTCCCAGTACTTCTCGCCGCTGAGCCAGGTGCTCAAACGCGAGCTGCTGTATGTGCCGTTCTTTGGTTGGGCCATGGCCATGCTGCGGCCGATCGCGATCAACCGCGACAACCCCAAGGAAGCCCTGCGCCAGGTGGCCAGCAAGGGTGACGAGTTGCTGAAGCAGAAAACCTGGGTGCTGATCTTCCCGGAAGGTACCCGTGTACCGTTCGGTACCGTGGGCAAGTTCTCCCGAGGTGGTACCGCGCTGGCCGTGAACGCCGGGTTGCCAGTACTGCCGATCGCCCACAACGCTGGCAAGTTCTGGCCCAAGACGGGCTGGGGCAAGCGCTCGGGCACCATCGAGGTGGTGATCGGCAAGCCGATGTACGCCGAGGGCAGCGGACCACGGGCCATTGCCGAGCTCAACGACCGTGCTGCGGCGTGGAACGAAGCCACCCAGCGGGCCATGGGATCGCTGCCGCCAGTGGATGAAAAACCGCAGGAACAGATGGCCTGACCATCTGTGGATAACTTGTGAACAGTTTTTTCTTGAAGCGCCCAGATACGAAGCTAAGTGTATGAATTAGCTGTTTATTTCTTGGTGTTACATTTTTCTGAAAAACGTGCATAAGTTTTTTCGAGGCATAAGAAAACCGGCTTTTACAGCCGGTTTTTTTATGGCGTGGTGATAGCGTCAGACCTTGTCGATATCCACGTCCTTGGTTTCTTTCAGGCAGAAGATTCCCACCACCAGGCTGATGCCGGTCACCAGCACCGGGTACCACAGGCCGTAGAAGATATCCCCGGTATACACCACCAGCGCGAACGACACGGTTGGCAGGAAGCCGCCGAACCAGCCATTGCCGATGTGGTAGGGCAGCGACATCGAGGTGTAGCGGATTCGGGTCGGGAACAGCTCGACCATCACCGCCGCCAGCGGCCCGTAGGTCATGGTCGCAATCAGGATCATGGCCACGATCAGCACCACCACCATCACCTGGTTGACCTGCCCCGGTTCGGCCTTGGCCGGGTAGCCCGCCTGATTGATCGCCGTGCGCATGGCCGTTTCATCGAAGCCGTTGATGGTCTTGTCGCCAATGTTCACCACCACTTCACTGCCGGCCACGCTCACCGAACTGTACGGCAGGCCCTGCTTGACCAGGAAGGTCTTGACCTTGTCACACGGGCTGTCGAAACGCGCCTTGCCAACCGGGTCGAACTGGAAGGTACAGCCTTGTGGGTCGGCCGTGACCACGATCGGCGCCTGACGGCTGGCCGCGTCGATCTGCGGGTTGGCGTAATGGCTCAGGGCCTTGAACAGCGGGAAGTACAGCACGGTGGCCAGCAGCAGGCCGAGCATCAGGATCGGCTTGCGGCCGATACGGTCGGACAGCCACCCGAAGAACACGAAGAATGGCGCACCGATGACCACGCTGATGATCAGCAAGGTGTTGGCCTGGGCCGGGTCCATCTTGAGCATCTGGGTCATGAAGAACAGCACGTAGAACTGCGCCGTGTAGAAGGTCACGGCTTGCCCGGCGTTGATGCTGAACAGCGCCGTAAGCACGACCTTGAGGTTGGGCCAGGAGGTGAACGACTCGCGGATCGGTGACTTGCTGACCTTGCCCTGGGCCTTCATTTTCACGAAGGCCGGCGACTCGTGCATGCTCATGCGGATCCAGGTGGAGATCGCCAGCAAGATGATCGACAGCAGAAACGGCAAGCGCCAGCCCCAGGTTTCGAACTGGTCACCACTGATGTAGCGGCTGCCCAGTACCACCAGCAATGACAGCAGCAGGCCCAGGGTCGCAGTGGACTGGATGAAACCGGTGTGGAAGCCACGCTTGCCAGGCGGTGCGTGCTCGGCCACGTAAGTGGCGGCACCACCGTATTCACCCCCCAGTGCCAACCCCTGGAGCATGCGCAGGATCACCAGGATGATCGGTGCCGCGATGCCGATGCTGGCGTAGGTGGGCAGCAGGCCGACGGCGAACGTCGACAGGCCCATCAGGACGATGGTCACCAGAAAGGTGTACTTGCGCCCGATCATGTCACCCAGGCGACCGAACACCAGCGCACCGAACGGCCGCACCAGGAAGCCGGCGGCAAAGGCCATGAGGGCGAAGATGAACGCCGTGGTGTCATTCACCCCGGCGAAGAACTGCTTGCTGATGACTGCGGCCAGCGCCCCATAGAGAAAAAAGTCATACCACTCGAACACCGTCCCGAGGGAAGACGCGAAAATGATCTTGCGTTCTTCACGACGGCTGGAGGTGCTCGCCGCTGCACCCTGCTCTTGGATGTAATCCGACATCGTTGCTGTCCTCGGCCCGCAGGCCACAGTGATTATTCTTGTTGTTCCACTGTCGGCAGCTTGTGACCGCGAGCTGCCGGTGTTGCACGCTCCCGGGTCAGGGGGTCGGTACTGCGTCTTCGTTCAGGTAGGTCTGGGTTGCGGCTCCTTTGAGGATCAGCTGCGCCGCCTTCTCGGCGATCATCAGGGTGGGGGAACAGGTATTGCCGGAAGTGATCTGCGGCATGATCGAGGCATCGGCCACACGCAAGCCAGGGATGCCGTGCACGCGCAGCTGGTTATCCACAACGTCCAGCTCGCCGTTGCCCATGCGGCAGGTGCCGACCGGGTGGAAGATGGTGGTGCCGATCTTGCCGGCCGCGTCGAACAGTTCCTCCTCGGTTTGCAGGGACGGGCCTGGCAGATATTCCTGAGGATCGAAAGCGGCGAGGGCAGGGGCCTGGACGATGCGCCGGGTCAGGCGGATGGCATCGGCGGCAACGCGCAGGTCCAGTGGGTCGCTCAAGTAGTTGGGATCGATCAGCGGCGTACTGTTCATGTTCGCACTGCGAATATCGATGCGCCCACGGCTGGCCGGGCGCAGGTTGCACACCGAGGCAGTGAAGGCCGGGAACGAGTGCAGCGGCTCGCCGAAGCGCTCCAGTGACAACGGCTGCACGTGATACTGCAGGTTAGGTGTGGCCTGCTCCGGGCTTGACCGCACGAAGGCACCCAGCTGGCTCGGCGCCATGGCCAGCGGGCCACTGCGATCGTAGAGATAGCGCAGGCCCATGCCCAGCTTGCCCCACAGGCTGTTGGCCATCTGGTTGAGGGTGCGGGTGTTGCGGATCTGGTAGATCAGCCGCAGTTGCAGGTGATCCTGCAGGTTGCCGCCGACGCCAGGCATGTCGTGGCGCACACCGATGCCCAGGCTTTCGAGCAGCTTGCGCGGGCCGATGCCCGAGCGCTGGAGGATGCCGGGCGAACCCACGGCGCCAGCACAGAGGATGATCTCGCGACGCGCAGCAAACTCGTGCCAGGCGCCTTGCCACTGCGCCTTGACCGCACGGGCACGGGTGTTGTTCAACAGCACCTGGTCAACCTGCACGCCGGTCAGCACGGTGAGGTTGGGACGGTCCTTGATCGGCCGGAGAAAGGCCTTGGAGGCGTTCCAGCGCACACCGCTGCGCTGATTGACCTGAAAGTATCCACAGCCCTGGTTGTCGCCGGTATTGAAGTCCTCGACCTTGCCGATGCCACTCTGTTCGGCGGCGTCACGGAAGGCATCGAGGATCGGCCAGCTGTAGCGCTGGCGCTCGACCCGCCATTCACCCTCACCGCCATGGTGCTCGCTGGCGCCGGCAAAGTGGTTCTCACTGGCCTTGAACAACGGCAGCACGTCCTTCCAGGCCCAGCCTTCGTTGCCTTGCTCGGCCCAATGGTCGTAATCGGCGGCCTGGCCACGCATGTAGATCATGCCATTGATGGACGAACAACCACCGAGCACCTTGCCCCGTGGATATCCCAAGGCGCGACCGAGCAGGCCGGGCTGTGCTTCGGTCTTGAAGCACCAGTCGGTGCGGGGGTTGCCGATGCAGTAGAGGTAACCGACGGGGATGTGAATCCAGGGATAGTTGTCGCGGCCACCGGCTTCGAGCAGCAGGACGCGGCAGGAAGGGTCGGCGGACAAACGATTGGCCAGCAGGCAGCCGGCGGGACCAGCGCCTACGACCACGTAGTCGAAGACAGAATCGGCTGATGGCATGTGCAACCTCGCGCCTGATTATTATTCTTGTCCCGATCCATCTTAGTGAGTAATTTCGCCAAGGAAACACGAGATTTCACGCAGCCGTTGTGCGTTTTAGCACAGCCCTAAGGATCAACATGTTCGACTGGAACGATCTGCGGTTTTTCCTCGAGTTGCAGCGCAGTGGCCGCCTGCTCAGCGCGGCCAAGCGCCTCAATACCACCCACAGCACGGTCGCCCGGCATATCGAAAGCATCGAGAAGAGCCTGGGCACGCCACTGTTCGTGCAGCACGCCCAGGGCTATGAACTGACCCCGTCGGGCCAGGCGCTGCTCAAGCACGCCGAAGCCATGGAGAACGTTGCCCTGTTGGCGCAGGAAGAAATCACCCAGGCCATCACCCCGCTGGGCAAGATTCGCCTGGGCGTCACCGAAGGCATCGGCATCATGTTCTTCACCCCGCGCATGAGCGAGCTGTTCGCCCGCTATCCGGGGTTGGAGGTGGAACTGGTGGCGGTACCGCGCTTCGTCAGCATCCTCAACCGTGAAGCAGAGATCAGCATTCACCTGGAGCGGCCCAACGCCGACCTGCTGATCACCCGCAAGCTCACCGACTACCGCCTGGCGCTGTACGCCAGCCAGGACTACCTGGACCGGGCGCCGCCCCTGCGCAACCGCGAGGACCTGGCCCGGCACAGCTGGATCGGCTACGTCGATGACCTGCTGTTCAGTCAGGAGCTGCTGTTTCTCAACAGCTTCTGCCGCGCACCGAACGTGGCCTTCCGCAGTACCAGTGTGATCGCCCAGCAAACCGCCGCACGCGCAGGGCTGGGCATCGCCGTGCTGCCCAACTACATGGCTCGCCATGACCCGACACTGGTGCGCGTGCTGCCCAGCGAGACCATCCAGCGCAGCTACTGGATCTGTACCCGCCGCGAGTTGCACAAGTCGGTGCGCCTGCGGGTGGTGTGGGACTACCTGCTGGCGCTGTGCGCGGCGGAACAGGACGAGCTGCTAGCCGAATAGCGCCTTGCCAGCCAGCAGCACGGCCGCCAGCCAACCGGCGACAGCGAACATCTGCTGCAGGCGAGGCCCGGCGATCTTTGCCGCCAGTGGTCGGGCCAGCAACAGGCCGATCACCGCGCCGATGGCAAAGGGTGCGCCAATCCGCCAGTGCATCACACCGGCCAGGCTGGCGCTGACTACGCTCCCCGTGGAAACCAGCGCGATGACGGCCAGGGAGGTCGAGACGATGCTCTTCATGCGCAGGTTGGTGTAGCGGTTCAAGGCGGGGATGATTACAAAGCCGCCGCCGACCCCCAGCAAGCCGGAGAGCAAGCCAGACATGGCCCCGGTAAACGCCAGGGCGCGTGCGCAGGGTAGCGTCCAGCGCAAGCGCCCCTGCAATGGGTTCAGCACGCAGGGCTCGATGTAGCGATGGGCTTCGCTGCCTTCGCCACGCAGCTCTTTGGCCGCCTTGCGCCAGATGCGCAGGCAGGCATAGATCAGCACGGCAGCGAACACCAGCGCCAAGGGTGTATTGGGCAAGCGGTGCGCCAGCATCAGGCCGAACGGTGCCGCTGCGATACCGATCAAGGCGATGAAGAGGGCGGCGCGATAACGCACCAGCCCTTCACGCAAGCCGAGTACCGCACCCACCGCCGCCGCAAGCCCCACGGCGAGCAGCCCGATAGGTGCCGCTTCGACCATCGACAGGCCCAGCCCGAACACCAGCAGCGGCACCGCCAGGATGCCACCACCGGCGCCGGTCAGCGCCAGCACCGCACCGATGATCGCGCCCAGGCCAGCGCCCAGCAGTTGATGTTCGATCACTGTGCGGCCTCGGTGACCAGCGGTTGCGGGCGCGCCAGCCACTCACGGCCTTTGAGCATTCCCTGCCAGTACAACGGCGGTAGCACCCGTGCCTTGAGCAGCCAGGCCAGGCGTGTCGGCTGGCGCCCATCGAGCAGCCAGCGAGGGAAGCTTGGTGCGACCTTGCCGCCATAGGTGAATTCGGCCAGGACGATCTTGCCGCGCTCGACGGTCAGCGGGCAGGAGCCATAGCCGTCGTATTGGGCCAGGGTAGGAAGGCGGCCCAGCGCTACCAGCACATTGTTGGCGACCACTGGCGCCTGCTTGCGCGCAGCCGCAGCAGTCTTGGCATTGCTGGTGTTGGCCACATCGCCCAGTGCGTGGACGTTGCCGAACTGACGGTGGCGCAAGGTATGCGGATCGACGTCGACCCAGCCGGCGGCATCGGCCAAGGGGCTCTGGCGGATGAAGTCCGGAGCAACCTGCGGCGGCACCACGTGCAACATATCGAAGGCTTCGGTACGGGTTTCACTGCTGCCGTCGGGTAGCGTACGCACGAAGGTGGCACGCTGGTTGGGCCCATCCACGGCCACCAGGCGATGGCTGTAATTGAGGTTCACACCGTACTTGTCGATGTAGGCCATCAAGGCTGGCACATAGTCGGGAACGCCGAACAGCACGGCACCGGCATTGAAGAAACTGGCTTTCACATCGCCCAGCCGACCACTGCGCAGCCAATGGTCACACGACAGGTACAGTGCCTTTTGTGGCGCGCCAGCGCACTTGATCGGCATCGGCGGCTGGGTGAACAGGGCACGCCCTTGCTTGAGCGTTTGCACCAGCTCCCAAGTGTAAGGTGCCAGGTCGTAGCGGTAGTTGGAGGTGACACCGTTGCGGCCAAGGGTTTCGCTGAGCCCGTCGATCGCGTCCCAGTCGAGCTTGAGGCCGGGGCAGACCACCAGCTGTTCATAACTGATGGCGCGGCCTCCCTCCAGGGTCACCAGCTGGGCAGACGGGTCGAAGCCCTGGACGCGCGCCTTGATCCAGCGCACGCCGCGCGGGATGGCCGAGGCCATGGTGCGGGCGGTACTCGGCGCACTGAAGACGCCGGCGCCGACCATGGTCCAGCCTGGCTGGTAGTAGTGCACCTCGGCAGGGTCGATCAGGGCGATGTCCAGTGACGGGTCACGGGCGATCAGGCTGGAAGCAGTGGCGATACCGGCGGCACCGGCACCGACGATGACCACCTTGTGGTGGTCGGCATTGGCAGGCATGGCAGTCAATCCTGGAATTTCTGGTAATGGGGCAGGGAAGTCAAAGCTTGTTCAGCGGGATCTTCAGGTAGCTCACGCCGTTTTCCTCAGGCTCCGGGAGCTGGCCGCTGCGCATGTTCACCTGCACCGATGGCAGGATCAGCACGGGCATGTCGAGGGTCTTGTCGCGGGCTTCGCGCATGGCCACGAAGCTGTCCTCGTCGATACCTTGGTGGATGTGGATATTGCTGGCGCGCTGCTCGGCCACCGTGGTGACGTACTGCATCTCGCGCCCGCCTGGCAGGTAGTCGTGGCACATGAACAACTGGGTCTGGTCGGGGAATGCCAGCAACCGGCGGATCGAGCGGTACAGCGTCCGGGCATCGGCGCCGGGGAAGTCGCAGCGGGCGGTGCCGTAGTCAGGCATGAACAGGGTATCGCCGACGAACACCGCGGTCTCACCAGCGTCCACCACCATGTAACTGATGCACGCCGGCGTATGCCCTGGGGTATGCAGTGCACGGGCATGCAGGTTGCCGATGCGGAAACCTTCTTCGTCTTCGAACAGCACATCGAACTGGCTGCCATCGCGGGCGAAGCCAGGCTCGGCGTTGAACAGCGTGCCAAAGACTTTCTGCACCTGGGTAATGTGTGCACCGATGGCGGTATGGCCGCCGAGCTTGCCCTTGAGATAAGCCGCCGCCGAGAGGTGGTCGGCGTGTACATGGGTTTCCAGCACCCATTGCACGTTGGCCTTGAGTTCGGTCACACGTTCGATCAGGCGATCCGCCGAAGCGGTGCAGGTGCGCCCGGACTTGGGGTCGTAGTCCAGCACGCTGTCGATCAGCGCGCACTGAAGGGTTTCACGATCCATGACCAGGTAGCTGATGGTCGAGGTCGCCTTGTCATAGAAGGCGTCCACGTGAAGGTTGTTGCCGATGATCATCACGTTCTCCAAATTATCTGCCTCGCCTTGTACAGGCGTAGGCAGTGGGTGGAGGTTTATCAAGATGCATGCCAGGCATTTTTCTACATCCGGCCCAATGAACAGGGGCCCTCGATCACAGTGGTAAGCGCCAGTGGCAGTGGCTTTGGCAGTCGACTGTCAGCCAATGGCAGTGTTTGGCAGTCCTTGTTACCCTGCGCCAGGTTATCCAATCGGTGTCGTCATGCCTGAATCTCATCCACTCATCCTAGCTCTGGTTTCCTACCTTGAGCACGATGCCCTGCCTACCATCGTGCTGGACACTGACTACAACATCCTCGCGGCTAACGCAGCTTATCGGCGGCAGTTCGGTCGAGACAAGCAGGCCCCTCTGGGTGAAAAATGCCATCGCGTGTCACATCACTACGCCGTCCCGTGTGACCAGGCCGGCGAGCACTGCCCGATGCGCAAGGCATGGGACAGCAAAGTGCCGGAGCGTGTGCTGCACATTCATCACACGCCGCGAGGCCCAGAGCATGTGGATGTGGAGCTGCGGCCGATCCTCGATGAGCAGGGCAGGGTGGTGGCTTTCGTCGAGAGGCTTACCAGCATCACCCTGGCCTCTGCGCAACCGCAGGAGCAAGGGCTGGTCGGGCGAGCACCTGCTTTCAAGACCGCGCTGGCCAGCCTGCAGCGAGCGGCACCCGCGCAGATACCGGTGCTGCTTCAGGGCGAGTCGGGCACCGGCAAGGAGCTGTTCGCCCGCGCTATTCACATGGGTAGCCCACGGGCCAATGGCCCACTGGTCGTGGTCGACTGCACCGGCCTGACCGAGTCGCTGTTCGAGAGCGAGCTGTTCGGCTACGAGAAGGGCGCTTTCACCGGCGCCAACCAGCGCAAGATCGGCCTGGCCGAAGCGGCCCATGGCGGCACGTTGTTCCTCGACGAAATCGGCGAGGTGCCGTTGGCGATGCAAGTCAAACTGCTGCGCCTGATCGAGTCCGGCAGCTTCCGTCCGGTGGGTAGCCTGCGCACCGTGCATTCGGATTTCCGCCTGGTATCAGCAACCCATAAACCGCTGAAGAAGATGGTGGCAGAGGGTACCTTCCGTGAAGATCTGTATTACCGCATCAGTGGTTTCCCGATCCGCCTGCCGGCGTTGCGCGAACGCGTGGAGGATTTGCCCTTGCTGGCTGAGAGCCTGCTTCAGCGCATGGCTGGCAAACCGACACCCAGTCTGACCGAGGAAGCGCTGAAGCAACTCACGCTGCATGCGTTCCCCGGGAACATTCGCGAGTTGCGCAACATCCTGGAAAGGGCTCGGCTGTTTGCCGATGACGGGTTGATCCGGCCTGAGCATCTGCCGGATGAGGTTGGGCCACAGCAAGCATTGGGCATGAGCAGAGGACGAAACGACCTGAGTGATCTGGCGCAGGCGCTGGAGCAGTTCCAAGGATCACGCAGCGAGCTGGCCCGTCACCTTGGCATGAGTGAACGAACCTTGTATCGCCGCCTGAAAGCGCTGGGTTTGTAGTCCGCCGACCTTTACCGGACCTTTACCTCTACCCTTACATTATGTGGAAAAGTTTGTGGTCTGATCAGTTAACCGCACCAGGCAGACCGTATTACCTGCCGGGCGTTAACAGGCAGAGGATCCGCAAATGAAGAAAGCCCTAACCGTGCTCTGCGCCGCGCTTGTGCTCAGCACACCCTTGGCCAGCTTCGCTCAACCGGGCCCAGACCACTACGACGGTGGTCCATCCCATCAGGGCTACCCGCCACATGGCCAACCCGAGCGCTATGACCGCCATGACAACGGTCACTACCCGGCCTACCACAACCCGAACTTCCGACCTGAAGCGGGTATGCCGATGCCACATCAACAGTGGCATCGTGGCTATGTAGTAGAACCGCGTTATCGCGCCGACCGCTACTGGGTGACCGACTGGCGCGCGCGTCATCTGTACGCACCACCACGCGATCACCGCTGGTTGTACGTGAACGGTGACTATGTGCTGGTAGCGATTGCCTCTGGCGTGGTCGTCAGCGTGCTCTCCGGTTACTGATTCCGATAGCCAAAAAAGCCCGCGTCAGCGGGCTTTCTTGTTTCTGCCGAGCCGACCACTCAGGTGTTCAGCAAAGGATGAAAAGTTGGTTCCACGTGGAACATGGCGCCAGGACTGCCGCGCATCTGCGCGTATAGGCCGCGAATCGCTTGATGTTGGGGATCAACTAAACTCCATGGTTCCAGTACCGGACGTTCTGTTTGGTACTCGTTCATCCAACAGTAGTTACTCCCACCGAAGTGTCCTGAGGACACACCATCATGTGTAAATCATGTGATTCAACTCCCCACCCAACAGATCGCCGTCGATTTCTTCAGTTTGCCGGACTCGGAGCCGGTGCCCTGCTGCTAGCCGGTGCGCTTCCTGCACGGCTTTCGCAGGCTGCAGAAAAGTCGACAGCGCCCCCTAAACCGCAAAACGCCATCAGCCCAGACGAAGCGCTGAAACGGCTGATGGCAGGTAATGCGCGTTACATCAGCGGTGATTCAACCTCGCACGATTTCAAGGACGAGCGCGAGGCGTTGGTGTCTGGGCAAAACCCATTTGTAGCCGTGCTCAGTTGCTCCGATTCGCGTATTGCACCTGAGTACGCGTTTGATACGGCGCGAGGTGATTTGTTTGCGATTCGTGTGGCAGGCAACTTTGTGACTGGCGAGGGCCTGGCCAGTATTGAATATGGCGTGGCGGTGCTGGGGGCGCCGCTGATTCTGGTACTCGGCCATGAAAGCTGCGGCGCCATTGAAGCAGGGATCAAAGCAGTCAAGGACAACGCCAAGTTCCCCGGGCATATTCCGAAGCTGACGGATGCGCTCAAAGGCTCAATCGAGAAGGTGATCAAACAGCCTGGCAATCTGATGGACAATGCCATCGCGCAGAACGTCACGGACTCTGTCGAGGCGCTCAAGAAGGCCACACCGCTGCTTACCGATGCAATCAGCAAAGGCAAGTTGAAGGTTGTGGGTGGCGTGTATCGGCTGGCCACTGGGAAGGTGGAGCTTATTGCCTGAGCAAGTGTCTGGGTGGGGTCTGCGCGCGCTTACCCCATCCAGCCATCAGGGCCTGGCTGTGCGCAAAAAAAGGCCCGCTTGAGCGGGCCTTAGTGCTTGAACGGCTGCTGCAACCTGATCAGAAGTCCAGGTTCGATACCGACAGCGCATTGCTTTCGATGAAGTCACGGCGTGGTTCCACCGCGTCGCCCATCAGGGTATTGAAGATCTGGTCGGCGGCAATCGCGTCTTCGATGGTGACCTTGAGCATGCGGCGGACGGTTGGGTCCATGGTGGTTTCCCACAGCTGCTCCGGGTTCATCTCACCCAGACCTTTGTATCGCTGGATGGTGTGGCGCTTGGTGCTTTCGTTCATCAGCCAGTCGAGGGCTTCCTTGAACTCGGTGATTGCCTTGCGACGTTCACCGCGCTGCACGTAGGCACCTTCGCCGAGCAGGGTAGACAGCTTGGCACCCAGGGTGACCACCGAGCGGTAGTCGTTGCTGCCGAAGAAGTCGCGGTTGAAGGTGACGTAGCTGGCCAGACCGTGGGAGGTAACTTCCACTTCCGGCAGCCAGACATTGCGCTCCTTGTCTTCGCGCAGGCTGGCCTGGTAGACCAGGCCTGATTTCTGGCTGTTGCTCAGACGCTCCTGGAACTTCACCAGCCAGGCTTGCATCACGGCGTGGTCGCCCAGTTGCTCCTGAGTGACTTCCGGCAGGTAGATGAAGTGCTCGGTGAGGTCTTCCGGGTAGAGGCGCGACAGGCGCTTCAGGGTCTTCATCACCGCGCGGAATTCGTTCACCAGGGTTTCCAGCTGTACGCCGGAAACGGCTGGCGCCGATTCGTCCAGGTGCAGGCTGGCATCTTCGAGGGCCGATTGGGTCATGTATTCTTCCATGGCCTCGTCGTCCTTGATGTACTGCTCCTGCTTGCCTTTCTTGACCTTGTACAGCGGTGGCTGGGCGATGTAGATGTAGCCGCGCTCGACCAGCTCCGGCAACTGACGGAAGAAGAAGGTTAGCAGCAGGGTACGGATGTGCGAACCGTCGACGTCAGCATCGGTCATGATGATGATGTTGTGATAACGCAGCTTGTCGATGTTGTACTCTTCGCGGCCGATGCCACAGCCCAGTGCAGTGATGAGCGTGCCCACTTCCTGGGACGAGATCATCTTGTCGAAGCGTGCTTTCTCGACGTTGAGGATCTTGCCCTTCAGCGGCAGGATAGCCTGGGTGCGACGGTTACGGCCTTGCTTGGCCGAACCACCTGCGGAGTCACCCTCCACCAGGTACAGCTCGGAGAGGGCAGGGTCCTTCTCCTGGCAGTCCGCCAGTTTGCCCGGCAGGCCTGCGATATCCAACGCGCCTTTACGGCGAGTCATTTCACGGGCTTTACGCGCCGCTTCACGGGCACGGGCAGCGTCGATCATCTTGCCGACCACGGCCTTGGCTTCGTTCGGGTTTTCCAGCAGGAAGTCGGCGAAGTACTTGTTCATCTCTTGTTCCACGGCGGTTTTCACCTCCGAGGAGACCAGCTTGTCCTTGGTCTGCGAGCTGAACTTCGGATCCGGCACTTTCACCGAAATGATCGCGGTCAGGCCTTCACGAGCATCGTCACCGGTGGTGGCGACCTTGTTCTTCTTGGCCAGGCCTTCCTGCTCGATGTAGCTGTTCAGGCTACGGGTCAGCGAGGAGCGGAAACCAACCAGGTGAGTACCGCCGTCACGCTGCGGAATGTTGTTGGTAAAGCACAGCAGGTTTTCGTTGAAGCTGTCGTTCCACTGCAGCGCAATCTCGACACCCACGCCATCGTCACGCTGGACGTTGAAGTGGAAGACCTGCGAGTTGATCGGGGTCTTGTTGGTGTTGAGGTATTCAACGAATGCGCTCAAGCCGCCTTCGTATTTGAAGAACTCTTCCTTGCCCGAACGCTCGTCCTTCAACAGGATGCCGACACCCGAGTTAAGGAACGACAGTTCGCGAATCCGCTTGGCCAGGATGTCCCAGCTGAAGTGGATGTTCTTGAAGGTTTCAGCCGAAGGCTTGAAGTGGATGTGGGTACCGGTGGTTTCGCTGTCACCGACAACGGCCATCGGCGCTTGAGGAACACCGTGAACGTAGGTCTGTTCCCAGATCTTGCCGCTGCGGCGAACGGTCAGCACCAGCTTCTCGGACAGGGCGTTCACTACCGAAACACCTACACCGTGCAGACCGCCGGATACCTTGTAGGAGTTATCGTCGAACTTACCGCCGGCGTGCAGCACGGTCATGATGACCTCGGCTGCGGAAACGCCTTCTTCTTTATGCACGTCGACCGGAATGCCACGACCGTTGTCGCGCACGCTAATGGATTCGTCCGTGTGAATGATGACGGTGATGTCATCGCAGTGACCGGCGAGGGCTTCGTCGATCGAGTTGTCGACCACCTCGAAGACCATGTGGTGCAGGCCGCTACCATCATCGGTGTCGCCAATGTACATGCCGGGACGCTTGCGTACGGCATCCAAACCTTTCAGCACCTTGATGCTGGAGGAGTCGTACGTTTGATTTTCGCTCATGCCTTCACTCCCGATGGTCGTGGGTCTGGGTGATACGGCCTTGTTCCACGTGGAACAAGGCAACTGGCGTTTCCGTCTGCCAGCCTTCCCTCAGTAATTCGTGATCTACACAGGTGATAAACACCTGGCAGCGTAATTCTTCAAGCAAGCGGCACAGCGCGCGGCGATGCTGGTCATCCAGCTCGGACGGCAGGTCGTCAACGAGATAAATACAGTGGCCGCGGCGAGCCTGACTGACGAGATGGCCCTGGGCAATGCGCAGCGCGCACACCACCAGCTTTTGCTGACCACGCGACAAGATGTCGGCTGCGTTATTGGCAGCCAGACGAAGACGCAGATCAGCACGCTGCGGGCCGGCCTGGGTATGGCCCATCTGCTGATCGCGAAGGAGAGAGGAGGCGAGTACTTCTTGCAGTTCCCGGTCCTTGTCCCAGCCTCGATAGTAGCTCAGGGTCAACCCGTCCAGCTCGACCAGCTCGCTCAGGGTTCGCTCGAAGACGGGCTTCAAGGCCTTGATGTAGTTGCGACGGTATTCATCTATTTCCGCGCTGGCCAGGCATAACTCCCGGTCCCAGGCGGCTTGCGAAGCTGGGTCAAGTGTACCATGCCGCAACCATGAGTTCCGCTGCCGCAGCGCCTTCTGCAGACGTTGCCAGGCCGGCAGGAACCGAGGTTCCACGTGAAACACTCCCCAATCGAGAAACTGCCGGCGGATTTTCGGTGCGCCTTCCAGCAACCGGAAACTGTCCGGGTTGATCAGTTGCAACGGCAGCAGTTCAGCCAGTTGAGCGGCGCTCTTGGCATTCTGCCCGTCGATTCGGATAGTGAATTCGCCCGCCCGCTCCCTGGAGACACCCAGGTTACTGGTGCCACCTTCAGCCAACTGAACTTCGCCAAACACGGTGCAAGCCGGCTGCTCATACTGGATGACCGGGTTCAGCCGAGTACTGCGGAATGACCGGGCAAGGCCAAGCAGGTGCACGGCTTCGAGCACACTGGTCTTGCCGCTGCCGTTGGCGCCGTAGAGGATATTGATGCGGGGGGAAGGTGAGAGAGTCACCGGGTGCAGATTGCGCACCGCGGTGACCATGATACGTCGAAGGGACATTTCGCCTGCTACAGATTACAGACGCATCGGCATGACAACGTAGGAAGAATCGTCATTGCCAGCTTCCTGCAGCAGGGCACTGCTGTTGGAATCAGACAGAATCAGACGAACTTGCTCGGTAGTCATAACGCCCAGCACGTCCAGCAGGTAGCTGACGTTGAAGCCGATCTCCAGCGAGCTACCTTCGTAGTCCACGCTGATCTCTTCTTCCGCTTCTTCCTGCTCAGGGTTGTTGGCCTGGATCTTCAGTTGGCCAGCGGCCAGCTGCAGGCGAATACCGCGGTATTTCTCGTTGGAAAGAATGGCGGTACGGCTGAACGCTTCGCGCAGCGCCTGGCGATCACCGACCACCAGCTTGTCACCACCCTTCGGCAGTACGCGCTCGTAGTCCGGGAACTTGCCGTCGACCAGCTTGGAGGTGAAGGTGAACTCACCGGTGGTCGCACGGATGTGGTGCTGACCGAGAACGATGCTGACCATGCCTTCCGGATCAGTGAGCAGGCGTGCCAGCTCAAGAATACCTTTACGTGGAACGATGACCTGGTGGCGATCTTCCTGCTCGATCGGTGCGCTCATGGAGCACAACGCCAAGCGGTGACCGTCAGTGGAAACCGCACGCAGGGTGTTGCGCGACACTTCCAGCAGCATGCCGTTGAGGTAGTAACGCACGTCCTGCTGGGCCATGGCGAAGCTGGTGCGCTCGATCAGGCGGCGCAGTTTGCTCTGCTCCAGGTTGCAGGTCAGCGAGCCCGGGCCTTCTTCAACGGTAGGGAAATCGTTGGCAGGCAGGGTCGACAGGGTAAAACGACTGCGGCCGGCTTTGACCAGGAGTTTCTGCTCGTCGACCTTGATATCGATCAGGACGTCGTTCGGCAGGCTCTTGCAGATGTCCATCAGCTTGCGCGCCGGGACAGTGATCTCGCCTGGCTCGGCCGGCTCTTCCAGTTGCACGCGGCCAACCAGTTCGACTTCCAGGTCGGTACCGGTCAACGACAGCTGCTGGCCTTGCACGACCAGCAGGACGTTGGACAGCACCGGCAAGGTCTGGCGGCGCTCGACGACACCGGCGACCAGTTGCAGGGGTTTCAACAGGGCTTCGCGTTGAATGGTGAAATGCATGGTCTAGTCCCTTGCCTTCAATTAGCTGCGCTGGCGACCATCAGGTCGTCAGCGTCCGCAGCAGGTTCTTGTAGTCCTCGCGGATGTCCGCGTCGGATTCCTTCAATTCGTTGATCTTGCGGCAGGCGTGCAGCACGGTGGTGTGGTCGCGGCCGCCAAACATGTCGCCGATCTCCGGCAGACTGTGGTTGGTCAGCTCCTTCGACAGTGCCATGGCCACCTGACGCGGGCGCGCTACGGAGCGCGAGCGGCGTTTGGACAACAGATCGGCGATCTTGATCTTGTAGTACTCGGCCACGGTGCGCTGGATGTTATCCACACTCACCAGCTTGTCCTGCAGCGCCAGCAGGTCCTTCAACGACTCGCGAATCAGCTCGATGGTGATGTCACGGCCCATGAAGTGCGAGTGAGCGATCACCCGCTTCAGGGCGCCTTCGAGTTCACGTACGTTGGAGCGAATGCGCTGGGCGATGAAGAACGCAGCATCATGCGGCAGCTCGACCTTGGCCTGGTCGGCCTTCTTCATAAGGATCGCCACACGGGTTTCCAGTTCCGGCGGCTCGACGGCCACCGTCAGGCCCCAGCCGAAGCGCGACTTCAGGCGCTCTTCCAGGCCTTCGATCTCCTTCGGGTAGCGGTCGCTGGTGAGAATCACCTGCTGGCCGCCCTCGAGCAAGGCGTTGAAGGTGTGGAAAAACTCTTCCTGGGAACGCTCTTTACGGGCGAAGAACTGGATGTCGTCGATCAGCAGCGCATCAACCGAGCGGTAGAAGCGCTTGAATTCATTGATTGCGTTGAGCTGCAGCGCCTTGACCATGTCCGCAACGAAGCGCTCGGAATGCAGGTACACGACCTTGGCATTCGGGTTCTTCTTCAGCAGGTGGTTACCCACAGCATGCATCAGGTGGGTCTTACCCAGGCCCACGCCGCCATAAAGGAACAGCGGGTTGTAACCATGCTTGGGGTTGTCGGCGACCTGCCAGGCCGCAGCGCGGGCCAGTTGGTTCGACTTACCTTCGACAAAGGTCTCGAAGGTGAAGGTGCGGTTCAGGTAGCTGGTGTGCTTGAGCGCGCCTTCCACCTGGACCGTGCGCTGTTCGGTACGGCTGCCGGTAACAGGAGCCGAAGTGCTGTCGCCCATGCCATCGAAGCTGTCACGCGAAGCCGATTCAGCGACTTCATTTACCTGCACCGGTTCGGCTACAGGCGCATGAACCGGCTCAGCAACGGTGGCCACCGCAGGCGCAGCGGCCTGTTGGGTCTGGCTGTGTGCAAGCGAAGCAGCAACTGCAGCACTGACGGGGGCATTGGGTGCAGCACGTGGAGCAGAGCTGCGACGGCTGCCTATTAACAAGGAAAGGGCTGGCGCCATGCCGCTGCCGTTTTCACCCAACAGTTCGAGCAGACGGCCAAGGTACTTTTCATTCACCCAATCGAGCACGAAACGGTTAGGCGCATAGACGCGCAACTCGTCGCCTTCGGCTTCGACCTGTAGCGGACGGATCCAGGTGTTGAATTGCTGGGCAGGCAGTTCATCGCGCAGAAGCTCCACGCACTGCTGCCAAAGTTCCACTGACACGGATATCCCCTGAGTTGAAAGCCGGATGAGGCAAAAACAAACCGCCATTGTACCGGTCGAGCGATCAGTTATCCACATGTGGAAACATTCTGAGCCATGACAAATCAGCCATTTAGCGGCAAAAACGTCTTCCAACCTCTGTGAATAAGGTCTGTGGATAAACGGCCATGAGGGCTATGCACAACCCTGAGGCCAGCCCTGTTGATAACTCTGCTGTGGATAACGGCCACTTCTATCCACAGGCTTTCCGCACGTCCGACACAAGCGCAGCACCTGTTACCGACAAGGTTGTGAATCTCTGTACAGCTCGCCGTTATTGGGCTTAACACAGTTATCCACAGAAGGTTATCCACCTAAGATTTATAAGTTCTTCAGAAAAGCTTTTTATATGTCTCTTCTTTTTTTTCATTTTGTCGTCCGTCTGCCTGCCTGAGCAACCCTTCCTGGCATCCAGCCGTCAGGACGCCTTCTATAAGGAAAGGCTGGTTGGAAATTGACCTATGGGCTTGCTTTCTCTAGAATCGCCGATCTCTTAAAAAGGGGGCCATTCCGGCCCGTAGTCGACAAACCAGGTAACAACGCCATGAAACGTACTTTCCAACCAAGCACCATCAAGCGCGCTCGCACCCACGGCTTCCGTGCCCGTATGGCTACCAAGAACGGCCGCGCTGTTCTGTCGCGTCGTCGTGCCAAAGGCCGTAAGCGTCTGGCCATTTGATTTTTCGGCACAGGTGGTGAGTCAGGACTTCAGTCGGGAAAAGCGACTGCTTACACCCCGGCACTTCAAAGCGGTCTTCGACTCCCCAACCGGCAAGGTTCCAGGGAAAAACCTGCTGATCCTTGCTCGCGAGAACGGCCTGGATCACCCGCGCCTCGGCCTGGTGATCGGCAAGAAGAGCGTCAAGCTCGCCGTTCAACGCAACCGCCTCAAGCGCTTGATGCGCGATTCCTTCCGGCTCAACCAGCAATTGCTGGGTGGCCTGGATATAGTGATCGTCGCGCGCAAGGGATTGGGTGAGATAGAAAACCCGGAATTGCACCAACACTTTGGCAAGCTCTGGAAACGCCTGGCGCGCAGCCGGCCAACTCCAGCGGCAAACGCCGATTCCGCAGGGGTAGACAGTCAAAATGCGTAAACTGGCCCTCGTTCCGATCCAGTTTTACCGTTACGCCATCAGTCCCCTGATGGCCAGCCACTGTCGTTTCTACCCCAGTTGCTCCTGTTACGCTTACGAAGCCATTGAAAACCATGGCCTCTTGCGTGGCGGGTGGCTAGCCGTTCGTCGCCTGGGGCGTTGTCATCCGTGGAACGACGGCGGTTTCGATCCCGTTCCCCCCGCTCCTTCCTCCCGAACTTCTTCGATAGCCGAGTAATCATGGATATTAAACGCACGATCCTGATCGTCGCCCTGGCAATCGTGTCCTACGTCATGGTCCTCAAGTGGAACGAGGACTACGGCCAGGCTGCCCTGCCGACTCAGAATACTGCTGCCAGCACCGTTGCCCCGGCCTTGCCGGATGGCGTGCCGGCCGGTACCGCCAGCGCCGATGTGCCGAGCGCCAATGCCGAATCCAGCCCTGCCGAACTGGCTCCGGCCGCGGTCAGCAAGGATCTGATCCGGATCAAGACCGATGTCCTGGAACTGGCTATCGATCCGGTCGGTGGTGACATCGTCCAGCTGAACCTGCCGAAGTACCCACGCCGTCAGGATCATCCGGACATTCCGTTCCAGCTGTTCGACAACGGTGGCGAGCGCATCTACCTGGCACAGAGCGGCCTGACCGGCGCCAATGGCCCGGATGCCCGTTCGTCGGGTCGCCCGCTGTACGCTGCCGAGCAGAAGAGCTACCAGCTGGCTGATGGTCAGGACCAACTGGTCGTCGACCTCAAGTTCAGCGACAACGGTGTCAACTACATCAAGCGCTTCAGCTTCAAGCGCGGTGAGTACGACCTGACTGTCAGCTACCTGATCGACAACCAGAGCGGCCAGGCCTGGAACGGCAACATGTTTGCCCAGCTCAAGCGTGACGCCAGCTCCGATCCATCGTCGAGCACCGCCACCGGCACCGCGACCTACCTGGGCGCCGCCATGTGGACGGCTTCCGAGCCTTACAAAAAGGTCTCGATGAAGGACATCGACAAAGGTAGTTTGAAAGAAAATGTGTCCGGCGGCTGGGTTGCCTGGCTGCAGCACTACTTCGTGACCGCCTGGATTCCGGCCAAGTCGGACAACAATGTTGTCCAGACCCGCAAGGACAGCCAGGGCAACTACATCATCGGCTACACCGGCCCGGCGCTCAGCGTTCCGGCTGGCGGCAAAGTCGAAACCAGCGCCATGCTGTATGCCGGTCCGAAGATCCAGTCCAAGCTGAAAGAGTTGTCCCCAGGCCTGGAACTGACCGTCGACTACGGCTTCCTGTGGTTCATCGCCCAGCCGATCTTCTGGCTGCTGCAACATATCCACAGCCTGCTGGGTAACTGGGGCTGGTCGATCATCGTGCTGACCATGCTCATCAAGGGCCTGTTCTTCCCGCTGTCGGCTGCCAGCTACCGCTCGATGGCGCGCATGCGTGCCGTGGCGCCGAAGCTCGCCGCACTGAAGGAACGCTTCGGTGACGATCGCCAGAAGATGTCCCAGGCGATGATGGAGCTGTACAAGAAAGAGAAGATCAACCCGCTGGGCGGCTGCTTGCCGATCCTGGTGCAGATGCCGGTGTTCCTGTCCCTGTACTGGGTACTGCTGGAAAGCGTCGAGATGCGCCAGGCCCCATGGATGCTGTGGATCACCGACCTGTCGATCAAGGATCCGTTCTTCATCCTGCCGATCATCATGGGCGCCACCATGTTCATCCAGCAGCGTCTGAACCCGACTCCGCCGGATCCGATGCAGGCCAAGGTAATGAAAATGATGCCGATCATCTTCACCTTCTTCTTCCTGTGGTTCCCGGCTGGTCTGGTGCTGTACTGGGTTGTGAACAACTGCCTGTCGATCACTCAGCAGTGGTACATCACCCGCCGTATCGAAGCAGCCACCAAAAAAGCTGCTGCTTGACGGGCTACTGCGCTAGCCTGTGAATAAAAACGCCCCCTCGGGGGCGTTTTTGCTATCTGTCGTTTTTGTCGTAGAGGCTTTCGAGCATGAACACTGTGCGTGAAACCATCGCCGCCATCGCCACTGCCCAGGGCCGCGGAGGCGTCGGTATCGTGAGGTTGTCCGGCCCATTGGCGAGCAAGGCGGGGCAGCTGATTACCGGCCGAACGCTGACACCACGCCATGCCCACTACGGGCCATTCCGCGACGAGGATGGCCTGGTGCTGGATGAAGGCATTGCGTTGTACTTCCCTGGTCCCAACTCGTTCACGGGCGAGGATGTACTTGAGCTGCAGGGGCATGGCGGCCCCGTGGTCCTGGATATGCTGCTGCAGCGGTGTGTACAAGTCGGATGTCGTCTGGCGCGTCCAGGCGAGTTCAGCGAGCGTGCGTTCCTCAATGACAAGCTCGACCTGGCCCAGGCCGAAGCCATCGCCGACCTGATTGAAGCGAGCTCCAGCCAGGCTGCGCGCAATGCCTTGCGCTCGCTGCAGGGGGAGTTCTCCAAGCGTGTGCACAGTTTGACGGAGGCGTTGATTGCCCTGCGCATCTACGTCGAGGCCGCGATCGACTTCCCTGAAGAGGAAATCGACTTCCTCGCCGATGGCCATGTGTTGTCCATGCTCGATGCAGTGCGCGGCGAGTTATCCACCGTGCAGCGCGAGGCCGGGCAGGGCGCCTTGCTGCGTGACGGCATGACGGTGGTCATAGCCGGCCGGCCAAATGCCGGCAAATCGAGCCTGCTGAACCAGCTGGCGGGGCGTGAGGCGGCCATCGTTACCGACATCGCCGGCACCACCCGGGATATTCTGCGCGAACATATCCACATCGATGGCATGCCACTGCACGTGGTCGATACCGCCGGCCTGCGCGATACCGACGACCATGTGGAAAAGATCGGCGTTGAGCGCGCGCTGAAGGCCATTGGCGAGGCCGACCGAGTGCTGCTGGTGGTCGACTCCACCGCCCCTGAGGCCAGTGACCCGTTCGCCTTGTGGCCCGAGTTTCTCGACCAGCGGCCAGACCCGGGCAAGGTCACACTGATTCGCAACAAGGCCGATCTCAGTGGTGAGCGGGTAGGCCTGGAACAATGCGACGACGGCCACGTGACCATCACCCTGAGTGCCAAGGGTGACGACCAGGGGCTGCAACTGCTGCGTGATCACCTCAAGGCCTGCATGGGTTATGAACAGACCGCCGAGAGCGGTTTCAGCGCCCGTCGGCGCCACCTGGATGCCTTGCGCCAGGCCAGTTCGCACCTGGAGCACGGTCGCGCACAGTTGACCCTGGCTGGCGCGGGTGAACTGCTGGCCGAAGACTTGCGTCAGGCGCAGCAGGCGCTGGGTGAGATCACCGGTGCGTTCAGTTCCGATGATCTGCTGGGGCGGATCTTCTCCAGTTTCTGCATCGGCAAGTAATCCACAGCTGGCTAAAACCAAGGCCGCTCCTCCGGGAGCGGCTTTTTTTTGCCTGCAATTTATCCACTCGTCGGATCTTTCAAAAACCACACCGACCCCTGTGGGAGCGGCTTTAGCCGCGAAGAGGCCCGTTCAGGCCTGCAGAAATCCCTCCACAGGTACAAAACCCTGTTCAGGAGCCCTGTGGAAAACCCACCTTCAGCTCCGTTGATAAGCAGGCATTTTTTCTGAGGACAAATCCACCTGTGGGTAAACAGCCATTTAATCCACAGGCTAAAAGACCTTATCCATAGCCCTCATGGTGGGTAAGCCACAGGGTTCAATTTTGCTGTAAATCAGATAGCTAAAGGGCTACAGAACCTTATCCACAGGCAAGGCTGTGCATAAGAATAAACATAAAAACAAAGCTTTTTTAAATTTCTCCTCTTTGATTTCTGTTGTCTGCCATTCATCCACAGACTGGTCAAAATTTGCTCAGACGGTTCCTTTAGAGGGGGTGAAGTCCCTATACTTGTCGGCTTACCTTCTCTATTCGCAAAAACAGGCACGAGGTGCGTGGTGGATTTCCCTTCCCGTTTTGAAGTGATCGTCATCGGCGGCGGCCATGCCGGTACCGAGGCTGCGCTTGCGTCAGCACGCATGGGTGTGAAAACCCTGCTGTTGACCCATAACGTGGAAACCCTCGGTCACATGAGTTGCAACCCGGCCATTGGTGGCATCGGCAAAAGCCATCTGGTCAAAGAGATCGATGCACTCGGCGGCGCCATGGCGCTGGCCACCGACAAGAGCGGCATCCAGTTCCGCATCCTGAACAACCGCAAGGGCCCGGCCGTACGTGCCACCCGTGCGCAAGCCGACCGCGCCATCTACAAGGCGGTGGTACGCGAGATCCTGGAAAACCAGCCGAACCTGTGGATATTCCAGCAGTCCTGTGATGACCTGATCGTCGAACAGGACCAGGTCAAAGGCGTGGTGACGCAGATGGGTCTGCGCTTCTTCGCCGAATCCGTGGTGCTGACCACCGGTACTTTCCTCGGTGGCCTTATCCACATCGGTCTGCAGAACCATTCCGGTGGTCGCGCCGGCGATCCCCCATCGATTGCCCTGGCTCACCGCATGCGTGAACTGCCGCTGCGAGTCGGCCGCTTGAAAACCGGTACGCCTCCGCGTATCGATGGGCGTTCCGTGGACTTTTCGGTGATGACCGAGCAGCCAGGCGACACGCCGATCCCGGTGATGTCGTTCATGGGCAATGCCGAGATGCACCCGCGCCAGGTGAGCTGCTGGATTACCCACACCAACGCCCGCACCCACGAGATCATTGCCTCGAACCTCGACCGTTCGCCGATGTACTCCGGGGTGATCGAAGGTGTCGGTCCGCGCTATTGCCCGTCGATCGAAGACAAGATCCACCGCTTTGCCGACAAGGAAAGCCACCAGGTGTTCATCGAGCCGGAAGGCCTGACCACCCACGAGCTTTACCCCAACGGTATTTCCACTTCGCTGCCGTTCGACGTGCAGCTGGAGCTGGTGCGCTCGATCCGCGGCATGGAAAACGCCCATATCGTTCGCCCGGGCTACGCCATCGAGTACGATTACTTCGACCCGCGTGACCTGAAGTACAGCCTCGAGACCAAAGTCATCGGTGGTCTGTTCTTCGCCGGCCAGATCAACGGCACCACTGGCTACGAAGAAGCCGGCGCCCAAGGCCTGCTGGCCGGGACCAACGCCGCGCTGCGTGCGCAAGGCCGCGAAAGCTGGTGCCCGCGTCGCGACGAGGCGTACATCGGCGTACTGGTCGACGACCTGATTACCCTGGGTACCCAGGAGCCGTATCGCATGTTCACTTCGCGCGCCGAATACCGGCTGATCCTGCGCGAAGACAACGCCGACCTGCGCCTGACCGAAAAAGGTCGTGAGCTCGGCCTGATCGACGACGATCGCTGGGCCGCGTTCTGCGCCAAGCGCGACGGCATCGAACGTGAAGAGCAGCGTCTGAAGTCGACCTGGGTGCGCCCGAACACCGAGCAAGGCCAAGCCATTGTGGATAAGTTCGGCACCCCGCTGGCCCACGAGTACAGCCTGCTCAACCTGCTGGCCCGGCCAGAGATCGACTATGCCGGGCTGATCGAAGCGACCGGCGGTGCAGAAATCGATCCACAGGTCGCCGAGCAGGTCG
Source organism: Pseudomonas sp. (assembly GCF_017744435.1). Taxonomy (GTDB): domain Bacteria; phylum Pseudomonadota; class Gammaproteobacteria; order Pseudomonadales; family Pseudomonadaceae; genus Aquipseudomonas. The sequence goes on from NZ_JAGIBG010000005.1 coordinate 63,143, forward strand.
AGATCAAGACCAAGTACGCCGGTTACATCGACCGCCAACAGGACGAGATCGCTCGCCTGCGCGCCAGCGAAGACACCCGCCTGCCTGTGGATATCGACTACACCACCATTTCCGGGCTGTCGAAGGAAATCCAGGGCAAGCTCGGCCAGACCCGTCCGGAGACCCTGGGCCAGGCTTCGCGTATCCCCGGCGTTACCCCGGCGGCGATTTCCCTGTTGCTGATTCATCTGAAAAAACGCGGCGCTGGCCGCGAATTGGAGCAAAGCGCTTGAGTTCCCTGGTCACCCCGCAACACGCCGAAGAGTTGTCCACAGGTGCGCGCCAGCTCGGTGTCGAGCTGAGCGCCGAGCAGCACGAGAAGCTGCTGGGCTACCTGGCCCTGTTGATCAAATGGAACAAAGCCTACAACCTCACTGCCGTGCGCGATCCGGACGAGATGGTGTCCCGCCATCTGCTCGACAGCCTAAGCGTCATGTCGTTTATCCACAGCGAGCGTGACAACTGGCTGGATGTTGGCAGCGGCGGTGGCATGCCCGGCATTCCTTTGGCTATCCTGCATCCGCACAAGCAGGTGACGGTGCTGGACGCCAATGGCAAGAAGACGCGCTTCCTGACCCAGGTGAAAATGGAACTGAAACTGGACAACCTCACGGTTATCCACAGCCGGGTCGAAGCCTTCCAGCCGTCGCTACCGTTCAGCGGAATCATCTCTCGCGCCTTCAGCAGCATGGAGAACTTCACCAACTGGACCCGCCATCTGGGCGACACCGGGACGCAATGGCTTGCAATGAAGGGGCTGCATCCTGCCGATGAACTGGTAGCATTGCCCGCAGACTTCACAGTGGAAAGCGAGCAGGCCCTGACCGTTCCAGGTTGCCAGGGCCAGCGCCATCTGCTGATACTGCGCCGCAAGGCTTGACTGGGAACACACGCAACAATGGCTAAGGTATTCGCAATCGCGAACCAGAAAGGTGGTGTCGGCAAGACCACCACCTGTATCAACCTCGCAGCATCGCTGGCCGCGACCAAGCGTCGTGTGCTGCTGATCGACCTCGATCCCCAGGGCAACGCGACCATGGGCAGCGGTGTGGACAAACACGAACTCGAGCATTCGGTCTATGACCTGCTGATCGGGGAATGCGACCTTGCCCAGGCCATGCACTACTCCGAGCATGGAGCCTACCAGCTGCTGCCTGCCAACCGCGACCTGACCGCCGCGGAAGTGGTGCTGCTGGAAATGCAGGTCAAAGAGAGCCGCCTGCGCAACGCGCTGGCGCCGATCCGCGAAAACTACGATTTCATCCTCATCGACTGCCCGCCGTCGCTGTCGATGCTGACGCTCAACGCGCTGGTCGCCTCCGATGGCGTGATCATCCCGATGCAGTGCGAATACTACGCACTGGAAGGTCTCAGCGACCTTGTGGATAACATCAAGCGCATCGCTGCCCGGTTGAACCCGCAGCTGAAGATCGAAGGCCTGCTGCGGACCATGTACGACCCGCGCCTGAGCCTGAACAACGATGTTTCGGCGCAGCTCAAGGAACACTTCGGCGAGCAACTGTACGACACGGTCATTCCGCGCAACATCCGCCTGGCCGAGGCCCCGAGCTTCGGCATGCCGGCGCTGGCCTACGACAAGCAATCGCGTGGCGCACTGGCCTATCTGGCCCTGGCCGGGGAACTGGTACGCCGTCAACGCCGTCAATCTCGCACTGCACAAACAACTTAAGGAATCCGCATGGCCGTTAAGAAACGGGGTCTCGGACGTGGGTTGGATGCACTGCTCAGTGGTCCTTCCGTCAGCGCGCTCGAAGAGCAGGCTGTGACGATCGACCAGAAAGAACTGCAACACCTGCCCGTCGAACTGATCCAGCGCGGCAAGTACCAGCCGCGCCGTGACATGGACCCCGAGGCACTGGAAGAACTCGCGCACTCGATTCGCAACCACGGCGTGATGCAGCCGATCGTGGTCCGCCCGATCGACGGTAGCCGCTACGAGATCATTGCCGGTGAGCGCCGCTGGCGCGCCACCCAGCAGGCCGGTCTCGACACCATCCCGGCGATGGTGCGCGAAGTGCCGGATGAAGCCGCCATCGCCATGGCGCTGATCGAGAACATTCAGCGCGAGGACCTCAACCCGCTGGAAGAAGCCCTGGCCCTGCAGCGCCTGCAGCAGGAGTTCGAGCTGACCCAGCAACAGGTGGCCGATGCCGTGGGCAAGTCGCGGGTCACCGTGGCCAACCTGCTGCGCCTGATCTCGCTGCCCGAGGCGATCAAGACCATGCTCGCCCACGGCGACCTGGAAATGGGCCACGCCCGTGCCTTGCTCGGCCTCGAGGAAGATCGTCAGGAGGAGGGGGCGCGTCATGTTGTCGCACGTGGCCTCACCGTGCGCCAAACCGAGGCACTGGTCCGTCAGTGGCTCAATGGCAAGCCTGATCCGGTCGAACCGAGCAAACCTGATCCGGACATCGCGCGCCTTGAACAGCGGCTCGCAGAGCGCCTGGGCTCTGCCGTGCAGATACGCCACGGCAACAAGGGCAAAGGCCAATTGGTTATTCGCTACAACTCGCTTGACGAGTTGCAAGGCGTGCTTGCTCACATCCGCTGAAACAATTCCCGTTGTAGCGCGCAGTCGGAAATCACTACCGAAGAGTTGAATAGGGGTTAATCCACCCCTATACTCTGCGCGCATTTTGTCGGCACAAATTATGCCAAGTCATAACTGACTTGTTGGTCGACTTCCGAGGAGCAGTTGTGATGGAAATCCGCACGCCAAACCGCCTGCCTTTCCATCGCTGGGCGGTTTTTCCGGTACTGCTGGCTCAATTCGTCGTACTACTGCTGGCAACCTTGGTGTTGTGGCAGTGGAAAGGGGCGGTCAGTGGATATTCAGGCCTTTGCGGAGGTTTGATTGCCTGGCTGCCCAATGTGTATTTCGCCTGGAAGGCTTTTCGCTTCAGCGGAGCTCGGGCGGCACAAGCTATCGTCAAGTCGTTTTACGCTGGCGAGGCAGGCAAGATGATTTTGACGGCAGTGCTATTTGCACTGACCTTCGCAGGAGTGAAGCCACTGGCGCCGTTGGCAGTATTCGGCGTCTTCGTGTTGACCCTTTGGGTCAGCTGGTTCGCGCCCCTGCTGATGAATAAAAGACTTTCGAGACCTTAGGGCGTTTGAGGCAACCATGGCAGAAGAAACCGCTTCGGGTTATATCCAGCACCACTTGCAGAACCTGACCTATGGTCAATTACCAGACGGCAGCTGGGGCTTCGCCCATTCGGCTGCAGAAGCCAAGGCAATGGGCTTCTGGGCGTTCCACGTGGACACCCTGGGTTGGTCCGTCGCGCTGGGTCTGATCTTCCTGTTCATCTTCCGCATGGCGGCCAAGAAGGCGACTTCCGGCCAACCAGGCGGCCTGCAGAACTTCGTTGAAGTGATGGTCGATTTCGTCCATGGCAGCGTGAAGGACTCCTTCCACGGCCGCAGCCCGGTCATTGCTCCGCTGGCGCTGACCATCTTCGTCTGGGTGTTCCTGATGAACGCCATCGACCTGGTACCGGTCGACTGGATTCCTCAGCTGGCCATGCTGATCTCCGGTGATCCGCACATTCCGTTCCGCGCCGTGTCGACCACCGACCCGAACGCGACCCTGGCCATGGCCTTCAGCGTGTTCGCCCTGATCATCTTCTACAGCATCAAGGTCAAGGGCCTGGGCGGCTTCATCGGTGAGCTCACCCTGCACCCGTTCGGCAGCAAGAACATCTTCGTTCAGATCCTGCTGATCCCAGTGAACTTCCTGCTGGAATTCGTCACCCTGATCGCCAAGCCGATCTCGCTGGCACTGCGTCTTTTCGGCAACATGTACGCCGGCGAGCTGGTGTTCATCCTGATCGCCGTGATGTTCGGCGCCGGCATCCTCTGGCTGAGCGGCCTGGGTATCGTGCTGCAGTGGGCGTGGGCTGTGTTCCACATCCTGATCATCACGCTGCAAGCTTTCATCTTCATGATGCTGACCATCGTCTACCTGTCGATGGCTCATGAAGATAACCATTAAGACCGCCTGGCGTGTCTTGTAGCCTTCCCCGCTCGTTTGGGGGGAGGGCTTTAAAAGTCCGCAAGGGCAGCTGTACCAAACGATTTGTTTTACCGCTTCAACTTAAAAACCTAACCAATACGACGTAAAAGTCGGGAGGAAAGATGGAAACTGTAGTTGGTCTGACCGCTATCGCTGTTGCTCTGCTGATCGGCCTGGGTGCTCTGGGTACCGCCATTGGTTTCGGCCTGCTGGGCGGCAAATTCCTGGAAGGCGCTGCTCGTCAACCAGAAATGGTTCCGATGCTGCAGGTGAAAATGTTCATCGTTGCCGGTCTGCTCGACGCCGTAACCATGATCGGTGTTGGTATCGCTCTGTTCTTCACCTTCGCGAATCCGTTCGTTGGTCAGATCGCCGGCTAATCACTCGTAACCACGAGTTGATGGCTGTGATGAATTAAGACCGAGCGAGGTGTTGGCGTGAACATTAATGCAACCCTGATTGGCCAATCCGTTGCCTTCCTGATTTTTGTACTCTTCTGCATGAAGTACGTATGGCCTCCGGTCATCACTGCTCTGCAAGAGCGTCAAAAGAAGATTGCCGACGGCTTGGACGCTGCCAACCGCGCAGCTCGCGACCTGGAGCTGGCCCAAGAGAAAGTGGGTCAGCAACTGCGTGAAGCTAAAGCACAGGCAGCCGAAATCATTGAGCAAAGCAAGAAACGCGCTGCTCAGCTTGTCGAGGAAGCCCGTGATCAGGCCCGCGTCGAAGCTGACCGTGTGAAGGCTCAGGCTCTGGCCGAGATCGAACAGGAACTGAACAGTGCTAAAGACGCCCTGCGTGCCCAAGTGGGTGCCCTGGCCGTTGGCGGTGCTGAAAAGATCCTTGGCGCCACAATCGATCAAAACGCGCATGCGGAGCTGGTTAACAAACTGGCCGCTGAAATTTAAGCGAGGGCGATCATGGCAGAACTGACCACGTTGGCCCGACCTTACGCTAAGGCTGCCTTTGAGCATGCCCAGGCCCATCAGCAACTGGCCAATTGGTCAGCCATGCTCGGCCTGGCTGCTGCGGTGTCGCAAGACGACACCATGCAGCGCCTGCTCAAGGCCCCGCGACTGACGAGCGCAGAAAAGGCCGCCACGTTCATTGACGTGTGCGGTGACAAGTTCAATGCACAGGCACAGAATTTCATTCATGTTGCCGCGGAAAACGACCGTCTCCTGCTTCTGCCGGAGATTGCCGCCCTGTTCGACCTGTACAAGGCCGAGCAAGAGAAATCCGTGGACGTGGAAGTCACCAGTGCCTTCGCGTTGAACCAAGAACAGCAAGACAAACTCGCCAAGGTTCTCAGTGCACGGCTAGGCCAGGAAGTTCGCCTGCACGCGTCGGAGGATGCCAGCCTGATTGGCGGCGTCGTCATCCGCGCTGGTGACCTGGTAATCGATGGCTCTGTTCGCGGCAAGATCGCGAAACTGGCCGAAGCATTGAAATCTTGAGTTTGAAGGGGCAGCAGAGCAATGCAGCAACTCAATCCTTCCGAAATTAGTGAAATCATCAAGGGCCGCATCGACAACCTCGATGTGAGCTCCCAAGCCCGTAACGAAGGTACCGTTGTTTCGGTATCCGACGGTATCGTGCGGATCCACGGTCTGGCCGACGTCATGTACGGCGAAATGATCGAGTTCCCTGGCAGCGTATTCGGCATGGCCCTGAACCTGGAGCAAGACTCCGTAGGTGCAGTGATCCTGGGTGCCTATGACACCCTCGCCGAAGGCATGAGCGCCAAGTGCACCGGCCGTATCCTGGAAGTTCCGGTTGGTAAGGAACTGCTGGGTCGCGTCGTTGACGCACTGGGCAACCCGATCGACGGCAAAGGTCCTCTGGGCAACACTCAGACCGACGCGGTCGAGAAAGTAGCTCCAGGCGTGATCTGGCGTAAGTCGGTAGACCAGCCTGTACAGACTGGCTACAAGTCCGTCGACGCCATGATCCCTGTCGGCCGTGGCCAGCGCGAGCTGATCATCGGTGACCGTCAGATCGGCAAGACCGCCATGGCCATCGACGCCATCATCAACCAGAAAGACTCCGGTATTTTCTGTGTTTATGTTGCTGTCGGCCAGAAGCGTTCCACCGTTGCCAACATCGTTCGCAAGCTGGAAGAAGCCGGCGCCCTGGCCAACACCATCGTGGTCGTTGCCAGTGCTTCGGAATCCGCCGCACTGCAGTTCCTGGCGCCATACGCCGGCTGCACCATGGGCGAGTTCTTCCGTGACCGCGGTGAAGACGCCCTGATCGTTTACGATGACCTGTCCAAGCAGGCCGTTGCCTACCGTCAGATCTCCCTGCTGCTGCGCCGTCCACCAGGACGTGAAGCGTACCCAGGTGACGTGTTCTATCTCCACTCCCGTCTGCTGGAGCGTGCATCGCGCGTTTCGGAAGAGTACGTCGAGAAGTTCACCAACGGCGCAGTCACTGGCAAGACCGGTTCCCTGACCGCCCTGCCGATCATCGAAACCCAGGCTGGCGACGTTTCCGCGTTCGTTCCGACCAACGTGATTTCCATCACCGACGGTCAGATCTTCCTGGAATCGGCCATGTTCAACTCGGGCATCCGCCCTGCAGTGAACGCCGGTGTTTCGGTATCCCGCGTAGGTGGTGCCGCTCAGACCAAGATCATCAAGAAGCTGTCCGGTGGTATTCGTACCGCTCTGGCTCAGTACCGTGAACTGGCTGCATTCGCCCAGTTCGCTTCCGATCTGGACGAAGCGACCCGCAAGCAGCTGGAGCATGGTCAGCGCGTAACCGAGCTGATGAAGCAGAAGCAGTACGCGCCAATGTCCATCGCGGACATGGCCCTGTCGCTGTACGCCGCTGAGCGTGGTTTCCTGACTGACGTAGAAGTCTCCAAGATCGGCAGCTTCGAGCAAGCACTGATCGCCTTCTTCAACCGTGATCACGCCGAACTGATGGCGAAGATCAACGTGAAGGGTGACTTCAACGACGAAATCGACGCTGGCCTGAAAGCCGGTATCGAGAAGTTCAAGGCCACCCAGACCTGGTAAGCCGCAGCGGGGGCTCCGGCCCCCGCTTGCTAACCTGATAGGTGATACATGGCAGGCGCAAAAGAGATTCGCAGTAAGATTGCGAGCATCAAAAGCACGCAAAAAATTACCAGCGCCATGGAGAAAGTGGCGGTCAGCAAGATGCGCAAGGCACAAATGCGCATGGCTGCTAGCCGTCCTTACGCGGAGCGTATCCGCCAGGTGATCGGTCATCTGGCCAACGCCAACCCGGAATACCGCCACCCGTTCATGATCGAGCGCCCTGTAAAGCGCGCCGGTTATATCGTGGTGAGCAGTGACCGTGGTCTGTGCGGTGGCTTGAACACCAACCTGTTCAAGGCCCTGGTCAAGGACATGAACGAAAACCGCGAACAGGGCGTTGAAATCGACCTGTGCGTGATCGGCAGCAAGGGTGCGACTTTCTTCCGCATCTTTGGCGGCAACGTCGTAGCCGCGATCAGCCACCTGGGCGAAGAGCCATCGATCAACGATCTGATCGGCTCCGTCAAAGTGATGCTGGACGCCTACCTGGACGGCCGTATCGATCGCCTCTCGGTGGTTTCGAACAAGTTCATCAACACCATGACCCAAAAACCGACGGTCGAGCAATTGGTACCGTTGGTGGCAACCCCGGATCAGGATCTCAAGCATCACTGGGATTACCTGTACGAACCCGACGCAAAAGAGCTGCTGGACGGCTTGATGGTGCGTTACGTGGAGTCGCAGGTATACCAGGCGGTGGTCGAGAACAACGCTGCTGAACAAGCGGCCCGGATGATCGCCATGAAGAACGCCACAGACAACGCCGGTGATTTGATCAAAGAGCTGCAGTTGATCTACAACAAGGCGCGTCAGGCTGCGATCACCCAGGAGATCTCGGAAATCGTCGGCGGCGCTGCCGCGGTTTAACGGTTCAAAAATTCAGAGGATCCAGCTATGAGTAGCGGACGTATCGTTCAAATCATCGGCGCCGTCATCGACGTGGAATTCCCACGTGACGTCGTACCGAGTGTTTACAACGCGCTGAAAGTACAAGGCGCGGAAACCACCCTCGAAGTTCAGCAGCAGCTGGGCGACGGCGTGGTTCGTACCATTGCGATGGGCTCGACCGAAGGCCTGAAGCGCGGTCTGGATGTCGTCGACACCGGCGCTGCCATTTCCGTTCCAGTTGGTAAGGCCACCCTGGGCCGTATCATGGACGTACTGGGCAACCCGATCGACGAAGCCGGCCCGATCGGCGAAGAAGAGCGTCGCGGTATCCACCAGCCAGCGCCTTCGTTCGCTGACCAGGCAGGCGGCAACGACCTGCTGGAAACCGGCATCAAGGTTATCGACCTGGTTTGCCCGTTCGCCAAGGGTGGTAAGGTTGGTCTGTTCGGTGGTGCCGGCGTCGGCAAGACCGTAAACATGATGGAACTGATCCGTAACATCGCCATGGAACACAGCGGTTACTCCGTGTTCGCTGGTGTGGGTGAGCGTACTCGTGAGGGTAACGACTTCTACCACGAGATGAAGGACTCCAACGTTCTCGACAAGGTAGCGCTGGTCTACGGTCAGATGAACGAGCCACCAGGAAACCGTCTGCGCGTAGCGCTGACCGGCCTGACCATGGCTGAGAAGTTCCGTGACGAAGGTAACGACGTTCTGCTGTTCGTCGACAACATCTATCGTTACACCTTGGCCGGTACCGAAGTATCCGCACTGCTGGGCCGTATGCCTTCGGCAGTAGGTTACCAGCCGACTTTGGCCGAAGAGATGGGCGTTCTGCAAGAGCGTATCACTTCGACCAAAGAAGGCTCGATCACCTCCGTACAGGCCGTATACGTACCTGCGGACGACCTGACCGACCCGTCGCCAGCGACCACCTTCGCCCACTTGGACGCCACCGTCGTTCTGTCCCGTGACATCGCCTCCCTGGGTATCTACCCAGCGGTCGACCCACTGGACTCGACTTCGCGCCAGCTGGACCCGAACGTGATCGGCAACGAACACTACGACACCGCTCGTGGCGTTCAGTATGTGCTGCAGCGCTACAAAGAGCTGAAGGACATCATCGCGATCCTGGGTATGGACGAACTGTCCGAAAGCGACAAGCAACTGGTAGCCCGCGCTCGTAAGATCCAGCGCTTCCTGTCGCAGCCGTTCTTCGTGGCCGAAGTCTTCACCGGTTCGCCAGGCAAGTACGTTTCCCTGAAAGACACCATCGCTGGCTTCAGCGGCATCCTCAAAGGTGACTACGACCACCTGCCAGAACAAGCGTTCTACATGGTCGGCAGCATCGACGAAGCGATCGAGAAAGCCAAGAAACTGTAATCCCGGCGCCCCGCAAGGGGCGCTAATCAGGTTGAGGCAAGCAGATGGCTATGACAGTCCATTGCGATATCGTCAGCGCGGAAGGAGAAATCTTCTCCGGCCTGGTCGAGATGGTAGTAGCGCACGGCAACCTGGGCGATCTTGGTATCGCTCCAGGCCACGCCCCGCTGATCACCAATCTCAAGCCGGGTCCGATCACGCTGACCAAGCAAGGTGGCGATCGTGAGGTGTTCTACATCTCCGGTGGCTTCCTCGAAGTGCAGCCGAACATGGTCAAGGTTCTTGCCGACACCGTGCAGCGCGCTGCCGACCTGGACGAAGCTCAGGCTCAGGAAGCCCTCAAGGCTGCTGAGAACGCCCTGAATGCGAAAAGCGCGGACTTCGACTACGGTGCTGCTGCCGCACGCCTGGCCGAGGCTGCAGCTCAGCTGCGTACCGTCCAGCAAATGCGCAAAGGCAAGTAATCCGGTTTCGGCCGCATTTTTGCGTTGCGATTGAGTTAAAGGGTAGCCTCGGCTACCCTTTTTCTTTTTCTGAATTCTCCTCTTCGGTCATCCCTGACCGCCCAGGATTGGTAGCCAGTCAATGTCCCTTGATATCGTTATTCTCGCCGCCGGCCAAGGTACTCGCATGCGTTCGGCGCTGCCCAAGGTGCTGCACCCGGTAGCCGGCAACTCCATGCTCGGCCACGTTATCCACAGTGCACGCCAGCTTCAGCCCCAAGGCATCCACGTGGTCATCGGCCACGGCGCCGAGCGGGTACGTGAGCGCCTGGCAGCCGACGACCTGAATTTCGTCATGCAGGACAAGCAGTTGGGTACCGGCCATGCCGTTGCGCAGGCATTGCCGGCGATCACCGCCGAAACGGTGCTGGTGCTTTATGGCGATGTACCGCTGATCGAAGTGGAAACCCTGCAGCGCCTGCTGGCCAAGGCCAGCGACAAGCAGCTGGCCCTGCTCACCGTTACGCTGCAGGACCCGACCGGTTATGGCCGCATCGTGCGTGATGGCGAAGGCCAGGTAACCGCTATCGTCGAGCACAAGGACGCCAGCGAAGCACAGAAGGCGATCAAGGAAGGCAACACCGGCATCCTGGCCATGCCGGCCGCGCGCCTGGCCGACTGGATGGGCCGCCTGTCGAACAACAATGCTCAGGGCGAGTACTACCTCACGGACGTCATCGCCATGGCGGTGGCCGACGGGCTGGTGGTTGCCACCGAGCAGCCGCACGACCCGATGGAAGTGCAGGGCGCCAATGACCGTCGCCAGCTGTCGGAACTCGAGCGCCATTACCAGCTGCGCGAAGGCCGCCGGCTGATGGCCCAGGGTGTCACCCTGCGCGACCCTGCACGCTTCGATGTGCGTGGCGAAGTGACCGTTGGTCGCGACGTGCTGATCGACATCAACGTGATCCTCGAAGGCAAGGTGGTCATCGAGGACGACGTGCAGATCGGCCCGAACTGCGTGATCAAGGACAGCATCCTGCGCAAGGGCGCGATCATCAAGGCCAACACTCACCTCGACGGTGCGGTTATGGGCGAGGGCAGCGATGCCGGCCCGTTCGCCCGCCTGCGCCCGGGCAGCGTGCTGGAAGCCAAGGCCCATGTGGGTAACTTCGTCGAACTGAAAAATGCCCACTTGGGTGAAGGGGCCAAGGCCGGCCACCTGACCTACCTGGGCGATGCCGAGATCGGTGCACGCACCAACATCGGTGCCGGCACCATCACCTGCAACTACGATGGCGCCAACAAGTTCAAGACCGTAATGGGTGAGGACGTGTTCATCGGCTCCAACAACTCGCTGGTGGCGCCTGTGGAAATCAAGGCGGGTGCGACTACGGCGGCCGGTTCGACCATCACTCAGGCCGTCGAAGCCGGTGACCTGGCCGTGGCGCGTGCGCGCCAGCGCAACATCTCGGGCTGGAAGCGGCCGGAGAAGATCAAGAAAAGCTGAGTTATACACAGCTGCTTCGATCGAAAGCCGACTTATGTGAATAAGTCGGCTTTTTTTGTGGCTCGGGAAATGTTGTCTACACCTTGACGAAACGCTCGTCTTAGGTTTTGATTGCAACCATTATCTTTCGAATCGAAACTTATTAGCCCATGTCGAAACGAAACACCCCCCAACGCCGCCACAACATCCTGGCCATGCTCAGTGAGCAGGGCGAGGTGAGCGTGGACGCCTTGGCCAAGCGTTTCGAAACTTCGGAAGTGACCATTCGCAAGGACCTTGCCGCGCTGGAGGCCAACGGCCTGCTGCTGCGCCGCTATGGTGGTGCTGTGCCGGTACCGCAGGAGATGCTGGGTGAAGCTGCACAACCCGTCTCTGCCTACAAGAAAGCCATCGCACGCGCCGCAGTAGGGCGAATCCGCGAGCATGCACGGATCATCATCGACAGCGGCAGCACCACCGCCGCCATGATCCCGGAACTGGGCCGTCAGCCCGGCCTGGTGGTGATGACCAACTCGTTGAACGTGGCCCGCGCCATCAGCGAGATCGAGCACGAACCAGTGCTGCTGATGACCGGTGGCACCTGGGACCCGCATTCGGAGTCGTTCCAGGGTCAGGTCGCCGAGCAGGTACTACGCTCTTACGATTTCGACCAGCTGTTCATCGGTGCCGATGGCATCGACCTGCAGCGCGGCACTACCACCTTCAATGAGCTGCTTGGACTGAGCCGAGTGATGGCCGAGGTGGCCCGCGAGGTGATCGTCATGGTCGAGTCCGACAAGGTCGGACGCAAGATCCCCAATCTCGAACTGCCTTGGGGCAGCGTGCACACCCTTATTACAGACGAACGCCTGCCCACAGCGGCACGCGAACAGATTCAAGCCCGCGGCATCAACCTGATCTGCGCCGCGATCAGCCAGGAGCAATAACCATGTGTGGAATCGTTGGTGCCGTAGCCGAGCGCAACATCACTGCCATTCTCATCGAAGGCCTCAAGCGTCTTGAGTATCGCGGGTACGACAGTGCCGGCCTGGCCGTCTACACCCAGCAGGGCGAACTGCAACGCCGCCGCCGCATCGGCAAGGTCGCCGAGCTGGAAGCTGCTGTGGCCGCCGAGCCGCTGAATGGTCAGCTGGGCATCGCCCACACCCGTTGGGCCACCCACGGTGCGCCGACCGAAGGCAACGCCCACCCGCATTTCTCTGGTAGCGAAGTCGCCGTTGTGCACAACGGCATCATCGAGAACCACGAAGAGCTGCGCGAAGAGCTGAAAGGCTTGGGTTACGTTTTCACCTCGCAGACCGATACCGAAGTTATCGTGCATCTGATCCACCATACCCTGAAGACCATTCCGGACCTGGCCGATGCGCTGAAATCCGCGGTCAAGCGCCTGCACGGTGCCTATGGCCTGGCGCTGATCAGCGTGAAACAGCCTGACCGCCTGGTCGCCGCGCGCAGCGGTAGCCCGCTGGTGATCGGCCTGGGCCATGGCGAGAACTTCCTGGCTTCCGACCAACTGGCCCTGCGTCAGGTCACCGACCGCTTCATGTACCTGGAAGAGGGCGATATCGCCGAAATCCGCCGCGACCAGGTGAAGATCTGGGACCAGGCCGGCCAGCCGGTGGTGCGTGAAACCGTGCAGTACCACGAGGGCGCCGAAGCCGCCGACAAGGGCGCCTATCGCCACTTCATGCTCAAGGAGATCCACGAGCAGCCGACCGTGGTCCAGCGCACCCTGGAAGGTCGCCTGGGCAAGGACCACGTGATGGTCCAGGCCTTCGGCCCGCAGGCTGCCGAGCTGTTCGCCAAAGTGCGCAACGTGCAGATCGTCGCCTGCGGTACCAGCTACCACGCCGGCATGGTCGCCCGTTACTGGCTGGAAAGCCTGGCTGGCATTCCTTGCCAGGTCGAAGTGGCCAGCGAGTTCCGCTATCGCAAGGTGGTGGTGCAGCCAGACACCCTGTTCGTCTCGATCTCCCAGTCCGGCGAAACCGCCGACACCCTGGCTGCCCTGCGCAATGCCAAGGAACTGGGCTTCCTCGGTAGCCTGGCCATCTGCAACGTCGGCATCAGCTCGCTGGTACGCGAGTCCGACCTGACCCTGCTGACCCTGGCCGGCCCGGAGATTGGCGTGGCTTCGACCAAGGCCTTCACCACCCAGCTGGTTTCGCTGATGCTGCTGACCCTGGCCCTGGGCCAGGTGCGTGGCACCCTCGAAGCGGGCGTCGAAGCCGGGCTGGTGGAAGAGCTGCGCCGTCTGCCAGCACGCCTGGGCGAGGCCCTGGCGATGGACGGCACCGTGGAGAAAACCGCCGAGCTGTTCGCCGACAAGCATCACACCCTGTTCCTCGGCCGTGGTGCACAGTACCCGGTGGCCATGGAAGGTGCGCTGAAGCTCAAGGAAATTTCCTACATCCACGCCGAAGCCTACCCGGCCGGTGAGCTCAAGCACGGCCCGCTGGCGCTGGTGGATAACGACATGCCAGTGGTGACTGTGGCGCCGAACAACGAACTGCTGGAGAAGCTCAAGTCCAACCTGCAGGAAGTGCGTGCCCGCGGTGGCGAGCTGGTGGTGTTCGCCGACGAGAACGCCGGCATGAGCAACGGCGAAGGCATCCACGTGATCAAGGTGCCGCACATCGCTGACGAGCTGGCGCCGATCCTCTACACCATCCCGCTGCAGCTGCTGTCGTATTACGTGGCAGTGCTGAAGGGTACTGATGTCGACCAGCCGCGTAACCTTGCGAAGTCGGTAACTGTTGAATAAGCGCTTGTTCTTCGGAAAAGCGAAATGGTTTTAGAGAATTAAAGCTGTCGCACCGCAATAAAAACTGTCGTGTACGGAGGGAGCCTTAACCGGCTCCCTTTTTCGTTGCGCTCACCGCAAGCCAGTGTCGACGCTCATCCATGGCTCTCCAAATCCATCCCGATGAATCGCTCGCCTAGTACGTCAGGCGTAACGTGCTGGAAAACGCACCCCAGGTACTCAGTGTGAAGCGGGCATTGTTGCGCCTGGTTGCCGCTGGGCGGCCCCTGCTTGACATCATCGTCATTTCTGACGATGCTTGGACTCATGAGATATCCAGGCGGAAAAGGCAAGTGCTACCAGCGCTTGATCAACCTGATGCCACCGCATCAGACCTACATCGAATCCCACCTTGGTGGGGGCGCTGTCATGCGCAACAAGAAAGCCGCGCAGCGCAACATCGGATTGGACCTGGACGACAAAGTCATTGCGCTTTGGCACGCACAGCATCCAGGCATTTGCGAGCTTCACCAAGTCGATGCGATCGCTTTCCTGGAAGGGTATGCGTTCGAGGGTCATGAACTGGTCTATGCCGACCCGCCCTATGTCCCTGAGACGCGCCGCCGAGCCAAGGTCTATCGCTGCGACTACTCGGAAGATGATCACCTGCGTCTGCTGCGGTGCTTGGCCGCGCTACCTTGCAAAGTGATGCTTTCGGGCTATGACTGTGATCTCTACAACCGTGAGCTCGTTGGATGGCGCAAGGTGACTTTCCCGGCCAAGACCCATGTGGAGGTGCGTGAAGAAACGGTATGGATGAACTTCGATCCTCCCGACTGTTTGCACGACGGCCGCTATATGGGCCAGACATTCCGGGACCGCCAAACCATTCAGCGTCGCCAAACCAGACTCCGCAGCCGCATCGAGAGCCTGGACCCAATTGAGCGGCACGAGCTACTGCAATGGATGCAGGAACACTACGGCAGTGCCGAGGAGGTCGCCTAATGCAACTGGGCGCAATTTGCTTGGACCAAGTGGTCTTCAATGTCGAACTTCCCAAGGCGGACGCCGAGGTCATACCCGGCGTGCCGTGGGGACCTGTGGAGGCTTTCCCGTCACCGGCTTACTGGGCTTATCAGGTTTATGCCCGTCGGTTGATCGGTGATCGAGTCAATTACAAGCTTGGCGCGACCTTGAAAGAAGAAGTCGGTGCCTGCTTGCTGGGTGGGCACGGTATCCCAGCCAGTGTTGGCCTGGCTGCGTTTCATCACCTCAAGGAGCACGGTGCTTTCGGTGACCAGCCTCCATGCGAGGAAACGTTGCTTGAGTGGCTTAGGGAGCCGCTGACTGTTGAGGACCGCCAAGTGCGGTACCGTTTTGCCAAGCAGAAAGCCCGTTACTTGAGCGCGGCGCTGCAGAAGCTTTCCGTCGAGCGCGCACCGCTCGAGTCGGGAAGAGCTTTACGAGACTGGCTGCTAGACGTTCCAGGCATTGGTTATAAGACGGCCTCGTGGGTCGCGCGCAACTGGCTGGATGCAGATGATGTGGCCATTCTCGACATCCATATCCTGCGAGCTGGCTTGTTGGGCAAATTCTTCGATAGTCACCTGACCGTTGAACGTCACTACTTGGAGCTCGAAGATCAGTTCATCCGCTTCAGCAAGGGGCTGGGTGTACGCGCCTCCGAACTGGATGCCCTGATGTGGCTGGAGATGATGGCTTCGCCGAGCACGGTGCACAGCATAATGGGCATGGGACACCATGCGCCGACATCAGGCTCTCGTGGCCGTACCAAGAAGAGCAAGTCCAACCCCGGCCAGTTGGCCCTGATCAGCTAGAGCCCTGGCCCAGGGATCCCCCGTGATGCCCAGCGGGCAGAAATGAAGTCCCTGGGCTGCCGCGGTGAGCGACATCACGCCGAGCAGCACACCGGCATCTCGCCATACCAGGCTGCAGCCGTTTTGGTATTTTCCCAGCGTCTTCCCAGGTTCGGCCAGGAGCAGCAAACGTGTGGCGTCGCCTCCGGTGAGGACCTCCAGGCTGAGCTTATACAGGCCTCCGAGCACGACGTCGGCGTCCTTGAGTTCAGCCAGTCGGTGCTGGTCAGGTTGATACAACCACCAGCGCCTATCCGCAGGTCGGCTCACCACGACATGAACGGGGTGCGTCGCGCCGGCGGAAGGTGCTGCACGGTGCTCAAGGTCAAAGCCAAGATGCGACGCGGCAGAGCCGCGGGTTCTGCAGGTGGACCAGAGAAAAGCGCCGAGTTGTTCATCGTCAACCACCCCGAAGGTCCGGTGAGTGGCGCGTGTATCGAGGACTTCGCCGAAAGGGCGGTCCAGGGCCTGTGTCGGCGTCGGCAACTGATGAACTTCCCCGACTCTCCAGTCGATCGGCGTGTATCGCTCGGGCGTTGAGCGAGGTACCGGATCACCGAGGTCGATCCAGGTCATACCCCACCTCACGGAACACTTCCATATACTTGTTGCAGCCTCGACAATCGCCGCACGCAACGTGGGATTTGTGACAGCTGTGAGCCCACGCCAAGAGGCTGGCAGGGATTCCTGATTTACGGACGAGCTCGGCGGTCGTAAGGCCGATTGCAGGCGCTTGGACCTCCATACCGCCCTCTTGCAGAGAGAGCAGTTTGCTGATGGCCGACATGAAGTCGGGGGAGCCGTCGCGGTGGAATCCATCAGATTTTACGGTACCCAACCACAGGTGCGTCACGCCATGACTAATCGCCTTCATTGCCGCGAGCGTCACCAGCAGTTGGTTCCTGTAGGGCCACCAGTCTGACGCTGGGGCCAGACTGTCGGCGGCGTTGCCAGCCATGTCGCCTGATCCGAGTGAACTGCAGTCGATGCGGATAACATGGTGAGTGATCTCCAGCTGTTGGCAGACTGTGCTCGATGCCTCGATCTCGGCTTGCGCTGCGAGCTGGCCATAGTCCAGGGTGAACGCGATGTCGGGACGTTTCCACCAGGCAAGCGCCACGGAGTCCATGCCACCAGAGAGCAACAATCCTGTTTTCATAGCACCACCGCTTCCCAAACCGTCTGATAGATCGCGGTCACATAGTCATCGGTGATGACACAGTCTGAGCCCTCCATCATTTTCTGATCCTGCTCTGACTCGTTCTCGGCGTAAAAGACCACGGGCTTATTCAGGGCGCGGGCATAGCCGATCTCGTAGATGGTGCCCGAGTCGAGCCCATCACCAATGGCGAACAGTGCATCGCATTGGTGGATGCCTTCGAGGTCTTTCGCCACCACATCTTCAGCCGTGCCGAGGCCCACATCATGATAGGGAGAGAAAACATCCAGGCCCATGGCCAAGAGGTCGCGGCGAGCTTGGCCAACCATCCACAGTTCTGCGAGCGTAAAGAACGGCCCGGCGAGGTACACCTTCGGGACATAGCCATCCCGGTAGCGGGCCGAAGGTTGTAGTGGCTGCGGTTTAAAGTCGGCGAGCAAAGCCGGGGCGGGAAAGCCCTGGTTTTGGCAATAGAACGCAGTCGCTATGGAGGCGATCTCTGCAGCTTTATGGGCCGACAGGCCATTGTCCATCCACCCCAGCGCGAAATGTGCAGCGAAGGTGTCTCCCGAGCCAATCTTCCACACTTTTTCAGTACGGTAAGCGGGGACTGTGGAAAGAGTGCCGCGGTCATACACCAAGGCACCCAGCGGCCCCATCTTGATGACGACCACCTCGGCGTTTTCCTGTTTTGCTAAGGCAGTTGCAAGGTCTTCAGCCTTGAGGTGTGCGTAACCAGGTGCGAGCAGGTTCGCCTCATGACGATTCAAGACCAGAGCCAGGTGATTGGCGCGGGAGCCGTTGGCGGCAAAGGACTCTGGCCCATCGGCATTCTGCGGGTCGAAAACGGCATAGTCGGCTTCGATGACCGCCGTTCCGTCGATCATGCCGAATCGCAGAACCTTGTCGGCGCTGACATTCAGGTCCGATTGGCCGTGTACGCCCCGGCGGATGTCGGGCGTAGAGAGGCCATGGATGTACTCAAAAGTGACGCTGGCGGGTTCGGGTGTGGCTTTGAACTTGAAACCTTCAGCAGTCGCGCGAGCCTCGACAACGACATGGGTGTAATCGTCCATGCACGCGTGTAGCTCAGCCTGGCCGCCGAAGCGGGCGATAGCGGCGGCTGCCCGGCCAGCAGACCCGTAAATATCGTCCCAAGCCGGACGCATGCACCTCTCCCGGTACACGCCACCAACGATGGTGATCATGGAGCTCTCCTTGCTCTCGATTAGACGTGGTAAATGCGCAGGCGAACCTGGCCGCCGCCGACGTGCAGAACTCTGGCTTTGTACATCTCGCCTTGGCCCATGCAATTGCGCAGTTGGGTGAGGTGCGGGTCGACAATGCTGCCGGCCTCCGCGCCGTTCCACAGGGCGATTACGATCTGCGGGTTATTGGCCTGGGCGAAGACGACGTCGAGGATGTCGTTCGGTTTCAACTGAGTGACCACCGCTGCTTTCGGCGAGGCCAGCTGGGTATCAAATTGGAGAGTGGTGCAGGAAGTGGTCGGGGTGGAAGGCCCCAGGTAGCTGACGCCAGAACCAGACATGTGCATTTTCCTTTGCGTGCCAGATAGGATTCAAAGCAATATCACATAACATGTCAAATGGCCATACATCGTATGTCCGATTGCGGTAGAGAACGTTATCTCGCACACGACCATGGCTGCCCAATTGTTCACTAAATTAGTCAGAAAAATCCAAAAAATGGTTTTCTCGCAACTGGCAATGCGAAACCTTAAAAATCTAGAGCTGGTCGCCCATACGATGAAAATTTCATAACTTGGCCTAACCCTGCTTTCGGATGGGAATTCCGATAAGTGCCTGACATCTAACTCGAAGAAGTCAATATTATTCACGTCAATGACGACGCACTCCCACCCTTTAAGTACGGCTTTATGCTATCATTCGGCCGCCTAATGGGGAACGCGTAAATGATCAAAGATAAGTATCACTATCTGCTTGCTGTTCTTGTTGTTGTTTCTTTAGCTTTTTTCTTGGATTTGGTGTCCTCTAATGTTGCAGTGGAATATAGCAATAAAGTTACATTAGATTCATCTGGTGAAAAATTAATTACGGTTCAAGCTTCCTTCCCACTGTGGTATCAAATTGTAGGGCTGGCTAAGAATTTTCTGTATGGTCTCGGAGCGGCAATTTTTATCACCGTGTTCATTGCGGATAGAATGCAAAAAGCTTTGCATGAAGAGAAGCAGCAAGAGCTGACAAAGCTAAACGAAGCTATCAGTGTGAACGTATTTGATAGCCTTTTCAAAACGATAATCCCGGACGCAATTTTCAAAATTATCAAGCAAGAAATTATTGAGAACAAAGTTCTAAGGAAGGAAGCAAAATGGATTTATGACTTCACTGTGCGGGGTGAGGTAATAGTCTGCAGACAAACAACTCGATATGAGCTCCACAACTTAAGTCATCAAGAGGTCTCAAATCCGATAAGGTTGGATCTTGACGCGCTCGGAGGGGCCGCCTATAGCCTTGTATCTGCAGAATGTCACGGTCAATTTGGCGATGTTCTCGTGAAATATAATCCTGATGACGACAGCAAGCACATTAATCTCGATGTAGTGCGTGACGGTAATAAGCTTACCGTGTTGTATTCTGTTAAAATTCCAGCCAAGAGCTATGCAGAATATAATACTGTTTTCGAAAAACATTATAAGGGCGATATTACTGATGCTCAGGGTACGAAAGTACCTGTTGTGGGCGCTGATATCATCGTAAACTTTCCAGATGGCTATCATTTTGATATCAGCCCGCTGATGTCTACTACGCCACGCTTGATTTCTGAAAGTTCAATCCAGAAAATCTATCGCGTAGAAGGTGGCGTGCTGCCAAATCAAGGCTTTGTATTTTACTTAGTAAAGAAAAAAGAAGACGTCGATGTGGTTGTGGATGATCGTGAAGTAGTTATTTCACTTGAGATGCCGGAGGTTTGAGTTGCCAGCGGAAGCTCCGGCATTTCCACTGGTGGTTACCGGGAGGTTCTCACCTCGCCGCGGGAGAGACTGACTCTGTTCAGGTGGGGGTTAAGGGAGCGTTACAGGCACGTGCTTAAGCGCATGCGTGGAATTGGCATTCAGCGCGTAGCTGTCTCGGTTTTCCGAGGGGACCAGCCGTACTGCAACGTGGCTTACCAGGTTATCCAGGGTGACCTTGGTCCCTTAGAGGTCAAATTCTTTGACAGTTAAAGCCCGTGATGCTGGATTCATCCAGCGGATTAGGACTGATCGATCAAGGCGGAAGCGCACTGCGTCGGGAGGCCTCCACGCCACGTCGAAGCTGGCTGCGACAGTTTTAATTCTCTGGCGCAATCGTCTGGACTGTCATTTCGGATGGTTGCGACAGTTTTGCGTTTCCTCAAGCCGTGGTTGCAGACTGCGGGTTTTGTGCCCCTGCTGAGACAGTTTTAATTCTCTAAATCCAGCGAAATGGTTTTAGAGAATTAAAGCTGTCGCTAAAAAATAAAAACTGCCGCAGAAGGAGGGAGCCACTCTGGCTCCCTCCATCGACATGTCAGCCTCAAGCTGATTGTGCTAAAGCTCGTGGGTGAGTGTTCAGCCTAGAGCCTCTCGCACTCTCGCAGGTCATCGTGAATCTGCGATAACCGTTCGCACCTCTGCTTTCCAGGCACGCATGTTGAGTATTGAGAGTAATACTGATTTATCGGCGACTTCTATCAGGATGCCGGCGCTGATTGAAAATTCACACAGTGGGTCAATGTTCGCTCAGCGGCAACCATGCTTGCCATACGTCGTGTAAAATTCGATCACAAGGGATGCACTGGGCTGGAGGAAACATGAAGTCTCACTCGCACAACGTCAGTGGGAAAGGCCCAGCTCCCGGTAATGCGAAGAAATTCGCTGTATGGGCCAGGAAACTCTGGCCGCTGCCAATCCTGTTGCTCGCCACGCTGGCTCGGGTGTACGGCTCAACGGCCTCCGCCATTTGGTGCGACGAGGGCTCCAGCTTGTTAATGAGCCAGTACTCACCCTCGCTCATCTGGGTCCACAGCGCCCATGACGTACACCCACCGCTTTACTTTCTCCTTCTACACGCTTGGATAGATGTGTTCGGGGACAGTATCTTTTCGGTGAGGTTCATCAGCGTGCTGACAGGTGTCGGTACTGTAGCCCTGGGCATGTGGCTGGTTTATCAGATTGCAACACGTCATGCAGCCATACTGGCTGGTGTTTTGTTGGCCTTGCTGCCAATTGCAGTGCGTTACAGCCAAGAAGTGCGCATGTACTCCCTAATGGGATTTTTTTTGCTGGGAGCAACCATCGCGCTTGTATATTGGGTAAAAAACCCTGAGCGCTACCGCTACCTTTGCGTGTATGTGCTGTTAATAACGGCAAGTTTCTATACTCATTATTTCACTAGCCTATGCGTACTGTCTCACTGGGCCTATCTATCGGTTGTACGCGGCGACAAACACCGCCTCATCACTCGGCCATCATGGTGGGTCGCCAACAGCTTGATCGTCTTGTTGTACACCCCCTGGATTCCCAACTTGATAGACCTGCTGCAGCACCTTGACCAACTCAAGGCGGGTGGCGACATTGGCTGGATACTGCCCGTTACACTGTATTCACTGCCATCGACAATCTGGCAGGATCTGGCCCTTACCGATGGTCTGAATCTGAAATGGCCAGTCTACTTTGCACTGCCACTGGCGTTGGCGCTGGTAACGGTCGCTGTCTGCCGACATGATAGAAGCCCGCATAGATTCCATACGCTAATGGCGATCTATACGTTTCTCCCGTTGATCATCGTATTTTCTGTCTCGTGGATAACGCCACTGATGGTCGAGCGTTATCTGATGTTTTCCGCCCTGGGCTTACCGTTAATACTGGCAGTCGCCATTGATCGAATGAGGCGTAATTTTCGATACGCAGCAATAGCCACCCTGGTGACCTTTCTGGCGGTAGAGCTGGGCGGCCTGAGTAGTTACTACCAAAAGGATGAAGATCAGTTCAACAAGCTGGTCAACTTCGTCAATGAAAACTATCGTACGAACGACCGTATCATCGTCAGCGATCTTTTCTGGTATTTCAGCTACGTCTACTATAACAAGACCGGGTCAGTGCCACTGCTCTATACGCCGCCACTGGCCAACGGCGCTTCGGGTCGGCCAGGTAACTACGGATTTGGCACACTGGTGAACCATGATGCCGATAAAATCTATTTCGACAGCCTTGAAAATCTACCCGTTGGCCAAACCAGAGTCTGGTTGATAAGCAATAGCGAACCGCCCGATGATTTCTCACCCATACCGGATAATTGGAATAAGGTCAGTACGCTAAAAGTCGGCGATACCCAAGTACGCCTTTATACTATTGGCATGGCCTATAACGCGAAAGCAGACTAGCAATCGAAGGTTCGCCGTCGCGAGCGTGCCACATGCTCCTGTAGGAACGGCTTTAGCCGCGAAGCAAGCCACGCGAGGTGAGGATCGAGACGGTATCTTCAAGGGCCCACGCGTCTCATTGATGTCATCCGCGCATCAATTAATGAAAAATGAACGATTATCTCCAGCGCCGCTTTCGACGATCATTCCAGAAATAAGCACTTACAATTATTAAGAAACGCTGGAGATCCACCATGAGTCTGCCGTCACGCTCGGTGCCCGAGGGCAAGTCCAAGGCCGGTATGGTCTTCCGGGTTACGTCCGGAAACTTCCTCGAACAGTTCGACTTCTTCCTGTTCGGCTTCTATGCCACGCACATCGCGGCGGCCTTCTTCCCCGCGTCCAATGAATTCGCCTCGTTGATGATGACCTTCGCCGTGTTCGGCGCCGGCTTCCTCATGCGCCCGCTGGGTGCGGTGATCCTCGGTGCGTACATTGATGACGTAGGCCGACGCAAAGGGCTGATCGTCACCCTGGCGATCATGGCCAGCGGGACCTTGCTGATCGTGCTGGTGCCCGGCTACGCCAGCATCGGGCTATTGGCCCCGGCGCTGGTGCTGATCGGGCGCTTGCTGCAAGGCTTCTCGGCCGGTGCCGAGCTGGGCGGTGTGTCGGTGTACCTGGCCGAAATGGCAACGCCTGGGCACAAGGGCTTCTACGCCAGCTGGCAGTCCGCCAGCCAGCAGGTGGCGATCGTTGTCGCCGCCGCGCTGGGCTTTGCGCTGAACGAATGGCTGTCTGCCGCCGAGATTGCCCAGTGGGGCTGGCGCGTGCCGTTCGGTGTGGGCTGCATGATCATCCCGGTGATCTTCCTGCTACGGCGCAACCTGCAGGAGACCGAGGAGTTCGCCGCCCGCGAGCATCGCCCTACCATGAAGCAGGTGCTGGCGACGCTGGCGGCCAACTCCGGCGTGGTGCTGTTCGGCATGCTGATGGTGGCCATGACCACCACGGCCTTCTACATGATCACAGTGTATGCGCCGACCTTCGGCAAGACCGTGCTGCAACTGAGTACCGGCGACGCACTGCTGGTGACCTTGCTGACGGCGGTGTCGAACTTCATCTGGCTGCCCATCGGCGGCACGCTCAGCGACCGCCTCGGGCGCAAGCCGCTGCTGCTGGCCATGTCGCTGATGACCGTGATCACCGCCTACCCGGCGCTGACCTATCTGGCCCAGTCGCCGACCTTTGGCCACATGCTCGAAGTGCTGCTGTGGTTCTCGTTCCTGTACGGCATGTACAACGGTGCGATGATCCCGGCGCTGACCGAAATCATGCCGGTGGAAGTGCGGGTGGCAGGTTTCTCGCTGGCCTATAGCCTGGCGACTGCACTGTTCGGCGGTTTCACCCCGGCGATCTCGACCTGGATGATCCACGTCACCAATGACAAGGCCGCACCGGCCTACTGGATGATGTTCGCCGCGCTCTGTGCATTCGTCGCCACCTGGATGCTCTATCGCCGCCTGGCCAACCGCGCAGCGGTGGCCGCATGAGGGCTTCGTTGAAAGCGTTGCTGGCTGCTACGTTGCTCGCTGGCTGCAGCCTTGCCCAGGCTGCCGAACTGACTGTGATGACCTCGGGCGGCTTCACCGCCGCCTACAAGCAGTTGGGGCCGCAGTATGCGGCGCAGAGCGGCGATACTCTGGTCACCGTGCTGGGCCCGTCCATGGGCAAGGCCCCCGAGGCGATCCCCAATCGCCTCGCGCGTGGCGAGCACGCGGATGTGGTGATCATGGTCGGCTATGCGCTGGACGAGCTGATCCGTCAGGGCAAGGTCGACCCGGCATCGCGGGTGGAACTGGCGGATTCGCGCATCGGCCTGGTGGTCCGGGAAGGGCAGGCCAAGCCTGCCATCGGCACTGCTGACGAATTGAAGCAGACCTTGCTGGCGGCACGGTCGGTGGCCTACTCGGACAGCGCCAGCGGCGTGTACATCGAGAAGGAGCTGTACAAGAAGCTGGGCATCCAGGACCAGCTGGTTGGCAAGAGCACCATGGTGGAGCGCATTCCGGTGGCCTCGCAGGTGGCCAAGGGCACCTATCAGCTTGGCTTCCAGCAGGTTGCCGAGCTGCTGCCTGTGCAGGGTGTCACTTACGTTGGCAAGATCCCGGAAAGCCTGCAGTCGGTGACCCGCTTTGCCGCTGGCATCCCGAAAACCGCCGAGCACCCGGCTGAGGCGAAGCAGTTGCTGAACTACCTCGCTTCGCCCGACGTGCAGCCCGCCGTGCGCGCCACAGGGCTGGACTCAGTCGCCCGGTAAGACGCCGGGCAGTTCCCGAATCAGCCTGACCATCTCAAGTGCCGCCGGTGTCAGCGTGCGGCCGCGGCGCTTGAGCAGGCCCATCTTGCGGCTGACCTCCGGTTCGACCAGTGCAATGCTGGCCAGGATCGGATGCGGGGTCATCGGCAGTGCGATCGATGGCACCGCCGCGATACCCAGCCCCGCTTCGATCAGGCCGAGCAGGGTGGTCACATGCCTGGCTTCGCACACACTCTCCTTGCTGACCTGCATCCCGGCCAACGCCCGATCCAGTACCAGGCGGTTGCCTGACGATTTGCCCAGGGTGATGTAGTCATGCTCGTAGGCCTGCGCCCAAGTCACCTTGTCCAGCTTGGCGAGCGGGTGATCCTGGCGGCAGGCGATGACATAGCGCTCCTCGAGCAGGACGCTGAACTCGATCTCCGGGGCGAGGTTGCCCGTGAAGCTCAGGCCGAAGTCCGCTTCGCCGGAGGCCACGGCGGCGCTGACTTCGTTGGCGGAGGCGTCGTACAGGTTGATACGAATTTTCGGATACTGCGTATGGAAGGCGCGGATTGCATGGGGCATGAAGTAGTAGGCCGCTGACGGCACGCAGGCGATGGTCAGGGTACCGGTGCGCAGCGAGCCACCATCGCCGACGCTGAGCAGCGCCAGGTCCAGGTCGTCCAGCAGGCGTTCGACCTGAGGCAGGAAGGCGCGACCGACATTGGTCAGCGACACCTTGCGGGTGGTCCGTTCGAGCAGCTTCACGCCCAATGCCGACTCGAGTTTTTCGATGCGCCGGCTCAACGCCGACTGGGTGATGCGAATGGTGTCGGCGGCGCGGCGGAAACTGCCTTGCTCGACGACAGCGCGGAAAGCTTGCAGGTCATTCAGATCGAAGTTGATGCTCAACCGGTGGGCCCCGCTGGTTTGATCGAAAGCGTGCATCAATGGTATTTCGAAAAAACCGGCGGAGCCAGATGGGTCAGATCTGCATGGCCATGCCGTGCACGTTCATGGCTGCCTGGCGCAGGGCTTCGGAGCGGGTCGGGTGCGGGTGGCAGATCAGGGCGATGTCTTCAGCCGAGGCGGCGAACTCCATGGCCACGCAGAACTCGCCAATCATCTCGCTGACGCTCGGGCCGACCAGGTGCACGCCGAGCACCTCATCGGTGTTGGCGTCGGCGATGACCTTGGCGAAGCCTTCGGTCTCGTGGTTGATCTTGGCGCGGCTGTTGGCGGTGAAGGGGAACTTGCCGACCTTGTAGGCGCGGCCTTCGGCCTTCAGCTGCTCTTCGGTCTTGCCGACGGTAGCCAGTTCCGGGCGGGTGTAGATCACGCCGGGGATCAGGTTGTAGTTCACTTCATGGGGCTTGCCGGCGATGCGCTCGATGCAGGCGACCGCTTCGTCTTCAGCCTTGTGCGCCAGCATCGGGCCGGAGGTGACGTCGCCGATCACCCATACACCGGGGACCGAGGTGCGGTGGTGCTCGTTGCTCAGCATGCCGCGTTTGTCGGTTTCCAGCCCTACGCTCTCAAGGTTCAGGCCCTTGGTATAAGGACGACGGCCGATCGCGACCAGTACGTAGTCGGCCTGCAGGGTTTCGGCGGCTCCACCAGCAGCTGGCTCCAGGGTCAGGCTGACACCTTCGGCTTCAGTCTTCGCCTGGGTAACCTTGCTGCCGAGCTTGAAGGCCATGCCTTGCTTGGTCAGGGCTTTCTGCAGGGTCTTGGCGGTTTCTTCATCGATGCCCGGGCAGATACGGTCGAGGTACTCGATGACGGTGACCTGTGCACCCAGGCG
The DNA here is from genome assembly GCF_017744435.1 of Pseudomonas sp. Classification (GTDB taxonomy): domain Bacteria; phylum Pseudomonadota; class Gammaproteobacteria; order Pseudomonadales; family Pseudomonadaceae; genus Aquipseudomonas. The sequence goes on from NZ_JAGIBG010000005.1 coordinate 89,756, forward strand.
GCGCCATACCGAGCCCAGTTCCAGGCCGATGACGCCCGCGCCGATCACCACCAGATGCTTGGGTACCTGCGGCAGGGCCAGGGCACCGGTGGAGTCGATGATGCGCTGGTTGTCGATGGTCACGCCGGGCAGGGGAGTAGGCTCGGAACCCGTGGCAATGACGATGTCCTTGGCCTGCAGTGCGGTCTCGCTGCCATCTTCGGCCTTGACGATGACCTTGCCGACGCCATCCAGGCGGCCCCAGCCTTTGATCCAGTCGACCTTGTTCTTGCGGAACAGGTACTCGATGCCCTTGGTCAGGCCAGTCACGCTCTCGTCCTTCTGTTTCATCATCTGGGCGAGGTTGAGCGTCGGCTTCACTTCGATGCCAAGGTGGGCGAACTCGTCGCCGCTGGCCGCTTCGTAAAGCTCGGAGGCGTGCAGCAACGCTTTGGACGGCATGCAACCGACGTTGAGGCAGGTGCCACCGAGGGTCGAACGGCCTTCCACGCAAGCGACGCTCAGGCCCAGTTGGCCAGCGCGGATCGCTGCGTTGTAGCCGCCAGGGCCGCCGCCGATGATCACCACGTCATAGGATTTCATGGGTTTTGTACTCCAGATGAGGAAGCGCGAGAGGGGCATAAGGTTAAGCTGAGAAGGGCGGATTGTATACAATCCGTTGCTTTCATCAGATCAGTTGGTTCTAGACCTTGGTCTCGTTTAGAGGAAAGCTCCTACGAATGAACTACTCTGATCCGGCGACGTTCGAAATATCAGGCGTCGTGGCCTTTAGGGATAGGAGGAGTGTTCATGCTTGCTCAACTTCCACCGGCACTGCAAAGCCTGCATCTGCCGCTGCGGCTGAAACTGTGGGACGGTAACCAGTTCGATCTGGGCCCAAGCCCGCAGGTCACCATCCTGGTCAAGGAGCCACAGCTGATCAGCCAGCTGACCCACCCAAGCCTGGACCAGCTGGGCACTGCGTTCGTGGAGGGCAAGCTGGAGCTGGAAGGTGATATCGGTGAAGCCATCCGCGTGTGCGACGAGCTTAGCGAAGCGCTGCTGATCGACGAGGATGACACCCCGCCAGAGCGCCTCTCCCATGACAAGCGCACAGACGCCAAGGCTATTTCCTACCATTACGATGTCTCCAATGACTTCTATCAACTCTGGCTCGACCAGGACATGGCTTATTCCTGCGCCTATTTCCGTGAGCCGGACAACACCCTGGATCAAGCACAACAGGACAAGTTCGACCACCTGTGCCGCAAGCTGCGCCTGGATGCCGGCGACTACCTGCTCGATGTGGGCTGTGGCTGGGGCGGGCTGTCGCGTTTCGCCGCGCGCGAATATGGCGCCAAGGTATTCGGCATCACCCTGAGCAAGGAGCAGCTCAAGCTCGGGCGCGAGCGGGTCAAGGCCGAGGGCCTGGCCGACAAGGTCGACCTGCAGATCCTCGACTACCGCGACCTGCCTCAGGATGGCCGCTTCGACAAGGTCGTCAGCGTTGGTATGTTCGAGCATGTCGGGCACGCCAACCTGGCGCTGTATTGCCGGAAACTATTCGGTGCGGTCAAGGAAGGTGGGCTGGTGATGAACCATGGGATTACTGCCAAGCACGTCGATGGCCGACCGGTCGGGCGTGGGGCAGGTGAGTTCATCGACCGCTATGTGTTCCCCCATGGTGAGCTGCCGCATTTGTCGATGATCACAGCCAGCATCTGTGAGGCGGGGCTGGAGGTGGTGGACGTGGAGAGCCTGCGCCTGCACTACGCCAAGACGCTGCATCACTGGAGCGAGAACCTGGAGAACCAGTTGCATAAAGCAGCGGCGCTGGTGCCTGAGAAGACCCTGCGCATCTGGCGCTTGTACCTGGCCGGGTGTGCTTATGCGTTCCAGAAGGGCTGGATCAACCTGCATCAGATTCTGGCCGTGAAGCCGTACGCCGATGGGCACCATGATCTGCCGTGGACACGGGAAGACCTTTATCGCTGACCAAGCGCTGATTGAAGTAAGGGCCGCAGAAGCGGCCCTTTCTTCATTCAGAGGATGGGTGAAATCAGGCGCGCAATGCGCATCCCCAGCTGCTGGACACGATGGGTATCGCGGCTGTCTTCGGCTGTGATCTCGCGGGCCTGCTCGAAGTCGTCCCGCAACATCGCCTCCACCTGGTCGGCGAACGGGCGGTCCACCGTCAGCAAGGTGATTTCGAAATTGAGCCGGAACGAGCGGTTGTCCAGGTTGGCGCTGCCGATCGCGCTAACCTCGTCATCCACCAGTACCACCTTCTGGTGCAGGAAGCCAGGCTGATAACGGAACATCCTCACCCCTGCACGTACCGCTTCGAACGCGAACAGGCTGGAGGCGGCATAGACGATCTTGTGATCGGGCCGAGACGGAATCAGCACGCGTACATCCACCCCGCGCAGTACCGCCAGGCGCAAGGCGGCGAACACGGCCTCATCCGGAATGAAGTAAGGGCTGGTGATCCATACCCGTTTGCTCGCCGAGTGGATGGCCTCGATGAAGAACAGCGAACAGGTTTCCTGCGGGTCTGCCGGGCCACTGGCAAGGGCTTGGCAGAGCACGCCGTTGTCGGGGTAGGTGTCCGGCAGGATCAGAGGTGGCAGCTGGCGCGTGGCCCAGTACCAGTCTTCGGCAAACGACTCCTGCAGGCAGGCCAGCACCGGGCCGCTGATCTGCACATGGGTATCGCGCCAAGGTGACAGGTGTGGGTTCTTGCCGAGGTATTCGTCGCCAACGTTATGCCCACCGATAAAGCCGAGCAGGCCATCGACCACGACGATCTTGCGGTGGTTGCGGAAGTTGACCTGGAAGCGGTTGAACCACCCGCGGCGGGTAGCGAAGGCATGGATCTGTACACCGCCATCACGCAGTGCCTGGCTGTAGCTGGCAGGCAGGGCATGGCTGCCGACACGGTCGTACAACACGAATACCTTCACCCCGTCGGCTGCCTTGCGCAGCAACAACTGCTGCAGGGCTTTGCCGAGGGTGTCGTCGTGGATGATGAAAAACTGCACCAGTACCGCTTCGCGCGCCTGCTCGATGGCGGCGAAGATAGCGTCAAAAGTGGCTTTGCCATTGATCAGCAGCTTCACTTGGTTATTGGCCAGGCAAGGCATTCGCCCGAGTTTCGGCATGGCACGCAAGGCGGCGTAACTTTCCGATTCCCTGGCGGTGAGGGCTTCTTCAACCCACGGCCGCCAGTTGAGGTTGGCCATGGCCACGTGCATTTCCTGGTTGGCCTGGCGCCGGGCCTGGATGTAGGCGTAGAAGGATCGCGCACCAAAGATCAGGTAGGGAATCAGCGTGAAGTAAGGAATGAACAACAGCGACATGGCCCAGGCAATTGCGCCTTGGGCGGTACGCACGGTGAACACTGCATGCAACGCGGCGATCATGCCAAGCAAGTGAATCAGGCCGAGCACATAGCCGAAAAAGTAGGGGCTGTGGTAATCCATACGCATCCTGCTTGCCGAGTACACAGCGGATAACAGAACACGTTCCACGTCCGCCTTGCAACCTGAAAGCGGATTTGGCGTCTAAGGCTGAGCCCGGCCCGTTGGCCGGTTTTTCGAGGAGCGTTCGTACATGAAGATTCGTCTGCCACTGTTGGCTCTGGCCCTGGGCCTGAGCAGCCCACTGGTGCATGCGCAGATGTTGCAACCTGGTTTGTGGGAGCTGACTACCAGCAACATGCAGGTCGATGGCAAGCCGTTACCCGATATGCAGTTCATGCTCGGGCAGTTGAAGAACCTGCCGCCGGAACAGCGAGCCATGATGGAAGGGGTACTGGCCAAGCAGGGCGTCACGATTGGCGGCAATGGGGTGCGTTCGTGCCTGACGCGTGAGCAGGTGCAGACCAACGATATCCCGTTGCAGGATCCGAAGTCTGGCTGCACCCAGAAAATTACCGACCGCACGGGCAATGTCTGGAAGTTTCAGTTCAGCTGCCCGAAAGCCCAAGGCACTGGCCAGGCGACTTTCCTCAGCGACAAGGAATTCACCACGCAGGTCAACGGCACCTTCAATGCCTCGGGCGTTCAGCAGCAGGGCAGCATGAACACCCGGGCCGTATGGCTCGGCAACGACTGTGGAACAGTCAAACCGCGTACCTGAGTTTCACCACTGCCATTGGCTGCTGGCTACCGCATCGTGGGCATGCAGGCTCTCTGCATGTTCCACGCGCAGCTTGAAGGCGGTAGCCCACTGCAACTGCCGCAGTGATTGATGCAGTCGCCGCGCGGCATCCTCGCAGAACATCAGGTTCTGCCCATTGGCCAAAGCGAACGCCTGTTCGTCTGCACGCTTTACGGCGGTCTGCACAGCCGTACCTAGGCTGGCCTCAATCTGGTCGATCAATTCGGTTATGGGTAACGACGCTAGATTGTCTTGCAGGCGCACGCTGATCAGCGCCTGGCTGCGTTGGCTATGCGGCGTTGCGACGATGCCCTGGCTGCTGCCCAACCACTCCAGTACTGCACTGCGCTCCAGGTGCTGCCCGGCGAAATCAGCCTCGAACTGCTGTTGAATCAGTTGCCTTGCCAGCGCTGCCGAGCAGGGGCAGGTTGAGGAGTAAGGCACTCGAACTGATAGTTCCACGTGGAACATTTCATTTTCTATCTTCGCGTCGAGGGTGATCGGATAGCTCTTCCAACCTGCGAGTGGGCTCACCAAGGCGGGTCGCTTCAGCAGGTGCTCGAAGGCCAGGTTGAGGTAAGCCGCGTTGGAAAGCCCTTCGTGGCTGGCGAGAAAGTCTGCCAGAAGACGGCGAATGGCCAAGGGCGTCAATGGCTGCTGTTCAAGCGAATCCAGTGCGAGGTAGAGGCGAGACATATGAATGCCCCGTGAAGTGCCATCCACCAGGCTGACACCGGCATCGGCCATGGCCGCCAACTGACGACCATCGAGCTGAATGGGTAAGGCAATGCCGCACATGCCGACCCAATCCAGTGGGACGGCGTGCTCTTGGGTCTGTGTGGCAATGTCCGGAAGCGTCAGGCTAGTCATGTGGGATACCAGGCAAAAGGGTCAGCGGCATCCGCCGACCAGGCTGCAATGCAAGTTGAAGCGTTGGCCGCTGGAGCTGGAAACGCGATTTAACGTGGTCCAGCCAACACGCCGGCTGTAACCGAACCAGGCTTCACCATCGCTGGCCAGACCGGTGAAAAACGTCAGCGTGCCGTAACGGCTGTTGGTCTGTGACCAAAGCCGGCGTGTTGCTGAGTCGAAACCGCGCAGGTAGAAATGGCTGCCTTCGGTGCGCACGCTGTAGTAGCTGCCTTTGCCGTCCTGGCAGGCGAGCAGTGTTGCACTACGGGTGCATAACGCCAGCGAGTTGCCCTGCGCCAGTGCCAAGGCTGGCACTGGCGTGAGAAGGAGCAGTAACAGGGCAGCACGTGACAGGTTCATTTACATCTCCGAAGCACTCTTCCGACGAGTACGGCTTGGCGAAATTGTATTGTTACTTTATAACATTATGCAATGCATCGTTTCGAGTGCGTCCGTCTGAAGAGGTTTCACCATGTCCAATCGCCTCCCTGTCACCGTGCTTTCCGGCTTCCTCGGCGCCGGCAAGAGCACCTTGCTCAACCATGTGCTGCGTAACCGCGACAACCTTCGGGTCGCAGTGATCGTCAACGACATGAGTGAAATCAACATCGATGCCAGCGAGGTACAGCGCAACGTCAGCCTCAACCGCGCTGAAGAAAAACTGGTCGAGATGAGCAACGGCTGCATCTGCTGCACCCTGCGTGAAGACCTGCTGGAGGAAGTTGCGCGTCTGGCCGATGAAGGTCGCTTTGACTATTTGCTGATCGAGTCCACCGGTATCTCGGAGCCGCTGCCGGTCGCCGAGACGTTCACCTTCCGCGATGAGCAAGGCCGTAGCCTGTCCGACATGGCGCGCCTGGACACCATGGTCACTGTGGTCGATGGCTTGAACTTCCTGCGCGATTATCAGCAAGCCGACAGCCTGGCCAGCCGTGGCGAGACGTTGGGTGAGGACGATGAGCGTTCCATCAGCGACCTGTTGATCGAACAGGTCGAGTTCGCCGATGTGCTGCTGCTCAGCAAGATCGACCTCATCAGCCAGCACGAGCGCGAAGAACTCACCGCCATTTTGCGCAGCCTCAATGCCCGCGCGCAGATCGTGCCGATGGTCATGGGCCAGGTGCCGCTGGCGCGGATTCTCGATACCGGGCTGTTCGACTTCGACCAGGCCGCGCAGGCGCCAGGTTGGCTGCAGGAGTTGCGCGGCGCGCACATACCGGAAACCGAGGAATACGGCATCGCGGCGACCACCTGGGAAGCCCGCCGGCCACTGCACCCGCAACGCTTCTTCGACTTTATCCACAACAGCTGGAGCAACGGTCGGCTGCTGCGCTCCAAGGGCTTTTTCTGGCTGGCCAGCAAATTCCAGGAAGCCGGCAGCTGGTCGCAGGCCGGCGGCATGATGCGCCATGGCCTGGCCGGGCGTTGGTGGCGTTTTGTTCCACGGGAGCATTGGCCACAGGATGAGCAGAGCACAGCAGACATTCTCAAGCACTGGCACGCCGAAACCGGTGACTGCCGTCAGGAGCTGGTATTCATCGGGCAGAACATCGACTTCGCACGGTTATCCACAGAGCTGAATGCCTGCCTGCTGAGCGATGAGGAAATGGCAGTTGGGCCGATGGCCTGGCTTCGCCTGCCGGATCCTTTCGGCCCCTGGCATGCCGAGGAAGCGGCATGAACCCGGCGTTGCGCCCTGTGGATATCCGCCAGACCTTTGCTGAATCGCCAAAGGTGCTCACCGAGATCTTCCAGGATGGCGTGAACCTGGCTGTCTGGCAGCGCCGCTTGCCAGCACAGGTGGAAGACTTTGCGGCCCTGGTGGTGAGTCTCGGCCAGTCCCTGGCTGACCAGCGCGTACTTGACGTGAACGAGCACGAGCCGCCGCAATTGCCTGGCTTGCTGCAGGAGGCTGCCGACCTGCAGGGTTACGAGGGCTTTGTCGCCGATGTGAAGTGGCTGGTATCAGCCTACACCTGCCTGCTCGGTGCACGGCGGGTGGGTCTGCGTCTGCGGGTGCTGCAAGGTGCGATGTGCCCGCGCTTCCATGTGGATAACGTGCCCTTGCGCTTGCTGACCACCTACGTGGGCCCTGGCAGTGAATGGCTGGAAGAAGGTGCAGTAGAGCGGGTCGGTCTGCATCTCGCGCCGGCACCTGTGGATAACATTCGCACCTTGCAGGCGGGTGAGGTGGCCGTCCTCAAAGGGGAGAAATGGCTGGGCAATGAAGGCGCGGGACTTATCCACCGCTCGCCAGCCAGTGAGCAGCGGCGGCTGTTGCTCAGCCTTGACTGGTTGGCATGACGGGGCATAGTGGGGTGAATTCCCCATAGAAGTCCTGGCATGCTGCAGAACATCCCCGCCCACGTCATCGGCGGCCCCTTGGGGGCCGGCAAGACCAGCCTGATCCGCCAGCTGATGGCCCAGCGCCCGGCAAACGAACGCTGGGCCGTGCTGGTCAACGAGTTTGGCCAGGTTGGCCTCGATGCGGCGTTGCTCAGTCGTGACGAGGACGGTATCGCCATAGGCGAGGTGGCTGGCGGCTGCCTGTGCTGCGTGAACGGCACGCCGTTTCAGGTCGGGCTTGGCCGCCTGCTGCGCAAGGCTCGGCCCGACCGGTTGTTCATCGAGCCTTCCGGGCTGGGCCATCCCGTGCAGTTGCTGAACCAGCTGCAGCAGGCACCCTGGGTTGGGGTGCTGGCGGTGCAGCCGTTAGTGATGGTGCTGGATGCTCAGGCACTGGCCCGACGTGAGCCGCTACCGGAGGCTCAGCAACAGGCCTTGCAAGCGGCAGCGCTGGTTTTGCTGAACAAGGCCGATGCTGTGGATGAAGATATCAAGTTGTTGATAAATAAAGAGTTTTTAAATATCCACAAGGTTTGGACCCAGCAGGGGTTGGTCGACCTCGACATGCTGCCCGTTTCATCCACAAGTCAAATTAGTGACAGTTCTGTGAATAATTTGCCTGAAGCAAGTCTATCCACAGCGTCTTCAGCCCTGTGGATAGATCCTTCTCTGCCGATTTGTTCGGCCCACGAAGGTGAGGGGGGTTGGAGCATCGGCTGGCGCTGGCACCCCAGCCAGCGATTCGAGCCACTGCGTTTGCAGGCGTTTCTCGCGACCTGGCCATGGCGGCGCGCCAAGGGAGTTATCCACAGTGCGGAGGGATGGCAGTCGTTCAATGGGCTGGAAGGTAACTTGCCGCAGTGGCTGCCGAGCGACTGGCGCAAGGACTCGCGCATCGAGCTGATCTTCGAGCAAGCGCAGCCAGAGCCGCTGCTACAGGCGGCTCTGGCGAAATGCCTGATCTGATTGTCAGTTGCGCCAGCGATTGTGCTCCTGGCGCCACTGCTGCATCTCGATCACATTGTCAGCCCGTGGGGGCGTCTTGATCTCGAACGGGTAGGGTGCCAGTTCGATCAGTGCGCTGTGGGCGCCGAACTGGGTCACGGTACCAGGGTGACGTTGTTCCCCGGTCACGGTGAACTCGAAGGCATAGACCCGGGCCAGGCGCTTGCGGCCGTTGGCATCGCGGATGAACGCGATGCGCTTGAGCGCAACGGCGTCATCCAGCAGTTCCAGGTCGAGCTTTGCGCAGTGCTGTTTGACCCGCTCCAGGGCCTTCTCGCGCAGCCCATGGTTGTGCCATAACCAAGCGCCTGCCGTGGCCAACAACATCAGGACGAAGAGATTCTCCAGGGTCAACATTTACGTATGCTCCAAACAGGTCGAACCAGCTTAACTGCGTCCCTGGCCTGTCGTACAGGTGGCAATCGAGTCCATACTGCGCGCTGCACAATCCTTGAAACAGCTTTGGAACCCTCCCGCATGAAACGTACCCCGCATCTGCTCGCCATCCAGTCCCACGTGGTCTTCGGCCACGCCGGCAACAGCGCTGCGGTGTTCCCCATGCAGCGTATCGGGGTCAACGTCTGGCCCCTCAATACCGTACAGTTTTCCAATCACACTCAGTATGGCCAGTGGGCGGGTGAAGTGCTCGCTCCAGCGCAAATTCCTGCGTTGGTGGAAGGTATTTCCAACATTGGCGAACTGGGCCACTGCGATGCGGTGCTGTCTGGTTATCTGGGCAGCGCCGAGCAGGGCCGGGCGATTCTGGCTGGGGTCGAACGCATCAAGGCTGTGAACCCGAAGGCACTGTACCTGTGTGACCCGGTCATGGGCCATGCGGAAAAGGGCTGTATCGTTCCCCAGGAGGTCAGCGAGTTCCTGCTCGATGAAGCAGCCGCCAAGGCGGATATCCTTTGCCCCAACCAGCTGGAACTGGACAGCTTCTGCGGCCGTCGTGCGCAATCGCTCGAGGATTGCGTGAGCATGGCGCGCAGCTTGCTCGAGCGCGGCCCGCAAGTGGTGCTGGTCAAGCACCTGTCGTATCCGGGTCGTGCTGAAGACATGTTCGAGATGTTGCTGGTGACCCGCGAAGAAAGCTGGCACCTGCGTCGCCCCCTGCTGGCCTTCCCGCGGCAGCCGGTTGGCGTGGGCGACCTGACGTCGGGGTTGTTCCTGGCCCGGGTGCTGCTGGGCGACAGCTGGTTGCAGGCCTTTGAGTTCACTGCGGCGGCCGTGCATGAGGTGCTGCTGGAAACCCAGGCCTGCACCAGCTACGAACTGCAGCTGGTGCGGGCCCAGGATCGCATTGCCCACCCGCGCGTGCGCTTCGAGGCGCAGCGCCTGGCGGTTTAAATCGAGTCGGTTTTCAGGTCCTGGTAGCGTTTTTCCAATTCCTGGCGGATCTGGCGGCGCTGCTGGCCTTGCAGGAAGCGGCGCTTCTCTTCGCTGGAGTGCGGCTGGCGTGGTGGCACCGGCACCGGGCGGCGGTTGTCATCGACGGCGACCATGGTGAAGAAGCAGCTGTTGGAATGGCGGACCGAGCGCTCGCGGATGTTCTCGGTGACCACCTTGATACCCACTTCCATCGAGGTGTTGCCGGTGTAGTTGACCGAGGCGAGGAACGTTACCAGCTCGCCGACGTGAACCGGCTCGCGGAAGATCACCTGGTCGACCGACAAGGTCACCACATAGCTGCCGGCATAGCGGCTGGCACAGGCATAGGCCACTTCGTCGAGGTACTTGAGCAGGGTGCCGCCGTGTACGTTGCCAGAGAAGTTGGCCATGTCCGGGGTCATCAGGACGGTCATGCTCAGCTCGGCGTTTCCAGGTTCCATAGTGTGCTCACGGTGAGATTGCGCTGAATCGGGGCTGGTATCTGCTGACACTTCTGTTTCCCCTCTAGAAGGTTTGCCTTCCTGAATTACGGGACGTTGCCGGACGCTCCCTCGTCACGCCAATTACGTCATCAGAGGCGGCTGATTGGCCGATCTGTTTCTACATATTGCACCGGCTTTTTGCGGCGGGGTGCGATGTTAACCTGAGTACGCCCATGCAACGTGGGCGTTTCTGCATTCAATACAGTATGTACTTGCTGCTCGCTCGGCTTTGTCTTGGCAGAGGAGCGGTCTGCCCGGGCACCCAGCAAAGTCGAAAAGGAGTATCGCGCCATGCATGCCATCAGCTTCATCCAGGACCTGGCAGTGATCATGCTGGTCGCCGGTGTGGTGACGATCCTCTTTCATCGCCTCAAGCAGCCCGTGGTACTGGGCTACATCGTCGCCGGCTTCATCATCGGCCCGCATACGCCGCCGTTTGGCCTCATCCACGATGAAGACACGATCAAGACCCTGGCCGAGCTGGGGGTCATTTTCCTGATGTTCTGCCTGGGCCTTGAGTTCAGCCTGCGCAAGCTGTTCAAGGTCGGCGCCACGGCATTCATTGCGGCATTCCTGGAAATCGTCCTGATGATCTGGATCGGTTTCGAGATCGGCCGCTGGTTTGGCTGGAACACCATGGACTCGCTGTTCCTTGGCGCGATCCTGGCGATTTCCTCGACCACCATCATCGTCAAGGCGCTGAACGACCTGAAGATGAAGAACGAGCGCTTCGCCCAGCTGATCTTTGGCGTGCTGATCGTCGAGGACATCCTCGGCATCGGTATCATCGCCTTGCTCTCGGGCATTGCCGTCAGTGGCGCGGTCAGCTCCGGCGAAGTGTTTTCGACGATCGGCAAGCTGTCGTTGTTCATGATCGTCGCGCTGGTCATCGGCATTCTGCTGGTGCCGCGGCTATTGGCCTACGTGGCGAAATTCGAAAGCAACGAGATGTTGCTGATTACCGTGCTGGGCTTGTGCTTCGGTTTCTGCCTGTTGGTGGTCAAGCTGGAATACAGCATGGTGCTGGGGGCCTTCCTGATCGGTGCGATCATGGCCGAATCGCGCCAGCTGCTGAAGATCGAACGCCTGATCGAGCCGGTGCGCGACCTGTTCAGCGCGATCTTCTTCGTCGCCATCGGCCTGATGATCGACCCACAGGTGCTGGTCGACTATGCCTGGCCGATCGTGGTCATCACCGTGGCAGTGGTGCTGGGCAAGATGCTGTCGTGCGGCATGGGCGCATTCATTGCCGGCAACGATGGGCGTACCTCGCTGCGGGTGGGCATGGGGCTGTCGCAGATTGGCGAATTCTCCTTCATCATCGCGGCCCTGGGAATGACCCTGCAAGTCACCAGTGACTTCCTTTACCCGGTGGCGGTGGCGGTTTCGGCCATTACCACGCTGCTGACGCCTTACCTGATCCGCGCCGCCGACCCGCTGTCACTGAAACTTGGCAACGTCGTCCCACGGCGCCTGGCGCGGGTGCTGTCACTGTATGGGGAATGGTTGCGCAACATTCAGCCGCAGGGTGAAAGTGCCATGCTGGCGGCGATGATCCGGCGCATTCTGCTGCAGGTGGGGGTCAACCTGGCGCTGGTGATCGCGATCTTCTTCAGTGGCGGTTACTTCGCCGGGCGCATCGGCACTTGGCTCAATGAGTGGGTGACGGATGTCAGCCAGCAGAAGGCGCTGATCTGGGGCGCGGCGCTACTGCTGTCGCTACCGTTCCTGATTGCCGCCTATCGCAAGCTCAAGGCACTGTCGATGCTGTTGGCGGAGATGGGAGTGAAGCCGGAAATGGCCGGGCGGCATACCCAGCGCGTGCGTCGCGTGGTTGCCGAAGTGATTCCGCTGCTGTCGCTGCTGGTGATCTTCCTGCTGCTGTCGGCGTTGTCGGCGAGCATTCTGCCGACCAGCGAGCTGTTGCTGGTGATCGCGGTGGTCGCGGCGGGGGTGGTGGCGTTGCTGTGGCGCTGGTTCATCCGTGTGCATTCGCGGATGCAGATCGCCTTGCTGGAGACGCTGGAGAACAGTCGCGATCATTCGCACTGAGACAGCATTGCCCTCTGCGCAAGATTTCACCGTCGTCCGAGGGGATGGAGCGGTAGCGATGTCGCCAGGCGCAGAAAGCCTGGCGATTTTAACTACATTGATGGCACTAAGCCATTGTTTTTCCTGTGTATCAGCTTTCCAGCCACACGTCTCGCGCCCAGTGCCACACCGATTCCCAGCTGTCCTCGCCGATCGCTTCTTCGTCGCCATCCCACAGCACCACGGTGCCGTCTTCTTCGACGCAGTAGTAATTGTTGCCGTCTTCGCACAGGGGGATCAGGTCGCGCGGAACACCGGCATCCCAGGCGTTGGCAGCGACGTCGGGCAGGTAGGTGTGTGACTGCGGGTCGGTGCAGGTTACCGGCTCCAGCGAGCCGTACACCACGTCACTGACAGTCAGCAGGAACTCTTTGAACACGAACGGAATGTTGATGAACAGCTGTTCCTCGATCTCGACCAGTTGGTCTTCATCGGGAAGCTCCAGCGGCACCGGCACGGGTTCATTGGCTTCACGGAGTTGTTCGATCACTTCTTCCACGGTTTACATCCTCTGACCTTGATGACAACGCTGCGCGTTATACCCTAGTAGCCCGCTCTGGCAAAAGCAAAAACCCCGGGACAGGCCCGGGGTTTTTTGTGCAACGTGCGATGGTTAACCGTTTTGACGGATACCGGCAACCAGCCAAGGCTGGTTTTCGCCCTGGGCGCGAACCATGTGCCAGCTTTCGCTGAAGACTTCGCCCTGGTCGAAGCGCGAGGTCTTCGACACGCCACGGAAGGTCAGGGTGGCGTCAGTGCGGTCGGCGCGATCGTCGACACCATCCAGTTGCACATCGAGGTCATCGATGTAGGTGGACTGGAAGCCATCACCCAGGTCGGCCCGCTCGCGCTTGAGGAACTCGAGCATCTGCGGGGTGACGAACTCGGCGATCTTGTCCATCTCGTTGGCATCCCAGTGCTGCTGCAGCGACTGGAAGTGGCTGCGAGCCGCGGCCAGGAAGCTCTGCTCGTTGAACCAGGCCGGCGCGTTGATCACCGGAGCGGCTGCGGCGGCAGGGGCGGCCGAACCACCGAAGATCGATGGCTGGGCAGGCTGCTGGCCATGGGCTTCACGCTGGAACGGCGCGTGACCCGGAGCTGCCATTTGCGGCTGCTGCTGGCGACGGCGTGCGGCAATGAAGCGGAACACCAGGAAGGCGATCAGGCCCATGATCAGGAAGTCCATGATCTGCATGCCCTGGAAGCCGTCACCCATGAACATGGAAGCCAGCAGGCCACCAGCGGCGAGGCCTGCCAGTGGGCCCAGCCAGCGCGAAGCACCACTGGCGGCGGCCGGGGCGCGGCCAGGAGCGGTCGGCGCGGCAGCAGGCGTGGTTGGCGTAGCCTGGCGGGTCTGGTGGATAGGCGCGGCGCCCGAGCTCTTGCCGCCGCCGAAACGCTTGGCGTTGGCGTCCAGGCTCAGCGTCAGGCCGACGCAGAGCGCCAGTGCGATGCTAAGAAAACGTTGCATAAATGGGATTTCCCCTGTTGTGGATTGCACGCGCGCCATGGTGCACAGGTTCCTGTGCACATGACCAGCGACAAGATGTTTCCAGCTTTTGCCTGAATGTTTCGAGGCTTTTAGATAGCCTCGAGCTTGGCGTACCCCAGCATGAGCCATTTGCTGCCTTCGGCAAAGTTCACCTGCACCCGCGCCTGGGCACCGGAGCCCTCGAAGTTGAGGATCACCCCTTCGCCAAACACGGCATGCTGCACGCGCTGGCCCAGGTTGAAGGCGGTCTGTGGAATATTGGCATTGGCAAACAGGTTGCTGCTCGTGCTCGTCGAACCGCCGAACGGTCGGCTGACACTATTGGAAAGGCGTACTTCCTGAACCAGGCCGCTCGGAATCTCGCGTACGAAACGAGACACCTTGTTGTAGGTCTCGCTGCCATAGAGGCGGCGGGTCTCGGCATAGGTCATGATCAGCTGGCGCATGGCACGGGTAATGCCCACGTAGGCCAGGCGGCGTTCCTCTTCCAGGCGGCCAGGTTCTTCCAGGCTCATCTTGTGCGGGAACAGGCCTTCTTCCATGCCGACCAGGAACACGTAGGGGAATTCCAGGCCCTTGGCGCTGTGCAAGGTCATCAGCTGGATGCTGTCTTCGTGCTCGTCCGCCTGGGCATCGCCGGCCTCCAGCGAGGCATGGCCAAGGAAGGCCGACAGCGGCGACAGGTCGGCGTCGTCTTCGCTGGTTTCGAAGTTGCGCGCGGCGCTGACCAGTTCCTCAAGGTTTTCTACCCGTGCCTGGCCCTTTTCACCCTTTTCTTCCTGGTGATAGATGATCAGGCCGGACTGCTCGATGGCGGTCTGGGTCATGGTGTGCAGCGGCATGTCGGCGACCTTGCTGGCCAGGCCCTCGATCAACTCGATGAAGGCACCCAGGGCAGAAGCGGCTCGGCCTTTCAGCGCCTTGGCGGCCAGCAGCTGGCACATCGCTTCCCACATCGACAGCTGGCTGTGGCGGGCATGCTCGCGAATGGCTTCGACGGTCTTCTCGCCGATACCACGGGGTGGCACGTTGATCACCCGTTCCAGCGCCGCATCGTTGCCGCGGCCTTCGATCAGCCGCAGGTAGGCCATTGCGTTCTTGATTTCGGCGCGTTCAAAGAAGCGCTGGCCACCGTAGATGCGATAGGGGATGCGTTCGCGCAGCAGGGCTTCTTCCAGCACCCGCGACTGGGCGTTGGAGCGATACAGGATGGCGATGTCGCTGCGTGCGTTGCCTTGCTTGATCAGGCTCTCGATGGTCTCGACCACATAGCGCGCTTCATCGTGTTCGTTGTAGGCGGCGTACAGCGTCAGGGGCTCGCCTTCGCCCATGTCGGTCCACAGTTCCTTGCCCAGGCGCCCGCTGTTGTTGGCGATCAGCGCGTTCGCGGCCTTGAGGATGCCGCCAGTGGAGCGGTAGTTCTGCTCCAGGCGAATCATCTCGGCATCAGGGAAGTCGGCGGTGTACTGATGAATGTTCTCGATCTTGGCGCCGCGCCAGCCATAGATCGACTGGTCGTCGTCGCCCACCGCCATCAGGCTGCCACCGTTCTTGCCAGCCAGCAGGCGCAGCCAGGCGTACTGCACGGCGTTGGTGTCCTGGAATTCGTCCACCAGCAGGTGGCGGAAGCGCCGCTGGTAGTGCTCCAGCAGGCCAGGGTGGTCGCGCCACAGGTCGAGGGCGCGCAGCAGCAATTCGGAGAAATCGATGACCCCGGCGCGTTCGCAGGCCTGTTCGTAGGCGCTGTAGACATCGCGCATGGTCTGCAGGAACAGGTCGCCGCTGGCCTGGATATGTTGCGGGCGCAGGCCCTCGTCCTTTTGCCCGTTGATGAACCACTGGGCCTGGCGCGCCGGCCATTTCTGCTCGTCCAGGCCGAGTTCGCGCATGACGCGCTTGATCAGCCGCTGCTGGTCATCGCTGTCGAGGATCTGGAAGTTCTGCACCAGGCGTGCTTCCTGCCAGTGCGCCCGCAGCAGGCGGTGCGCCAGGCCGTGGAAGGTGCCCACCCACATGCCGGCCGGGTTGATACCCAGCAACTGCTCGATCCGCTGGCGCATTTCGGCGGCAGCCTTGTTGGTGAAGGTCACCGACAGGATCGAGTGCGGTGAGGCCTGCTCGACCTGGATCAGCCAGGCGATGCGGTGCACCAGCACGCGGGTTTTACCGGAACCGGCGCCAGCAAGCACCAGCTGACGCCCAAGCGTGGCCGCGACGGCCTGGCGTTGGGCATCGTTGAGGGAGTTCAGCAGGAGGGAGAGGTCATCTGTGTGCATCCGGCCATTCTAGGGGCAGGCCGGGCAACGGGCAAACGTCTACTGTATAAATATTCACCTCTTGGGCGGTCGCTCATCGGGTTCTGGTAGCCGCAACATTTCAGCTATACCAGTGTCTGCACCCGCCTGACTGGGTGGAAGATGCCCGACAGCAGTTTGGCCAAGTCTGCCGTTTGTGTAAGATCGCAGCTCGTTTAGTGCCAACCATAACAAGAACACTACAAGAACCAGCGCTATGACCCAGGACTGCACGGCGATCGGAGTATCGCTGGAGATGACAAGGAACGTGCGCAGGCAGTTCGCCACTCAGCTCTCCGTCGAGCGAACTCGTCTGCTGTATCAAGGCTCACTGTTACCCACATTGTTCATGCTGCTCAACGGCCTGCTGTGTGCCTGGCTGTTGTGGAGCCCTGGGCGCTATCTGCTGATGGGCGTGTGGCTGGTGTGGGTGCTCGCGCTGGTGGCCCTGCGGGTGATCCAGGTGGCGGCGTTCGACGCAGCCACGGCGCAACGCCAGGCCAACCCCGGCTGGCGCCGCATGTTCCTGTTCGGTTCGGCGTTCAGCGGCTTGACCTTGGCCTGTGCTGCGATCGCGCTGGTGCCGGAAGACAATTTCGTGCAGCAGGCCTGGGTGTTCGGGTTGCTGGGGATGGCCACCTTGAGCGCGAGCATTGCCTATGCAGTGAGCCTGCCGGCCTTCCTCAGCTTTGCCTTGCCCTGCCTGTTGCCACCCATCCTGTTCCTGTTCTACTTCGAGGCGGGGCAGCAGCGCGGTTGGGGCTGGCTCGGCCTGATCCTGCTGGCGGCGCTGCTGGTGGTGGCCTGGCAGGTCAACCGGCTGCTCGACCGCAGCCTGCTGCGGCGTTTCCAGAATCAGGCGTTGAACCAGGACCTGCAACGGGTTTCGGCGCAGAAGGTGCTCGAAGAGCAGCAGCGCCTTGCTGCCACGGTGTTCGAGGCCTGCAATGAGGGTGTGGCGATTCTCAGTGCCGATTTCGTGGTGCTGGCAGTGAATCAGGCTTACTGCCAGATGACCGGCTACAACCGCTCCGAGCTGCTGGCGCGCGAGCTGTTCGACCTGCCATGCCACAGCGATGCGCGCCGGCACAGCCAGGCCATCGAGTCGGCGCTGGCGCTGCAAGGCGGCTGGCAGGGTGAGCTGGTAGAGGCCCGCAAGCACGGCGAGTTACACCCGCAAAGGTTGCAGCTGACGGCTGTGCGCGACCCTCAAGGCCACTTGAACCAGGTGGTCGGCTTCTTCACCGACCTGTCGGCCCGTCGGGCATCCGAGGAGCGCCTGCGCTACCTGGCGCACTACGATGAACTGAGCGGGTTGGCCAACCGTACACTGTTCCGGCTGCGCCTGCAGGAAGCTGCGCAACGCGTGCGCGGCAACGGCCGAAGCCTCGCATTGCTGCATGTTGATCTGGACCGGTTCAAGCTGCTCAATGAAAGCCTGGGCCATGAACTGGCCGATCAGCTGATTCACAAGATTGCCCGGCGCATTGTCAGCACCGTTCCCGAGGCGGATACCGTGGCGCGGCTGTCCGGCGATGAGTTTGCCGTGCTGTTCGATGGTTACAGCAACCTGTCGAGCCTGGTGCAGGTCACCACCCGCTTGCTGAACAAGTTGCGCAAGCCGCAGCGGCTCGATGGGCATGAGGTCGTGGTCAGCGCTTCGGTGGGCATCAGTGTGCTGTCCGACGCCACACTCGATGCCGATGCCCTGATCAGCCAGGCCGACATGGCCAAGCAGCATGCCAAGCACCTTGGGGGTGACAACTTCCAGTTCTATACCGAGAGCCTGCGCGCCAGCACGCTCGAGCGTCTGCAGCTGGAGAACCAGCTTCGCAAGGCCATCGATGAAGAACAACTGATGGTCTATTACCAGCCCAAGCTGTGCCTGCTCAGTGGGCGCTTGCATGCCGCCGAGGCGCTGGTGCGCTGGCTGCATCCACAGCGGGGCATGGTGCCGCCGGGCGAATTCATCGGCCTGGCGGAAGAAACCGGGCTGATCGCCCCTATCGGCGAGTTCGTGCTCCGCCATGCCTGCAGGCAAGCGCGTGAATGGCAACGGCAAGGGCTGGAGGTGCGGGTTTCGGTCAACCTGTCGGTCTACCAGCTGCGCCAGGGCAAGCTGGTCAGCCTGGTGCGTCAGGTGCTGGAGGAAACCGGGCTGGCGCCGCACCTGCTGGAGCTGGAGCTTACCGAAAGCCAGTTGCTGGACAGCGTCGAACACATCATCTCGACCTTCGAGCAACTGCACATACTGGGGGTGAAACTGGCCATCGACGATTTTGGCACCGGCTATTCGTCATTGAGCTACCTCAAGCGCCTGCCGGTGGACTACGTGAAGATCGACCAGGCATTCATTCGTGGTGTGCACGAGGGTAGCCAGGATGCGGCCATTACCCAGGCGATCATCACGATGTCCAGGAGCCTGGGCCTGAAGGTGGTGGCGGAGGGGGTGGAAACGGCGGAACAACTCGCGTTCCTGCGTGAGCAGGCGTGTGACGAGGCCCAGGGCTACCTGATCAGCAGGCCCGTCCCGGAGCCTGAGTTCAGGCAGATGATTGCCCGCCCGTGGGGGCATTGAGCGCACCAACCCTCAGCCGTGCCAGTGCCTGCCATGCCTGGCCAGCAGGCTGTTGGCCTGTTCCGGGCCGTTGCTGCCGGCAGCATAGTGGCGGGGCGCCTGGAAGTGCTCTTGCCAACCCTCGATGATCGGGTCGATCCAGGCCCAGGCGGCCTCCACTTCGTCGCGGCGCATGAACAGCGTCGAATCGCCCTCCAGGATGTCCAGCAGCAGACGTTCGTAGGCGTCCCAGCGGCGGGTCTGGCCAAATACCTGGGCAAGGTTGAGGTCCAGATCGACCGGCTCCAGGCGCATGCCCTTGCCGGGGCTCTTGGTCATCATGCGCAGGCTGATGCGCTCCTCCGGCTGTAGCTGGATCAGCAACTGGTTGACCTGGCCGCCGCTGAACAGCTCGTGGGGCACCGGTTTGAACTGGATGACGATCTGCGACGAGCGCCGTGCCATGCGCTTGCCGGTGCGCAGGTAGAAAGGCACGCCGGCCCAGCGCCAGTTGTCGATGTGGGCGTGCACGGCGACGAAGGTTTCGGTGTCGGTGTCGTTGTCGACGTCCTTCTCGAAGTAGTAGGCCGGCACTTCCTGGCCGCCGATGTGGCCGGCACCGTACTGGCCACGCACGGTCTTGTCCTGCACGTCCTGGCCGGCAATGGGTTTGAGTGCGCGCAGGATCTTCACTTTCTCGTCGCGCACGGCTTCGGCCTCGAACTGCGCGGGCGGCTCCATGGCCACCAGGCACAGCAACTGCAGCAGGTGATTCTGCAGCATGTCGCGAGTCGCCCCGGCGCGGTCGTAGTAACCGCCGCGGTTTTCCACGCCGAGGGTTTCGCAGACGCTGATCTGCACATGGTCGACCTGGCCGTTGCGCCACACCGGCTCCAGCAGGGCATTGGCGAAGCGCAGGGCCATCAGGTTCTGCACGGTTTCCTTGCCGAGGTAGTGGTCGATGCGAAACACCTGCGATTCGTCGAACACCGCGCCGATCGCTTCGTTGATGGCGGTGGCGGATGCCAGCGAGTGACCGATCGGCTTCTCCAGCACGATGCGCGCTTCGCTGTCGGCCAGCCCGGCAATCCGCAGATGGTTGGCAATCGGCACGAAGAGGTTGGGCGCAGTGGCCAGGTAGTAGATGCGGGTCAGCCCTCCAGGCTCGCCGAGGTAGCGCGCCAGGCGGACGAAATCGGCGCTTTGCGCGGCATCCATGGGGAAGTAGTCGAGGCGTGCGGAAAAGCGTTGCCACACATCTTCATCGAAATCGTGGCGGGCAATCTGCGCCCGGCAATGGCGCTCGGCGAGCTTGAGGTATTCGTCACGGCTTATGTGGCGGCGGGCGAGGGCAATGATGCGCACCGCGTTGTTCAGGCGTGCCTCGCGATACAGGTGATAGAGCGCCGGCAGCAGTTTGTGCAGGGCCAGGTCACCGGTGCCACCGAACACCAGAATGTCGCAAGGAATAGTCAAACCACCACTCTCCACGTTCGTTTAACTGGGCGGGTTGGCGTCCATGTAGTATAACTACAAGAAAGCTACATCCCGGCCAGCCGATCATAACCGAGTCCAGCCCGTGAATCTGTTGCAACATATCGCCCAATCGCGCCACCTGCTGCGCAAATCGGAACTCAAAGTGGCCGACCACGTGCTGCTCGACCCGGCTGCCGTGATGCACAGTTCCATGGCTGACCTGGCGCACAGCGTGGGTATCAGCGAGCCGACCATTGTGCGTTTCTGCCGGGCGATCGGTTGTTCGGGCTTTCAGGATCTCAAGCTCAAGCTGGCGCAGAGCCTGGCGGCCGGTGCCAGTTTCGGCCAGTTCGCGATTCATGAAGACGACTCGGTTGCCGACTACAGCCTGAAGATTTTCGACACTACCCTGCACACGCTGATGGAAGTGCGTGAACACCTGGACCCGCAGGCTCTGCAGCAGGCCGTGAGTGCCATGGCTCAGGCGCAACGCGTGGAGTTCTATGGTTTTGGTGCATCCGGCGCGGTCGCCGCCGACGCCCAGCACAAGTTCTTCCGCCTGCTGCTCAGCGCCGCGGCCTACTCCGACCCGCACATGCAGGCCATGTCGGCGGTGACGCTGAAGCCGGGTGACGTGGCGGTATGCATTTCCCAGTCGGGGCGTTCCAAGGACCTGCTGATCACCGCCAACCTGGTGCGTGAAAGCGGTGCCAACCTGATCACCCTGTGCCCGAGCGCGACGCCGCTGGCGGAGCTGTCGACGGTCAACCTGGCGATCGACGTGCATGAAGACACCGAGATCTACACCCCGCTGACCTCGCGTATCGCTCACCTGGTGGTGATCGACGTACTGGCCATGGGCGTGGCCATGGCCCGTGGGCCGAGCCTGGTCAATCACCTCAAGAGCGTGAAGCGCAGCTTGCGCAGCCTGCGTTTGTCGCCCAAGTCGATCAAGGCTACCGACGACTGAGGTAAGCCTGTACCGGCCTCTTCGCGGCGGTTCGACGCCTCGATAAACCCGCGAAAGGGCCGGAACAGGCTGTCAAATTTCACGGTTTTGTCACCATTCCACAGCCAAACCGTAAACCCTCAAGGCCAGTCTGAAACTCCCGCATCCTATCTGGGAGACAGGCAATGGCTCGTGACTTCGACGGTACGTACCAACCCAGCGCCAAGGCTCGCAAGCAGCAGGAAAAGGATCAGCGCCGCATGGAATACCGCCGCGCGATCGAGAGCTATTGCGACCAGCGTCAACTGCTCCGCGATCTGGTCGACTACCCTGAGCTGCAAGCGCTCACGGTGTGGCAGGCGTCGGCGGCAACTTCCCCGAAAAACGCTCAACCAGTGCGCTGATAAGCGCACGTTCGCTGCGGATGAACGCCAGAAAGGCCAAGGCAACCGGCGACTGCCGCTTGGCCTTGGCCTGCACCACGCACCAGCTGCGGTACAGCGGCAGCTCCTCCACCGGCAGCTCCCTGAGTACCCCCGTGGCCAGCTCCAGGTTCACGGCATGGCGGGTCAGCAAGGCAATACCCAGGCCGGCGATCACGCATTCGCGCTGGGCATCGGCCGATGCGACCTCCAGCGTCTGGGTGAAGTGCACGCGCTTGTCCTTGAAGTACTCCTCGCAGGCCTTGCGCGTGCCCGAACCCTGCTCGCGGACCAGCAGGGTATGAGGCTCCAGGTCCTGCAGGCGCAGGTGTTCGAGCTTGCACAGCGGGTGTTCCGGCGGTGCCACGGCAATGATCGGGTTGTTGAGAAACGGCAGGAACTCCAGGCCCATGTCCTGTGGCACCATCGACATGATGATCAGGTCGTCGCGGTTGTCGGAGAGCCGGCGGATCGCCTGGGCCCGGTTGACCACGGTGAGGGTCAGGTTGACCTCCGGGTGACGCTGCTTGAAGGCGGCGAACAGGTGTGGCACGAAGTACTTGGCACTGGACTCGATCGCCAGTTTCAG
Source organism: Pseudomonas sp. (assembly GCF_017744435.1). GTDB lineage: Bacteria > Pseudomonadota > Gammaproteobacteria > Pseudomonadales > Pseudomonadaceae > Aquipseudomonas. The sequence continues at coordinate 111,903 of NZ_JAGIBG010000005.1, forward strand.
CTGCCCCTGCAGTGAGCCCTGCATGTCCGATAGCTGCATGTCCAGGCTCTCCAGGCGGCCGAAGATGTCGCGGCTGGCGCGCTGCAGTGCTTCGGCCGCTTCGGTCAGGTAGAGCTTCTTGCCAACGTACTCGAACAGTGGCTGGCCGATCAGCTCTTCGAGCTGACGGATCTGTAGACTAACGGCGGGTTGCGTCAGTGCCATCTCCTCCGCAGCCCGGCTGTACGAACGCAAATCGCACACCTCGTTGAAGATCTGCAATTGACGCAATGTCATACGCATCAAGGACTTACGCATTTTTATCGGCTCATCGGCAATACCTTGTTACCGAACTATAAGCTTTTGCTAATACAGCCCCTAACAAATATTGATTTTTGTTTATCGACCTTCAGCGCTAGGGTGAATGTGCGACTGGCCAGCAACCTCTGGTCACGCGCCGACCGGTAGAACCGGATCGTCTGTTCCTACGGCTTTGGGAAGACTCCAGTGATAAAAAAAATCCTGATCGCCAACCGGGGTGAAATCGCAGTTCGGATCGTGCGTGCCTGCGCCGAGATGGGCATTCGCTCTGTCGCGATCTATTCCGACGCCGACCGTCACGCCTTGCACGTCAAGCGCGCCGACGAGGCCTACAGCATTGGTGCCGAGCCACTGGCCGGTTACCTGAACCCGCGCAAGCTGGTCAACCTTGCTGTGGAAACCGGCTGTGACGCCCTGCACCCGGGTTACGGTTTCCTGTCGGAAAACGCTGAACTGGCGGAAATTTGCGCCGAGCGCGGGATCAAGTTCATCGGCCCGGCCGCCGACGTCATTCGCCGCATGGGCGACAAGACCGAAGCGCGTCGCACCATGATCCAGGCCGGTGTACCGGTGACCCCCGGTACCGAAGGCAACGTCGCCGATATTCATGAAGCCCTGAGCGAAGGTGACCGCATCGGTTACCCGGTGATGCTCAAGGCTACTTCCGGTGGCGGCGGCCGTGGTATCCGCCGCTGCAACAGCCGTGAAGAACTGGAACAGAACTTCCCGCGGGTAATTTCCGAGGCCACCAAGGCCTTCGGTTCGGCGGAAGTGTTCCTGGAAAAGTGCATCGTCAACCCCAAGCACATCGAGGCGCAGATCCTCGGTGACAGCTTCGGCAACGTCGTGCACCTGTTCGAGCGCGACTGCTCGATCCAGCGCCGCAACCAGAAGCTCATCGAAATCGCCCCGAGCCCCCAGCTCACCCCCGAGCAGCGCGCCTACATCGGCGACCTGGCGGTGCGTGCGGCCAAGGCGGTGAACTACGAGAACGCCGGTACCGTGGAGTTCCTGCTCGCCGATGGCGAGGTGTACTTCATGGAGATGAACACCCGGGTGCAGGTGGAACACACCATCACCGAGGAAATCACCGGTATCGACATCGTCCGCGAACAGATCCGTATCGCGTCGGGCCTGCCACTGTCGGTGAAACAGGAAGACATCCAGCACCGTGGCTACGCGTTGCAGTTCCGCATCAACGCCGAAGACCCGAAGAACAACTTCCTGCCCAGCTTCGGCAAGATCACCCGTTACTACGCCCCCGGCGGCCCGGGCGTGCGCACCGACACGGCGATCTACACCGGCTACACCATTCCGCCGTTCTACGACTCCATGTGCCTGAAGCTGGTGGTCTGGGCGTTGACCTGGGAAGAAGCCATGGACCGCGGCCTGCGGGCCCTGGACGACATGCGCGTGCAAGGGGTGAAGACCACCGCCGCGTACTACCAGGAAATCCTGCGCAATCCGGAATTTCGTAGCGGCCAGTTCAATACCAGCTTCGTCGAAAGCCACCCGGAACTGACCAACTACTCGATCAAGCGCAAACCCGAAGAGCTGGCCCTGGCCATCGCCGCCGCCATCGCCGCCCACGCAGGCCTGTGAGGAACCCCATAATGTCCAAGAAAATTCACGTAACCGACACGATCCTGCGCGACGCCCACCAGTCCCTGCTGGCTACCCGCATGCGTACCGAAGACATGCTGCCGATCTGCGACAAGCTCGACAAGGTCGGCTACTGGTCGCTGGAAGTCTGGGGTGGTGCCACCTTCGACGCCTGCGTGCGCTTCCTCAAGGAAGACCCGTGGGAGCGCCTGCGCAAACTGCGTGCGGCCCTGCCGAACACCCGTCTGCAAATGCTGCTGCGCGGCCAGAACCTGTTGGGCTACCGCCACTACAGCGACGATGTGGTCAAGGCCTTCGTCGCCAAGGCCGCAGTCAACGGCATCGACGTGTTCCGCATCTTCGACGCCATGAACGACGTGCGTAACCTGCGTGTTGCCATCGAAGCGGTGAAGGCTGCTGGCAAACATGCCCAGGGTACCATCGCCTACACCGTCAGCCCCGTGCACACCATCGACGCCTTCGTCGCCCAGGCCAAGCAGATGGAAGCCATGGGGTGCGACTCGATTGCGATCAAGGACATGGCCGGCCTGCTGACGCCGTTCGCCACCGGCGAGCTGGTCAGGGCGCTGAAGGCCGAGCAGTCGCTGCCGGTGTTCATCCATTCCCACGACACCGCCGGCCTGGCCGCCATGTGCCAGCTCAAGGCCGTGGAAAACGGTGCCGACCACATCGATACCGCGATCTCCAGCTTCGCCTGGGGCACCAGCCACCCGGGTACCGAGTCGATGGTCGCCGCGCTCAAGGGCAGCGAGTTCGACACCGGCCTGGACCTGGAGTTGCTGCAGGAAATCGGCCTGTACTTCTACGCCGTGCGCAAGAAGTACCACCAGTTCGAGAGCGAGTTCACCGCCGTGGATACCCGCGTGCAGGTCAACCAGGTCCCGGGCGGGATGATTTCCAACCTGGCCAACCAGCTCAAGGAGCAGGGCGCGCTGAGCCGCATGAACGAAGTGCTGGCAGAGATCCCGCGTGTGCGTGAAGACCTCGGCTTCCCGCCGCTGGTGACCCCGACCTCGCAGATCGTCGGTACCCAGGCGTTCTTCAACGTGTTGGCCGGTGAGCGCTACAAGACCATCACCAACGAGGTGAAACTGTACCTGCAGGGCGGTTACGGCAAGGCGCCTGGCGTGATCAACGAACAACTGCGCCGCCAGGCCATCGGTAACGAAGAAGTGATCGACGTGCGCCCGGCCGACCTGCTCAAGCCAGAGATGGCCAAGCTGCGTGGCGACATCGGTGCCCTGGCCCGTTGCGAAGAAGACGTACTGACCTTCGCCATGTTCCCGGACATTGGCCGCAAGTTCCTCGAAGAACGCGAAGCCGGCACCCTGACCCCAGAAGCCCTGCTGCCGATTCCCGAGGCCGGTGCAGTGGCGTCCCATGGCGGTGAAGGTGTACCGACCGAGTTCGTCATCGACGTGCACGGTGAAACCTACCGCGTCGACATCACCGGTGTGGGCGTCAAGGCCGAAGGCAAGCGTCACTTCTACCTGTCGATCGACGGCATGCCGGAAGAAGTGGTGTTCGAGCCGCTCAACGAATTCGTCGGCGGCGGTGGCAGCAAGCGCAAGCAGGCCAGTGCACCGGGCCATGTCAGCACCACCATGCCAGGCAACATCGTCGATGTGCTGGTCAAGGAAGGCGACGTGGTCAAGGCCGGCCAGGCCGTGCTGATCACCGAAGCGATGAAGATGGAGACCGAAGTGCAGGCGGCCATCGCCGGCAAGGTCGTGGCCATCCACGTGGCCAAGGGCGATCGCGTGACGCCGGGCGAGATCCTGATCGAGATCGAGGGCTGAGATAAGCCCTCATCTACAAGCGGTTAACCTCTGGGGAGCGGATGCTCCCCTTTTTTTGTGTCGGATTTGCCGGCCTCTTCGCGGGGCAAGTAAATCCAGCAAATCTTTCAGCCTTTGCGGCAAACCTCGAGCGTCTCTACCTGGCCTTCCGGCTGTTGGTTCGCCTCACTCAACCACCGCTCGAACCCGGCCGCCACCTGTGGCCACTCATCATCGGTAATCGAATACCACGCCGTATCGCGGTTGTGGTCTTTCACCACCAGATGCTTGCGGAACACGCCTTCATAAGTGAAGCCGAACCGCTCCGCTGCGCGCTTGGAGCGGGCGTTGGCGTTGTTGCACTTCCACTCCAGGCGGCGGTTGCCCAGCTCGAAGCCCAGCTTGCCCAACAGGTAGACAGCCTCGGTGCTCTTGGGTGTACGTTGCATCGGTGCGCCGAAGGCGATGTGGCCGATCTCGATACGGCCGTGGTCGGGTACGATCGACATCAAGGTGAGCACGCCCTGGGCCTGACCGTTGGTACGATCGATCACGGTGTAATACAGCGGGTCGTGGCCGGCGGCGTTGCCTTGCAGCCAGCGGTCGAAGGCAGCGCGCTCGGTGAACGGGCCGTAGGGCAGGTAGTCCCACAGCACCGGGTCGGAATCGGGACCTTGCAGGGCGGCCCAGAGGTCGTCGCCGTGGCGCGTCGGGTCGAGTTTCTCCAGGCGGATGAAGCGGCCGTCGATGGGCTCGGCCTTGGGCGATGCAGCAGGTTTCCAGTTCAGTGCGTCAGTCATGTGGCCTACAACCCTTTGCGGAATTGGATGAAGCCCGGGCGCTCGGCAACCTGCTCGTACAGGCTGATGGCGGTGGCGTTGGTTTCGTGGGTCAGCCAGTGCACCTTGATGCAGCCGGCGGCCTTGGCCGTGGCGTACACGTGCTCGATCAGCTGGCGGCCGATGCCCAGGCCGCGCTGGCTGCTGTCGACGTAGAGGTCCTGCAGGTAGCAGGAGTTCTCGATGCTCCAGTTGGAACGATGGTAGATGAAGTTGACCATGCCCACCGCCTTGCCATCGACCCAGGCCAGGGTCGAATGGGTTGGCTCATTCGGGTCGAGCAGGCGTTGCCAGGTGCTGAGGCTTACCGCTTCGGCCAGCTCGGTCTGGTAGAAGCGCAGGTAGGCTTGCCACAGGGCGAGCCAGGCGGCGTGGTCTTGGGCGCTGACAGGGCGCAGGGTAACGTTGGGCATAGGGCTTTTCCTTCAGAGTTGGCGCATGTGCGCCGCAAGTTGGTTGTCCAGGTAATCCGGGCTGGCGCCCAGGCCATCACGCACGCCAGCGATATCTTCGGCCGAGCGGTTCTGGCTGAGCTTGCGCGCGCCTTGCAGGCGAGCAATGGGCAGGCGGATGCCGACGATGGCGCGAAGCATGCCGTCGAGGTAGTCGGCAGGGGCGTCGGCGACTTTCCAGGGCGCGCTGCGGCCTTGTTCGTGGCGGTCGGTCAGGCGGCTGACGATCTGCAGCAGCGGCGCGGCGTCGTGGATCACTTCGGCCGTGCCGTAGGCGTGCACGGCAAGGTAGTTCCAGGTCGGCACCACCTTGGGGTTTTCGGCCTTGCTCGGGTAGTAGCTGGGGCTGACGTAGGCGTCGGCACCCGGGAACACCAGCAGTGCTTCGGCGCCTTGCGCCAGGTCCTGCCATTGGCGGTTGGCCCGTGCCAGGTGGGCATAGACGGTGCCAAACTCGCCCTCTTCGGTGTCGAGCAGCACCGGCAGGTGCGTGGCCAGCAGGCCCTGTTCGCCGTGGCTGACCAGTACGGCCAGACGGGTTTCGCGCATGTGCTGGTGCAAGCGCTCAAGGTCATGTTCCTGATGGGGTTTGCTGTTGTACATGCGCAGGGTCCTTGTCGAATGGCTCCATCCTAGGCAGGCTATTGGCTCTGGGTAAGGGCCATTTATGGCTGTTTTGATAGGTCCAATGTCATGAGCGAGCGTCCCCTCGTATTGCCTTTCGATCCTGCCGGTATCGTGCTCGACCGTCGTCGCGGGCTCAGCCAGCAGCTGTACCAGGCCTTGCGTGCGCGGGTGCTGGATGGCCGCCTGAGCAGTGGCACTCGGTTGCCGGCCACGCGTGACCTGGCAAACGTGCTGGCGCTGTCGCGTAACAGCGTGGTGCGTGCCTATGACCAGTTGTATGCCGAGGGCTACATCGAAAGCCGGGTAGGGGATGGCACGTATGTGAGCCGCCTGCCGAAACTATCCACACAACTGTCCACAGGGTTATCCCGGGGTTTATCAACAGACTTATCCACATTTTCACTGGGAAATACTGAGGATTTATCCAGCAACCAGCTTTCCAGTGAGCCGTTGGAGCGGTTGAAAAATAACCATCTGCCTCCGCCAAAAAGCGGTGCGCCGAAGGCATTTCGAGTCGGAATTCCGGCGTTCGATCTATTCCCGTTTGACGTGTGGGCCAAGCTGCAGGCGGCTTTCTGGCGCAATCCGTCGCCTGCGCAGCTGGGTTATGGCGACCCAGCGGGTGAGCCTGTGCTACGCGAGCTGATAGCCGCCTACTTGCGGCGTTCGCGTGGCCTTTCCTGCACGGCTGAACAAATTGTGATCACCAGTGGTGCGCAACAGGCCATCAGCCTTTGTGCACAGTTGCTGTTGCAACCGGGTGACGGCGTGGCTGTGGAAAACCCGGGTTATCGAGCCGCCGGGCATACCTTCGCCGTCGCCGGTGGCAAGGTGACCGGCGTGCCGGTGGACGAGGAGGGCATGGACTGCCGGCGCCTGGAGCAGTTGACGGACTGCCGGCTGGCCTATGTCACCCCGGCGCACCAGTACCCGACCGGCGTGACCATGAGCCTGCCGAGGCGCCTGGCCTTGCTGGCCTGGGCCGAGCGCAACGATGGCTGGATCATCGAGGACGACTACGATGGCGAGTACCGCTACAGCGGCGCGCCCTTGACCCCGCTGGCAGCGCTCGACCGCCAGGGGCGGGTGTTGTACGTCGGTACCTTTGGCAAGATCGCCTTTCCGGCATTGCGCCTGGGCTATCTGGTGCTGCCGCCACGGCTGGTCCAGGCGTTCAGCCAGGGGCGGGCGCTGGCGGTTCGGCATTCGGAGGTGGGCACCCAGTGCGTGATGGCCGAATTCATGGCCCAGGGGCACTTCCAGCGGCACATCCGGCGCATGCGCAAGGCGGCGTTGAGCCGGCGCAATGTGCTCAAGGCCGGATGGCCGGTGGATGTGCCTGGGCTGGGTGCGATGCCTGAGGTGGCGGCGGGGCTGCATGTGAAGGTGGATGTGGATAACTTTGCGCGGGAGCAGGAGTTGGTGGCCAAGGCCGAAGCGGTAGGGGTGGAGGTGAACCCGCTGAGCAGTTACTGGCTGGAGGATAGTCAGGTGCCTGTGGATAAGCGGGCAGGGCTGGTGCTGGGGTTTGCGGCGGTGCCGGAAGGAGAGATTGCAGAGTCTTTATTGAAATTGCGCAAGGCTTGGAAGCGGTGAATGGGGCCGCTGTGCGGCCCATCGCCGGCAAGCGCGGCTCCCACAAGTATGGTGCAAGCCTTGAGAGCTGCGCGGTCGGTGTGGGAGCCGCGCTTGCCGGCGATGGGCTGCAAAGCAGCCCCCGGTCCTAAATCAGGTGCCGGATTTGATCCGGGTCCAGGCCCTGGTCCGCGCCCGCTCAGCCTCACGCGTCAACGGCTTGAGGGTATACAGCTTGGCCATTGCCTCCGCTGTCGGGTACAGGTTCGGGTTGTTGCGTATCGCCGGGCTGACCTTGTCGGTGGCATCCTTGTTCGGGTTCGGGTAGCCGACGAAGTCGCTGATCGGTGCAATCACTTCAGGCCGCAGCAGGTAGTTGATGAACGCATGGGCGTCCTCCGGGTTCGCCGCATTCTTCGGGATCGCCAGCATGTCGAACCAGATTGGTGCACCTTCCTTGGGCAGGCGCATGTCCACTACCACGCCATTCTTCGCATCCTTCGCGCGGTTGGCGGCCTGGGAGAAGCTGCCGCTGTAGCCCACCGCCACGCAGATATCGCCATTGGCGATGTCGGCCATGTACTTCGAGGAATGGAAGTAGGTGATGTACGGGCGGATTTTCAGCAACAGCGCTTCGGCCTTCTTGTAGTCGTCCGGCTTGTCGCTGTTGGGTGGCAGGCCCAGGTGCTGCAAGGCCAGCGGCAGAATTTCTGACGGCGAGTCGAGCAACGCGACGCCGCACTGCTTCAACTTGGCGATGTTCTCTTCCTTGAAGATCAGGTCCCAGCTGTCGACCGGGGCCTTGTCACCCAGCACGGCCTTGACCTTGTCCGGGTTGAAGCCGATCAGGATGGTGCCGTACATGTACGGCACGGCGAACTTGTTGCCTGGGTCGTTGGCCTCGATCAGCTTCATCAGCGCCGGGTCCAGGTGTTGCCAATTCGGCAGCTTGCTGCGGTCCAGCGGCTGGAACACTCCGGCTTCGATCTGCTTGGCGAGGAACACGTTGGACGGTACTACCACGTCATAGCCGGAGTTGCCGGTGAGCAACTTGGCCTCGAGCGCTTCGTTGGTGTCGAAGATGTCGTAGATCAGCTTGACGCCACTGTCCTTCTGGAAGTCGCTCAAGGTCTGCGGGGTGATGTAATCGAACCAGTTATACACACGCAGGGTGCGCTGCTCGGCGTGAGCGTGCAGGGCACCGGTGAACAGGGTGGCAGCGATGAACGGGGCGAGCAGACGCTTGAGTCGGACCATGATCAGGCTCCTGGCTGGGCGCGCTGGAAGCCTTCCAGCACATTGACTGCGTTGATACCGATTTCTTCCACAGCGTAGCCACCCTCCATCACGAACAGGGTGGGCTTGCCGAGCTGGGCGATGCGCTTGCCCATTTCCAGGTAGTCCGGGCTGTCCAGCTTGAACTGGGAGATCGGATCGTCCTTGAAGGTGTCCACGCCGAGGGAGATCACCAGCACGTCGGCGTCATAGGCGGCAATGCGTTGGCAGGCGTCTTCCAGTGCAGCGCTCCAGGCTGACCAGTCACTGCCAGCGGGCAGCGGGTAGTTGATGTTGCAGCCTTCGCCTGCGCCTTCACCGGTTTCGTCGGCATAGCCGAGGAAGAACGGGAATTCATCCGTTGGGTCGCCGTGGATCGAGGCGAAGAACACGTCGTTGCGCTGGTAGAAGATGTCCTGGGTGCCGTTGCCGTGGTGGTAGTCGACGTCGAGGATGGCCACCTTGGCGCGGCCCTGGTCGAGGAAGGCCTGGGCAGCAATCGCGGCATTGTTCAGGTAGCAATAACCACCCATGACTTCAGCGGCGGCGTGGTGCCCTGGTGGGCGGCACAGGGCGAAGGCCGAGTGAGCGCCTTGCTGGATGGCAGCCTGGGCGGTCAGGGCGACCTGCGCGGCGCTGTAGGCGGCCTGCCAGGTGCCGGCGGTGATCGGTGCGCCGGCGTCGAAGCTGTAGTAGCCGAGTTCGCCGTGCAGGCCGGTTGGCTTGACCTGGCGCAGGGTGCGCGCCGGCCAGGTGAAAGGCAGCAGGTCGCCGTCGTGGCCGAGCGCGGCCCAGCGTGCCCAGGCACCCTGGAAGAAGTCGAGGTAGTCAGCGCTGTGAATGCGCTGCAGCGGTGCGCGGCCGAAGTCGGTCGGGCCCTGGACGTCGCCGAGGTTGCGCTTTTTCACCTGTTCGAGGACGTGGTCGGCGCGTGAGGGCATTTCGAAGCAAGGCATCAGCTTGCCGTCGATCAGCTCGCAGCGGCCATGGTGCAGGCGGTGATCATCGGAATAGATCGTCAGCATTTGTTGTTCTCCGGGGTACTGGCGTGGGCCCATTTTCACGGGCGGCCAGGTGGCAGAGAACGACGCAAACGGCCAAAAGGGGATCGATGTGGCCAAGCTCGTTGGCCACTGCAGGTCAACCGCGGAAGTGGCTGGGGGCGACCCCGCTCCAACGCTGGAATGCATGGCGGAAACTCGCGGTCTCGCTGAACCCCAGGGTCTCGGCGATCCGGTAGATCGGCATCTGCTCGTCGGCCAGCAATTGCTTGGCTCGATCGAAGCGCAGCTCATCGAGCAGTTGTTGATAACTGCAACCCAGCGCCTGCAGGTGCCGGCGCAAGGTCCGCGACGAACAGTTCATCTGCCGCGCCAGCCCCTCCAGGCCCGGCGCCGCGTCCAGCTGTTGCAGCAACAGCTGGCGGATCCGCCCAAGCCAGGCCTGGCGCCCGGTGAACTCCAGGTTCAGGCGCCGGCAGCGCTCACTCATGGCCTTGTGGGTAATCGGGTCGGCCAGCGGCAATGGCATGTCCAGCCAGCGCCGCTCGAAGGCAAAGGCGTTGTCCTCGGCACCGAAAGCCAGTGGGCACTGGAAGGCACCGGTGTAGAGGCCGTGGTAGCTGGGCCGTGGGTGCTCGAAGCGGGCGCCGAGCAGCGGCAGGGTGCGGCCGAGCAGGTCATCGCAGATCACTTTCAACGACACCAGGCAGAACTCGGCATTGAAGGCGGCGAGTGCCGGGCTGTCGTGGTATTCGCTGGCGCTGAACCAGACGCGCTGGCCATCGTCGACCAGGTGCAGCTTGAAGACTGTTCCCAGCAGTGCCGGATAGTGCAGCGCCAGGCGCAGGGCGTCACCCAAAGTGGCACTGGAGAGCAGGGCGTAACCGAGCATGCCGTAGCACGACACATGCATGCGCCGGCCCAGTTCCAGGCCAATCTCCTCGCGTCGGGCCACGGCATTGGCGCACACCTGCAGCTCTTGCTGGGTGGTGATGCGTGCATCGCTATGGCCCAGGTCGGCCGGGCCTATGCCGCTGCCGGCGAGCAACGTTGTCGCCTCGCAGCCTTCTTCCTGGAACAGGTTGAGGATCAGCGAAACCGCGTTGAGGGTGGTCAGGTGGCTGTGCAGCATGCTCGGTCATCCCGTAGGCCTGGGAGGCATTATGGAGCAAGTTGTGTGCCGATACCGGTATGGCATGGCTGGCGTGGCATTCGTGAGGTGAAAAAAAAGGCCCGGAGCGTGCGCTCGGGCCTTTGAAAGGTTGAGAGGTGTCTAGTCCCTCGACCTGGTGAGACTGTTTGCAGCTGTCTGAGTTACGCCTTCAGCGGAACCAGACGTGGAGCGATCATGTTTTCCGGACGCAGGATGTCGTCGAGCATCGCGTCGTCCAGCAGCTTCTCTTCACGCACCAGTTCCAGTACGCCGCGGCCGGTTTCCAGGGCAACGCGGGCGATACGGGTGGCGTTTTCGTAGCCGATGTACGGGTTCAGGGCGGTGACCAGGCCGATCGAGTGCTCGACCAGTTCACGGCAGCGCTGTTCGTTGGCAGTGATGCCGACGATGCAGTGCTCGCGCAGCATGTCCATGGCGCGCTGGAGCAGGCGGATCGAGTCGAAGATCTTGTAGGCGATCAGCGGCTCCATCACGTTCAGCTGCAGCTGGCCACCTTCGGCGGCGACGGTCAGGGCCAGGTCGTTGCCCATGATGGCGAAGGCCACCTGGTTGACGGCTTCCGGGATAACCGGGTTGACCTTGCCTGGCATGATCGAGCTGCCTGGCTGACGCGCTGGCAGGTTGATCTCGTTGATGCCGGTGCGTGGGCCGCTGGACAGCAGGCGCAGGTCGTTGCAGATCTTCGACAGCTTGACCGCGGTACGCTTGAGCATGCCGGAGAACAGCACGAAGGCGCCCATGTCGGAAGTGGCTTCGATCAGGTCGGCAGCCGGTACCAGCGGCTGGCCGCTGATGGTGGCCAGGCGTTGTACGGCCAGGGCCTGGTAGCCTGGGTCGGCGTTGATGCCGGTACCGATGGCGGTACCGCCCAGGTTGATTTCGGTCAGCAGTTCCGGAGCCAGCGAGCGCAGGCGCTGCAGGTCTTCGGTCATGGTGGTGGCGAAGGCACGGAATTCCTGGCCCAGGGTCATCGGCACGGCGTCCTGCAGCTGGGTGCGGCCCATCTTCAGTACGTGGTCGAATTCCTTGCCTTTGGCAGCGAAGGCCTGAATCAGGCTGTCGAGGCTGGCCAGCAGGGCGTCGTGGCCCAGCAGCAGGCCCAGGCGGATGGCGGTCGGGTAGGCGTCGTTGGTCGACTGCGCCATGTTCACGTCGTTGTTCGGGTGCAGGTACTGGTACTCACCCTTCTGGTGGCCCATGGCCTCCAGCGCGACGTTGGCAATGACTTCGTTCGCGTTCATGTTGGTGGAAGTACCGGCACCACCCTGGATCATGTCCACCACGAACTGGTCGTGGTAATCGCCTTTGATCAGGCGGGCGCAGGCTGCACTGATGGCAGCGTGCTTGGCATCGCTCAGGTGACCCAGCTCACGGTTGGCGTCGGCAGCGGCCTGCTTGACCATGGCCAGGGCCACGACCAGCTTCGGGTAGTGCGACAGCGGAACACCGGAGAGATGGAAGTTGTTGGCAGCGCGCAGGGTCTGGATGCCGTAGTAGGCATCGCCAGGGACTTCAAGGGTACCAAGCAGATCTTTTTCGACGCGGAACGATGCAGCGGAGGACATGATGGATATCATCTCGATTTTGACCCGGCACATGCCGGAATGGCGCCAATCCTAGGCCTGAAGGGGATTTTGCGGCCAATGCTGTTGCACGCTAACCTATGCACAAACGGCATAGTGTTTCATGTGACGCCAATTGACATTCGAGCGTGTTCCATTTTGGTGCACGCCGGGAGATCTGCTTCATGAACCTCGAAAGCAAGTGGCTGGAGGACTTCAGTGCCCTGGCCTCCACCCGCAGTTTTTCCCAGGCGGCCGAACGACGTTTCGTCACGCAACCCGCCTTCAGCCGGCGTATACGCAGCCTGGAAGCAGCGCTGGGGCTGACCTTGGTGAATCGTTCCCGCACACCGATCGAGCTGACCGAGGCAGGGCAGCTGTTTCTCGTCACTGCACGTACCGTTGTCGACCAGTTGAGCGAAGTTCTCCGCCATTTGCATCACCTCGAAGGTGGCCAGGGTGAGGTGATCCAGGTGTCTGCCGCGCACTCCCTGGCATCGGGCTTTTTCCCGCGCTGGGTAGCCCAGTTGCGCAATGATGGTTTGAACATCGCCACGCGCCTGGTTGCGACTAACGTCGGAGATGCGGTGCATGCATTAAGGGAAGGGGGCTGCGACCTGATGCTGGCGTTCTATGACCCTGACGCCGCCCTGCAGATGGATGCCGAGATCTTCCCGTCGCTGCACATGGGCACCACCGAAATGCTTCCGGTGTGCGCAGTGGATGCCAACGGCAAGCCGCTGTTCGACCTTGAAGCCGACAGCAGCGTGCCGTTGTTGGCCTATAGCGCCGGTGCCTTTCTGGGGCGTTCGGTGAACCTGCTGCTACGTCAACGCAACCTGCGCTACACCACCGTTTATGAGACTGCCATGGCTGACAGTCTCAAGAGCATGGCGCTGGAAGGCATGGGCGTCGCCTGGGTGCCGCACCTGTCGATGCGCGGCGAGCTGGAGCGGGGCGAACTGGCCATTTGCGGCGGCAGCCAGTGGCATGTGCCGCTGGAAATTCGCCTGTACCGCTGCGCCCTGGTGCGCAAGGCCAACGTGCGGCTGTTGTGGCGCAAGCTGGAGTCGGCAGGTGGCGCGGGTGAGGCATCAGGCTGACTGGCACTAGAGGTGGTCGGATCGAGGGAAAAACTTGTCCCGCGAGACAGCTTGCCCTTTGATCCGACATGTGCTTATGGGGGTGGGCGGCCCGCCCAGAAATACGCTACAATCCCGCGCCTTCGGCCGACCCGGTCGATTCAGAATCCGTATGACAAGCCACGCCGGTCCACCTGCGTGGCTTGTTGCTTTTAGCGCGCCAGAAGGCGCTTGCAGGAGAGGCTCGACGATGAGTGCACTGGTTGGCGTGATCATGGGCTCCAAGTCCGATTGGTCCACCCTTAGCCACACCGCCGATATGCTGGAAAAACTCGGCATTCCCTACGAAGTGAAGGTGGTTTCCGCCCACCGCACCCCGGACTTGCTGTTCCAGTACGCCGAAGAGGCCGAAGGGCGTGGCATCGAGGTGATCATTGCGGGTGCCGGTGGCGCTGCCCACCTGCCAGGCATGTGTGCCGCCAAGACCCACCTGCCGGTGCTGGGCGTGCCCGTCCAGTCGTCGATGCTGTCGGGCGTCGATTCGCTGCTGTCGATCGTGCAGATGCCTGCCGGTGTGCCGGTGGCCACCCTGGCCATCGGCCGTGCTGGCGCCGTCAACGCCGCACTGCTGTCGGCGAGCATCCTCGGTGCCAAGTACCCGCAGTACCACGCGGCGCTGAAGCAGTTCCGCACCGAGCAGACCGACACCGTGCTGGACAATCCAGACCCGCGCCAGGCTTGAGGCTGAACCCATGAAGATCGGTGTAATCGGTGGCGGCCAGCTGGGCCGCATGCTGGCCCTGGCGGGCACCCCGCTGGGCATGAACTTCGCCTTCCTCGACCCGGCGCCGGACGCCTGTGCCGCCCCGCTGGGCGAGCACCTGCGTGCCGACTATGGCGACCAGGACCACCTGCGTCAGCTGGCCGACGAAGTCGACCTGGTGACCTTCGAGTTCGAAAGCGTCCCGGCCGAGACCGTGGCGTTCCTGTCGCAGTTCGTCCCGGTCTACCCGAGTGCCGAAGCCCTGCGCATCGCCCGCGATCGCCTGTTCGAGAAGAGCATGTTCCGCGACCTGGGTATCCCGACCCCGGCCTTCGCCGACATCCTCTCCCAGGCAGACCTCGACGCGGCAGTCGCCAGCATCGGCCTGCCGGCCGTGCTGAAAACCCGCACCCTGGGCTACGACGGCAAGGGCCAGAAGGTGCTGCGCACGCCTGAAGACGTGGTTGGCACCTTTGCCGAACTGGGCAGCGTGCCTTGCCTGCTGGAAGGCTTCGTGCCGTTCACCGGCGAAGTATCGCTGGTGGCCGTGCGTGCCCGCGATGGCGAAACCCGTTTCTATCCGTTGGTGCACAACACCCACGAGAGCGGCATCCTGAAACTGTCGGTGGCCAGCCAGGCGCACCCGCTGCAGGGGCTGGCCGAAGACTATGTCGGCCGTGTGCTCAAGCAACTGGATTATGTTGGCGTGATGGCCTTCGAGTTCTTCGAGGTCGACGGTGGCCTGAAGGCCAACGAAATCGCCCCGCGTGTGCATAATTCCGGGCACTGGACCATCGAAGGCGCCGAGTGCAGCCAGTTCGAGAACCACCTGCGCGCCGTAGCCGGCCTGCCGCTGGGTTCGACTGCCAAGGTCGGCGAAAGCGCCATGCTCAACTTCATCGGTGAAGTGCCGGCGGTCGACAAGGTAGTGGCCATCGACGGCTGCCACCTGCACCACTACGGCAAGGCCTTCAAAGTCGGGCGCAAGGTCGGCCATGCCACCCTGCGCTGCCAGGACATGGTCAGCCTGAAAGCCAAGATTGCCGAAGTGGAAGCGCTGATCAGCAACTGATCGAACTTCTGCTCGGGGACTGCTCTCTGAACATGGCAACAAGCCAAACCGCTGTCTAGGCTTTGGCTTGTTCCATCTTCATTTCAGAGGGATTGCCATGGGCATCATTGGAACCATCTTCATCGGCCTCATCGTCGGTCTGCTGGCTCGCTTCCTCAAGCCGGGCGACGACAGCATGGGCTGGATCATGACCATTCTGCTGGGTATCGCCGGTTCCCTGCTCGCCACTTATGGCGGCCAGGCACTGGGGATCTACCACGCGGGCCAGGCTGCAGGATTCATCGGCGCGCTGGTCGGTGCGATCATCCTTCTGGTGATCTACGGATTCATCAAGAAACGCTGAATACTGGTTAGAATGCCCGGCAATTCATCCCGAGTTGCCGAGCATTTCCATGCGTGCCTTTTTCCTCATTCCGTTGCTTCTGGCCAGCACCCTGGCCCATGCCGAACTGCCCGAAACCGACTGGCTGGAGCTGATGCCCAAGTCGGACCAGAAGGCGCTCGAAGAGATGCCTGAAATCGACCACAACTCGCCGGAAGCCAATGGCACCTTCACCGCCAAGGGCGGCCTCAAGCAGAGCAAGGGCCTGCCGGCGGTGATGTATTCGACCAAGACCGTGGCCGCCATGAACGGCAAGGACATCCGCCTGGGCGGCTACCCGGTGCCTCTGGAAAGCGACGCCAAGGGCAACAGCACCTTGTTCTTCCTCGTACCTTACCCGGGCGCGTGCATCCACGTACCGCCGCCGCCGCCCAACCAGCTGGTGCTGGTGCGATACCCGAAAGGCTTGAAGATCGATGACATCTATACGCCGCTCTGGGTCAGCGGCAAGCTGAAGGTGGAGAAGGTCAGCAATGACCTGGCCGATGCGGCTTATGCACTGGATGCGGGGAAGGTGAGGGTGGTGGAAGACGCCGACCTCTGATCACCTGTACCGGCCTCTTCGCGGCGGTTCGACGCCTCGACTTGCCCGCTCCCACAGGTACCTCACAAACTTCGAGAGTTGTGGAAATCCTGTGGGAGCGGGCGAGCCCGCGAAGAAGTCAATGCAGGAGTCAGATCTCAGCGCTGCCAAGCTTGACCTGCAGCGATCGGCTGGCACCGGGTTTTAGCTCCACCACATCATCCCAGACATTCGCCGTCTCGATGCACAGCATCCGCTGCCAGCCGTCATCGGCCATGTCTGCCAGCTCCTTGGCCCGCTCGGTCCAAGGGTTCCAGATCACCGCCGAGCGCGACCCGCTGCAGGTCAAGGTGATCCGCCGCTCCCAGTGCGGATCGACAATGCTCAGCATTTGTGGCGTATCCAGGTAGATCCGGTCGGTTTCCCCGGCAAACGCCAACACGCCCTGCTGCTGGCGCTGTTCCCAGTCGGCCAGGGTCTCGATGTACTGCAGCCCCTCGACCCCTTCGACCCGCGCTTGGCGCACGTCGCTGACAGCAAAGTAACTGTGCAGGGCCTGGCTGATGGTCACGGGGCTGTTGCCCATGTTGCGGCTATTCAAAGATACGCTGAGCTCTTCACCCAGTACGATCTGCAGCTTCAGCTCGACATCATGCGGCCAGCCCGGCAGATCGCCCTGGGCCTCCGGCAGCTCGAATTCGATGTGCAGGTCAGTGCCTTTTTCTTCGACCCCCAGCAATTGCCAGTCACGCGTGCGCGCCAAGCCGTGGGCGGGCGCCTGCTCGTCGTGGAACATGGCCTGCACCGATGCGGGATTGCGCTGCAGGTTGCCAAACCACGGCCAGCACACCGGCACACCGGCTCGCACCGATTTGCCCTGGCGGAAGATGGCCTGGTCGCTCAGCCACAGCAGCGGTGGCTCGCCAACACGCTGGTAGCTGAGGATCTGCGCGCCCTGCTGGGCGATCAGTAGTTCGGCGTGGTCGCTGCTGATGCGCCAGCAGTTGAGTTCGCCGTGTTGCTCGGATTCGACCTTGAAGGTAGCCATTGCGCTCGTCTCATTGATTGCCTGTGGGTCCTTGGACCCGGTGACGTGCAATGAGTTTACCGCTCGCGAGGCTCAGCGACGAGGCACCGAGCGGGTTCGGCCACTGCCGTCGATGGCGACGAACACGAATGTTGCTTC
Source organism: Pseudomonas sp. (assembly GCF_017744435.1). Lineage (GTDB taxonomy): Bacteria > Pseudomonadota > Gammaproteobacteria > Pseudomonadales > Pseudomonadaceae > Aquipseudomonas. The sequence continues at coordinate 129,117 of NZ_JAGIBG010000005.1, forward strand.
GGTAACCTTGCGCCACTCGCTGGACAGCGGGTCGTCACTCCACACCTCGACCATCATGCGAATCGAGCTGCGGCCGATTTCCAGGGTCTGGGTATAGAACGACAGTTGTGCGCCCACGGCCACCGGCACCAGGAAGGCCATGCGGTCGATGGATACCGTGGCCACCCGGCCACCAGCGACGCGGCTGGCCATGGCGGTGCCGGCCAGGTCCATCTGCGCGACCAGCCAGCCGCCGAAGATGTCGCCGAAGCCGTTGGTTTCGCGCGGCAGCGCGGTGATCTGCAAGGCCAGGTCGCCTTGCGGGATAGGATCTTCTTGTTCGAGCTCAATCATGCGATGGGGCCTCTGACCCGTGACGCTTTCGTTGGTGTGGCGCAAGGCCGGGAAAACGATTCAGCTGACAACATACTACGCCGATTCCGTTTCGCGGGGCGGCCATAGGGAAACTCTGCGAAACCGTCTGACATCATGACCGGCGTTTTCGCACAACTTCCCAGGGTTAAAGCAACCTTTTCCTACGAACGGCCAGTATATATAGCCAATCGCCCAGCGACGACCGCGTATTCATGAATATGTGTATGGATTTTGTATCGCTTTCAGCGCAGCTCGGCAATTTGCTATCTTCGCTCCTCGCCCTAATCCAGAAGCCGCGTGCCAAGCGGCCTGCATGACCTACAAGAGAACGACGAGCGATGACCTCCGTGCCGAGCAGTATCGAGCAGCCCTCGCGGCCGCTGACCCGCAGTGACTACAAGACCCTCTCACTGTCCGCCCTGGGCGGAGCCCTGGAGTTCTACGACTTCATCATCTTCGTGTTCTTCGCCACGGTGGTCGGCAAGCTGTTCTTCCCCGCCGACATGCCGGAGTGGCTACGCCTGATGCAGACCTTCGGCATTTTCGCCGCCGGCTATCTGGCACGACCGCTGGGTGGCATCGTCATGGCCCACTTCGGCGACCTGCTCGGGCGCAAGAAGATGTTCACCCTGAGCATCTTCATGATGGCCCTGCCGACCCTGATCATGGGCCTGTTGCCGACGTATGCGCAGATCGGCCTGTGGGCGCCGATCCTGTTGCTGCTGATGCGCGTGATCCAGGGCGCGGCCATCGGTGGCGAGGTGCCGGGCGCCTGGGTGTTCGTCTCCGAGCACGTGCCGGAGCGCAACACCGGCTACGCCTGCGGGACCCTGACCGCAGGCCTGACGGCGGGCATCCTGCTCGGTTCGCTGGTAGCGACCCTGATCAATACCCTCTACAGCGCCGAGGAAGTGGCTGACTACGCCTGGCGTATCCCGTTCCTGCTCGGCGGTGTGTTCGGCCTGTTCTCGGTGTACCTGCGCCGCTGGCTGCACGAAACACCGGTGTTCGCCGAAATGCAGCAGCGCAAGGCGCTGGCCGAAGAGCTGCCGCTGCGCGCGGTGCTGCGTGACCACCGTGGCCCGATCATTCTGTCGATGCTGCTGACCTGGATGCTGTCGGCCGGCATCGTGGTGGTCATCCTGATGACGCCGGCACTGTTGCAGAGCTTCTACCACATCAGCCCGACCGACTCGCTCAAGGCCAACAGCCTGGCGATCGTGCTGCTCAGCTTCGGCTGCATCGGCGCCGGCAGCCTGGCCGACCGCTTCGGGGCGGGCCGGGTGTTCGTGATCGGCAGCCTGCTGCTGCTGGTCAGCTCCTGGACCTTCTATCACAGCCTGCCGACCCATCCTGAGCTGCTGTTCCCGTTGTATGCGGTAACCGGCCTGTGCGTCGGCGTGATCGGTGCGGTGCCGTACGTGATGGTCAAGGCGTTCCCGGCGGTGGTGCGCTTCAGCGGGCTGTCGTTCTCCTACAACGTCGCCTACGCCATCTTTGGTGGCCTGACGCCGATGGTGGTAACGGCGTTGCTCAAGGTGAGCCCGATGGCGCCTGCCTACTATGTGGCTGGCTTGTGTGTGCTCGGCTTGCTGGTTGGCCTCTATTTGCTGGCGAAGAAACGTTGAACTTCAGATCCGACGCCTTCCCTGAAGAAGGCCAAGTCGCAAACCTGTAGCTCGGTGTTGTATTGGAGCATCACGAAAGTGGGGGCGTTGTTTGTGTTTTCCCAGGCAAACACGTCCCAGCCTCCGGTATCGCCCAAGGGTCTAGGTCCGAACCTCTCGGCGACTTCTTTTCTGGTTGTAAGCCCTAGTAGTCGTTCGGGTAGCGTACCTTGATAGGGATGATCCTGAGGGGTTGTTCTTATCACGTTGACGTGCACGCATTTCAATCTTGACGGTTCCGTTGAAAACTCCAGTTCGAGACCGGGGAGAGGGGGGCAGTTTCTGACGCTTGCCCCATAAATACCACTTCATGAGGTATATCTGGCAAATGGCCCAGCGTCACTAATGAAGCGTGCGGGTGGTCAAGGCGCCCTATCCAGGTATCAATTATTGATCGGTTCAGTTTACCCATCCCCCGTTCTGATAAAGACTGATTACCTCCAGCTTGGAGCATTCGAGTTCTGTAGCTTTGTCCGGCCAAGCCATTTTTAAAGCGATGAAAAATAGGTTGACCTCGGCCCATATATCCCCAGGCCTCAGCGTCTGAGGCGTGCCTCTTGTTCTTGACACCCATAGAATTGCATTCGACAGATGTCCTGTGCCAGTGCGGATGTGTTTCATTGTGTGCTGTTTTTGTCGCTGTAAGAAGCATCAATTCAACTAGTAGGAAATTTCTATTTTGGTATCAGTGAATATATAGAGGGGGTTGGTGTTTGGCTGGGCGTTTATAAATAAGTAACGCAGCGTCATACCGCTTTTTCACAACGATCGGCCATACAGACAAGGAGACTCTGTATGGCTCAGAACACATTTAACGACAATTCGACAGGTGATGTTGTCATCACCCATGGCTCTTCCGCTTCCAGCGGAGTCGGGGGTGGCTTCTTCAGCATTGGCGGGGGCGGTGGCTTCGGTGGTGGCTTTGGCGGTTCCAGCCGACGTCGCCGGAAAAAGCGGGCGAGAGCACGCGCTGCTGCGCTGGCCAAGGCGCAGGCCGAACAGCAAGCACGCCAGGCCGCGGCTGCGGCTGCAAGCGCCGAAGCACAAGCGCTCGCCCATCGACAGCGAGTGGCTGCCTACAGCCAGGCACGAGAAGGCCGGCGCGTGCAGCTTGACGCCCATTTCGCAGGCCAGGCTCAGGGGTTGACCCAGGCGCTTCAAGGCGAAATCGATGCAGCACGCAAGCGCCCGGAACATGACGGTAGCGAACGCTGGCAGCTTTATCAGATCACCAAGGCACGTAACGAGACAGAAGGGCTCATTGCGGCAAAGCAAGGCGCGCTGGCCGAGTATCAGGCACGAGCGGCTGCTTTCGCTGGCCCGGGTGCAAGCGCGGACACCTATGCCGCGCGGCTGTCAGGCCTGGCGACCGCAGAGCAGATGCAGCAACTGCATCGCGATTGGGAAGCGGCCTATCTGGCGTCCCAGGAGGCCCGGTTGCTGCAAGAGGCCATCAGGCAGTTGTCGCAGCGTTCAGCTGCATTGCTGGCCGAGCATGCTACGCAGCAACAGCTATGGAGGGAGAGGGAGGCACGCTGGGAAGAGCAGCGTCAGTACGCTGAACAGCGCGAAGCACGGGTTCGTTACAAGCAACAGGCGGATGAAGATCGGCGACTGCAACGGCTGAAAGATGCCGCCACGCTGACGGCTCCGGTTGCCGCAGCCCAGGCCGGTGGTGTGTTGCTCACCCAGGGCGGCGCACAGGTTGCGTTGGAAGTGGCCACTGCTATCCAGCAGGCCATCGCCAATGCGGCGAAGGAAGTGTTCAGGGTTGCAGCGATTCGCGCCGGTCAGGCCATTAGCCTGTCGGTTACGGCTATGGTGCACTCCCCGGTGCTGGGCGATGGCGAGTTGACTGCCGACCAGCGTCGGCGACGACTCGAAGGGCTGGGGGTACGTGCTGATCTGCTGGGCGTTGAGGCTGGGCAGGACCTCCAGGCTATCGCCAATGCTGGTGGTTCGGCCCGTCTCTCGAGTCGCATCAAGATCGAGCACCTGCCGGGAGGCAGTGGTGTCGCGGTGGCGTCGACAGGCGCCGGGATCGCGTCCGAGGTACGGGTCAGAAATGCCGTTTTCGATCCTCTGACCGAAACCTACCGACTCCAGGCTGAGACACCCACTGGCAAGACCATCGTCCTCGGTGGTTATACCGTGCCAGTAGAAGCTGGGTCGACGGGGAGAGTGCTGTCACTTGCGCCGGAGGTGGTTCCAGTAGGTGCGGGTGTGGACCTGCGCTTTGACGACTGCATTGTCTGTATTCCTGGCCACCCCCCTCAGTATTTCTCTTTCGTGGTGCCGCCAGCCGGTACTGGAGTGGTCAGCGGAAGAGGGCAAGCGGTTGCTGGCAATTGGTGGTCCGGCAATGGGGCCGCTGCTGGCGTGGCAGTGCCGGCACAGGTTGGCAACCAGCTGCGCGGCCGCCAGTTCACCGGTATGCCGGCTTTCGAAAGTGCGGTATGGCGGGCTATCGCAGCGGAGCAGGCGTTGCTTGGGCAGTTCGATGAACTGAACCAACGGCGCATCCTCAGCGGTTTTGCTCCTATTGCACCGAGGGCGAGTTGGAGCGGGACGCGGCAGGCGTTCGAACTGCGGCATGCAACTGGCGCCGGTGTTGGCTCCGGCCTCTATAACCTCGACCAGCTGAGTATCCACAGGCCCAGCGATACCCAGGGCGTGCTGACGGTGGTCCAGCCGTTCCAGCCCTGGTTCGCTTCCAGTGTGGCGCTGGCCTTTGACCCGGCAGTTGTACAAGGCCAGCCAACGCACACCTGGACACCTCTGGTGGTCCCAGGTGCAGAACTGCTCGGCCCGACGCGTTTGCCGGAGGCACCGCCGCTAACGGGTATCCTTCCGGGCGCGCCCACCGACCCCGTGGGGCCAAGTCTTGAAATACTTCCGGGCGTAAATCCAGGTGAAACTGGGGCCATAATTCCTGGGTTCGGTGGAGAGGAAGATTTACCCGCTCCGGGCCTGGTTAATAACGAACCCGCAAAAATAACCGAGTCGGGAAGTTATGGTGACTTGGAACGTCGGAGTATAAAGGATGATATGGATGTAGACCACATACCCGCTCAAGCACCGCTGAGGATATGGTTCGAAAGAAAGTTTACAGATATGACGCCCTATGAAATTAATCGAGTGTTAAAGCAAGCTCCAGCGGTAGTAATACCAACAAGAGTTCACAGAAAATACAGTGAAACCTATGGGGGAAGGAACACAAAGACTAAACAGATGCTGGATGCCTCAGATCTGGTGGTGGCAGTGAAAAGCAATGTTGAAGCGTTGAGGTCGGGGTTGATTGAGGAGGGTGTTTCGCATGTTAGAGTTGACGAAATGAAAGCGGAGCTTCTTGATTTGCTCAATGAATTTCTAGATATAGGTGATCTATGACAAAGCTTTTAGATGTTGAACGTTGGCTGAGTAGCATAGGTAAGAGCCATGCCGAACTGCTTGAGCGGGGGCTTGAGCCAACTCTTCGCTTTATAAAACTTTATTCCGGTGCGACAGAGGTTTATCTTGAGCCCGATCCCGGGATCAGCTGGAGATTCGATGCGGAAACCAAGATTTTGCAGGCGATAATTGTAACTTTAATCAGGCGAGTTGATCCGCAGCCAGAGTTTGAAGGTGTTCTTTCGCAACCATACGGGTGCCTGGATAAACACGCTGTTCGAGAGATCTGGGGGCATCCATTGAGTTCGAGAGGGCCATTGAAAATGCCTCGCCCGATAGGTGAGGCTGGTGGCTGGGATATGTATGAGCTATCTTCGCAAGGGTTTGAGGGTGTCGAGTTGGTGTATCAATATACTATCGATTTAAAAGTTTCCGGAATTGTCTTGAGGTGTAAGGAAGATGAAGCTTGAGGACCGGCTACTCGACTATGATGAGCAGGCTTTTTTGACTCTCGTCAACGCTATATGGGGTGTTGATGGCAAGAAGTCTGAACTCAACTCACTCATCGCCCATTTCGACCAGATAATCGACCACCCGGCCGGCAGCGATCTCCTGTTTTACCCAAGCGCTGACGAAACCGGCAGCATCAACTCCCCGGAACACATAGTTGCAACGATAAAGTCCTGGCATCAGCAAAAAGGTCGTGCGGCGTTCAAAGGCCAGATTTTGCAGCCACCACCGCCTCGGCAGACTCTGACCCGCGAGCAGCGCGCCATTCAGTCGTCCAATCTAAACCTGGAAAAAGTGCGCAAACTGGTGGCAGAGGTCCATGCCGCTGAGCAGCAGGCAGTGCACCAATTTGCCGTACTGGAGCAGCAACTGGCCACCGACCCTATTGCCGACACGCCAGAGCAGCAACTGGCTGTCAGCCTAGCCACGTTGCGTGCTCTGGAAACCACCCAGCACCAGGCCAGGCGCGCAGTAAAACAGCTTGAGCGGTTGCAGATGTCGGTCAAGTTCGCACGGGATGGCGCCGCGCGCGATGCCTCCAGTTCATTCCTCAACGCGCCGATTCAGGCCGTGGTGCTGCAGGAGATCAGCGCTGGCAGCCAGCGGCACGGGGCAGCGCTGGCGGCGGTACAGGCGCGCCATCCCGGCTTGTATGCCCGAGCGGTGACGCTGATCGAAACCCTCGAGGCGCGTATCGCCCAACTGGCCAGAACCACGCTGACCGGGCCAGGCCATGGGCCGCTGACGTTGCAGGCGCATGCATCTGCAGCAGGCCTGCATCCGGCATTGCTGACGGCGCAGGGCCTGAGCCGCGAAGTGGCCCAACAGCAGCATTACCTGACCAAAAGTATCCGCTCCGCAATAGCTGAACTGGAGTGGCAATCGACCTCCGTGCAAGGCGAGCATCCTGGCACTTATGCAGATGTTGTCGAGTTCGTGCTGGGTACGCCAAGCGATGACCCGCGTTTTGCCATGACGGTGCCGTTGGATGAACTATTCACCGGCGAGGATCTGGACTGGGCAGCCCTGGCTGCAGAAAGGGCCGAGGTGGATTTGCCCGTACGCTTGTGCTCCACGGTTCGCGGCGCTGGCTCTTTCACCACCACGGGCGTCAAGCCATTCACCCGTTACTCCCATGTGGTCATGACGCCCACTCAGGGGACGCTCGTCCCTTCGAACGTGCGCGTGCGGCCGGCTGCCTGGGATGGTACGCGGCAGGTGTTTGCCTTTACCAGCGAGGGTCAGGCGCCGGTGACCGTGCTGTGGCACACGGAGCGTGCGCCCTATGCACTCAAGGATCAGGCACGGCCGTCGAGCATTGGTTTCCTGCATATGCCAACGGTACCGCTGATCGAACGCTTCGCCGACTTGTCTCAGGTGCAATTCGATGACTACGTCGTGGTGTTCCCGCCCGACACTGGCTTGGCACCTCTATATATCGTGTTCAGAGACCGTCGCGAGCTATAGCATGGGGCCGCATCTGTGAAGGCCATCCTCAGAATTCCAGTGATGGCCTTTCATCCATTTGTCACAATTGAGTCATATCGTATTCATGCGGCCTGCAGATACTTGGCCCCGTTCCATCCAACACCCCAAATATTCCTGCTAGGAGCAAGGCATGAAACTGAAGCGTTTGATGGCGGCCCTCACCTTTGTCGCCGCTGGCGTTGCGACCGCCAACGCGGTAGCCGCTGTCGACCCTGCAATCCCGACCTACACCAAGACCACCGGTGTTTCGGGCAACCTCTCCAGCGTCGGTTCCGACACGCTCGCGAACCTGATGACTCTGTGGGCCGAGGCCTACAAGAAGGAATATCCGAACGTAAACATCCAGATTCAGGCTGCCGGTTCCTCGACTGCGCCACCCGCGCTGACCGAAGGCACCGCCAACCTCGGCCCGATGAGCCGCAAGATGAAGGACGTCGAGCTGCAGGCCTTTGAGCAGAAGTACGGCTACAAGCCAACCGCCATCCCGGTCGCCGTCGACGCCCTGGCCGTGTTCGTGCACAAGGACAACCCGATCAAAGGCCTGACCATGGCCCAGGTCGACGCCATCTTCTCGTCCACCCGCCTGTGCGGCGCCAAAGCCGAAGTCAAGACCTGGGGTGACCTGGGCGTGACCGGCGACCTGGCCAACAAGCCGGTTCAGCTGTTCGGCCGCAACTCGGTATCGGGCACCTACGGCTACTTCAAGGAAGAAGCCCTGTGCAAAGGCGACTTCAAGCCTAGCGTCAACGAACAACCTGGCTCGGCTTCGGTCGTGCAGTCGATCAGCTCCTCGCTGAACGGCATTGGCTACTCGGGTATCGGTTACAAGACTGCCAGCGTCAAGACCGTGGCCCTGGCCAAGAAAGAAGGCGGCGAGTTCATCGAAGACAACGAAGCCAACGCCCTGAACGGCTCGTACCCGCTGTCGCGCTTCCTGTACGTGTACGTCAACAAGGCGCCGAACAAGCCTCTGGCCCCGCTGGAAGCCGAGTTCGTCAAGCTGGTGCTGTCGCAAGCTGGCCAGCAGGTCGTGGTGAAGGATGGCTACATCCCGCTGCCGGCCAAAGTGGTCGACAAGACCCTGGCTGACCTGGGCCTGTCCCACAGCGACAATGTTGCAAAGAAGTAAGTAACTGAGAAGAGGCCGGAACCCCAAGGCCGGCCTCTTCCACGCTTTTCCCAGTCCGAAGCCAGGGTTCCTGTGCGGCGGGCTTTGTCACGTCAACACATTGTCATGTTTTTGTCATACGGGACCGCTAGGGTGTGCGCATGAATGATCTGGCCAATTCCACAATGACCCCAAATTCCCCGCCCGTGCGGATTGACTTCAATACGCCCGAGTTGCAACGCAAGCGCCGGATGCGCGCCCTCAAGGATCGCCTGACCCGCTGGTATGTACTGGTGGGCGGGCTTGCCGTCTTGGCGGCCATCACGTTGATCTTCTTCTATCTGGCCTACGTGGTGCTGCCACTGTTCCAGGGTGCCGAGCTGACCAGCAAGAAAGCCCTGGAGCCGACCTGGCTGCAACAGGATGCCGGCAAGCCACTGATGATCGCCCTTGAAGAGCAGAACCTGGTCGGCATGCGCGTATCAGACAAGGGGCAGGCCATTTTCTTCGACACCAAGAGCGGTAACCAGCTCAGCCGCGTCGACCTGCCATTGCCGGCAGGTACCCAGGTCACTTCGATCAGCGCCGACCAGCCGGGCAGCCCGCTGGTGGTGCTCGGTCTGTCCAATGGTCAGGCACTGGTGTTCCACCACACCTACAAGATCACCTACCCGGACAACAAGAAGACCATCACTCCAGGCATCGACTACCCGTACGGCCAGGCGCCGTTCGTGCTCGACGAGCAGGGCCGTGCGCTGGAGCACGTGAGCGTCAACGTCAACGGCGAAACCCTGGTGCTGGCCGGTTCCACCGGTGCGCACCTGCAAGTGGTCGAGCTGTCGCGGACTGAAAACATGCTGACCGGTGAGACCAGCACCGAGCAGAACCGCATCGAATTGCCGCAGATGACCGAAGCGGTGAAGAACATCTTCATCGACCCGCGTCAGCAGTGGTTGTACGTGATCAACGGTCGCGCCACCGCCGATGTCTTCAGCCTCCGCGACAAGAGCCTCAATGGCCGCTACAAGCTGGCGGAAAGCGCCGACACTGAAATCACCGCCACCGCCCAGCTGGTTGGTGGTATTTCGCTGATCATCGGTGACTCCAAAGGTGGCCTGGCCCAGTGGTTCATGGCCCGAGACCCGGATGGTGAGCAGCGCTTCCAGCAGATCCGGACTTTCCAACTGGGCAAGGCACCGATCGTCCAGATCGACGCCGAAGAGCGTCGCAAGGGCTTCATCGCCCTGGACACCGACGGCAAGCTCGGCGTGTTCCACAGCACCGCGCACCGCACCCTGCTGGTCGAGCAGGCTGCCGAAGGCGCAGGCATCCTGGCCCTGTCGCCGCGTGCCAACCGCATCATCATCGAAGAAGGCGGCAAGCTGCTGCCGCTGAGCCTGCGCAACCCGCACCCGGAAATCTCCTTCAGCGCGCTGTGGGGCAAGGTCTGGTACGAAAACTATGACGAGCCTAAATACGTCTGGCAGTCGACCGCCTCGAACACCGACTTCGAACCGAAGCTGAGCCTGTCGCCGCTGACCTTCGGTACCCTCAAGGCCGCGTTCTACGCGATGATCCTGGCGGCTCCGCTGGCCATTGCCGCTGCCATCTACACCGCCTACTTCATGGCCCCGGGCATGCGCCGCAAGGTCAAGCCGGTGATCGAACTGATGGAAGCGATGCCGACGGTGATCCTCGGCTTCTTCGCCGGCCTGTTCCTCGCACCGTACCTGGAAGGCCACCTGCCTGGCGTATTCAGCCTGTTCCTGATCATGCCCATCGGCATCCTGCTGGCAGGCTATACCTGGAGCCGCCTGCCGGAGTCGATCCGCCTGCGCATCCCGGATGGCTGGGAAGCGGCGATCCTGATCCCGGTGATCCTGGCGATCGGCTGGATGGCCCTGGCTGTCAGCCCGTACCTGGAAAGCTGGTTCTTCGGCGGTGACATGCGTCTGTGGATCGAGCACACCCTCGGCCTGCGCTACGACCAGCGCAACGCCATGGTGGTGGGTATCGCCATGGGCTTCGCGGTCATCCCGAACATCTACTCGATCGCCGAAGACGCCGTGTTCAGCGTGCCGCGCAGCCTGACCCTGGGCTCCCTGGCCCTGGGGGCGACGCCATGGCAGACCCTGACCCGCGTGGTCATCCTCACCGCCAGCCCGGGCATCTTCTCGGCGCTGATGATCGGCATGGGCCGTGCGGTGGGCGAGACCATGATCGTGCTGATGGCCACCGGCAACACCCCGGTGATGGAACTGAACCTGTTCGAAGGCATGCGCACCCTGGCCGCCAACGTGGCGGTGGAAATGCCTGAATCGGAAGTCGGCGGCAGCCACTATCGCGTGCTGTTCCTCGCCGCTCTCGTGCTGCTGATGTTCACCTTCGTCATGAACACCTTGGCCGAGCTGATTCGCCAGCGTCTGCGCAAGAAATACTCGTCGCTTTGATAGAAAGGTAGCGATCCGTGAAAAAGGATTCCCTCAAAGGCTGGTTCAAGAGCGGCGCCCCAGGCGTCTGGATCAGCGGTGGCGCGGTGGCCATGGCGGTGATCATGACCGTCGGCCTGCTGGCGGTGATCGCCGTGCGCGGCCTGGGCCACTTCTGGCCGGCCGACCTGATCCAGGCCACCTACAAGGTGCCGGGCCAGGCCGACCATGTCGTCATCGGCGAAGTGGTGCAGAAGGAAGAGGTACCCCGTGCCCGCCTCAAGGGCGCCGGCTTGCCGGTGCCGGACGACGGCCCGGAGTTCATGACCCGCGAGCTGATCAAGGTGGGTAACCGCGACCTCAACGGCAACGACTTCACCTGGGTGGTCGGCGACTGGCTGGTCGACGAGCAGCACCCGGCCGACCTGATGGCCCTGGAGCGCCGCGAGTGGGGCAACTTCTACGGCTACCTGGTCAGCGTCAAGGAAGAGGGACGCGTGGTTGCCCAAGGCCCGGCGGCCTGGAACGAGTTGCAAGCCCGTCTCAAGCGCGCCAACCAGCTCAACAGCGAACTGCAAACCCTCGAAAAGAAAGACATCGGTGCCATCAACCATGGCCTCGAACGCCTGCGCCTGCACGGTCGCAAGCTGGAACTGGACGGCAAGCTGGACGCCGCCGCCCAGGCCGACATGGACGCCGAACGTGCCGAGCTGAACAGCCGCTACAAGGCCATCGAGGACCGCCTGCTGGGCCTGCACCAGGCCTTCGCCCGCGACAGCCTGGTGGCCCGCGACGGCAACGGCCGTGAAGTGGAAATCAACCTGAGCAAGGTGGTGCACGCCATCCAGCCGAACGGCATGTCCGGCTTCAGCAAGATGGGCACCTACTTCGCCAAGGTCTGGGAGTTCCTCAGCGACGACCCGCGTGAAGCCAACACCGAGGGTGGTATCTTCCCGGCCATCTTCGGCACCGTGATGATGACCCTGATCATGGCCGTGATCGTTACGCCGTTTGGCGTGCTGGCCGCGGTCTACCTGCGCGAGTACGCCAGGCAAGGCCCGGTGACCCGCCTGATCCGCATCGCGGTGAACAACCTGGCCGGCGTACCGGCGATCGTCTACGGCGTATTCGGCCTGGGCTTCTTCGTCTACGTGCTGGGCGGCTCGATCGATCGCCTGTTCTTCCCCGAAGCACTGCCGGCACCGACCCTGGGTACCCCAGGCTTGCTGTGGGCTTCGCTGACCCTGGCGCTGCTGGCCGTGCCGGTGGTGATCGTGGCCACCGAGGAAGGCCTGGCACGGATTCCGCGGACCGTGCGTGAAGGCTCCCTGGCCCTGGGGGCGACCAAGGCCGAAACCCTGTGGAAGATCGTCCTGCCGATGGCCAGCCCGGCCATGATGACCGGCATGATCCTCGCCGTGGCCCGCGCCGCCGGTGAAGTGGCGCCGCTGATGCTGGTGGGTGTGGTGAAGCTGGCGCCATCGCTGCCGCTGGACGGCAACTACCCGTACCTGCACCTTGACCAGAAGATCATGCACCTGGGCTTCCACATCTACGACGTCGGCTTCCAGAGCCCGAACGTCGAGGCGGCGCGCCCGCTGGTATACGCCACCGCGCTGCTGCTGGTGCTGGTGATCGCCACCCTCAACCTGTCGGCGGTGTGGATCCGTAACCACCTGCGCGAGAAGTACAAGGCGCTCGACAGCTGAGCCTGAATTGCAAGCGTGCCGCCTGCCAGCCGGGCGGCCCTTTGAAACGAATTGAAAGCGTATGGAGTTGACCATGCAGAACGAATCCCACACCCACGGCATCGACATGTCTGCCCTGGGTCGCGACAAGCAGGGCCTGCGCCTGGCCGAAGAAACCGTGGCCATCGAAGTGCCGGGCCTGAGCCTGTTCTACGGCGACAAGCAAGCCCTGTTCGACGTGCAGATGAACATCCCCAAGCAGCGCGTGACCGCCTTCATCGGGCCGTCCGGCTGCGGCAAGTCGACCCTGCTGCGCACCTTCAACCGCATGAACGACCTGGTCGACGGCTGCCGCGTGGAAGGTGCCATCAACTTGTACGGCAACAACATCTACCGCAAGGGCGAAGACGTGGCCGAGCTGCGTCGCCGGGTGGGCATGGTGTTCCAGAAGCCCAACCCGTTCCCCAAGACCATTTACGAGAACGTGGTCTACGGCCTGCGTATCCAGGGCATCAACAAGAAGCGCGTGCTCGATGAAGCCGTGGAGTGGGCACTGAAGGGCGCTGCCCTGTGGGATGAGGTCAAGGACCGCCTGCACGAGTCCGCCCTGGGCCTGTCCGGCGGCCAGCAGCAGCGTCTGGTGATTGCCCGTACCATCGCCGTCGAGCCGGAAGTGCTGCTGCTCGACGAACCGTGCTCGGCGCTGGACCCGATCTCGACGCTGAAGGTCGAAGAGCTGATCTACGAACTGAAATCCAAGTACACCATCGTCATCGTGACCCACAACATGCAACAGGCGGCCCGTGTTTCGGACTACACCGCGTTCATGTACATGGGCAAACTGGTCGAATTCGGAGATACCGACACCCTGTTCACCAATCCGGCGAAGAAGCAGACCGAAGACTACATCACCGGTCGGTACGGCTAGCAGCCCTGCGGCCCCTGTGGGAGCGGGCGTGCCCGCGAAGCAGGCGCCGCGGTGTATGGCACCGGCTTTGCCGGTGTTCGCGGGCACGCCCGCTCCCACAGGGAACGACACGAACCACTAGAAGCTTGCGCTTGCAGCTTCGCGGAGCGAACACATGATCAACAAAGAAAGCCTTACCCACCATATTTCCCAGCAGTTCAACGCCGAACTCGAAGAGGTGCGCAGCCACTTGCTGGCCATGGGTGGCCTGGTCGAGAAGCAGGTGAACGATGCCGTCACCGCCTTGATCGAGGCCGACTCGGGTCTGGCCCAGCAGGTGCGTGAAGTCGACGAGCAGATCAATCAGATGGAGCGCAACATCGACGAGGAATGCCTGCGCATCCTCGCCCGCCGCCAGCCGGCAGCCTCCGACCTGCGCCTGATCATCAGCATCTCCAAGTCGGTGATCGACCTTGAGCGTATCGGTGACGAGTCGACCAAGATCGCCCGCCGCGCCATCCAGCTGTGCGAGGAAGGCGAGTCGCCGCGTGGCTACGTCGAGGTACGCCACATCGGCGACCAGGTGCGCAACATGGTGCGCGACGCCCTCGATGCCTTTGCCCGCTTCGATGCCGACCTGGCGCTGGCAGTGGCCCAGTACGACAAGACCATCGACCGCGAATACAAGACCGCCCTGCGTGAGCTGGTCACCTACATGATGGAAGACCCGCGTTCGATCTCGCGGGTGCTCAGCGTGATCTGGGTGCTGCGTTCGCTGGAGCGCATCGGCGACCACGCGCGCAACATCTCGGAACTGGTGATCTACCTGGTGCGCGGTACCGACGTACGGCACATGGGCCTCAAGCGCATGAAGGCAGAAGTCGAAGGCACTGCGGGTGACGAGGCCGAATTCGCTAATGTTCCGGGCAAACCTGACGATAAATAAGATTGCTCGCGAGCATCGACGCCCGGCCCGTGCCGGGCGTTTTCGTGTGTGGCAGAGCAATCAGCAGGCACCCGCGAACGATGCGAAGAAGTCCCGGCGTGACCCTAGAGTTGGCAAGTGGCCACCCTTGCGCGGTAGGCTAGTCGGGTTCAAGAGGAGTATCGATGAGTAAAGTCAATGTGCTGGTCGTGGATGACGCACCGTTCATTCGTGACCTGGTGAGGAAGTGCCTGCGCAATGCCTTCCCGGGCATGGTCATCGAAGACGCGGTCAACGGTCGCAAGGCCATGGCCATGCTGGGCAAGGAACCGTTCGACCTGGTGTTGTGCGACTGGGAGATGCCGGAGATGTCCGGCCTGGAACTGCTGACCTGGTGCCGTCAGCAGCCCGAGATGAAGGACCTGCAGTTCATCATGGTGACCAGCCGTGGTGACAAGGAGAACGTGATCCAGGCCATCCAGGCTGGCGTCTCCGACTTCGTCGGCAAGCCGTTCACCAACGAACAGCTGTTGACCAAGGTGAAGAAAGCCCTGAGCAAGATCGGCAAGCTGGAAAGCCTGATGGCCGGTGCGCCGGCACGGGTGAATTCGGCATTCGCCAACGATTCGCTGAGTGCACTGACCGGCGGCAAGCCTGAAGCGGCCAAGGTCGCGCCCCCTGCTGCAGCGCCAGCCAAGCCTTTGCTCAATGCACCCAAGCCGCAAACTGCGGCGGCTGCGGCCCAGACCGGGCGGGGGCAGGGCCAGTTGCGCCTGGCCAGCGGTACCCAGCCCTGCGTGATCAAGGCGCTGAGCCTCAAGGAAGCGCTGCTGGTGGTCCGTCGCAGTGCAGCGCTGCCACAGGTGCTGGAAGGCGCAGTGCTTGACCTGGAGCAGGGTGAGAACGCCGAAGTGGCGCGCCTGAACGGCTATCTGCACGCCATCGCTGCGCTGGAGCCCAAGCCGGAAAGTGACTGGCTGCAGCTGACCTTCAAGTTTGTCGACCAGGATGCGCAGAAGCTCGACTACCTGTCGCGCCTGATTGCCCGTGGTACCCAGCAGAAGCACTTCACCCCCGGCGCCTGATCAAGGCCATACATAGGTTTATCACCAACTTTCAGGCATGCGCTGTACTTGTGGGAGCCGGGCTTGCCGGCGATGGGCCGCGAAGCGGCCCCGCGATTTCAAGGTAGTTGCATAAACTGTCGGGGCCGCTTCGCGGCCCATCGCCGGCAAGCCCGGCTCCCACAAGGTCCGCATCAACCTGCCGGTCTTCCGACCAGCTGCAATACCGCCCGCTAATCCCGCTGCTAGTCTTCGACAGACCATACCTGTCAAAAAGCCACCATCATGCCAGCCGCCGCCCGCTTGCTGCTTTTCTGTGCCTTGCTTTCAGCCTCGGCGTCGAGCATGGGCATGACGATCTACAAGACCGTCGACAACACCGGCGTGGTCTCGTACTCCGATCGCTACAGCCCGGGGGCGAAAACCTTCGAGCTCAGCGAGCCGATCCTCGATCACATCGATGGCAAGGTGCGCCTGCAGGCCGAAACCTTCCCAGGCGGTGTGCGCTTCATGGTGCGCAACGACTTGTATGTGCCGATGCAGGTCGAGTTGCGCATCGACAAGCTGAGCAACGCCTTCGGTGGCAACCAGACGCGCAACATACGCACTGTGGTGGGGCCACGTTCGAGCAAGGTGCTGAGTTCGGTGCTGGCCGCGTCCGGTGGCAAGTTGCAATACGCTACAAGCTTCCAGTACGCCATGGGCGACCCTGGCCAGCGGTCCTTGGCTTACCGCTACCCATTTCCCTGGAAGGGTGGGCCATTTCGTCTGACCCAGGGGCCCAACGGCCGCTTCAGCCACTTCGGCCCCAGGAGCCGCTATGCGATGGACATCGCCATGCCGGAGGGCACGCCGATCATTGCGGCCCGAGGCGGGATGGTGGTGAAGGTCGAGAATGGCCAGAGTGGTCGAGGCACCAACCCGGGGGGCAATTTCGTGCGGATTCTGCACCCCGACGGCACCATGGGCGTGTACCTGCACCTGATGCGCGGTTCGGTGGTGGTGCGCGAAGGGCAGCAGGTGGTGGTCGGGCAGGCCCTGGCCAAGTCGGGCAATACCGGTAACAGCACCGGGCCCCACCTGCATTTCGTGGTGCAGCGCAATGTGGGGCTGGCGCTGGAGTCGATACCGTTCCAGTTCGACCGGCCGCTTGGCGGGTTGCCGGACTTCACCGCCGGCAACCCGTAGGGTCAGTCGAGCTTGAGCACCTTGGCCAGGACGATCTTCGGCCCTTTCATCTTCTTGATGATGATGCGCAGGCCTTCGACCTCCAGCACTTCCTCTTCCTCGGGCACGCGCTTGAGGGTCTCGTAGACCAGGCCAGCGAGGGTTTCTGCCTCGATGTGGTCGAGGTCGACACCGAGCAGGCGCTCGACCTTGAACAGCGGCGTATCGCCCCGCACCAGCAGTTTGCCCGGCTGGTAGGCGAGGATGCCGCGTTCGGTCTTGCGGTGTTCGTCCTGGATGTCACCCACCAGCACTTCCAGCACGTCTTCCATGGTCAGGTAGCCGATCACCTTGCCGTCGGCTTCCTCCACCAGCACGAAGTGCGCGCCACCCTTGCGGAACTGCTCCAGCAGCTGCGACAGCGGCATGTGCCGCGACACGCGCTCCAGCGGGCGGGCCAGGTCGTCCAGATCGATGGTTTCGGGCAGGTGTTCGAGTTCGGCCAGCTCCAGCAGCAAGTCCTTGATGTGCAGCAGGCCGGTGAACTCCTCGCGCTCGGCGTCGTACACCGGGTAACGGCTGAACTTGTGCCGGCGTACCAGGGCGAGAATTTCCTTGAGCGGGGCATGGGCGTCGATGCTGACCATGTCCTCACGGGAGTTGGCCCAGTCCACCACTTCCAGCTCGCCCATTTCCACCGCCGAGGCGAGCACGCGCATGCCTTGGTCGCTCGGGTCCTGGCCACGGCTGGAGTGCAGGATCAGCTTGAGTTCTTCGCGACTGTAGTGGTGTTCGTGGTGCGGGCCAGGCTCACCTTGGCCAGCGATGCGCAGGATGGTGTTGGCGCTGGCGTTGAGCAGGTAGATGGCCGGGTACATGGTCCAGTAGAACAGGTACAACGGCACGGCGGTCCACAGCGACAGCAGCTCAGGCTTGCGGATCGCCCACGACTTGGGCGCCAGTTCGCCGACCACGATGTGCAGGTACGAAATGACGAAGAAGGCGACGAAGAACGACACCGCCTTGACCAGTTCGGCGCTGTCCACGCCCAGGTAGGCCAGCAGCGGCTCCAGCAGGTGGGCGAAGGCCGGCTCACCGACCCAGCCCAGGCCCAGCGAGGCGAGGGTGATGCCCAGCTGGCAGGCGGACAGGTAGGCGTCGAGCTGGTTGTGGACCTTGCGCAGGATGCTGCCGCGCCAGCCATGCAGTTCGGCGATGGACTCGACGCGGGTGGCGCGCAGCTTGACCATGGCGAACTCGGCGGCAACGAAGAAGCCGTTGAGCAACACCAGCAGGAAGGCAAAGATGATCATGCCGAAATCGGCGAATAACGAGGCGAGGCTGATACCAGGGGAAGGGTCCATGATGGAGTTTTTACGGGGTCCGTCTTTGAGATAGAGAGAAAAAAAGTGCCAGCTCTTGCTGGCACAGGGGATCCAATGTAGCGGCTGGGGCCGCAAAAGCAAAGGGCTGCAAAGCAGCCCCCGGTACCTCAGGCCTTGCCGTTGGCCAATTGTGCCGGCCCAAAGTGACAGGTGAAGGTACTCCCATGCCCCGGTACGCTGCTGATTTCCAGCTTGCCGCGGTGGCGCATCAGCACGTGTTTGACGATCGCCAGGCCAAGGCCGGTGCCACCGGTATTCGACGCACGGCTGGAGTCGACGCGGTAGAAGCGCTCGGTCAGCCGCGGCAGGTGCTTGGCGTCGATGCCGACCCCGGAATCCTGCACCGACAGGTGCGCGCCGTGTTCGTCGCCCCACCAGCGGATGCGGATGTTGCCTTCATCCTGGGTGTACTTCACGGCGTTGAACACCAGGTTGGAGAAGGCGCTGCGCAGTTCCGACTCGCTGCCCTTCAGGCGCAGGCCAGGTGCGGCTTCCAGGGTGATTTTCTGGTTACGCGGCCCGGACAGTGCCTGGGCATCCTGCTTGATTGCGGTGAGCAAGGCATCGACCGCCACCGGCTGGTTGTCCGACGGGTAGTCGGTGGCTTCCAGCTTGGCCAGCAGCAACAGGTCGTTGAGCAGGGTCTGCATGCGCGAGCCTTGCTGGGTCATCTGCTGCAGCGCCCTGGCCCAGCGCGGGTTCACGTCCTCGACGTTGTCCAGCAGGGTTTCCAGGTAGCCGGTGATCACGGTCAGCGGTGTGCGCAGCTCGTGGGAGACGTTGGCGACGAAATCCTTGCGCATCTGCTCGAGCTGATGGATGCGGGTGACATCGCGCACCAGCATCAGGTGCTCGTTGTTGCCGTAGCGGGTGATGTGCAGCTGCACGCGCAGGCGGTCGTTGATCGGGGACGGGATTTCCAGAGGCTCGACGTAGTTCTCCGCCTCGAAGTATTCCTTGAAGCGCGGGTGGCGCACCAGGTTGGTGACCGGCTGGCCGCCGTCCTGCGGGGTCTTGAAGCCCAGCAGCGTCTCTGCGGCGCGGTTCCACCACTCCAGGTTGCCGTCGCTGTCGAGCATGATCACCGCATCGCGCAGCGCCGCAGTGGACTCCTGCACCCGGTCGATCACTGCCTGCAGGCGCCCGCGTACGCGCTGGTCGCGGCGCTGCAGGTGATAGATGCTGTCGAACACCTCGCCCCACAGGCCGTAGCCATCGGGCGGTGCTTCATCGGGTTGGTGGTTGCGCAGCCAGTCGTGCAGGCGCAGCAGCTGTTTGAGGGTCCAGCCCAGGTACAGCGCCAGGCCGATGGCCAGGCTCCAGCCGTAATAGCCGCTGACCAGGCCGCCGATCAGGCAGACGGTGATCAGCAGCAACAGGTGGCGAATCAGGGTCGCGTGCCAGTTCTGGTTCAATTGACGGTCCTTGTACAACGACTTGCAGCTTGGCGCTTGTAGGCTCGATCAGCTCTTGGTCGAGAAGCGGTAGCCAGTGCCCCGGACGGTTTGTACCAGATTTTCGTAGGCTTCACCCAGTGCCTTGCGCAGGCGACGGATGTGCACGTCGACGGTGCGCTCCTCGACATACACGTTGCCGCCCCACACCTGGTCGAGCAGTTGGCCGCGGGTGTAGGCGCGTTCCTGGTGGGTCATGAAGAACTGCAGCAGGCGATACTCGGTAGGGCCCATCTCGGCCGGCTTGCCATCGATGGTCACGCGGTGGCTGATCGGGTCGAGCAGCAGGCCGCCGACTTCGATTGGCGCTTCGCTGTCGCTCGGGCCGGTGCGACGCAGCACGGCCTTCAGCCGGGCGACCAGCTCGCGGGGCGAGAACGGCTTGGTGATGTAGTCGTCGGC
Organism: Pseudomonas sp.; assembly: GCF_017744435.1. Lineage (GTDB taxonomy): Bacteria > Pseudomonadota > Gammaproteobacteria > Pseudomonadales > Pseudomonadaceae > Aquipseudomonas. Next base: position 149,055 of record NZ_JAGIBG010000005.1, read on the forward strand.
GCCAACTTCCAGGCCTTGGATCTTGTTGTCCTCTTCGCCTTTGGCGGTGAGCATGATGATCGGGATGTCGCCGGTCAGCTCGTCGCGCTTGAGGCGGCGTGCCAGCTCAATGCCGGAAGTGCCGGGCAGCATCCAGTCGAGCAGGATCAGGTCCGGTTTGCGGTCGACGATGATCGCGTGGGCCTGTTGCGAATTCTCCGCTTCCAGGCAGTCATAGCCGGCCATTTCCAATGCAACGGCGATCATCTCGCGAATAGGCGCTTCGTCGTCGACGATCAGAATGTTTCTGCCAACCATGCTCAAAACCTCTCCCAGTAATCGTGTCTTGGCCCGCATTAGATAACGGAATTATTGCAGCTGTGTGACAGGGTGTTGGCCGTTCTGGCGACATTCCATGACTGGGCTAGGCTTCACAGGGCTGCTGCGGCGGCAAACAGAATGCATTCCACCCCCGAATCAATGGTGATTCCAATGACACGACATACGCTGAGCTGGATGGCCCTTTTCGCTGCACTGGCGCTGCCGGGGGTGGCGTCCGCCCACCATGCCATGGAGAAAGACGGCATGTTGGTCGATCACAAAGGCATGACGTTGTATACCTTTGACAAGGACGCCGACGGCAAATCGATGTGCAATGGTGACTGTGAGAAGAACTGGCCGCCATTGATGGTCGAAAAGGGCGAAAAGGCTGAGGGCAAGTGGACGCAGATCAAGCGTGACAGTGGCCACATGCAGTGGGCCTATGACGGCAAGCCGGTGTACACCTTCGTCAAGGACAAGAAGGCCGGGGACATGACCGGTGACGGCATGAAAGACGTCTGGCACGTCGCTAAACCGTAAAGGCTGACTCTTGACCCTGTGGGAGCGGGTCAACCCGCTCCCACAGGTGGAGGCAAGGATCAGCGCAGGGCGTAATCCAGCACCACCCCGATGAACACCAGCAACCCCGCCCAGTGATTGTGCAGAAACGCCTTGAAGCACGACTCGCGGTCCAGCTTGCGCGTCGACCAGTATTCCCAGGCGAAGCACACCGCCGCACCCAGCAACCCCAGGTGGAACCAGCCACCCAGCTCGAAGCGGCTGCCCGCCAGCAGCAAACAGCCCAACGACAACAGCTGCAAGGTCAGGATGATCATCCGGTCCGCATCGCCGAACAGAATCGCGGTCGATTTCACCCCGATCTTCAGGTCGTCATCGCGGTCGACCATGGCGTAATAGGTGTCGTAACCCACCGTCCACAGCAGGTTGGCGATGTACAGCAGCCAGGCACTGGCCGGCAATTCGCCACCGGCCGCGGTAAAGGCCATGGGGATGCCCCAGGAATACGCGGCACCCAGCACCACCTGCGGGTAATAGGTGTAGCGCTTCATGAACGGGTAGCAGAACGCCAGCGCCACCGCGCCGAACGACAGCCACACGGTCCGGCTGTTGGTGCACAGCACCAGCAGGAAACTCACACCGACCAGGATGGCGAACAACGCCAGCGCCTCGCGCGATTTGACCCGGCCACTTGCCAGCGGGCGGTCTGCAGTACGTTTGACGTGGCCATCGACCTTGCGGTCGGCGAAGTCGTTGATGCAGCAGCCGGCTGCGCGCATCAGCACCACGCCCAGGCCGAAGATCAGCACATTGGCCAGGGTCGGCGAGCCGTGCCCGGCGATCCATACCGCTGACAGGGTCGGCCAGAGCAGCAGATAGATGCCGATCGGCCGGTCCATGCGGCTGAGCTGGACGAAGTCCCAGGCCCGTGGGTGCAGGCGGTTGAGCGACTTGAGCAGTTGCAGGTACATCAGCGGTTCTCCTCCTTGGCCGCTTGCCACAGTGTAGGCAGGAAAACCTCGGCCACCAGCAGGTCGAGGCCGTCACGGGCGAAGCGCGAGCGACGCCCCCACAGGCCCTCTTGCATGGCATTGGCCGGTAGCCAGGCCTGCGGATAACGGCAAACTTCGATCGGGTGGCGAATGAACGCCTGGTCGCAGAACAGCAACTCGCCTAGTGATCGGCTGCCCAGGGTTTCCAGGTCCAGGCCGCCGCGTTCCAGGGCGCTGCGGCTGGCCACGCTGCGGGCGAACACCCAAGGTTCGCCATGCCCGCGCAGGAACACCTCGCGCACCCAGCCCTCGGCGCCTGGAGCGATGTTCAGGGCCAGGCATTCGTCATCGCGCAGCGGTTGCCAGCCTTCGAACAGGGGGGTGACACTGAAGTGGTCCTGGGACAGCTGGGTGAGGCGGCGAGTCAGGGAGCCTTCGTCGAACAGCCAGGCCAGGGTTGGCTGGTCGATTTCAGTGGCCAGCTGTGAATACGGCAGCCACGCGACAGCGGCTGCTTGCGGGGATTCGTACGACACGTCGGTATGCTTGCTTACAGCCAGAGAGGCGGCGAGCTTAGCATGATTGCCCTGACTGCTTGCATAATGCCGGGCTACAACAAAGCCTGAGCGACACCGAGGAAATTGACCTGATGAAAAAGTGGCAGTGTATTGTCTGTGGCCTGATCTATGACGAAGCCGAAGGGTGGCCGGACGACGGCATTCCGCCCGGTACCCGCTGGGAAGACGTACCGGCAGACTGGCTGTGCCCTGACTGCGGTGTGGGCAAGAGCGACTTCGAAATGATCTCCATCGGCTGATAGAGGAAAGCACGGCATGACGTTCCCCGTAGTCATCATCGGTACCGGCCTGGCCGGCTACAACCTGGCCCGTGAATTTCGCAAGCTCGATGGCGATACGCCGCTGCTGCTGATTACTGCCGACGACGGCCGTTCCTACTCCAAGCCCATGCTCTCCACCGGCTTTGCCAAGCACAAGGACGCCGATGACCTGTGCATGGCCGAACCTGGCGTGATGGCCGAGCAGCTCAAGGCCGAGATCCGCACCCATACCCGCATCAGCGGTATCGATCCGGGCCACAAGCGCCTGTGGATCGGTGAAGAGGCGATCGAGTATCGCGACCTGGTACTGGCTTGGGGCGCGCAGACCGTGCAGGTGCCGATCGACGGTGATGGTGTCGAGCGGGTGTTCCCGATCAACGACCTCGAAGACTATGCACGCTTCCGTGCCGCTGCAGCGGGCAAGCAGCGTGTGCTGATTCTTGGCGCCGGCCTGATCGGTTGCGAGTTTGCCAACGACATGCGCCTGGGCGGTTTCGAGGTCGACGTGGTGGCGCCCTGCGAACAGGTCATGCCGACCTTGTTGCACCCGGCCGCCGCTGCTTCCGTGCAAGCCGGCCTGGAAGGGCTGGGCGTACGCTTCCACCTCGGCCCGGTACTGACGCGCTTGCAACAGGCGGGTGAAGGGCTTGAGGCGCACCTGTCCGATGGGCAAGTGATCGCCTGCGACCTGGTGGTATCGGCCATCGGCCTGCGCCCGCGCACCGACCTCGCCGCCGCCGCCGGGCTGCAGATCAACCGCGGCGTGGTCGTGGACCGCCAGCTGCGTACGTCGCACAACAACATCTTCGCCCTTGGCGATTGCGCCGAGGTCGACGGTATCAACCTGCTCTATGTGATGCCGTTGATGGCCTGCGCCCGTGCCCTGGCGCAGACTTTGGCCGGTAACCCGACCCTGGTCAGCTATGGGCCGATGCCGATTACGGTGAAGACCCCGGCTTGCCCGCTGGTGGTGTCACCGCCGCCAGTGGGCCGTGAAGGCAACTGGCAGGTCGAAGGGCAGGGCAGTGACCTGAAAGTGCTCTGTCATGCTGCTGACGGCCAGTTGCTCGGCTATGCCCTGACCGGCAGCGCCGTCATGGAAAAACTGGCGCTAAATCGGCAGTTACCCGCCTTGATGGCGTGAATAGCGGGCGTTCTGTCGGATTTATCCTGTTGTTGCCCGCACAATGGCCGCCCAGATACTGGCGCGGCCTCGGTGGGCGTGCCATTCTCAGTTCCGTCTGCCGCAGATTAGAGCCTGCGGTGCCTTGAACGCTGCTTCAATGGCAGCACGGCATAACAACAAGAAATTCCGTCAAAGAGGCTTCACTATGCGTAAACCAGAACTCGCCGCTGTCATCGCCGAAAAGGCTGACATGACCAAGGAAAAAGCCAACCAGGTGCTGAACGCTATTCTCGACAGCATCACCGGTGCCCTGGACAAGGACACGGTCACCCTGGTCGGTTTCGGTACCTTTGAAAAACGTCATCGTGGTGCCCGCACTGGCAAGAACCCGCAAACCGGTCAACCGGTGAAGATCAAGGCCAGCAACACCGTTGCCTTCAAGCCTGGCAAGAACCTGCGCGACAGCGTCAACACGCCTGCCAAGCCAGCCAAGAAAAAGTGATCGACTGCTGACCCCCAGTGTCATCCAAGCGGGCGCCCCAGGGCGCCCGTTATGCATTCTGGAGGCTAAATGTTTCGAACTTGCGTAATTGGTTCAGGAAAAGGATAAACTGCGCGCTTCAGTCATTTTTTATTCGAGGCGCGTTGATGAAGTTTCGCTTTCTTCTCTGGGCCATGGGGCTGCTGATGGCCAGGGCCAGCCGCAACAACCCGGCATTCCAGCAGCAACTCAAGGACAAGGACCTGGTGTTCCAGATGCAGACGCTGGACGGCAAGGTGGCGCGGCACTTCATCGTTAGCGGCGAGCGCATTAGCAGCAAAGGTGGTAGCCATCCGCAGCCGGCCTTTGCGATTGCCTTCAAGGACGCGGCCTACGGCTTTGCGACGATGCAGGCGGGCAACAAGCAACTGGCGTTCATGCAGGGCATTCAGGACAAGAACATCCAGATCAAGGGCAATCCGGCGCTGGTGATGTGGTTCCAGGGGCTGATGAAATACCTGAAGCCGAAGAAGAAAGGCTGACACGTTCCCCAGGCTGACCGGGACCTCTGTGGGAGCGGGCTCGCCCGCGAACACCGGCGCAGCCGGTGCCATGCACCGCGGTGTCTGCTTCGCGGGCAAGCCCGCTCCCACAGGGGTGGCGATAGCGTCAGTGCGGGGCGTTGAGCTGCGACGCCAGATCCCGCAACAAGGCCTCGGCCTCGAGCACCTTGTTCACCACTTCCTCCGCCTTGTCACGGGTGATCCCCAGACGTTCCAGCAGCTCATCGGGAATCTGCTCCTGTGGCCCCGAGCCAATGCCCCGCGAGCGCAGCAGACGGGTCGCCAGGCACACCAGGTTGGGATACGCCGAGTATTCGCCGTCATACGCCGGGTCATGCTGGAAGCGCAGCGCGGTCGACAACTCTTCGGGCATGTCCCACAGCTTCATCAGCCAGGCGCCGATCTGTTCGCGGCTGATGCCCAGCAGGTGTTGTTCCACGTAGGTGTGACACAGGTGCGGGTTGACCTCCAGATGGCGGCAGATCAACGAGAAGTGCGGCGGGAATACATGCGCCAGCAGCAGGTAGCCGAAGTTGTGCAGCAGCCCTGCCAGGTAGGTCAGGCCGGCTTCCGGGCGCTCGGCGCGCGGCATGGCGCGGGTCAGGCCTTCGATGATGGCTGCGGTGTAGATCGACTGCTGCCAGTACGGCGTGGCCTGCTGCGGGTGGTCCTTGGGCAGGCTCAGGGTCTTGCCCAGCGCCAGGCCGAGGGCCAGGTTGATCACCAGGTCGAAGCCCAGCACACGGACGATGGCGTCTTCCACCGAGCGGATCTTGCCGGGTGAGGCGTAGTAGGGAGAAGCGGCCCAGCTGACCACCTGGGCGGCCAGAGCCGGGTCGGTTTCGACCACGCCGGTGATGTCGTCGATGCTGGCGTTGGGGTCGACCCGCAGCTTGATGATCTTCTGCGCCGTGTCGGCCAGGGGCGGGATCTCGATGGTTTCTTCCAGGCGCTTCTGGATGCGCCGGGCCGTAAAGGCCTGGACCGCCAGGGTTATTTCCTTGGGGTCGTCATCCGGGCGATCGAGGTTGGGGCGGATGTCGCGCACAGGCTGGCCGAACGTGCCGGCACTGGCCTTGGCGAGCATGCGCTTGAAATCATCACGGCGTACCTTCAGCAGCAGGCCGGCTTCGCCAGACTGGATGTACAGGTGTTCGGCCTCAAGCAGCTTGCCTTCGTACAGGCAGGGCGAGCTGGTCAGGGCCGGAATGGCCGGCAGGGCCTTGAGCTGGTGCTTGTCGAGCATCTGCTTGAGGCGTGGCAACGGCACGGCCTTGAGCTTGCGACCGGTCAGCTCTTCGAGACGGTTGAGGTCCAGTAGCTTGCTCTGCGGGAACAGCACCAGCAGGGCGCCGATTTCGTCATCGAGCAGGATCGCCTGCACCCGGGACGCGGCTGGCAGCTCCGGATGTTCCGCCACCTCTTCAAAGGCAACGTGCAGTTTTTCGAGCAACAGCCGGATGACAGACGGTGCGTGTGGGGTTGCGGTGTCCAGGGCAACTTCAGTCATGGTCTGTATCCACAAATTCTTTTAAACGCGAAGTATAACCAGCCTGCTGGCAAAGCTGGATCCATTCTGGGACAGGCGTCACACCTGGCCATATTGTTGACCGTGACGCAGCCAACGGTCGAGCAGCGGGCTGACATGGTCGGGCCAGCGGGCCAGCAGCGCCTGGGCAGCGTCACGCACGGCCGGCAGCAGGTCGGCGTCGCGCATCAGGTCGGCGACCTTGAACTGCAGCAGGCCGGTCTGGCGTGTGCCGAGCATTTCGCCGGGCCCGCGCAGTTCGAGGTCTTTCTCGGCGATGATGAAGCCATCGTTGGTTTCCCGCATGATCCCCAGACGTTCGCGGCCAATCTGCGACAGCGGCGGGTGATACAGCAGCACGCAATGGCTCACCGCGCTACCCCGGCCAACTCGGCCACGCAGCTGGTGCAGTTGGGCCAGGCCCAGACGCTCAGGGTTCTCGATGATCATCAGGCTGGCGTTGGGCACGTCCACGCCGACCTCGATCACCGTGGTGGCGACCAGCAGTTGCAGGTTGCCTTGCTTGAACTCGGCCATGACCTCGGCCTTTTCTGCCGGCTTCATGCGGCCGTGGATCAGGCCCACGCGCAGTTCGCCGAGTGCACTGCCAAGCTCTTCGAAGGTGCTCTCGGCCGCCTGGCAGGTCAGCTCTTCGGATTCCTCGATCAGCGTGCACACCCAGTAGGCCTGGCGCCCTTCGGCACAGGCGGCACGGACCCGCTCGACCACTTCGAAGCGGCGGCTGTCGGCGACCAGCACGGTATTCACCGGTGTGCGCCCAGGCGGCAGTTCGTCGAGCACCGAGGTGTCGAGGTCGGCATAGGCGCTCATGGCCAAGGTGCGCGGGATCGGCGTGGCGGTCATGATCAGCTGGTGTGGGCACAGCTCGCCGGCCACGCCTTTCTTGCGCAGGGCCAGGCGTTGCTGCACGCCGAAGCGGTGCTGCTCGTCGATGATCGCCAGGGCCAGGTGCTTGAAGCGGACTTCTTCCTGGAACAGCGCGTGGGTACCGACCACCATCGGTGCACCGCCGGCGATCTGCTCCAGGGCGCTGGCGCGGGCCTTGCCCTTGAGCTTGCCGGCCAGCCAGGCGACGTCGATGCCCAGCGGCTCCAGCCAGCGCTTGAAGGTGATGTAGTGCTGTTCGGCGAGGATCTCGGTAGGCGCCATCAGCGCCACCTGGTAACCGGCTTCCAGGGCCTGCAGTGCGGCGAGGGCGGCGACCACGGTCTTGCCGGCGCCGACATCGCCCTGCACCAGGCGCATCATGGGCTCGTGCTGGCTGAGGTCATAGGCGATTTCGTTGGCTACCCGCTGCTGCGCCCCGGTCGGCTGGAAACCCAGGTTGGCCAGGTACTGCGCCTGCAGGCGCTTGGCTTTTGGCAGTACCGGCGCGCGCAAGCTGCGCAGGCTTTCGCGCAGGCGTTGCTGCGACAGCTGGTGGGTCAGCAACTCTTCGAAGGCCAGGCGATGCTGGGCCCAGTGCTGGCCTTCGGCGAGCTCGTCGAGGTCGGCATCGGCCGGCGGGTTGTGCAGGTAGCGGATGGCATCGTCCAGCGGCGCCAGGTGGTAGTCGCGGGCCAGTTCGTCGGGTAGCCAGTCGGGCAGGCTGCGCGGCCCGAGCATGCCCAGGCTCTGCTGGCAGAGCAGGCGCAGGCGCTGTTGGGTCAGGCCTTCGGTGGACGGGTAGATCGGCGTCAGGGTCTGCTCGACCGGTGGCGGCGGCTCGTCGCCATTCAGCGCACGGTATTCCGGGTGGTAGATCTCCAGGCCCGAGGCGCCGGGGCGGGCTTCGCCGTAGCAGCGCAGGTGGGTGCCGCGCTTGAGGCCTTCCTTCTGCGCATTGCTGAAGTGGTAGAAACGCAGGCTCAACACGCCCGTGCCGTCACCCAGGCGTACCACCAGGCTACGGCGCTTGCCCATGGTCACGTCGGCTCCACTGACGACACCCTCGATCACCGCGTCCTGGCCCGGGCGCAACTGGCCGATTGGCACCACGCGGGTGCGATCCTGATAGCGCAGGGGCAGGTGGAACAGCACATCCTGCAGGTTCTCCAGGCCAACCTTGGCGAGCTTTTCCGCCATGGCATCGCCTACGCCCTTGAGCGCCGTGACCGAAACCTTCGACAACTCAGTCATGGATCAGGCCGGTTGTTCCACTGGCGGCTTGGCCACCGAGCAGAGGCGGATCGAGTCGGCAAGGATCTCGATCGCCTTCGGCCGCGGGAAGCTGGCGCGCCAGGCGATGGCCACGGTACGGAACGGTGCTGGCGGGGTCAGCGGACGCACTTCGATGACCCCTGGCGCATAGTGATGGCTGTGCACGGCCGACAGCGGCAAGATCGATACACCCAGGCCGGACGCGACCATGTGGCGGATGGTTTCCAGCGAGCTGGACTCGACTGTGGTGTGCTTGGAGCCTTCGCCACCTTTGTTCAGCGTCGGGCAGGCTTCCAGCACCTGGTCGCGGAAGCAGTGGCCCTCGCCGAGCAGCAGCAGGCTCTTGTCGTTGAGCATGGCAGTGTCGATGGTTTTCTTCGCCGTCCACGGGTGGTCGGCTGGCATCAGGGCACAGAAAGGTTCGTCGTACAGCGGCAGGGTCAGCACATCGGCTTCGTTGAACGGCAGGGCGATGATCACTGCGTCCAGTTCGCCGTTGCGCAGCTTCTCGCGCAGCACATGGGTGAAGTTTTCTTCGATGTACAGCGGCATCTGCGGCGCCACCCGATGCAGCTGAGGGATCAGGTGCGGGAACAGGTACGGGCCGACGGTATAGATGGCGCCGACCTTGAGCGGGGCGGTCAGCTGGTTCTTGCCGGCCTGGGCCAGCTCGCGAATACCCTGAGCTTGCTCCAAGACCTTCTGCGCCTGGGCCACGATGCTTTCACCGACCGGGGTCAGGCGCACCGCGCTCTTGCTGCGCTCGAAGATCAGCACGCCAAGCTCGTCCTCAAGCTTCTTCACGCCGACCGACAGGGTCGGCTGGCTGACGTGGCAGCGCTCGGCAGCATGGCCGAAGTGCTGCTCCTGGGCGAGCGTGACGATGTAGCGTAATTCTGTGAGGGTCATAACGTGCGTCCATGAAGTTGCGGGCCCAGCATAGCGGCTGCAATTGATAGACGCACGTTATCAGACTTGCCGATTTGTGACAGAAACAAAAGTATCAGCGACGGTCCAGCGAGTAGACGAACGGTGCCACTACTTCGATCGTGCCATTGGTCAGCAACTCGGCTGGCGGCTTGGGTACCGTGCCGGCGCGGCGGATCATTTCCATGGTCGCCCGGTCCAGGGCCGCGCTGCCGGAGCCGCCTGCCATGGAGTAGGACACCACTTTACCTTCGGCGTCGACCACGAAGCGCAGGCGGTTGATGCCTTGCAGGCCACGACGGCGCGCGTCCTCCGGGTAGCGCTTGTACTTCGCCAGGTGGCGCAGCAGGTCGCTCTGCCAGGTTGGCAGTGCCTGGCTGTTGGAGGCGATGCTTGGCGCCGGTGCCGCCGACTTCTGCGGTGGCGTGTTGCTTGGCGGCGTATCGGCTACCTGTTCCTTGGCCGGTGGCTCATCCTTAGGCGGCTCAGGCTTCTTCTCAGGCTTCGGTGGCTGAGGCTTGGGCTTCGGCTTAGGCGGCTTGGCGATGGCGATCTTCGGTTTCGGCGCCTCGACCAGCTTCGGCAACGGCGGCTCTTCGACCGGTGCCGGTGGCTGTGGGGCGGCTTTCGGTGGCGGTGGCGGCGCGGGCTCGGGCAGCGGTGCCAGCTCGACCATCATGGCTGCCGGGGGCAGTTCGATAGCCTGGGGCACCGACCAGTTGAGCGTCAGCAGCACGGCGACCACGTGCACGCCCAGCACGATCGCCAGGCTGCCACCGTAGCGCGCCACGTTTGAGCGCGGTTTCGTCATTTCTTGGCTGCCGTCTCGAGACCTACCAGACCGACCTTGAGGTAGCCGGCCGCGCGCATGTTGTTCATCACTTCCATCAGGTCACCGTAATCCACGCCCTTGTCGGCCTGGAAGAAGATGGTGGTTTCCTTGTCGCCCTTGGTCTTGGCGTCGAGCATCGGACCAAGCTGTTCGGGGGCAGGGACCTGATCGTCGCCGACATACAGCTTCTGGTCGGCCTTGACGCTGACGAACACCGGTTTCTCGGGCCTCGGTGCCGGCTTGGCAGTCGAGGCCGGCAGGTCGACCTTGATGTCGACCGTGGCCAGCGGCGCTGCGACCATGAAGATGATCAGCAGTACCAGCATCACGTCGATGAACGGCGTAACGTTGATTTCGTGGTTTTCGGCGAGGTCGTCGCCACCTTCGTTGAGATGCAGGCCCATGGTTTACCCCACTTTCACCATGTGCGGGGCGGCGCGGTCGCTGCCCTGGTGGTCCAGGTCACGGCTGACCAGCAGCAGCACCTGGGCGGAAGCGTCGGACACCTGTGCCTTGTAGCCAGCGATGGAGCGGGCGAAGACGTTGTAGATGACCACGGCCGGGATCGCTGCGACCAGACCCAGGGCAGTGGCCAGCAGGGCCTCGGCGATACCTGGGGCGACTACGGCCAGGTTGGTGGTCTGGGTCTTGGCGATGCCGATGAAGCTGTTCATGATGCCCCACACGGTACCGAACAGGCCGACGAATGGCGCGGTGGAACCGATGGTGGCGAGCACGCCGGTGCCGTTGCTCATGGCGCGACCGCTGGCGGCTACCAGGCGCTCCAGGCGGAAGCTGACGCGTTCCTTGATGCCTTCTTTCTCGCGGGCATTGGCCGACAGGCGCATCTCCTCCAGGGCATCGTGGACCAGGGTGTGGGCCAGGGTGCCTTCTTTATTGGAGACGCTGCTGGCTTCTTTCAGGCTCACCGACTTCTTCAGGGCGGCGATCTCGCCACGCAGACGGCGCTTGGCACCCATCAGCTCGAAGCCCTTGGCGATCCAGATGGTCCAGGTGATGATCGAAGCGATGGCCAGGCCGATCATCACGATTTTCACGACGATGTCAGCGTTCTTGTACATGCCCCACGGGGACAGGTCGTGGGCCATGCCCAGCGAGGTGTCTTCAACCAGTTCCTGAACGGCCGGGTCGGCAGCGGCAGGGGCATCGACCGGGGTGGCGGCCTGGCCTTCGACAGCAGCCGGGGCCGGGGTGGCCGGAGCGGCGACGGCAGCCGGGGTGGCGGTGTTGGCGTTAGGCTCATCAGCCATGGCCACTGGGGCCAACACCAGGCTGAACATCAGCGCGGCGATGGCGCGCCAGGCGCGCGACGGGGTTGGCGAAGCGGAAGGTTGAGTACGTGTCATGCTGGCCGGACCTGATGAAGAAGAAAGTGTGCGTTCTCCAAGGCCTCGAGATAGGCCGAGAACAGATAGGGGTGCCATTATTGCAAGTAATTCTTGTTAACAAAAGTAATCTTGTTGCTTTTTTCACCTGCGGTCTAGCCGCCTATCGTGTAATACGGCTAGCCTGATCCTTTGGTCTAGGGAGTTTTGTGATGTCAGACCTTTCCGCAATTATCGTGGGATGTGGTGATGTAGGCGGCCGTCTGGCCCGCCAGCTGCTGGCCAAAGGCTGGCAAGTCAGTGGCCTTCGCCGCTCGGTCGAGCAGTTGCCCAAGGGCGTCGTGCCCATCGCTGCCGACCTGTCCGACCCGGCCATCCCACTGGCCTGGCCGCAGCGCTCGCCGGACTACCTGGTGTACTGCGTCGCTGCCAGTCAGCATGACGAGGCGGGCTATCAAGCCGCTTACGTCGACGGTCTGCGCCATGTGCTGGCGTGGCTGGCCGAGCGTGGCCAGCGCCCACGGCGTTTGCTGTTCGTCTCCAGCAGCAGCGTGTTCGCGCAAAAGGAAGGTGAATGGATCGACGAAACCGCTGCCACCGAACCTGAAGGTTATTCCGGGAAGGTGATGCTGGAGGCCGAAGGGTTGGCGCTGGCCAGCGGCATGCCTGCCAGTGTGATTCGCCTGACCGGCATCTATGGCCCGGGTCGCGAGTGGCTGCTGAGCCAGGTGCGACAAGGCTATCGGGTGGCTGAGGAGCCGCCGCTGTACGGCAATCGGATTCATGCCGAGGATGCGGCGAGCCTGATGGCGTTCCTGCTGCAGGCCGATGCCGATGGTGTGGCGCTGGAGGATTGCTACATTGGCGTCGATGACGACCCGGCGCCGCTGGCCGATGTGGTGGCCTGGCTGCGGGGGTACATGGGGGTTACCGAGTGGTCCGATGAGCAGCAGGTGCGCCGTACCGGCAGCAAGCGTTGCAGCAATGCCCGGGTGCGGGCGTTGGGCTGGGCGCCGGAGTATCCCAGCTACAAGGAAGGCTATGCGGCGATTCTGGCAGGCAAGCGCTGATCTGTCCGGTAGGTGTGGTGCTCTTTGTGGAGCGGCCTTGCGTCGCGAAAGGGCTGCGAAGCAGCCCCGGCAATCTATGCGGCGAAGCTGAAATACTGGGGCCGCTGCGCGGCCCTTTCGCGACCCAAGGCCGCTCCCACAGGGATCGGGTTCAAGGCCAAGTACGGCTTCAGTCCCGCTCCAGCACCCACTGCTGTGCGCCGGCTGCCAGCTGCGGAATCTCGTCTGCCTGGGCAGTGTTCACTGCCTGGAAGATTGCCATCTTGTCGCCATCACGCTTGAAGATGAACGGCGCGCCGCGCTGATTGCGCTCCAGCCACAGGCTGTCGTTGTCGCCACCCATGCTGGCGCAGTCGCCGGCCAGGCACAGGGCGAAACGGTCCGGGCCTGGCAGGCCGGTAACGTTGCCAGTATCGCTGAAGCGCACGGTGCCGCCCTTGCCCTGGCCCTCGATGATCTTCCAGTCGCCACCGAGGTAGGCCTGGTACAGCGCTTTCTCGAAGCTGCCGCCCAATGGCGCGTTGCCGGGCTGCTTGGCGCGCACGAAGGTCTGCTCGGCACCGCTCTGGGTGGTGGCTTTCAGTTCATCGCCATCGAGTTCGAGCTGTTCGGTCTGGCCACCCTGGAAGCTGGCCTGCCATTGTTTCTGGTTGGCGCTCAGCTGGCCGTCGGCAGCCTCGAAGCCATTGCTGAAGCTGGCCTGCTGGTGGGCGACATCGAGTTTCCACTCGAACACCGGGCCATGCTCGTTCAGGGCCTGGCGCAGGCTGCCGCCTTTGCTGGCGGCCTTGATGGCGGCCTGGTTGATCCAGGTGCCATTGAAATCTTCGGGTTTGTGGCTGGCGCAGCCGCCCAGGAGCAGGGCTGCCAGCGCGAGGGGCAGTGCTTGACGCATGACGGGATAACCTTGCAGAGGAGGGTGACGGGCAGGGCGCCCGTCACCAGGGGCATCATTCGATGACCAGGATGGCGTCCATTTCGACCTGGGCGCCTTTCGGCAGAGCAGCAACGCCGATGGCGGCGCGGGCTGGGTAAGGCTGTTCGAAGTAGCGGCCCATCACCTCGTTGACCTTGGCGAAGTGGCTCAGGTCGGTGAGGAAGATGTTCAGCTTGACGATGTCCTTGAACGAACCGCCAGCCGCTTCAGCCACGGACTTGAGGTTCTCGAATACCTGTACGGTCTGGGCTTCGAAGCCTTCGACCAGTTCCATGGTCTTCGGGTCCAGCGGGATCTGGCCCGACATGTAGACGGTGTTGCCGGCCTTGATCGCCTGGGAGTAGGTGCCGATAGCGGCAGGGGCCTTGTCGCTGTTGATTACGGTCTTGCTCATGATGACTCCTTGCGGTTGGCGGACTACGTACGCATGCGGGTGATGCGGACCACGCCGGTCAAGGTACGCAGCTTCTTGATCACACGCGCCAGGTGCACACGGTCGTGCACGCTGACCACCAGTTGGACCACGCTGATACGGCCGTCGCGTTCGTCCATGCTGATCTTCTCGATGTTGCCGTCGGCAGCGTTGACGCTGCTGGCCAGCAGGGCGATCAGGCCGCGCTGGTGTTCAAGTTCGACACGCAGCTCGACGTTGAATTCGCCAGCGATGTCCTTGGCCCACGAGAGTTGTACGCACTTCTCCGGGTTGTGGCGGATTTCGCTGATGTTGCGGCAGTTTTCCAGGTGCACGACCATGCCCTTGCCTGCTGACAGGTGGCCGACGATCGGGTCGCCCGGGATCGGTGTGCAGCACTTGGCGTAGCTCAGTACCAGGCCTTCGGTTCCGCGGATCGCCAGCGGGCCTTCCGGCGCCGGCAGCTGTTCGCCTTCGGCCGACAGCAGGCGGCGGGCGACCACGTAGGCCATGCGGTTGCCCAGGCCGATGTCTTCGAGCAGGTCTTCGATCAGCTCCAGGCGGTACTCGGCGAGAATCGCCTGGATACGCTCCTGGGGGATCTTCTCCAGGCTGCTGTCGAAACCGGTCAGCACCTTGTTCAGCAGGCGCTCGCCGAGGCTGATCGACTCGGAGCGGCGCTGCTGCTTGAGGGCGTGGCGAATGTGCGTGCGCGCCTTGCCGGTAACCACGAAATTGAGCCAGGCCGGATTCGGCCGTGCGCCCGGGGCGCTGACGATTTCCACCGTCGAGCCACTCTGCAGCGGTTCGGACAGCGGCGCCAGGCGGCGGTTGATGCGGCAGGCGATGCAGCTGTTGCCGACGTCGGTGTGCACCGCGTAGGCGAAGTCGACGGCCGTGGAGCCTTTGGGCAGCTCCATGATCCGGCCTTTGGGCGTGAACACGTAGACCTCGTCCGGGAACAGGTCGATCTTCACGCTTTCAATGAATTCCAGCGAGTTGCCGGCACGCTGCTGCAGTTCGAGGATGCCCTTGACCCACTGCCGCGCCCGGGCGTGGCTGCCCTTGGGCTGCTCGTCCTCGTTGGACTTGTACAGCCAGTGCGCAGCGATGCCGTTGTTGGCCATCTCTTCCATCTCGCGGGTGCGAATCTGGATCTCGATGGGCACGCCGTGCATGCCGAACAGCGTGGTGTGCAACGACTGGTAGCCGTTGGCCTTGGGGATCGCGATGTAATCCTTGAAACGACCGGGCAGCGGCTTGTACAGGTTGTGCACGGCGCCAAGCACGCGGTAGCAGGTGTCGACCTTGTCGACGATGATGCGGAAGGCATACACGTCCATGATCTCGTTGAAGGCGCGGCGCTTGCCACGCATCTTCTTGTAGATGCCATAGAGGTGTTTCTGCCGGCCGCTGACCTCGCCCTCGATGCCGTCGGCAGCCAGGCAGTTGGCCAGCGAGTGCTCGATCTTGGCGACGATCTCTTTACGGTTGCCGCGTGCGCTCTTCACCGCCCGGTGGATCAGCGACGAACGCATCGGGTGCATGGCCTTGAAGCCGAGGTCCTCGAACTCCACGCGCACCGTGTGCATGCCCAGGCGGTTGGCGATGGGGGCGTAGATCTCGAGGGTTTCCTTGGCGATGCGCCGGCGTTTCTCGCCAGACAGCACTTCAAGGGTGCGCATGTTGTGCAGGCGGTCGGCCAGCTTGACCAGGATCACGCGGATATCGCGGGCCATGGCCATGGCCATCTTCTGGAAGTTTTCGGCCTGCGCCTCGGCCTTGGTCTCGAAGTTCATCTGGGTCAGTTTGCTGACCCCATCGACCAGTTCGGCCACGGTCTCGCCAAACTGCTGGCAGAGGGCTTCCTTGGCGATGCCGGTGTCTTCGATCACGTCGTGCAGCATGGCTGCCATCAGGCTCTGATGGTCCATGTGCATGTCGGCGAGGATGCTGGCCACGGCCAGCGGATGGGTCACGTAGGGCTCGCCGCTGCGGCGGCGCTGCCCGTCGTGTGCCTGTTCGGCGTAGAAATAGGCGCGGCGAACCAGGTTGACCTGTTCGGGGCCCAGGTAGGTCGACAGCCGTTCGGCTAAGGCTTCTATGCCCGGCATGGTTTCACCTCTTGCCGAGGAAGAGGGCCTTGTGCCGCGCGACGTCGACAGGGCATCGATCAGACAGCCTCGTTGGACTCGTCCTCGAACGCGGCGAAAACCGGATCCTCGGTGACGATCTCTTCGGCGGCGATGAACTCAGGGGTAACGATACCTTCGGCGATTTCGCGCAGGGCGACCACGGTCGGCTTGTCGTTTTCCCACGCTACGCGTGGCTCTTTGCCGCCGGTAGCCAGCTGACGGGCGCGCTTGGTCGAGAGCATGACCAGCTCAAAACGGTTATCCACGTGTTCCAGGCAGTCTTCAACAGTTACGCGGGCCATGGTCTTCCTCAGTAGCAAATGCGGTAGGCGTGCAGCCCAATATGGGCAGGCGGACTCGATAGTTTAAAAAATCACCAGCCAATAGGGAAGCGCTGTTTTGTCGGCTACCCCGTCGGGCCTGCGTATCACCGTGCCCTGCGGGAGCGGCTTCAGCCGCGAAAGGGCCGGAACAGACACCCTGGATACATGCTCCTGACGATAACCTCAGAGCATCGCATCCCGCAACCGCGGCGTCAGTTCCTCGAACAAGGTCTGCACCGAGCGCAACGCCCGGCAATCCGGCCGGGTCAGCAGCCACAGCTGGGTATCGCAGCCCGGCAGCGGCCCGCTCAACGCATCGACCCCCGGCAACGCATCGACCATATAGTCCGGCAATGCCGCCACGCCCAGCCCGGTGCTCACCAGCTGGGCGATGGTCGACATGCCGCTGCACTGGTAGCGCGGGCTCAGCCCCGGGTACTGCTGGTTGCGCCAGACCACGGTGGGGTGGTCCTGCATGGAATCGTCCGGGGCGATCCACGGCACGCTGCTGGCCGATTCATTCAAGCGCTCGCGCCACTGGGGCTGACCGCATATCACATAAGAGGTAGAACCCAGGCAACGACCCACCAGATGCTCCGGCGGCGTATTGGTCAGGCGCAGGGCGATGTCGGCATCGCGCCGGCTGAGGTTGGCGAAGGTGTTGGAGGTGCCCATCTCCAGCGACAACGCCGGGTAGTTCGGCATGAACGCCGCCAGCGCCGGTAGCAGCAGGCTGTGCATCACCGCCTCGGTGCAGGTCAGGCGCACGGTACCGCTGACCACTTGCTCGCCGCTGGTCATGGCAATGCGTGCGGCATCCAGCGCCTGCTCTGCGCGCTCGGCCTGCTCGGCCAGGGCCTGGGCCGTGTCGGTCGGCAGGTAGCCTTTGCGGCTTTTCACGAACAGTGCGGTGCCCAGCGCCGACTCCAGCCGGCGAATCGAGCGGAACACGGTCGAAACGTCGACCTTGAGCAGTTCGGCGGCCTTGGCCAGTGAGCGCCCGCGTTCCAGTGCCAGGACCAGGGAGAGGTCGGCGTGGGTAATTTGATATTGCATTGGTGCACGCTCTGCTTGCCGAATTGCCAATGTCTGTTGCGTGAGGGCCATTTTATAGTGAAACGGCCCCCCGGAATCAATGCGCCCGGTCGGGTAACCAATCCCCACGATGGGAAAGTGAAAAAAACAACAGCTGCAACCATCGTCGCCCGTGAGGCGCCAGCCGTATCCCCACATCGCCGCAGCAAATCATAGGATGTAAGCCATGACGTCGGTCACCCCGTGCGCCAGTACTTCCAGCGAGATGAATGACTTCCTTCAGGCCCATCCGGACACGCAGTACGTCGATCTGCTGATTTCCGACATGAACGGCGTGGTACGCGGCAAGCGCATCGAGCGCGCCAGCCTGCACAAGGTGTACGAGAAAGGTATCAACCTGCCGGCTTCGTTGTTCGCCCTCGACATCAATGGCTCGACCGTGGAAAGCACCGGCCTGGGCCTGGATATCGGCGACGCCGACCGCATCTGCTACCCGATTGCCGGCACGCTGTCCGACGAGCCGTGGCAGAAGCGCCCGACCGCGCAGTTGCTGATGACCATGCACGAACTCGACGGTGAGCCGTTCTTCGCCGACCCGCGCGAAGTGCTGCGCCAGGTGGTGAGCAAGTTCGACGCCATGGGCCTGGATATCTGCGCCGCGTTCGAGCTGGAGTTCTACCTGATCGACCAGGACAACCTCAACGGCCGCCCGCAACCGCCACGCTCGCCCATCTCGGGCAAGCGCCCGCAGTCGACCCAGGTGTACCTGATCGACGACCTCGACGAGTACGCCGACTGCCTGCAGGACATGCTCGAAGCGGCCAAGGAGCAAGGCCTGCCAGCCGATGCCATCGTCAAGGAAAGTGCCCCGGCGCAGTTCGAAGTCAACCTGCACCACGTCGCTGACCCGATGAAGGCCTGCGACTATGCGATCCTGCTCAAGCGCCTGATCAAGAACGTCGCCTACGACCATGAAATGGACACCACGTTCATGGCCAAGCCCTACCCGGGCCAGGCGGGCAATGGCCTGCACGTGCACATTTCGCTGCTGGACAAGAAAACCGGCAAGAACATCTTCGCCCATGAAGACCCGCTGCAAAGCGACGCCCTGCGCCACGCCATCGGCGGTGTGTTGGAGACCATGCCGGCGTCGATGGCCTTCCTGTGCCCGAACATCAACTCCTATCGCCGCTTCGGTGCGCAGTTCTACGTACCGAACGCGCCGAGCTGGGGCCTGGACAACCGCACCGTGGCCGTGCGCGTACCGACCGACAGCAGTGACAACGTGCGCATCGAGCACCGCGTGGCCGGCGCCGATGCCAACCCGTACCTGATGCTGGCAGCCATCCTGGCCGGCATCCACCACGGCCTGACCAGCAAGATCGAGCCAGGTGCGCCGATCGAAGGCAACTCCTACGAACAGCTGGAGCAGAGCCTGCCGAACAACCTGCGCGACGCCCTGCGTGCGCTGGATGACAGCGAAGTCCTTAACCAATACATCAGCCCGGATTACATCGATATCTTCGTGGCCTGCAAGGAAAGTGAGCTGGCCGAGTTCGAAGTTTCGATTTCCGACCTCGAATACAACTGGTACCTGCACACGGTGTAAGCCCATGAGCGCAATTGCGGTCCCCTTGATCGGTATCAGCGCCTGCCGCCAGCAGGTGGGGAAGAACTCGTCGCACACGGTGGGCGACAAGTATGTGGAGGCCGCCGGCTTCGCCGGATTGCCGCTGATTCTGCCAGCCCGCGACGGCGGCAGTGACACGCAGGCGCTGCTGTCCCGGCTTAACGGCATTGTTTTTACCGGCTCGCCTTCAAATATCGAGCCGCATCATTACAATGGCGCCGCCAGCGCCGAAGGGACCCGGCACGACCTTGCCCGTGACCGGCTGACCCTGCCGTTGCTGCAGGCGGCGATTGCCGCCGGCGTGCCGGTGTTCTGCATCTGCCGTGGCTTCCAGGAGCTGAACGTGGCCCTGGGCGGCAGCTTGCACCAGCGTGTGCAGGAGCTGCCCGGCTACATGGACCATCGTGAACCCGAGGATGCACCCCTGGAGGTGCAGTACGGCCCTCGTCATCCCGTCAGCGTTGCACCTGGCGGGATGTTCGAGCGCCTGGGCCTGGCTGCGCAGTTCGAGGTCAACTCGCTGCACAGTCAGGGCATCGACCGCCTGGCCCCAGGCCTGCGAGTCGAGGCACGGGCCCCGGATGGCCTGATCGAAGCAGTGTCGATGCCTGACGCGCCGGGCTTTGTACTTGGCGTGCAGTGGCACCCTGAATGGCGTTTCGCCGACAACCCGGTCTCAAGGCGCCTTTTCCAGGCGTTCCGCGAGGCCTGCATCGCCCATGCTGCACGGGAGGTCTGACAGCAAGTCAGCCAAAAGTCCGGGATGACTCACCCCCGGCAGCGCGCTTTCAATGAGTGGAAGCAGGCCTTGGGAACAGGGCCTGTGAAAACAATTCCAATAGTTACGGCAAAAACTCATGAGCAATTACACAGAAGCCGGCCGCCCACCCGATGTGGCCGACTCGGGCAGCACTCAGCGCAGCAAAGGCCTGGCCAAGGGCCGTCTTGGCCTGCTGGCCAGCGTGGTGCTGGGCATTTCCACCATTGCCCCGGTCTACACCCTGACCGGCGCTCTTGGCCCGACCGTACGTGAGGTCGGTGCACATCTTCCCGCCGTGTTCATCGTCGGCTTCCTGCCGATGCTGCTGGTTGCCCTGGGCTACCGCGAACTGAATTCGGCCGAGCCAGACAGTGGCACTTCGTTTACCTGGTCGGCCCGTGCCTTTGGCCCGATGATCGGCTGGATCGGTGGCTGGGGGCTGGTCGTAGCCACCACCATCGTGCTGTCCAACCTGGCGGGCGTTGCCGTCGACTTCTTCTATCTGTTCCTCAGCCAGATCACCGGCCACCATGAGCTGGCGGCACTGGCTGACAACCTGTTGATCAACATCGCAACCTGTTGCGTGTTCATCGCCCTGGCGGTGTGGATCTGCTGCCGTGGCATGGCCACCACCATGACCGTGCAGTACGGCCTGGTGGCGCTGCAGCTGATGGTGCTGCTCGGCTTTGCCTTCGCGGCCTTCGGCGGTACCACCGCGCCACCGCCGCTGGAGTTCGATTTCGCCTGGTTCAACCCGTTCGGTGTCGAGTCGTTCTCGGCCTTTGCTGCAGGGCTTTCGCTGTCGATCTTCATCTTCTGGGGCTGGGACGTGTGCCTGACCGTCAGCGAAGAGTCGATCGGCAGTGACGAGGTGCCGGGCAAGGCGGCTACCTGGACCGTACTGCTGATTCTCGGCCTGTACCTGATTACCGCCATCGCCACCCTGCAGTTCGCCGGTATCAGCGAGCAGGGCCTGGGCCTGAACAACCCGCGCATCCAGGAAAACGTGTTTGCCCACCTGGCCGGGCCGGTGATGGGGCCTCTGGCGATCCTGATGTCGATCGCTGTGCTGGCGAGCACCGCGGCGTCGCTGCAGTCGACCTTCGTGTCGCCGGCGCGCACGCTGTTGGCCATGGGTTACTACGGCGCGGTGCCGCAGAAATTCGCCAGCGTCTGCCCGCGTTCGCAAACCCCGCGTTACGCGACCATCTGCGCCGGTGTGGCGGCAGGTCTGTTCTACGTGACCATGCGCACCCTAAGCGAGAACGTGCTGGCTGACACCATCACGGCGCTGGGCATGATGATCTGCTTCTACTATTCGCTGACGGCGTTCGCCTGTGTCTGGTACTTCCGTGACAGCCTGTTCGGCAGCCTGCGCCACTTCTTCATGCGCGGCCTGTGCCCGTTGGTAGGTGGGGTGATCCTGTCGGTGATCTTCGTGCGCACGGCCATCGACAGCGCCTCGCCGGACTTCGGCAGCGGTTCGCATGTGGCCGGACTGGGGTTGGTGTTCGTGATTGCGGCGATCATTTCGGCACTGGGGATCGTGCTGATGATGATTTCGCGGATGCGTGCGCCGGCTTACTTCCTGGGAGCGACCCTGCGTCAGCAGGCTACCTTGCCACTTCAAGACTAAGTCATTGGGGCCGCTGCGCGGCCCTTCGCGGGCACGCCCGCTCCCACAGGAATATCACTGCCCTTGAGGCTTGTGTTGTACCTGTGGGAGCGGGCGTGCCCGCGAAGGGCCGCGCAGCGGCCCCAATGACTTAGTCTTGAAGTGGCAAGGTAGCCTGCTGACGCAGGGTCGCTC
>NZ_JAGIBG010000060.1 GCF_017744435.1 Pseudomonas sp.
CTACAGAAACAGCTTGCAACCTAGCCACAGCACCGCTCGGTAACTTTTCCGACATCAACCCCTGCGCATCTGTTAAAAACCCGGCATGCCTACCCTCTTCCTCACTCACCTGCGCCGCCGCTGGCTCACCTGGTTGTGCGCCTCCCTGATGGTCATCGGCCTGCCCGCTGGCTGCGCGGTGCTGCAGCACAAGGAACGCGAACTGCTGTTTCGCATCGAGCCCGGACAGGCCAGCTGGTTCCACGGCCTGCCCAACGACGTGCAGGAACTGGACCTGCGCCCACGCAGCTTCACCGACAACCAGAGCCTGCATGCCTGGTGGTGGCCTGCCAAACGCGCCGGTGCACCGGCCATCCTCTACCTGCACGGCGTGCGCTGGAACCTCACCGGCCAGCTGTTCCGCATCGAGCAGCTGCACGCGATGGGCTATTCGGTGCTGGCCGTGGACTACCGCGGTTTCGGCCAGAGCCGTGGCGGCCTGCCGTCCGAAGCCACGGTCTACGAGGATGCACGCATCGCCTGGGAGCGCTTCGTGCAGTTGCAGCCTGACCCCGGCAAGCGCCTGATCTTCGGCCATTCGCTCGGCGGCGCCGTGGCTGTCGAGCTGGCCACCGAGCTGGCCGGCCAAGCACAGAAGGATGGCAGTGCAGCACCTGCGCGTGGCCTGATCCTGGAGTCGACCTTCACATCGCTGGGCGATGCGGCAGCGGCTGTTGCCAATACATCACTGCCGGTGCGCTGGTTGATGTCGCAGAAGTTCGATTCGCTGGACAAGATCAAGGATGTCAGACTGCCCGTGCTTTTGGTGCACGGGCTGGATGACCGTTTCGTGCCGCCGCGCTTCAGCCAGGAACTGTTCGAAGCCGCACAGGAGCCGAAGACATTACTGCTGGTGCCAGGGGCGACGCATAACAACAGTATGACCCTCGCTAGACAACGGTATGAACAAGCAATACGAGCATTATTTTAAGGTCAACGCCGACTTAATCGACGTATCTGTTTCGCTTGATTGCGAACGATACTTGAGGTGCGATATCGTGATGAGCTCTCGTCCAACATTGACCGGACACTACTAGTAAATTTATCAAGTCCAAAAATGCCGTCCACCTTATAATCTCTAAGATAATCAGAATAAGCGTCAATCATCAAAGCCCTGCGAGCATTATCAAACCCAGGGCGAAACAATTTATTCAAAAAGTCTCTGTCATATGTAGTTATACCCCGAAAATCAGCTGGCCTGGCACGCTCCATCAGCGCACCACGCGTTCTTTCAGCACTTTGCAGTGTAACGGAATACATCGCCGGAGGATTTTCATGTACAAACTCCGTCAACGCTCCTGGAGCCAAAGTAGAAGCTCTCCGGGAAAAGTCGTTATGAATTTCCTGAGCTCGGAGTATCACTTTTGCTGCATCGGCTTTCGATAAGTCGCTTGGAAGACCTACCTTAAATCCACTCCACGCACGATTCAGGGCCAGATTTTGGATGCGAAGCTCCCTTTGGATTTTAAACTCCGCCCTTATGGACCGCCACTGAGCCTGAGATGTTATATGACCTGTGGGATCATGAGCATTAACGGGGTTATTGCCGCAGTAGACATACCCATTTATTCCCGCCTTGCCGAAGGGACTCCAACTGTCAAATGATAAAAAACGCATCAATATTGGACTATAGATTCTATAGCCCGAACCTAGATGATACCCCTCGATACGCTCATCAAACCTCTGCCCAACAAACGAAGCCAAATATTGATGAGCCCGGACGCCTCCAAAAAAACCGTAAGGGGTGTAATTAGTCGATTCAGGCAGGCAAGAGCCCCGCGACACGCAACCGACAGTAGAATTAAGCGCATCAGTCACAAGCAAGACATCAGGATCAACAAAGCCCTTGCCCCCTTCCGCAAGGCTACCCAACTCGGTTTGAAACAAAAAGCGATTACCCCTATCACTTAATATATTCGACAGTTTCAACCCCGAATAGAATAAATTTTCTCTCATGGAAGACACCCACAGTGTTTTGTCGATTATGCACCCACCCCGGCCCCTCAGCCACTATCAGAAATACCAGGTTTGCATGGATTATTCGAATCCTGAATCCTTCAAAAATCACTGCACAGGCAGGAAGTTCATCAACAGCAAGCTCTGCGCGTAATTCAGCCCGATCCGCCGATACCGCTCATCCAGCAACTCCGCCAGCAAGTCCAGCCGCGCCACGATCTTGCCGAACTCCACGGCAAAACTCAGGTTGCTGCCCTCCTCCGAGATCTCGTTGGAGAACAGCAACAGCACCCCATTGGCATCCTGGCGCTGGCTGAGCATCCACGTTGCTTTTTCGATATTGCGCGCCGCGTTGTTGATGAACAACGGGTCGAGGGTATCGGTCATGTAGAACTCGATACGCCCGCCGTGCGCGGTGATCAGCATGCTGCCGATGGCGTAGATGAAGGCGCCGACCCGGTCGCCGCGAAACTCCGGGCTCAGGGCGTAGCTCAGGGCTGCAAGGTCGCGGCGGTTGCCCAGTTGCGGCAACGGCTGGCGCTGCTCGATGGCGATGCGGATCTGCCGCTCGGCGGTGGCGGCATCCAGGTAGCCGGACATCTTCCACTGGTTGGGGTTGCGCAGGTACAGCTTGTTCATCAGCAAGTACAGGCTCTGCAGGTTGTCGCGCATGGCCAGTGTGGCCATGCGGTCGACACTGGTCTGGAACAGCTCGCTGGGCTTGCCGTTACCAAACTGGCTGACGATGTCGTGGCCTTGCTGCTGGCTGCAGCCGGCCAGGCCTATGAGGGTGCCGGCGAGCAGCAGGCTAGAGAGGATTCGGGAATTGCTTGCAACCATCGGCACCGGGTCAGAATCGGCGGCCGCGCTGGGAATCAGTGCAGCCAGGCCAATCATAGAGCCCGGAAATCAGGAAAAGTGCGGTTTCTGGGGAGGTTGGAAGCTTGCACTGGCCTCTTCGCGGGTAAACCCGCGAAGAGGCCGGTACAGGCAACCCATCAATCACATGGCGTGACGCAGCATCTCCACCACCTGCGCATGCAACACCGGGTCACCACAGGCCACCACACACCCGCCATTCTGCGCGCTGCTGCCATCCCACGCAGTAATCACCCCGCCCGCCCCTTCGATGATCGGCATCAGCGCCTGCACGTCGTACGGCTGCAGGCTCGCCTCGACGATCACGTCGACAAAGCCCGAGGCCAGCATGCAGTACGCATAGCAATCACCGCCGTAACGCATCAGCCGCGCCTTGCCAGCCACAGCTTCGAACGCCGCCTTGCGTGCGGTTGTGTCGAACATGTCCGGCGTGGTGCACATCAGCGTGGCCGAAGCCAGGTCGGCGCACGCACGCGTCTCCAGTGGCGTGCCGCTGCGCCATGCACCTTCCGGGGTGCCGACGAAGCGTTCGCCGGTGAACGGCTGGTTCATCACGCCCACCACCGGGCGGGTGCCGTCGTTCAGGGCAATCAACGTTCCCCACAACGGCAGGCCGGTAATGAACGCGCGGGTGCCGTCGATCGGGTCGAGCACCCAGGTCAGCGGGCTGCTGCCCACCGCCACGCCGGCCTCTTCACCGAGAATGCCGTGCTCCGGGTAGCGCGCCTGGATCAGCTCACGCATGGCATCCTCGGCCGCCTTGTCGGCCACGGTCACCGGGTCGTACAGGCGCCCGCCCTTGTCCTCGACCTCCAGGCTGGCGCGGAAATACGGCTTGATCGCCAGTGCAGCGGCATCGGCCAGCTGCTCGGCGAAGGCTTGGAATTCGCCGATCTGTTCAGCGCTCAGGGACATGGGACAGGCCTCGTGAAAAATGTCGGGGCTGCATCATACCCGACAATCCACGAGTTACACCGGTGTCAGGTGTTCATAGAAAATGGTAGCCCGCCCGGGCATGGTACCGAGGGTCACCATGGTCATGGTCGCCAGACCGATACAGCGTGAAATGCCTGTTTATCAACTGACTCGCAAGGATGATGCGCTCGTAGCCGCTCCGAAAACTGTTGCATTAGTCATATAGTGAGTTGCTCGCTTTGCAAAGTCGTTAAATTCGCTATCCGTAGGAGTGTAGAGCTTACTCATCATTGACGAAAAATTTAGCTTGAACGTTGCGCTTTCTGTAATTGCCTGCACACCTACACGCCAACCATCAGGAATTGGATATCCTCTCATATTAGAAAATGATGCCTCCTCTATGGCGTATCTCCTGATTGACATAAGAGCATTGAATTGATACCTGTCAATATACCCACCATCAAGTAGTTCCCCCCATGCGCTCACAGGTGTTTGAGTTTCGTAGTAGGATCGATTGAATGGCTTTGCCAGCAATTCATTCAACTCTCCACCTGCTATGAAACGCGACATCGGTCCCCTGGCATCCACAGGATTCGCCGAGGAGCTACCGCCCAGAGGTGATAAAGCACTATTACGACGCCTCGTCGTTCCAAAAACACGAATTTCTGGTAAAGAAAACCTTTTCCCTCCCCATTGACCAGAAGGATCACTTTTATTGACAGGATCATTTTCACAGTAGGCGTACGCATTAATTCCGCCTTTACCAAATGGGCTCAATCCATCTGCAGAAGTAAACCTCATGATTGCAGGATCATACTCTCTATGACCATGACCGAGTTGGTACCTTCTTGTCAGACGATCCACAGGCTGTCCATTGAATCCAACTGCCACAATTAAATCAATGCTGAATCCATAGACGTTAAATATTTGATGTTGCAGACGCGAAGCTTGGACTCCCGCAAGCACAGTAGAGGCCTGATCATTTACCAGCAGCTTGACAGCGGCTTCCTTTTTTTCTGAATCGATTGCCACGGTTTGATCGGCAGCACAAACATACGACTCCCAGGCACCAGCCTCCAAGACCGAGGCTACACGGCCGCGTTGGTAAAATATCCTCCTCACAGCTACGTCTCCTCCATAAACCAGTACTTGTAATCTACCTCCCATTATGCGAATTCAATACTGGTAAAAATGCTAGTTATGAAAAATTCCATTCGATATGAATTTCACACAAAAGCTATGCTGAACCGGGGGGCTGCCACACGTGGAGGTGTGCGATGAGCCAGTTCAAGCGTCTGTTCGTCATGCTCGGCCCGCAAATGCGCCATACCCCGGCGCTGCAGCGCGCGGCGGCGCTGGCCGAGTCCAGTGGTGCCCTGCTGGATATCAATGTGTTCGTCGACGATGTCGACACGTTTGGCCTGATGAGCGATGGCCGCGAGCGTGAACGGCTGCTCGGCGACAACCGCCAGTGGCTGGCCGACGAGGCCGAGCAACTGGGCAATGCCGGGCTCGATGTTTCCACCGAACTGCTGCTGACCCGGGACCCGCTGGGCAGCGTGCTTGAACGCATCGAACGGCTGGGTTGCGACCTGCTGATCAAGGACGTGCAGCATGAACCGGTACTCAAGCGCCTTTTGGTCACGCCGCTGGACTGGCAATTGCTCAAGGAAAGCCCGGTGGCCGTGCACCTGGTCAGCGACATCCGCCTGCCGCTGCCCCGGCAGATTGCGGCAGCGGTGGACCTCAACTGCCAAGGGGCAGGCGAACATCTGGACGATCAGGTGATCCACACCGCCCATGCCCTGGCCCTGCAATGCAACGCCGAGCTGCACCTGCTGCATGTGTGCGATGCGGCCAAGACCCATATCGCCGACTTTGGTGCCGGCACCGTCACCATGCCGGGCTTCGATGGCAGTGTGCGCACGGCACAGCGTGGGGCGTTCAACCGGCTGGGCGACCACCACCAGATCCCGCTGGAACGACGGCATTTTGTCGAGGGTGCGGCGATCCGGGCGATTGCCCAGTTCGTCAGCCACAGCCGGGTCGATGTGATCGTGATGGGCAGCCATCGGCATGATGCGATGCAGACGTTCCTCGGCGGCACCACGGCGCACGTGCTGGAGCATCCGTTGTGCAATGTGCTGGCCATAAAGGACGCTCGCTGAGCTTTGGGCTGCCTGAACTGGCCTCTTCGCGGGCTTGCCCGCTCCCACAGGTATACCACCAGCCTGCAGAGCGACGGGGCCCCTGTTGGAGCGGCTTTACCCGCGAAAGGGCCGGGCCTGCCAAGTGCATGGTATCTGGCACACCAGTTCAAATTAAAAAGAATGCATTTGATAATGATTCGTAGTAGTTTCTCGGCGCTTCCCACACTTCCCCTCAGCGCCCTACTCCAGGATCGTACCGTCGATGCGTCGCACGTTCGTTTCGCTTTGTGTGCTTCAAGCTATCTCCCCACTGGCCCTCGCCGAGCCCGAGCCGCTCAATGACCCGGCCCGGATCGAACTCCAGGCCCTGAACATCACCAGCAGCGCCGACAGCGAGCGCGCCGATGGCCCGGTGGACGGCTACAAGGCCAGCCGCTCGGCCAGTGCCACGCGCACCGACACCGCCCTGCACGAAACCCCGCAATCGATCAGCGTAGTGCCCAGGGATGTCCTCGAAGACACCGGTGCCACCCGCCTTCAGGACGGCCTGGACTATGCCGGTGGCGTCGGCCGCGCCAACAACTTCGGCGGCCAGGGCCTGACCACCTTCACCGTGCGCGGCTTCACCACCGGGGAGTTCTACCGCAACGGCTTCCCGATCAACCGCGGCTACCCCAACGCCCCCGATGCCAATACCGTCGAGCGCCTGGAAGTGATCCGCGGCCCGGCCACCAGCCTGTATGGCCGTGGCGACCCGGGTGGCACCTTCAACGTGGTCAGCAAGCAGCCGCTGGCCGAGCCCAAGGTGACCCTCGGTAGCCAGTTCGACGACCAGGGCATGCACCGGGCGACCCTGGATGCCACCGGGCCGCTGAACGCCGATGGCTCGCTGGCTTATCGCCTGAATGTGCTGGGCGAAGGTGGCGAGAGTTTTCGCGACGATGTCGAAAGCGAGCGCTATGACGTGGCGCCGGTGATCAGCTGGCAGGTCAACGATGCCACCAAGGTCATTTTCGAAGGTGACTTCATGCGCAACAACCACCCGCTGGACCGCGGCCTGACCCGCCTGCCCGGCCAGATCGGCACAGCCTCGCGCGACACCAACATCTGGGAAAAAGGCAGCGACAACCTGCTGCACAACGACAACAACATGGCCCAGCTGCGCTTCGAGCACCTGCTCAACGACAACTGGACCTTGGGCGGCGGCCTGCAATGGCTGGACGGCTCGCTCAAGGGCAACGCCGTGGAAGCCAACGGCCTGCAGGCCGACGGTCGCACCCTGGGGCGCAACTTCAACTACCGCAAGCTGGAGTGGACCGACCGCGACTACCAGCTTAACCTCACCGGCCACTTCGACACCGGTGGCTTGGCCCACACCCTGCTCACCGGCATCGAATACGAAGACTACGACTACAACTCGATCATCCAGCGTTCGGCCGCAGGTACCGGCGCCTACCCGATCGACATTTTCGACCCGGTGCTGGGCCAGCCGCGCCCTGCCCTGACCCGCACCACCACCCATGACCAGGAAAACCTCAAGACCTGGGCGGCCTTCATCCAGGACCAGGTAGCCCTGACCGAGCGCCTGAAAGCCCTCGCCGGGGTACGTTTCGAGCGCTACGAGCATGACTACGACAACAAGCTCAACAATGCCGGTGACTTCAACAAAGGCGAAAACGGCGTCACCCCGCGCTTCGGCCTGATCTACGACCTGACCGACACCGTTGCCGTCTACGCCAACACCGCGCGCTCGTTCAAGCCCAACAGCGGCGTGAGCCTGCAAGGCACTGGCTTCGACCCGGAAAAGGGCAAGTCATACGAGCTGGGCGTGAAATGGGAAGCGCTGGACCGTCAGCTGAGCGTGGACGCGGCGATCTACCACATCGTCAAGGAAAACGTGCTGACCCGCGACCCCAACGACCCGACCGGCACCTACAGCGTCGCTGCCGGCGAAGTGCGCAGCCGCGGCCTGGATATCAACGTGGCCGGCAATCTGACCCCGGAATGGCGGATGATCGGTGGCTACGCCTACGTCGATGCCGAGGTGACCAAGGACAACAGCATCCCCACCGGCACCCGCCTGGCGAACATCCCGCGCAACAGTTTCAGCCTGCTCAACACGTATGAGTTCCAGGATGGACTGGCCAAGGGGCTGGGGCTGGGGGTTGGCGTGAAGTATGTGGATGACCGCGCCGGGCAGACGGCGGCCACTACCTACACCATGGAGCGCTACAGCGTGGTTGACCTGCTGAGCTTCTACAAGGTCAACGAGCACGTGCGCTTGAACCTGGACGTGAAGAACGTGTTCAACAAGGGCTATGACGAAGGGGCGTTCAATACCTATGTGTACCCGGGGGCGCCGCGCACGGTGCAGGCCGGGGTTTCCTACACCTTCTAGAATGCTGGGGCCGCTTTGCGGCCCTTTCCGACCGGTCCGGCGCCCCGGCAAGGCCGCTCCTACAGGCGAATGCGTAACCTGTAGGAG
>NZ_JAGIBG010000061.1 GCF_017744435.1 Pseudomonas sp.
CGGGCTTGCCCGCTCCCACAGGAACAGCGCTGCCCTGAGGTTGGGCGCTATCCCTGTGGGAGCGGGCAAGCCCGCGAAGAGGCCGGGTCAGGCAGCAAGAATCAGTAAGCCATGCTCCAGGTCAAGGTGTAGGTACGGCCGCGGCCCTGGTAGTCATACAGATAGGCCGGCCCGTAGGTCGGCGAGTAGAACAACGTCGCCCGCTGCCCCCACACGGTGCTGTACTGCTTGTCCAGCAGGTTCTGGATACCCGCGCTGAAGGTACCGAAGCCGGTGTCCTGACTGCCCAGAAGGTCGAAGGTGGTGTAGCCGTCAATCTCATGATCGGCATCGTCCTTCAGGCTGAAGGCATGGTTGGCCTGCAGCCGCGCGCTGCGGCCATCGCCCTTCCAGCCGACGAACGCGGTGGCCTTGGACAGCGAGGCATAGCGGGCATCGCGCTTGATCCAGCCGCCGTCGGCGTCCTCTTCTTCGGAACGGGTCAGGTGTACGGTACCCCCCGCCTCCCAGCCCGTCTGGAAGTGCCGGGTCAGCGCGCCTTCGAAGCCGAAGTCGCGACTCTTCTGGTCTTCGACGTTGATGGTCAGCGTTTGCGAGTCGACGTTGATGATCTTGTCCGACCAGATGTAGTACAGCGCTGCCTGCGCGTCCCAATCCAGGTCGGCATAGCGCCAACCCAGTTCGACCTGACGGCTCTTGATGCCGGCCAGCGGGTTGTCCGCAACGCTCAGGCCAGGCTTGCCGTAGTACTTGGCCGGGTCCGGCAGGTCGAAGCCTTCGCCATAGTTGGTCCACACCTGGTGGCCGTTTTTGAAGTCGTAGATGGCGCCGACGTTGTACAGGTTGACCTCATAGTCGTTGCTGCCACCGGGCACGCCCTTGAAGTCGCTGACATCCACGTCCATCTGCTGGCGCCGGGCGCCGCCGGACAAGGTCAGGTTGTCAGTGGCGTGCCAGTCGAGCTGGGCGTAGACCGAAACGCCGTCGACCCGATAGCTGGGATAGCGCTCGGCCTTGCTCTGCTTATCCAGGTCCAGGCCGCCGCTGTCGGATGAAGTCTGCGCATCGAAGGTGGTCTGGTCAGCATTGAAGCGCTCGCGATCCAGGTCGACGCCATAGGTCAGCTTGAGGGTATCCCACTGCTTGGCGAACAGCCCCTTGAGGCTGGTGACCTCGAAGTTCTGCTGCGAGGCGGCGAAGTACACGCCGCGCGCACCGGTCGGCGTGGCGCGGTTGTAGTACGGGAACGGATAGAAGTTGTCGTCTTCCTTGCGGTACGAGGCCTGCAGGTAGAAGTCCTGGCCCAGCACATCGGTGTGGTGGTAGTTGGCGTTGAGCAGCAGGCGCCGGGTGCGTGGCTCCAGGTCCGAGGAATAGCCGCTGCGCAGTTCGGCGTCCTCCAGGTCGGAGGGGGCGTTGTAGTTCAGGTTGGGGAAGTAGATACCGGTACTGCCGTGGTTACCGGAGTCGTAGTACTGGGCCAGCAGGTCGAGGCTTTGCTCATCGGTGAGCTTCAGGCCGAGGGTGCCCAGCACGTCTATGGTGCGGTTGTACTGCAGGTCGGTCTGGGTGGTGTCGATGAAGATCTGATCGCCCGCGCCATCGTAGAAGGCTTCGTTCTGCTCGCCGGAAATCCCCAGGCGCCCGCTGACTCGCTCGTTGCCGCCACTGACCGACTGGGCGAAGCGCGTGGCCAGGTCGTCGCTGTTGTTGAAGCCACTGCTGGCACCCAGCTGGGTCTCGAAGCGTGCCGGGCCCGGTTCGCCCTTCTTGGTGACGATGTTGATGATGCCGCCGGTGGCGCCGCCGCCGTAGATGGCGCTGGCGCCGGACAAGACCTCGACGCGTTCGACGTTGAACGGTGAAATGCTGTCGAACTGGCGCGACAAGCCACGCGAGCTGTTCTGGCTGACACCGTCGATCATCACCAGCACATTGCGCCCACGCATGTTCTGGCCGTAGTTGGTACGCCCTTCGGGTGCCAGGTCCAGGCCTGGCACCAGCTTGCCGATGGCTTCCTTGAGGCTGACACCGCTGTCGATCTGTTCGCGCAGCTGCTGTTGGTCCACCACCCACACCGTGCCGGGGATTTCGCTGATGGCGGTGCTGGTGCGCGAGGCAACGCTGACTTCAATGGGTTTGAGGTTGACCGCCTGCGGCGCAGGCGCGGCCTTGCGCAGGGTGACCGTGCGCGCATCGTTGAATTGCCAGGCCATCTCGCTGCCGGCCAACAGCACCTGCAACGCCTGTTCGATGCTGAAGCTACCCTGCAGCGCCGGGCTGTTCAGGCCTGCCACATCCCCCGTGGTGTACAGCAGGTGCAGGCCGGCCTGGTCGGCGAATGCGGTCAAGGCTTGATCCAGAGGTTGTACCGGCAGGTCCAGTTGAACCTGGCGCGCTTGCACCTGTGCTGGCACGTCTGTGGCGGCCCATACCTGCAAGGGGCCGGCGAACATGGCCAGGGCGCTGCAGGACATCAAGGCATGGTGAAGGCGACCGCCGCGACGGTGGGAGGGCATGGGCAAAAGAGGCACGAATGAGCTTCCAGACAAGTCGTAAATGAGAATGGGTTGCTGATCAGTCCCACTACGACGTTCTGGCTTGTACGAACTTGCAGCGCCAAATGAAAAAAGTTTCGATTATTTTTTACAGGATCAGTGCACCACGGCCAGCCACGGCAGATAGGTGACCTTGAGGCCGTAACGCTGCTCCAGCGTGCGCAGCAGCGCCTGTGGCTCGTTCAGGTCGAATACACCGCTGACTTCGAGTGCCGAGAGCTTGTGGTCGGAGAGCAGAATGCGGCCGTGCTGGTAGCGTTCGAGCTCGGCCAGCACCTGCCCCAACGGTTTGCCATTGAAGATCAGCTTGCCCCGCTGCCAAGCCGTCTGCGCGCTGGCGTCGGCTGCGATGGCCAGGTTGCGATCACCGAGCCGCGCTTCACCTTTGGCCAGCACCACATGGCCGTCACGGCGCACACTGAAGGTTGCCGCCCTGCCCTGCACGGCCTCGCCGGCGGTTTCAACCACGAAGGGGCGTGGGTCATCGGTGGTTTCGAACAGCGCCTCACCGGCCTCGAGCGTCACCCTGCGTTCGCCGGCGCTGAAGGCCACGTTGAGCGCGCTGCCGCTGTTGAGCAGTACCCGCGACCCGTCCGTCAGGGTAATGCGCTGTTGCTCACCAATGCTCGTGTGGTAGTCCGCCAACCACACTGGCGCCTGCTGCCAACCGCCGTAACCTGCCACCAGCAGGACCAGGGAGGCGGCGATGCCCGCGGCCCAGTGGCGCTTGCCGAGGCGCGCGGGCGCTGCTTCGAACACCTGGGCAGTCGGCGTATGACCCAGATCCTGCCACAGCGCTTCGGCCTCCTGCGCCGCCTCGGCATGTGCCGGGCTCAGCTGGCACCAGCGCTGGTAGCGTGCCCGATCAGTGGCACTGGCATGGCCCGAGTGCAGCAGCACCTGCCAGTCGAGGGCATCGTCGGACAAGTCACTGATCGGCTGCGGAGCGTGCATGGTCGAGGTATCAGTCATGGTTGTGCTTGAGCCAGTCGCGGCAATGGCGCAGGGCCTGGCCGATGTATTTTGCCACCATGCTCTCGGAAACGCCCAGCCGTTGTGCGATCTGCGCCTGGGTCAGGCCCTCGACTCGATTGAGCAGCAACGCCTGGCGAGCATTGCTGGACAACTGCAGCAGCGCTTCGTCGAGTATCTGCAGGCGCTCACGGGCCAGCAGTGTCGCCTCTGGTGCCGGCGCAGGGCAGGCCACCTCCCCTGCGCCATCGCTGTCCTCATGGCTCGCTGCGATGCGCTGTTCACGGCGCAGCGCGTCGATGGCCAGGTTGCCGGCCACACGGAAGATGAAGCTGCGCGCATGCAGCACCGGCACCGCCTGCTCGTCGATCTTCACCAGCTTCAGGTACGTCTCCTGCGCCACGTCGGCGGCCCTCTGCCGGTCGCTCATGCGCCGGGTGAGAAACTGCAGCAGGTCGTCGTAGTGCTCCTGGAAACTTGCCAGCAGACCGGACACGGGAGACGTCAGCATGGGGTAGAAACACTGCCAGTAGGAGGAATTGTCGGGCGTTAATGAGAAACAGTATCTTTCATAAAGCCCAACACTTTCAACGCCGCCGTGCATTTGCCACACTGCAGGCACTACTTCGTCGGCAAGGACTTTAGCTATGGCTGCCCGTTTGCACCGCTTCCTTCGTCTGCTGCTGGTGCTGATGCTGGCTGGCGGGCTCTACGCCTGCGCGCTGTTCCAGGCTCGTGACCCGCTGAATATCAGTGTGATCGGCATCGAGCCGCTGCCGGGGCAGGAGCTGGAAATGCGCATGGCAGTGAAGATGAGGGTGCAGAACCCCAATGAATCGGCCATCGACTACAACGGCATTGCGCTGAACCTGGAGGTCAACGGTCAGCCGCTGGCGGCCGGCGTAAGCGACCAGCAAGGGCACATCGGCCGCTACGACGAAGCCGTGATCGTGGTGCCGGTGAGCATCACCGCGTTCGCCTTCCTGCGCCAGGCCTATGGCCTGGGCAAGCTCGATTCGCTGCAAGGGATGCCTTACAAGCTGCGTGGCAAGCTCGCCGGCGGGCCGTTGGGCACCGTGCGCTTCACCGACGAGGGCAAGCTGGACCTGCCCAAGGCGGGTAGCCAGTATTGGTAGGGGATGGATCAGCGATTGGCGCTGGCAGCAGCCATCATCTTGTTGACCTCGCTGCGGACCATGCTGGCGTATTCCGGCGGCGACAAAGCGTCCAGTTCGGCACGCACCCATTCAGCCCACTTGCCTTTGCGGCGTGGTTTTTCGGCGATCAACCGCGCAGCTTCACCCTTTGCCTTGCCCAGGTTGTTCTGCCACATCTCGAACAGCCGGGCCTTCTCCGCCTCGATCTGCGCCCGTTCCTCGAAGCTCATGTTGGCCAGATTGAAAGTCATGAAAGTACCTGCCTGTTGAAAATGGCCGCTATCTTACACCCTGGCGTCGCATCATCGGCAAAGCCGTCGCAACTTTCCCGGCGCGCTGGCATCCATTGTTCAATCCCCCATCAACGAGGACGTGTTCATGGCCCGAAAAACCGCCGCACTGGCCGACAGTGATCAGATCAAGGACCAGGTGTTCAGTGAACTGCAGGCATTGATCGAAGAATCGGAAAAGCTGCTCAGCGAAAGTGCCGCACTGGTTGGCGAAGAAGCCGAGACCCTGCGGGCGCAGGTGAGCCTTAAACTGCGCCAGGCACGCGAGGCCGCCGGCCAGGTGCGGGCCAAGGCGCAACCGGTGGTGGACGCCACCCAGGACTATATCGGTGGCCATCCATGGCAGACCGTTGCTGTGTCCGCGGGCTTCGGCCTGGTGATCGGCCTGCTGCTGGGGCGCCGCCACTAGGCGTCAGGCTGCCTGCACCATCGGGATACCACTGTGGAAGCGGAGTTCCTGATCAGGAGACTGGATCAGCTCCGCTTCCGCCGCGCGTACCAGTTCGACGCGGCGGGCGATGTCCGCCTCTTCCCCGTATTGGTGGGCCAGCTTCAGGTAGCCCTGATAGTGGCGGGCTTCGCTTTTCAGCAGGCCGTGATAGAAGGTGCCGAGTTCCTCATCGAGGTGTGGCACCAAGGCCGCAAAGCGCTCGCAACTACGGGCCTCGATGAATGCCCCGACCACCAGGGTATCCACCAGCTTCACCGGCTCGTGGGCACGCACCAGGCGTCGCAGGCCAGACGCATAACGCCCCGCCGAAACCGGCCGCAGCGGTACGCCGCGACGCTTCATCAACCGCAGCACCTGCTCGTGATGCACCAGCTCTTCACGGGCCAGGCGCGACATCATGTTGATCAGGTCCAGGTGGGTGTTGTACTTGGCGATCAGGCTCAGGGCGGTGCTGGCAGCCTTGAACTCACAGTTCTTGTGATCGATCAGCAGGGTTTCCTGGTCGGCGAGTGCCGCTTCGATCCAGGCATCTGGGGTCGGGCAGCCGAGGAAGGCATCGATTTCGGGGATCAGCGACATAAACGAACAACCACACTGGACAGGCAAGACCGGCGATTATACCGACGGCGACGGGCAGCACCAGTGACTATGCTTGATGTACATCAAGCGGCGACGCGGGAGGCGCCGACTATAGTCAGGCATTGGTCGCCACCTTTGAACGGAGTTCACGCCCATGCAAGCTGTCCGTAGCATCCTCGTCGTCCTCGACCCCGAACATGCCCATAGCCGCGCGCTGACCCGGGCCAAGTTGATTGCCGGCGTGACCGGTGCTCGCCTGCATCTGCTGATGTGTGACAAGAAACATGACCACAGTGCGTTGCTCAGTTTGCTCAGCAGCCAGTTACATGACGATGGCTATGACAACGTGACCCATGAGCAGAAATGGCAGGAAAGCCTGCACGAGTCGATCATCCATGTACAGCAGGCCGAAGGTTGTGAGTTGGTGATCAAGGAGCATCGGCCGGACAATCCCCTGAAAAAGGCCCTGCTGACGCCTACCGACTGGAAGCTGCTGCGCCAGTGCCCGTGTGCGGTGCTGATGGTCAAGAGCGAACGCCCCTGGACCGGTGGCGTGATCTTGGCAGCGGTTGATGTGGGCAACCAGGACGAGGATCATCGCCGCCTGCATGCCAGCATCATCGACCATGGCTATGCCATAGCCGGGTTGGCAAAGGGCAACCTGCATGTCGTCAGTGCGCACCCCTCCCCCATGCTGTCGGCGTCGGACCCGGTTTATCAGCTGAGTGAAACCATCGAAAAGAAATATCGGGAGGCCTGCAGTAAGTTCCAGGCCGAGTTCGATATCAGTGAAGACCGCCTTCATGTCGCAGAAGGGCCAGCCGATGTGCTGATACCCCATTTCGAGAAGCAACTCGATGCCGTTGTCACGGTGATTGGCACAGTTGCGCGCACCGGGATTTCCGGTGCCCTGATCGGCAATACCGCGGAGGTGGTGCTCGACTCGCTGGAAGGCGATGTGCTGGTGCTCAAGAGCGAAGAAGCGACGGCGCACCTGGCCGAAGTTGCCCGAGGCTGAAGGTTTCCTTCGTGCGGAAAGACAAAACCCCTACCTGCATGCGCAGATAGGGGTTTTGCGAAATGAATCTTGACGATGACCTACTCTCACATGGGGAAACCCCACACTACCATCGGCGATGCATCGTTTCACTAC
>NZ_JAGIBG010000062.1 GCF_017744435.1 Pseudomonas sp.
AAAAGCTCAGCGCAGGGCCGGGTTTTAAGTTCAGTAAAAAGCCCGAATTTCGTCTAGATACCAGCTCGTCAACAAGGGCCATTGTCGCCTTATTTACATCGCCGAGCGGCATGGCCCAGAGCGGCATGAGCATCACCGGAGTAGAGGAAATCGATGGCGTTCTGTACGCGCAGCCCTGGTGGTGCCGCGTTGAATAAGCGCATAGCCATTCAGCCTCCTGCCGCCTGGCTGGATGAGCTCAACGACCAGCCGGCCCTGGTCACGGATCCTGAGGGGCGTGCCGCCGTGCCGTGCGAGATGGCCTATGCCGCGCACCGTCGCCGGGAGATCGACAGCGGTGAGCTCTCCGAGATGCTGGAGTTTGCCGAGGCGGCCCGCGAGTGGGGTAAGCGTCCGGCGAACTCACCTTCCGAACTCCAACATTAAGGGTGTCGGTAGGTGTGTTCAGCGTAAGCGCCTGGCCAAGTCACCTTCAAACCCCCAGCATTAAGGGAGATGGTGTCCGCGTATTTTCAGGTGGACGCGATCGCCCTCAATGGCTTCAAGAAATAAACTACGCGCTCGGTCTCTGTGAAGCCCAAGGCCTGATGCATGGCGTGGCTTCCTTGGTTATCCAGTAGTGCATCCGAAGCCAGTTCGGTGCAGTCCATTTCTTCGGCCCACTGCTGAATTTCCGCCACGAGTTGCCGCGCTATGCCTTGGCTCCGGCTAGCGGGGCGGACGTAAAGGCCTTCGAGAAAAGCCACGGGCGATGAGTTGGTTCCGTTGACATAGTCCACCCGGATCGACGCCTCGGCAAACCCTAGCGCATTGCCGTGTTCATCAACGAAAAGAAGTACCACATAGCGCTCTGGAGCGCTCAGTATTACTCGTTTGTCATGCTCATTTTTCGAGGAGGAGTCAGGCCACAGAGCAACACGCAGGGAGAGCCAACCATCATGGTCGAGCATGGTGCAGCGTTTTATCATTGAGGGAATACTCGAAAGGATAACTGACGAAGATCATAGGTCATCTTCGGTCAAGCTTGGTAAGGTCAGCTTGTTTTCGGGAGGGTGGCTGTATTCAAGTTCATCGGTAAGCATACGTGCAGACTGCCTTGCGCGACTAAGCCGGACGCCACCTATGCGGCAGCAGCGCTGCAATCTCACTCGCCCGCTGCGTAGGTAGGCGCGTCAGCACATCCTTCAGATAGGCATACGGATCATGCCCATTCATGCGCACCGATTGGATCAGGCCCATGATTGCAGCCGCCCGCTTGCCACTGCGCAGCGACCCAGCAAACAGCCAGTTCGAGCGGCCAAGTGCCCATGGCCGTATCTGGTTTTCAACTTGGTTGTTGTCGATCGGCACACTGGACACCGTTGCGCCAGGTTGCAGGCATTCCTGAACGACCTGGGCCTTGAACGGTTTGGGGTAAGAGCTTCGTTGGCGCATAGAAATCCTGGCGATAAGGGTGATCGCGTCCGCTTAAAAATACGCGGACACCATCGCCCTTAAAGCTGGAGTTCGGAAGGTGAGTTCGCCGGACGCTTGCCGAGTGGGCGCTGCTTGAGCATGAGGAGGCCTTTCACATCGGACTGTTTCAGTATGAGTCTGCTGCAGAGTGGGAGAGGGACGAGCCAGGACGGATCGTGGTCGGCGGAGCGCCGGGGAGGGGTGAAATCGGTTCCAAAACCGAAACGGCGACCCTTGTGATAAGCGGCCTGTAGCCGTGCCGTTTCGCATTTGTTTTGGAATCGATTTCGGTCCTAGCGCCCCGTGGTTCGGGTATTTGTACCACGGTCTTGAAAACCGTTGAGAAGAACCTACGCTTGGGCCAGCACCTGCTGAGTAACTCGAATTCGGGCCCCTGCGAACGACTGCTTTCGACCCTTAGCGGACGTTCGACCAAATGTGCTTGCATAATACATATGGAAATTCGTATATTCGACTATCCATATGTATTGGTGCAGCCATGATTACCCCGCCCGATGTGTTCAAGAGCTTATCCGACGAGACCCGTGTTCGCGCCACCCTGCTGATCGCTAGCCTCGGTGAGCTATGTGTCTGCGAACTGATGTGCGCACTGAATGACAGCCAACCCAAGATAAGCCGCCACCTCGCGCAGCTGCGCAGCAATGGCATGCTGTTGGATCGCCGCCAGGGTCAATGGGTGTATTACCGCCTCAACCCGGAACTGCCCGCTTGGGTACACGAGATCTTGCAGGCGACACTGCAGGCCAACGCGCAATGGTTGGCAGAGAACACCCTACGCCTGCAGAACATGGACGGCCGCCCCGTTCGTGACGCTGCCTGCTGCTGATCATCACCGAGCGAGATCTTCATGCTGGTCGCCATTGCCGTCTTTGTTTTCACCCTCATCCTGGTCATCTGGCAACCGAAGGGGCTTGGCGTTGGCTGGAGTGCCGCGCTCGGTGCCCTCATCGCCCTGGCGGCGGGTGCCGTTTCGCTGCACGACATCCCGACTGTGTGGGCCATTGTCTGGAACGCCACCGCCACCTTCATCGCCGTCATCATCATCAGCCTGTTGCTGGACGAGGCCGGTTTCTTCGAGTGGGCCGCGCTCCACGTGGCGCGCTGGGCAAACGGCAGCGGTTACCGCCTGTTCGCCTTCTGCGTGCTGCTCGGCGCTGCCGTGTCGGCGCTGTTCGCCAATGACGGTGCGGCGCTGATCCTCACGCCTATCGTCATGTCGATGCTGCTCGCGCTGCGTTTCTCACCTGCTGCGACGCTGGCCTTCGTCATGGCCGCAGGCTTCATCGCCGATACGGCGAGCCTGCCGCTGGTGGTCTCCAACCTGGTGAACATCGTCTCGGCCGACTACTTCAGGCTGGGTTTCAGCGAATACGCCTCGGTGATGGTGCCGGTGAACCTCGTCAGCGTGGCCGCAACCTTGCTGGTGCTGTTCGTGTATTTTCGCAGTGACATACCGAAGCAGTACACGGTCGCGGCCCTGAAGACGCCAAGCGAGGCGATTCATGACCGCGCTACCTTCAAGGTCGGTGGCTGGGTACTGCTGGTGCTGCTGATCGGCCTGTTCGCCCTGGAACCACTGGGTATCCCGATCAGCGCAGTAGCCGCAGCCTGTGCGGCGATCCTATTTGCCGTCGCCGCTCGCGGCCATCGCATCTCGACCCGTCGTGTGCTGCGCGAAGCGCCCTGGCAGGTGGTGATCTTTTCCCTCGGCATGTACCTGGTGGTCTACGGGCTGAAGAATGCCGGCCTGACCGATATGCTCACCCACCTGCTCGACCGCCTGGCGCAGCAAGGGCTGTGGAGTGCCGCCATCGGCACCGGGTTAATCGCAGCCTTGCTGTCCTCGGTCATGAACAACATGCCCAGCGTGCTGATCGGCGCTCTGTCGATCCAGGCCAGCGAAGCGCAAGGGCTGGTGCGCGAGGCGATGATCTACGCCAACGTCATCGGCTGTGACCTCGGCCCGAAAATCACCCCCATCGGCAGCCTCGCCACGCTGCTCTGGCTGCACGTGCTGGAGCGCAAAGGCATGCGCATCACCTGGGGTTACTACTTCAAGGTCGGCATCCTGCTGACGCTGCCGGTTATGTTGATCACCCTTTCGGCTCTGGCTTTGCGCCTGAGCCTCTAACATCCGCCACGAAGCGGAGGAGCTCTCCATGCGAGTCCTGTTCATGTGCACGGCCAACAGCTGCCGCAGCATTCTCTCCGAGGCCATGTTCAATCACCTGGCGCCTAACGGATTTGAAGCCGTCAGCTCCGGCAGTTTCCCGAAAGGCCAAGTGTTGCCTCGCAGCCTGACCACCTTGCAGGATGCCGGCATCTCTATTGATGGGCTGAGCAGCAAGGGCAATGACGCGTTCGAGGGTTGCCCTCCTGACATCGTCATCACCGTTTGCGACAAGGCGGCCGGTGAAGCTTGCCCGGTGTATTTCGGCCCTGCGCTGAAGTCGCACTGGGGGCTGGAGGATCCGTCCGATGTTGTGGCTGACGAAGCGTCGGTCGACGCCGCATTCCGCGCTACGCTGGCCCGCATCGAATCACGCTGCCAGGCCTTCTTCGCACTGCCCTTCGATCACCTCGACCGTGACCAGCTCAAACATGCGCTGGATCGCATCGGTACGCTTTGAGCAGGAGGAAACATGTCCGAGCAACTGCCTAATCTCGACCTCGCGCTGTTCGATGTGCCGCCAGCGGCAACCCGTTGCAGCGAGCACAAACCGCGCATCCTGTTGCTGTATGGATCGACCCGCGAACGCTCCTTCAGTCGCTTGCTGGTGGAAGAAGCCGCACGCCTGCTGGAGCACTTCGGTGCCGAGACGCGCATCTTCAATCCGTCAGGCCTGCCGCTGCCTGACGATGTGCCTGTCGAGCACCCCATGGTGCAGGAACTGCGTGATCTGGTGCAGTGGTCGGAAGGCCAGGTCTGGTGCTCGCCGGAGCGTCATGGTGCGATGTCTGCGGTATTCAAGGCGCAGATCGACTGGATCCCCTTGGCACTGGGAGCTATTCGTCCCACCCAAGGCAAGACCCTGGCGGTCATGCAGGTGTGTGGCGGCTCCCAGTCGTTCAACGTGGTCAACCAGCTGCGCGTGCTTGGCCGCTGGATGCGGATGTTCACCATACCGAACCAGTCTTCGGTCCCTAAAGCCTACTTGGAGTTCGACGACACCGGGCGCATGAAGCCTTCGCCGTACTACGATCGCGTGGTGGATGTCATGGAGGAACTGGTGAAGTTCACTGTCCTGCTGCGCGACCGCCAGGAGTTCCTGGTGGATCGCTATTCGGAGCGCAAGGAAAGCACCGAGCAGCTCTCTACCCGGGTGAATCAGCGCTCAATCTGAGGCCATGCACTTAATGTCCGCTAGATGTCGATACCTGCATTTCAACAGTGACTGTTTCCACCCGCAGTAGCCAAGACCCGGTGACACTAAATAATATCAACACCATTCTGGGCAGGATATCAAGATTGCTTTTGTGTCCCTCTGATTGAACCAGCCGTCAGAATCATACGTCTCTAGGTATGTGACCGGTACCTCGTAACCATGAGATGGTTTCAAATCTCACGAGCTGAGTACGGATATGTGGGACAAAAATGATCGAAAATTAAAGGTTAGGGCCACGATAATCTGTCTTCGGAGCAGGAGAGTCCTGTTGGTTCGGAAGAAAGGCAGCAAATGGAATTTTCCAGGAGGCGCCATCGAATTAGGCGAAACGCCCATGGAAGCTGCAGCCAGGGAGTTGCGTGAAGAGACATCCATTGAAGCACCCGCTCTGCTTTCTCTCTGCACGATTAGGATCGGCTATACCATTCATCACATATTTACCACCCATGTCCATGACGGCGAGAAGCCCATGGCGTGTAACGAGATCGTGGCCTGTAAATGGGTGCCTCGCGAAAAACTGAGTCCATCCATGCTCAAATCTACGGCAGCAGCATTGATGCTCTCTCATCTGCCAGCACTGATTGCCTAGGGTTTGTACGAATAGTCGCCGAGCGGCGATCAGGAAAGGCGAAAACAGGCGAGGAAGCGGAATTTACCGGTTGTAAATGAGCAGTCTGAGCCTGTTTTCGACACGGTATGATCGTCGCGCAGGCACTTTTCGTACGAGCCTAGTGAACCCGCGCACGATCTGAGGTATGCCCGGAATGTCCGCTATGGGTCGAATGCAGACGTTGAATCCGGCGAGCACATGCGCCCGGCACGGCGTATGTTATGCCGGATCGGCATCAGAGTCGGATGAAACCATTCGGACCAATTCGCGAACCAACTGATGCGTTTCGGTGGGGGAGTGAGAGGAGTTTCACCCAGCAAAATCAACACATCCCCACCCGCTAAACCCCATGGCATAGCGCATGGTGATGTTGGCGGTGGAGATCAAAGGGCTTACCTATCAGTAACTTACGACGCTGGATTTTCAGCTGATACCGATTTGATACCAATCTTGAGTTTTTCCAGCTCGCTCCAGTCGGAGCTTGAGTTGAGCCAACGGGCATACGTCGACAGCAGCATCTGCACGCTGTGACCCAGCTGTTGGGCGATAAATGCGGGGTTGAGGCCGGACATTAAGCATATTGTCGCATAGGTGTGACGGCAGTTGTATGGGGGACGACGCCTGAACCCCAATTCGTTCAGCACTGGCACCCATTGTTTGTGCAGATCAGACGTCTGTTTCACGTGCTCAGCGTTCTTCGACGGCGGGAACACGAACGGCGTTTCGGTCACCACTCCCTTTCCATGCCTGCGGCGATCCGCGTACTCCCTTGCGAACTGGATCGCCCGCAACGCCCGATCATTCAGCAGGACAAACCGGTCCCTCCCGGTTTTCGTCCTTTCCTCCACCTTGCCCAGCGCAACGGTCCTCTTGACGTGCACCGTCCTCTTTTCCATATCGATCACATCCCAGCGAACCGCCAAAGCCTCCGACAGGCGGAGGCCGGTGAAGAACATGAACTCGAACAGCGCGCCGTAGATGAGGCTCGGCCAGTGCTTATGCTGATATAGCTTGTCGATGATGGTGTTGGCTTCTGCCAGGGTGAAGGGGTCAATCTCCTTCCTCGATCGCTTCGGCAGCTCGATCATCTCGGCGGGATTTTTGGTTAGGAGTCCTTCCCGGGTAGCTGCACCCAGGATCGTTGCCAACCTGGTGATCGCATTGCGTTTAAGGTTTGCAGATGTCCAGTTTGTATCAGCGATGACGCGGCGCAGCAGGGTGGTGGTGATCAAGTCAACGCGGACCATGGCCGTTTGTCCCGGGAAGCTTTGAGGGA
The DNA here is from genome assembly GCF_017744435.1 of Pseudomonas sp. GTDB lineage: Bacteria > Pseudomonadota > Gammaproteobacteria > Pseudomonadales > Pseudomonadaceae > Aquipseudomonas. The sequence continues at coordinate 6,749 of NZ_JAGIBG010000062.1, forward strand.
GGCTCTCGCTAGTAGTGACATATCGCTGGCGGGCAGCGCCGGAGGGTCAGGCGGCTTGCGTGGCCTGGGTAAATTCATCTTCAGGCCTTCACCGCACCGTTGAACACGTCGAAGGTCTCGTACACAACCAGCCCGCCCTCTGTTACCGCGCCTTTGTTGTCGATCACATAGGCG
>NZ_JAGIBG010000063.1 GCF_017744435.1 Pseudomonas sp.
AGTGAAACGATGCATCGCCGATGGTAGTGTGGGGTTTCCCCATGTGAGAGTAGGTCATCGTCAAGATTCATTTCGCAAAACCCCTATCTGCGCATGCAGGTAGGGGTTTTGTCTTTTCTGCCCTCCGCAATGCGGCGCTTTGACGCTGCAGCCAAATGTCTTTTGTCTGTATCCTCCTATCTGCACCGTTTGCTCGGTGCGACAATATTTCTCGCAAATTAACGTGACTTGTTTGCGCTTAAGCTGCGTCAAGACTTTAGTTCGGGGCAATCCTGGCCCCCGAACCGAGCGATGCCAGCGTACCGTGCTGCGCATTTCTGGACTTCCACTGTCCGATCACTTGAGGTTACAAGCAAGATGGCCAAGGCCGCCGATGTCGTTGTGCAATGCCTGGAAAACGAAGGTGTCGAGTATGTGTTCGGCATTCCTGGTGAGGAAAACCTCGACCTGCTGGAATCCCTGCGCAAGTCGAAGATCAAGCTGGTACTGACCCGTCACGAGCAGTCCGCGGGCTTCATGGCCGCCACCTATGGCCGCCTGACCGGCAAGACCGGCGTCAGCCTGTCGACCCTGGGCCCTGGCGCAACCAACCTGGTAACCGCCAGTGCGTATGCCTACCTGGGCGGCATGCCGATGATGATGATCACCGGCCAGAAGCCGATCAAGAAGTCCAAGCAGGGCCGCTTCCAGATCATCGACGTGTGCGGCATGATGGACCCCATCACCAAGTACACCCACCAGTTCGCCTCGGCCGACAACATCCCGGCGCGCATGCGTGAAGCGTTCCGCCTGGCTGAAGAAGAAAAGCCGGGTGCCGTGCACCTGGAGCTGCCGGAAGACATCGCCGCCGAGCAGACCGACGCCCTGCCAATCCCACGCAGCCTGCACCGTCGCCCGCTGGCCGAGCACGTGGCCATCGAAGCTGCCGTCGAGAAACTGAAGAAGGCCCGCAGCCCGATCCTGGTGATCGGCGCCGGCGCCAACCGCAAGATGACCGCCAAGGTCCTCAAGCAGCTGATCGACAAGACCGGTATCCCGTTCATCACCACCCAGATGGGTAAAGGTGTGGTTGACGAGCGTCACCCGCGCTTCCTGGGTAACGCTGCGCTGTCCTCTGGTGACTTCGTCCACCGCGCCATCGAAGCGGCCGACCTGATCATCAACATCGGCCACGACGTGATCGAGAAGCCACCGTTCTTCATGGTCCGTGGCGGCACCGAAGTCATCCACATCAGCTTCCGTTCCGCCGAAGTCGATGCCGTGTACTTCCCGCAAGTGGAAGTGATCGGTGACATCGCCAACGCCGTATGGCAGATCAGCGAAGCGCTGAACGACACCGCGCACTGGGACTTCACCCGCCTGATGGCGATCCGTGAAGCCAACGAAGCGCAGATCGCCGAAGGCGCCGACGACAACCGCTTCCCGGTCTACCCGCAGCGCTTGGTCGCCGACATCCGTCGCGCACTGCCGTCCGAAGGCATTGTGGCCCTGGACAACGGCATCTACAAGATCTGGTTCGCCCGTAACTACAAGGCGCACAAGCCGAACACCGTGCTGCTCGACAACGCCCTGGCCACCATGGGCGCCGGCCTGCCATCGGCAATGGCTTCGCACCTGGTGTACCCGGATCGCCCGGTCATCTCGGTGTGCGGCGACGGCGGCTTCATGATGAACAGCCAGGAGCTGGAAACCGCAGTTCGTCTGGGCATGCACATCACCGTGGTGATCCTGCGTGACGACGGCTACGGCATGATCCGCTGGAAGCAGGCCAACATGGGCTTCACCGATTTCGGCCTGGACTACGGCAACCCGGACTTCGTCAAATACGCCGAAGCCTACGGTGCCAATGGCCACCGTGTGGAGAGCGCCGAAGCCTTCCTGCCGCTGCTCGAGCACTGCATCAAGACCCCAGGCGTGCATGTAATCGACTGCCCGGTCGACTACAGCGAGAACGACCGCATCCTCAACAGCGAGCTGCGTGAGCGCGCGCTGGCGGTATAAGGCTTAACTGCCTGATCGCGGGGCAAGTCGGGTCGCCGCACCCGACTTGCCCCGCGAATGCTTTCTGCAGACGCAATCCCCCATGTGCTAGGGTGCACGCAAATCTTCACCCCAGGACACCCACACATGCTCCCCGCCCTCAGCGAAAAAGAACTCGCCCGCCTCGAAGACCTGCTGATCACCTACGGCAACGACTATTCGGTGCTCAACCTGGCCGAGCTCAATGGCTTTTTCACCGCCCTGGCCAGCTCCCCGGTCGACGTGCTGCCAGAGCAATGGCTGCCCACCGTCGCGGGCGGCAAGGTACCGAAGTTCAAGAAACCCGCCCATGAGGAGGCCTACACCGCCTTGATGCTGCGTTATGCCTACCAGGTTGCCGAGCAACTGGCGGAGAACCTCGAAGGCTTCGAACCGCTGTTCGAAGAGAGTGAGGCCGAGGAAGGGCCGGCGATCATTATGGAAGAGTGGTGCTTCGGCTACATGCGTGGCACGCAGGTGGCGGCTTGGGGCGAGTTGCCGCCCGAACAGGATCAACAGCTCAAGGCGATTTCACTGCATGGCCTGGAAGACAACTTCGAGTTGCTCGATGCCATGAGCTTCGATGAGTTGCAGGCTTGCGTACCGCACGTGGTCGAGGCTGCGCGGGGCCTGTATCGCTATCAGAAGGAGTCGCGGCACTGATCACCTGATTATTTCGCCAGGCGAAATTATGGTTTGCTCCTTGCACTGATTCTGCTGCCAGCCGAATCAGCGCAGGATGGGCTCCAGCCGGCACCACCCCGGTGCCAACCCTGGAGCCCAGCCCGTGATCACACTCTACAATTTCCCCAAGTCCGGCCACGCACACCGCATCGAGCTGATGCTGTCGTTGCTGCAACTGCCCACCGAACTGGTATTCGTCGACCTGGCCAAAGGCGCGCACAAGCAGCCGGATTTCCTCGCCCTCAATCCGTTCGGCCAGGTACCGGTGATCGATGACAACGGCACCGTCATCGCCGATTCCAACGCCATTCTTATCTACCTGGCCAGCACTTACGACAAGGCGGGCAAGTGGCTCCCCCATGACCCGGTGAAAGCCGCCCGCGTGCAGCGCTGGTTGTCGGTTGCCGCCGGGCCATTGGCCTTTGGCCCGGCAGCCGCTCGCCTGGTGACGGTGTTCGGTGCTTCGTTCGACACCGACGAAGTCATCGGCCGCGCGCACACCTTGCTCAAGGTGATGGACGCCGAGCTGGCCAAGTCGGCGTTCCTCGTCGGCAATGAGCCGACCATCGCCGATGTCGCCAACTACTCGTACATCGCCCACGCCCCCGAGGGCAATGTCTCGCTGGACCCTTACCCCAACGTGCGCGCCTGGCTGGCGCGGATCGAAGCGTTGCCTGGTTTCGTCGCCATGCCACGCACTGCCGTCGGCCTGCAGACCACCGTCTGAGCCGCACCCCACGCGAGGAATGCCGCCATGGCGCAACTCCCCGATCATCGCACCTCGCCCTGGCATGCCGGCGAGAAGCGCCTGCAGGAGCATGCAGGTGTGTCGGAGCGCATGGACGTGTTCGGGCAGAAGGTCATTCGTGACTTCATGCCCGACCAGCACCGCACGTTCTACCAGCAGTTGCCGTTTATCGTCGCCGGCGCTGTGGATCAGGGCGGCAAGCCTTGGGCGACGCTGCTCGAAGGCCCGGAAGGCTTCGTCAGCTCGCCCGACCCTCGGCAGCTGCTGATCGATTTCCATCCGGCCGGGGACGACCCGGCAACGCCAGGGCTGACTACTGGCGGGGCCATCGGCCTGCTCGGCATCGAACTGCACACACGTCGGCGCAACCGCATCAACGGGTTGATCGCTCATGCCGCCGACGGGCGGCTGGACGTGCAGGTGGAGCAGGCGTTCGGCAATTGCCCGCAGTACATCCAGCTGCGCGAATACACGCGCGTCGATGAACCTGCGCATGGAAAAATCGATGCGCAAGGGCTGGATGCCACGACCACCCAGATGATCGCGAACGCGGACACGTTGTTCGTCGCCAGTTATATCGATCACCCCGATGGCATGCGTTCGGTGGACGTCTCGCACCGTGGCGGCCGCCCCGGCTTCGTCAGGGTCGAAGGCAACCGCCTGACCCTTCCCGACTATGCCGGCAACCTGCATTTCAACACCCTCGGCAACTTGCTGGAGAATCCGCGAGCCGGGCTGTTGTTCGTCGATTTCAGCAGCGGTGATGTACTGCAGGTGACCGGGCGCACCGAGGTGATACTCGATAGCCCGCTGATCATGGCATTCGAGGGCGCCGAGCGGCTATGGACGCTGGACATCGAGCAGGTGGTGCTGCGCCGTGCGGCGGTGAGTTTGCGCTGGGCCTTTCAGGAATACGCGCCAACCAGCCTGATGACCGGCACCTGGGCCGAGGCGGAGCAGCGGCTTCAGCAGCGTGAGCGGCAGCGCCAGTGGCTGGCCTGGCGGGTGGCGCGCGTTGAGCAGGAGAGTCGCGACATCCGCTCGTTCTATTTCGCTGCGGACGAACCGGTGGCGTTCTTGCCCGGCCAGCACATTCCCGTGCGTATCCCGCTGGGTAGCGATGCACCGCTGATTCGCACCTACAGCCTGTCCTGCGCGCCGTCCGACGGCTACCTGCGGATCAGCGTCAAGGCACAGGGCCCGGCGTCGCGTTATCTGCATGAGCGTGTCAGGGCAGGGGACAGGCTGGAGGTCCGTCTGCCCATGGGCAGCTTCACCCTCGATAGCACCAGCGACAGGCCTGTCGTACTGATCGGTGCAGGGGTGGGCATCACACCGCTGATCGCCATGCTGCGCGAGCTGTTGGCGGGCGGACAGGGGCGTCGCATCCATCTGTTCCAGGGTGCCCGCAGCCTCAGTGATCTGCCATTCCGGCAGGAACTGGCTGAATTGCGTCAGCAAACCGGTACCGGCTTGAGCGTGCATCGTTCATTGAGCCGGCCTGAAACCGAAGCAGTACAAGGGCGTGACTACGAGCACAGCGGGCGTTTGGGCATCGAGCAGATAAAGGCAACGCTGGCACTGGATGATTACGACTTCTATCTGTGTGGTCCGGCCAGTTTCACCCAGGACGTGTATGAGGGACTGCGCAGTGTGCATGTGCCGGATGCCCGCATTCATGCCGAAACCTTCGGGCCATCGACCCTTCGGCGGCATGGCGACGACAACCGGCCCGCGCTGCAACAGCCACCGGCTGCCAGCGAGCCGGTGCCGGTGTACTTTGCCAGCTCTGCCAAGGAGGCGCGTTGGTCACCCGGTTCTGGCACCTTGCTGGAACTGGCCGAGGCGCGCGGGCTGTCGCCGGAGTTCAGCTGCCGGGGTGGGTCTTGCGGGACGTGCAAGACCAAGGTGGTGAGTGGGCAGGTGCATTACCCGAATCCACCTGCCGAGATGCCCGAAAGTGGCACCGCCCTGATTTGTTGTGCAGTCCCGGCCCAGGCGCTGGTGCTGGAGTTATGAGGTTGCCTGTGCGGGCCTCTTCGCGGCTAAAGCCGCTCCCACAGGGACCGCACAGTTTTCAAAACCTGTGATATCCCAGTGGGAGCGGCTTTAGCCGCGAAGAGGCCCGCACAGGCAACCTCATAACTCCAGCACCAGCGCCTGGGCCGGGACTGCACAACAAATCAGGG
>NZ_JAGIBG010000064.1 GCF_017744435.1 Pseudomonas sp.
ACCCTGAATGCCGGTATCGAGCCGAGCGAGCAGCTGCGCCTGGAGCTGAAGAACTGGGTGCGCAAGGAGATCGGCCCGATTGCCTCGCCGGATGTGATCCAGTGGGCGCCGGGGCTGCCAAAGACCCGCTCGGGCAAGATCATGCGGCGTATCCTGCGCAAGATCGCCACCGCCGAATACGATGCCCTGGGTGACATCTCGACCCTGGCCGACCCAGGCGTGGTGCAGCACCTGATCGATACCCACAAGGCGATGAGCCTGGCCTCGGCCTGATAAGTCCGGGTTACCGAGTATGCAAAACCCCGCACGGGCAACCGGCGGGGTTTTTGCTTTACTGTTACCCGACAATCATCGGTAACTCTTCTGTCACCGATTTCGCACAGGATCGGGGCACTCGGAAACATATCCGGGCCGTTTCGGTGCCCTTGCTCGGGCAATTTCAGCTAGGTGAAACGCTGCACTTGCCGTATTGCAAGGGTTTGCCAATAATAGGCCCGGTAATTGCTTGGCTTACAGGTTATTTCTCTCGAGCTCTTGCATGTTTTGCAAAAGCTGTCAACATCGCCCGCCGCGATTTCAAGCGCTTCTGTAAGTAGTTGTCGCTTTGAAGAAATATCGACTACCGGGCTGTCGTTAAAATGCCACTCACTCGCTCGTGGTCTGCGACCTTGGTCGAAACCTGCGCGGCTCGCGTTGTACCCATTCGCATATCGGGCAGCTGTTACCCCCTGCCTCGTATTGCCCCGTACCGATGGAGTTACCTGATGAAGAAGCTCGCACTGCTCGGCGCCCTGGCGCTTTCCGTGTTTTCCCTGGTATCGCAGGCCGATGAAAAACCGTTGAAGATCGGCATCGAAGCCGCCTACCCACCGTTCGCCTTCAAGCAGCCGGATGGCAGCATCGCCGGTTTCGACTACGACATCGGCAACGCCCTGTGTGAAGAGATGAAGGCCAAGTGCACCTGGGTCGAGCAAGAGTTCGACGGCCTGATCCCGGCGCTGAAAGTGCGCAAGATCGACGCCATCCTGTCGTCCATGTCGATCACCGACGACCGCAAGAAGTCGGTCGACTTCACCAAGCGCTACTACCTGACCCCGGCCCGCCTGGTCATGAAGGACGGCACCACCGTCAGCGACAGCCTCGACGAACTCAAGGGCAAGAAGATCGGCGTGCAGCGCGGCTCGATCCACGACCGCTTCGCCAAGGAAGTACTGGCTCCGAAGGGCGCCACCGTCGTTCCTTACGGCACCCAGAACGAAATCTACCTGGACGTTGCCGCCGGCCGCCTGGACGGTACCGTGGCCGACGCCACCCTGCTCGAAGACGGCTTCCTGAAAACCGACGCCGGCAAGGGCTTTGCCTTCGTCGGCCCATCGTTCACCGACGTGAAGTACTTCGGTGACGGCGTCGGTATCGCCGTGCGCAAGGGCGACGACGCCAACCGCGAGCGCATCAACAAGGCCATCGACGCCATCCGCGCCAACGGCAAGTACAAAGAAATCGAGAAGAAGTACTTCAACTTCGACATCTACGGTCCAGACTCGAACTAAGACGTCGGGTTTCACCTGTGCAATGGTGCAAACAGCAGAGGCTCTGAGGTTTGCACCATTTTTCATTCCCAAGCCCTGAGGAATCCCAATCATGTTGAAAGGCTATGGGGCAGTCATCCTCGACGGGGCGTGGCTGACGCTACAGCTCGCCCTGTCGTCGATGGCCCTGGCCATCGTCCTCGGCCTGATCGGCGTGGCGCTGCGTTTGTCGCCGGTGCGCTGGCTGGCCTGGCTGGGGGATCTGTATTCCACGGTGATCCGTGGCATCCCCGACCTGGTCCTGATCCTGCTGATCTTCTACGGCGGCCAGGACATCATCAACCGGGTGGCACCGCTGCTCGGCTATGACGACTACATCGACCTGAACCCGCTGGTAGCCGGTATCGGCACGCTGGGCTTCATTTTCGGTGCGTACCTGTCGGAAACCTTCCGTGGTGCGTTCCTCGGTATCCCCAAGGGCCAGGCCGAAGCCGGCGTGGCCTATGGCATGAGCGCGCGCCAGGTGTTCTTCCGCATCCAGGTGCCGCAGATGATCCGCCTGGCCATCCCGGGCTTCACCAACAACTGGCTGGTGTTGACCAAGGCCACGGCGCTGATTTCGGTGGTCGGCCTGCAGGACATGATGTTCAAGGCCAAGCAGGCGGCCGACGCCACCCGCGAGCCTTTCACCTTCTTCCTGGCCGTGGCCGCGCTGTACCTGGTGATCACCAGTATTTCGCTGCTGGCGCTGAAGTATCTGGAGCGCCGCTACTCGGTAGGCGTCAAGGTGGCTGAACTATGATTTTCGACTACAACGTCATCTGGGAAGCCATGCCGCTGTACCTCGGCGGCCTGCTGACCACCCTCAAGCTGCTGGCGCTGTCGCTGCTGTTCGGCCTGCTGGCGGCCATTCCGCTGGGGCTGATGCGGGTATCCAAGCAGCCGCTGGTGAACATGGGCGCCTGGCTGTACACCTACGTGATCCGCGGCACGCCGATGCTGGTGCAGCTGTTCCTGATCTACTACGGCCTGGCCCAGTTCGAGTCGGTGCGCGAGAGCATCTTCTGGCCGTGGCTGTCCAGCGCAACCTTCTGCGCCTGCCTGGCCTTCGCCGTCAACACCAGCGCCTACACCGCGGAAATCATCGCCGGCAGCCTCAGGGCCACGCCCCATGGCGAGATCGAGGCGGCCAAGGCCATGGGCATGTCGCGCATGAAGATGTACCGCCGCATCCTGCTGCCATCGGCCCTGCGCCGGGCGCTGCCGCAGTACAGCAACGAAGTGATCATGATGCTGCAGACCACCAGCCTGGCGTCGATCGTCACCCTGATCGACATCACTGGCGCCGCACGCACGGTCAATGCCCAGTACTACCTGCCTTTCGAGGCCTACATCACGGCGGGCGTGTTCTACCTGTGCCTGACCTTCATCCTCGTGCGCCTGTTCAAGATGGCCGAACGCCGCTGGCTCGGCTACCTGGCGCCGCGCAAGCACTGAACGCTCTGTGAGAACCGACAGCATGTACAAACTCGAAGTCCAAGACCTGCACAAGCGCTACGGCAGCCATGAAGTGCTCAAGGGCGTGTCCCTGGCGGCCAAGGCAGGCGACGTGATCAGCATCATCGGCTCCAGCGGTTCGGGCAAGTCGACCTTCCTGCGCTGCATCAACCTGCTCGAGCAGCCCCATGCAGGCAAGATCCTGCTCAACAACGAAGAGCTCAAGCTGGTGCCGGGCAAGGATGGCGCGCTCAAGGCCTCCGACCCGCGCCAGTTGCAACGCATGCGCTCGCGCCTGTCGATGGTGTTCCAGCATTTCAACCTGTGGTCGCACATGACTGCACTGGAGAACATCATCGAAGCCCCGGTGCACGTGCTGGGGATGAACAAGAAGGAAGCCCTGGAAAAGGCCGAGCACTACCTGGCCAAGGTCGGTGTGGCGCACCGCAAGGATGCGTTCCCGGGCCATATGTCCGGTGGTGAGCAACAGCGTGTGGCAATTGCCCGGGCCCTGGCCATGGAGCCAGAGGTTATGCTGTTCGACGAACCGACTTCGGCGCTTGACCCCGAGCTGGTGGGCGATGTGCTCAAGGTCATGCAGGCCCTGGCCCAGGAAGGCCGCACCATGGTGGTGGTGACGCACGAAATGGGCTTTGCCCGTGAAGTGTCGAACCAGCTGGTGTTCCTGCACAAAGGCCTGGTCGAAGAAACCGGTTGCCCGCGTGAAGTGCTGGCCAACCCGCAATCGGAGCGGCTCAAGCAGTTCCTCTCCGGCAGCTTGAAGTAAAACGCTGCACCTTTGCACCAGAATAGGGCATGCTGCGCAGCGAGCGCAGCCTGACCCGGCGCCACAGACTCGAACGAACCCAGGTTTCGGACCGTACCTTATGACCACCCAGCGAATCGGTTTTCTCATCTGGCCAAGCACCAAGCCTTTGACCCTGGCGCTGGCAGAGGAAGTGTTGCAGGTGGCCCAGCGGGTGCATCCGGAGGTGGTCTACGAGACCGTCTTCCTCCAGGCGGAACCTGCCGAGGAGGGCGCCTGGCGCCTGCCTGGCGAGTCGTGGAACGGGCGCCTGGAAGGTTGCCACAAGCTGTTCCTGCTGGCTGACGACCTGCCCCAGGCGTTGGGTTCGGCGCTGTCGACGGCGCTCAAGCAGCTGGCGCGCAGTGGTTGCATGATCGGTGGCCTGTCCGCCGGGGTGTACCCGTTGGCCATGCTTGGTTTGCTCGACGGTTATCGCGCCGCCGTGCACTGGCGCTGGCAGGACGACTTTGCCGAGCGTTTCCCCAAGGTGATTGCCACCAGCCACTTGTTCGACTGGGACCGTGACCGCCTGACCGCCTGTGGTGGCATGGCCGTTACCGATCTGCTGCTGGCGGTGCTGGCCCGCGATCACGGGGCCGAGCTGGCGGGGGCGGTGTCCGAGGAGCTGGTGGTCGAGCGCATTCGCGAAGGTGGCGAGCGCCAGCGCATTCCGTTGCAGAACCGCCTTGGCTCGAGCCATCCGAAGCTGACCCAGGCCGTGCTGCTGATGGAAGCGAACATCGAAGAGCCGCTGACCACCGACGAAATCGCCCAGCATGTCTGCGTATCGCGCCGGCAACTGGAGCGGATCTTCAAGCAGTACCTGAATCGCGTGCCGAGCCAGTACTACCTGGAGCTGCGGCTGAACAAGGCGCGGCAGATGCTGATGCAAACCAGCAAGTCGATCATCCAGATCGGCTTGTCCTGTGGCTTCTCCTCGGGGCCGCATTTCTCCAGCGCCTACCGCAATTTCTTCGGCGCCACGCCGCGGGAAGATCGCAACCAGCGGCGCAGCAGCAGCCCGTTCGAACTGAGCTCGGCGCCGGCCGAAAAAGGCTGAGTTTTCTACCGCCTGTGCCGGCCCTTTCGCGGGCATGCCCGCTCCCACAGGTACTGCACTAGCATCAAGCCTTGCACATATCCTGTGGGAGCGGGCGTGCCCGCGAAAGGGCCGGCACAGGCGGTAGAAAACTCAGCCTTTTTCGGCCGG
>NZ_JAGIBG010000065.1 GCF_017744435.1 Pseudomonas sp.
GTTCAAATCCGGCTCCCGCAACCAGATTCGAGAAAAGGCCACTGTTAACGCAGTGGCCTTTTTCTTTGCCTGAAATTCAAGGTCTGAAACAATTGCTTGCCCTTGTGCAGTTAGTGCTTGACTTGCCCGTCCGAATCTATAGAATGCGCCCCTCTGACGCGGGATGGAGCAGCCTGGTAGCTCGTCGGGCTCATAACCCGAAGGTCGTCGGTTCAAATCCGGCTCCCGCAACCATATTCGTCAGAACAAACCCCGCCTGTGTAAAAACAGTGCGGGGTTTGTTGCATTTCGTCGCCTGATAAATCCTTGTACTGCACCCAAACCCGCTCGTTTGAGGTGTCGACTTGAGAATGAACTATCTTTAACACTGCCGGACGACTGAAAGTAACGTTGCCCGGAGTAATATCTGGATACGTTTACCAAAGGGACTTTCACTTGGCCGCAGCTCTTCCCCTCCTCGCGCAACACGCTCGAGGCATCTCATGACATCGCACACCCCCGAACCCCAGGTGCCTCTCGCTTCGGCACTGCCGACTGCTGCCCAGCGCCTGCCTTGGCTGGAACGAATGAGCAGTTACCGTCAGCCAATTGGCCTGGCCGTAACCTTGCTGCTGTTTGCCATGGCGCTGATTGCTTGTCGGCATCTGTTGAGCGAACTGGACATCTACGCCCTGCACGATGCCATGCTCGACGTACCGGCAAAATCGTTGATCGGTGCCCTGCTGGCGACGGTGGCAGGGTTCGTGATCCTGCTGGGCTACGAGTGGTCGGCCAGCCGTTACGCCGCCGTCAAGCTGCCTGCGCGATCCTTGATAATGGGCGGTTTCAGCGCCTTTGCCATTGGTAACGCGATCGGCCTGTCGATGCTCTCGGGCGGCTCGGTGCGCTACCGCTTGTATGCACGCCAGGGCCTCGGTGCCGCCGAAGTCGCACGCATGACCGTGTTTGCCAGCCTGTCCCTGGGTTGCGCACTGCCACCACTGGCGGCGCTGGCCACCTTGAGCAACCTGCCGGCCGCGGCAACCGCCCTGCGCATGCCTTCGACGGTGCTCGCCGGCATCGCCATCGCCGTTCTGGCCATCACCGCCGTGCTGGTGATCGGGCTGTATCGCCGTCGCCTGCCGGAACAACCGCTGGCCGACAACCTGCTGGTCCAGTTGGGGCGCCGCACCCTGCGCCTGCCCGGTGGGCGCCTGGCAGCCCTGCAGTTGCTGATAACCGCACTGGACGTCGCCGCTGCAGCCACCGTGCTTTACCTGCTGCTGCCGGAAGCGCCCCCCTTCGGTGCCTTCGTGCTGGTCTACCTGCTGGCCCTGGCTGCTGGAGTGCTCAGCCATGTACCGGGTGGCGTTGGGGTGTTCGAAGCGATCCTGCTGGCCGCCTTCGCCGACCAGCTTGGCGCCGCGCCACTGGCCGCCGCCCTGCTCCTGTACCGGCTGATCTACGTGGTGTTGCCGCTGCTGCTGGCCTGCGTGCTGCTGCTGGCCAACGAAGCACGCCGCCTGCTGTTCGCCCAGCAAGCGATCAAGGCGGCCTCGGGCCTTGGCGCACCGATCCTGGCGATTCTGGTGTTCCTGTCGGGCGTGGTGCTACTGTTCTCCGGCGCCACCCCGGAGATCGACACACGCCTGGAGCACATGGGCTTCCTCGTGCCACACCGGCTGATTGATGCCTCGCACTTCGGCGCCAGCCTGATTGGCGTGCTCTGCCTGCTGCTGGCCCAGGGCCTGCGCCGGCGCCTGTCGGCAGCCTGGCTGCTGACCACCGTGCTGCTGCTGGTCGGCGCACTGCTGTCGATCCTCAAAGGCTTCGACTGGGAAGAAGCCAGCCTGCTGACCCTGACCGCTGCCCTGCTGGCCGTTTTCCGCCGCTCGTTCTACCGGCCAAGCCGGCTGCTCGAACTGCCGTTCTCACCGGTGTACCTGGTGGCCAGCGCCTGCGTGGTCGGCGCTTCGGTGTGGCTGCTGCTGTTCGCCTACCAGGACGTACCCTATACCCACAAGCTGTGGTGGCAGTTCACCCTCGACGCCGACGCCCCGCGCGGCTTGCGCGCCGCCCTGGGCAGCGCGGTGCTGCTGGTGATTGTCGCCCTGACCTGGTTGCTGCGCACCGCCCGTCCGGTCATTCACCTGCCTGACGACGTCGAGCTGCAGCGCGCCAACCGCATCCTTCTGGCCTCCGACCAGCCCGACGGCGGCCTGGCATTGACCGGCGACAAGGCATTGCTGTTCCACCCCAGCGACAATGCCTTCCTCATGTATGCCCGCCGCGGCCGCAGCCTGGTGGCGCTGTACGACCCGATCGGCCCGGCCCAGGAACGCGCCGAGATGATCTGGCAGTTCCGCGACCTGTGCGACCTGCACCACGCCCGCCCGGTGTTCTACCAGGTGCGCGCAGAGAACCTGCCGTTCTACATGGACATCGGCCTGACTGCCCTGAAACTGGGCGAGGAAGCGCGGGTCGACCTGCGCCGCTTCGACCTCGAAGCCAAGGGCAAGGAAATGAAAGACCTGCGCTACACCTGGAACCGCGGCGGCCGGGATGGCCTGAGCCTGGAGATCCACGAACCTGGCCATGCACCGCTGGCCGAGCTCAAGGAAATCTCCGACGCCTGGCTCGGCGGCAAGAACGTGCGCGAGAAAGGCTTCTCGCTGGGGCGCTTCAGCCCCGAGTACCTGCAGCACTTCCGTATCGCCCTGATTCGTTTCCAGGGCCGGCCGGTGGCCTTCGCCAACCTGCTGGAAACCCACAGCAACGAACTGGCCAGCCTCGACCTGATGCGCGCACACCCCGAGGCGCCGAAGCTGACCATGGAATTCATGATGATCGGCTTGATCCTGCATTACAAAAGCCATGACTACGGCCGCTTCAGCCTGGGCATGGTCCCGCTTTCCGGCCTGCAGCCACGGCGCGGCGCACCCTTGACCCAACGCCTGGGCTCGATGGTGTTCCGCCGGGGCGAACAGCTCTACAACTTCCAGGGCCTGCGGCGCTTCAAGGACAAGTTCCAGCCGGACTGGGAACCTCGTTACATGGCCGTGCCGGCCGGGCTCGACCCGCTGGTGGCACTGGCCGATACTGCCGCCCTGATTGCCGGCGGCCTGACTGGATTGGTGAAACGTTGATGATCCGACGCTATTGGCTGTACGTACTGATTCCCCTGCTGCTGGCCGCCCTGGCCGGCGCTGGGGGCTTTTGGCTGTGGGCCCGCCCTGCCCCCGAGGCACGGCTGGAGCAGTTGACCCTCAATGACACCAGCATCATCCGCGTCACCCCTGGCGTGCACGCCAAGGCCCGGGTCGCCATCGGCGTGCCCCAGGACCAGGCCCTGACCGACAAGCAGCTGATGGACCTGAGCCAGGCTGGCGAGGCGCAGCTGGTCCAGGTGATCCTGCCGCCGAACGACTGCACCAAGCAGCAACAGGCCATGGACCAGGCGCTGACCCAGCTGTCCGACAAACCGACCCTGGTCGCCGGCATCGGCCCGGGCGCAGCCCAGGCATGGCGCTGGCTGGCCACCCAGAGCGACGACAAGGCGCGGGCCATCTCGGTCGACTTCACCCTGGAACAGCCAGGTTGCAAGGTCGAGCTGCCGAAGTCGGCCGCCCACGGCCACTGGAACGTCGCCTGGAACGACAATCCGGACGACGCCAGCGCTGCCTTCGTGCGCGACCAGGCCAACGCCGAAACCAGCATCAGCGACTATGACATCCACCTGCCACAGGTGCTCAAGGCCCAGCTGACCCAGGCCCTGGTCGGCCGCGACGGCAACGCCCTGGCCATCCCGGTGGTAGAAGTCCCGGCCGGGCAGACCACCGACACCGTCACCCTGTTCCTGTCCGGTGACGGCGGCTGGCGCGACCTGGACCGCGATGTGGCCGGTGAAATGGCCAAGCTCGGCTACCCGGTGGTCGGCATCGACACCCTGCGCTACTACTGGCAGCACAAGACCCCGGAGCAAAGCGCCGCCGACCTGTCGGAACTGATGCAGCACTACCGTCAGAAGTGGGGCACCAAGCGTTTCGTGCTGACTGGATACTCGTTCGGCGCCGACGTGCTGCCGGCCATCTACAACCGCCTGCCGGCCGAAGACCAGCAGCGTATCGACGCGGTCGTGCTGCTGGCGTTCGCCCGTAGCGGCAGCTTCGAGATCGAGGTTGAGGGCTGGCTGGGCAAGGAAGGCCAGGAAGCGCCAACCGGGCCGGAAATGGCCAAGCTACCGGCGTCCAAGGTGGTCTGCGTTTACGGTATCGAAGAGACCGACGAGAGCGGTTGCACCGACAAGACTGCAGTGGGTGAACGCATGAAGCTGCCAGGCGGCCACCACTTCGACGAGAACTACCCGGCGCTGGCCAAGCGCCTGATCGACGAGATCGAAACCCGCCAAGGCAAGTCCAGCGTCGCTGCACAGAACTGAAAATGATTGGGGCCGCCTTGCGGCCCTTCGCGGGCACGCCCGCTCCCACAGGATTGCGCTTTCCCTGTGGGAGCGGGCGTGCCCGCGAAGGGCCGCAAGGCGGCCCCAATCATTTTCAGTTCTGTGCAGCGACGCTGGACTTGCCTTGGCGGG
>NZ_JAGIBG010000066.1 GCF_017744435.1 Pseudomonas sp.
AAAAACTGCTGAAGCGGGCTGGCGAGCAGCACTGACTATCGTTGTGGCCTGCACCGGCCCCTTCGCGGGCACGCCCGCTCCCACAGGAATCGCATATTCCCTGTGGGAGCGGGCGTGCCCGCGAAGGGGCCGGTGCAGGCCACAACGATAGTCAGTGCTGCTCGCCAGCCCGCTTCAGCAGTTTTTTGCAGCGCTCCGACAGGTGCACCACACGCAGGTGCTTGCCGGCCTTGGCATAACGCTCACGCAAGGTCTTCAACGCCGCAATCGCCGAATAATCGACAAAGCTCAGATGCTGGCAATCGAGGGTGACCTTGGCCGGGTCATTGGCGGGGTCGAACTGATTGAGAAACGGCGTGGTCGAGGCAAAGAACAGCGTGCCATGCACCTGGTAATGCTTGCCCCCTTCCCCATCCTCGTGGCTGTCGGCGTACAGCTCGCGGGCATGCTGCCAGGCAAAGTTCACTGCCGCGATGACGATACCGAACAGCACCGCCGTGGCCAGGTCGGTGAACACCGTCACCACGGTCACCGCGATGATCGCCAGCACATCGCTCACCGGCACCTTGTGCAGCACCCGCAGCGAGGCCCAGGCAAAGGTCTGCTGGGCCACCACGAACATCACCCCGACCAGCGCCGCCAGCGGAATGCGCTCGATCAGCGGCGACAGGAACAGCACGAACAGCAGGATCATCACCCCGGCCACCACGCCCGACAACCGGCCGCGGCCGTTGGAGCTGAGGTTGATCACGGTCTGGCCGATCATCGCGCAGCCACCCATGCCACCGCACAGGCCGGAGATCATGTTGGCCGCCCCCAGGGCCACGCACTCGCGGTCCGGGTAGCCACGGCTCTCGGTGATTTCATCGGTCAGGTTGAGGGTCAGCAGGGTTTCCAGCAGGCCGACCATGGCCATCAGCACCGCGTAAGGGGCGATGATCTTCAGGGTTTCCAGGTTCCACGGCACCTGCGGCAGGGCCGGCTGTGGCAGGCCGCCGGCAATGTGCGCCATGTCGCCGAGGGTGCGCGTCGGCAGGTCAAGCAGGTACACCAGCACGCCAACCCCGAGGATCGCCACCAGTGCCGGTGGCACCGCACGAGTCAACTTCGGCAGCACGTAGACCACCAGCATGGTCAGCGCCACCAGGCCGATCATCAGGTACAGCGGCGCGCCGCTGAGCCAGTGCTCACCGTCCTTGAAGTGCTCGAGCTGGGCCATGGCGATGACGATCGCCAGGCCGTTGACGAAGCCGAGCATCACCGGGTACGGCACCAGCCGCACCAGCTTGCCCAGGCGCAGCAGGCCGAACAGGATCATCACCACCCCGCCCAGCAGCACCGTGGCCAGCAGGTATTGCACCCCGTGTTGCACCACCAGGGCGACGATCACCACCGCCATGGAACCTGCGGCACCGGAGATCATCCCCGGGCGGCCGCCGAACAACGCCGTCAGGGTGCAGATGATGAAGGCGCCATACAGCCCCATCAATGGGTTGAGGTGGGCTACCAGGGCGAAGGCGATGCACTCGGGCACCAGGGCGAACGAAGTGGTCAGGCCGGCGAGCAGGTCGGCGCGTAGTCGGGCGGGTTTCATGGGCATCCTGTGGTGCGGTCCGGGCGGACAGTACGGAAAAACAAGGGGCGCGATGTTACGGAATTTGTCTGACAGCGGCCACCGCACAGGCAAGGCTTTTATCCTCAATTATCCGGCGAACCATTATTTATAGTTCGCCGGATAATTGAGGATAAAAGCCTTGCCGGAAGCGACCCGCGCTGTGATCCAGGCCCGGCAAAACCATGACAAATTTGCCATCATGTTGATTCCACCTGCGGAGATCATGGACATGCCGCTACGCCCCCTCTTCACTGCCCTGCTGCTGGCCGCCAGCCTCACCGCCCAGGCCGCCACCGAAGTGGTGCCCCTGCAGCATCGCAGCAGCGCCGAACTGCTGCCTGCCGCCCAGGCCTTCATTGGCCGCGACGGCACGGTCAGCGCCTTCGAGAACAAGCTGATCGTCAATGCCAGCCCCGAGCGCATCGACGACCTGCGCGCCCTGCTGCAACAGCTGGACACCGCCCCAAAACGCCTGCTGATCAGCGTCGACAACAATGACAGCAACTACCAGGACAACCGCGGCGATGGCCAGGTCATCCGCTACGGCACCAGCAACCGCGACGGCGGTTTGCAGCAAATCCAGGCCAGCGAAGGCCAACCCGCGCTGATCCAGATCGGCCAGAGCATCCCGATTACCAGCACCAGCACCGATGGCTACGGACGCATCCAGAGCAACACCGAATACCGCAATGTGACCCAGGGTTTCTACGTCACGCCGAGCCTGAGCGGCGACACGGTTCGTCTGCAAATAAGCACCAATAATGACCGAATGAGCCAGGAACGTGCCGATGTAGTGAAAGTGCAAAGTACCGACACGACAATCAGTGGAAGGCTCGGTGAGTGGATCACCCTGGCCGGCTACAACCAGCAGAGCCAAGCCGAGCGCAACCCCTCAAGCCGCACCTACAGCACGCAACGGGGCGAAAACATGACTGTGCGCGTCAAAGTCGACCTTCTGGACTGACCTCAGGCAATTCAAGGCCTCGACCAAAGGCCTTGAAACTGACCGCCAGGTCGCACTAGACCAAAGATGTAGTAAGTAGAAAAAAGCACTACAAAACCGTTGACAGGGTCTTTTTCCCAAGGGCATGATGGCCTCGCTCCCGCTAATCAGGGGCCCTGGCAAGGGCCTTCGAGGCGTACTCCTCCCACCCCCGGAGGCACCTCGTGTCTATACGGCCCACAAGGCGGTTCGACGGGATTGCGACTGCAACGAAGAAGTTGTCCCGAGGGACGGAAGCGCATCACCGCAGTTCTGGCAATCGCGTAGCACCGCAGCAAGGCAACCACGAGCCGACCTGCCGGAGCACTCCTGCGCCTGACCTGCACCTCCTTCCCCTTCGAGCCTTCGCGTTCGCCGCCGCACTCCCCCGGACAGGACAGCCGCCAGGTCCCTGATCGGCCCCGAGCATCAGCACAATTAACCCAAGATCGATGCGACGAGGTTTATTTCCATGGCACTGACACGCGAACAGCAAATTGCAGCCCTCGAGAAAGACTGGGCCGAGAACCCGCGCTGGAAAGGCGTGACCCGTACCTACACCGCCGCTGATGTCGTTCGCCTGCGTGGCTCCGTGCAACCTGAGCACACCTTTGCCCGCCAGGGTGCAGAAAAACTGTGGAAGCTGGTCACCGAAGGTGCCCACCCATCCTTCCGCCCAGAAAAAGATTTCGTCAACTGCATGGGCGCCCTGACCGGTGGCCAGGCAGTGCAGCAGGTCAAGGCCGGCATCCAGGCCATCTACCTGTCTGGCTGGCAAGTGGCCGCCGACAACAACTCGGCCGAGTCCATGTACCCTGACCAGTCGCTGTATCCGGTCGACTCGGTACCGACCGTGGTCAAGCGCATCAACAACGCGTTCCGCCGCGCCGACCAGATCCAGTGGAAAGCCGGCAAGAACCCAGGTGACGACGGCTACATCGACTACTTCGCGCCGATCGTGGCCGACGCCGAAGCCGGTTTCGGCGGCGTGCTGAACGCCTACGAACTGATGAAGAACATGATCGAAGCGGGCGCCGCCGGCGTGCACTTCGAAGACCAGCTGGCCTCGGTGAAAAAATGCGGCCACATGGGTGGCAAGGTACTGGTACCGACCCAGGAAGCCGTGCAGAAGCTGGTGGCCGCGCGCCTGGCTGCCGACGTATCGGGTGTGCCGACCATCATCCTGGCCCGTACCGACGCCAACGCCGCTGACCTGCTGACCAGCGACTGCGACCCGTACGACCAGCCATTCGTGATCGGCGAGCGTACCCGTGAAGGCTTCTACAAGGTGCGTGCCGGCCTCGACCAGGCCATCGCCCGCGGCCTGGCCTACGCCCCATACGCCGACCTGATCTGGTGCGAGACCGCCAAGCCGGACCTGGACGAAGCCCGTCGCTTCGCCGAAGCCATCAAGAAGGAGTACCCGGACCAGATCCTGTCGTACAACTGCTCGCCTTCCTTCAACTGGAAGAAGAACCTGGACGACGCGACCATTGCCAAGTTCCAGCGCGAGCTGTCGGCCATGGGCTACAAGCACCAGTTCATCACCCTGGCCGGCATCCACAACATGTGGCACGGCATGTTCAACCTGGCGCACGACTACGCCCGCAACGACATGACCGCCTACGTGAAGCTGCAGGAGCAGGAATTCGCCGACGCCAGCAAGGGTTACACCTTCGTGGCGCACCAGCAGGAAGTCGGCACCGGCTACTTCGACGATATGACCACCGTGATCCAGGGTGGCGCTTCGTCGGTGACTGCACTGACCGGTTCGACCGAGGAAGAGCAGTTCCACTGATAGTGGGTTGCTGACCGAGGCCCGGGGCTTGCGAAAGCCCCGGGCTTTTCTTTTTCCTGTACCGGCCCTTTCGCGGGCACGCCCGCTCCCACAGGAACTGCGCACAGTTCGAAGGCTGTGGTGATCCTGTGGGAGCGGGC
>NZ_JAGIBG010000067.1 GCF_017744435.1 Pseudomonas sp.
CTCCCACAGGTTCTACGCCAGACCATGTGGGAGCGGGCGTGCCCGCGAAGGGGCGCGAAGCGGCCCCGGTCAGTGTTCCAGCGCCTGCTGTAATGCCACCCCCGCACCCAGCAGTCCAGAAAATTCCGCTGTCACCAGCCACACCGGCACACCCGCGAAGTAACCACTCATGCAGCCCTTGTCGGCAAAGCTGGCGGCAAATCCGCTGCGCAGGAACAGTTCGGCAAAACGCGGGATCACGCCGCCGACAATATAGACCCCACCGCGCGCACCCAGGGTCAGCACATTGTTACCGGCCACGCGCCCAAGGAAGCGGCAGAACTGCTCGATCACCGCCAGCGCCCGAGGCTCGCCGCCCAGCGCCGCATCGGTGATCTGCGCAGGCGTTGTGTGTCGGGGCGTGTCACCGTCCAGCGCGCACAGGGCCTGATACAAGCGCACCAGGCCACCGCCGCTGAGTACGGTCTCGGCGCTGACGTGGCCGATCTGGCTGTGTATCTGCTGATGGATCGCCGCCTCGCGGGCATTGCCCACCGGCAGGTCGACATGCCCACCTTCACCCGGCAGCGCCTGCCAGTGCTGCTCGGCCAGGCGCAACAGGCTGCCGACGCCCAGGCCGGTGCCCGGGCCGATCACCAGCGCGGGCCGCGCCAGGTCCGCGTTGCCTGGGCAGACTTCACGGTACTCACCGGGCTGCAGGCGGGTCATGCCCAAGGCCTGGGCAGAAAAGTCGTTGATCAGCAGCAGCCGCTCGACCTGCAAGGTCTGGCAAAACGCCTTGTGGCTGAGCCGCCAGTGGTTGTTGGTGAAGCGGAACTCATCGCCATCCACCGGCCCGGCCACCGCCAGGCACACCGCCGCGAGGCCGCCACGGGCAATGCCGTGGCTTTGCAGGTAGGCCTCGATGGCCTGTTCCGGGCTGGTGTAGTCCGCCGTGGCGAAGACCTTCACCTGGTACAGCTGGTTGTCACGCCACAACGCAAAGCGGGCATTGGTGCCACCGATGTCGCCAACCAGCAGGTCCTTCATTTGAGGTTCTCCAGGGCCGAGGTGAAGGCGCTCGCGCCCTGCTCTGCCGGGCTGAACGCCATGCGCATGAAGCCGAACAGCTCTCGGCCGCAGCCCAGGTCGTTGCCCTGGGGCGCGGGCGGCAGGTCACGGCTGGCCAGCTCTTCTGCCGACACCATCACCCGCAGCGTGCCTTCGACACCATCGACCCGCACGATATCACCATCGCGCACGCGCGCCAGCGGGCCACCGTCGAACGCTTCGGGGCAGACGTGGATGGCCGCCGGGATCTTGCCCGAGGCGCCCGACATGCGCCCGTCGGTCACCAGCGCGACCTTGTAGCCACGGTCCTGCAGCACGCCAAGGAACGGCGTCAGCTTGTGCAGCTCGGGCATGCCATTGCAGCGCGGGCCCTGGAAGCGCACCACGGCAACGAAATCGCACTCCAACTCACCGGCCTTGAAGGCATCGGCCAGCGACTGCTGGTCATGGAACACCCGTGCCGGCGCTTCGACCACCTGATGCTCAGGCGCTACTGCAGAAACCTTCATCACGCCACGGCCAAGGTTGCCTTCCATCACCCGCAGGCCGCCTTCGGCCGAGAACGGCCGTGCCACCGGGCGCAGGATGCTCTCGTCCAGGCTCTGCTGCGGCCCTTCGCGCCACACCAGCTTGTCGTTGTCGAGGAACGGCTCCTGGGTGTAGCGGCGCAGGCCGTGGCCGGCCACGGTGTTGACGTCTTCGTGCAACAGGCCGGCATCGAGCAGTTCACGGATCAGGAAGGCCATGCCGCCAGCGGCCTGGAAGTGGTTGATGTCGGCCTTGCCGTTGGGGTAGACGTGGGACAGGGTCGGTACCACCTCGGACAGGTCGGCCATGTCCTGCCAGGTCAGCTGGATGCCGGCCGCCTGGGCAATCGCCGGGATGTGCAGGGTGTGGTTGGTCGAGCCGCCGGTGGCGTGCAAGGCGACGATCGAGTTGACCAGCGCTTTCTCGTCGACGATCTCGCCCAGCGGCATGAAGCTGCCGCTGGCCTTGGTCATGCGCGTGACCTGTTGCGCCGCCTCGGCGGTCAGGGCATCGCGCAGCGGGGTGTACGGGTTGACGAACGAAGCGCCTGGCAGGTGCAGGCCCATGACTTCCATCACCAGCTGGTTGGTGTTGGCGGTGCCGTAGAAGGTGCAGGTGCCGGGGCTGTGGTAGGACTTCATTTCCGACTCCAGCAGCTCCTCGCGGCTGGCCTTGCCTTCGGCATAGCGCTGGCGCACGTCGGCCTTCTGCTTGTTGGAAATCCCGGAAACCATCGGCCCGCCCGGCACGAAGATGGTCGGCAGGTGGCCGAAGCGCAGCGCCCCCATCATCAGGCCGGGCACGATCTTGTCGCAGATGCCGAGCATCAGCGCAGCGTCGAACATGTTGTGCGACAGCGCTACCGCAGTGGACATGGCGATCACTTCGCGGCTGGCGATGGCCAGTTCCATGCCCGGCTCGCCTTGAGTCACGCCGTCGCACATGGCCGGCACGCCACCGGCGAACTGGCCGACCGAGCCGACCTCGCGCAGGGCCTGCTTGATCTGGTCAGGGAAATGCAGATACGGCTGGTGCGCCGAGAGCATGTCGTTGTAGGACGAGACGATGGCGACGTTGGCCGCGTTCATCAACCGCAGGGTCTGCTTGTCCTCGGCACCGCAACCGGCCACGCCATGGGCGAAGTTGGCGCACTGCAGGCTGGCACGCATGGGCCCGTCACTGGCCGCGCCACGAATCAGCTGCAGGTAGCGTTCGCGGGTGGCACGGCTGCGTTCGATCAGCCGCTGGGTGACCTCAAGGATGCGCGGATGCATGTACTGGACTCCAGGCTAATTGTAAGGGCGGTTTACCGGGCATTTCCCCTCCAAACGATTGCGGCCTAGGCTCAAGGTAGAGGGGCTCGCGATATCGGGGGAGGCACTGCGCCCAACCACTCGTTGTATGTTTAAACAAAATACTGCCATCAAAAAGGCTTGTTTTCTATCGCGCAGTGAATAATCTTGTAATTCCAACAACAAAACCGTTTCAGTGAAGCGCCTTTTTGCCACAGGTTTCACTCGGACCGCCAGAGGTACTGCCATGACCCTACGTATCGCCATCAATGGATTCGGCCGCATCGGGCGCAATGTCCTGCGCGCACTGTATACCCAAGGCTACCGCCAGGACCTGCAGGTCGTCGCCATCAACGACCTGGGTGACAGCGCGATGAACGCCCACCTGCTCAAATATGACAGCGTACACGGCACGTTCGATGCGGTGGTCGAGGCCGACCATGAAAGCCTGACGGTCAATGGTGACCGTATCGCGGTCAGCGCCATCCGCAACCCGGCCGAGCTGCCCTGGAAGGCCGAAGCGATCGACGTGGTGTTCGAATGCACCGGGCTGTTCACCGACCGTGCCAAGGCCGCCGCGCACCTGGCTGCGGGCGCTGGCAAGGTGATCGTCTCGGCGCCGGGCAAGGGCGTCGATGCCACCGTGGTGTACGGGGTCAACCACGATATCCTGCGGGCTTCGCACCAGGTCATCTCCAACGCCTCGTGCACCACCAACTGCCTGGCACCGATCGCCCAGGTGCTGCACCGCGAGTTCGGCATCGAGCAGGGGCTGATGACCACCATCCACGCCTACACCAACGACCAGGTGCTGACCGACGTCTACCACGGCGACCCTTACCGCGCCCGCTCGGCCACCCAGTCGATGATCCCGAGCAAGACCGGCGCCGCCGAGGCCGTGGGCCTGGTGCTGCCGGAGCTGGCCGGCAAGCTTACCGGCATGGCCGTGCGGGTGCCGGTGATCAACGTGTCGCTGGTCGACCTGACCGTCAACCTCAAGCGCGAGGCCACCGCCGAGCAGGTCAACCAACTGTTCCTCGAAGCCAGCCGGCACTCCAAGGTGCTCGGCTACAACGCCCTGCCGCTGGTGTCGTGCGACTTCAACCACAACCCGCTGTCGTCGATCTTCGATGCCAACCATACCCGCGCCAACGGGCGGATGCTCAAGGTGCTGGCCTGGTATGACAACGAGTGGGGGTTCTCCAACCGGATGCTGGACAATTGCCTGGCATTGGCCAACGCCCGTTAGTGCATCCATCAAGAAGCTTGCGCAATCCCTGTGGGAGCCGCGCTTGCCGGCGTTGGGCCGCGAAGCGGCCCCGGCAATTTTGCAACAACCTTGAAATCGTGGGGCCGCTTCGCGGCCCAACGCCGGCAAGCGCGGCTCCCACAGGGATTGCGCAAGCTTCTTGATGGATGC
>NZ_JAGIBG010000068.1 GCF_017744435.1 Pseudomonas sp.
ACGTAGTCAGCGTGACCTGGGCAGTCAACGTGAGCGTAGTGACGAATGTTCGAGTTGTACTCGACGTGAGCGGTGTTGATGGTGATACCGCGCGCTTTTTCTTCTGGAGCCGAGTCGATTTTGTCGAACTCAACGACGGCCGAACCGAAAACTTCGGAGCAGACGCGAGTCAGAGCTGCGGTCAGAGTGGTCTTACCGTGGTCAACGTGGCCGATAGTGCCGACGTTAACGTGGGGAAGGGAACGATCAAACTTTTCCTTAGCCATCGATACAATCCTCCGCAGAAGAAAATAGTCTTACGCTGATAAAACAAAGGCAGATATTTTCATATCTGCCTTGTTTATATGGAGCTCTTGAGCGGATTTGAACCGCTGACCTCACCCTTACCAAGGGTGTGCTCTACCAACTGAGCTACAAGAGCGAAACACTTTTCGCAAAATCCTGCAAACTTGGAGCGGGTAGCGGGAATCGAACCCGCATCATCAGCTTGGAAGGCTGAGGTTCTACCACTAAACTATACCCGCGGAGCTTGCGGCTCTCGCTAAAACTGGTGGAGGGAGAAGGATTCGAACCTTCGAAGCTCTCGCAACGGATTTACAGTCCGTCCCCTTTGACCGCTCGGGAATCCCTCCAGATGTGGCCGGCATTCTATGTGTCTGCCGTCCTAGTGTCAAGCGTTTTTTCAAATTTTTTCAATCAAATCTGAAACTTAGCTGCTTTGACACTCGCTTCCAGTTCTGCCACCTGAGTGGTGTTCCCTGTGAAGCGGGCGCCATTCTATCAAGCTATTCGCCAGTTGCAATACCCTGACAGAAAATAATTTTACGTTTTAAGTCTTTGAAATCGTTGGAAAGAGTCTCAAGGACCGTTTGGTCCAGCAAACGCTCGCTTTCCGGGGAAATCTTGAGCCAGAAACCTTCGGCCCCAGGCAGCTGCCCGGACACTGGCGCAGCATTGATATCCAGGCTCAGCAGGCGTTGTCGCAGCGCATCGAGCTGATCGCGAGCAACCAGGCCACCGACTACCAGGCATTCATCGCGTCGCCGGGCCGGTGCAGACGCCCCGGTCTCCTTGAGCAGGCGAATCTCCTGCTGATTACCTTTGTACAACGACAATGGCGCGACGTCCTTCGCCTTCAGCGGGGCTTCCTGTTGGTGCCAGACGTAATAGAAGACGTTGAGCACCAGCAACAGCAGAAACAACCAACGCATATGCACCTCAGTCCAGTGGACAGGCCATGGCCAAGCCGACAAATACCAGGTCAGGGACGACCCTGGCCTGCGGCGCCGCCTCTCGCACCAGCGGCGCATCCCCACCCGTCAGGAACACCGTGAAGTCTTCCCCCCACAAGGCCCGAGCCTGCTCGAGCTGAGTGCGGGCAAACCCCTGCAGCATCAATACACAACCGCGCTCTACCGCTTCTACAGTGGAGCGCCCTGGAGCAAGGCTGCTCAAGGCACGCTCGGCCGAAGCGTCGTCATAGCGAATACGGCGGGTATGTGTACGCAGCTGGCTACGCATCAGCGGCATGCCCGGGCAGATGTAGCCGCCCAGGTGCTCGCCATCGGCCGAGACGAAATCCGCCTTGGCCGCGGTGCCCAGGTCAATGACCAGGCATGCGCCCTTGGCGAGATGGAATGCACCCAACGCCGCCAGCCAGCGATCCATGCCCAGGCGCTGGTAGTCCTCATAACCATTGCGCACACCTGCCATTTCCTGCGCAGGCTCGGCAACACGGGCAACGACTGAAAATGCCTGGGCGATCTGCGCGCACAGGGCAGCAGTTTCATCCTCGCTGCGCACACTGACAATGCGACAGCCCGTAAGGCGCAATGACGGGAGCGCCGCAACCTCGCCTACCAGTGCCTGATCCGAATCGACAATACCACCACCTACAATGGTGGCGTCGGTAGCGTGAATGACACGCCACTTGATGAAGCTGTTACCGCAGTCGAGCTCAAGAATCATCACGCAACCTCAAACTGAGCTCACCACCACTGAAGCTCTTTTCCACACCGTCGACCTCAAGGCGCAATCCGCCCTGCCCGTCCACGCCCAGCACAATACCATCGATGCGCGTGGTACCTGCGATGAGAGACACATTACGCCCCTGCCACAGGTGCGCCTGCTCCCACTCTTCCTGGAACGCCGCAAAACCGTAGCGCCGATGACGGGCCAATTCATGTTGCAACTGCTGGCTGAGCATGGCCACCAGGCGATTGCGATCAATTGTCACACCGACCTCACGCCGCATAGAGGTCCACTGTTGATCGACCTGCTCATTGACCTGCATGTTCACATTGATACCAATGCCGAGCACGACATGGCAGACGTCTGCGGGGTCGCCCACAAGCTCCAGGAGAATACCGGTGATCTTCTGCCCACGAACCAGGACATCGTTGGGCCACTTCAACCCCACATCCTTTACGCCAAATGCCTGCAGCGTTCGCATCACGGCCAACCCGACCACCAGGCTAAGACCTTCGAGCTGACGCATTCCGCCATCAACGCGCAGAACCAGGCTGTAGTAGAGGTTTTCTGCAAATGGACTTATCCACATGCGACCGCGTCGACCACGGCCAGCACTCTGGCGCTCGGCCAGGACCAGGAAAGGCGCTGATCTCCCCTCGCTGGCCAGGCGCAAGCCTTCGGCGTTGGTCGAATCAATGGTTTCATGGATGAAAACGGGCCAGCGCTCACCTTCGGTGAACCCTGCGATCGCCTGCGTATCGAGCAAGCTCAGTGGCGCGGCCAACTGGTAGCCACGCCCACGGACTTTATGAATGGTGAGGTTCAGCTCACTTTCCAGGTGTTGCAGCTGCTTCCAAACGGCGCTGCGACTTACCCCGAGGGCTGCCCCCAAGGCCTCTCCGGAATGGAACCGGCCATCCTTGAGGAGATTCAACAACTTCAGCATGCCAGTCTCGACTTGGAATAAGGCTGGCATGATAGCTAGGGGTCGTTGGCTTGCATAGGAAAAGGGCTGCGGGTAGCTGCCACAAGTACCGAGTATTTCGGCCATAAAAGACAAAACCCCTACCTGCATGCGCAGATAGGGGTTTTGCGAAATGAATCTTGACGATGACCTACTCTCACATGGGGAAACCCCACACTACCATCGGCGATGCATCGTTTCACTACTGAGTTCGGGATGGGATCAGGTGGTTCCAATGCTCTATGGTCGTCAAGAAATTCTGTAGCCAGAATGTCTGTTGAACACTCTTGGCGAATTCGGATATGCGATATTTGTGATGTTGCG
>NZ_JAGIBG010000069.1 GCF_017744435.1 Pseudomonas sp.
CTGGCCACGGTCGGCGGTGTCGGCCTGGTGCTGCTGGCGATCTTCCTCGACCGCCTGACCCAGGCCATGGGCGCGCGCACCAGCGCCGACCCGAGCCTGCGCTGGTACCACACCGGGCCCGTAGGCGTGGTACTGCGCCTGTGCGGCGCGGCGCAACCCCAAGGGCGGCGCAAGACTGCCTGAGCTTTTCCGTGGATACATTCGATCTGCCGCACTTGAAGATAAAAATCAGAAGAAGGTAAGCGACGATGCACGAATCCAAGTTCTCCCGCAGCATTCTCAAATGCGCCACGGCGCTGACCCTTGTGGCCGCCGCGCTGTGCGCCCACGCTTCGGCCGACAAACCGGGAGAAGGGGTCAAGGTCACCCCGATCTTCCCCTCCATCGCCGAAGAGCGCTTCCGTGGTGAAGTCGCCATGGAGGGCCTGCGCGAACTGGGCTACAACGTGCAGGAGCCGAAGGAGACCGAGTACGGCGTGATGATGGTGGCGCTGGCCAACGGCGACGCCGACTTCACCGTGCACCTGTGGGAAAAGCTCCACGACAAGTTCTACCAGCAGGCCGGCGGCGACGACGTGATGGTCAAGACCGGCAACATCCTGCCGGGCGTCGCCCAGGGCTACCTGATCGACAAGAAGACCGCCGACCAATACAACATCAAGTACATCACCGACCTGAAGAAACCCGAAATCGCCAAGCTGTTCGACACCGACGGCGACGGCAAGGCCGACATGACCGGCTGCAACCCGGGCTGGGGCTGCGAGCTGGTGATTGCCCACCACATGAAAGCCTATGACCTGGGCAAGACCGTCACCGTCAACCAGGGCTCGTACTTCGCGCTGATGGCCGACACCATCACCCGCTACAAGGAAGGCAAGCCGATCCTGTACTTCACCTGGGTGCCACAGTGGATCGCCAGCGTGCTGGTCGAGGGCAAGGACGTGGTCTGGCTGGAAGTGCCGAAAACCGACCTGCCGGACGGCAACAATGACGTCGATACCATGTACCACGGCAAGAACCTCGGCTTTGCCATCGACAAGGTGGTGGCGGTGCTGAACAAGGACTTTGCCAAGAAGAACCCGGCTGCGGAGAAGTTCCTGTCGCTGGTGCAGATCAGCACCGATGACGAGAGCAACCAGAACCTGAAGATGCAGAAGGGCGAGAAGAAGCCGGCCGACATCACCCGCCATGCCAAGGAGTGGGTCGCCGCGCACCGTCAGCAGTTCGACCAGTGGCTGCAGGCCTCCCGCGCTGCGGCTACCCAGGCCAGCAAGTAATCCTGTTATAGCGGTGTCGTAGCATTCGCGGGCAAGCCCGCTCCCACAGGGGATAGCGTCAGCCTCAGGCTTGCGCGGTTGCTGTGGGAGCGGGCTTGCCCGCGAAGAATCCACCGCGATTTCCCTGCGTTTGAGTCATCGCCATGAGCCATTTCGAAAGCATCCTCAAGAACACCAACCTGGCCCACCTCGACCCTGCCGGCCGCACCACCCTGGGCCTGCCATGCCGCCGCGTGGCCTTCGTCCTGCGCGAGCACTTCTCGATGATGGCCTTCACTGCCGCCATGGACAGCCTGGTCACTGCCAACCTGATGAGCGCCACGCCGCTGTTCGACATCCAGGTGGTGGGCGAGGGTACGCAGGTGATGAGTGACCTCGGCATCGCGTTGCCGGTCAATACCGCACTTGCCGAACTGGATGTGCACGGGCTCGACTGTCTGCTGGTGTGCGGTGGTTTCCGCGTGCGCCTGGAGGCTTCGGCGCTTCTGCGCAGCAAGCTGCGCCAGGCCGACCATCTGGGCTGCCAGCTCGGCGGGCTGTGGAATGGCGCCTACTTCCTGGCCGAAGCCGGGCTGCTCAACGACCATGACTGTGCGTTCCACCCGGATGGCCGGGCGATGATGAGCGAGTTGTTCCCCAAGGTGCGTGTCAGCCGCCAGGCATACATGCTCGACAGCCGTCGGATGAGTTGTGCCGGGGCCAGCAGTGCGCTGGACATGATGCTGGCCATGCTCGAGTTCAAGGGCGGCGAGGGCCTGCGCCGTGCGGTGGAGCAGATGCTCGCCTGTGATCGTTCGCGGGTGTTGAGCGACGTGCCTTCAACTGCGCCGGAAGTCGACCCTAGTCTGCCGCGTGGGGTGCGATTGGCACTGGAGCTGATGCACGCGAATATTGAAGACCCAATCGGTATTGATGAAATTGCAGAGCATGCGGGCTTGTCGCGTCGCCACCTGGAGCGCCTGTTCCGTCGCCATGTGCAGGCCACACCGCCACGCTATTACCTGGAGCTGCGCCTGACTCACGCGCGGCAGTTGCTGCAGCACACCAGCAAGTCGCTGACCGAAGTGGCGGTGGCCAGTGGGTTCGTCAGTTTTCCGCATTTCTACCGGCGCTTTCGCGAGTTGTTCGCTATTGCTCCACGCCAATTCCGGGCGCGTAGCCAGGGTTGGGCAGGGCGGCAGGAATTGGCGGTTCACTGATGTTGTGATGTTGCCCGCACTGGCCTCTTCGCGGGCACGCCCGCTCCCACAGGAATAGCGTCAGCTTCAGGCTTGCGCGATCTCTGTGGGAGCGGGCGTGCCCGCGAAGAGGCCGGTACA
>NZ_JAGIBG010000006.1 GCF_017744435.1 Pseudomonas sp.
GGCCCCGGCAACTTATGCAGCAACCTTGAAATCGTGGGGCCGCTTCGCGGCCCATCGCCGGCAAGCGCGGCTCCCACAAAGGCCATTCCAGGCCATACGGGCCAGTGTCGGTTCAGTGCAACTCGAAGGTATCGGCATCCAGGTTGGCCGGGAACTTGGTGCGGTACGCACCCAGCTCCGCAGCGCTCAACACTGCGGTGAACACCCCGTCCGCCTCCCCTGCACTGAGCAGGCTCTCACCCTGGAAGTCCAGCACCTGGCTGTCACCGGAGTAGGCAAAGCCCTTGCCGTCCGTCCCCACCCGGTTCACCGCCGCCACGTAGCACAGGTTCTCGATGCCCCGCGCCGGCAACAGGCGGTTCCAGTGCTGGCGGCGCGCTGCAGGCCAGTTGGCGGTGTACAGCAGCAGGTCGGTGTCCTGGGCATCACAGCTCCACACCGGGAAGCGCAGGTCGTAGCAGATCAGCGGGCGCACCCGCCAACCCTTGACCTCGAACTGCACCTGGCGCTCGCCCGGGGTGTAGTGCTTGTGCTCGCCCGCCATGCGGAACAGGTGGCGCTTGTCGTAATGCAGGATCTCGCCGTCCGGCCGCGCCCACAGCAAGCGGTTGCGGTGGCTGCCGTCAGCGGCCTGGATGATCACACTGCCAGTAATCACCGCGTCGATGCGCTTGGCCTGGGCCTTGAGCCATTTGTAGGTCGGGCCGTTCTCGGGCTCGCAGAGGGTTTCCGACTGCATGGAAAAACCCGTGGTGAACATCTCTGGCAGAACCACCAGGTCGCTGCCGCGAGCCTGGTCCAGCAGCACTTCGAAATGCGCGTAGTTGGCCTCACGGTCATGCCACGCCAGGGTGGTCTGGACCAGGGCGACTTTCAGGTTGGGCAGTGCACTCAGATCGCGCATAGTTTTTCCGCTGCCTGACGCAGCGTCTCCTCACGTTTGGCAAAGCACAGGCGCACCAGGCGTTGCTCGGGGATGGGTTGCTGGTAGAACACCGACACCGGAATGGTCGCCACGCCATGCTCACGGGTGAGCCACAGGGCCATGTCGACATCGTTCAGGTCCGGGCGGATCTGCGAGTAATCCACCAGTTGGAAATAGGTGCCCGCAGTGCGGGTAAAGCTGAAGCGTGAGCCTTCGAGCAGGTCGCAGAACAGGTCGCGCTTGGCCTGGTAGAAGGCCGGCAGCTCGTCGATGTGCTCCGGGTGCTCGGCCATGAAGTCGGCCAGTGCGCATTGCAGCGGTGTCACGCCGCAGAAGTTGACGTACTGGTGCACCTTGCGCAGTTCGGCGCTCAAGGCCGGCGGTGCGATGACGTAGCCGGTCTTCCAGCCGGTGACGTGGTAGGTCTTGCCAAACGAGCTGATAACGAACGCCCGCGAGTACAGCTGCTCGTGGGCCAGCACGCTGGCATGGCGCACGCCGTCGTAGACCAGGTGTTCGTAGACTTCGTCGCTGATCAGGTAGATATCGCGATCGGCGATCAGCCGGGCCAGCTGGTCGAGGTCCTCACGGCTGATCAGCGCACCACTGGGATTGTGCGGCGAGTTGAGAATGACCATGCGCGTGCGCGGGCTCAGGGCAGCACTGAACTTCTGCCAGTCGATGCGGAAGCCGCCGTCGCTCAGTTGCACATGCACGCAGCGCCCGCCCGCCAGTTCCACGGAGGGCTCGTAGCTGTCGTAGCACGGGTCGAAGACGATCACTTCGTCACCGGCGTGGATCACCGCCTGGATGGCGCAGAAGATCGCCTCGGTGGCGCCCGGGGTGATGGTCACCTCCTGGTCGGCATCCACCTGCGCGCCATACAGCCGCGCGACCTTGGCCGCCACTTGTTGGCGCAGGGCCGGCAAGCCGGTCATCGGCGAGTACTGGTTATGCCCGGCGGCCACGTGCCGGCCGACTGCATCGAGCAGCGCCTGCGGGCCATTGAAGTCGGGAAAACCCTGGGACAGGTTGAGCGCGCCGGTCTGCATGGCGAGCTGGGACATGGTGGTGAAGATGGTCGTGCCGACATTCGGCAGTTTGCTGCGGATCATGGAGCCCTCTTTCCTGGGGTGTATCCGGCACGGGGGTGGAGTCCGAGCATAGCGGATCGAGCGGTCAGGAAAAAGGTTGAAACAATAGGGGGATTGCGCTGGATCAAAGGGCCTCTTCGCGGGCTCGCCCGCTCCCACAGGTACTGCACACCGCTTGAGGTTTGTGCAGTACCTGTGGGAGCGGGCAAGCCCGCGAAGAAGCAGACGCGGAATCAGCGCTTGTCGCGGCGCTTCTTCTCGGCCTTCTTGTGGTGCGACATCAGGCGGCGCTTCTTGTTGACCTGACGATCGGTGAGGGTGTTCTTCTTGCCCTCGTACGGGTTCTCACCGCCCTTGTACTCGATGCGGATCGGCGTACCGACCAGCTTCAGCACACGGCGGTAGGTGTTCTCCAGGTAACGCGAGTAGGACTTCGGAATCTTCTCGGTCTGGTTACCGTGGATCACGATCAGCGGCGGGTTGGCACCACCCAGGTGGGCATAACGCAGCTTGATGCGGCGGCCGTTGACCAGCGGTGGCTGGTGCTCGCTCACGGCATCTTCGAGGATCTGCGTCAGGCGGCTGGTCGGCCAGCGGGTGACCGCCGACTTGAACGCGGCCTGTACTGACTTGTACAGGTGGCCCACGCCAGTGCCGTGCAGGGCGGAGATGAAGTGAATGTCGGCGAAATCGACGAAGAACAGCCGGCGCTCCAGCTCGGTCTTCACGTAGTCGCGCTCGCCCGACTCCATGCCATCCCACTTGTTCAGGGCGATGACGATGGCGCGGCCGGCTTCCAGGGCGAAGCCCAGCAGGTTGAGGTCATGGTCGACCACACCTTCGCGGGCATCCATGACGAAGATCACCACGTTGGCGTCCTTGATCGCCTGCAGCGTCTTCACCACCGAGAACTTTTCGACTTCCTCGTGGATCTTGCCGCGCTTGCGCACACCGGCGGTGTCGATGAAGGTGTACTTCTCGTCATCACGCTCGAACGGGATGTAGATACTGTCGCGGGTAGTGCCCGGCTGGTCGTACACCACCACACGCTCTTCGCCGAGCATGCGGTTGACCAGGGTCGACTTGCCCACGTTCGGGCGGCCGATGATGGCGATCTTGATGCCATCTTTCTCGCTCGGGCCGGGGATGCGAACCGCTTCCTCGCCTTCGGCGACTTCCTGGTCCAGGGCTTCTTCCTCGGCGTCACGAGGAATATGGCCGAGTACGCTTTCCATCAGCGCATTGATGCCACGGCCCTGGGAACCGGCCACCGGAATGGCGTTGCCCATGCCCAGCGGCGAGAACTCGGCGCGGGCGACGTCGGCGTCGATGTTGTCGATCTTGTTGGCCACCAGGATGGCCGACTTGTTGCGCTTGCGCAGGTGCTCGGCAATCATCTGGTCGGCGGCGGTCATGCCGGCGCGGGCGTCGACCAGGAACAGCACGTAGTCGGCTTCTTCGATGGCCATGAGCGACTGCTCGGCCATCTTCTCGTCCATGCCCACTTCGTCACCGGTGATACCGCCGGTGTCGATGAGGATGAAGGAACGACCCTGCCAGGTGGCATCACCGTATTGACGGTCACGGGTCAGGCCCGACAAGTCACCGACGATGGCATCGCGGGTCTTGGTCAGGCGGTTGAACATGGTGGATTTGCCGACGTTCGGGCGGCCCACCAGGGCGATTACGGGAACCATGCGGCTCTCCACTCTTGAATTCTTGAAAATGCAAAGGCCGCTGCAAGGCAGCGGCCGGAGTTCGGGCGGCGTGTCCTACGCCGCGGCCTGAAGCCCGCCAAGGCTTCAAGCATAGCTTCAGCGGATGGTCAGTGCCTCGAGCTTGCCGCTGTTGCCGAAGACGTAAATGGTGTCGCCGACCACAAGTGGGCGGGCGCGCAGGCCATCGCTGTCGATACGCTCACGGCCGACGAAGCGGCCATCGACCTGGCTCAGCAGGTGCAGGTAACCCTCGAAGTCCCCTACAGCCACGTAGCTGGAGAACACTTCTGGCGCGGTCAGCTGACGGCGGGCCATCGAATCGTTGGTCCACAGCGCGCTGGAAGAGCGCTCGTCGACACTTTCAACGGTACCGGTGGCTTCGCTGACATAGACGTTGCCGTAGCCCTGGGCGACACCCACGTAGCTGGAGGCATCGCGCTGCCACAGCACACGGCCGCTTTCCAGGTCCAGGCCCGCTACGCGGCCCTGGTAGGTGCTGACGTACAGGGTACCACCGGACAGCAGCAGGCCGCCGTCGATGTCGACCACGCGGTCCAGCTCGGAACGGCCCTGCGGGATGGCCACGCGGCTCTCCCACACCGGCACGCCATTGTTGATGTCCACCGCCACCACCTTGCCGGTGGACAGGCCGGCAACGGCCAGGCGGTTGGTGGCGATCGGCGCGCCGGTGCCACGCAGGGTCAGCACGGCCGGGGTGTTTTCATAGATCCAGCGGCGGTTGCCGGTGCTGGCGTCGAGGCCGATCAGGCGATCGTCCTGGGTCTGCACCACCACCACGTCACCGTTGTTGGCAGGCGGCGCCAGCACTTCACTGGTCACACGCGAGCGCCAGCGCTCTTCACCAGTGCTGGAGTCCAGGGCGACCACTTCACCCTTGAGGGTGCCGAGCATCACCAGGCCGTAGCCCACGCCGACAGCACCGGACACCGGCAGCTCGAGGTCTTTCTTCCACACCACGTCACCGGTGATGCGGTCGAGGGCAAAGACTTCACCGTTGACGTCGGAGGCGTAGATACGGTCGTTTTCGATGGCCGGAACCAGGGTGTTGTAGGTTTCACCCTGGCCGTCACCGATCGAACGGCTCCACTGCTTCTTCAGCACCACTTCTTCGGTGAACTTGGTCAGCTCGGCCGGAGGCAGTTCCTTCTTGCTGTTGCTGCTGCAACCTGCGGCCAGCACGGCCAGGGTCAGCACTGCTGCTTGTTTCCAACCGATCACTTACGCGTCCCCTTTGGCCAGGTCATCCAGCTTCAGTTGCAGGCCACCGACCGCTGCTTCGTCAGACAGCGCGGCCTTGGCTTTTTCGTAGGCACTGTGGGCATCGTCGCCGCGACCCAGTTGCACCAGCAGGTCACCCTTCAGTTCTTCGCGGCTGGCCAGGAAGGCCTTGTCAGCATCGCCGTCGAGCAGTTTGAGGGCCTCTTCGGCCTTGTTCTGGGCAGCGAGCACGCGTGCCAGGCGCTGGCGCGAGATTTCGCCCAGGGTGACGTCGGCCGGCTTGTCCAGCACGCTCTTCAGCTCGGCAGCGGCGTCGTCGAGCTTGCCGCTCTCGACCGCGACCTTGGCCACGAACAGGCTGCCGTACTGGGCGTACGCCGTACCGCCGAACTCGCTCTTGAGCTTGCCGGCCAGCTCCGCGACCTTGGTCGCGTCTGGCTGGCCATTCGGCGTCAGGCTGGTCTCAAGCAGGGCCTGATACAGCTGCGAGGCACCTTGCGACTGGTTGTTCTGGTACTTGTGCCAGGTATTCCAGCCCAACACCACCACGCCAGCCAGCAGGGCACCGGTCAGCAGCGGCTTGCCGTTGCGGTTCCACCAGTCCTTGACCCCTGCCAGTTCATCATCGGTACTCGACACCCCAATACTCCTTTTCGCCTATTCGCTTGTTGAACCGCGTTACGCCTGAGCGATCGCGGTTTCCAGGTGCTCAGCCAGAGCATCCCAGGCAATGTTCTGTTGTTCGCCCTGACCACGCAGGGGCTTCAAGCCGATTTCTTGCTTGGCCAGTTCGTCGTCGCCGAGGATCAGGGCGAACAGCGCGCCGCTCTTGTCGGCCTTCTTGAACTGGCTCTTGAAGCTGCCCCCCCCGGCGTTGACCGCCAGGCGCAGGCCCGGCAAGCGATCACGCAGGCCTTCGGACAGGCGCAGGCCGGCCAGTTCCGCCTGCTCGCCGAAGGCGCACAGGTAGACGTCGATGGTGCGGTTGATCGACTCGGGGACCTTGCCGAGGGTTTCCAGCAGCAGGATCAGGCGCTCGATGCCCATGGCGAAACCAACGCCAGTGGTCGGCTTGCCGCCCATCTGCTCGACCAGGCCGTCGTAACGGCCACCGGCGCAGACGGTACCCTGGGCGCCGAGCTTGTCGGTGACCCACTCGAACACGGTCTTGCTGTAGTAGTCCAGGCCGCGTACCAGCTTGGTGTTGATCACGAACGGGATGCCAGCGGCATCGAGGCGTGCCTTGAGGCCCTCGAAGTGCACGCGGGAATCTTCGTCCAGGTAGTCTTCCAGCTTCGGCGCGCCGACCAGCACCGCCTGGGTGCCCTGGTCCTTGCTGTCGAGGATGCGCAGCGGGTTGCTCTTGAGGCGGCGCTGGCTGTCTTCGTCAAGCTGCTCCAGGCGCGCCGAGAGGAACTCGACCAGCGCGTCACGGTAGCGGGCACGGGCTTCGCTGGTGCCCAGGCTGTTGAGTTCGAGCTTGACCGCGTCCTGGATGCCCAGCAGGCCCCACAGGCGCCAGGTCAGCATGATCAGCTCGGCGTCGATGTCCGGACCGTCCAGGTTGAACACTTCCACACCGATCTGGTGGAACTGGCGATAGCGGCCTTTCTGCGGGCGCTCGTGGCGGAACATCTGGCCGATGTACCAGAGCTTCTGCACCTGGCCGTTGCCGGTGATGCCGTGCTCCAGCACAGCGCGCACGCACGCGGCAGTGCCTTCGGGGCGCAGGGTGAGCGAATCGCCGTTGCGGTCCTCGAAGGTGTACATCTCTTTTTCGACGATGTCGGTGACTTCACCAATGGAGCGCTTGAACAGCTCGGTGAACTCGACGATCGGCGTGCGGATCTGGCTGTACCCGTAGGTGTCCAGCAGGCCGGCGACGGTGCCTTCGAAGTAGCGCCACAGTGGCGACTGCTCTGGCAGGATGTCGTTCATGCCACGGATGGCTTGCAGCGATTTGCTCACGAAAAGTCCTTACGAATCTGTGTGTCAGCTGCGGGCGATCAGCGCCGCGTCAGCCTCGACCTTTTCGGCCGCTTTCTGGCGGATGAGCTTCTCCAGCTCATCGACCAGGTTGTCATTGGTCAGTTTCTGCGCCGGCTTGCCGTCGATGTAGATCAGGTTCGGCGTGCCACCGGTCAGGCCGACGTGGGCTTCCTTGGCTTCGCCGGGGCCGTTGACCACGCAACCGATCACCGCCACGTCCAGCGGCACCAGCAGGTCTTCCAGGCGGCCTTCCAGCTCGTTCATGGTCTTGACCACATCGAAGTTCTGCCGCGAGCAGCTCGGGCAGGCGATGAAGTTGATGCCACGCGAACGCAGGTGCAGCGACTTGAGGATGTCGTAGCCGACCTTCACTTCTTCGACCGGGTCGGCCGCCAGCGAGATACGGATGGTATCGCCGATGCCTTCGGCCAGCAGCATACCGAGGCCGACGGCGGATTTCACCGTCCCCGAGCGCAGGCCACCGGCTTCGGTGATGCCCAAGTGCAGCGGCTGGATGATCTGCTTGGCCAGCAGGCGGTAGGCTTCGACGGCCATGAACACGTCGGAGGCCTTGACGCTGACCTTGAAGTCCTGGAAATCCAGGCGATCGAGGTGTTCGACGTGACGCAGGGCCGATTCGACCAGCGCGGCCGGGGTCGGCTCGCCGTACTTCTTCTGCAGGTCCTTTTCCAGGGAACCGGCGTTGACGCCGATGCGGATCGGGATACCACGGTCGCGGGCAGCGTCGACCACCGCGCGCACGCGGTCTTCACGGCCGATATTGCCCGGGTTGATGCGCAGGCAGTCGACGCCAAGCTCGGCCACGCGCAGGGCGATCTTGTAGTCGAAATGGATATCGGCAACCAGCGGCACGCTGACCAGCTGCTTGATCTTGCCGAACGCCTCGGCGGCGTCCATGTCCGGTACCGAGACGCGGACGATGTCGACGCCGGCATCGACCAGGCGCTGGATCTGCGCCACGGTGGCCATCACATCGTTGGTGTCGGTGTTGGTCATGCTCTGCACCGCGATGGGGGCATCACCACCCACCGGCACATTGCCGACCCAGATTTTGCGGGATTCGCGACGTTTGATCGGAGATTCGCCGTGCATGACTTACTGTCCCAACTTCAGGCGAGCGGTCTCGCCACTGGTGAACGGGGCAACATCGACGGCCTGGCCGTTGTAGCTGACCTGGGCGCCACGGGCAAAGCCCAGGCGGACCGCGAAGGGCGGCTTGCCGGTCAGCTCGAGGTTGTCCCCCTTGCGCTTGATGGCGCTGAACAGCACCTTGCCGTTGCCATCGGACACTTGGGTCCAGCAATCGGCGGTGAACTGGATTGCAACCTTGGCACTGCCGGCCGGCACGGCCGCAGGGGCGGCAGGCTCGGCGGCGGCGACGGCCGGCACGCTGGCAACTGGCGCGGCTGGCGCTACCGGAGCCGCAGGGGCCGGGGCTGGTGCGACAACATGGGCCGGAGCCTGCTGAACCAGGGCAGGAACAGGCGCTGGGGCCGGTGCAGGCAGAGCTGGGGCGGCTTCGCTGGTAGTTTCGACTGCGGTTTCGGCGGAGGCCTGTTCCAGTGGCAGCGGTGCGCTCTCAGGTTGCTGACCCGCCGTCACGGCCTGGTCTTCAGGCTCGTCCAGCGGGTGGATCTGGGTGGTGCCGTCGGCACTTTCGACTTCCACATGCTCGAGGGCGATCTTGGCCAGGTCCTTGCCTTTCATGCTGCCCTGGTCCTGCCACCAGATGAAGCTGCCGCCAACCACTGCGACCAGCAGCAGCAGGGTGACGCCGCGCATGATGTTGTGCGACAGCCGCACCGGTTCCTCGATACGACCCAGGGAGTGCACTTCACTGCCCTTGGCGTGGGTGCCGGTGTACTGGTCGAAGGCCTCGACCAGCGGAGCCTGGTCCATGTCCATCAATTTGGCGTAGGCGCGGATGTAACCACGGGCAAACGTATGCCCTGGCAGCTTGTCGAAGGCGCCGGTTTCCACGTGGTTCAGCGAACTTACGGTGAGGTTGAGCTTGCGGGCCACCTCGGCTTGCGACCACTCCCGTTTCTCGCGGGCCTGGCGCAACAGCTCACCGGGGTTCTGGCCAGTCGCTGCTGCTACTTCGGGATGCGCGGCTTTCATCGTTGCTCCGACAGGTATTGCTGATATTCCGGCGTACCGGGATAAAGTCGTTGTAATTGCTGGCCCAGATCGGCCAGGGTGCCCTGCTCGTCGAATACCCGGGCAAGGCGGCTGCCCAACAGAAGGCTACGGGCGCTGTGATCGCTCAACTGGCTGAAACGATCGTAGTACTCCCGGGCCGGCACATAATGCCTGTTTTCGTAGGACAACTCAGCCATTTCCAGCAACGCTCTGGGCTGGCGTCGGTTGAGTTGCAGGGCCTTGGTCAGATACGCATGTGCCTGGTCGCGATCATCGAGCTCCAGGGCCGTCAGGCCAAGGTTCTCGTACACCCGCGAGCGTTCAGGATACAGGGTATCGGCACTGGCCAGGCGAAACATCTGCTCGGCTTCGGCAAAACGTTGCTGAGCATATAGGAAACTGCCGTAGTTGTTGCGAATTCGCGTGTCGCCCGGCCGGGCGGCCAGCGCCTTTTTGAAGTGTGCCTCGGCAAGGGCTGGCTCGCCTTCGGCCTGGAACACCAGGGCCAGGGCCGCGTGAGCGTCGGCATCCGCGGCATCCAGCGCGAGGGCCTTGCCCAGGGGGGCCTTGGCCTGCTGGGTCAAACCTTGTTGCAAATAACCCAGGCCAAGCTGCGTGTAGGCCCGCCCTGCCTCCGCCCGCCCCTGGCGGTTGGCCAGGGGATCGCCCGCGCCGCCCGACACGCAGCCGGCCAGCAGCGAAAGCGCAAGGATCGACAGCGCGGCGCGCAGGCTCATGGCAAGGCCGGACTCAGTGACGCACGGCGCTGTCTTGCAGCTCGGCGTCAGCGGACAGCTGGCGGACCGCGATGTAGCGCTCGCTGCGGCGGGTACGGTCATTGACCTGGCCGACCAGTTGACCACAGGCAGCGTCGATGTCGTCGCCACGGGTGGTACGCGTGGTGACGTTGAAACCACCGTGGTGCAGCAGGTCCTGGAAGCGGCGGATCGCGTTGTTGCTCGGCCGCTCGTAACCCGAATGCGGGAACGGGTTGAACGGGATCAGGTTGATCTTGCACGGTACGTCGCGCAGCAGCTCGATCATCTGTGCCGCATGCTCAGGCTGGTCGTTGACGTCCTTGAGCAGGGTGTATTCGATGGTCAGCACGCGCTTGCCGCCCAGGGTCGACATGTAGCCCATGCACGATTCCAGCAGCATCTTCAGCGGGTATTTCTTGTTGATCGGCACCAGCTGGTTGCGCAGTTCGTCGTTCGGCGCGTGCAGCGACAGCGCCAGGGACACGTCGATGTGCTTGGCCAGTTCGTCGATCATCGGCACCACGCCCGAGGTGGACAGGGTGACGCGACGCTTGGAAATGCCATAGCCCAGGTCATCCATCATGATGTGCATGGCGGCGATGACGTTGTCGAAGTTCAGCAAGGGCTCGCCCATGCCCATCATGACCACGTTGGTAATCGCGCGGTCGATCTTGGCCGGGACGGTCCCGAAGGATTTGTTCGCAAGCCACACCTGGCCGATCACTTCGGCGGCGGTGAGGTTGCTGTTGAAGCCTTGCTTGCCGGTGGAGCAGAAACTGCAGTCCAGGGCGCAGCCGGCTTGCGACGAAACGCAGAGGGTACCGCGGTCGTCGGTAGGGATGTAGACGGTTTCGACGCAGCTGCCGGAGGCAACGCGGATCACCCACTTGCGGGTGCCGTCGGCGGAAATGTCTTCACTGACCACTTCCGGGGGGCGAATCTCGGCAACGGCCTCGAGCTTTTCGCGCAAGACCTTGCCTACGTTGGTCATGGCCGCAAAGTCGGACACGCCAAAATGGTGAATCCATTTCATCACCTGACCGGCACGGAAGCGCTTCTCCCCTATCGAGTCGAAGAACTTTTCCATTTCCGGCTGGGTCAGCCCCAACAGGTTGATTTTGCCAGTAGATGTCGTCATGGATTCACCCTCACCCGTAAGCTTTCGCTTAGCGAGTGGTTACCTCGGTAGCAGCGAAGAAGTAAGCGATTTCGCGAGCAGCGGCAGCTTCGGAGTCCGAACCGTGAACGGCGTTGGCGTCGATCGACTCGGCGAAGTCAGCACGGATGGTGCCTGGAGCAGCTTCTTTAGGGTTGGTAGCGCCCATCAGCTCACGGTTCAGAGCGATGGCGTTTTCGCCTTC
The DNA here is from genome assembly GCF_017744435.1 of Pseudomonas sp. GTDB lineage: Bacteria > Pseudomonadota > Gammaproteobacteria > Pseudomonadales > Pseudomonadaceae > Aquipseudomonas. Next base: position 11,248 of record NZ_JAGIBG010000006.1, read on the forward strand.
CAGAACCTGAACAACAACCGGGCCGGAAGTCATGAAGGCAACCAGGTCACCGAAGAAGCCACGAGCGCTGTGCTCGGCGTAGAAGCCTTCGGCTTCGGCTTTGGACAGTTGCTTGATTTTCGAGGCAACGATTTTCAGACCAGCTTCTTCGAAGCGGGTGGTGATCTTGCCGATTACGTTCTTGGCAACGGCGTCAGGCTTGATGATCGAGAAAGTACGTTGAACAGCCATGGAAAACTCCAGAATATTGAGTGTTACGAAAAATTAAACCCGCGAATTATACGCGGGTTCCAGGGGATTGCCTAACCTGCAGCGTCACGCTTAGTCGGCTTCTTCGATCCAGGCCGCCTGGATGGCCTCGAGCACTTTCTCACCGCCACGTGACGGATCGTCGCTGAACTCTGGCAAGGCCAGCACCCAACGGTGCAGATCGACGAAATTCACATATTTAGGATCGACTTCCGGCTTGCTTTCCGCAAGCTGGATGGCGATCTCAAGTACATCAATCCATTTCAGGCTCATGGGGGCAAACCTCAGTGCGGCGCTTCGGCAGCGTGGTTGAGCGAATACTTGGGAATCTCGATGGTGAGGTCATCCTCACCAACGATCACCTGGCAGGCCAGGCGCGATTGCGCCTCCAGGCCCCAGGCCTTGTCCAGCATATCCTCTTCCAGCTCGTCGGCTTCCTCGAGCGAGTCGAAGCCTTCGCGCACGATGCAGTGGCAGGTGGTGCAGGCGCACACACCGCCGCACGCGCTTTCCATCTCGATGTGGTGCTCGTGGGCCAGCTCCAGGATATTGGTCCCTGGCTCCACCTCAACCACCAGCCCGTCCGGGCAGAACTTCTCGTGCGGCAGGAAAATCACCTGGGGCATCGGTTACTCCTCGATCTCATTCAGGTTGCGCCCGGCCAGTGCGGCTTTGACCGTCGAATCAAGGCGACGGGCGGCAAAGGCATCGGTCACCTGCGACAGACGCTTGGTCTGCTGCTCGATGGCCGCGCCATCGGTGCCGCTGAGCAAATCACGCAATTCTTGCATCTGGTACTCGATGGCGACCCGCTCGTCTTCGCTGAGCAGGCGCTCACCGTCGGCGTCCAGGGCGCCCTGCACCGCTTCGAGCAGGCGTTCGCCGTCGACCTGGTGCTCGCGCAGCTGGCGCGCCTGCTTGTCTACGCCTGCGTGCTCGAAGGAGTCCTTGAGCATGCGGGCGATCTCGCCGTCGGTCAGGCCGTAGGACGGCTTGACCTGGATGCTGGCTTCCACGCCCGAGCCCAGTTCACGGGCGGCAACGCTGAGCAGGCCGTCGGCGTCGACCTGGAAGGTCACGCGAATCTTGGCGGCGCCGGCAACCATGGCCGGAATGCCGCGCAGCTCGAAGCGCGCCAGGGAGCGGCAGTCGCTGATCAGCTCGCGCTCACCCTGCAGGACGTGGATCATCATGGCCGACTGGCCATCTTTATAGGTGGTGAACTCCTGAGCGCGGGCCACCGGAATGGTGGTATTGCGCGGGATCACCTTCTCCATCAGACCGCCCATGGTCTCAAGACCCAGGGACAACGGGATGACATCGAGCAGCAGCAGTTCGCCACCTTCGCGGCGGTTGCCGGCCAAGGTGTCGGCCTGGATGGCAGCGCCAATGGCCACGACCTGGTCCGGGTCGATCGAGGTCAGCGGGGTGCGACCAAACAGCGCGCCCACGGCTTCACGCACGCGAGGCACGCGGGTCGAACCACCGACCATCACCACTGCGCCCACTTCTTCCAGCTCGACACCGCTGTCGCGTACGGCGCGGCGGCAGGCTTTCAGGCTGCGGGCAACCAGGGGCTCGATCATCGCTTCGAAGGCGGCACGGCTCAGCTCGCCCGTCCAGGCGCCATGGCTGACGCTGACAGTGTCGGCATCGGTCAGGGCTTCCTTGGCGGCGCAGGCGGCCTGCAGCAGCTGGCGCTGGGTAGCCGGGTCGAGATCGGCGGAGAGGCCGGCCTGCTCGATGATCCAGCCAGCGATGGCGTGGTCGAAATCGTCACCGCCCAGGGCAGTATCGCCACCGGTAGCCAGCACTTCGAACACACCGGCGGTCAGGCGCAGGATGGAAATATCAAAGGTACCGCCACCCAGGTCATAGATGGCCACCAGGCCTTCGGCATTCTGGTCCAGGCCATAGGCCACGGCAGCGGCGGTCGGCTCGTTGAGCAGGCGCAGCACGCTCAGGCCGGCCAGGCGTGCAGCGTCCTTGGTGGCCTGGCGCTGGGCGTCGTCGAAATAGGCCGGCACGGTAATCACCGCACCCACCAGCTCACCACCCAGGGTGGCTTCGGCACGTTCGCGCAGCACCTTGAGGATGTCGGCGGACACTTCCACCGGGCTTTTCGGCCCCTGCACGGTGTCGATGAATGGCATGTGCGACTCACCGCCGATAAAGCGGTACGGCAGCTGCTCGCCGAGCTGCTTGACGTCCGCCAGGCCACGGCCCATCAGGCGCTTGACCGACAGCACGGTGTTCAGCGGGTCGCTGGAAGCCGCTTCGCGCGCGGCAAGGCCGACTTCGCTGTGGCCAGCCAGGTAACGCACCGCCGACGGCAGAATGACGTTGCCCTGCGCATCGGGCAGGGGCTCGCTGCGACCGCTGCGCACGGCAGCGACCAGAGAATTGGTGGTACCCAGGTCGATCCCCACCGCCAGGCGACGCTGGTGCGGCTGAGGGCTTTGACCGGGTTCGGCGATCTGCAGTAGGGCCATGCTTATCTGAATACCTTAGGCGTCATCACGGGCGACACCGGGTTAATCGTCGAGGCGCTCTTCCAGTTGGCGCACTTCTTGGGCGAGCTTGTCGAGGAACTGCATGCGGCGCATCAGGCGCTCGGCCTTGTCGCGCTCGGCAGGCACATCCCAGCAGGCGGCGAAATCCTCGTTGAGGGTGTCCTGGGCAGCCTTCAGGCGCTTCTTGAACACGGCCACGCCATCGAGGTCGGCTTCGTCCTGCAGCTCTTCGAGCTCTTCGCGCCACTGCATCTGCTGCAACAGGAAATCAGGGTCATGGACCGTGACTTCCTGGGGCACTTCGTGGCCACCGATAGCCAGCAAGTAGCGGGCACGGCGCGGCGCACTGCGCAGGGTCTGGTAGGCGTCGTTGAGGGCCGCGGACTTCTCCAGCGCTACCCGCTGCTCGCGCTCGGAGGCATCGGCGAAGCGGTCCGGATGGACCTCGCGGGCCAGCTCGCGATAGCGAGTGGCCAGTTTGTCGAGGTCCAGGCGGAATGAAGGCTGGAGGTCAAACAGAGCGTAATGACAAGGAGTACCCACGGCCAGCCTCAGACGTTGAAGCTTTCGCCGCAGCCACACTCACCGCGCACGTTGGGGTTGTTGAACTTGAAGCCTTCGTTCAACCCTTCCTTGACGAAGTCCAGCTCGGTGCCATCGAGGTACACCAGGCTCTTGGGATCGATGATCACCTTGACGCCATGGTTCTCGAACACCTGGTCCTCTGCGGCCAGCTCGTCGACGAACTCCAGCACGTAGGCCAGGCCCGAGCAGCCGGTGGTGCGCACGCCCAGGCGAATGCCTTCACCCTTGCCGCGCCCGTCGAGGGAGCGGCGAATGTGGTTGGCGGCGGCTTCTGTCATGCTGATAGCCATCGGAACTCCTTGAGTCTTACCTTGCAACGGGCGGCTTAGATCAAGCCTTTCTTCTGCTTGTAGTCGCGAACAGCTGCCTTGATGGCATCTTCGGCGAGTACCGAGCAGTGGATCTTCACTGGCGGCAACGCCAGTTCTTCCGCCAGCTGGGTGTTCTTGATGGTTTCGGCTTCGTCCAGGGTCTTGCCCTTCATCCACTCGGTGGCGAGGGAGCTGGAAGCGATGGCCGAACCGCAGCCGTAGGTCTTGAACTTGGCGTCTTCGATGATGCCTTGCTCGTTGACCTTGATCTGCAGACGCATCACGTCACCGCACGCTGGAGCGCCGACCATGCCGGTACCGACATCCGGGTCCTCGGCGTTCATCTTGCCGACGTTGCGTGGGTTTTCGTAGTGGTCGATGACCTTTTCACTGTATGCCATGGTGCAATTCCTTCCTCATCAGGGAGCCGCTCTTGCCGGCGACTGCTTAGTGGGCGGCCCACTCGATCTTGGAGATGTCAACGCCGTCTTTGTACATATCCCACAGCGGCGACAGCTCACGCAGTTTGTTGACGGCCATGCAGACTTGCTGCGCGGCGTAGTCGACTTCTTCTTCGGTGGTGAAGCGGCCGAAGGAGAAGCGGATCGAGCTGTGCGCCAGCTCGTCGTTGCGACCCAGAGCGCGCAGTACATACGACGGCTCGAGCGAAGCGGAGGTGCAGGCCGAACCGGACGATACGGCGATGTCCTTCAGGGACATCAGCAGCGACTCGCCTTCGACGTAGTTGAAGCTCAGGTTCAGGTTGTGCGGTACGCGGGCAGTCTTGCTGCCGTTGACGTACAGCTCTTCGAGGTCCGAGACCTGCTTGAAGAAGCGGTCGCTCAGGGCCTTGATGCGCACGTTCTCGGCGGCCATTTCCTGCTTGGCGATGGCGAAGGCTTCGCCCATGCCGACGATCTGGTGGGTCGGCAGGGTGCCCGAACGCATGCCGCGCTCATGGCCACCACCGTGAATGATGGCTTCCAGGCGCACGCGCGGCTTGCGGCTGACGTACAGCGCGCCGATACCTTTAGGGCCGTAGACCTTGTGCGCCGAGAACGACATCAGGTCGACCTTCAGCTTCTGCAGGTCGATTTCAACCTTGCCAGCCGACTGGGCGGCATCGACGTGGAACAGCACGCCACGCGAACGGGTCAGTTCACCGATGGCGGCGATGTCGTTGATCGAGCCGACTTCGTTGTTCACGTGCATCAGCGAGACCAGGATGGTGTCGTCGCGCAGGGCGGCCTCGACCATGGCCGGGGTGACGATGCCGTCTTCGCCCGGTTCCAGGTAGGTGACTTCGAAACCTTCACGCTCGAGCTGGCGAGCGGTATCCAGGACCGCCTTGTGCTCGATCTTGGAGGTAATGATGTGCTTGCCCTTGGTCTGATAGAAGTGCGCCACGCCTTTCAGGGCGAGGTTGTCGGACTCGGTGGCACCGCTGGTCCAGACGATTTCGCGCGGGTCGGCGTTGATCAGCTCGGCAACCTGGCGGCGACCGTTCTCGACCGCTTCTTCGGCCTTCCAGCCAAACACGTGGGAGCGCGAGGCCGGGTTACCGAAGTTGCCGTCGACCAGCAGGCAGTCGGCCATCTTCTGGGCGACACGTGGGTCGACCGGCGTGGTAGCGGAGTAATCGAGGTAGATCGGCAACTTCATGGGTATCTCCTATCAGGCGGTGGCGTCGCTCGTCACTGTTAAAAGGTCAGTCGACGGCGGACGTCTCAATCTTGTCCAGCTGGGCGGTACGGCCTGCGACACGCCGCAGGTCCTGGCGCTGGGCGACCTCTTGCACCTCACGGCGCATGACGAGGTCGGCCAGGCTGATGCCACTGAGGAATTCGTGGATCTGCTGGCTGAGGTCGCACCACAGGTGGTGGGTCAGGCAGGTGTCACCGGCATGGCAATCCCCGAGGCCCTGGCAACGGGTGGCATCGACCGACTCGTTGACCGCGTCGATGACCTGGGCCACCTGGATGGTTTCCATGCCGCGCGACAGCTGGTAGCCACCGCCCGGACCGCGCACGCTGGAGACCAGGCTGCTGCGGCGCAGCTTGGCGAACAGCTGTTCCAGATAAGAGAGGGAAATGCCCTGGCGCTCGGAAATGTCGGCCAAAGACACCGGCCCATGCTGCGCGTGCAGTGCCAGGTCGAGCATGGCAGTGACGGCGTATCGGCCTTTGGTAGTCAGTCGCATGGCTAATGGGTACCACGGGAGTTACGGGATGTGTGCGAGTATGCGATTCCCGAGCATTTAAGTCAACTATTAGACCTACTGCTTTAGTCGGATTTGCATCTGGGAGGCGGGCGCGAGTGTAACAGCAATGGGGCGTGAGCACACGCCCCATATGTCAGGGTGACGTCACTGCGGCGTAATCAATGCGACTGAGTGTCGCGCTGGGCCGCCTGGGTTTCGACCGCAAAGTCATCTTCCGGCAGCTTCGGCAGCTCCTTGGCACAGTAGTCACTGCCCATCTTGGTCAGCGCGCCACACATACCCTCCAGGCGCTCGTCGACGGCCTGCAGGTGATCAAGCATCTGACCGATGGCACGGGCTACCGGGTCCGGCATGTCGCCGCTGACACCATAGGCATCGAAACCGATCTTCTCGGCCATGGCCTTGCGCTTGACCTCAAGCTCGGTGTCCTCGCTGTTCTTGACGATGATCCGCCCCGGGATGCCGACTGCAGTGGCACCGGCCGGCACCGCCTTGGTCACCACCGCATTGGAGCCGATCTTGGCCCCGGCACCGACGGTGAACGGGCCCAGCACCTTGGCGCCCGCCCCTACCACCACACCGTTCTCCAGGGTCGGGTGGCGCTTGCCCTTGTTCCAGCTGGTGCCGCCCAGGGTCACGCCCTGGTAAAGGGTGACATCGTCGCCGATCTCGGCAGTTTCGCCGATGACGATGCCCATGCCGTGGTCGATGAAGAAGCGCCGACCGATGGTCGCACCGGGATGGATCTCGATACCGGTCAGCCAGCGACCGAAGTTCGACACCAGGCGGGCCAGCCACTTGAAATCGCGCTTCCACAGGGCGTTGCCCAGGCGATGCAGCCAGATGGCGTGCATGCCGGGGTAGCAGGTCAGCACCTCGAAGGCATTGCGCGCCGCCGGGTCACGATGGAATACGCTCTGGATATCTTCACGCAGACGCTCGAACATCTGTCAGTCCTTCCGTTTATGCGGCTCGCCCCGGGCGACCTTCTGGGTCTCGGTGAGGATGCCGCGCAAAATGCTCATTTCCGAACGATTGACCGAGCTGCGCCCATACAGCCGACGCAGGCGCGGCATCAGGTGCTTGGGCTTCTCGGGGTCGAGGAAGCCGATGTCCACCAGGGTCTTCTCCAGGTGTTCATAGAACAGCTCCATTTCGTCCATGGTCGCCAGCTCGTTGCTGCGCAGCGAGTTGGCGTCGAACTTCTCGACTTTCGAGGGCGCGCCCTCGGCTGCCAGCCAGGCCATGCGCACCTCATAGGAGAGCACCTGGACCGCGGCGGCGAGGTTCAGCGAGCTGAAGTCGGGGTTCGAGGGAATGTGCACGTGGAAGTGACATCGCTGCAGTTCTTCGTTGGTCAGGCCGGCGTGTTCGCGCCCGAACACCAGGGCGATCTCTTCACCGCCGTTGGCGTGTTCCACGGCCTTGGCCCCGCATTCGCGCGGGTCGATCAACGGCCAGGGGATGCTGCGCTCACGGGCACTGGTGCCCATGACCAGACTGCAGCCGACCAGCGCGTCTTCAAGGCTGTCGACCACCTGGGCATTGGCCAGGATGTCGTCGGCGCCCGAGGCACGCGCAGTGGCGTCGCCGGACGGGAACTCTTTTGGCTGCACCAGCACCAGACGCGACAAGCCCATGTTTTTCATGGCACGCGCAGCGCCGCCGATGTTGCCGGGGTGGCTGGTATTGACCAGAACAACACGAATATTTTGCAGCAAGGTGTTGTGCTCACAGATGCAGGTTTGGGGGAAATCGATCTTACAGAACCGACCAGCGTAACGCCATGAAAGCAAATGTGACACTTCTGCCGCCAAACTTTTCTGCTAGAATGTTCGGCTTTCTTCTTTAACATCTCCAGGTGACCCGCCCATGCAGCCTATGCTGAATATCGCCCTGCGCGCCGCTCGCAGCGCCAGTGAACTGATTTTCCGCTCCATCGAACGCCTGGATAGCATCAAGGTCGACGAGAAAGAGGCCAAGGACTACGTCTCCGAAGTGGATCGCGCCGCCGAGCAGAGCATCGTCAACGCCCTGCGCAAGGCCTACCCGAACCACTCCATTCAAGGTGAAGAAACCGGCCTGCACGCCGGCACCGGCGAAGAAGGCAAGGACTACCTGTGGATCATCGATCCGCTGGACGGCACCACCAACTTCCTGCGTGGCATCCCGCACTTCGCTGTCAGCATCGCCTGCAAATACCGTGGCCGCCTCGAGCACGCCGTGATTGTCGACCCGGTTCGCCAGGAAGAATTCACCGCCAGCCGCGGCCGTGGCGCCCAGCTCAATGGCCGTCGCCTGCGCGTCAGCTCGCGTACCAGCCTGGAAGGCGCCCTGCTGGGCACCGGCTTCCCGTTCCGTGACAACCAGATGGCTGACATGGACAACTACCTGGGCATGTTCCGCGCCCTGACTGGCCAGACCGCCGGCATCCGCCGCGCCGGCTCCGCCAGCCTGGACCTGGCCTACGTGGCTGCCGGCCGTTTCGACGCCTTCTGGGAGTCGGGCCTGTCCGAGTGGGACATGGCAGCGGGTGTGCTGCTGATCCAGGAAGCCGGTGGCCTGGTGAGCGACTTCAACGGTGGCCACGACTTCCTCGACAAGGGCCACATCGTTGCAGGCAACATCAAGTGCTTCAAAGCCGTACTGACCGCTATCCAGCCACACCTGCCAGAAAGCATGAAGCGCTAAGCGCGGATTGCAGGCAAAAAAAAGCACCCCTCGGGGTGCTTTTTTTATACCTGGATGTTTTGCACTAGCTGTACCGCCCTCTTCGCGGGTAAACCCGCTCCCACAGGGACCGAATTACCACTGCGGGAGCGGGTTTACCCGCGAAGAGGGCGGCGCAGGCAACACAAATTACTGACCGGCCTCGCTAAGGATCAGCTTGCCGTTCTTGTCCAGCGGAATGGTCGAGCCCGGCTCGCGGTCCATCTTCACCTGGCCAGCCTGGTTGCCAATGGTGTACTTGACGTTGTAGCCCACCACCTTCTCGCTGATGTCGTTGACCGTGTTGCAGCGGGTTTGCGTGGTGGTGTAGGTGTCACGCTCCTGCATGCCTTCCTGCACCTTGTTACCGGCATAACCACCACCGACCGCACCGGCCACGGTGGCGATCTTCTTGCCAGTGCCGCCGCCAATCTGGTTACCCAGCAGGCCGCCAGCAATGGCACCGACCACGGTACCGGCGATCTGGTGCTGGTCCTTGACCGGCGCCTGACGCGTGACGGCGACGTCCTTGCAGACCTCGCGCGGGGTCTTGACCTGTTGCTTGATCGGTTGCACGTCGGTGACCTGAGCGTACTCAGGCCCTTTGTTCACCAAGCTGTAGGTCGCCACAGCACCTCCGGCAGTTACACCGACAGCACCCAGTACCGCACCCACCAGCATTGATTTGTTCACATGAACCTCCTGATCATTTCCCGATCGTTCCTGCAGGGGACTAGCCCGCCTTCTCCCAGCCTTGGAGCGAAAAAAAAGGCGCGAGTTCAACACTCGCGCCTTTTTGGTCGCCGAACGGCGTAGGACTAATCCTTAAGGACGGTCATCCACGCCTTCGTTTTTCGCAGGCGGAATCAGGTCTTCGCTGTTCAGGTTCAACCAGATCAGTACCACGTTGGCGATGTAGATCGACGAGTAGGTACCGGCCATGACACCGATGAACAGTGCCAGGGAGAAGCCGAACAGGTTATCGCCACCGAAAATCAGCAGCGCGCCGATCGCCAGCAAGGTCGAAACCGAAGTGGCGATGGTACGCAGCAGGGTCTGGGTGGTCGAGACGTTGATGTTCTCGATCAGCGAGGCCTTGCGCATCACGCGGAAGTTCTCACGCACCCGGTCGAATACGACGATGGTGTCGTTCAGCGAGTAGCCGATGATCGCCAGTACCGCCGCCAACACCGTCAGGTCGAAGGTGATCTGGAAGAACGACAGGATACCCAGGGTCACCACCACGTCGTGGATCAGCGAGACGATCGCGCCCACGGCGAACTTCCACTGGAAGCGGAAAGCCAGGTAGATGAGGATGCCGCCCAGCGCCAGGAGCATGCCGAGGCCGCCCTGGTCACGCAGCTCTTCACCCACCTGCGGGCCGACGAACTCGACACGCTTGAGGGTAGCCGGGTTGTCGCCGCCCGCCTTCTGCAGGGCCGCGCCAACCTTGGCACCCAGTTGCGGGTCATCGCCCGGCATGCGCACCAGCAGGTCGGTGGTGGCGCCAAAGCTCTGCACCACGGCCTCGTGGAAGCCGGAGTCGACCAGCTCGGCACGCACCGCCTTGAGGTCGGCCGGGCGCTCGTAGGTCAGCTCGATCAGCGTACCGCCGGTGAAGTCCAGGCCGAAGTTCAGGCCCTTCTGCCACCAGCTGAACAGCGCCAGTACGGTGAGGAGCACGGTAACGGCGAACGCGACATTGCGCACGCCCATGAAGTTGATGGTTTTCATCGCAGCTCCCTCAAACCCACAGCTTCTTGATGTCACGCCCGCCGCAGGTCAGGTTGACCATTGCGCGGGTCACCATGACGGCGGTGAACATCGAGGTGAAAATCCCGAGGGACATGGTGACCGCGAAGCCCTTGACCGGGCCGGTACCCATGGCGAACAGGATGCCGCCGACCAGCAGGCTGGTCAGGTTGGCGTCGATGATCGCGGTATAGGCGCGGTTGAAACCTTCGTGGATGGCGCGCTGCACCGACATGCCGGCATTCAGCTCCTCGCGGATACGCGAGAAGATCAGCACGTTGGCGTCCACCGCCATACCCATGGTCAACACGATACCGGCGATACCCGGCAGGGTCAGGGTCGCGCCCAGCAGCGACATCAGCGCCAGCAGCAACACCATGTTGCCCGCCAGGGCAACGGTGGCGATCACGCCGAAGCCGCGGTAGATGGCGATGATGAACAGCGAGACGAACAGCATGCCCCACAGCGACGCATCGATACCCTTGGTGATGTTGTCGGCACCCAGGCTTGGACCAATGGTACGTTCTTCGGCGAAGTACATCGGCGCGGCCAGACCACCGGCACGCAGCAGCAGGGCCAGTTCCGACGATTCACCCTGGCCGTTCAGGCCAGTGATGCGGAACTGGCTGCCCAGCGGCGACTGGATGGTCGCCAGGCTGATGATCTTCTTCTCTTCCTGGAAGCTCTGTACGGCAACGTCCTTCTCGACGCCGTCGACAGTCTGCTTGACGTAGCGGGTGACCGGCTTCTGCTCGATGAAGATCACCGCCATGCTGCGACCAACGTTGCTGCGGGTCGCACGGCTCATCAGCTCGCCACCGTGGCCATCCAGACGGATGTTCACCTGCGGGCGGCCATGCTCGTCGAAGCTGGCCTGGGCGTCGGTGACCTGGTCACCGGTGATGATCAGGCCGCGCTCGACAGCAGCGGAGCGGTTGCCTTCACGGAACTCGAAGACTTCGGTAGTGGCCTTGGAAGCGCCCGGCTCGGCACCGAAGCGGAACTCCAGGTTGGCGGTCTTGCCGAGGATACGCTTGGCTTCGGCAGTGTCCTGCACACCTGGCAGCTCGACCACGATGCGGTTGGCGCCCTGGCGCTGTACCAGCGGCTCGGCCACGCCCAGCTCGTTCACGCGGTTGCGGACGGTGGTGAGGTTCTGCTTGATCGAGTATTCGCGGATCTCGGCGACTTTCGCCTGGGTCAGCGCCAGACGCAGCACGGCGAGCTCGTTGCGCTCGGTGGTGGTCAGGTCGAAATCATTGAAATTCTTGCGGATCAGGGCACGTGCCTGTTCGCGGGTAGCATCGTCAGCGAAGCCCAGCATCACACCGCCATCCTGCTGCGGCAGGCTGCGGTAGCGGATGCGCTCTTTGCGCAGCAAGGTCTTGACCTCGCCTTCGTAGACTTTCATGCGGGCACTCATGGCCTTGTCCATGTCCACTTCCAGCAGGAAGTGCACACCACCGGACAGGTCCAGGCCCAGCTTCATCGGGCTTGCACCCAGGTTGCGCAGCCATTTCGGAGTGGTCTGGGCCAGGTTCAGGGCCACGACGTACTCATCGCCCAGCGCCTTGCGCACTACATCCTTGGCTGGCAGTTGATCTTCCTGGTTGGTCAGGCGAATCAGCCCACTGCCCTTCTCACCCAGGCTTGCGCCCTTGACGGTGATACCAGCATCGCCCAGCGCCTTGCTGACGCGGTCGAGGTCGGCCTGGTTGACCTGCAGCGCCGAACTGGCACCGCTGATCTGCACCGCCGGATCATCCGGGTAGAGGTTGGGAGCGGAATAAATGAAACCGATCGCCAGTACCACCAGGATCAGTGCGTATTTCCACAGAGGGTATTTGTTCAGCATCACGCCGCCCGTTCAAGACGCGGGGCGCTTTGCGCGCCCCGACTGGAAAAATGAAACCGGTAACTCAGATAGCCTTGAGCGTACCTTTTGGCAGGGTGGCCGCGATGGCACCCTTCTGGAACTTCAGCTCGACGGTGTCGGAAACTTCCAGGACCACGAAGTCATCGGAAACCTTGACGATCTTGCCGGCGATGCCGCCGTTGGTGACAACTTCGTCACCTTTCTGCAAGTTGCTCAGCAGGTTCTTCTGCTCTTTGGCGCGCTTGGACTGCGGGCGCCAGATCATCAGGTAGAAGATGACCAGGAAACCGACCAGGAAAATCCACTCGAAACCGGTACCGGCTGGGCCAGCGGCGGGTGCTGCAGCGTCCGCGTAAGCGGCGGGGATCAAGAAGCTCATTGGGCACTCCTAATGTAATTTTCTAATAATGGATGCGAACAGTCAGTCCAAAGGCGGCACAGGCAGCCCGCGCTTGGCGTAGAAGGCGTCGACAAAGGCGGCCAATTTACCCTGTTGAATAGCCTCGCGTAAACCGGCCATCAAGCGCTGGTAATGGCGCAAGTTGTGGATGGTATTCAGCATGCTGCTCAGCATTTCGCCGCACTTGTCCAGATGGTGCAGATAAGCGCGGGAGAAGTTGGTGCAGGTGTAGCAGTCACAGGTCGGATCCAGCGGCGAATCATCGTGGCGATGGAACGCGTTGCGGATCTTGATCACCCCTGTATCGACGAACAGGTGGCCGTTGCGCGCGTTGCGCGTGGGCATCACGCAGTCGAACATGTCGACGCCGCGGCGCACACCCTCAACCAGATCTTCCGGTTTGCCTACCCCCATAAGGTAACGAGGTTTGTCAGCCGGCATCTGGTCCGGCAGGTAGTCGAGCACTTTGATCATTTCGTGCTTCGGCTCGCCGACCGACAGGCCGCCGATGGCCAGGCCGTCAAAGTCGATATTGACCAGCGCTTCCAGCGAGCGCATGCGCAAGTCCTGGTACATGCCACCCTGGACGATACCGAACAGCGCTGCGCTGCTGTCGCCGTGGGCATTCTTCGAGCGCTGGGCCCAGCGCAGCGACAGCTCCATGGAGGTACGCGCCACATCGTGCTCGGCCGGGTACGGCGTGCACTCGTCGAAGATCATCACGATGTCCGAGCCCAGGTCGCGCTGCACCTGCATGGACTCTTCCGGGCCCATGAACACCTTGGAGCCGTCGACGGGCGAGGCGAAGGTGACCCCCTCTTCCTTGATCTTGCGCATGGCGCCCAGGCTGAACACCTGGAAACCACCAGAATCGGTGAGGATAGGGCCTTTCCACTGCATGAAGTCATGCAGGCCGTTGTGCTTCTTGATCACCTCGGTACCCGGGCGCAGCCACAGGTGGAAGGTGTTGCCGAGGATGATCTCGGCGCCGATGGCCTCGATGTCACGCGGCAGCATGCCCTTGACCGTGCCATAGGTGCCCACCGGCATGAACGCCGGGGTCTCGACCGTGCCACGGGGGAAGGTCAGCCGACCACGACGGGCCTTGCCGTCGGTGGCCAGCAGTTCGAACGACATTCGACAGGTGCGACTCATGCTTGATCCTCTGGGCCGCGTGGCGCCGGATTGCGGGTGATGAACATGGCATCACCGTAACTGAAGAAGCGGTAACCGTTGTCCACCGCCGCCGCATAGGCAGCCATGGTCTCGGGGTAACCGGCGAAGGCCGAGACCAGCATCAGCAGCGTGGACTCCGGCAGGTGGAAGTTGGTGACCAGGCAATCGACCACATGGAAGGGCCGACCCGGGTAGATGAAGATGTCGGTGTCACCGCTGAAGGCCTTGAGCACGCCATCACGCGCTGCGCTCTCCAGCGAGCGTACGCTGGTGGTGCCGACTGCGATCACCCGGCCGCCACGGGCGCGGCAGGCCTCGATGGCGTCGACCACGTCCTGGCTCACTTCGAGCCACTCCTTGTGCATGTGGTGATCTTCGATCTTGTCGACCCGCACCGGCTGGAAGGTGCCGGCGCCCACGTGCAGGGTGACGAAGGCGCGCTCGACGCCCTTGGCAGCGATCTTTTCCAGCAGCGCTTCGTCGAAATGCAGGCCCGCAGTCGGCGCAGCAACCGCACCGGCGCGTTCGGCGTACACGGTCTGGTAGCGCTCACGGTCGGCGCCTTCATCGGGGCGATCGATGTACGGCGGCAACGGCATGTGGCCGACACGATCGAGCAGTGGCAGCACCTCTTCGTTGAAGCGCAGCTCGAACAGCGTGTCGTGGCGGGCGACCATTTCGGCCTCGCCACCACCATCGATGAGGATCACTGCACCCTCTTTCGGCGCCTTGCTGGCACGCACATGGGCCAGCACGCGGTGGCTGTCGAGCACACGCTCGACCAGCACTTCCAGCTTGCCACCGGAGGCTTTCTGGCCAAACAACCGCGCCGGAATCACCCGGGTGTTGTTGAACACCATCAGGTCGCCCGGCCGCAGATAGTCGAGCAGATCGGGGAATTGCTGGTGCGCCAACGCCCCGCTCGGCCCATCGAGGACCAGCAGACGGCTGCCATGGCGCTCGGCCAGAGGGTGGCGGGCGATCAGGGAATCGGGGAGTTCGAAAGAAAAATCGGCGACGCGCATGATGATGTTCGGGTTCGACAGGGCCGGGAAGTTTAGCCCAATGCGTGAAAATTGACCATGAAAGCCGATTGACCGGCTTGGACGACCTCTCTATACTGCGGCGCCTAAGCCCTGATGGCGGAATTGGTAGACGCGGCGGATTCAAAATCCGTTTTCGAAAGGAGTGGGAGTTCGAGTCTCCCTCGGGGCACCAAGATCCAGAAAAAACCGACCGAATGGTCGGTTTTTTTGTGCCCGCCATTCAGCGTTCATGCAAACCTCCCGGCGCAACCAATATTGGCGCCAACCCAACGACCTCGAACCCTACTGACATCCACGCATTCAATTGGCCAACCGTTCGATAGTGGCCATAAGCTGTCACTCGTCGGTTATATGCCGAAAGTATTGATACCGTAATGTCACTTGGCCATAGTGGCGCCCCCTTGACCCATGACCACTGCGTGCCCCATGAACAAAACCGCGCCCTGTCTGGCAGCAATGATGCTGCTGAGTGGGTGCAATGGAATGCCAACCGCATACGTTTCTGACCCCGTCTACGACCAGGCTTTTGTCGTCACCTCCGGTGCCCCCCTGCCAATGCTGCTGATGGCTAGCGCCATCCAGTGGAACGAAGACTACGCCGTCACTGCCAAGCACACTCCGTTCCTGCGCAACGTGGTGCATGAAGGGCTGGGTGATGTGGTGTTCTTCAAGCACAAGGCCAGCAAGGTTCCGCAGTGGCGCCAGTTCGTACCGGGCGAGTCGGTGACTGCGGTCGGCTTCAACAGCTTGATGATGCCGGTGCAAGGCAAGGGCCATACGCTCGACTCGCTGGTGCGCCTGGAAGGCACACCGGGTAGCGTCTTCTACTCGGTGCACGACGGCCCGCTGGTCAAGGGCATGTCCGGTGGCCCGGTGTTCGCCGATGACGGCAAGGTGGTCGGGATGAACGTCGCCTTCATCGCCAAGGACGGGATCGATGCCCGCAACCGCCCGGACCTGGCCGACAAGGCGCGGGTCAGCGTGTTTCTGTCATACAGCGAACTCGACAAGGAATGGCGGCGCTTCCAGTATCTGGCGCACAAGGGCAAACCGCACAGCGCGCCTGCTGCGGTCAAGGGCTATGTGGCGGTGGCGAGCAAACCCTGATCAAACGAAGCAGCCCGACCCTTTACCCCTGCGACCTACAACGCCGATAATGTCATTTTGAAATCACTCGTCTCGACCACCTTGAGACAATGACACGGAGTTCGTATGTCACAGATGGAGCAGACCCTGCCGGCTGCCAAGAGCAATCGCGTCACCTCCATGGTCGCCAAGATCATGACGGGTATAGGTGTCGCACTTGGCGCGATGTGGGCGGTCATCACCTACCTGGTGCCCGATCCAAGCGTATTTGGTTTCGGCTTCATCAATTGGCGCAACATCGTCCTTCTGGTCAGCACCTTCGCACTGCTGTCGAGCCTGTCGATCTGCTGGCAGATTCGCAACTTGCCAAGAATGATGCGCGGCTCGCTTACAACGGTACTGATTACCGTCCTGTGCTTCGTGTTTTTCATTCTTGGCACCGAATACGCCAAACCCAGCTTCGAGTTCGCCAAGGTGCAATCCAATGTCATCGAGAACGATGGTAGCAACCTGCTCGGCAAACGCATGGAAGTGGTCGACGATATACGCTTCGAGTTGATCGGCTGCGAGAACATTGGCCGCTACCCCAATTGCACGCTCCAACTGACCAACCTGGGCATGGACCGCTCATTCAGGTTCCAGAGTGAATCACGCCTGTTCGATGAGGCTGGCGCCCCGATCAAGATCAGCCAGGTGCGGGTAGGCCAGCAGCTCAGCGAATGGAATGGATTCCAGTTGATTCGCAATGTGCCAACATCGGTCACCTTGCTGTTCATGGAAGCCGACCGGAAAATCGAACGCTCGCCATCCATCAAGCTGATGTTCCAGACCCGCAGCAACGATGAGCAAGCACTCAAGTTCAATGATGTCTCGATGAGCAACCAGTCCGAACGCTAGTATGTCGGTATCCGTGACCACAGGGCCTGCGCACCTTCCCGGGAGCACACCCTGTGGGGCAGGCTTGAAGACCCTACAGCGCAAAGGCCCCTGTCATGCACCTTGCCCACCGCCCTGTCCAACCCAGTGACATCCCGGCCATCTGCTGCTTCCCGCAAGGCCCGGACGAGCTGTTCTACATGTTTCCCAAAGCCACCTACCCGCTCACCCCCGCGCAATTGGGCGACGCCATCGCCCAGCGCAGCGGTTCGACCGTGGTCGAAGGTGACGGCCTGGTGCTCGGTTTCGCCAACTTCTACAAGGCCGAGCACGGCGGTATCTGCGCCCTCGGCAACGTGGTGATCGCCCCCGCCGCTCGCGGTCAGGGCGTGGCGCGTTACCTGGTGCAATGCATGGTCGAGCAGGCCCGCGTGCAGTTCGCGGCGCGGGAGGTCTGGGTGTCGTGCTTCAACCACAACACCGCAGGCTTGCTGCTTTATCCACAGCTTGGCTTCGTGCCGTTTGGCATCGAGGAGCGGCAGGCTCAGGATGGCAAACGGGTGGCGCTGGTGCAGATGAAACAGCAACTTCGTTGATCAGGGCATTGCGCGCCCGGGCCGCGAAGCGGCCCCGGCTAACTGTCAGGCGCGCACATACCGCTGGCGCAACACATCACTGAAGGCATCCACCAGCAGCACCAGCAGCAACATCGCCATGATCACCGTACTGGCCTGGGCCTCCTGGAACAGGCTGAGGGTGGTATAGAGCATCTGCCCCAGTCCCCCTGCCCCGACAAACCCCAGCACACTGGCCATGCGAATGTTGTTCTCCCAGCGGTACAGGCTGTAAGCGAGCAACTGCGGCCACAGGTTCGGCAAGGTCCCGAAACAGAACGCGGCCACCTGCCCCCCGCCCTGCAGGCGAATGGCTGCGGCGGGCTCTGCCGGTGCATTCTCCAGCGCTTCTGCGAACAGCCGCCCCAACACCCCGGACGTGTGCAGCGCCAGGGCCAAGGTACCGGCATTGGGCCCCAGGCCCGCCGCCAGCACCGTCAATGCCGCCCACACCAACTCCGGAATGGCCCGCAAGGCATTGAGCAGCAACCGCGCCAGCGATTGCAGCGGCCAACCGAAGCGCCCCGCCGCCGGCAAGGCCAGCAGCATGCCGAGGAACATCGCCAGCAACGTGCCCAGCCCGGACATGGCCAGGGTCTCCATGGCACCCCGCCCTACCGCCTGCAGATGTTCGCCGGACAAGTCCGGATGCAGGAAGCGAGCTGCATACTCGCCCATCTGCCCCAACCCGCCATCACCCACCAAGGCATGCAGGTCTAACTCCAGATAACCGAACGACGCCACCACTGCCGCGACGATGGCAACGATCACCAGCAGGTTGATCACCCGGTTCATGCCAGCCTCCCGCGCAGGAAGCGGCTGAGCAGGTCGGCCAGCAGCACCAGGCCGAGGAACGCCAGCAGCATGCTCGCCACTTCGCCCCCGGCGAACATGCGCATCGACAGGTCGATCTGCTGCCCCAGCCCACCGGCACCGACAAAGCCCATCACCACCGAGGCGCGCACGGCACATTCCCAACGATAGACGGTATAGGACACCACTTCCGCCGACGCGCTGGGCAAGATGCCGTAGAAGAACGCCGTCAATCGGCCGCTGCCGGCCTGCAGCAAGGCATGCGCCGGGCGCTGGTCGACCGATTCGAAGATTTCCGCGTAGACCTTGCCCAGCATGCCGCTGTAGGTAATGGCGATGGCCAGCACCCCGGCCGTCGGCCCCAGGCCCACGGCCCGCACGAACAGCAGCGCCCAGACGATCTCCGGCACGCTGCGCAGAAAAATCAGCAAGCCGCGCACAGGCAGGCGCAACAAGCGCGACCACGGCCCGGCCCGGCCACCCCGGGAGGCGGCGCGCAGTGACAGCGCACGGCTGGCCAGCAGGCTGGTCGGGACCGCCAGCAACAGCGCCAGGGCCATGCCGGCTGTCGCCACGGCCAAGGTCTGCAAGGTGGACTCGTACAGCAACTTGAGGAATTCGGCACTGTGCGCCGGCGGCCAGAAGGCGCTGGTGAAGCTGGCGATCTGCTGCCGGTTCTCCGCCTGCAGCAAGACGCCAGGGTTCAGTTCGCTCAATTGCAGCCCAGGCCACAGCACGGCCAACGCCAGCAAGGTCAGCAACAAACGCGGCAACGCAGCCGGGTCGCGGGCGTCGGCCTTCAGCATCGCGGAATCTGCACGGTCAGAGTCGGCCCCTGGGCTTGCGCTGGCGAACCCAGTTGTTCGTTGGCGTACAGCGCCTCCAGCAACTGCTCGGTCACCGCCTCGGCGGGGCAGTCGAACGCCACCTGCCCTTCACGGATACCGATCACACGCGGAAAGTGCGCCAGCGCCAGGTCCACCGCATGCAGGCTGGCCACCAGGGTCACGCCATTGGCCACGGCATGGCGATTGAGCAATGCCAGGCTGTGATCGGCCAGCACCGGGTCCATGGCTGACACCGGCTCGTCGGTCAGCAGCAGTTCCGGGCGCTGATACAACGCCCGGGCGATGCCGACCCGCTGCAACTGCCCGCCAGACAACTGCCCGCACTGGACGAACAGCTTTTCGGCCAGCCCCAGTTCGGCCAAGGCCTGACGCGCGCCCGGCACATCGGTCGGATACACCAGGTTGAGCAGGCCACGCAGCAGGCCCCACTTCCCCAGGCGCCCCGCCAGTACGGCCGTCACCACACGCTGGCGCGGCGGCAGCGGCGGAGCCTGGTGCACCAGGCCAATCCGTGCACGCAGGCGCTGGCGCGCCCTGGCAGTGAGCGCCCAGGGCTGCTCACCGAACAGTTCCAGGTGCCCGCTGCTGGGCTGCACGGCGGTGGCCATCAGGTGCAGCAGGCTGGACTTGCCGGCCCCCGAAGGGCCGATGATCGCCACCCGCTCCCCCTTGGCAATGCTCAGGCTGACAGCATCGAGCGCGCGGACCTGGCCGTGGCGCAGGCCGGCGCCGTGTACATGAATAGTCACTTGAGCAGGCCGGCCTCACGTGCGGCTTGCTCGGTGCCCGCGTAGTTTTCAGGCTTGGTCTCGATGAAGCGGCTGGCCGCCTGCAGGTCGAGGATCGCTTTGTGCTCCGGGTTGGCCGGGTCGAGGTCGAGGAAGGCCTTCTTGATTTTCTCTTTCAGCGCCGGGTCCATGTTGCCGCGCACGGTCCAGTTGTAGTCGTAGTAGGTCGGCGTGGTGGCGAACACCTTGACCTTGCTGGTATCGACCTTGCCGGCATCGACCAGCTTCTGCCAGACGCTGGCATTGAGCACGCCGCCATCGACCTTGCCCGCCTGCACCCAGGCCACGGTGGCGTCGTGGGCTCCGGAATAGGCCACACGGCTGAAGTAGCTCTCAGGCTTGATGTTGTCTTCCTTGAGCATGAAGTAGCGCGGCATCAGGCTGCCCGAGGTGGACGAGATCGAACCGAAGGCGAACGACTTGCCCTTGAGGTCGGCCAGGCTCTTCACGGCCGGGTTGGCGGTGATGAACTTGGAGGTGAACTGGGCGTCCTGCTCACGCTGCACCAGCGGCGTGGCGGTCGGGTCCTTCAGGTGCACCTGGACGAAGGTGAAACCACCCAGCCAGGCCATGTCCAGGCGGTTGCTGGCCAGCGACTCGACCACCGCCGGGTAGTCGGCGACCGGAACGAACTTCACGTCCATGCCCAGTTGCTGGGACAGGTACTTGCCCAGTGGCTCGAACTTGCGCAGCAGTTCGGTCGGCGCTTCGTCGGGGATGGCACTGACCCGCAAGGTGTCGGCAGCCTGGGCGACTACGGCACAGCAGGACAGCACGAGGCCGGCGGCGAGCGCCAGGGGGCGTTTGAGCATGGGAGTTCTCCGGTTCAATAGCGGGGAAAGTGCCGGCGACGCGCCGACGGTGGGAATTATAAGAGTCGCAGGCGCAAAGGCCAGCTTTGCTACAATCGCGCAACAAATTGATCCCCTGAGGTGCACATGAGCGAGCCGATTCGCCTGACCCAGTACAGCCACGGTGCCGGCTGTGGCTGCAAGATCTCCCCCAAGGTGCTGGATGTGATCCTCGCCGAAAGCGGCGTCCAGGCCCTGGACCCGAAGTTGTGGGTCGGCAATGCCTCGCGTGACGACGCTGCCGTATATGCCCTGGATGACGAGCGCGGAGTGGTATCGACCACCGACTTCTTCATGCCGATCGTCGACGACCCGTACGATTTCGGGCGCATCGCCGCGACCAACGCGATCAGCGACATCTACGCCATGGGCGGCGACCCGCTGATGGCCATCGCCATCCTCGGCTGGCCAGTCAACGTGCTGCCACCGGAAGTCGCCCGCGAAGTGATCCGCGGCGGCCGCGCCGTGTGCGCCGAAGCCGGCATCCCGCTTGCCGGCGGCCACTCCATCGACGCCCCCGAGCCCATCTTCGGCCTCGCGGTCACCGGTGTGGTCAGCAAGCGCCACCTCAAGCGCAACGACACCGCCACTGCCGGCTGCCGCCTGTACCTGACCAAGCCACTGGGCATCGGCATCCTTACCACCGCCGAGAAGAAGGCCAAGCTGCGCGAGCAGGACCAGGGCCTGGCGCGCGACTGGATGTGCACGCTGAATACCCCGGGCAGCCGCTTCGGCAAGCTCGATGGCGTCAAGGCAATGACCGACGTCACCGGCTTCGGCCTGCTCGGCCACCTGGTGGAGCTGGCCGAAGGCAGCGGCCTGACGGCAGAGCTGGACTACGCCGCCGTGCCACGCCTGCCGAGCGTCGACCATTACCTGGCCGAAGGCTGCATTCCTGGCGGCACACTGCGCAACTACGACAGCTACGGGCACAAGCTCGGCGCGCTGACTGACGAGCAGAAGCACCTGCTGTGCGACCCGCAGACCAGCGGCGGCCTGCTGGTTGCCGTTACCCCTGAAGGCGAAGCCGAGTTCCTGGCAGTGGCAGGCGAACTGGGGCTTAACCTGTCGCCAATCGGCCTGCTGGTCGAGCGACAGAGCCATGCGGTCGAGGTGAACTGATGCGCCCCGACTGCACCGACTTCCGCCAGCTGTTCCTCGACGACGCGCCGATGATGGACATGCGCGCGCCGATCGAATTCGTCAAAGGTGCCTTCCCCGGCACCGTCAACCTGCCGCTGATGACCGACCAGGAGCGGCAGAAGGTCGGCACCTGCTACAAGCAGCAGGGCCAGGCCGCTGCCATCACCCTCGGCCACCAGCTGGTCAGCGGCGCGACCAAGCGCGAGCGCCTGCATGCCTGGGCCAGCTTCGCCAAGGCCCACCCTGATGGTTACCTGTACTGCGCCCGCGGCGGCCTGCGCTCGCTGATCGTGCAGCAGTGGCTGCGTGACGAGGCCGGCATCGACTACCCGCGCATCAAGGGCGGCTACAAGGCCATGCGTACCTTCCTGCTGGAAACCACCCAGCAGGCGGTCGAACAATGCGACTTCGTGCTGGTTGGCGGCCTCACCGGCACCGGCAAGACCGATGTGCTGCACCAGCTGAACAACGTGCTCGACCTTGAAGGCCATGCCAATCATCGCGGCTCCAGCTTCGGCAAGCGTGCCACCGGCCAGCCGGCGCAGATCGACTTCGAGAACAAGCTGGCCGTCGACGTGCTGAAGAAGCGTGCCCGTGGCATCGAACAGTTCGTGCTGGAAGATGAAGGCCGCATCGTCGGCAGTTGCTCGGTGCCGCTGGAGTTGTACCAGGGCATGCAGCAGTACCCGATGGTGTGGCTGGAGGACAGTTTCGAGAATCGCGTAGAGCGCATCCTGCGCGATTACGTGATCAACCTGTGCGCCGAGTTCGTCGATGTGCATGGCGAGGACGACGGTCGCCGGCTGTTTGCCGAACGCATGTCGCAGAGCATGAGCAACATCCACAAGCGTCTTGGCGGAGAGCGCTTCCAGCGCCTGAGCGAAATCCTGCGCGAAGCGCTGGACGAGCAGCTGCGCAGTGGCGCGGTGGACCTGCACCGGGGCTGGATCGAAGGGTTGCTCAAGGAATACTACGACCCGATGTACGCCTACCAGCGTGAAGCCAAGGCCGAGCGAATCGAGTTTGCCGGGGATGGCGTGGAAGTGCGCGAGTACCTCAAGGCCCGGGCCCTGCGCGAAGCAAAGTCCCACTCATTCTGACCGACTGGCGCGATCCATTGTAGGAGCGGCCTTGCCGGGGCGCTCCTACAGTAACCGCGTCAACCCGGTCACTGCCCAGGGCTGAGTACGCGCTCGAGCTCTGCCGCCCGCTCGCGGGTCATGTCCAGCACACACATGCCACCTTCCAGCTGCGCCAGGGTCCCGCCACTGGCCTGCACATGGAACTTGCAGTTGGCATCGCGGTAGGCGATCCACTGCCGCTGCACATCGCGCAGGCTCTTCTGCGGCCCCGACTCAAGCTTGCTCGTCAGTTGCTTGTAGACCCGATTCAGGCGCTGGTCCTGAAGTTGCGTCTCTGCCTGGATGCAACTGCTCATGGCCAGCGTGCTGGAGGCTTTGTCCATGCACTGGTTGTAGGCCGGCGAGTTGTCATCGGCCAGCGCCATCGGCGCAAGAAAGGCCAACAGCATCAGGTATCGCTTGTTCATCGCAAATCCCTTCATAGCGTTTGTACCGGCGGCGGCGGCATCAGCACCTTGCCCGGCTCGAATTGCAGCGCTGGCATCTGGGTCGCCGCGTAGGCGGTCACGGCCAGTGCCGCAATCAGGGCGACATCCAGCCAGTTCCAGCCCGGCACATCGTCACTGCAGCGCGCGGTCCAGCATTGCCAGGCCTGGCCCACGCAAAACACCGAGATCGCTGCCAGCCACAGGTAGAAGCCCGCGCCGAAACCGGTGCGGTTGGTGAATTCATAGCTGATGTTGTCCGGCAGGCGCTCTATACCAAAGCTGCTGGCAGCGAGGTACAAGGCACCCAGCCCAAGCAGCAACGCCAGCCGACGCAAGCGTCGATGGCAAAGGATGGCCACCGCCAGCAGCGGGTTGGCGAACCACTGGAACATGCCGAAGGGGATGCCCCAGGGGCCGTACAGGAACATCTGCAGCGCCGGCATGTGCCGGCCGGCGCTCATCTGGGCGCCGTCGAAGGCCAGGCTGAGCAGGTACAGGCCAAGGCTCAGGGTCAGGTAGAAGGCCGGTAAGCGGGCGCCCAGGGTCATGCGACTGGCGGCTCCAGCAGCAGGCCGTAGATGCCCGAGTCGGTCAGCTCGCCCGCCACGCACCAGCGTGCGCGCAGCGTGCCTTCGAGGACGAAGCCCTGGCGTTCGAGGGTGCGGGCCGAGCCTTGGTTGCGTGGGTCGATCTCGCCTTCAAGGCGGCGCATGTGGAGGGTGTGGGCGATGTAGTCGATGAAGCAGGTCAGCGCTTCGTCCATGTAGCCCCTGCCCTGCACGGCGCTGGCCAGGCAGTAGCCGATCTCGCCGCGGCGTGAGACATCGTCGATGTTGAACAGCTGGACCATGCCGATCAGTTCGCCGTTGTCGCGGCGGTACATGCCCAGCTTGAGCTGGTCGCCATTGGTATAGGCTTCGCGGTCGGCGGCCAGGGCGCTTTCGGCTTCGGCCAGGTCTTGCCAGGGGGCATGGTGCCAGTAACGCATGACCTCGGGGTCGGCCATGATCGTCAGCCATTGCGCAGCGTCGGCATGGCGCATCGGCCGCAGCTGCAGGCGCGGGCTGTCGAGGCAGAGGTCAGTCGGGAAACTGCGGGGTGGGGTCACGCCGGATCTCCTGTCCATTGCTGGGGAGATGACAGTTTAACGTCATGTGACCGGTTCGAGCATCCCGGGGCTCTGTAGGAGCGGCCTCGTGTCGCGAAAGGGCCGCAAAGCAGCCCCAGGGAATTCGCGCGGTTGCACAACTTACTGGGGCCGCTGCGCAGCCCTTTCGCGATACAAGGCCGCTCCTACAACGCCCGCGCAGACTCGAGGGTTATCAGGCCACCTCGGCCCCATCATCCGGCCAATGCGGCTCGTTGGCCCCGGGCGGGGTCAGTGGCGGCAGCCCATAGGCCGCCCGCGCATCGTCACAGCTGGGGTTGTGCACTCCACCCTCCCACGACGCTTCGAACTCACGGCATGGGCTGGAACGGTTGGCGTAGATGGTGCACGCCACCTCCTGGCCGATCTCGCCCTGCAGGCTCACGCAGCGGCAAGGCTTGGCGTCGGTGCCGATCATGGCAACACGGGTGGGGTTGATCTGTACCACCAGGTCATCCGGCACGAGGCCGCCGGCAGACTGGCATTCGCCCCAGAAGAAGGACACACGGAAGTACCCGCAGCAGGCGCCGCAGTCAAGGCAAGGGTTGTATTCGGACATGATGGCACGGAAGGAGGGTTGTTGTTATCGGGGCTGGGCCCGCGCGCCATTTGTAATCGAAGCCAGGTCGGCTGAGAAGAGGGGCAATGCAAAAATAGTTTGCCGTTGATCCGGCAGGCCCGAGCCCGCCGAAGCGGGCCCGGGTGAAGCGCTATTTCTGGGTCAGGCCATCGGCCCGGAACATCTGGCGGATACCGCGAATCGCCTGGCGAATGCGGTCCTGGTTCTCGATCAGGGCGAAGCGCACATGGTCGTCGCCGTAGTCACCAAAACCGATGCCCGGCGACACGCAGACCTTGGCTTCGGCCAGCAGTTTCTTGGAAAACTCCAGCGACCCCAGGTGCGCATACTGCTCCGGAATCTTCGCCCATACGTACATCGACGCTTTGGGGTTCTCGACCATCCAGCCCAGTTCGTGCAGGCCCTTGACCAGCAGGTTGCGGCGCTGGCGGTACTGCTCGGCGATGTCACGCACGCACTGCTGGTCGCCTTCCAGCGCGGCAATCGCAGCCACCTGCAGCGGGGTGAAGGTGCCGTAGTCGTGGTAGCTCTTGATCCGTGCCAGGGCGCTGACCAGCTCGGGGTTGCCGACCATGAAGCCGATCCGCCAGCCGGCCATGTTGTAGCTCTTGGACAGCGTGAAGAACTCCACCGCAATGTCCTTGGCACCCGGTACCTGCATGATCGATGGGGCCTTCCAGCCGTCGTAGACGATGTCGGCGTAGGCCAGGTCGTGCACCACCAGCACGTCGTACTGCTTGGCCAGGGCCACCACGCGCTCGAAGAAGTCCAGCTCCACGCACTGGGCGGTGGGGTTGGACGGGAAGCCGAGGATCATCATCTTCGGCTTGGGGATCGATTCGCGGATCGCCCGCTCCAGCTCGTTGAAGAAGTCCACCCCCGGCACCAGTGGCACCGAGCGCACCTGGGCACCCGCGATCACGGCACCGTAGATGTGGATCGGGTAGCTCGGGTTGGGCACCAGCACAGTGTCGCCGTGGTCGAGGGTGCCGAGCATCAGGTGCGCCAGGCCCTCTTTCGAGCCGATGGTGACGATGGCTTCGCTTTCCGGGTCGATGTCGACCTCGTAGCGTTCCTTGTACCAGTTGGAGATGGCCCGGCGCAGGCGTGGAATGCCGCGGGAGGTGGAATAACCATGGGTGTCATCACGCTGGGCGACCTGCACCAGCTTCTCGACGATGTGCGGCGGAGTCGCGCCATCGGGGTTGCCCATGCTCAGGTCGATGATGTCCTCGCCACGGCGGCGGGCAGCCATCTTGAGTTCGGCAGTGATGTTGAAGACGTAAGGGGGGAGACGATCGATGCGCGCGAAGCGGCGCGGCGAACCTGGATTGGCCATGGTTTCCTCTGGAGACGTAAGCGCCCGGAACCGTCCGAGCGACGCTGGCCGCTGCGGCGGCCTGAATCAGAAGATAGTGCCGAAACAGGATACCTGTAAAGGATAATTTCCTGTTTTGTTATAGCTTTCCAGATTTATTGTTTGAAAATCAGAGTTTTATGTTTTCAGGCAAGGCCTCTTCGCGGGCACGCCCGCTCCCACAGGTACCGCGCTATCCCACGGCATGTGCATAACCCTGTGGGAGCGGGCATGCCCGCGAAGAAGCCACCACTAAAATCACAGGCATAAAAAAACCCCGGCACAGCGGCCAGGGTTTTTAGTGAAGCACTCGCCTCGATCAGCGCGCGTAGGTCATCAGCACGTCCGCAGCGGTCTGGCTGTCCACACCCATCATCACGCTCAGGGCAGTGACGGTGAGGATGGAGAAGCCGAACACCTTGCGGGCCCACTTGCTGTCGTCCTCGGCCTTGTAGCCACCCCAGGCCATGTACAGCCAGTACAGGCCCATGGCTGCTGCCACGGCCAGGTAGCCGAGGCCGGCGTAACCGCCGAGGGTGAGCATCAAGGTGGCGAGCAGGAAGGCCAGCACGTACAGCACGATCTGCTTCTTCGCTGCGAGGACACCACGTGCCACCGGCAGGACCGGAATGTTGGCAGCGCTGTAATCCTTGAAGCGGAAGATCGCGATGGCAAAGCTGTGCGGCATCTGCCACAGGCTGAACATCACCAGCAGGGTCACTGCAGCCAGGTCGAAGCTGTTGCTCACGGCGCAGTAGCCGATCACCGGAGGCATGGCACCAGACAGGCTGCCGACCAAGGTGCCGTGCACCGATTTGCGCTTCAGCCAGAGGCTGTAGAAACCGACGTAGACGATGAAGCCGATCAGCGCACAGAACGCCGACAGCGGGTTGGCCTGGACATACAGCAGGCTGAAGCCCGCCACCCCGAGGAGGGTGGCGTAGACCAGCGCGAGGGTCAGCGACATGCCGCCCTGCACCATGACGCGGTTCTTGGTGCGCTCCATCTTGTGGTCGATGTCACGGTCGATGCAGTTGTTGAACACGCATCCGGACGCCACCACCAGCGAAGTACCGATCACCACCGCCAGGAACAGGGCGAAGTCCAC
Organism: Pseudomonas sp.; assembly: GCF_017744435.1. Taxonomy (GTDB): domain Bacteria; phylum Pseudomonadota; class Gammaproteobacteria; order Pseudomonadales; family Pseudomonadaceae; genus Aquipseudomonas. The sequence continues at coordinate 38,867 of NZ_JAGIBG010000006.1, forward strand.
ATGGCCCTTCGAGGCAAGGAAGAAACCGCCTGCCACGGAAAGCACGTTACCGAAAATGATCCCCGGTTTGGTGATTTGGATAAAGTGCTTAACGGACATGCAGTCTTACCTCACTTGGCCATCATTTCGAAGTGGATGCTGAACATGATCCACAGCGACAGGCCGACCAGCAGAGCGATTACCATCGCGGTGAACAGGAACGTCGACACATTGGAACGTTGCTCTTTCGAGCGGTCCATGTGCAGGAAGTACACGAGGTGTACCACTACCTGAATCACGGCCATGGCCACGATGATCAGAACGGTCAGGTTCTTCGGCAGGCTTGGCGACATGGCCAGGCCGAACGGGATCGCGGTCAGGATGATCGACAGGATGAAGCCGATCATGTACGACTTGACGCTGCCGTGGTTACCTTCGTGATGAGTGTCGTGTGCGTTAGCCATTACAGAACTCCCAGCAGGTAGACGACGGTGAATACGCAGATCCAGACCACGTCCAGGAAGTGCCAGAACAGGCTCAGGCAGCTCATGCGGGTCTTGGCGGTCGGCGTGATGCCGTGCTTGTTGATCTGGTACATCATGATTGCCATCCAGATCAGGCCGGCAGTCACGTGCAGACCGTGGGTACCTACCAGGGCGAAGAAGCCCGACAGGAAGCCACTGCGGGTCGGGCCGAAGCCCTCGCCGATCAGGTGATGGAACTCATAGATTTCCATCGCGATGAAGCCTGCACCGAACAGGAAGGTCACAGCCAACCAGCCCAGTACGCCCGCCTTCTTGCCGTCGAACATCTTCAGCATGGCGAAGCCGAAGGTGATCGAGGACAGCAGCAGGAACAGCGTTTCAACAGCTACGAAGTCGAGCTGGAAGATGTCGTGACCCGACGGGCCGCCGGCAAAACTGCCGGACAGCACCGCGTAGGTGGCGAAGAGCGACGCAAACAGGATGCAGTCGGTCATCAGGTACAGCCAGAAACCGAGGACGGTCATCTGGCCCGAGTCGTGGTGGTGGTCATCGTGAGCATGGTCATGACCATGCGCGCCACCGTGGATTACTTGACTGGACATTGATTACACCCGTTCAAACGATTCGACACGTGCGCCGGCAGGCAGAGCACCTGCTTTGGCCAGCGCCTTGAGACGCTCGCCTTCGATGCGCGCCACTTCTTCGGCCGGAACCATGTAGCCCTGGTCGTCACGCGCAGCGTGGCGAACGAAGACCGCGATGGTTGCCAGCAGGCTCGCGCCAACCAGCCACCAGATGTGCCAGATGAAAGCGAAGCCGAAGACAGTCAGGAACATACCCATGAACAGACCGGTAGCGGTGTTGTTCGGCATGTGGATCGCTTCGTACTTGCCCGGCACCTTGTAGGCAACACCGGCTTCCTTGGCTTCGTTCCAGCAGTCCAGGCCAACTTTCTCTGGCATGTGGGCGAAGTTGTAGAACGGAGGTGGCGACGAGGTCGACCATTCCAGGGTACGGCCGCCCCATGGGTCGCCGGTCACGTCCAGGTTCTGCTCGCGATCGCGGATCGAAACGACGATCTGGATCAGCTGGCAGGCGATACCGAACAGGATCAGCACGGCGCCGACAACGGCTACGTACAGGTAGGGTTCCCACAGTGGGTTGTCGGAGTGGTTCAGACGACGGGTCATGCCCATGAAGCCCAGGGCGTACAGCGGCATGAACGCTACGTAGAAGCCGGAGATCCAGAACCAGAAGGCAGCTTTGCCCCACTTCTCGTTCAGCTTGAAGCCGAACGCTTTTGGCCACCAGTAGGCGAAGCCGGCGATGTAGCCGAATACCGCACCACCAATGATCACGTTGTGGAAGTGAGCGATTACGAACAGGCTGTTGTGCAGCACGAAGTCAGCACCTGGAACAGCCAGCAGAACGCCAGTCATACCACCGATCGAGAAGGTGATCATGAAGCCCAGGGTCCACAGCATCGGTGCGGTGAAGCGCACACGGCCCTGGTACATGGTGAACAGCCAGTTGAACAGCTTCACACCGGTCGGAATGGAGATCAGCATCGTCGCCAGGCCGAAGAAGGTGTTGACGCTGGCGCCGGCACCCATGGTGAAGAAGTGGTGCAGCCATACAGCGAAGCCCAGAACGGCGATGGCGCCCGATGCGTAGATCATCGAGTGGTGGCCGAACAGACGCTTGCCGGAGAAGGTCGAAGTCACTTCCGAGAACACGCCGAAGGCCGGCAGGATCAGGATGTAAACCTCAGGGTGACCCCACGCCCAGAACAGGTTGACGTACATCATCGGGTTCCCACCAAGCTCGTTGGTGAAAATGTGGAAGTCCAGATAACGGTCAACAGTCAGCAGTGCGAGTGCAGCGGTCAGGATCGGGAACGAAGCCACGATCAGCACGTTGGCCCAGGTGCAGGTCCAGGTGAAGATCGGCATGTCCATCAGCTTCATGCCAGGTGCGCGCATCTTCATCACGGTGACGAGGAAGTTCACGCCGGTCAGTGTCGTACCCAAGCCTGAGAGCTGTAGCGCCCAGATGTAGTAGTCGACACCCACCCCAGGGCTGTACTGAATGCCCGCGAGCGGCGGATAGGCAACCCAGCCGGTCTTGGCGAATTCACCAACGCCCAGCGAGATGTTGACCAGCAGCACGCCTGCCAGCAGCAGGTAGAAGCTCAGGGAGTTCAGGAACGGGAAGGCAACGTCACGTGCACCGATCTGCAGAGGAACCGCGAGGTTCATCAGGCCGGTGAAGAACGGCATCGCCATGAAGATGATCATGATCACACCGTGAGCGGTGAAGATCTGGTCATAGTGTTCAGGCGGCAGGTAGCCTTCCGAGCCACCGGTAGCGGCAGCCAGCTGGGTACGCATCATGATGGCGTCGGCAAAGCCGCGCAGCAGCATGACCATCGCGACGACGATGTACATCACGCCGATCTTTTTGTGGTCGACAGTAGTCAGCCACTCGGTCCACAAGTAGGTCCACTTGCGGAAATAGGTGATAGCACCAACGACAGCAATACCCCCGAGCGCGATCATGGCAAGCGTCACCATGACTATCGGCTCGTGGAAGGGTATCGCCTCCAGGGTTAATTTACCGAACATCTCTTACTCCTCTGCACCGGCAGCTGGTTGCACACTCGACTCGGTGGTGGCCAGATCTTTGCTGCCTGCTTCTTCGTGGACCGGCTTGCCGCGGTTCATACCTTCGTACTTGTCGACGATGGTCTGGAACAGTTCAGCAGGTGCCTCGCTGTACAGCGCGACTGGGTTGTATTCGCTAGGTTTGGCCAGTGCTTCGTACTCGGCCTTGCCCAGTTTCAGTGGCGACTGCTTGACCTCGGCGACCCACTTGTCGAAGTCTTCCTGAGAGGTCGCATTAGCCTTGAATTTCATGCCGGTGAAGCCAGCACCGCTGTAGTTGGCGCTGATACCGTCGAAGACGCCATTTTCGTTGGCGATCAGGTGCAGCTTGGTGGTCATGCCCGCCATCGCGTAGATCTGGCCACCCAGGCCCGGGATGAAGAACGAGTTCATCACGGCGTCGGAGGTGACGCGGAAGTTCACCGGGACGTTAGCCGGGAAGTTGATCTGGTTGACGGTGGCGATGCCCTGTTCCGGGTAGATGAACAGCCATTTCCAGTCCAGCGCGACCACGTCGATCTGGATCGGCTTCACGTCGGAATCCAGCGGACGGTATGGGTCCAGCTTGTGGGTCGACTTGTAGGTGACGTAACCCAGGGCGATGATGATGATGATCGGGATGATCCACACCGCGAGTTCGATCTTGGTCGAGTGCGACCAGTCTGGGGTGTAGGTGGCTGCCTTGTTGGAAGCACGGTACTTCCAGGCGAACGCCACGGTCATGATGATGACCGGAATCACCACCAGCAGCATCAGGCCGGTAGCGATCAGGATCAGGTTCTTTTGCTCAATGCCGACCTGACCTTTCGGGTCGAGCAGGGTCCAGTTGCACCCACTGAGTAAAAGCATGCCTAAAAAGGGCAATATGCCAAACAGTCTGGGGTAACGCTTTTTACTCATCTCACGACCTCTAGATCAGCTTGCTTCAATGCAATTTGTGTTTTGGTAGCCAACACTTCGTCCTGCCAAGTGCGGCATTTCGCGCCCGTACTCGCTCCTGCCCGGGTCCGACTGCAGGACCTTGGCGCAAAGCGTGTTAGCGGTGCTTATGGTTTCGTAGGCAACAGGCCTGTACTTCAGACCAAGTCCATTTGGTGCGGGAAAACGCGGAGGGGGGTCCGCCCGGTATCGCCGTTGGGCGAAACTTGACGAAGTCAGCAAAAAGGAGCGCTGGGGCTTCCTTCAATCCTGCGACTCGCAAGCAGTGCCGAACGGAAATTGGGGGCGATTGTAGATAGGTCGCCAACCCTTGACTATGACTTATTGAGCAACAGTCCTTTACAGAATATGCAACAATCCGGCTCGACAAATCAACTTCGCGACAGTTTGTCGCACCCCGCTTGCTAGCCCTCGAACCCGCATTTCGCAAGGCTTTGAGGTTGATCTGGATCAAGCGGGAGAGGACTTTTCGCTCTTCTCATCCGGTGCAAAAGACCACACCGAAATCGGGACTTATGTCTAAGACTGGCGCCGGTTGCGATAGATGCCGAACGGTACCAGGATGGCCGTCAGGACGAACGCCACCAGTGCCCACTGCGCCAGCGACAAGCCGAGGATCGGCGGGTACGGCGTGCTGCAGAAGCCGTCGACCTGGAACGCCAGTGGCCAGAGCTTGGCCAGGGGCAGGTCGTCGACGATCGGTTGCAGCGTATCGATACCGCAACTGACCATGGGGTTGGCGAGTATATACACATGGTTGCCAGCCGCAACGATTCCGCCAATGGCACTGAGCACCACCAGGCCCTCGAACAGGGTCAGGCTGCGGCGCCCGGGCATGGCAGCGGCAATGAACGCGAAGATGGCGATAAAGAGCAAGGCATAGCGTTGCAGGATGCACAGTGGGCAAGGTGCCTCACCCAGTACCACCTGCATGTACAGCGCTCCGCCGATCAGGGCGAGGCAGATCACCCCCAGCAGCACCAGAAAGCGCCGTTCGCGATTCAGGCGCGATGTTTGTTCGTTCATTGCCGATTCCTTCGATGGATAGGTGGCAGCGTGGTCCGCCCGCCTGAGTGCAATTCTACACGCTGGCATGGCCCTTTAGCGTGTCGAGGGGGCGGCGAGACAGCACTGCGCAGGGCTATCCGGAGACTCTGTGACCGGCTGCAGCAACGTCGGTTCAACGTCGGCCGGTAAAAAAGCGGCTGCCCGGGTGCCGCGCAGGGGCAAGCCCCTCGACACCCGGGAGTGAAGGATACAGTGATTAAAGGAGGATTAAAGATGAAAGCTGCCCGAGGCTCCGTTCATCTTTCCTTATATATAGGCAGGAATTCTTGATCGGCCCAGTCGCTGGCAAGCCAGCCCCCGCGCGGCAAATGCGATCGACCGTTTCGTTCTCGATTACCCACGGGCGGGAGCACTGCTGCAGGGGAGCTGGCTTGCCAGCGACTGGGATTTCTCTATATGCCTGTACCGGCCCTTTCGCGGCGGTTCGGCGCGAAGAGGCCAGTACAGTCAGTGCATCACTCCAGGGCAGCCGCCGGCCCGAAGAACTCGTAGCGGCTCTGCTGCTCCGGCACACCCAGGCCCTTCAACTGGCGCTTGACCGCCGCCATGAAGCCCTTGGGCCCAAGGAAGTAGGCATCCACGTCACGCCCGTGCGGCAGCCACTCGGCCAGCAGGTCCTCGCTCAGCAAGCCCACGGCATCGGCGGCAGCACCGCCTTCGGGCTCGGCATAGCAGTAGAAGCGCTTGAGCTGCGGGTGGCGCTCGGCAAGGCCGTCGACCCAGTCGCGGAAGGCATGCACCGCACCGTTACGCGCGCAGTGGATGAAATGCACCTCACGCCGGGTCTGCAGTGCGGCTTCGAGCATCGCCAGGGTCGGGGTAATGCCCACACCACCGCTGATCAGTACCAGCGGCTTGTCGCTGGCCGCCAGGGTGAAGTCACCCGCTGGCGGGAACAGCTGCAGGGTGTCGCCCACCACCAGCTGATCGTGCAGGTAGTTGGAGACCTTGCCGCCCTCCTCGCGCTTGACGCTGATGCGGTATTCCTGGCCGTCGCACAGGGCCGACAGCGAGTAGTTGCGGCGCTGCTCGGCACCGTCGATGAACAGCTGCAGGCCGATGTACTGGCCAGGCTCGGCCTTTAGTACCGGCTTGCCATCCACCGGGGCGAAGTAGAACGAGGTGATCTCGCTGCTTTCCTGCTCGCGACGGACCAGGCGGAATTCGCGCGTACCGCGCCAGCCGCCAGCGGCCTCTTCCTTCTGTTTGTAAAGGCTTTCCTCGGCGCCGATCAGGATGTCGGCCAGTTGGCTATAGGCAGCGGCCCAGGCAGCGATGACCTCAGGGGTGGCGATTTCCTTGCCCAGCACTTCTTCGATGGCGCGCAGCAGGCAGCTGCCGACGATCGGGTAGTGCTCCGGCAGAATTTGCAGGGCAACGTGTTTGTTGATGATCTGGCCGACCAGGCCACCCAACTGCTCCAGCTGGTCGATGTGACGGGCATACATCAGCACGCCATTGGCCAGGGCACGCGGCTGGTCGCCGCTGGCCTGGTGGGCCTGGTTGAACAGCGGGCGCACCTCTGGGTACTCGCTGAGCATCATCTTGTAGAAGTGGGTGGTCAGCGCCTCACCACCGGTTTCCAGCAGAGGGACAGTGGCTTTGATGATTGCACGTTGTTCGGCATTGAGCATTTGCGACAACTCCTGAGCCTGAGGCTTCAAATGGTTGCCCTTGCTATTACAGCAATCGTGCCAACTTTTTTCGCCAATGAAATCAGGGCATTGACACCGATCATGTCAAATCGACCCACCCGGGCGTATAGTCAAATCGACTAACAGGAGTCCATATGACTACAAAGCCGTTGCTCACCACCCTGCTGCCCTTGGTCAGCGACCTGTCCCGCGACTTGCCCGACCAGGAGCGCTACCGTCGCCTGCTGCAGGCCATGCGCGGGCTGTTGCCCTGCGATGCCGCCGCGCTGCTGCGCCTGGATGGCGAATGGCTGGTGCCGCTGGCCGTCGATGGGCTTTCGCCCGATACCCTGGGCCGTCGCTTCAAGGTCAGTGAGCACCCGCGCTTCCAGATCCTGCTCAGCCGCCCGGAACCGACACGCTTTGCCAGCGACTCCGAGCTGCCCGACCCTTACGATGGCCTGGTCAATGCGCCTGACGCCCACCTTGAGGTGCACGACTGCATGGGTTGCCCGCTGATGGTCGACGAGCGCCCGTGGGGCCTGGTGACCCTCGACGCCCTGACCCCCGGCCAGTTCCAGAGCCTGGAGCTGGACGCCCTGCAGGCCTTCGCCAGCCTCGCCGCCGCCACCGTGACCGTGGCCGAGCGCATCGAGCACCTGGCCCTGCGTGCCGAGGACGAGCACCACCGTGCCGAGATCTACCGCCAGGCCAGCGGCCAGGACAAGGAGCTGATCGGCCAAAGCCCGGCGCACAAGCGCCTGCTCGAAGAAATCCGCCTGGTGGGCGGCAGCGAGCTGACCGTGCTGATTACCGGCGAAACCGGCGTGGGCAAGGAACTGGTAGCCATGGCCCTGCACCAGGCCAGCAACCGCGCCGACAAACCCCTGGTCAGCCTCAACTGTGCAGCCCTCCCCGACACCCTGGTGGAAAGCGAACTGTTCGGCCACGTGCGTGGTGCCTTCACTGGCGCCCATGGCGAACGCCGCGGCAAGTTCGAGTTGGCCAACGGCGGTACGCTGTTCCTCGATGAAGTCGGCGAATTGCCGTTGACCGTGCAAGCCAAGCTGCTGCGCGTGCTGCAGAGCGGCCAACTGCAACGCCTGGGCTCGGACCGCGAACACCGCGTCGATGTACGCCTGATCGCCGCCACCAACCGCGACCTGGCCGCCGAAGTGCGCACAGGCAACTACCGCGCCGACTTCTACCACCGCCTCAGCGTGTATCCGCTGCAGGTGCCGCCGTTACGCGAGCGTGGCCGCGACGTGCTGCTTCTTGCTGGCTATTTCCTCGAACAGAATCGATCACGCCTGGGTTTGAACAGCCTTCGCCTGAGCAATGAGGCGCAAGCAGCACTGCTGGCGTATGACTGGCCGGGCAACGTGCGCGAGCTCGAACACCTGATCGGTCGCTCAGCCCTCAAGGCCATGGGCCAACACCCGGAGCGCCCGCGCATCCTCACCCTGGAGGCCAGTGACCTCGACCTGCGAGTCGCCCAGTCAGCTACCACGGAGCCCCTTCCCCATGCCACGCCTGCAGCCTTGGCGCTACCCGCAGGTGGCCTGCGCGAAGCCCTCGATGATTACCAGCGCCAGCTGATCGATGCCTGCCTGCAACGCCATCAGGACAACTGGGCCGCAGCAGCCCGTGAGCTGGGCCTGGACCGCGCCAACCTGAGCCGCCTGGCTCGTCGCCTGGGACTTCGCTGACCCCACATCCACTAAAGGACTATCCGTAAAGCCATCTGGTGGCAATCTGCTGGGCTGCTATATCTCCCTAATCTCCGGTTACACGGCCATGGGTCGCGAAGGCGGCCCTGTGTACCGATATCCAGCAGGGAGCACTCATGGACAACATCGTCGTCGCCGACAAGCAATCTGCCGTCGCCACCCAGAATGCCTGGGGCAACATCACCCTCAACGGCCCTGGCGTCGTGCAGATGCCGGTCGCCCCGGATCAGGTGGCGACCGTCACCCGCCGTGGCCAGGACCTGATCGTCACGCTCAAATCCGGAGAAAAGGTCACCGTCGGCAATTTCTTTGCCGTGGACCAGGCCGGTGTCGGCAGTGACATGGTTTTCGTCGGCGAAGACGGCACCTTGTGGCACGCCAACTATGACTCGACGGCCTTCACCGGCTTCACCTTCGACGAAGTGGCCTCGCTCGATGAGCTGGTGGCCGGCATCGGGGTTGCCGGCGCTGGCACCTCGACCTTTGCCATCGCTGGTCTCAGCCTGCTCGGCGTCGGCGGCGTGGCAGCAGCGGCAAACAACAGCAGGGGTGGCGGGAGCGGCGGAGGTAGCGGCAGCTCGCCTGGCGACACCACGGCACCCGCTACGCCGATCGACCTGCTGGTTTCGCCTGACGGCCTGCGCCTTAGCGGGCGCGGCGAACCCGGCACCACCGTGCAAGTGCACGATGCCGCCGGCAATCTGGTCGGTAGCGGCCTGGTCGATGCCAATGGCAACTTCACCGTCACCCTCAGCCCTGCCCAGGCCAACGGTGAAACGCTGGATGTGCGCCTGGTCGACGCCGCAGGCAACAGCTCCCCACCACTACAGATCAATGCCCCCGACATTACTCCACCAGCCGCACCATCCAGCCTTGCCGTCAGCCACGACGGTACCGTGCTCACCGGCCGTGCCGAAGCAGGCAGCACGGTACGCGTGCTGGCTGCCGATGGCATCACCGTACTGGGCAGCGCCGTGGTCGGCGCGAACGGTGCGTTCAGCATTACCCTCACCCCGCCTCAAGTCGACGGCCAACAGCTGCAGGTCACGGCTACCGATGCTGCGCATAACACATCCATTGCCGGCAGCGTTACCGCGCCTGATATCGTCAACGGCGGCGACACCACCCCGCCACTCCCGGCCAGCGGCGTGATCATCAGCGCCGACGGGCGCACCGTGTCGGGCCGTGGTGAAGCCGGCACCACCGTCAAAGTGCTGAACGATCAAGGTCAGCTGATCGGTACCGGTACCGTGCAGCCCGATGGCAGCTTCACCTTGCAGCTGACCTCGCCGGTGGTCAATGGCTCGTCGCTGCAGGTCACCCTCACCGATGCCGCCGGCAACGTCTCGACGCCAAGCCCGCTGACCGCGCCGGACCTGCTGCCCCCTGCACAACCCACCGGGCTCAGCCTGGCCAATGGCGTGACCCTGAGCGGCAGTGCCGAGGCGGGCGCCCGGGTGGAGGTGCGTGATGCCAACGGCACCTTGATCGGCAGCGGCATCGTCGGGCCGAATGGCCACTTCAGCTTCACCCTCGCCCCGGCCCAGACTGACGGTGAACACCTGGCGATCAGCGTGATCGATGCCGCCGGCAACCGTTCGACACTGCTGGATTACACCGTGCCGGACACCACACCACCGTCGATTATCAGCAACGTCATCGTCGGCGCCGGTAGCCTGGTCGTGTCCGGCCGAGGCGAGCCGGGTGCCACCGTTGAAGTGCGCGACGCCAATGGCACGGTCATCGGCACCGGCGTGGTGACAGCCAACGGCACCTTCCTGGTCGACCTCAACGGCCCGGTCAGCGCCGGCGAAACCATCGTGCTGGTGCAGACCGATGCCGCCGGCAACCCTTCGGTATCACTCACCGTGATCGTCCCCGCTACCGCCGTACCTGAAGGCCCGGCCGGGCTGGTGCTGGCCGCCGACGGCTCGTCCATCAGCGGTAGCGCCCCGGCGGGCAGCCTGGTGGAAGTGCGCGATGCCAACGGCAACCTGATCGGCAGCGTGCAGGCAGGCAACGACGGTACCTTCACCATCGCCCTGAGCCCGGCCCAAGCCAATGGCGAACTGCTCGACGTGGTGGCCATCGACGCCGACGGCAACAGCTCGCTGCCGACCCAGATCACGGCCCCCGACATTACCCCGCCTGCGCAAGCCAGCGACCTGCACCTGGCGGCCGACGGCATCACCCTCACCGGGCGCGGCGAAGTCGGCGCCACCGTGCAGGTGACCAACGCCCAGGGCACGCTGCTGGGCACCGCCACAGTGGGCGCCAACGGCTATTTCACCGTCACGCTGTCGTCCGCCCAGCTCAATGGCCAGGCGCTCGACGTGGTGCTGCGCGATGCCGCCGGCAACAGCTCCACCGCCAACCTCACCGCACCGGACCTGGACGGCCCGCTGCAGCCATCGGCGCTGGCCGTCGATGTCAGCGGCCTGCACCTCACCGGCGCCGGCCAGGCGGGCTCGATCGTCACCGTGCGCGCGGCCGACGGCAGCGTGCTGGGCACGGCCATCGTCGGTGCCGACGGGCGTTTCGACGTCACCCTCAACGCCCCGCAACGCAACGGTGAACACCTGAGCGTCGAAGCCACCGACGCGCTGGGTAACAGCGCCGGCCCGGTCAGCTTCACCGCCCCCGACACCACGCCACCGCAAACGGTCGGCAACCCGAGCATCGACGGCGCTGGCAGCACCGTCAGCGGCACCGGCGAACCCGGCGCCACGGTTACCGTGCGCGGCCCGAATGGCAGCGTGCTGGGCACCGCCGTGGTGAACGGCGATGGCAGCTTCCAGGTCACCTTGAGTACTGCCCAGACCAACGGCCAGGCCCTGACCGTCGAGCAGCGCGACCCCACCGGCAACGTCTCGGCCGCCATTGACCTGTCTGCCCCGGACACCCAGGCCCCGGCCACGACCACTGGCCTGGCCCTGTCCGCCGACGGCACGGTGCTCTCCGGCAATGGCGAGCCTGGCGCGCAAGTGCAGGTGACCGGCGCCGGCGGCGCGGTGCTGGGCACTGCCACGGTCGGAGCCAACGGCAGCTTCCATGTGACCATCGACCCACCGCAGCTCAATGGCCAGGTGCTGACCGTCATCCAGACCGACGGCGCCGGTAACCCCTCCCCCGCCAACACCCTGACCGCCGCGGATATCGAGGCGCCCGCAGTGGCACAGGGCCTCGGCCTGAGCGCGGATGGCAGCACCCTGACCGGCCAGGGCGAGCCCGGCGCTACCGTCGAGGTCCGCGACACGGCCGGGCAGTTGCTCGGCAGCGGCGTGGTCGATGGCGGCGGCACCTTCAGCGTCACCCTGACACCTGCACAGATCAACGGCGAAACCGTCTCGGTGGTGCTCACCGACGCCGCTGGCAACGCTTCGCCATCGGCCCCCTTCACCGCCGATGACAGCAGCGCCCCGGCGGCCCCCAACGGCGTGCAGGTCAGCGCCGACGGCACCCGCGTGCAAGGCACCGGTGAAGCCGGTGCGACCGTGGAAGTGCGCAATGCCGCGGGCGACCTGCTGGGCTCTGCGGTGGTTGCCGCCAATGGCAGCTTCAGCGTGTCGCTGAACCCACCGCAGCTCGATGGCCAGTCCCTCGACGTCACCCAGACCGACCCGCAGGGCCACGCCTCTGGCGCCGCCCAGGCGACCGCACCGGACCTCACCCCGCCCGCGCTGCCCACCGGCCTCGCCATCAGTGGCGATGGCCTCACGCTGACCGGTAACGCCCCCGGCGCAGCTTCGGTAACCGTGATCAGCCCGACCGGCATCGAAACCACCGTGGCGGTGAATGGCGACGGTAGTTTCAGCGTGCCGCTGTCCCCTGCCCTGCTCAACGGCGAAACCGTGACCGTGGTGGTCAGCGATGCTGCCGGCAATGCCACGCAACCGACCAGTGTCACCGCCGCCGACAGCACGCCACCGGCAGTGGCCACCGACATCGCCGTCAGCCCGGATGGCGGCACCATCAGCGGCAGGGCCGAACCCGGCACCACCGTGATCGTGCGCGATGGCAGCACCGAACTGGGTACCGCACAGGTTGGCGCCGACGGCACCTTCGTGGTTCAGGTCAACCCACCGCTGGTAGCCGGCGACAACGTGCAACTGGTGGTGCACGATGCCGGCAACAACGAAACCGCAGTCAACGTGGCCGGCCCGGATGGCAGCCAGCTTGCCGCGCCAAGCAACCTGGCCATCAGCGCCGATGGCTTCCTGCTGACTGGCCAGGGCACCGTCGGTTCGCTGATCACCGTCACCTCCGGGGGCACCACCCTGGGCACCGGCACGGTCGGCAGCGACGGCACCTTCCGCATCTTCTTCACCAATGCCCAGCTCAACGCACAGACCCTGCAGGTCACTGCCCGCGCCTCGGCCGGTGGCAACCCGTCGGTACCGGCCATCATCGTCGCCGCCGACAGCACGCCACCGGACGCACCGACCCAGGTCACCATCAATCGCAGCGGCAGCACGGTCAGCGGCCATGGCGAAGTGGGCGCGACCGTCAGCGTTACCGATGCCAACGGCACGCTGCTGGGTTCCGGTATCGTTGGCAGCAACGGCCTGTTCACCCTCAACCTGGTGCCGCCACAGGCCAATGGGCAGAACCTCACGATCACCCAGGCCGACGCCGCCGGCAACGTCTCGCTGGCCGCGACCGTGCAGGCTCCCGACCTGCAAGCGCCCGATGCGGCCACCGGCCTGAGCCTGAACAACGCCGCCACGGTCGTCAGCGGGCAAGGCGAAGCCGGCGCGACGGTGACCGTGCGCGACGCCAGCGGCAACGTACTTGCCACCGGCACGGTGAACCAGAGCGGACAGTTCCAGATCACCCTGCCCAACGCCCAGACCACCGGCAGCCCCCTGCAGGTGACCCTCAGCGATGCCGCCGGCAACGTGTCCGGCCCGGCCAGCCTGGCGACCCCGGACCGCACACCACCGGCGGCGATCACCAACCCTTCGTTGAGCGCCGATGGCCGGCAACTGTCCGGCAACGGTGAAGTGGGTGCGACCGTGCAGGTGCGCGATGCCAGCGGCACGGTGCTCGGTACCGCCACCGTGGGGGCCGACGGGCGCTTCACGGTGACGTTCGCCACCCCGCAGGCCACCGGCCAGGCAATTGGCGTAACCCAGGCTGATGCCGCCGGCAACGTGTCCCCCGCCGTCAATGTCACCACCCCGGACCTCACTCCGCCTGCGGCGCTGACCAACGTCGTGCTCAACAACAACGGCCTGACCCTCACCGGCCTCGGCGAGGCGGGTGCCTCGGTCACCGTGCGCGGCCCGGACGGCACCATCATCGGCACCGGCCTGGTGGGCGCCAACGGTAGCTTCACCCTTACCCTCACCAGTGCCCAGCTCAATGCCCAGCACCTGAGCGTGACCCAGACCGACGCCAGCAACAACACCTCGGTCGCCGTCAGCGTCACCGCGCCCGACTTTACGGCGCCGGCCGCACCGACGGCCTTGTCACTGTCCGGCAGTGGCCTGCAACTGAACGGCACTGCCGAGGCCGGCAGCACGGTGACCGTACGCGACGCCTCGGGCAATGTGCTGGGCACCGCCGTGGCAACAGGCAATGGTGTGTTCCAGGTCACCCTGAGCAGCCCCCAGACCAATGGCCAGGTCCTGCAGGTGACCGCCACCGACGCCGCCGGCAACGTCTCGCCAGCGGCGCCCTACACCGCCGCCGACACCACACCGCCTGCGGCGGTGGACCACCTCGCGGTCTCCGCCGACGGCACCAGCCTGGCCGGTACCGGCGAAGCCGGCGCCACCGTCACCGTGCGCGCGCCGAACGGCAGCACACTGGGCACCGCCACTGTCGGTGCCGATGGCCACTTCACCGTGGCCCTGAGCCCGGCTGCCAGTACCGGCGAAGTGCTCAGCGTGACCCAGGCCGACGCCGCGCAGAACGTGTCGCCCGCGCAAACCGTGACCGCGCCGGGCAACGTTGCCCCGGACAGCCCGGACAACCTGGTGCTGTCGGCCAACGGCCTGGTCGTCACCGGCTCCGCCGCCGTGGGCGCCACGGTCAACGTCTACGGCCCCAATGGCGTATTGCTGGGCACCGCACGGGTGGCCAGCGATGGCACCTTCAGCGTCACCCTCGCCAGCGCCCAGGCCAACGGCGAGGTGCTGCATGTCAGCGCGGTGGGCAGCGATGGCAGCGTCTCCCTGCCTGCGACCCTGCAAGCACCGGACACCACCGCACCGCAACCGCTGACCAACCTGGCGCTGTCCAGCGATGGCCTCACACTCACCGGCCGTGGCGAAGCCGGCGCCACCGTCACCATCACCGGGCAGGGCGGCGCCAGCCTGGGCACCGCCGTGGTCGATGCCAACGGCAACTTCAGCGTCAACCTCGCCAGCGCGCAGATCAACGGCCAGCGACTCAGCGCCGCACAGACCGACGCCGCCGGCAACGAGTCCAACAGCGTCAACCTCACCGCGCCCGATCGCGTGGCCCCGGACGCGCCTGCCAACCTGGCGTTCGCCGGCGGCGGCAGCCTGCTCAACGGTATCGGCGAAGCCAACGCCACGGTGAAAGTCATCGCCGCCGACGGCACCGTGCTGGGCACCGCCGTGGTGATGGCCAACGGCAGTTTCCAGGTCATCCTCGGCACACCGTTGGCCAACGGCCAGGCCGTGCAGGTGGTGCTGACCGATGCCGCCGGCAACCAGTCTTCCCCCGGCGCCATCACCGCCCCCGACACCACGCCACCGGCCGCGCCCACCGAGCTGGCCATCGCCAGCGACGGCGCGACCATCACCGGGCGAGGCGAAGCCGGCGCGCTGGTCACCGTAACCGACCCGGCCGGCCAGCAGATCGGCACGGCCATCGTCGATGCCAGCGGCCACTTCACCCTGACCCTCAACCCGGCCCTGGGCAACGCCGAGCTGCTTGGCGTGACCCTGACCGATGGCGCCGGCAACGTGTCGCCGGTCACCACCCTGCAGACGCCGGACTTCACCCCGCCGGACTTGCTCACCAACGTGCTGATCAATGCCAATGGCAGCGTGGTCAGCGGTTCCGGCGAGCCCGGCGCGACGGTCACCGTGACCAACGCCGCAGGCGTGGTGCTGGGCACCACCACCGTGCTCGCCGATGGCAGCTTCCGCGTCGAACTGACCCCGGCGCAGATCAACCAGCAGGTGCTGTCGGTGCAACAGGCCGACCCGCCCGGCAACATCAGCCTGCCGGTCACGGTCAATGCGCCGGACCTGACCCCGCCGGCTGCGGCGGCCTCGCTGCACCTCAATGCCGCCGGCGACCAGCTCAGCGGTACCGGCGAAGCCGGCACCACGGTGCGCGTCTACGTCGGCACCACCGAGATCGGCACCGCCACGGTCGCGGCCAATGGCACCTTCGTGGTCAACCTCAGCGCGGCACAGCTCAACGGCCAGCTGCTGCAGGTCACCCTGACGGACGCCAGCCAGAACATCTCGCCGATCAGCACCCTCAGCGCCGTCGACATCACCCCACCCGCCACGGTGGTCGCCCTGCTCAACGCCAGTGGCACGCAGATCAGTGGTACCGGCGAGGCCGGCGCGCACGTCACGGTGATGAACAACCTGGGTAACATCGTCGGCCAAGGCACCATTGCCGCCAATGGCAGCTTCGTGATCAACCTGACCACGGCGCAGATCAACGGCCAGGTGCTGACCATCATCGCCCAGGACGCCACCGGCAATCCGTCGGTACCCCTGCTGCTGACCGCGCCAGACCTGGTCCCACCGACCGAGCCCGGCAACCTCACCCTGACCGGTAACGGCACCCTGCTCAGCGGCACCGGTGAAGTCGGCAGTGTGATCAGCGTGCGCGACCCGTCGGGCGCCGTGGTCGGCACCATCACGGTGCCCGCAGGCGGCAACTTCACCGTCATCCTCAGCCCGGCCCAGAACAACGGCCAGCTGCTGAGCGTGATCGCCACCGACAGCGCCGGCAACATCTCGACGCCTGCCGCCTACCAGACCCTCGACACCGCGCCACCAGCCGCGGTCACCAACCTGGCCATCAACAACACCTACAACGTCCTCACCGGGCGCGGCGAAGCCGGTGCCACCGTGACGGTCAGCTTCGGTGGCGTGGTCATCGGCACGGGCCTGGTCGACAGCGGTGGCAACTTCTCGATCAACCTGTCGCCTGCACCGGGCTCGGCGGCGTCCCTGGCCGTCACGCAAACCGACGCCGCCAGCAACACCTCGGCGGTGGCGACCTTCCTCACGCCGCTGGTGCCGCCACCGGAGCCACCGGTCAACGTGACACTGGCCGCCGATGGCCTGACCCTGACCGGGACCGCTGCCACCGGCGCTTCGATCCGCGTCTACGACGCCGCTGGCAACCTCATCGGCGCCGGCTCGGCCAACATCGGCAACGGCGGCTTCTCCATCACCCTGAGCGCCGCGCAGCTCAACGGCCAGCATTTGTCGGTGACCTCGGTGTCGCTGCTGGGTGGCGAGTCGCAGCCGGTGTTCATCACCGCCGCCGACATCACCCCGCCGGCCAACCCGGTGGTCAGCGCGCTGTCGGCCAACGGCCTGGTGCTCACCGGTACCGGTGAAGCGGGCGCCACGGTGACCGTGCGCGATGCCAGCGGCAACGTGCTCGGTACCGGCCTGGTCAACGGCTCCGGCGGCTTCAGCATCAACCTCAGCAGTGCCCAGCTCAACGGCCAGGTGCTCAGCCTGACCCAGGCCGACGTCGCACTGAACGTGTCCGGCGCCACCAGCTATACCGCACCGGACGTTCAGGCCCCGCTGGCGCCGACCAACCTGGCGATCAATGGTGCCGGGACAGTACTGACCGGCGTAGGCGAACCGGGCGCAACTGTTACCGTGACCAACGCCAGTGGCACATCGCTCGGCACCGCCTTGGTGCTGGCCAACGGCACCTTCAGCGTCACCCTGACCGCCACCCAGAACAACGGCCAGGCCCTGGTGGTGCGCCAGTCCGACGTCGCCGGCAACCAGTCCGGCAGCACCGGCATCACCGCCCCGGACACCACCCCGCCCACCGCGCCGGTGGCCAACATCAACGCCAACGGCACCACGGTCAGCGGCTCTGGCGAAATCGGCAGCACGGTAACCGTGCGCAACAGCCTGGGCACCGTGCTCGGCACCGCCACTGTAGGCAGCAACGGCCTGTACGTGGTCAGCCTGAGTGCGGCGCAGATCAACTTCCAGGCATTGAGCGTCACCCTCACCGATGCCGCCGGCAACACCTCCACCGCCACCACGCTGAACGCACCGGACCTGACCCCACCTGCCAATGCCGCCAACCTGGTGATCAGCGCCGACGGCACCACCCTCACCGGCACCGGTGAGGTCGGCGCCACGGTCACCGTGCGCAGCGCCAGCGGTACCGTGTTGCAGACCGCGACCGTGCAACCCAACGGTACCTTCACCGTGACCTTGAGCCCGGCCCAGGACAACGGGCAAGTACTCTCGGTGACCCTCACCGACCCTCGCAGCAGCACCTCAGGCGCCTCCGGCACCGTCACCATCACTGCACCGGACGTCGATGCCAACGCCCCGGTAATCGCCAGCGACAACCTGGCCACCGCCACCGTCAACCTGGCGCCGGTCACCGCCACCACCACCTACACCGACAGCTTCACCACCCTGCTGTCGGGCTTCAGCAAGACCTACACCTGGACGGTGGCGGCCGGCTCCACGGTCGACCCGACCCTGACGCTGACCACCAACAGCGTGCTGGCGCTGCTCAACAACTCCACCTTCACCCTGCAGGTGAAGGACGCCAGCGGCGCCTGGGTGACCATCGCCACCGGCAACACCCAGGGGCTGCTCGACCTGATCGTGCTGCCGCTGGGGCTACAGGTCGACATCGGCAAGCTGCAGGCTGGCGACTACCGCCTGACCGTGGCCAGTGGCGGTATCGGCCTGATAACCCAGGTCACCACCAGCCTGGACATCGAAGCCACCAGCCTGACCCAGTTCACCGGCACCGGCACCGCCACCTCGGGCAACGTCATCACCGACCCGGGCACCAATGGCACGGTCGACGCCCTTGGCCCGGACAGCGGCGCCGTGCTGAAGATACTGGTCAACGGCACCTACGTGACCGCGGCCAGTGGCGCGGGCACCACGGTGCAGGGCCAGTACGGCACCTTGGTGATCCATGCCGACGGCAGCTACACCTACACCCCGAGCGGCAGCCCGTCGAGCGTCGGCAAGGTGGATGTGTTCAGCTACGAGCTGGTGCACCCGAACGGACTGACCGCCACGGCCAACCTCTACGTGCGCATCGACAGCCCGCAGGCCACGGAGATCTGGAACGACAGCAACCTCGGTGCGCCGGCCACGGTGGTGGATGCCGTCAACGACGTCGACAGCAGTCACATCACCCTGGCCAACCGGGTCGACAGCAGCAGCGCCACCCTGGGCTCGCTGACCCTGCCGCTGATTGGCTCGCGCTCGGCCACCTACACCACCACGGTGGCCACCGACACCACGGCCAACCTGCAGGTGGTGGTCAACTCCGCCAACCTGCTGAGCCTGCTCAACGGCACCACCATCCAGCTACTCAAGCTCAACACCAGCACCGGCCAGTACGTGGTGGTGCAGACGGTTGCGGGCAGCTCACTGGTCAGCCTGCTCGGTGGCGGCTCCGGCTACACCTTCCAGAACCAGGGCGCGGGTACCTACCACATCGTGGTCACCGCTGGCGGCATCGGCCTGGCCAGTTCGATCACCACCAGCCTCAACACCACCACTACGCACCTCACCGAGTACGTGGTCAGCAGCGCCACGGTGGCCAGCGGCAACCTGATCACCGACCCGGCCGGTACCGACAACCTGGGTTCGGCACTGACCGTGCTGAGCGTGCTGACGGCCGCCGGCACCTACACCATCCCCGGCCACAACGGGGTCAGCGTTGCCGGCACCTATGGCACGCTGCTAGTGCATGCGGACGGCAGCTACACCTACACCCTCAACAGCGGCCTGACCTCGGCGGTGATCGGCCAGCACGACACCTTCACCTATGAGCTGACCCACCCTAACGGCACCACCGACACTGCCACGCTGACCGTCAACCTGGACAACGCTGCCGGCCTCACCACCTTCTCCGCGCTGGTGGCCGACACCAGCGACGACAGCGTGACGCTGGCCAGTGTCGCAGCCACCGCCTCCAGCGAAGTACTCGCCGGCACCGACGGCAACGACCACCTGGTCGGCAGCCAGGGCGGGCACATCACCCTGGAAGGCGGCGCTGGCAACGACATCCTCGAGGTGGTCGACCAGCACTTCGCCAGCGTCGATGGCGGCACCGGTACCGACACCCTGCTGTGGGGCGGCGGCGATGCCAGCATCGACCTGGGCACCCTGGCCGACCGTATCCACAACATCGAAGTGATCGACCTCAACGACACCAGCGCGGTGACACTGACCCTCAACCTGGCGGACGTGGTGGCAATCACCGAAACCGGCAACAACACGCTGATCATCAAGGGGGATGACAAAGACTCGGTGCACATGACGGACAACTGGACCCTGGTGGGGAACCAGACCGTCGACGGCATCGACTATAACCAGTACACGGCCCAGGAAGATCCGAGCCACCACCTCTGGGTGCAGAACAGCATCCATGTCGTCTGAGGCCACGGCAATCCGCCGGGCACTTCGCCCGGCGGCAAGGACGAACAGCAGTAAGGGAATTTCGTGAAGCGAAGCAGTCCGCTGTCACCGCTGTGGCTGGGAGCCTTCGGGCTCCTGGTGTCGAACCTGAACCCGGTTGCCCAGGCAGCCGATGACATAGACCCCAGACTGCGCACCATCGGGCCGTCATTGATGCGCGACGCGCCCGATGCCATCCCCGCCCGCCCGCCCTCCGGCCAGGCCGCCAGCAAGGGTGACCGCCTGGGGCTGGCCGAGGCAGTACTGACCGCCGCGCAGTGGCACCCGAGCATCGCCGAAGCCGTCGGTAACCTCTACAAGCAGGGCGAAGGCATCAACGTCGCCCGTGCCGGTTACTACCCACAGATTTCCGGCGGCATCCGCACTGGCTATGACTCCGGCTATGGCGGCGACCGCAACAGCCAGGCACTGAACCTGTCGTTGAAGCAGATGCTCTACGACTTCGGCAAGGTCGACAATGCCGTCAGTGCCGCCGAGGCCGCCGCTACCCGGGCCCAGGCCAATATCCTGCTGGTGGTCGACGACCTCGCCCGCGACACCGCCTACGCCTGGATCGAAACCCGTCGCTATGAACAGCTGATGGTCATCGCCCGCGACCAGATCCGTGGCGTCGGCGACATCGCTGGCATGGCTCGCCAGCGCAGCGACATGGGCGCCAGCACGCGCTCCGATGTGGTCCAGGCCGAATCGCGGGTGGAAGGCGCACGCGCCACCCTCGAGGAGTACCAGGCGCAGTACGAACGCTGGCGTTCGACCCTGGCCGAACTGCTCGGCCGCGTGGCACCGCCGGCCCTGGCCGAGGAGTCGCCAGCAGAGCTGAACCAGGCCTGCAAACGCGCTTCAGGCGGTAGCGACCGGTTGCCGGCCGTGCTGATGGCCCTGGCCTTGCGCGCCCAGTCCCAGGCCGAACTGGCCCAGGCCAAGGCCGAAGCCTATCCTACGCTGTCGCTGCAACCGCAGGTCAACCACTACCTGGACAACGATTACAACCGCGACAACCGCAGCCTGGACCGCACCCAGGCGGGCATTTACCTGAACGTCGAGGTGCCCATCTACCAGGGTGGCGCCATCAGCGCCCGCAGCCGCGCCGCCGGCCATGCCCTGAGTGCCGCCGATTCCGCCGAAGACGCCGCGCGCCTGCAGGCCCGCCGTGGCCTGGCCGAAGCCATGGCGCAGACGTCCGGGCTGGGCCGGCGCCTGAATTCGCTGGAAGCGCGCCAGGCCAGCATCCAGGAAGCCCGCGAACTGTATGGCAGGCAGTACCTGGACTTGGGCACCCGCCCCTTGCTCGACCTGCTCAACGCCGAGCAGGAGATCTACCAGTCACGCTTCGAACTCGCCGGCACCCGCTCCGACCTGCTGCGCCTGGATGTCGACTGCCTGTACAACTCCGGCGCCCTGCGTACCGCCTTCGGGCTGGAAGGGCGCAACCTGCAAGGGGTGGAAATCGAGCCATGAACGATACCGTCAAGCTGACCCAGGCCGGTCAGGCACAGAACCCGGAGCCAGCTGTGATGCACCGGCCCGATCTGGGCCCTTGGCTGGAAGTGATGCTGCAGGTCGCCCACCACTATCGCCTGGATGTCTCGCCCCAGCGCATCCGCCTGGCGGCGGTCGAAGATGCCCGCCCGCTGGATGAAATCCTCCGGCACATGGCGCGCCAGGCCGGTCTGACCTTGCGCTTCGTGCGCTACGACGCCAAGGCCCTGCGCCAGTGGCGCACGCCGCTGGTGTTGGAGCTGGACGATGGCCAGCTGGCCACGGTCGAGGCGGTGACCGAGGAAAACGAGCTGGCCGTGGTGTTTGCCGGCGATCAGCGGCTGACCTCGCGCCTGCCTCGCGAAGCGCTCGAGGGGCGCATCAATCGCGTGGCCTTGATGCGCCCGGCACGGCCGCTGCGCGATGTGCGCACCGACGACTACACCGCGCCCTACGATCGCCACTGGTTCACCCGCATCGTGCTGCGCGACCTGCGCCCGTACGGCCAGGTGATGGTCGCCTCTTTGGTGGCCAACGTGCTGGCCCTGGCCGGGGTGCTGTTTTCCATGCAGGTGTATGACCGGGTGATCCCTGCCGAGTCCCTGCCGACCCTGTACGTGCTGTTCGGCGGCGTGGTGCTGGCGCTGGTGTTCGACTTCAGCATGCGCCTGCTGCGGCTGAAGGTCACCGACCTGCTGGGCAAGCGTGCCGACCTGCGGGTGTCCGACCTGGTCTACGGCCATGCGCTGCGCCTGCGCAATTCGGCACGGCCGAAATCCACCGGCTCGTTCATCTCGCAGTTGCGCGAGCTGGAGTCGATCCGTGACCTGATCACTTCGAGCACTGCCACGGCCTTGGCCGACCTGCCGTTCTTCCTGCTGTTCCTGCTGGTGTTCTGGTTGATCGGCGGGGTGCTGGTGATCATCCCGCTGGTGGCGCTGCTGGCCATGGTCATCCCGGGCCTGCTGGCACAGCGGCGGCTGGCGGCACTGGCCAATGCCTCGATGCGCGAATCGTCGCTGCGCAACGCCATGCTGGTGGAGAGCATCCAGGGCCTGGACGAGATCAAGGCGCTGCAGGCCGAGGCGCGCTTCGAGCGCCAGTGGAACCAGTACAACGCCGCTTGCGCGCACACCAGCCTGCGCCTGCGCACCCTGACCAACGGCCTGGTGACCTGGACCCAGAACGTGCAGGGCGCGGTATTTGCCGTGGTCATCGTGATCGGTGCGCCGATGGTGATTGCCGGCGACCTCACCACCGGTAGCCTGGTGGCGGCCTCGATGCTGTCGTCACGGATGATGGCACCGCTGGCGCAGCTGACCCACGTACTGACCCGCTGGCAGCAGGCCAAGGTGGCCCTGCAAGGCCTGGACAAACTGATGCAGGCGCCGGTCGACCACCCCGAAGGCGAGGCCCGCGTGCACCTGCCGGCGATCCGTGGTGAATATGCGTTGCGCCAGGCCCACTTCCGCTACAGCCCGGAAGCGCCACCGGTGCTGAGCATCGGCCAGCTCGACATCCAGCCTGGCGAGCGCATCGCCGTGCTCGGGCGCAACGGTGCCGGCAAATCGACCCTGCTGCAGGCACTGGGCGGTGCCATGGACCTGAGCCAGGGCGAAGTCAGCCTCGACGGCATCGCCATGGCCCACCTCGACCCGGCCGACCTGCGCCGTGACGTCGGCCTGCTGGCCCAGTACGCCCGGCTGTTCCACGGCACCCTGCGGGAAAACCTCACCCTCGGCGCCGGCCAGGCCAGCGACCAGGAGCTGGTGGCCGCGCTGGCCGCCACCGGTGCGCTGGAGTTCGTCCGCCACCTGCCCAAGGGCCTTGACCACTTGATTCTCGAAGGCGGCGTGGGCCTGTCCGGTGGACAGCGCCAGGCCCTGGTGCTGGCGCGTTTGCTGGTTCGCCAACCGCAAGTGCTGTTGCTCGATGAGCCCACCGCCTCGCTCGACGACGTCACCGAACGCAAGCTGCTGGATAACCTCGATCGCTTCTGCCAGGGCCGCACCCTGGTGATCGCCACCCACCGCCTCAGCGTGCTGCAGCGCGTGGACCGCATCATCGTGCTGGACGGCGGGCGCATCGCCATCGACGACAAACGCGACGCTGCCCTGGCCAAGCTGCAAGGAGCGCAGGCATGAGCAACCACGAACTCCCCGCGTCCTATCTGGATGGCCAGGACGACCAGGCAGTGCTGCGCGCCGGCCGCATCATCACCATTTGCGCACTCATGCTCGCTGCGTTCCTGGCCTGGGCGGCCTGGTTCGAGGTGACCGAGGTCTCCACCGGCACCGGCAAGGTCATCCCCAGTTCACGCGAGCAGGTGATCCAGTCGTTCGAAGGCGGCATTGTCGCCGAGATGAACGTGGCCGAAGGCGACCTGGTCGAGCGCGGCCAGGTGCTTGCCCAGCTCGACCCGACCAAGACCGCTTCCAGCGTTGGCGAAAGCGAAGCCAAGTACCGTGCGGCCAAGGCCAGCGTGGCGCGCCTGCGTGCCGAGGTTACCGGCAAGCCGCTGAGCTTCCCTGAAAGCCTGCGCGATTCGCCCGACCTGATCGACGCCGAAACCGCGCTTTACGAAACCCGCCGTCGCGGCCTGGAGCAGACCCTGGCCGGCATCGAGGATTCGCTGCGCCTGGTGCGCGCGGAGCTGAAGATCACCGAGAACCTGGCCAAGATGGGCGCCTCCAGCCGGGTCGAAGTGATCCGCCTGAACCGCCAGCGCTCGGAGCTGGAGCTCAAGGCCAACGAAGCCCGATCCGAGTACCTGGTGCGAGCCCGCGAAGAGCTGGCCAAGGCCAGTGCCGAAGCCGACAGCCTGTCGGAAGTGATCCGCGGGCGCAGCGATTCGCTGACCCGCCTGACCCTGCGTTCACCGGTACGCGGCATCGTCAAGGACATCGAGGTCAACACCCTGGGCGGCGTGGTGCAGCCTGGCGGGCAGGTGATGAAGATCGTGCCGATGGACGAACGCCTGCTGATCGAAACCCGCATCGCCCCACGGGACATCGCCTTCATCCACCCCGACCAGGCGGCCAAGGTCAAGATCAGTGCCTATGACTACTCGGTGTATGGCGGGCTGGATGGCAAGGTGGTGGGGATTTCGCCGGACACCCTGCAGGACGAGGTGAAACCGGAGATCTACTACTACCGGGTGTTCATCCGCACCGAGCAGGACAGCCTGACCAACAAGGCTGGCAAGCATTTCGCGATCGTGCCGGGGATGATTGCCACGGTGGATATCCGTACGGGCGAGAAGACCATCCTCGATTACCTGATCAAACCGCTGAACCGCGCCCGCGAGGCCCTGCGCGAACGCTGATCTCATGAGCGACACAGACGCTGTGGGAGCCGCGCTTGCCGGCGATGGGCCGCGAAGCGGCCCCGGCAATCTGTGCAATAACCTTGAAACCTTGGGGCCGCTTCGCGGCCCATCGCCGGCAAGCACGGCTCCCACAAGGATCGCGTCCTACTTTGCAATCTGTAGCGGGACGCTAAAGCGCCACGAAATCAGGCCGATAACCCGGTACCCCCTGTCTCCCACGAAGGTCACCATGGCCACGCAAAATGCCCGCGCGGATTCGCTGTCGCTGCTGCTGTTCACCCTGCGCAGCGGCAAGCTGATGGCAATCAACCTGCTCAAGGTCAGCGAGATCATCCCCTGCCCGCCACTGACCAAGCTGCCCGAGTCGCACCCGCACGTGAAAGGCGTGGCGACCCTGCGCGGCAACTCGCTGTCGGTGATCGACCTGTCCCGGGCCATTGGCGAACGCCCGCTGGCCGACCCGGACGGCGGCTGCCTGATCGTCACCGAGATCAGCCGTTCGCGCCAAGGCTTGCATGTGCAGGCCGTGAGCCGCATCGTCCATTGCCTGAGCACCGACATCAAGCCGCCACCGTTCGGCTCGGGCAACCGTTCGTTCATCACCGGCGTGACCCGGGTCGACAACACGCTCGTTCAGGTGCTGGACATCGAAAAGGTCATCCACGGCATCGCCCCGCCCGAACCGGAGCCACTACCAGGTGAACTGAGCGAGGAAGACGCCAGCCTGCTGGCCGCCGCCAACATCCTGGTGGTCGACGACAGCCAGGTGGCGCTGCAGCAGTCGATGCACACCCTGCGCAACCTCGGCATCGACTGCCACACCGCACGCAGCGCCAAGGATGCGATGAACGTGCTGCTGGAGCTGCAAGGCACCGCCCAGGAGATCAACATCATCGTTTCGGACATCGAAATGTCCGAGATGGACGGCTATGCGTTTACCCGCACCCTGCGCGAGACGCCAGACTTCCAGCACCTCTATGTGCTGCTGCACACCTCGCTGGACAGCGCCATGAGCAGCGAGAAAGCCAGGCTGGCCGGGGCCAATGCCATCCTCACCAAGTTCTCTTCGCCCGACCTGACCGACTGCCTGGTGACAGCGGCCCGGACCGTGGTGTTTGCCGAGCGCTGAAGCACGTGTTGTCATATTCGGCGACAAACTCCCTGGCTTGCCGCCAGGGATGACTCGGGCATAATTCGCGCCCCTCGGATCAATTGCCGGAACCTCGTATGAAGTTTTTCAGCTCTCTCCTGATCGCCTGCGCCCTGTTCAGCGGTGTTGCCCAGGCCTCCAGCAGCCAGGCCTGGAACGAGCAGCGCCAGCAGATGCTCAAGGCCTGCCTTAAAGCCAGCCAGTTCAAGGATGCCCACGCCCGCGGCAAGCCGGCGGAGTTCGATGACCAGGTCGGTTTCAGCGCCCTGCTGATCGAAGGGGTTTATCCACAGAAGCACATGCAGCAACAGACGGGCACCGAGCTGTGCCTGTACGACCGCAAGCAGCAGCAGGCCTTTGTCAGCGAATGGAACCCGGACGCCAAGTGAACGACAGCCTGCGGTTTGCCTGTACCGGTTGTGGCAAGTGCTGCACCGGCCACCATGTGCCATTGACCCTGGACGAGGCGCGCCAGTGGGCGGCAGCGGGTGGCCAGGTGATCGTCCTGATCGAGGGCTTCGTCACCGATGGGCCGGGCATGCCGGCGGACCAGCGCGAGCATGTGCTGCGTCGCTCGTATCCAGTGCCTTGCGGCGGCAGCGAAGTGCGCGTTGCGGTGACCTTTGCCGCGTTCAACCCGGGGCGCTGTCGCAACCTCGACGACAATGACCTGTGCACCATCTATGAAAGCCGACCGCTGGTCTGCCGCATCTACCCGGTGGAGATCAATCCGCATATTCCACTGCGGCCGGAGAACAAGGACTGCCCACCCGAGGCTTGGGAGCAAGGGCCCGAGCTGATCCACGGCACACTGCCGGTGGACCCGGCGCTGCTGGCGCTGGTGCAGGCTTCGCGGCAGGCGGATCGCGACGATATCGCGGCCAAGGTGGCTATCTGCGAGGCACTGGGGATGACCACCAGCGCGCTCAAAGGCAATGGGTTTACCGCTTATCTGCCGGACATGACGGCCTTTGCCGCGTCTCTAGCGCAGGCGTCATCATGGGCCGGGGCTGAGTGGATCCTGCATGTGGAGCAGCCTGAACTGGTGAATGATTTGCAGGCTCGGGGATTGCGGACCACTGCCCAAGCGCCAGTCTACTATGCCTTCATCGGGTTTTAGGTAAGCAGGTCCGGCCTCTTCGCGGGCACGCCCGCTCCCACAGGGTCACCACAAACTCACGGCCTTGCGCGATACCTGTGGGAGCGGGCGTGCCCGCGAAGGGCCGCAAAGCGGCCCCAATAACTGTCAGGCGCTGCGGTTCAAGCCCATTTCCATATCATTGATCAGTGCCTTGGCCATGGCACTGAGAATCCTTGCGGCACTGCCTGCGATCAGGTTGCCCTCCATCTCCGCCTCTTCGCTCAAATGGCGGATACAACCAAGCAAGACCGACAACTCATCGAAGGCATGATCGAGGGGGATGCCCGGCTGGATGGCGTACAGGTCGAGGAAGGTTTCTTTGCCGGCTGTGCTGCGTGACTTCAGCTCATTGCTCATGTGCCATCTCCCGCGTTGCCATGTGGGAGAACAGGGTACGGAGCAGCTCGGTGAGGATATTCATGTTTTCCAGCAGGACCTGGCGGTGCTCTTGGGATTCGGTTTCGAGCAAGACCTGAATGGTGCTGGAGAGGCTGTCCATGAGAGCGGCAGCGTGGGGTTTGGCGTCTTCGACGGTTAGGTCGGCGATTATTGTGAGGTAAGGGAGTGGGAACGAGGGTGGTGGATCTGGAACTATTTTTTTCATGAGGATTACCGGATGGAAATATCGAGAAGCAACCACCTTGCTCTTTCTCACGGATTGGGTGGCAGCCGTACGCGAGGTGAGAAAACCGCGTCCACCCACCGCGGCCCAGACCGAAGTCTGCACGCGCACGGCTGCCATAACTCATGGGCATTCGGGGGGACAACCGCAGCTTTCTCACGGCCGCTCGCCGTTTTTGGCGAACCGTGAAGTTATCGCTGAAGCAGTTCCCCGCCTATCAGACGCCATCCGACAGAGCGCGTAGGATAATTCGTCCCCCCTGCGCTCTTGAAGCATTTGGTTTCAGATTCAGACTCTTCCTACAGCTGATAGCCTTTTGCTTTCTATTCAGCTCGAACCTGTCACCGCTGTCAGCCAGCTGTCACGCTGCCGACCCGGTCACAGCGCTATAAACTCCAATACACACCTCCGTTCCCCACCCCTTGGCCAAGGTGCCCGCGCCGATGCGACGTCCTTCCCGTTCTGTACTTCTCGCCGCGTTGGCGCTGCTCGTTCTGGTGGCCCTGGGCGTCTGGTATGGCCAGCGCCAGGAAGCCTCCACGCCCCGCGCGCAAGCGGCGATCCCGGTGCGCGTGGTCAGCGTCGCCCAGCAGGACGTGCCGCGCTACGCCAGTGCCATCGGCTCGGTGCTGTCGCTGCACAGCGTTGAAGTGCGGCCACAGGTCGAAGGCGTGCTGACCCAGGTGCTGGTCAAGGAAGGCCAGTGGGTGAAGGAAGGCGACCTGCTCGCCACCCTGGATGACCGCGCAATCCGCGCCACGCTCGACCAGGCCCGCGCCCAGCTCGGCCAGAGCCAGGCACAGATCCAGGTGGCCGGTGTCGACCTCAAGCGCTACCGCCTGCTCAGCACCGACGATGGCGTGTCCAAACAAACCCTTGATCAACAGCAGGCGCTGGTCAACCAGCTGCAGGCCACGGTCAAGGGCAACCAGGCGGCCATCGCCAATGCCGAGGTGCAGCTGTCGTACACGCAGATCCGCTCGCCGGTGACCGGGCGTGTCGGCATCCGCAATGTCGACCCCGGCAACCTGGTGCGCACCACGGATACCCAAGGACTGTTCAGCGTCACCCAGATCGACCCGATCGCCGTCGAGTTCGCCCTGCCGCAACAGATGCTGCCGACCTTGCAAGCCTTGCTCAAGGCGCCAACCCCGGCGCTGGTCGAGGCCTACATGGACGCCGACGGCGAACGCAATCTGCTCGGCGAAGGCCACCTGGCGCTGATCGACAACCAGATTTCGGCCAACACCGGCACGGTGCGGGTCAAGGCCGAATTCGACAACAAGGACGGCCACCTGTGGCCGGGGCAACTGGTCACCATCCGCCTGCGCACGGCGGTCGAGGAAAACGCCCTGGTGGTGCCGCCGCCAGTGGTGCAGCGGGGCGTCGACGGGCACTTCGTCTACCGCCTGGACGGTGACAAGGTCACCAGCGTGCCGGTCAAGGTGCTGTACCAGGACAGCGGCCTGAACATCATCGCCGGGGTCAAGCCGGGCGAACGCCTGGTGCTCGACGGCCAGTCACGGCTCAAGCCCGGCTCGCGGGTCGAGGTCACCCCGGACGCTCCGCCGCCGGCGGAAATGGCTGACCGCAGGAGCCAGCCATGAATACCCGCAACGGTGTCTCGGCCTGGTGCATCGACCACCCGATCGCCACCTTGCTGCTGACCTTCGCCCTGGTGCTGCTCGGCGCCATCGCCTTCCCGCGGCTGCCGGTGGCACCGCTGCCCGAAGCGGACTTCCCGACCATCCAGGTCACCACCCAGCTGCCCGGTGCCAGCCCGGAAACCATGGCGTCTTCTGTGGCCACGCCGCTGGAGGTGCAGTTCAGTGCCATCCCCGGCATGACCCAAATGACCAGCAGCAGTGCGCTGGGCTCGACCACGCTGATCCTGCAATTCACCCTCGACAAGAACATCGACACCGCCGCCCAGGAAGTCCAGGCGGCGATCAACACCGCCACCGCCCGCCTGCCCCAGGACCTGCCCAACCCACCGACCTGGCGCAAGGTCAACCCGGCCGACAGCCCGGTGCTGGTGCTCACCGTCAGCTCCGCGCAGATGCCTGGCAATGACCTCAGCGACTACGCCGAGACCTTGCTGGCGCGCCAGCTCAGCCAGATCGAAGGGGTCGGCCTGATCAACATCACCGGCCAGCTGCGCCCGGCCATCCGCGTGCAGGCCCAACCGGAAAAACTCGCCGCCATCGGCCTGACACTGGCCGATGTGCGCCAAGCCATCCAGCAGACCAGCCTGAACCTGGCCAAGGGCGCGCTGTACGGCGAACACAGCGTCTCGACCATCGCCGCCAACGACCAGCTGTTCCACCCTGAGGACTACGCCCAGCTGATCGTCTCGTACCGCAACGGCGCGCCGGTGCACCTCAAGGACGTGGCCAAGGTCATCAACGGTGCCGAGAATGCCTACGTCAAAGCCTGGTCCGGCGACCAACCGGGGCTCAACCTGGTGGTGTTCCGCCAGCCCGGGGCGAATATCGTCGACACCGTCGACCGGGTGCTGGCCGCCCTGCCCAAGTTGCAGGAAATGCTCCCGGCGTCGATCGAAGTGTCAGTGCTGCAGGACCGCACCCAGACCATCCGCGCCTCCTTGCACGAGGTGGAACTGACCCTGATGATCGCCGTGGCCCTGGTGATCGGGGTGATGGCGCTGTTCCTGCGCCAATGGTCGGCAACCATGGTGGTGTCCAGCGTGCTCGGCGTGTCGCTGATCGCCAGTTGCGCACTGATGTATGTGCTGGGCTTCAGCCTCAACAACCTCACGCTGGTGGCCATCGTCATCTCGGTGGGCTTCGTGGTGGACGACGCCATCGTCGTGGTGGAGAACATCCACCGCCACCTGGAGGCCGGCGACGACAGCCGCACGGCGGCGCTCAAGGGCGCGGGCGAGATCGGCTTCACCGTGGTGTCGATCAGCTTCTCGCTGATCGCCGCGTTCATCCCGCTGCTGTTCATGGGCGGTGTGGTCGGCCGGCTGTTCAAGGAGTTCGCCCTGACCGCCACTTCGACCATCCTGATTTCGGTGATGGTGTCGCTGACCCTGGCACCCACCTTGTGCGCATTGTTCATGCGTCGCCCGCCCGGCGAGCAGCACGGTGGCTTCGGCGAGCGCCTGGTGAAGTGGTACGAAAAAGGCCTGAACCGTGCCCTCGCCCACCAGCGCCTGACCCTGGGCGTGTTCGGCGTGACCCTGGCCCTGGCCGTGGTCGGGTATGTCGGCATCCCCAAGGGTTTCTTCCCGCTGCAAGACACCGGTTTCATCCTCGGCACCACCGAGGCGGCGGCAGACGTGTCGTACCCGTCGATGGTCGAAAAGCACCTGGCGCTGGCGAAGATCATCGGTGAAGACCCGGCGGTGCAGGCCTACTCCCATTCTGTGGGGGTCACCGGCAGCAACCAGACCATCGCCAACGGCCGCTTCTGGATCGCCCTCAAGCCGCGAGGTGAGCGCGACGTGTCGGCCAGCGAGCTGATCGACCGACTGCGGCCGAAGCTGGCCCAAGTGCCGGGTATCGTCCTGTACATGCGTGCCGGCCAGGACATCAACCTCAGCTCCGGCCCGTCGCGCACCCAGTACCAGTACGTGCTCAAGAGCAACGACGGCGTGGCGCTGAACCTGTGGACCCAGCGCCTGACCGACCGTCTGCGGGAAAACCCGGTGTTCCGCGACCTGTCCAACGACTTGCAGCTGGGCGCCAGCGTCACCCGCATCGACATCGACCGCCAGGCCGCGGCGCGCTTCGGCCTGACCACCACCGACGTCGACCAGGCGCTGTACGATGCCTTCGGCCAGCGGCAGATCAGCGAGTTCCAGACCGAGACCAACCAGTACAAGGTGATCCTCGAACTGGACGCGAAGCAGCGCGGCAAAGCCGAGAGCCTGAACTTCTTCTACCTGCGCTCGCCGCTGACCAACGAGATGGTGCCGCTGTCGGCCCTGGCGCATGTCGCTCCGCCGAGCACCGGCCCGCTGTCGATCAGCCACGACGGCCTGTTCCCGGCGGCCAACCTGTCGTTCAACCTGGCCCCCGGCGTGGCCCTGGGCGATGCGGTGAAGATCCTTGAGCGTACCCAGCGCGAACTGGGCATGCCCGACTCGATCAGCGGCAACTTCCAGGGCGCGGCCCAGGCCTTCCAGAGTTCGCTGTCGAGCCAGCCGTGGCTGATCCTCGCCGCACTGGTGGCGGTGTACATCATCCTCGGCGTGCTCTACGAGAGCTTCGTCCACCCACTGACCATCATTTCCACCCTGCCCTCGGCCGGCCTGGGCGCGTTGATCTTGCTCTGGGCCATGGGCCAGGACTTCAGCATCATGGGCCTGATCGGCGTGGTGCTGCTGATCGGCATCGTCAAGAAGAACGGCATCCTGCTCATCGACTTCGCCCTGGAGGCCCAGCGCCACCACGGCATGACGCCCGAGCAGGCGATTCACCAGGCGTGCCTGACGCGCTTTCGGCCAATCATCATGACCACCCTCGCCGCCCTGCTTGGCGCGGTGCCGCTGATGTTCGGCTTTGGTGCCGGCGCCGAGCTGCGCCAGCCGCTGGGCATTGCGGTGGTCGGCGGGTTGCTGGTGAGCCAGGCGCTGACGCTGTTCACCACCCCGGTCATATACTTGGCCCTGGAGCGCCTGTTCCACCGCCGCCAGGCCGCCCGTGCGGCGGCGCCAAGTGCCAGCTAGGACAAGACCATGCGTGTGCTGATCATCGAAGACGAAGAAAAAACTGCCGACTACCTGCATCGCGGCCTGACCGAGCAGGGCTTCACCGTCGACCTTGCACGGGACGGCATCGATGGCCTGCACCTGGCCCTGGAGGCCGACTACGCGGTGATCGTGCTCGATGTGATGCTGCCGGGCCTGGACGGCTACGGCGTGCTGCGCGCACTGCGCGCGCGCAAGCAGACGCCGGTGATCATGCTCACCGCCCGCGAGCGCGTCGAAGACCGCATCCATGGCCTGCGCGAAGGCGCCGACGATTACCTGGGCAAGCCGTTCTCGTTCCTTGAACTGGTCGCCCGGCTGCAGGCCCTGACCCGCCGCAGCAGCACCCACGAGCCGTTGCAGATCCAGGTCGGCGACCTGTGGATCGACCTGATGGCGCGCAAGGCCAGCCGCGCCGGCCAGCGCCTGGAGCTGACCGCCAAGGAATTCTCGCTGCTCAGCGTGCTGGCCCGGCGCCAGGGCGAAATCCTCTCCAAGACCGCCATCGCCGAGCTGGTCTGGGACATCAACTTCGACAGCGACGCCAATGTCGTCGAAGTGGCCATCAAGCGCCTGCGTGCCAAGCTCGACGGGCCGTTCGACAACAAGCTGCTGCACACCATCCGAGGCATGGGCTATGTCCTGGAAAACCGCGCCGCTTAACTCCATCGCCCTGCGCCTGTCGGCACTGTTCATCCTGGTGGCGCTGGGGGTGTTCGTGCTGATCGGTTCGGCGCTGTACCGCCAGGTCGACCGCAGCCTCGACCTGCTGCCGGCGGCCGAGCTGGATGCGCGTTTCAGCGTGCTGGAGTCCACCCTCAACCGCTTCGGCACGCCCGAGCACTGGGCCAAGATCAACAACAAGCTCAACCTGCTCAGCGAAGAAGACAAGCGCATCCGCTTCTGGGTGGTCAGCAGCAACCCGGCCTACGAGTATGGCCAGCCCAGCGAGCTGGTCCGCGCCTTCGCCGAGGGCCCGCAGGGCATGCGCGACCTGCGCCTGCCCGACCGGACGTACCCTTACAAGGTACTGGTCAGCGAAATGCCCGCCTTGGGCGAACGCCCGCCGCTGCGTTTTCTGATCGGCATCGACACGGAAACCTTCTGGCAAGCCCAGCACAGCCTGCTGGTAGCCATTGTCGGCCTGGCCGTGCTCGGCGTGCTGCTGGCTTCGGTGCTGGGTTACTGGGTGGCACGCATCGGCCTGCGGCCGCTGCTGGCACTGTCCGTCGAGGCCCAAGCCCTGGCACCGCCGCGCCTGGATGGCCGCTTGCAGACGCAGAACCTGGCACCCGAACTGGCGCAGTTCGCCGGTGCCTTCAATGCCGCGCTGGACCGGGTCAGCCAGGCCTATTCGCGGCTCGAAGCCTTCAACGCCGATGTCGCCCACGAACTGCGCTCGCCGCTGACCAACCTGATCGGCCAGACCCAGGTCGCCCTCACCCGCGGGCGCAGCGCCGAGCATTACTTCGAGGTGCTGCAATCGAACCTGGAAGAGCTGGAGCGCCTGCGCAGCATCATCAACGACATGCTGTTCCTCGCCAGCGCCGACCAGGGCAGCAAGGCCACCGCCCTGACCCAGGCGTCGCTGGCCGAGGAAGTGGCCACCACCCTCGATTACCTCGACTACATCCTCGAAGACGCCCAGGTCAGTGTCAGCGTCAGCGGCGACGCCCAGGCGCCCATCGAAAAGGCCCAGCTGCGCCGGGCGTTGATCAACCTGCTGAACAACGCCGTGCAGCATACGGCGCCGCACCAGGTGATTCGCGTGCATATCGAGGCAGGGCCGGAACAGGTCTGCATCGCCGTGAGCAACCCGGGGCCGGCCATCGACGATGCGCACCTGCCCTTGCTGTTCGAGCGGTTTTACCGGGTGGATGCGGCGCGCAGCAACAGTGGCGGTGGCAACCATGGGCTGGGCCTGGCGATCGTCAAGGCGATCGCGTTGATGCATGGCGGGGAGGTTTTTGTGCGCAGCGCGGCCGGCGCCAACACTTTTGGCATTCGTTTACCTATCTAGAAGCCAGTCTAGGACCCTGTGGGAGCGGGCGTGCCCGCGAAGCAGGCGACACGGTGTATGGCACCGGCTTCGCCGGTGTTCGCGGGCACGCCCGCTCCCACAGGAAATTGCACAAGCCCGCAATACACGAGCAAGCCCTCTAGCCTGCTGGTTTGCGGCCAAGGTCCAATTGCCTTTCCAGCGATCATTACTTTTTGCGCAACAGTGCTTATCGCCAATGACGCTGTTTCCGCAGCACTTTAAGGACTAACTTTACCCCCGTCCTCATAGCACTTGCCCCGCAAGAAGGTAGTTTTAAACATGTCCAACAGTATGGGTATTGCCAGCGTTTTCGTTCTGTCGTCCCTGTTGTTGTCGCCCCTGGCCATGGCCGAAGAATCCCCGGCTTTCGTTGCTCGCACTGCAGAACTTGCCGCGGTTCACCAAGACTCCCGCGAAGCCCTTGCACACAAGGCCGACGCCGGCAAAGACGCAGAACAGACAGCTTCCAAAGTTTCCAGCGACGCCAATGCCGATAGCTGATCGCGCGTTGCACCCGCTCTCGTTTTCCCTTGGCTACGCAATGGGCACCGTTGGTGCCGATATGTTAGCCTTTTAAAGCCGCTGCCGATCAGCGGCTTTTTTTATGTGCTCTAACTTTCAGCCCCGCTGTAACGTACCCCCTATAAAAAGACGCACATTCAAAAAACAAAAACTGCCTCACCGCCAGACCAAAGGAGCTTGTACCGGTGCCTTCCGCGTTTCGTTTTACCCCGCTGTTCATTGCGTTGACTGCAACGATCCCTTTCGCCGCCCAGGCAGATGAAGACAAGGCTGATGGATTCATCGAAGGTTCGTCCTTCAACCTGCATTTCCGTAATGCCTACTTCAACCGCGACAACCACAACGCCGGCGTGCGCGACACCCGCGAGTGGGGCCAGGGCGCGGTCGCACGATTCGAATCAGGCTACACCCCGGGCATGGTCGGCTTTGGCCTCGATGCCCATGCCATGCTGGGCCTGAAGCTCGACGGCGGTGGCGGCCATGCTGGCACCAGCATCCTGCCCGAGCACATCAAGGACAACGGTGAACTGGGCGCAGCCCCGCACTCGTTCTCCACGGCCGGTGCAGCGGTCAAGCTCAAGGCCTTCGACACCGAGTTGAAAGCCGGTGACCTGTTCATCACCAACCCGGTGATCGCTGGCGGTGAAACCCGCATGCTGCCGCAGACCTTCCGCGGTGTGAGCCTGACCAACCACAGCGTCGACGGCCTGCTGCTCGAAGGCGGCCAGGTCAGCTTCACCCACCCGTACAACCAGAGCGGCCACCGTCGTATCGACACCTACTACGGCACCCTGGACGAACACGACAAGAGCAAGCACCTGAACTGGGCGGGCGCGTCTTGGAGCGGCACCGAGAACATCACCACCAACCTGTACGCGGCCGAGCTGAAGGACATCTGGAACCAGTACTACGCTGACTTCGACTACACCTACGTGGTCAACGACCTGGTCAGCCTCAACCCGGGCGTGCACTTCTATCACACCCAGGACACCGGCCAGGCGCTGCTGGGCAAGATCGACAACAACACCTACAGCCTGCACTTCACGGTCAATGCCGGCTACCACAGCGTCACCGCCGCCTACCAGCGGGTCAACGGCAACACGCCGTTCGACTACATCAACCTGGGCGACAGCGTGTACCTGGACAACTCGCGCATGTACTCGGACTTCAACGCCCCGAACGAGCGTTCGTGGAAGCTGCAGTACGACTACAACTTCGCCGGTATCGGCATCCCCGGCCTGAGCACGTCGCTGTCGTACTCGCGCGGTGAGGCGGACCTGACCAAGGCCACCCAGGACACCAGCCACTACGACTACTACCGCGCCGATGGCAAGAACGCCATGCACTGGGAGCGGGACCTGGACGTGAAGTATGTGTTCCAGGAGGGTGACCTGAAGGATCTGGCGGTGCAGCTGCGCTATGCCACCCACCGTGGCAGCCAGGGTTATGCCTCGATCGACAGCAACAGCGACAACGATGAAGTGCGGGTGATCGTCGATTACCCACTGAACATCTTCTGATCCCTGTGGGAGCGGGCATGCCCGCTCCCACAGTAAAACTCACTGCAACACGATTCCGTCGGACAAATGTTGTCCGACAATCCGCACTTCCCTAGAATGTCGCCCGCCGCAAATGGCCCTGCCTCAGCAGTAGCGCGCATGCCCACTCGATCACCGCGTTTCGCACTCTACAGGTCGCACCCCGAGCTGATCCTCAACCTGGGCAGTTGCCTTGCCGTGCTCGCCATCGTGGCCATCGTCGGCTACTTGCTGGCTCGCGAGCGCGATAACGTCGAGCAATCGGCCATGCGTTCCTCCAGCAACATCGTGCAGTTGATCGAAAGCGACATCCTGCGCAACGTCGAACTCTACGATCAGTCCCTGCGCGGCCTGATCTGGGCCGTGCGCCACCCGGAGCTACTGAAGGTTGCTCCCGAATTGCGCCAGCAGATCCTGTTCAATCAGACCTTCGCCGCCCCAGTGCGAGGTGACATCCTCTGGCTGAATGCCAAGGGCGATGTGGTAGGTGACTCGATCAGCATCGAACCACGCCAGGCCAACTTCGCCGACACACCGGCCTTCCTGGCTCATCGCGACCACCCGGACCTTGGCTTGTTCATCAGCCCACCCTTCAAGGCAAGGCTGGGCGACCTCGACTGGTGCATCAGTTTCAGCCGGCGCATCTCTGCAGCTGACGGCTCCTTTGCGGGGCTGGCCGCAGGCGCGTTGCGCCTGTCCTACTTCAATCAGCTGTTCCAACGCCTGGACATCGGTGACGAGAGCAGCATCAACCTGCTCAATACCGACGGCCAGTTGCTCGCCCGCCAGCCAACCCGGGACAAGGATCCGCTGATCGGCACCAACTTCGGCGACCGGCCCAACTTCAAGCGAATTCTGAGCGAACGCAGCGGCAGCTTCACCGCCAGGTCCAGCGTGAACGGCACCCAGCGCATCTATACCTTTGCCCGGGTGGCCGACCTTCCCTTGATCGTGCTGGTGGTGCATTCGGCCGAGGAAGTCTTCCAGTCGTGGCGACGTACCGCCATTGTCGTCAGCGTCGCAACGGGCGTGCTGTGTATCGGCATTCTCTGGCTGACGTTGCTGCTGGGCCGCGAACTGCGCCGCCGCCACGAAGCCGAACGAGGCCTGGCAACACTCGCCGCCACCGACAGCCTGACCGGCTTGGCCAACCGCCGCCGGCTGGACCAGGTACTACGCCAGGAATGGTCGCGCGCGCAGCGCAACCGCAAGCCGTTGGCGGTACTGATGGTGGATGTGGATCATTTCCGGGCATTCAACCAGCGCCATGGCCATGCAGGGGGTGACCATGCATTGCGTGAGGTCGCCAGCACACTGCAGCTGTGTATCCGTCGCCCGGCAGACCTGGCCGCGCGCTACGGTGGCGAAGAATTTCAGGTGATCTTGCCGGAGACCGAACTGGCCGGCGCGCTGCTGCTGGCCGAGCGCGTTCGCGCCCAGGTCGAGGCGCTGGCACCGTTTGCCGATGATGCGCACTCGGTGACAGTGAGCATCGGCGTCGGGGTCTATATCCCCGGCACCCAGCAAGATCTCACACAAGTGCTGGGTGCCGCGGACGAAGCGCTCTACCGGGCCAAGGCCAATGGCCGCAACCGGGTCGAGGGGCCGCTGGACTAGGAACGGGCGCGGGCGGCGTTGCGCAGCGCTTTCACCTGGTCGTGGTTACGCTGCACGCCCTGCAGTTGTTTCTCTACCAGCGCATAGCTTTGATCACTGGCCATGCGGCCCAGCTTGACCAGTTTCTCACGTGCTTCCTTGTAGGCCTTGAGGGCATGGTCTTCGCCGCGCTCCACTTCATTGAGCACCGCTTCCTCATCCTTTCCGGTGACCATCGACTTCAGGTTGACCCAGCCACGGTGCAGGTCGCCGCTGATGCTGGTGGAGGTTTCCGGGTCGCCACCCAGGCGACGCACTTCACTTTGCAGCTCGGCTGCCGCATTGGCGCATTCACCGGCGCGCTGGACGAAGAAGGCCTTCAATTCGGGGTTCTTCACATCATCGGCCGAAGCCTTGAAGCCTTTTTCGCCATCCTTGCTGTATTCGACCAGGTCGTTAAGCACATCGATCACGTCTTTGTTGGGGTTGCTCATGGCACGAACTCCTTGGCAGGTGGTAGTCACCTGTACCGGAGCAGCCTTCATGCCAAGCCGCGGACTTAAAATAAATCCTTTTGAATCATGTAGTTAGAATATTCATCGAACAGCATGAAAACGGCGTTATGCATGATTGCCGCTTGGGTGCTCGTGCAGATTGCAGTATGGTCGGCGCTCATTCACTGCCAGGCTTCGTCGATGAAACCGGAAATGCTCGAACTGCTGGTTACCCGCACCATGCCCTTTGGCAAGTACCAGGGGCGGATCATTGCCGACCTGCCGGGGGATTACCTGGCCTGGTTTGCGCGCAAGGGGTTTCCGGCGGGGGAACTGGGTGGGTTGCTGGCCTTGATGCACGAGGTCGACCATAACGGCCTGGGCGATCTGCTGGTGCCGTTGCGGCAGGAGCATCGGCGTTGACCTGTACCGGCCTCTTCGCGGCTAAAGCCGCTCCCACAGGTACATCGCTATTCCTGTGGGAGCGGCTTTAGCCGCGAAAGGGCCGGCAATGCCAACAGAAGGCTTCAACCTTTCACAGGCGCAACGGCCAACTCCACCCGCTCGCTCTTCTTGATCACTGCATACACCAGTGCCGTCACCAGGCTCCCCGCCACAATCGCCAGCAGATACAACAGCGCATGGTTGATCGCATTGGGGATCAGCAACACGAACAGCCCGCCATGGGGCGCCATCAGCTTGCAGCCGAAGTACATCGACAGCGCACCGGTCAAGGCGCCACCGGCGATGCTCGCCGGGATCACCCGCAGTGGGTCCTTGGCCGCGAACGGGATCGCCCCTTCGGAGATGAAGCACAGCCCCAGCGCCAACGCCGCCTTGCCCGCCTCGCGCTCGCTCTGGGCGAACTTGCGCCGGGCGAGGAAGGTGGCGATGCCCAGGCCGATCGGCGGCACCATGCCGGCGGCCATGGTCGCCGCCATCGGCGCATAGCTGGAGGACGCCAGCAGCCCCACCGAGAAGGCATAGGCGGCCTTGTTGATCGGCCCGCCGAGGTCGACGCACATCATCCCGCCCAGCAGCAGCCCGAGCAGGATGGCGTTGGTGGTGCCCATGCTGTCGAGGAAGTGCGTCAGCCCTTCGAGCATGGCCGCCACCGGCTGGCCGACCACGTAGATCATCACCAGGCCGGTGAACAGGCTGGCCAGCAACGGGATGATCAGGATCGGCTTGAGCGCATCCAGGCTGCTCGGCAGGCGCGCCCAGCGGGCGATGGCCTTGGCGCTGTAGCCGGCGAGAAAGCCGGCGACGATGCCACCGATGAAGCCGGCACCCAAGGTGCTGGCCAGCAGGCCGCCGATCATCCCCGGCGCCAGGCCCGGGCGGTCGGCGATGGACCAGGCGATGTAACCGGCGAGCAGCGGCACCATCAGCTTGAACGCCGCCTCGCCGCCGATCTGCATCAGCGCGGCGGGCAAGGTGCCCGGCTCCTTGTAGGCTTCGATGCCGAAGACAAACGACAGGGCAATCAGCAAACCGCCGGCCACCACCATCGGCAGCATGAATGAAACACCGGTCAGCAAGTGCTTGTAGACACCGGTTTTCTCAGCCTTGGCCGGTGCCGCTGATGCAGCATCCGCAACACTTTCGACCTTGGCCTCGACCAAGGCTTTTTCCAGGGTCGCACGCGCCTGCTTGAGGGCGATACCGGTGCCGCAACGGTAGATACGCTTGCCGGCAAAGCGCGCCGTCGGCACCTCGATGTCAGCGGCCAGCAGCACCACATCGGCATCGGCAATGGCCTGGGCCGACAGCGGGTTGCGCGCGCCGACCGAGCCCTGGGTCTCGACGGTGAGCTGGTAATCCAGCTGTTGTGCCGCCTGTTGCAAGGCTTCGGCAGCCATGAAGGTATGTGCCACGCCCGTCGGGCAGGCGGTGACCGCAACAATCCGTACCGCCGCTGCAAGCACCTCGCTGGGAGCCTGGGCGGCCAGCACTTCGGCCTTGCCCGCCGCCTCGTCAAGGAAGCCTTCACGGTCGGCCAGGGCTTGCGCCGGGGTGCTCTGGTACAGGCGCTTGCCGTCGAAGCGCGCCAGGTCCACCGGGCCGGTGCTGACTACCAGCACCCAATCGGCCTCGGCGATCTGCGCAGGCGTCAGCTGGCGTTCGGGATGCTCGGCATCCTGCACTTCGACACTGGTGCTCCAGCCGCGGCGCTGGGCCGCAGCCGCCAGCAGGCGGGCGCTGAGCACGCTGGACACCTGCCCGTTGGGGCAGGCGGTGACTATGGCGATGTTCATCGGCAACCCTCTTGTTGTTCTGTCAGTTGCACGGCGGCTTCAAGGCGCACCAGCTGCTCACGGTCGCAGATGCCGAAGCCGACCTGGGTCACGGCTTGCGCGGCGATGGCCGTGGCGCGGCGCAATGTCTGCTGCGGGCATTCCGCTGCCAGCAGGCCGTGGACCATACCGGCGACCAGCGAATCACCCGCGCCCACGGTACTGGCTACCCGCACCTGGGGCGGGCGCGCCTGCAGCGCCAGGCCCGCGGCGAACCAGCTGACGCCCTGCTCGCCCGCCGACACCACCACGTGCTCGACCCCACTGGCCAGCAGTTGCTCGGCAGCAGCGCGCTGCTCGGCGCTGGTCTGCACGGCCAGGCCCAGCACTTCGCCCAGCTCTTCGGTATTGGGTTTGACCAGCCAAGGGGCACTCTGCAGACCGGCACGCAACGCCTCGCCGCTGCTGTCGAGGGCCACTTTGAGCCCTTGCACCTGCAACTGCTCGAGCAGCTGGCGGAACCACTCCGGGCTTATGCCACGCGGCAGGCTGCCCGCGACCACCACCGCGTCGTGCCCCGGCGCCACTTGCTGCAGGCGGTGCAGCAGCTCGGCGCGGGCGGCTTCGTCGACCTCCGGCCCCTGGCCGTTGATGTCGGTGACCCGACCATCGGCCTCGACCAGCTTGAGGTTGCTGCGGGTTTCACCGGCCACCCGCACGAAGCAGTCGGCAAACCCGCGCCGGGCGATCAACGCCTCGAACGGTTGCGGGTTGTCGCGGCCCAGGAAGCCCCCGACAGTAACGCTGTGGCCCAGATCGGCCAGCACCTGGGCCACGTTCAG
Source organism: Pseudomonas sp. (assembly GCF_017744435.1). GTDB lineage: Bacteria > Pseudomonadota > Gammaproteobacteria > Pseudomonadales > Pseudomonadaceae > Aquipseudomonas. The sequence goes on from NZ_JAGIBG010000006.1 coordinate 80,732, forward strand.
GCCTTTGCCCGCAGCGTGACTTTGCTGAGCCTGGGCGCGGTTGACATGCCCGGGGCGCAAAGTGTCGAGGCTGACGGTGATGTCCAGCGCCGGGTTCAGGGTCAGGGTGAGGATCTTGGCCATTCAGTAACGCTCCACCAGCGCGCGAACCGCCGCGGCGCTGTCCTGTTGCAAGGCCTCGCGCGCCAGGGCGCGGGCCGTTTGGTGATCAGCCTGGCGCACCAGGGCTTTGACTTCGGCAATGCTGCGGGCGGCCACGCTCAGTTCGTCCACATCCAGCCCCAGCAGCACGGCCACCGCCTGCGGGTCGGCGGCCAGTTCGCCGCACACGCCTACCCACTTGCCCTCAGCGTGAGCCGCGCGCACGGTCATGTCGATCAGGCTCAGCACCGCCGGGTGCAGGCCATCGGCCTGGGCAGACAGGCTCGGGTGGCCACGGTCGATGGCCAGGGTGTACTGGGTCAGGTCGTTGGTACCGATGCTGAAGAAGTCCACTTCACGGGCCAGCTGCGGCGCCAGCAAGGCGGCGGACGGCACCTCGACCATGATCCCGACCTGCAGGTCAGCGACCGGGGTTTCCAGGCGCAGGCGCTCGACCATGGCCCGCGCCTCACGCCATTCGTGAATTTGCCCGACCATGGGGAACATGATGCGCAGGGGCCGCTGATCGGCGGCACGCAGCAGGGCGCGCAACTGGTCTTCCATGATCTGCGGGCGTTGCAGGGTCAGGCGCACGCCGCGCACGCCGAGAAACGGGTTTTCTTCGGCGTCTATCGGCCAGTACGGCAACGGTTTGTCGCCCCCCACATCGAGGGTACGCACCACCAGTGGCCGGCCGCCGAGGCCGTCGAGTACGCGGCGGTACTCCGCTTCCTGGGTAGCGACATCGGGTGCCTGGGAGTGGGCCATGAAGATCAGTTCGGTGCGCAGCAGGCCAACGCCTTCGGCGCCCTGCTCCACCACCTTGTCGATGCCGCTGCTTTCGCCGATGTTGGCGAACACTTCGATGGCATGGCCATCGCGGGTCACTGCCGGTTCATGGCGCTGGGCCCAGGCGGCTTGCAGGCGTTGTTCGCGCCGGTCGCGTTCGGCCAGGGCGCGTTGCAGCTCGTCGGCGGGCGGTGCGACGCTGACCACGCCGCGCTGGCCGTCGAGCAGCAGCGGTGTGCCGGAAGCGAGCAGCAGGATCGCCGGGCCCGCACCGACCACCGCCGGGATGCCCAGGGCACGGGCGACGATCGCGCTGTGCGCGGTGGCACCGCCGTGAGCCGTGACGATGCCGGCGACACGGGCCGGGTCCAGGCGGGCGACATCGGAAGGGCCGACTTCGCCCATGACCAGCACATAGGGTTGTTCCGGCTCGGCCTGGGCCTGCACGCCGCACAGCTGGGCCAGCACCCGGCGACCAATGTCGCGCAGGTCGGCAGCGCGCTCGGCCAGCAGGGCATCGTGCAGCGCTTCCTGCTGGCGCGCTGCGGCTTCGATCACCGCCATCCAGGCCGCCGCCGCGCTTTCGCCCTGAGCCAGGCGAGCGTCGACATCGTCGCTCAGGGCCGGGTCGGCGAGCATTTCCTGGTGGGTGACGAAAATCTCGCCAATCGACTTGTCGCTGCGCTGCACCAGCGCCTGCAATTCGCCATTCACGGCATTCAGCGCGTCGCGCAGCTTCAGGCGCTCCTGGGCGGGCGACTCGCCGCGCAGCGGATAATCGATATCGCGCTCGACGCAGACATGCGCCGGCCCACTGGCGATCCCCGGCGATGCACTGACGCCCTGGATGTGGCTGCCCGCAGCAGGCGCCTGGACTGCCACGGCGGTGCCGGCAACGTCCGCTGTGGTGGTCTGCACCAGCGGCTCGACCTCTTCGCCCAGGCCTTGCTCGATGGCGGCCAGCAGCACGGGCAAGGCATCGCCGGCAATCGATGGTTCAGCGCTCAGCTCAAGTTCCTGGCCACGGCGAGCACCGAGGCTGAGCAGCTTGCTCAGGCTCTTGATCGAAACCGCCGGCTGCGCACTGTCGAGCACCCGCACGCGAATTTCGCCCTCGAAGCCCTTGGCCAGTTGCGCCAGCACCTTCGCCGGGCGGGCATGCAGCCCATGCGGGTTGGCCAGCACGATACGCGCAGTGGGCCAGTCAACCGGTGCCTCACCGCCCAGCACTTCGAGTACCGCGCGGCTGCTGGTGGCCTGGTAGAGCGTTTGCCCACGGCCTTCGATCAGCACTTCGCACAGGCGTTCGAGCAGCGCCTGGTGGGCCGCGCCGAGGCTCGCCAGGCAGAACAGGCCATTGAGCGGCTGGTCGCGATAGCGCAGGGGCTGCTGCGGGGTGATGAAGGCGAGGCCGGGTTGGCGCACCTGGCGCTCGCTGTGCAGCCACCACAGGCCCTCGCCCAGTGGCAAGGGGTCGGCCTGTTGCAGCACGGCCGCGAAGCCGCTGTCGACGCAACCGGCGCGCTGCAGCAGTCGCGCACCGCGCCAGGCCAGCTCATCGAAATCTTCAGCCGGCAGGTTCAGGCCGACCAGTTGCGCGTCCAGCGCCAGTTCCTGCGGCGCACCTTGCAGCAGCTTGAGCAATGCCTCGGCAGAGCCGGCCCGGCGCAATGCCTCGGCCAGGTCGGTTTCGCCGAGGGCGCGGGTCAGCAGTTGCAGCAGGCGCAGGTGTTCGTCGGAACGGGCGGCGATGCCGATGGCCAGGTAGACGATCTGGCCATCTCCCCAATCCACGCCTTCGGGGAACTGCAGCAAGCGCACGCCGGTGGCGAATACCAGTTCGCGGGTCTGCGGGGTGCCGTGAGGGATGGCGATGCCCTGGCCAAGGAACGTCGAGCCTTGCGCTTCACGCGCCTGCAGGCCTTCGAGATAACCTTCGGCAACCAGGCCGTCGGCTACCAGCTGATCCGCCAGCAGGCGCAACGCCTCGGCCTTGTCGACGGCCTTCTGGCCCATGGCTATCTGCTCTTTGGCGAGCTCGAGCATGACCTTCTCCTTTTGCAGCCCCGGCTTGGTTTTGATGCCGGGTACTGAGGTATTGTTGTGATATTCACAGAATCAGCCAGTTCGACAGCCTTGCACGCACGGCAGTCGAGGCAGAAAAATTTAATAGCTGAAACGTTTAATCTGACCAAGCGGCCACGTTACTCGATAATCTTCCGAGGAAAAAGCCCCATCCTGTCGGACAATTGCGACAATGGTCGCCTGCGCGTGGCGGCCAACACGGGTCAAACTACCCGGTCCTGGTTCCGTAGCCAGTCCCGGTAATAACAAGGAAAATTCGGTGAAACTCAGCGATATCGCCCGTCTGGCCGGTGTGTCAGTGACCACTGCCAGTTATGTCATCAATGGCAAGGCCGAACAGCAGCGCATCAGCAACAGCACTGTCGAGCGGGTGCGCGCGGTGGTCGAGGCCCATGGCTTCACCCCCAACCCGCAAGCAGCCGGCCTGCGCAGCCGACACACCCGCACCTTGGGCTTCATTCTCCCGGATCTGGAGAACCCCAGCTATGCCCGCATCGCCAAACAGCTCGAGCAAGGCGCCCGCGCCCGTGGCTACCAGCTGCTGATTGCCAGCAGCGACGACCAGCCCGACAGTGAGCGCCAGTTGCAGCAGCTGTTCCGCGCCCGCCGTTGTGATGCCCTGTTCGTCGCCAGCTGCCTGCCACCGGAGGACGACAGCTACCGTGAGCTGCAGGACAAGGGCCTGCCGGTGATCGCCATCGACCGGCGCCTGGACCCGGCACACTTCTGCTCGGTGATCAGCGACGACCGCGATGCCAGCCGCCAGCTGGCCGATAGCCTGCTGGCCACCGCGCCGAAAAGCATCGCGCTGATCGGTGCCCGCCCGGAGCTGTCGGTCAGCCAGGCCCGCGCCGGTGGTTTCGACGAAGCCATGCAAGGTTTCGGCGGCGTGGTCCGCCGCTATCAGGGCGAGGGCTTCAGCCGTGAATGCGGCCAACGCCTGATGCAGCAGCTGATCGACGAACAAGGCGGCTTGCCGGATGCCCTGGTGACCACCTCCTACGTGCTGCTGCAGGGGGTATTCGATACCTTGCAGGCGCGCCCGGCCGATTCGCGCCAGCTGCACCTGGGCACCTTCGGTGACAACCAGTTGCTCGACTTCCTGCCACTGCCGGTCAACGCCATGGCCCAGCAGCACGGCCTGATCGCCGCCACCGCGCTGGAGCTGGCCCTGGCCGCCATCGAAGAAAAGCGCTACGAGCCCGGCGTGCACGCCATTGGCCGGACCTTCAAGCAACGCATCAGCGCGGCCTGACCATGCGCCTGATCGACACCCACACCCACCTGGACTTCCCCGACTTCGACGCCGACCGCCCGCGCCTGCTGGCCAACGCGGCGGCGCGTGGGGTGGAGCGCTTGGTGGTTCTGGGGGTGTACCAGGCGAATTTCCAGCGGGTGTGGGACCTGGCCTGCGCGGAAGGCAACGTGCATGCGGCGCTGGGGCTGCACCCGATCTACCTGGAGCAGCACCGGCCGGAGCATCTGACGCAACTGCGCGACTGGCTGGAGCGCCTGCAAGGTGATCCACGGCTGTGCGCAGTCGGCGAGTTCGGCCTGGACTACTACCTCGAAACGCTGGACAAGGAACGCCAGCAGGCACTGTTTGAAGCGCAGCTGCAGATGGCCTGCGACTTCGCGCTGCCAGCCCTGTTGCATGTGCGTCGCAGCCATGCCCAGGTGATTGCCACGCTCAAGCGCTACAAGCCGGTACGGGCGGGGGTGATCCATGCCTTTGCCGGCAGTTACGAAGAGGCGCGCGAGTACATCAAGCTGGGCTTCCGACTTGGCCTGGGCGGTGCAGCGACCTGGCCGCAGGCGTTGCGCCTGCGCAAGACTCTGCCGCGCCTGCCGCTGGAAAGCATCGTGCTGGAGACCGATTCGCCAGACATGGCCCCGGCGATGTTTGCCGGCCAGCGCAACAGCCCGGAGCATCTGCCGGAGATTGCCGAAGCGCTGGCCGAGCTGATGGGCATCGAGGCTGAGGAACTGGCTGAGGCCAGCAGCCGTAATGCCTGTGAGCTTTTTGGCTGGTAGTACTGGCCCATTCGCGGGTAAACCCGCTTCCACATGATCATCACAGGGTCTGAAACCTGCATTTAACCTGTAGGAACGGGTTTACCCGCGAAGAGGCCGGCACAGGCTACACAAGGCCGGCATTAGACCCTGAACGCCCCGATCAGACGCTTCAACTCCACCACCTGCGTCGACAACGCCCGGCTGGCATCTTCGGTCTGGCAAGCGCCTTGGGTCGTATCCTGCGCCGCCCGGTTGATCGCCACGATGTTGCGGTCGATGTCATGGGCCACCGCCGTCTGCTGCTCGACCGCTGCGGCGATCTGCTGGTTCTGCTCGACGATGCCCCCTACCGCCCCAAGGATATTACCCAGCGCCTGTTGCACCTGGCGCGCTTCATCAACCGTACCTGCGGCCATCTGATGGCTGCTGCCCATTGCCCGTACCGCCTGCTCCACGCCGTCGCGCAGGCGCTGGATCATCTGCGCAATCTGCGCGGTGGAGTCCTGGGTACGCCGGGCCAGGGTACGCACTTCATCGGCCACCACGGCAAACCCTCGTCCCTGCTCACCGGCCCGCGCCGCTTCGATGGCCGCATTCAACGCCAGCAGATTGGTCTGCTCGGCAATGCTGCGAATCACCTCCAGCACCTGGCCAATGGCCTGGCTGTCATCGGCCAGCCGATTGATCGCCAGCACGGTCTGGTCGATTTCCTCGGCGAGGCGACCGATGCTCTGTTGTTGGCTGGCCACCAGGGTACGGCCGTTGGCGCTTTCCAGGTTGACCTGCTGCGCGCCATTGGCCGCCAGCGCGGCACTGCGCGCCACCTCCTGCGCGGTGGCGCTCATCTGGTTCATTGCCGTGGCCACCTGCTCGATCTGTTCACGCTGGCCACTGACCGCCTGATTGCTCCGCGCCGACACCGCCAGCACCTGCCCGGCCTGCTCCTCGACGGCTACTACGGTGCGCCCGACCTGGTCGATCAGGCTGCGGATACGCCGTACGGTTTCACTGAAGCCCTGGCCCAACTCACCCAACTCATCACGGCTATGCGCCTGGAAGCTGACCGTCATGTCGCCCGCGGCCACTTTGTCCATGGCACCGCCCAGCCGGCGCAAGGTGGCCCGGGTCGAGACATAGAAGCCGCCATACAAGTACAGGATCAGCACGAAAACACCGGCCAGCAGCGTGCCCAGGGCAAGCATGCGCAGGCGCTGCTCGGCCAGACGCTCCTGCAACTGCCCCTGCAGGTGCGCGAGCACCGCGTCGTTGAGGCGATAGGTCTGCGCCATCAGTTCGCTGACCTGCTGATAGAACGCCGGCCAAGGGGCATCGAGCGATTCCGCCACCACCACCTGCTCCTCGAACAACGACGCAGCCTGCTTGACCGTCGCCTGGCTCGTAGCCGCCGAGCCCGCCAGACGGGTCTTGGCGGCCCGGTCCGCGGCCAGGGCTTCATCCAAGCGCAAGGCATAGTCGGCGCCCAGGCGATCGAGGCGCTGCAGCAGGTCTTCGAAACGTGCACTGCCAGCAGAGTCGATGAACCCCCGGCCCAGTGCAACGGCGCCCATGGCCCGGCCCTCACCCAGGGCCTGGGTGACCTGCGCCGTGGCGCCCCCCAGCAGTTCGCTCAACTGGCGCACTGACGCCTGGCTGTCCTGGCCCAGGCCGGACTGGCTGACCACCTGCTTGCCCAGTATCTGGGCCTGGGCCAGCAGTTTGTCGAACAGTGCAACCTTGTTCTGCAGCGACGACTCTGCCCGGGCACTGGTAAATGCGCTGGCCAACTCTTCGAGTTTGCCTTGTGGTACCGCCTCATCCCCTTGCAACGTGTGCAACTGTGCCTGGACCTTGTCCTGCAAGGCAGCGACACGCGCCTCCAGGTCCCCGGCCTGGCCCGACTGGCCGAGCACGGCATCGATCTGCAACAAGTTGCCAAGCGCCTCCAGGTCAGCGCGCAGGGTCAGGCTGTCCGCCAGCGGGGCAATGCCCTGCAACTCGGCGCGGGTGGCATGGAACTGCTGGTAGGCATCGCGCACCAGATAAAAGCTGGTGGCCAGCATGGGCAGGAAGAACAGGACGCTGATGAGGCTGAACTTCTGGCCGAAGCTCAGCCGATTCATCAAAGCGATGGCCGGGTAGAGCAGACGCTTCACGGGGCACCTCCATGGATTCTTGTTGTTCTGCAGAGATAGCACTAGGCCACTTGTATAACGCAGATCGAATCGGAGGTTTGTAACTTAAGGTTAACCAACAGCTAGCAGCGCCCTCATTGTAGGAGCGGCCTTGTGTCGCAAAAGGGCCGCAACGCGGCCCCTGCAATTTGTGCGTTGCCCCTGAAAACCTGGGGCTGCTTTGCAGCCCTTTCGCGACACAAGGCCGCTCCTACACCAGGACTGTCCACAGGGCAAACCCTGCATACCACAACACGGCACAGCGCAGCAGCAGCTCCCACAGGCTGTCCAGCCGCCCCAGCCCGCGCTGGGGGTCTTCTTCCTCGGGGATATCATCGGCAATGCGCCCGACCCTGGCCACCAGGTGCCCGGCGCTGATGTGCCAGTTGAGCAGCTCGTGCAGCATCACCCGCATTACCGCGACGAAGTTGCCAACCAGCGCAAAGCTGAGGGCAAGCATCCGCACTGGCAGCCAGTCCATGATATGCCGCAGCTGTTCGGCACGGGCCTTGAGCGCAGGCTGGCGGCTATGCTCGCAGGTCAGCGCCAACAGGCGGTAGGCCAGCGCCGCGCCTGGGCCGAGCACGAAGTACCAGAAGATCACCGCGAAGAAGCTCTGGTAGGCCTGCCACAACAGGTAACCCTGCACACGCACCAGCAGGCTGTGGGGCTCGTCGGCCGCCAGGCCCAGGTCGCGTTCGGCCACATGCAGCGCGGCCTGGTCGTCGCCACGCCGCCAGGCATCGCGGAATGGCCCGAGGGAAGCCTTGGCATCGCCGCGCCCCAGGCTGTAGATCAGCACCAGCAAGTGCACCGGCAAGGCCAGCAAACCGTAGGCCACCGGGTCCAGCACGTGCAGCAACAACACCAGTACCGCCACTGGCGCCAGCACCAGGATCGCCAGTGTCCACCAGGGATGGACCTTGCCGCTGCGCTCCAGGCGCACCAGCTCGCCCAGGAAGAAACCGTCCCGTTGTACCTGATGGCGCAGCGCAGAAAACTTCTCTACCCACAGCGCCAGTAACAGCACCATAAAACTCATGCGTTGTCCTCGTTGTCCCTTACGGCCTTGCGGTAACGCGCCCAGTCGAAGGCCGGACCGGGGTCGGTCTTGCGCACCGGGGCAATGTCGCTATGGCCCTGGATACGGTCAAGGTCGATCACCGGCCAGGCGGCCTGGATTTGCCGGGTCAGTTGCTCCAGCACGGCGTACTGGTCATCGGTATAGGGCAGATCATCGGTGCCTTCCAGCTCGATACCGATGGAAAAGTCGTTGCAGCCCTCACGCCCGTCGAAACACGACACACCGGCATGCCAGGCACGGTCGAGCAACGACACGAACTGGGTCACCGCCCCGTCACGCTCGACGAACAGGTGCGCCGAGACGGTCAGGTGGCTGATGCTGGCAAAGTAAGGGTGTTCGTTGGGGTCCAGGCGGTTCTGGAAGAACTGCTGGACCTTGCCGCTGCCGAAGCAGGCCGGTGGCAGGCTGATGTTGTGGATCACCAGCAGGGAAATCGCTTCACCGTCCGGGCGGGCGTTGAAGTTCGGCGAGGGGCAGTGGGTGATTCCGTTTCCGTGGAACCAGCCAGTGGCACGGTCCAATTGCATGGGGCAGATCCTGAAAAACACCGGTACAGCGCTGCAGTATGCCTTGCACGCGGGCCGCAGTGCATGTGAATGATTGTAATGCCGTCGATTCAATGTACCTGTTGCTGACGCAGGCCTTCGAGCACGGTTTCCAGTGCCCGCTCGAACAACAGGCCATCATCCAGCAACCGCGCCTCGCCCCGGCGCAGGGCCTGCGCCAGGCCAGCCGAGTTCCATTCGCGCACCTTCATCCCGGTACGGTTGGCAAAGACCAGCCGGTCGCTACTGTCGATGCGCGCGACCAGCTTGCAGCGCAACGGCTCGTCGTCATCAAGTATTTCTACCCAGGTACCGATCCGCAAGCGCTGCACCTGGCGCAGCTCCGCCGTGTGCTCATCGCGTTGACGCAGTGGCGTGCAGGCGGACTCTTCGGCGATGGCCAGCACGATATCCTCGGCCACCAGAACCTCAGCCAGCTCACCGCTGCCAACTGGCTGTTCGGCCCCCGCACACGCACGCAAGTGCAGTTGCTCCAGTTGCAGGAAGAATTCGCGGGTGGCCGCCGAGTCCAGCGCCACGCTGGCCAGGCCTTCACGCAGGGCCTTGAGCAAGCCTGGCACCTGTTGCAGCAACACCTGCGGCTGCTGATGCGGGGCAATGCTGGCGAGCAAGCTATCCATGGTCGCCAGCGCTTGCTGCCAGGCCTGGGACGCCTCGCCCTGCTTGAGCCAGGCCAACAGCAACACCTGGCTCCAGGCCTGGACCAGCATGTGCACCACCACCTGCGGCAGCGTGCGCCCGCGCAGGCGCTGGTTGAGCGCCTGCTGCACCTGCTGGCGGGCCTGCAAGGCACGGGCGCGCCCCTCTTCGGCATCGCGCGTGCGCTGCTCCAGCAGTTCGTTGCGCCGGCGCTCGTCCTGGCTGAAGGCGAGGAAGTCCTCCAGCAGCTCGGTGAACAGCGTGGCATCTTCAGTGAAATCGTTGAGCAGGCGCTGGACGATGCGCTCGACCCGCAAGTGCAGGCTGTCACGCAGGCCTTCGCTGCCAGACTCCCAGCCAATCGCGGCAGCAGCGATCTCGTTGAGCAGGCGCCGCGCCGGATGGCTGGCACGGCTGAACAGGCCTTTGTCCAGCAGCGCCACCTTGAGCAGCGGAATATGCAGGCGAACGATCAGGGCGCGCAGGCTCTGCGGCAGGTTGTCGTCGGCTCCGATACAGGCGAACAGCAGGCCGACCAGGTTGATCATGTCCTCGTCGGCGCAGGCGATGCACCGGCGCGTACCACTGCGCACGCTGACCCGCAGCAGCAGCTGTTCCAGCTGCTGCCCCAGGTCGAAGTCGTCATCGTCGACCGTGGCCGGCACATAATGCTGCAGGTGTGAAAGCAGGCGCAGCAAGTCGGCGCTGCTGATCGGCTGGGCGGCGGCAGCGGCTTGCAGGCGTGGGGCGATGCGACCTCGGCACGGCGCCAGCAGGCCTTCCAGCGAACGCATGAAAGCCTGCCCGGCACTGTCTGCCCCTATGGCATCAGGCTCACGGTTGGCCGGCACGCGCCGCGCATTCAGGCGGCGGTCCTCGGCGCGCCGACGCGGTGCTGGCTGCAGTTCCGGCATCACGCCCGCAGCGGCCAGCAGCTGGTTGGCTTCAGCATAAAGCACGTCGATGTCACGCAGCACATAGCGCTCGAACAGCTTGAGCAGGATCAGCTTGACCCGCAGGCCCACGCCCAGGTTGCGCCCGGCATCGAGGAAATAGCCACACAGCGCAGCAGGCCCGAACGGGTTCTGCTGTTCGTCGAAGCTGCGCGCGAGCAGGCACTGCAAGCGCATGCCCAGTTGCTCGAGGGCGAGGCCATCACGCGACAGCACCCGGGCGACCATGCCGTCGACGGCGACGGCACGCTCCCTGTACGCCTGGTTTTTCGGCGTCTGCTGGCCCAGCGGGTCGAACTGGCCGATCCGCGCGAAGGTGTCGTAGAAGATGTCGAGAAAGCCGCGTTCGATGTGCTTGCGCTTCAGGCGCAGGTCACGCATGGCTTCGAAGTACAGGTTCTGGTCGAAGCGGTCGGCTGCCCGATCGGCCATTTCGAAAAGCGTGTCGTCGGCATTGTCGAACAGCGCCTGCAGGCCCTGACGCAGTTGCAGCGCAGCCTTGTCACGAACCTGCAGGAGCAACACCGGAAGGCAAGGCAAGGGCGTGCGTGCGCCTCGATCGATGGCCGCCGCCAGGGGCACCACCTTGCCTTCTTTATGCATCCCGGACTCCTTGCTGGGTAACGTATTCGACAGGGCGAAAAATCGTCAAAGCTATGACGCCAAATGTTGGGCGCCATTATCGGTAAAAAAGCCGACAGCTGCCAGCACTCTTCACTGGCGGGCAAGTGACTCTGCTTTCGGGCAAATGCTCATTTGACCTGACCAATGGTCACCTGCAAGGCAAGCTGTACACGGCGTAGTCCCCCTGCCCTATAATCGCCGGCATCTAGCTTGTGGAGCCGACCATGCCGAACCTACGCCTTGCCGACCTGACCGCCGAGATCGAAGCCAATGTGCGCCGTGCACTGCTGGAGGACATCGGCAGCGGCGACATCACCGCGCAGCTGATCCCGGCCGAGCGCCTGGCCAAGGCCACCATCATCACCCGCGAAGACTGCGTGATTGCCGGCACCGCCTGGGTCGATGCCGTGTTCCGTCAGCTCGACCCGCGCGTGGCCGTGCACTGGCAGGTGGCCGATGGCGAGCGCGCCACCGCCAATCAGCCGCTGTTCCACCTCGAAGGCCCGGCGCGTTCGCTGCTCAGCGGTGAGCGCAGCGCACTGAACTTCCTGCAGATGCTGTCGGGTGTGGCCACCCGTGCGCGCTTCCTGGCCGACCTGGTCGAAGGCACCCAGGTGCAGCTGCTCGACACCCGCAAGACCCTGCCTGGCCTGCGCCTGGCGCAGAAGTACGCGGTCACCTGCGGCGGTTGCCACAACCACCGCATCGGCCTGTATGACGCCTTCCTGATCAAGGAAAACCACATCGCCGCCAGCGGTGGCGTGGCTGAGGCCGTGGCGGCGGCGCACCGCATCGCCCCGGGCAAGCCAGTGGAAATCGAAGTGGAAAGCCTGGATGAGCTGCGCCAGGCGCTGAATGCTGGCGCCGACATCATCATGCTCGACGAGCTGACGCAGGATGAAATGCGCGAAGCGGTGCGTATCAACGCTGGCAAGGCCAAGCTGGAAGCCAGTGGCGGGATCAACGAAACCACCCTGCGGGTGATTGCCGAGACCGGCGTCGACTACATCTCGATTGGCGCCATGACCAAGGATGTGAAGGCCGTGGACCTGTCGATGCGACTGAGCCTGTGAGCGAATCGCAGGCATGAAAAAACCGGCCAGATGGCCGGTTTTTTATTTCCTGAATCAGAACGAGGCGTTGGCCAGGCCGTCCAGGTAACGCTCGACGTCCAGTGCTGCCATGCAGCCGGCGCCGGCCGAGGTGATGGCCTGACGGTAAACGTGGTCAGCCACGTCGCCGGCAGCGAACACACCTTCGACGTTGGTGGCGGTGGCGTTGCCTTCACGGCCGCCGGCAACTACCAGGTAGCCGTCCTTGAGGGTCAGCTGGCCTTCGAACAGCGAGGTGTTCGGGGTGTGGCCGATGGCGATGAACACGCCGTCGACCTTGATTTCGTCGCTGCTGCCGTCGTTGTTCTTCAGGCGTGCACCGGTCACGCCCATGGTGTCACCCAGCACTTCGTCCAGGTTGGCGTTGAGCTTGAGCTCGATCTTGCCTTCGGCGACACGGGCGTTGAGCTTGTCGACCAGGATCTTCTCGGCGCGGAAGGTTTCACGGCGGTGCACCAGGGTCACCTTGCTGGCGATGTTGGCCAGGTACAGCGCCTCTTCCACGGCAGTGTTGCCGCCGCCGACCACGGCGACCGGCTTGTTGCGGTAGAAGAAGCCGTCGCAGGTGGCGCAGGCCGAGACGCCCTTGCCCATGAACGCTTCTTCCGACGGCAGGCCCAGGTAACGGGCGCTGGCGCCGGTGGCGATGATCAGCGCGTCGCAGGTGTACTTGCCGCTGTCACCCTGCAGGGTGAACGGCTTGTTGGCCAGGTCGACGGCATTGATGTGGTCGAAGACGATCTCAGTCTCGAAACGCTCGGCGTGCTCCTGCATGCGCTGCATCAGGGCCGGGCCGGTCAGGCCGTGGGGATCGCCCGGCCAGTTGTCGACTTCGGTGGTGGTGGTCAGCTGGCCACCCGCCTGCATGCCGGTGATCAGCAGTGGCTTGAGGTTGGCGCGGGCGGCGTAGACCGCGGCGCTGTAACCGGCAGGGCCGGAACCGAGGATGATGACGCGCGAATGACGTACTTCAGACATGTCGAACTCCTGTCGAGCGGGCCACAGGGGCCGCCAGCTGGAAATTAAAAAGGACCCACGCAGCACTTGGGGAAGGCTACAACGCGCAGGTCCAGAAAGCGGAAAGTTGAGCGCACTGTAGCGAGGTGGCAGAGATTAAGGAAATATCCTTCGACAATCCACCTCATAGGCATCCTCTATCTGCGAATTTCACCTGGGCCAACGGCCCTGGCGCATTTGTTACAGCCGGTTTCTTCATGTCCGCCTGCCTTTCGTCGGCGCGGCAAACTCGGTAAGGTCAGCGCGTTTTCCCTTCTCTGCGGAGTGTCCCGATGCAAGCCCCTGTCCTCTCCGGCCCCCAGTACCTGCGCGAAGGCCTGAAACTGGTGCTGAGCCCCAACCTGCGGATGTTCGTGCTGTTGCCGCTGGCAATCAACCTGCTGCTGTTCGGCGGCCTGATCTACTTCGCCGGCCACGAGTTCAGCCTGTGGCTCGACGCCCTGATGCCGACCCTGCCCAGCTGGCTGAGCTTCCTTTCATACATTCTCTGGCCACTGTTCGTCGCCTTGCTGGTCCTCATGGTGTTCTTCACCTTCACCCTGGTGGCCAACGTCATCGCTGCGCCGTTCAATGGCTTTCTCGCGGAAAAGGTCGAGGTGGTGGTGCGTGGCAAAGACCCGTTCCCGGCGTTCAGCTGGGGCGAACTGGTGGCCATGGTGCCGCGCACCTTCGGCCGCGAGATGCGCAAGCTCGGTTACTTCCTGCCGCGGGCCATCGGCCTGTTCATCCTGTCGCTGATCCCGGTGGTCAACGTGATCGCTGCACCGCTGTGGCTGGTGTTCGGCGTGTGGATGATGGCCATCCAGTACATCGACTACCCGGCGGACAACAACAAGATGAGCTGGCAGGACATGCTGGCCTGGCTGCGGCAGAAGCGCTGGCAGTCGATGGGGTTTGGCGGGATTACCTACCTGGCCTTGCTCATTCCGGGCGTGAACGTGCTGATGATGCCGGCGGCGGTGGCGGGCGCCACACTGTTCTGGGTGCGTGAGCGCACGTAGTAGATAATTGGCGCCTGCCTCCGCGCTGTTCGATCTTCAATGCGCTCAAGGCCGCATCATCGCGGCCTTCAAGCCACGGGAGATCAAAGATGGAATTCACAGACGTCAAATCGAAAGACTTCATTGAACTTGCGGGAATCCCAGAACATCTTCAAGGCAAGGTCATCGCCGAGCAGCGAGTAAAGTGGCGGCTGCACGAGGCTCTGGAAGCCAATGACATCCATGAGCCAATCGAGCGCTTGCACTACACCACCTGGGACTCCAACAGCGGCGCGGTCAACTACAGCCAACCCCTGGTGGAGTTGCTGGTCGATGCAGTGCTGCAAAGTGAAGCCCCCACTATCGGGCCAGCCGGAGGCATCTTCGCCGCTCGTGGTGTGAATGGGGAGGAGTTTCATGTAGACGTCGATCTGGCGGCTGTTCACGACGCCGTCGCGACCGTCTACCGGCACATCAAGCAAACCGAACAGGCCGATTGACCTACACCCTGAGCAAAGGGCCAGCCTGAGCCCTTTGCCCTCTTGAGCCGTTATCAGTGGCTCAACTGGCTGGAAAACTGCCCCACCGCATCCACCACCTTCTTCGCCCCTTCCTGGATCTCGACAATCACCCCACCGGTATCCGCAGCCAGCGCCAGCCCCTGTTCAGCCTGGCGCTTGCTGGTGTCGATGATGTCCACCGCCGCCTGGGCCAGCTGCTCGTTCTGCTGCACCACCTTGGCAATCTCCTCGGTGGCGCTGCTGGTACGCGAGGCCAGCTGCCGCACTTCGTCGGCGACCACGGCGAAGCCGCGGCCCTGCTCGCCGGCGCGGGCGGCTTCGATGGCGGCGTTGAGCGCCAGCAGGTTGGTCTGCCCGGCGATGTCGCTGATGGTCTTGATGATTGCGCCAATCACCTTGGACTGCCTGTCCAGCGCCTGGATACCCTCGGCAGCCTCCTGCATGGAGCCTTCCAGCCCACGCATCACGTCCACGGTCTGGGTCACCACATCGGTGGCCTTGCGGGCACTGGTGTCGGTCTCCAGGGAGGTGTTGTAGGCAATGTCGGCAGCCTGCGCCACCGCCTGCTCCTGATTGACCTGATCGGTGATCACGGTGGCGAACTTGACCACCTTGTACAGCACGTCATGGGAATCGAAGATCGGGTTGTAGGAAGCCTCCAGCCAGATCGTGCGGCCATGGGCGTCGATTCGCTTGAAACGGTCGGCCACGTACTCGCCACGGCGCAGGTTGTCCCAGAATGCCTGGTAACCCGCCGAGTTGGCTTCCTCCGGTTCGCAGAACATGCGGTGATGCTTGCCACGCACCTGTTCCAGGCTGTAGCCCACCGACTGCAGGAAGCGGTCGTTGGCCGTCAGCACCTCGCCGTTGAGGTTGAATTCGATCACGGCGGTGGAGCGCATCAGTGCCTTGATCAGGCTCTCGTGCTCACGCGAGGCTTCGATGGTGCGGGTCAGGTCGCTGGAGTGCATGGAGAAATGCCTGATCCGCCCGTCAACAGTCTTCACCGGCTGCAGGATCGAGCGCAGCCAGGCTTCTTCGCCGTTGCCGCGCAGCAGGCGGAACGCGCCGTTGAGGTGCTCGCCACGGGTGATGGCGTTTTTCATGCGCTGGTAGAAGTCGAGCTTCTTCACGTGCGCCGGCACGATTTCCTCGATGTTACGGCCAATCAACTGCTCGGCACGGTAGAGCATCTCGTTTTCGAAGTTACCGTTGACCTGCTCGATGCGCCCCTGGGGGTCGAGCTGCAGCACCAGCATCTCGCTGTCGAGGCTGCTCTTGACCTGCTCGACGGCCATCAGCTCTTCGCGCAGTTGCTGGATTTCTTTCTTGAGCTTGCTGTTGAACATCACCGCACTCCCGGAGCGCATCAGACCGATTCGGATGCATCTTCATCGGCTGCGCCGCGTGCTGCTTGAGCGCCCTGCAAAGAAATATTCACACAGGCGATACCGCCGGAAATCAGGCGTCACCTGCGCGTCACAAGGCTGTCATGTGAGCGCAACGCGGCAGGTGGACACTTTTTGTCATGAATACACCTGCCCTACGCATCTGCCTTGTCAGCGAAACCTTCCCACCCGAAATAAACGGTGTGGCCAATACCCTCGGCCGCCTCAGCGAAGGTTTGCGACTGCGTGGCCACCAGGTGGAAATCGTTCGCCCACGGCAAGCCAATGAGGCACCGGCGGACGATGACCAGGGCCTGTTGCTCTGCCGTGGCTGGGCATTGCCCGGCTACCCCGGCCTGCAGTGGGGCGAGGTGTCGATGCACAAGCTGTTGCGCCGCTGGCGCCGGCAACGCCCGGACGTGCTGTACATCGCCACCGAAGGGCCATTGGGCCTGAGTGCCCTGCGCGCCGCGCGGCGCCTGGGGGTTGCCGTGGTCAGCGGCTTTCACACCAATTTCCCGCAATACTCCGGCCAATACGGCCTCGGCCTGCTGGCGCGCCTGCTCACCCATTACCTGCGCTGGTTCCATCGGCGCACCGCCGCCACCCTGGTACCCAGCGTCAGCCAGCGCCTGGAGCTGGAACGCCGTGGGTTCGAGCGCCTGGCCTTGATGGCTCGGGGCGTCGACGCCAGCCTGTTCAACCCGGCCCGGCGCAGCCAGGCGTTACGCGAACGCTGGGGGCTCGGCGCGGAAGACATCGCCGTGCTGCACGTCGGGCGCCTGGCTGCGGAAAAGAACCTGACGCTGTTGCAGCCCTGCCTGCACGCCTTGCAGAAAACGTATCCACAACGGCGCCTACGCCTGGTGGTGGTGGGTGATGGCCCACAACGGGCCGCCCTCGAACAGCAGATGCCGGATGCAGTGTTCTGCGGCGCCCAGCGCGGCGAAGCGCTGGCCGAACACTACGCCAGCGGCGACCTGTTCCTGTTTCCGAGCCTGACCGAAACCTTCGGCAACGTGGTGCTCGAAGCCATGGCCTCGGGGCTGGCCGTGGTCGCCTACGACGAAGCCGCCGCGGCCCAGCACATCCGCCATGGCCACAGTGGCGCGCTGGCCATGCCTGGCGACCAGTGCGCATTCATCGATGCCGCCTGCTGGCTGCTGGAAGAAAGCGAAACCCTGCGCCGGGTCCGCCTGAACGCCCGCCAGCACGCCAGCCGCCAAGGCTGGCCGGCGATCGTCGAGCAATTCGAAACGCACTTGTTCAATGCCTGCCACACAGTACCTGCCGGCAGCCAACCGACAGGCTCCGCGCTGGCGATCAAGCCAGAGTCGTCAACGCCTCGCGGCTGAACGGCAGCACATCAGCTTCACGCCCTTCGCGCACCTTCTGCGCCCATTCGGCATCCACCAGCAGGGCACGGCCAACCGCCACCAGGTCGAACTCTTCGTCGCCCAGACGGCGCAGCAAGCCTTCCAGGCTGGCCGGCTTGGCCACCTTGTCGGTGGCGACCATGAATTGCAGGAACTCGCCATCGAGCCCCACGCTGCCGACGGTGATGGTCGGCTTGCCGGTGAGCGTGCGGGTCCAGCCGGCCAGGTTCAGCTCGGAACCTTCGAACTCGGGCTCCCAGAAGCGCCGGGTCGAGCAGTGGAAGATATCCACACCCGCCGCCGATAGCGGTTCGAGGAATGCGGCCAGTGCTTCCGGGGTTTCCACCAGACGTGCGCTGTAGTCCTGCTGTTTCCACTGCGAGAAGCGGAAGATGATCGGGAAGTCCGGCCCCACGGCAGCGCGCACGGCCTGGATCAGCTCGATGGCGAAGCGCGAACGGCCGGCCAGGTCGCCGCCATATTCGTCGCTGCGGCGGTTGCTGGCCTCCCAGAAGAACTGGTCGATCAGGTAGCCGTGGGCGCCATGGATCTCCACGCCGTCCATGCCGATGGACTTGGCATCGCGGGCCGCCTGGGCAAAGGCGGCGATCACGTCGCGGATGTCGTCATGGGTCATGCCATGCACCAGCACCTGGCCATCCTTGACCTTCTCGCTCGGCCCGTAACCCGGCACGCTGGCGTCCGGCTCGGTGCCCAGGCGGCGCACCGTGCCGACGTGCCACAGCTGCGGCACGATACGGCCGCCTTCGGCATGCACCGCGTCGACCACCTGCTTCCAGCCAGCCAAGGCATCTTCACCATGGAAGCGCGGCACATTGGGGTAGCCGTTGGCTGCCTTGTGCCCGACCGTGGTGCCTTCGGTGATGATCAGCCCCACACCTGCCGCCGCACGCCGGCGGTAGTACTCGACCACGCCAGCGTGCGGCACGCCACCGGGGCAGAAGGTACGGGTCATGGGCGCCATGACGACACGGGTCGGCAGCTCGAGCGCGCCGAGGGTGAAAGGCTGGAACAGGGGGTTGCTGGACATGGGGCGCTTCCGTCTGGGCTAGGAAATGCGCCTGAGGTTAGGGGGTGCGAGGAGCTGGGCCCAGCATTATTGATTTGAGTGATTCTGTTGTATCGCCGGGGCCGCTTCGCGCCCCGGCAAAAGATCAGTTCAGGGCTTTCTCGATGGCCTGCACCACCGCTGGATCGTCCGGTGCGGTACGCGGGGCGAAGCGCGCCAGCACCCGGCCGTCCTTGCCCACCAGGAACTTCTCGAAGTTCCAGGTGATGTCGCCAGGGAATTCCGCCCCCTCGCCCGCCAGCAGACGGTACAGCTGGTGACGCTCATGGCCATTGACCTCCAGCTTGGCCCCCAGCGGGAAGCTGACGCCATAGTTGAGGCGGCAGAACTCCTGGATTTCCTTCTCGCTGCCAGGCTCCTGGCCGGCAAACTGATTGCAGGGCAGGCCCAGCACATTGAAGCCCTTGCCCTTGAATTGCTGATGGAGCTTTTCCAGCGAAGCGTATTGCGGCGTCAGGCCACACTTGGAGGCGACATTGACCACCAGCACCACCTGGCCCTTGAACGGTGCCAGGGGCAGGTCCTCGCCGTTCAGCGCCTTCAACGTCAGGTCGTGAAATGCACTCATGATGAATCCCCTCTCAGGTTCCCGGTTGCCGCAGGGGGCAAATTGCGCCCACTAAAAAGGCGCTCTTCCAAGCCGCGCACCTCCCGCTGGGGAGGCATGCCGGCTTGTCCGAGCGCCTGGCGACTTTCTGAGCTTAGCGCAGAAAATCAGTGGTGATGGCCACCTTCACCGTGGATGTGACGGTGAGCGATTTCTTCTTCGCTGGCGTCACGCACGTCGATAACCTTGACCTTGAAGTTCAGGCGCTGGCCAGCCAGTGGGTGGTTGCCGTCGACGGTGATGTCGTCGCCGTCGATGTCGCGGATGGTGACGATCTGCATCTGGCCGTCCGGCGCCGAAGCGTGGAACTGCATGCCGACTTCCAGTTGGTCGACGCCTTCGAACAGGCTGCGGTTCAGGGTGCTGACCAGCTCGGCCAGGTATTCGCCGTAGGCGTCTTCCGGCTCGATGGCAACTTCCAGCTCGTCACCGGCTTGCTTGCCTTCCAGGGCTTTTTCCAGGCCCGGGATGATGTTGGCGGCACCGTGCAGGTAAACCAGCGGCGCACCGCCGGCGGAGCTGTCGATGGTCTCCCCGGCGTCGTTGGTCAGGGTATAGTCGATGGAGACAGCCTTGTTGGCGGCGATCAGCATGGGGCAAGACCTTTTGCAAAAGTATGTAGAACTGACAAGTGTAACCAAGGCATCGCCTGAATGCGACCGCAGCGCGGACGAGGGGCGACCCATCAGTCGGATCACCGGCTTCCACCAGGACGAAGAAGGCCACTGGGTGGTCGAGCTGTCCTGCGGCCACACCCAGCACCTGCGCCATCAGCCGCCATGGCAGGCACGCCCGTGGGTGCTCGACGCCGACCAGCGCGCCGAGCGCATCGGCCAGCCATTCGCTTGCGGCTGGTGCGCACAAGGGGCCGATAGCGCTACCCTTGGCCGTTGATTCCTTGCACCGCTTATTTCGAGAAGCACGCATGCAGACATTTTTCATTGCGCCGACCGACTTTGGTGTCGGCCTGACCTCCATCAGCCTGGGCCTGGTCCGCACCCTGGAACGCGCCGGGCTCAAGGTCGGTTTCTTCAAGCCGATCGCCCAGCCTCACCCCGGCGACACCGGCCCGGAGCGCTCCACCGAACTGGTCGCCCGCACCCACGGCATCAAGCCACCGGTGCCACTGAGCCTGGCCCATGTCGAGCGCATGCTTGGCGATGGCCAGCTGGACGAGTTGCTCGAAGAAATCATCCGCCTGTACCAGCAAGCCTGCGTCGGTAATGACGTGGTGGTGGTCGAGGGCATGGTGCCGACCCGCCACGCCAGCTACGCCGCACGGGTCAACCTGCACCTGGCCAAGAGCCTGGATGCCGAAGTGATCCTGGTCTCCGCCCCGGAAAACGAAGTGCTCAGCGAGCTGTCCGGCCGGGTCGAACTGCAGGCTCAACTGTTCGGCGGGCCACGCGACCCGAAAGTGCTGGGGGTGATCCTCAACAAGGTGCGCACCGACGAGAGCATGGCCGACTTCGCCACCCGCCTGCGCGAACACTCGCCACTGCTACGCGGCAACGACTTCCGCCTGCTCGGCTGCATTCCCTACCAGCCCGAGCTGAACGCCCCACGCACCCGCGACGTGGCCGAGCTGCTCGGTGCCCAGGTGCTCAACGCCGGCGACTACGAGCAGCGGCGGATGAACAAGATCATCATCTGTGCCCGCACCGTGGCCAATACCGTACCGCTGCTGACGCCGGGGACCCTGGTGGTGACCCCGGGCGATCGCGACGACATCATCCTGGCCGTGAGCCTGGCCGCGATCAACGGCGTACCCCTGGCCGGCCTGCTGCTGACCAGCGACAGCAAACCTGATGCACGCATTCTCGGCCTGTGCCGTGGCGCCCTACAGGCCGGCCTGCCGATTCTGTCGGTCAGCACCGGCTCCTACGACACCGCCAACCTGCTCAACTCGCTGAACCGCGAAATCCCGGTGGATGACCGTGACCGGGCCGAATTCATCACCGACTTCGTTGCCAGCCACCTGGACGCCGCCTGGCTGCACCAGCGCTGCGGCACGCCACGGGAAATGCGCCTGTCGCCAGCGGTGTTCCGTTACCAGCTGATCCAGCGGGCGCAACAGGCGAACAAGCGCATCGTCCTGCCCGAAGGCGCCGAGCCGCTGCTGGTGCAGGCCGCAGCGATCTGCCAGGCGCGCGGCATCGCCCGTTGCGTGCTGCTGGCCAAGCCCGAAGCAGTCGAAGCCGTGGCCCGTGCACAGGGCATCACCCTGCCATCGGACCTGGAGATTCTAGACCCCGAACTGATTCGCGGGCGCTATGTCGAGCCAATGGTCAACCTGCGCAAGAGCAAGAACCTCAACGCGCCAATGGCCGAGCAACAGCTGGAAGACCCGGTGGTGATCGGCACCATGATGCTGGCCTTGGACGAGGTCGATGGCCTGGTTTCGGGCCTGGTGCATTCCACCGCCAACACCATCCGCCCGGCGCTGCAACTGATCAAGACCGCGCCCGGCGCCAGCCTGGTGTCGTCGGTGTTCTTCATGCTGTTCCCCGAGCAGGTGCTGGTGTACGGCGACTGCGTGATGAACCCGCACCCGAGCGCCAGCGAACTGGCCGAAATCGCCCGGCAGAGCGCAGAGTCGGCGCAGGCCTTCGGTATCGCGCCACGGGTGGCGATGATCAGCTACTCGAGCGATTCGGCCAGTGATGAGGAAGTCGAGAAAGTGCGCGAAGCCACGCGCCTGGCACAGGCGGCGGAGCAAGGGTTGCTGATCGACGGGCCGCTGCAGTACGACGCCGCTGCCAATCCGCAAGTCGCTCGCCAGCTGGCCCCTGAGAGCCAGGTCGCCGGGCGGGCGACGGTGTTCGTATTCCCCGACCTGAACACCGGCAACACCACCCACAAGGCGGTGCAGCGCAGCGCTGACGGAGTCAGCCTGGGGCCGATGCTGCAGGGGTTGCGCAAGCCGGTGAACGACTTGCCACGCGGGGCGCAGGTGGACGATATCGTCCATACCATCGCCCTGACGGCGATTCAGGCCAGCAGCATCCGCTGAAATGAAAAAGGGCAGACCGTCACCGGCCTGCCCTTTTTCATTGCGCCGTGCTGAACGGCTTACGGGTACTGCTGAACCTGGCCTTGCTGCTGGTCATACTGCTGACCCGGAATAGGCTTCAGGTTGACTTCTACACGGCGGTTCTGTGCGCGGCCATTGGCGTCGGCGTTGCTGGCGATCGGCTGGTCCGGGCCCATGCCACGTACCGTTACACGCGAAGCATCCACGCCCTGGGAGGTCAGGTAGGTGCTGACTGCCTGAGCGCGGCGCTGCGACAGGTCCATGTTGTGCTGGCGGCTGCCGGTGCTGTCGGTGAAGCCCACCACTTCGATGGTGTTCTGGTTGAACGACTTGAACGAGTTGGCCAGGTTGTTCAGCGGGTTGTAGAAGCTCGGCGAAATGTTGGCCGAGTCGGTGGCGAAGGTAATGTTGCCCGGCATGATCAGCTTGATCTGGTCGCCCTGGCGCTGAACTTCGACGCCCGTGTTGGCCATTTTCGCGCGCAGTTCGGCTTCCTGCTTGTCGGCGTAGTAGCCGTAACCAGCAGCGGCGGCACCGACGGCGGCGGCGCCGATCAGTGCGCCCTTG
The DNA here is from genome assembly GCF_017744435.1 of Pseudomonas sp. Lineage (GTDB taxonomy): Bacteria > Pseudomonadota > Gammaproteobacteria > Pseudomonadales > Pseudomonadaceae > Aquipseudomonas. The sequence continues at coordinate 103,492 of NZ_JAGIBG010000006.1, forward strand.
CCACGGTTGTTGTGGTTGATGGCGGCACCGGCGACAGCACCGGCCAGCGCGCCCAGGCCGCCGTACTTGGCAGTCTTGCTCATACCCGAGGACTCGCCCTGAGCCTGGCCTTGGCTGTCATAAGGATTCTGCCCGGCGCAGCCAGTCATCAGGGCTGCAACGGTTGCGACGATAATCAGACGACGCATGGTGAACATGGACAAGCTCCTACAAAAATTCGTGTGTTCGGCAGATCACAAAGGGATCTATGCCAGGCATAGATCCCTAGGATACGGAAAAATTCCATGAAAGGCTTTTCATCCAGGCTCAAGCCCGTACGAAGGGGTTCTCGCGCATCTCGTCGCCGAGGCGCGTATCCGGCCCGTGACCAGTGACCACGATAGCGTCTTCGTCCAGGCGATACAGCCGCTCCTTGATCGAGCGAACGATGGCGCGCTGGTCACCGCCCCACAGGTCGGTACGGCCGATGCCGCGACGGAACAGGGTGTCGCCGGCGATCAGCAGCTTGGCATCGGCGAACCAGAAACTCATCGAGCCTGGGGTGTGCCCGGGCGTGTGCAGGGCCACGCCACAACCGCAGGCGAGTTCCTCGTCATCGCCCAGCCAACGGTCTGGCGACGGCACCGGGGTATAGGGCACGCCGAACATCTGGCATTGCATTTCCAGGTTGTCCCACAGCGGCTGATCCTGCTTGTGCAGGTGCAAGGTAGCGCCGGTGAGCTCCTTGAGCTTGCCCGAAGCGAGGAAATGGTCGAAGTGCGCGTGGGTGTGGATGATGCTCACCAGCGTCAGGCCATGTGCCTGCAGGCGGGCGAGGATCTTGTCCGGATCACCGCCTGGGTCGACGACGATGGCCTTCTTGCTGACCGGGTCGCCGATCAGTGTGCAGTTGCACTGCAGGGGGCCTACGGGGAAGGTTTCGCGGATCAGCGCTATTGAATTTTCCATGAGTAAATTCAGCAATCGGTTATTCGAACAGGGTTTGAATGCGTGCCAAAGCATCGAGAATTACAACTTCAGGAGCTGACTCGACACGCTTGGCACCTCTGGCGTCCAGGTCCACCGTGCGTATCTGGTTGCAGAGCAACACACCTTGCGTCAACGTGCCTGCCCCACTGAGGGTAACCGCAAAGCCCGCATGCCTGGCGAAGTCACCACCTTGAGAGATTGGCACGATGGCCGCCAAACCGGACGCGTTGAAAGCCGCAGGGGTGAGCACAAGTGCTGGGCGCCCGATACCTTGCTGTTCTCGTCCAACGGTAGGGTCCAGATTGACCCGAACAATATCGCCCCTGGCGAACTTGACCCGCTTCACACCTCACGCCCCACTGCGCGCATTGCGTTCCACTCAGCCATATCCTCAGGTTCCGGCGCGTTCAGATCACATTGCGCCATCAATTCTTCAAGGGTGTACTTCGGCCTAGGCCTGATGGGCTTGAGGACCAGAGTCTCTCCTGCCGCATCCAGGCTCAATGTCGAGCCAACGCCAAGGCGCATCTGCTTGAGCACAGCGGCCGGCAAGCGGATAGCCGCACTGTTGCCCCATTGCTGAATCTTGATTTGCATGAGTATCTCCCAAGGTAGATACATAGTAGAAACCCTCTTGATGATTGCAAGTGAAATGTAGAAACCTCGTATCTACACTGCCACTCAGTAGCCATCGAAAACAGAGCCGATAATACGACTAGGATTTTTCTTACTAGACCTTGGGAAACAGCCCTCAAAGCTGAACAGCACTTAACATTCGAAGCAAACTACTCATGGTAAGTACAACCTGAACAATCCACCCCCAAGCGCCCCCCCATTGGCAATCTCGATTCGCCCGCGCACGCCGTTTCGCTCATGCAATGCCGCAATCCGCGCCGCGAAATACAGCCCGAGCCCGGTGCTGCCGCTCTGCGAGTCGATACCCTGCACGTAATCCTGCTGGCGCTCGAGCATCCGCGCCGGGTAACCCGGGCCGTCGTCGTTGACGCTGATGACCAGGTGCTCGTGTTCCTCGCCGATGCTGATCAGCAGCGCATGGCCGGCATAGCGGGTGGCGTTGGTGACCACGTTGGCGATCACCGAGGCCACCAGTTCGCGGTCGAAAAAGCCCAGCGGATTGTCGGTATCGACACGCCAGGTCGCGAGGATTTCGTTGTGCTGCAGCACTTCCTGATGGGCCGCCAGCTGCGCCTCGATGAAGTCGTCCAGCTCGTGGTAGTCCGGGCATACCGGCAGCTGGTTCACCCCCAGTTTGTACAGCCCCAGCAACTGCACCAGCATGCCGTTGAGGTGACGAAACTCATGCTCGATCACGCCCTGCTCAGTACCGCTGCGCCATTCTTCAGGCAGCCGTGCCATCCACTGGTCATGTGACTGGATCAGCGCTGACAGCGAGTTCTTCAGGTCATGCACGGTGGAGGCGATCACCGTGGAAAAATCCAGCCCCTGATTATCCTGGCTCATGCGCCGAAGACCTTGATGTGCAATTTGCGGTAGCGGTCGTAGCGGCTGTCGCTGGCCGGGATGCCGGCCACGCGGGTCAGGCAATCGCGGCATTCCTGCTGGATCGCTGGCGGTGTCACTTCGCCGCCGATGCGCAGCAGCGCCTGCGCCGTGTTGAGCGCGATACTGATGTTCTTCGGCTGCAGTGACAGGGCCTTGCGGAACATCTGCAAGGCTTCGTTGAGTTGCCCGGCCTGGTAGCTGCGCACGCCCTGGCGGTTGAGGTCGACCGCTTCGGTGACTGCGCCCAGTACGGTCGGGTCGTCAGTCAATTTGGCCACGCTCTGCATGACCTTGGCGTCGTCGCCATAGGTTTCCACGCACCCCTTGAGGATGCTGCCGCTGGCAGCTTCCTGGCCGAGTGCCTGCAGTTGCCTGGCCACGGTCAAGGCCGCCTCGACCGAGAAGAACTGGTCCATCTTCTCCAGCCGCTGCATGGCCTGCTCGGTGAGCTTGGCGGCGGTCTCGGGGTCGCCCGCTTGCTGCAAGCTGGCGGCCTTCATCAGGCGGGCACGCACTTGCAGGCCCTGGTCTTCGAGATTGTCCTTGGCCACTTCGCTGAGCACGGTGTTGATCTCGACCCGGGCGCGGGCATCCAGGCCGAAGCCGGCGTTCTTGCTCATCAGCGCCTGGACCAGCCCAAGGTTGCTTTCGGCATCCTTGTAGCGCGAACTCTGGCCCTGGTTCACCGCATGACGGAAGGCCTTGGAGGCGCTTTCGAAGTCTTCGTTATCCAATGCCAACTTGCCCAGGGCGGCCTGTCGGCGCACTGCCAGGGGCGACAAGCGTACGGCTTCTTCGAGCATGCCTTGGGCACGCCTGGTTTCGCCCTGAGCGACCAGCACTTCGGCCATGCCATCGTACAGCCCGGGCATGATCGGGAATGCCTTGAGCGCCTGCTCGTAGACACCCTGGGCCTGGGCGTTCTGCCCGCGCTTGTGCATCAGGCTGCCGAGTGCCGCATACACCCAGGGTTGCGGGCGGCTGGCGAGGATGCTCTTGAGAAACTTCTCCAGCTCATCGAAACGGTTGAGGTCACGCAGCGCGTCGGCGCGATAGCGCAGGCACAACGGCGCAAAACGCGGGTCTTTCTTGCACAGCTCGGCACACGCCGCCAGTACTTCGGCCGGGCGACCACGGTCGAGTGCCTGCAGAATCGGCTTGAGCAGAGTCTTGCGCTGGGTCAGCTTGTCCAGGCGCTGGGCCAGGCCCACGCGGTTGAACGGCTTGGTCAGGTAGGCATCCGGCTCGTGCTCCAGGGCACTGAGAACGATCGCCTGGCTGCTCTCGGCCGTGACCATGATGAAGACACATTCATGGCTGATCAGCTTGTCGAGGATCAGGTCCTCAAGGACCTGCTGGCCGTTCTTCTTGCCGTCACCGAGGTGGAAGTCCTGGAGGATATAGTCGTAGCGCTTCTGCCCGCACATGCGCAGGGCCTGCTCACCGCTGTCTGCGGTGTCCACATCGCGCACGCCCAGTTCGCGCAGCATGGAACGGGTCGACGTGCGAAAGTCTGTGAAGTCGTCGACGATCAGAAAGCTCTTTTGCCCGTACTGCAGCATCAACACGACCTGTATTGGGAAGATGGGTGGATGGCGCGAGGCGATGCATACCGCCGAAACCTGTATCGGCAGCCGCTCGGGAAAGATGAGGGTGGAGAATGCAGCGCGCTCACGACATCAAGAGATAATGGCCTTGCGCCATCATTTTACCGTGACATGCCCCTTGCGGCCAGCTTCAGGCCAGCAAGCCCAACGACTTGGCCCGGGCCACTGCCTGGGTGCGACGCTCTACCCCCAGCTTGCTGTTGATATGGCTGGCATGGGTCTTGACGGTATGCAGGGAGATGAACAGCCGCTCGCTGATCTGCTGGTTGGAACAGCCTTGGGCGATCAACTCGAGCACCGCCAGCTCGCGACCACTCAATGCTTCAGTGGCACTGCCTGTGGGTACCGCAGGCTCTGGCAGACGCGCCAGCAGTTCGGCCTGGGCCTGGCAGGCTGGCTGCGCCAGTAATTGCTCGCGCAGCCATGAAGGGTGCAATTCGATCAGTCGCTGGAAGGGCTGCACCACCCCGCCCCGGGCTGCGCTCAACGCCATGGGTAACAGCTGCGCTGCCTGAGCTTCACGCCCCTCGCCCAACAACAGGTCGACCCACTGCGACAGTGCGTGCAGGGTGAGCATCATGCCGCCACTGGCCTGCCCGCGTTCGGCCAGGGCGCACAGGCGCGCCACGGCGTCTTCACAGCGCTGCTGCACACGCTCGAGCAGGGCCTGCTGCAGTTCGATATGCAATGGTAGCAAAGGGTGGAACTCTGGCGCCGCCGCAGGGTGCTCGCCGCCGTAGGTCTGCCCCAGGCGCAGCAACCAGGACTCGGCCAGGTCGATACGCCCCTGCGCGAGCCACAGCTCGCACTTCACCAGGGTGATCATTGCCAGGTAGAAGATCGGTGGCACATCCCAGATGTGCATCAGCCGCTCCGCCTCTGCCAGTTCGGCGAACGCCTCGGCATACTGGCCCTCACGGCCATCGAGCGACGCAATCACGCAATGGCCGATCAGCACGCTGATGTCGCGGCAGGCGCGCGCCTCGCCCAGCCCTGCACGCAAACGCGCGCGCCCTTGCGCGGGTTGCAGGCGCGCCACCAGCAGGTAGCCCTCGTACAGGGTCAGCCGCGCCCGCACCGCGTACAGCCGCTGTGCCGACAGCCCCTGCAGGCGCTGCAAACCCTGGCGCACTTCATCCAGCGCCCGCAACACCTCGCCGCGGGCATGCAGCACCCGCGCACGATCGTAATGCGCCAGCGCCTCGAACAATGGGTTGCCGACACGCTGCGCCAGCTCCAGCGCTTCGCGGTTCCAGCCGCGCGCACGCCAGAAGTCACCATCGGCAATGGCCAGGTTGGACAGCGTCGACAGGCACACCAGGCGTTGCCCATAGCGCTTGCACGGCAGGCTCTGCAGCGCCTCGCCGCAATAGGCCAAGGTCCGTTCGCGGTCACCCCGGCCACGGGCGATGACCCCACTCAGGGCCAGCCATTGCGCCAGCATCGACTTCTGAGCAGTGGCTGAAGGCGCAGGCAGGAAGCGACAGAGGTAACCGGCCAGCTCTTCCGCGGCATCCAGCTGGCAGGCCAGGCCCAGCGCCCAGCTGTACAGCACGATCAACCGCGGTGTGCTGATCAGCAGGCTGTCGGGCAGGTCCATCTTCCAGCGCAACAGCATGCCGACGTTCTGCTCAGCCAGCAGTTGTTCTTCGGACAGGCTTTGCACCAGGTCGGCTGCAACATCGAGGTGGCCGGCGCGCAACGCCTGTTCCACCGCCTCGTCGAGCAAACCCTGGGCCTGGAACCAGCGGCAGGCACGCAGTTGCAGGCGCGCCAGCGGTTCGCTGGACTGGCGGCTGCGCAGCAAGTCGGAGAACAGGTGATGGTAGCGATACCAGTGGCCATGCTCGTCCAGCGGCACCAGAAACACCTGATGCGCCTGCAGATAACGCAGGATCGCGTCACTGTCGTTACGTTCACGCAGCGCATCGCACAGCGCCGCGCAGAAGCGCTCCTGGCAGGCCGTGTCGAACAGAAACGCCTGCACGTCCGCCGGCAACATCACGATGACTTCTTCCAGCAGGTAATCACGGATCAGCCCTTCACCACCGTGCAGGGCCTGGGGCAAGGCATGCTCGTCACCGGACTCGCTGGCGGCCAACTGCCAGAAACGCAGCCCGGCCACCCAGCCATCGCTGCGTTGAATCAGGTTGTCCAGCGCCTGACCGCGCAGCCCCGTGGGCTGGCGGCCAATCACCGCCAGTGATTCGTCCGCTGTCAGGCGCAGATCCTGCTCGCCAAGCTCGACCAGCTGTCGCGACAGGCGCAGCCGCGCCAGGTGCCAGTCTGGGCGCTGGCGACTGGTCACCAGCAGTACCAGGCCCGCAGGCAAGTGATTGAGGAAGAACTGCAGGCAGCGATCGAGTACCGCCCCCTGGGCCAGGTGGTAGTCGTCCAGCACCAGCAGCAGAGGCGTATCGGCCTGGAGGTAGAGCGCCAGCTCGTCGAGCAAGCTGTCGATCCATTCTTCGAACGCAAAGGGTTGATGGCGCTGGCGCATCTTCAACAGGCCCATGGCCTGCCCCCCCAATGCCGGGCAGTACTGCTGCAGCCCTTCGAGCAGGCGTTCGAGGAAACGACCAGGATCAGCGTCCCGTTGGCTCAGGCCGAGCCAGAGACTGCGCCAATGGCTGGGCAGCGACTCGCAGAATTCTATGGCCAGGGAGCTCTTGCCAAAGCCGGCAGGGGCGTTGACCAGCAGCAGGCGACCGCCAAGACCACTCTGCAGTCGCTGACACAGACGGGCACGCGGCACGTGGCCGTCCGGCTGTGGCGGCCGGAAGAAGCGCCCGTCCAGCAGGCCCAGGGCCTGGCTGGCGAATCCATGCGTACGGGACAGATCTGTCATGGCCGGCTCGTTCTGTTGGGAAGACTACGGCGGTACGGATGCTTGCGAGACTAGCGGGTAACGCAACGCATTTGAAGACGATGGGAGCCATTGCCCCGGAAAAGACTGCGACAAAAAGCAACATGGCTGATGGACAGTGGCTGGCGCGGGGCTTTGGCGAGGTATTCATCGGCCTTATCGACCGAGCAAACAGAAACGCCCCGGCAAGCCGGGGCGTTCTGGGAGGGTCACACGGAGTTGCAGGTTTTCAGCTTAGCGGATACCCGACTGGCGCAGGGCGGCTGGCTGGAAATCGGCCTTGCTGGCACTGAAGCCGAAGTCGTAGGCACGCTTCTCTTCGTTCTTCATGCCCAGGGCCAGGTAGCGACCCGACTGCAGATCGTAGATGGCTTCAAGGGTGTACCACGGCACCTGCACGTTGTAGTACGGCTGGGCATGGGCCTCGGACACGCGCCACAGCTGGCCGCGGCCGTCATACTGGTCGATTACCGCCGCTTGCCAGGTGTCCTCGTCGATGTAGAAGTCACGCTTGGCGTAGATGTGCCGCTGGCCAGGCTTGAGCGTCGCGACCACATGCCAGACCCGGCGCAGCTCATAGCGGGTCAGGTCCTGGTTGATGTGCCCGGCCTTGAGGATGTCGGCGTACTTGAGCTTGGGGTCATCCAGCTTGAAGGCGTTGGAGGCGATGTACATCTCCTTCTTGCCTTCGAGCTTCCAGTCGTAGCGGTCCGGCGCGCCGTTGTACATGTCCAGGTTGTCCGAGGTGCGCAGGCCATCGGCCGCGGTACCCGGGCCGTCGTACGACACCTGCGGGGCCTGGCGCACACGGCGCTGGCCGGCGTTGTAGATCCATGCCTTGCGCGGCTCCTTGACCTGGTCGAGGGTCTCGTGCACCAGCAGCACGGTACCGGCCAGGCGTGCCGGAGCGGTCACCTCCTGCTTGAAGTAGAACAGGATGTTGCCCGGGTTGTTCGGGTCGTAGTCCTTCATCCGGTCGCGGAACACGAACTGGTCCTGGAAGTACACCAGGCTGTACGACCCGTTCTGCTGCGGCGTGGCCTGGGTTACCAGACGGGTGACGCTGCCGCCACGGTAGCGGGTGATGTGGTTCCAGATCACTTCCAGGCCGCTTTTCGGGATCGGGAAAGGCACGGCAGTCTGGAAGTTGTTCAGGCCGTTGCCGCCTTCGACCAGGGTGGTCGCGGTGGCGTTCTTCTTGATCGCGGCGAACACATCGTCAGGCACCGTGGAGCCACGGTGGGTCTTGTAAACCGGGATCTTGAAGGTGTCCGGGTAGCGCTTGAGCATCGCCAGCTGGCCCGGCGAGAGTTTGTCCTTGTACTGATCGGCGTTCTGCGCAGTGATGGTCAACAGCGGCTTGTCACTGCCATAGGGGTCGGCAAGGAAGCCCTTGGCATCGACGCTGCCAGCGGTCTTCGCCAGCGGCTCCCAGGGGCCGATCGAACCATCGGCGTTGCCGGCCTTTTCCGCGCCCATCGGAGTCAGGGTGCTGCCCAGTTTTGCCGCTTCATCGGCGGATACCGCAGCCATGACACTGGTCGCCAGCAGGGACAGGCCCAGTACACCGGCTTGCAGCAGACTTCTGGTCTTGTTCATCTCGTGTCGTCCTGGATCAGTGTTCTTAGAAGTTCACGCCGAAGCTGAGGGCGACGAAGTCGCGATCATCCACGGTGCTGTACTTGCCGTCGAAGAAGTTGGTGTACGACAGGCTGGCGGTATAGGTGTTCTGGTACTCGGCATCCAGGCCCAGGCTGACGGCCTTGCGCCCTTCCTCGAAGTTGCCGCCTGGGCCCGGCGAGTAACCGGAGACGTCATGCGACCAGGCCACGTTGGGCTTGAGGTTGACCCCGGCGAACACGTCGTTGTAGTCCCAGATGACCCGGGCGCGGTAACCCCAGGAGGTGCTGGTGGTGTAGCCGTCGTTCTCGCACTTGCGGTTGAGGTTGGCGGTCGAAGCACCGGGGCCAGCGCCAGCGATGGTGCTGGCGTTGAGCGCCTGGCAGGTGTCGGCGCCGCCGGTTGCTGGCAGCGGGCCAGGGCCGAATACCGGGTCACGGCCGTAACGGGTATCGTGCGCGTTCTCCAGGCCACCCACATGGGTGACGCCGAGTTCACCGACCACGGTCATGCGGCTGGCGCCCATCACCTGGTCGAAGAAGTGCGTCAGGGTAGTCTGGAACTGGGTGATTTCCTTGCGGCGATAGCCGTGCAGGTCTTCGCCTGGCGTACCGGTGAGCAAGGAGGCATTGCTCAGCGCGCCACCAATCGGGCGTACACCGGAGAACAGAATGTCGGTGGTGTTCAGCTGTACCGGTGCGTTCGGCCGGTAGCTGACCTCACCGCTCCAGGCGGTACCCGTGGGCAGTGTGGTGGAGAAGCTCAAGCCGTACAGGCGAATGTCCTCGGGGTACTCGACGAAGTACTTCGAATTGCCTGCCACGATCAGCGGCGCCAGCGAACGCAGTTGCGGCGGCAACCGGCTGAGGTTGGCGAATACCGACGGCGAAGCGCCGGTGGCGCTGAAGATCGGCGCGCGGCTGTGGTAGTTCATGAAGTAGGCGCCGAACTCGGTGTCGAGCGGCTCGAACATGTAGCGCATGGCGACGCCAAACTGGCCACTGTCACGCGCATCGCGGTCGGCACCGCGAGCTACCAGTACACCTTCCTGGTTGATGTTCACACCTTGAGTGGCCAGGAATTGCTGGGCAGCTGCCGGCACCGTGCGGCTGCTGTTGAGCACGCGCAGGTTGTCGGTACAGCCGTCGGCAATGATATCGGGCTGGGAGAAGAAGGTGCCGCAGTTGTCGACGACAGTCTGGTCCCACTCGATCTGGTAGAAGGCCTCAGCCGACAGGTTGTCGGTCAGGCTCTGCGAGATGTAGAACATGTTGACCGGAATCAGGCCTTCCTTGATCTCGGCACCCGGACGACGGAACGCGGACACATCGATCGGGTTGATCGAGTTGATGCCGCCACCGATGAAGGTGCTCTCACCCCAGCTCACCACTTGCTTGCCCAGACGTACCGATCCGGGTTGATCGCCGATCGAGTAGTTGTGGTAGACGAAGGCGTCGAGCAGTTGCGAGCCCGCCGACTTGGCGCCTTCCTTGCGGCCCGAGTCGCTGATGTCCTTGAATTCGCGGCTTTCGTCCTTCAGCTCGAAGTCGTACCAGTACTTGCCACGCAGGAACACGCCGGTGTCGCCGTACTTCAGCTCAAGGTCGTGGATACCCTTGAAGATCTTCGAGAAGGTTTCACCCTTCTTGAAGTTCAGGTGGCCGTCGTCGGAGGTCTGCGACAGGCCCTTGCCGCCGTTGTTGACCCCGATCAGGTTCTGGTTGGGGTTGGCGGTGGACCAGCTGGCGCCGACGGAGAGCGACGAGTCGAACTGGCCTTCGATTTCACCAATGTTGAAACTGACAGCGAAAGCAGGACTTGCGAGCGTGGAAGCAAGGCTGACGGCCAAGGGCAGCTTGGCCCGGCGCCAGAACGGATTTGCAGATTTCATCGACGCTACTCCATGTACTTTATTGTTATGGCAGTGAGTCCTTTCAGAAACGGCCCGAGCGACCGGTGTGCAGGTTTGCCCTGCAGCGGCACGTCTTGCGCGTACCGCTCTCCCCCATTCCTGAAGATCCCCTGGCCCCGACTATAGCCAGCAGGCTCAGGTGCTTGATCCCTCTAAAGTGTGATTTGCGCACCCGCTGCCAAATCGCCCCGGTGTTTCCCGGGTAGCGCATCGGCCGTGCTGAAGCATGGCCGATTTTTTTCGTTTGGCAAGGCCTCGAGGTGTCTAGCACGCGGGTCGCACACCGTCGTGCGCGACCCGAGGCGGGCTTACAAGGTGGACAGGAAGGCGCTGTTACTGGCTTGCCACTGGACGATGTCCTGGCGGATCCGTTTCTTGTCGATCTTGCCGACACTGGTCTTGGGAATTTCAGTAACAACGGCGATCTGGCTCGGAATGGCCCACTTGTTGATGTGCCCTTCCTCGACAAAAGGCTTGAGATGCTCCTTGAGCGCCTTGGCGTCGATCGACTTGTCGTCACGCACCACCAGCAAGGCGAACGGACGCTCGCCCCATTGCGGGTCGGCCACACCGACCACCGCCACTTCGCGCACGGCAGGATGACGGCTGATCAGGTCCTCGAGGTCGAGCGAGGAGATCCACTCGCCGCCGGTCTTGATCACGTCCTTGATGCGGTCGCGGATATCGATGTAACCCATGCCGTCGAGGGTGGCGACGTCACCGGTGTGCAGCCAGCCGCCGTGCCACAGCTCCTCGCTCTTTTCCGGCTCCTTGAAGTAACCCATGGTCAGCCACGGCGCACGCAGCACCAGTTCGCCCTGGGTCTCGCCATCGGCCGGCAGGAAGTTGCCATCGCCATCGATGATCGCCGCTTCGACCAACGGCACCGGCACACCGGCCTTGATGCGGTAGGTGACGCGCTCATCCTCGCTGCCGGCCTGCAGTTCGTCATTCAGGTGCGCGGCAGAAATCAACGGGCAGGTCTCGGACATGCCGTAGGCGGCGGTCAGCTGGATGCCGCGTGCCAGCGCGGCCTTGTACAGCGAGCTGTTCAGGGCGCTGCCGCCAATGATGATCTTCCAGCCACCGAAGTCCTGGCCCTGGGCATTCGGGCAGTTGAGCAGCATCTGCAAGATGGTCGGCACACAGTGCGAGAAGGTGACCTTCTCTTCGCGCCACAGCTTGACCAGCATGTCCGGCTCGTAGCGGCCCGGGTAGACCTGCTTCATGCCGAGCATGGTGGCCGCGTAGGGGATACCCCAGGCATGCACATGGAACATCGGCGTGATGGGCATGTACACGTCGTTGCTGCCGAGCAGGCGCACGCTGTCGATGCTACCGGTCACCGCAGCTTCGGCCAGGGTATGCAGCACCAGCTGGCGGTGGGTGAAGTAGACGCCCTTGGGGTTGCCCGTGGTGCCGGTGGTGTAGAAGGTGGTGGCCACCGAGTTCTCGTCGAAATCCGGGAAGTCGTAGCGCGGGCTGGCGGCCGCGAGCAGTTGCTCGTATTCGCCGACCAGGTTCGGCAGGTCGGCGGTCTTGTCCGGGCCATCGGTGATCAGCAGGGTCTTGTCGACCGTGGTCAGTTGCCCGGCGATGGCTTGATAGAGGCCGACAAAATCGCTGTTGACCAGCACGAAGCGGTCTTCGGCGTGATTCATGGTGTAAAGGATCTGCTCGGGCGACAGACGCACGTTGATGGTGTGCACCACCGCGCCGATCATCGGGATGGCGAACATGCATTCCAGGTAACGGTGGCTGTCCCAGTCCATCACCGCCACGGTGTCACCGGCCTTGACCCCGGCTTCGGTCAGCACGTTGGCGAGGCGGGCGATACGCTCGTTGAGCTGTGGATAAGTCAGGCGCAGCTGATCGCGATAGACGATCTCGCGGGTCTTTTCGTAGCGGCTGCCAGACATCAGCAGGCGCTTGATCAACAGAGGGAAGGTATAGGCGCCCTCGGCGGGCTTGATGATGCGGGTCTGCAACATGGTGATCCCTTTTCTGAAAAGCATGCCGAACAAGTCTGGATCTACTGTAGTAGCTCAATGTGACGGTCAAATCAGCCGAAGGAATGATTTGGCTGTGCGAGGTATGAGTGGCATTGTGCGGGGAGATGGATCAACCCCTGCCCTGCCTCCGGAGCTTCCCGTGATGCCCAGCTTGCGCCGCGCCGTGTTTCTCGACCACCAATCCCTGGACCTTGGCGACCTCGACCTGTCGCCGTTGCAGCAGCAGTTCGACGAGTTCGAGCTGTTTGCCGCCACCCGCCCGGAGCAAGTCGCCGAACGCCTGCAGGGCGCTGTCGCGGTAGTCAGCAACAAGGTCATGCTCGATGCCGCCACGCTGGCCGCCAACCCGCAGCTGAAGCTGATCCTGGTGGCCGCGACCGGCACCAACAATGTCGACCTGGCCGCTGCCCGCGCCCAGGGCATCACCGTCTGCAACTGCCAGGGCTATGGCACGCCGTCGGTGGCCCAACACACCCTCGCCCTGCTGCTGGCCCTGGCCACGCGCCTGTGCGACTACAACCAGGCGGTAGCCGACGGCGAGTGGGCCAAGGCCAGCCAGTTCTGCCTGCTGGATTTCCCGATCGTCGAACTGGAAGGCAAGACCCTCGGCCTGCTCGGCCATGGCGAACTGGGTGGTGCAGTGGCCCGGCTGGCCGAAGCCTTCGGCATGCGCGTGCTGAGCGGGCAAATCCCTGGCCGCCCGGCCCGCGACGATCGCCTGGCGCTGGACGAACTGCTGCCGCAGGTCGACGCGCTGACCCTGCACTGCCCACTCAACGAGCACACCCGGCACATGATCGGTGTCCACGAACTGGCGCTGCTGAAAAAGGGCGCACTGGTGGTCAACACCGCCCGCGGTGGCCTGATCGACGAACAGGCATTGGCCGACGCCCTGCGCAACGGCCACCTGGGCGGCGCGGCCACCGATGTGCTGAGCGTCGAGCCGCCAGTCAATGGCAACCCGCTGCTGGAAAAAGGCATCCCGCGGCTGCTGATCACCCCACATAGTGCCTGGGGCGCGGTGGAGTCGCGCCAGCGCATCGTTGGCCAGCTCAGCGAAAACGCCAAGGCCTTCTTCGAAGGCCAGCCACGCCGCGTGGTCAGCTGAGCGCCCGCTCAGTCCCACGCCCGGCTCTGCTACACTGCGCCACTTTTTTCAGGAGGCGTCGTCCATGGACCCGCGCAGTGAAGTGTTGCTCCGCCAGGCAGAGCTGTTCCAGGGCCCGCTGCTGCTCGCTGGCGCCCCCGCCGACGGCCTGCTCGGGCAACTGCCCCAGGCCCATGGCTGGACTTGGCATGCCGGTGACCAGGCCATGCTCGACAGCCGCTTCACCGGGCGCAGCCACTACGGCGTCGATGTGCCACCGGTCGATTTCGAGACGGCCGTGCTGTTCCTGCCCAAGTCCCGCGAGCTGGCGGCCTACCTGCTCAATGCCTTGGCTTCGCGCCTGGCGGGTCGCGAGTTGTACCTGGTGGGTGAAAAGCGTGGCGGCATCGAAGGCGCAGCCAAACAGCTGCAGGCTTTCGGCAAGCCGCGCAAGCTGGACAGCGCGCGGCATTGCCAGCTGTGGCAGGTGACCGTGGACAACGCCCCGCAAGCCAAACCGCTGGAGAGCCTGGCCGAGCGCTTCACGCTCGACCTCGAAGATGGCCCGCTGCAGGTGGTGAGCCTGCCGGGGGTGTTCAGCCATGGCCGCCTCGACCGCGGCACCGCCCTGTTGCTCAAACACCTGGACAACCTGCCGGTCGGCCATGTGCTCGACTTCGGCTGCGGCGCAGGCGTGCTCGGTGCCACGGTCAAGCGTCGTTATCCACAGAGCCGGGTCACCCTGCTGGATGTCGATGCCTTCGCCGTGGCAGCCAGCCGCCTGACCCTGGCGGCCAACAACCTTGAAGGCGAAGTCATCAGCGGCGATGGCATCGATGCCGCGCCTGCCGAACTGAGCCTGATCCTGAGCAACCCACCGTTCCACACCGGGGTGCACACCAATTACCAGGCATCGGAAAACCTGCTGAAAAAATCCGGCCAACATCTGCGAAAAGGTGGCGAAATGCGCCTTGTTGCGAATAGCTTCCTGCGCTATCAGCCACTGATCGAAGGCGCCCTGGGCAACTGCCAGACCTGCGCCGAGGCCGATGGCTTCCGTATCTATCGCGCAACACGCGGATAAAAACAGGGCTTGCCGAAACGGTTTTGGCTAGGCAGAATCCGCACCGTCCTAGGGGAGTAGTCTCCCGCGAGCGCCCTGCTCGCCCGGTACGCGTCAACATACTTGGCCCACAGGCCATGGCGCGTGCGACCCAGCGACCTGCACAGACAGGTCCTCGGTTTGACAAGACCTATGACACGCACACCTTACCCGGGGCGGGAAGGCTGTACGTGTCATAGCCGTGTCGACCCGCCCCCGTAGGAATCCTGATGCTGGAATCTCTGTTGGTCCCCACCGCAATCGTTGCCTTGGCCGAAATCGGCGACAAGACGCAATTGCTCGCGCTCATCCTCGCCGCACGCTTCCGCAAACCTTGGCCGATCATCGCCGGCATCATTGCTGCCACCTTGGCCAACCATGCCGCGGCCGGTGCCGTGGGTGCCTGGGTCGGCAGCTTCTTCACCGAGTCGGTATTGCACTGGATTCTGGCCGCCAGCTTCACCGCCACTGCGCTGTGGACCCTGGTACCGGACAAGATGGACGATGACGAGAACCCGGCGCGCCGCTTCGGCCCGTTCCTGACCACGCTGATCGCCTTCTTCCTGGCCGAAATCGGTGACAAGACCCAGGTCGCCACGGTGATGCTGGCTGCCCAGTATCCACACCTGATCCTGGTCATCCTCGGAACGACCCTGGGCATGCTGATTGCCAACGTGCCGGTGGTGCTGGCGGGTAACTTCGCGGCGGAGAAACTGCCACTGACGCTGATCCGTCGCCTGGCAGCGACCGCGTTCTTCGTGCTGGCGATCGTGGCCGTGTACTCGGCGATGAAGACCAGTGGCTGGGTGGGCTGACCCGAGAAGCTGGGGCCGCTTTGCGGCCCCCTATCGGTCTTACTGCTTCGCGGCTTCGTACAGCGGCATCACCTTCGGAATCGCTGCCTGCAACGAGGCGATCCGGCTGCTGGACGCCGGGTGAGTGCTCATGAACTCGGGCGGTGCGCCTTCCGAAGCCTTGCTCATCTTGTTCCACAAGGTGATCGCGGCATTCGGGTCATAACCGGCACGCGCCGACAGCTCCAGGCCAATCAGGTCGGCCTCGTTCTCGTTGGCGCGGCTGTTGGGCAGGGTCATGGAGTAGTTCACCACGGCGTCGGCCAATGCCATGCTGTCCTGGCCAAGGCCAAGCAATGCACCTGCGCCCTGGCGCGCCATCTCCACACCGTAGGCCTTGGACATCGCTTCACGGCTGTGCTCACGCAAGGCGTGGGCGATTTCGTGGCCGACCACGGCGGCGATTTCCGCATCGGTGAGCTTGAGCTGATCGATCAGCCCGGTGTACACGATGATCTTGCCGCCCGGCCCGCAGTTGGCATTGAGCTCGTCACTCTTGATGACGTTGACTTCCCAGTTCCATTGCGCCGCATCCGGGCGGAACTTGGGCGCCTGGGCGATCAACCGATTGGCGATGACCTGCACGCGCTTGGCATCGGCACTGGACTTGTCCAGCACGCCTTTGCTCGACGCCTCGCCGAGGGTCTGCTGGTACGACTTGGCGTACATCTGGTTGACCTCATCGGTCGAGAGCATGCTGAACATGTACTGCTGGCGCTCGACGCCGACAGCACCGCCACTGGTGGTATTCACCGCCTGGCAGCCGGCCAGCAGGATGCCAGCGCTCAACAGGCTGACGACAAAAGACTTACGCATCAAAACACTCCCTATTTACATGCGCCGTATCCTAGGCTGAGTCGCCTGTAACCCGCCATAGCCGCAGAGAAGATTTTACTCAAGCGGGGGTCAGGCACTCTGGCGCGTCCAGTTTCGGGTCATTGACGAAGTTTGCCAGGGCCCGCTCGCGCAGCGTCGCCGGCGGGCTGGCGAGCAACTCGTGCAAGCGCGGCAACGGTGTGTCCGGGTCCAGCCAGGCGGCCTGGCCGGCTTCGTCGAGAATCAGCGGCCGGCGCTGGTTCATCGCGGCCTGGGTCACCACTGCGCAGCTCAACCACACCTGGTCCTGCACCGGGTAGGCCTCCCACACGGCGGCAAAATACAGCGAGGCGCCCTCCCCTGGCGTCAGCCAGTAAGGCCGTTTGCGCACCGTGCCGCGCCACTCGTAGAAGCCGTTGGCCGGCATCAGGCAACGGCGCAGGCGAAACGCTTCGCGGAACATCGGCTGCTCGGCCAAGGTCTCGGCCCGGGCATGGGCGGGGGTGCGCGAAAGGTCGGTGAGCCAGGCGGGGGTCAGCCCCCAGCGCGCCTTGGCCAGCTGCTGCTGGCCGTCGAGCTGGCGCTGGATCAGCACCGAAGCACCGGGCGAGATATTCCATTGGGCCGGCTGGCCGGCGGGAAAGCCCGGCAGACCGGCCAGCGCCTGGGGCCAGCGAAACAGGGCGTAACGTCCACACATGGGTGATTTCAGAACCTAGCAGATCAAGGTACCGGGAAGACTCTCCGGCTCGTCGCCGACCAGCGGCTGGGCGCCATTGTACGCATCGATCAGTTGCCGTGCGTATTCGGCCTGTTGGTCGGGCACCGCAAGCCCGAGCAGCCCCTGCAACGGCAACTCACCGGCAGCGCCGATCAGGTCGCGGCCGACCAGATGCACTTCGATGCCCTCGCTGGCGAGCATGCCCACCAGCATTTCGGCCTCGAGCAGGTTTTCCGGTTCGTAGATCCGCCGCATCAGTCGTTCTCACCGTAGACATCCAGCATCCATTCGTCGCCATGAACCTGCAGCACGAAGCGGATAGGCTTGCAGCACACCTGGCAGTCCTCGATGTACTCCTGATCCCCCCCGGACAGGTCCACTGTCGTTTCGACTTCCTCGCCACAATAAGGGCAATCATAGAACGCTTGTTCGAGCATCGCGGCCTCCGGGGTGACTTGTGCGTATAATTGCCGGTCTGTTTACAGGGCTTGCGTGTGCCCGAGCCGTTTTTCGGGCCCCACCCCTTACCTTATTACCCTAGCCGTTTCCAACAAGAGAGCATGATGGGCGAATTCGATGCCATCCGACCGTACGACGATGCTGAGGTCCCTGCCGTTCTGGCACGCCTGCTCAGCGACCCGGCATTCCTCGATATCCTCACCCACTTCAAATTCCCGCGCGCGGCCGGCGCCCTGGGCTGGCTGCTCAAGCCGCTGATCGCCCGGCGCCTGCGCAAGGAGTTTGCCGGTGTCACCTGCGTGTCGACCCTGCAGGACAAAGTCGAGTACTACGTCGACCAGACCATCGAACGTGCCACCGACGGCGTCACCTACTCCGGCGTCGAACAGCTCAAGTCGGGCACTGCCTATCTGTTCCTGGCCAACCACCGCGACATCGTCATGGACCCGGCCTTCGTCAACTACGCGGTGTACCACGCCGGCCTGCCGACACCGCGCATCGCCATCGGCGACAACTTGCTGCAGAAGCCGTTCGTCAGCGACATGATGCGCCTGAACAAGAGCTTCATCGTGCACCGCTCGATCAGCGGCCGCCGCGAAAAGCTCGCGGCCTACCAGTTGCTCTCGGCCTACATCAACCACTCGATCCGCAATGACGGCGCGTCGATCTGGATCGCCCAGGCCGAAGGCCGCGCCAAGGACGGTGATGACCGTACCGATTCAGCGATCCTCAAGATGTTCCACATGAGCCGCAAGGACGAGCCGTTCGGCGCGGTAATCCAGAGCCTGAACCTGATCCCGGTGTCGATCAGCTACGAATACGACCCCTGCGACCAGGCCAAGGCTCGCGAGCTGTACATCCGCGCCACCACCGGCACCTACAAGAAGGCACCGGGCGAAGACGACAACAGCATCGCCAAGGGCATCACCGGCTACAAAGGCCGGGTGCACATCCACTTCGCCCCGCCGGTAACCGAGTACTACGAGGACACCAAGCAGCTGGCACAGGAAACCGACCGACAGATCCTCGGCGGCTACCGCCTGTTCCCGGTGCATTACCTGGCCTATGCGATGTGGGGTGAGAAGGACGAGGCACTGCAGGTGCCGAGCGCCGAGAAGGTGTTCCCGGCCGAAGAGCTGGCCCAGGCCAGGGAAGAATGGCAGCGACGCCTGGACGCCTGCCCCGAGGAGCAGCGGCCGTACCTGGTGTTGCAGTACGCGACGCCGGTGCGCAACCAGTATCAGGTCAAGCAGCAGGCGCCGGTCGCCTGATCAATCCGCTTGGGGCCGCACAATGCGGCCCCAAGCGTTTCAGATCCAGGTGCTGAACCAGGACAGCAGCAAGGCCATGGCCAGGCAGGAAAAGCCGAGGATGTAGTAGTAGCGCGGCACGCGCTGGTCGAAGGCATCCACCGGCCCCTCTTCCACTGCCAGGCTCTCACGGCTGGTCACCTCACGCCGCCGCGCACTCTGCAGCAGCAACCCGCCTGGGCAGGTCAGCAACAGCGCCAGCAGATTGATCAGCTTGGTAGGGTGGGCGGAAAGAAAGCCCCAGAGCACTTGCAACGACATCACGCAACCTCGGTCATAGCCACAGCGAAGCCCGGCATTCTACCGGAGTCCGCCCCGCCCGCCCGGTCTTGGCGACAAAGTGTCACTTGATTTCATCTGTCACATGCTCGTCATCAGGGCAGGCCACTCTATCGGCCTTTTCCCGTACCGGAGCTTGTTGATGCTGCACGCCGAAAACCAGGACCGTCTCTATCTCGTGGCTCAGAGCGATGAGCAGCAGGCGTTGATCGATGGTTTTGCCATCAATGTCCAGGACCGCCAGTGGCTGGTGTACTGCGCGCTGGGTGGGCATGTGCACGAGGACCTGCCCGAGGTGGATGCAAGCACCGGCGTCAGTTTGCTGGATTTCCACATAGAAGCCGCTTGAACCTGTTCCGGCCTCTTCGCGGCGGTTCGGCGCTCCGATAAACCCGCTCCCACAGGTAAGGCGCTGTACTTGTGGGTAGTGAAATCACTGTGGGAGCGGGTTTACCCGCGAAGAGGACGGTGCAGACAACAAAAAACCCTCTACCTGGCGCTCAGGTAGCGGGTTTTTCGCTTGCAGCGTGAGACTTACTCGCCCAGCACCTGACCGATGGTCGGGTCCTTGAACAGGCGGGTCAGCGCGTCGCTCAGCACATCGCCCACCAGCTGGGTGTTGGTGTCCTGGTTCGGCGCCATGCCGAAACGCTGGTCCAGCGAAGCACCGTAGCGGCCGCTGTAGCGGCGGCTGGCATTCTGCACATCGGCACGGAAGGTGGCGCCGATAGTGGCTTCGGTCACGTACAGGTTGTCTTTCGGCGACTGGTACTTCAGTTCAGCCAGGGTCACGGTCAGCTGCGGCGCGTTGTAGGCGTTCGGCGTCGGGGTGAAGCCGAGCAGGCGCACGGCGGCTTCGGCCTGGGCCTGCAGCTTGGGCACGACATCATTGCCACTGACGCTGATGGTGCTGGTTTCAGGGTACATGCCACCCCGGGTGCCCAGGGACTGCGAGGCACGCCCATCGACCACCTTGACCACCACCGGCTGGCCGTGACCAACCGGTGCGAGCTGAGCCTTGAGCGTGGGTTGCGGGCTGAGTTGTTGCGGGCTGTGGGCACAACCGACCAGGCTGAGACTGGCCACGGCAATCAAACCGAACAACAGACGTTGCAACATGCGCGTTTCTCCAGAAAATACGGCAAAGGCCCACAGTATACCCAGCCAGGTACGGACCAGTCATCGGTCCGGCCCGCTTGTCACAATCGTTTCATGGCTGCGGCCTTATCCTTGCGCCAAGCCCAAACGCACAGGACGCACCGCCATGGCTTCGCTCTGGACACTGCTCTGCCAACGCCCGCGCCACAATGCCTACGCCCGCCTCGACGGCGAAGGCAAATGCCTGGCCTTCAAGCAATGCAGCCAGGTTCCCAGCGGTAGCGGATGGGTGCAGATCGGCGAAATCCAGCTGGCCTGGCTGGGCCGTGAACTGCCCGCCGAAGCCCGGGTTTGCGCCCGCGCAAGCCGCCGTTGGCACCAGCGCATCCTCGCGGCCTGACAAACGCTGCAATAAAAACCACGAATTACGACCTTTCTGCCCGCGACATCGTTATAATCTCCCCCCGATTATAAGGACGTCTCCTGATCGGGCCCCGCATTTGCCGATTGACCCCGGCACCTTCACCCGCTTCGCCCACAGAGAGCCTTCCACTCAGGTCTTGCATCGGCTGTCGTGCCTGCTTTTCCGGCCCTTCGCACTGCATGAACCTGTGGGTTGCCATCGCGCAGTCCCCTTTTGAGGTTCACGTCTCCAAAAGAGCGTGAAAAAACGGTTTTCACTACTTCACAAGAGTGTGGCGAGCAAATGAACAGTCTGGCATGTGCAAAAGCGGCAGATGTGTCCCGAACAGCCCTGAACAGGCGGCTTATGCATTCATCTCGGATGAGTGCCTGAGGTCGTTCCATAGCGCACGCACGACACCTTGACCATAAGTCGAATTGCCGCACCCGTGGCAATCAGGGTTCAATATCGCAACCCAAAGACTGATTGGCGGTGTCCGCGGAAGTGGCAAGAACTGCGAAGAGTCGGACATGGCGATCCTGGCAACCCCAGTGGTCCTATGCTGTCAATTAGGTAGCTGTAGATTGTGGAGACGCGTTAAATGGCGCAGAACGAATCGGTTGATGTGGTACTGGTAGGCGCGGGCATCATGAGTGCCACCCTGGCCGTACTGCTCAAGGAGCTTGACCCGACCCTGAAGCTTGAGGTCGTCGAGGCAATGGACTCCGGAGCCGCGGAAAGCTCCAACCCCTGGAACAACGCAGGCACCGGCCACGCCGGCCTGTGCGAGCTGAACTACACGCCCCAGGCCGCCGATGGCAGCATCGACATCAAGAAGGCCGTGCACATCAACACCCAGTTCGAGGTCTCGCGCCAGTTCTGGGCTTACCTGAGCAAGAAGAGCACCTTCGGCTCGGCACGTGCATTCATCAACCCGGTCCCGCACCTGAGCTACGTCGAAGGTGACAAGGGTGTGTCCTTCCTCAAGAAGCGCTTCGAGCTGCTCAAGCAGCACCACGCCTTCGCCGAGATGGAATACACCGAAGACAAGGCCGTGATGAAGGAGTGGATGCCGCTGATGATGCCAGGCCGCCCGGCCGACCAGCACATCGCCGCCACCCGCGTGGCCAAAGGCACCGACGTCAACTTCGGGGCACTGACCAACAAGCTGCTCAAGGTGCTGGGCGACAGCGCGGACGCGCAGGTCAAGTACAGCAAGAAAGTCGTCGGCCTGCGCCGTAACGGCAGCGGCTGGACCGTGAGCATCAAGGACGTCAACAGCGGCGGTGCCCGCGAAGTCGACGCCCGCTTCGTGTTCCTCGGCGCTGGCGGCGCGGCGCTGCCGCTGCTGCAACTGTCCGGCATCCCGGAAAGCAAAGGCTTCGGCGGCTTCCCGGTGAGCGGCCAGTGGCTGCGTTGCGACAACCCGGAAATCGTCAAGCAGCACCAGGCCAAGGTGTACAGCCAGGCGGCGGTCGGCGCACCGCCGATGTCGGTACCGCACCTGGACACCCGTGTGGTGGACGGCAAGACTTCGCTGCTGTTCGGCCCCTACGCCGGTTTCACCACCAAGTTCCTCAAGCACGGCTCGTTGATGGACCTGCCGCTGTCGGTGCGCATGGGCAACATCGGCCCGATGCTGGCTGTGGCCCGTGACAACATGGACCTGACCAAGTACCTGGTCAGCGAAGTGATGCAGTCGATGGAACAGCGCCTGGAGTCCCTGCGCCGCTTCTACCCACAGGCCAAAGCCGAAGACTGGCGCCTGGAAGTGGCTGGTCAACGCGTGCAGATCATCAAGAAGGACCCGAAGAAAGGCGGCATCCTGCAGTTCGGTACCGAGCTGGTCTCGGCACAGGACGGCAGCCTGGCGGCATTGCTCGGCGCTTCGCCGGGTGCTTCGGTGACCGTGTCGATCATGCTCGAGCTGATCGAGCGCTGCTTCCCCGAGCAGGCCAAAGGTGCCTGGGCTGCCAAGCTCAAGGAAATCTTCCCGGCCCGCGAAAAGGCCCTGGCCGCCGATGCAGCGCTGTACCACAAGATCAGTGCCGACAACGATGTGGCGCTGGAACTGGTGGAAGACAGCCCGGCCAAGCATTACGCCTAAACCGGCCTGAAACGAAAAAACGCCCCTCGGGGCGTTTTTTTGTGCCTGGAATCTCTGTCAGCCTGGTCCGGCCCTTTCGCGGGTAAACCCGCTCCCACAGAGACCGCGCTGTTCTCAAGGGCAGCGCAATCCCTGTGGGAGCGGGTTTACCCGCGAAAGGGCCGGCACAGGCTTACCGATCAGCCGCGGGCCTTGGCGATGATCTCGACGTACTCCGGCGCGTTGCGCTGGTCGGCGATCACTTCGACGAAGGTCTTGCCGTGCTCGTCCTTGCCATCCAGGTCCAGGCCAGCCTCGACGAAGAAACCCACGAAGCGCTCGAAGTCATCGACACGCAGGCCGCGGTAGCCTTTGATCAGCTTGTGGTGCGAAGGCGAGGTCACGCCATCGGCCGGCTCAAACTGGAGGAACGACTTGATGTAGTCGTCGCTGATTTCGTCACCAATCACCTGCTTCTTGTCTTTGCGCATTGCCGGCTCCAACTGACCATCGTGGAATTTCGAAGGCCGGCAGTTTACCCCCCACAGGCGGCACGCCTCAACGCGAACGTACGGTGCCGGTGTGCAGGTCGGCCCAGATGTGGCCGTTGGCGTAGGTCAGGAACTGCACATAGACCGTCTCGTTGCGCAGCAGGTCCATGATCACCCGGTAGTCACTGACCGGGTAATTGAGGCTCAGGGTGCGGGTCTTGTCGTCGTACACCGGTTTCTTGAGGCTTTTGCCGGCCTCACCGTCGAAATTCAGCAGCACCTGGCTGATCGTCGCGCCCTTGCTCAGCGGCTTGCCCTTCAGGCGCATCTGCAGCGAAGCGGTGATCGGGATCGGCTGTTGGTCGGACTGGCGCTGGGCACCCACCACCACCGAGTAGTCGGTGACTTGCAGCAACTGCTGGCTGGTCGGCGCTTCCTGGCGCAGGGACTGGTCATCAGGCGGGAGGAACTGGCTATGCAGCGGTGCGGCGGCGAGAGGCAGGCTCACCGCCAGCAGCAGGGGAAGAATTGCACGCATGTGAGGCTCCTTGGCATGAAGGAGCACTCTAGCACGCAGGCAACGGCAGAACTCAATCGAACTGCGCGAGCATCCAGGCCTGGTATTCAGCCACGCCGGGCTCACCTTCACGTGGCGCCCAAGGGGCATGCTCGCCCTCGACCAACTGGCGGTAAGGGCCGGCCTTGCACTCGAACATGATGGTATCGGCTTCGAGCGCCACCAGGCCATGGTAGACGCCCGGCGGCAGGTCCACGCCCATGCACTCGCCGCCGGCTTCGAGGACGCGCGTGCCGGTCAGTGCGCCCTGCTCATCGAACAGCAACAGGCCGATGCGGCCTTTGAGCGCCAGCATGGCTTCGGCCTTGTCGTCGCTCAGGTGCCGGTGCGGTGCAATGTAGGTTGAAGGTTGCAAGCCGATCGCCAGGCGATGGCAAGGGTCTTCCATGTCATGGAAGTTGTGATGGTGCCGCTGACGCGGAGCATCGGCGGCTTTTTGCGCCAGCCCGCTAAGCAATACTTGGTCGATGAATGCAGGCTGACTCATGGTTACAGTCCCTTGACAGCGAAAATGCCGTTTGCGTTACGCCAGTAGCCTTTATAGTCCATTCCGTAACCGAAGATATAGCGATCGATGCACGGCAGGCCGGCATAGCTGGCCTTCAGGCCAGGGCTGGCCTTGCGGTCATGGTCCTTGTCGATCAGCACGGCGGTATGCACCGCGCGCGCACCTGCATGCTTGCAGAACTCGATGATGGCGCTGAGGGTGTGGCCTTCGTCGAGGATGTCATCGACGATGAGCACGTCACGGTCGATGAACGAGACTTCCGGCTTGGCTTTCCAGAACAACTCGCCACCACTGGTCTGGTTGCGGTAGCGGGTGGCATGGATGTACGAGACCTCCAGCGGGAACTGCAGGTGGGTCAGCAGTTTGCCGGCAAAGATCAGGCCGCCGTTCATCACGCAGAACACCACTGGGTTGGTGTCGTGCAGGTCCTTGCAGATCTGCTCGCCGACCTTGGCGATGGCCGCTTCGACTTCGGCTTCGTTGTACAGGCAGTCTGCCTCGCGCATGACTTGACGGATGTGCTCGAGATCGGCGGACATAGCGCTCTCCAGGGGGGCATTTTGGAAAAGCGGGCAAAGGTACGCATCCGCTCGTCACAGATCAAGCATTTATGGACTAACGTGCAAAAGGACTGCACGACAGCAAAGGCTGAATAGATTAATCTAGCGCGGTTTTTTTGCCCGCCTTTCGGAGCCCCCTATGCCTACTCGTGAGATCCGCCATCCGCTGATCCGCCACAAGCTCGGCCTGATGCGCCGTGCCGACATCAGCACCAAGAATTTTCGCGAACTCGCCCAGGAAGTCGGCGCGCTCCTGACCTACGAAGCCACCCAGGACCTGCCCCTCGAAACCTACGAGATCGACGGCTGGTGCGGCAAGGTGCAAGTTGAAAAAATCGCCGGCAAGAAGATCACCGTGGTACCGATCCTGCGCGCCGGCATCGGCATGCTCGACGGCGTGCTCAGCCTGATCCCGGGCGCCAAGGTCAGCGCCGTTGGCGTTGCCCGCAACGAGGAAACCCTCGAAGCGCACACCTACCTGGAAAAGCTCGCGCCGGACATCAACCAGCGCCTGGCCCTGATCATCGACCCGATGCTCGCCACCGGTGGCTCGATGGTCGCTACCATCGACCTGCTGAAGAAGGCCGGTTGCAAGGAGATCCGCGCCATGGTGCTGGTCGCCGCGCCAGAAGGCATCGAGGTGGTGGAAAAAGCCCACCCGGACGTCCAGATCTACACCGCTTCGATCGACCAGCGCCTGAACGAGCATGGTTACATCGTCCCAGGCCTGGGCGATGCCGGTGACAAGATCTTCGGCACCAAGCAGAAGGACGCCTGACCATGCAGGACGGCTTCAACGACCCGCTCTGGCGCCAGGTCGTTTCGGGCGCGCAGATGCTCTTCGTGGCATTCGGCGCGCTGGTGCTGATGCCGCTGATCACCGGCCTCGACCCGAACGTGGCGCTGTTCACCGCGGGCATCGGCACCCTGCTGTTCCAGCTGGTCACCGGCCGTCAGGTCCCGGTATTCCTGGCTTCGAGCTTTGCCTTCATCACCCCGATCATCCTCGCCAAGGGCCAGTTCGGCCTGGCCGAGACCATGGGCGGCGTGATGGCTGCAGGTTTCGTGTACACCTTCATGGGCCTGATGGTGAAGATCAAGGGCACCGGCTTCATCGACCGCATGTTGCCGCCCGTGGTCATCGGTCCGGTGATCATTTCCATCGGCCTGGCCATGGCTCCGATCGCCGCCAACATGGCGATGGGCAAAGCCGGTGACGGCAGCGTGCTGATGCCGTACAAGACAGCCATGCTGATCTCCATGCCGGCGCTGCTGACAACGCTGATCGTCGCAGTGTTCGGCAAGGGCATCTTCCGCCTGGTACCGATCATTGCCGGCGTGCTGGTGGGCTTTGCCCTGGCGTTCGCCTTTGGCGTGGTCGACACCGCCAAGATCGCCGCCGCGCCGTGGTTGGAAATCCCCAACTTCACCGCGCCAGCCTTCAACTGGCAGGCCATCCTGTTCATTGTCCCGGTGGCCCTGGCACCGGCGATCGAGCACATTGGCGGGGTGATTGCAGTCGGCAGCGTGACCGGCCGCGACTACCTGAAGAAGCCCGGCCTGCATCGCACCCTGCTGGGTGATGGCCTGGCCACCACCGCAGCCGGCCTGTTCGGCGGCCCGCCCAACACCACCTACGCCGAAGTGACCGGCGCGGTGATGCTGACCAAGAACTACAACCCGAAGATCATGACCTGGGCGGCGGTCTTTGCCATCACCCTGGCCTTCATCGGCAAGTTCGGCGCGCTGCTGCAGAGCATCCCGGTACCGGTGATGGGCGGCATCCTGTGTCTGCTGTTCGGTTCGATCGCGGCAGTGGGCATGAACACCATGATCCGCCACAAGATCGACCTGGCCGAAGCGCGCAACCTGGTTATCGTTTCGGTGACCCTGGTGTTCGGTATCGGCGGCGTGCTGATCGGCAGCGGCGACGGCCCGGACGACTGGGGCCTGAAGGGTATTGCCCTGTGCGCCATCGTAGCCATTGCCCTGAACCTGATCCTGCCGGGCAATGATGGTTGGAAACACAAGAAGCTGGATGATCAATTGCCTTGATCCGGCCTTAACCTGACCTGGCCTCTTCGCGGGTAAACCCGCGAAGAGGCCAGGTCAGGCTTAGCAACACTCAGGCTTTTTCGCACATCCCCGCCAACACCTTCACCCACTCCGGGTGATCATTCAGGCACGGCACCAGTACCAATTCCTTGCCGCCCGCCTCGACAAACTGCTCGCTGCCGCGCATGCCGATCTCTTCCAGCGTCTCGATGCAATCGGCGACGAACGCCGGGCACATCACCAGCAGCTTCTTCACCCCGGCCTTGGCCAGCTCATCCAGGCGCGTCTCGGTGTAGGGCTCGATCCATTTGGCTCGACCCAACCGCGACTGGAACGACACCGACCACTTGCCATCGGGAATACCCATCTTCGTCGCGAACGCCTTGGCCGTTGCCAGGCATTGCCCGCGGTAGCACACCGCGCGCATCTCGGCGCTGGCATCCTTGCAGCAGTCTGCCGCCTGGAAGTCATGCTTGCCGGTCGGGTCGAGCTTCTTCAGATGGCGCTCAGGCAGGCCATGGAAGCTCAGCAGCAAGTGGTCGTAATCCTGCTGCAGATAGGGTTTGGCACTGGCGACCAGGGCATCGATATACGCCGCATGATCGTAGAACGGTTGCAGCACCCGCAGCTCCAGCGGCAACTGCCGCTCGGCGACAGTCTGTTGCGCCTGTGCCACCACCGTGGTCACCGTGCTGTCGGCGAACTGTGGATAAAGCGGCGCCAGGGTCACCTTGCGCACACCTTGTGCAGCCAGGCGCGCCAGCACCTCGGGCAATGCCGGCTCACCGTAGCGCATGGCAACTTCCACCGGCCCGTGTGGCCAGTGCTCGACCATCGCCGCTTGCAAACGCCGGGTCAGCACTACTAGCGGCGAGCCTTCATCCCACCAGATCGAGGCATAGGCGTGCGCCGACTGCTCCGGTCGCTTGACCAGGATCAGCGACACCAGCAGACGCCGCACCGGCCATGGCAGGTCGATCACATAAGGGTCCATGAGGAACTGGTTGAGGTAGCGGCGCACATCGGCCACCGAGGTGGAGGCCGGGGAACCCAGGTTGACCAGCAGCAGAGCGTGATCGGTCATGCAGCGTCCTATGTCAGAGGCGGCTGGACAGGTTGCCCAGGGCCGATTGCAGATCGTTGAAGCGGAAGGTGAAGCCCGCCGCCAGCAAGCGCACCGGGCGCGCTCGCTGGCCGCCGAGCAGCAAGGTCGACAACTCGCCGAGGCCGGCCTTGAGCAGCAGGCCGGGCATGGGCACGATCGCTGGCCGGTGCAGGGCACGCCCCAGCTGCCTGGCGAAGTCGCGGTTGCGTACTGGCTCTGGCGCGCAGGCATTATAAGGACCGCTGGCATCCTTGTGCTGCAAGAGAAAATCAATCAGGGCGATCTGGTCGTCGATATGCACCCACGGCATCCACTGCCGGCCATCACCCAAGGGCCCGCCCAGCCCCAACTTGAACGGCAGGCGCAGGCGCGACAAGAAGCCGCCGTCACTGGCCAGTACCAGCCCGGTGCGCACCAGCACCACGCGAATGCCGAGGTGCTGAGCGCGCTGGGCGGTTTCTTCCCAGGCAATGCACAGCTGGCTGGCGAAGTCTTCGCGAA
Source organism: Pseudomonas sp. (assembly GCF_017744435.1). GTDB lineage: Bacteria > Pseudomonadota > Gammaproteobacteria > Pseudomonadales > Pseudomonadaceae > Aquipseudomonas. Next base: position 132,014 of record NZ_JAGIBG010000006.1, read on the forward strand.
CCGGCGGCGAGGCTTCGGTCAGTTCGCGCTCGCCGCCATCGCCGTACCAGCCCACGGCGGAACCGGAAATCAGCACTTCGGGGCGCTGTTCACGGCTGCCCAGCCAGGCCAGCAGTTGCTCGGTGAGCGTGATGCGGCTGGCCCACAACAGGTTGCGACGCGCAGCCGACCAGGGCCGATCGGCGATCGGCGCACCGGCCAGATTGACTACCGCATCAACCTGCTCGTCGGCGCCCAGATCCTCCAGCCGGCCAATGCCACGCACACCGTTGCCACACAATCGCGGCACTTGCTCAGGGCGCCGACTCCACACGGTCAGGCGATAGCCCTTGCCGAGCCAGTACTGGCAAAGGTGCTGGCCGATCAACCCTGTACCACCTGTCAGCAATATATGCATGGCTGTGTCCTCGCAGCGTGCGGCCATGGTCTATTTTTAAGAACAAGGCACTTTTCCAGACCCATCGCTCTCGGATAACCATAGGCCAACATGCCTATGAAGCGGAATAACCTTATACAAAGATTGTGCATTGTACAGGTTTGCCTGACAGCGTAGTCTGCCTACAGCAAGGTTCGAAGAGGCCATCATGACAGTACCTATTGCCATCATCGGTGCCGGTATCGCCGGCCTGTCCGCCGCCCAGGCGCTGCAAAAGGCCGGGCAATCCGTCCACTTGTTCGACAAAGGCCACGGCAGTGGCGGGCGCATGGCCAGCAAGCGCAGCGAAGCCGGCGCCCTGGACCTTGGCGCGCAGTACTTCACCGCCCGCGACCGGCGCTTCGTCGAGCAGGTGCAGCAGTGGGTCGCCGCCGGCTGGGCTGAGCAGTGGAAGCCGCAGCTGTACAACTACCGTGATGGCGAACTGACCCCCTCCCCCGACGAACAGACCCGCTGGGTCGGCGTGCCGCGCATGAGCGCCATCACCCGCGGCCTGCTCAAGGACGTCACGGTGAACTTCGGCTGCCGTATCGCCGAGGTGTTCCGCGGCAAGCAATTCTGGCACCTGCAGGACACCGAAGGTTGCAGCCATGGCCCATTCAGCCGCGTGGTGATCGCCGTCCCCGCGCCCCAGGCCACCCAGTTGCTGGCCGCCACGCCCAAGCTCGCCGCCGTGGCGGCTGGTGTGCAGATGGAGCCGACCTGGGCCGTCGCCCTGGCCTTCCAGACACCGCTGGATACGCCGATGCAAGGCTGCTTCGTGCAGGACAACGCGCTCGGCTGGCTGGCCCGCAACCGCAGCAAACCTGGCCGCGAAGAGCACCTCGACACCTGGGTACTGCACGCCACGTCCGACTGGAGCAAGCAGCACATCGACCTGCCCAAGGAAGAAGTGATCGAGCAACTGTGGGGAGAATTCGCCGAGCTGGTCGGCTGCGTGGTACCGGCGCCGAGCTTCGCCCTGGCCCACCGCTGGCTGTATGCACGGCCAACCAGCAATCATGAATGGGGCGCACTGGCCGATGCCGACCAAGGCCTGTATGCCTGCGGCGACTGGTGCCTGTCAGGCCGCGTCGAAGGCGCCTGGCTCAGTGGCCAGGAAGCCGCGCGACGGCTGCTGGAACATCTCGAATAACATCATTCGGCAAAGCTATACAAAAATACTAGTTTGCATAAGTTTCTGGCTGTGCTGGAATGAACTTGTACGCGCTTGCTTCCATGTACAAGTTTCCCGGAGACAGCCATGCACGAACCTGCCCCCGCACATAAACCCCGTATCGCCATCAGCGCCTGCCTGACCGGCCATGGTGTGCGCTACAACGGCGGGCACAAGGCTTCCGATCTGTGCCGTGAACACCTGCAAGCGCATTTCGACTGGCTACCGGTGTGCCCAGAGGTCGCCATCGGCCTGGGCGTACCACGCGACCCGATACGCCTGGTCGGTGACCCCGCGCAGCCCGCCGTGGTCGGCACGCGCAATCCGGGCATGGACCTGACCGGCCCACTGCGCAGCTATGGCGAGCAGATGGCCGAAGCGCTCGATGACATCTGTGGCTACATCTTCATGCAGAAGTCCCCTTCCTGTGGCCTGGAGCGGGTCAAGGTCTATCAGGACAACGGCCACCCTGCCCCGCAAGGTGGCACAGGCGCCTATGCTGCGGCCTTCTGCGCCCGTCGCCCCGACTTGCCGGTCGAAGAGGAAGGCCGACTGCACGACCCGGTGCTGCGCGAAAACTTCATCAGCCGCGTCTATGCCTATGCCGACTGGCAGCAATTGCTGGCGCAAGGGTTGAGCCGTGGCGCCCTGGTGCGCTTCCATTCACGCTACAAGTACCTGCTGATGGCGAACAACCCCCAGGCCTATCGCCAGCTCGGCCGCCTGCTGGGCAGCATGAGCCGGGAGGATGACCCCGAGCAGATCGGGCCTCGCTATTTCAGCCAGCTGATGCAGGCTCTGCGTCGTTGCGCCAGCCGGGGCACCCACTGCAACGTCCTGCAGCACCTGAGCGGCTACTTCAAGGACTCGCTGACGCAGCAGGACAAGGCCGAGCTGCAGCACATCATCGGCCAGTACCAGCAAGGCGAAGTACCGCTGGTGGTACCACTGACCCTGCTCAAGCATCACCTGCGCAAGCATCCTGATCCTTACCTGCAGCAACAGACCTACCTGCAGCCACACCCCGACAGCCTGGGCCTGCGCAATGCTGTCTGAAACACTTGTGCCAATTGGCGAACTGGCCCGACGCACCGGCGTCAACCCAGTCACCTTGCGCGCCTGGGAGCGCCGCTATGGCCTGCTCAAGCCGCAACGCACCGCCAAGGGGCATCGTTTGTATGGGCAAGACCAACTCGAACGGGTGCAGGCGATTCTCGCCTGGCTTGAACGCGGTGCTTCGGTCGGCCAGGTACGCGAACTGCTCGAGCAGCCAGTTGAGCGGGCACCGATGGGCGACTGGCAACCGCGCCAGCAGCAGTTGATCGAAGCCATCGCCCATCTTTCCCAACGCAGCCTCGATCAGCAACTGAACCAGGTCATGGCCTTGTACCCCGCCGTGACACTGTGCGAACAGCTGCTGCTACCGTTACTGGAGTCCCTAGCCGTTCGCTGGCGCAGCCACTTCAACGCGCGCCTTGAACAGGTGTTTTTCCACACGTGGCTGCGCAGCAAGCTGGGGGCACGGGTGTACCACGACAATCAATCGTTGCAAGGCTCAGCCGTGCTGCTTTGTGAAGACAGCGAGCGCCCGTTCGACCCCAGCCTGTGGCTATGCGCCTGGCTGCTGAGCAGCAACGGCATCCCCGTAGAGGTGTTTGAGCAACCGGTGGGTGGTACGCAGCTGCAACGCGCCGTGATCACCCTTCAACCGCGAGCAGTACTGATGCACCTTGGCCCACGCATCGACGCCAGCGCCCTGCTGCGCACCTTGCAGGGGATCGCCGGGACCAAGCTGCTGGGCGGCGCCACACTCGCCCTGCACCAGGCCCAGCTGCACGCGTTCGCTCTGCCCGACCTTTTCCTGTTCGATACCCCGCAGGCGGCATTGCGTTTGCTGCAAGGCAATGTCCGCCGGCCTGTAGAGACGAGTGCCCCATGCAATTGATCTGGCTGCGCAGCGACCTGCGCATCAATGACAACTCCGCCCTCAGCGTCGCCTGCGAACGCGGCCCGACCGTGGCCTTGTGGCTGGCCAGCCCCGGCCAATGGCAGGCTCACGACGACGCTGCCTGCAAGGTCGACTTCTGGCTGCGCAACCTGCGCCAGCTGCGCCAGTCGCTGGACCAGCTGAATATCCCGCTGCTGGTGCGCAAGATCGACACTTGGGACCAGGCACCAGCCACCCTGCTCGAAGTTTGCCGCCAGCATGCTATCGAGGCGGTGCACTGGAACGATGAATACGGCATCAACGAAGAACGTCGTGATGCGGCCACGCGCAAGCTGCTGGAGGATTCCGGCGTCCGCGCCCACAGCTACCTCGACCAGCTGTTCTTCCGCCCGGGCACCATCCTGACCCGCAGCGGCGACTACTTCCAGGTCTTTTCCCAGTTCAAGAAAGTCTGCCTCGAACACCTGCACCGCAGCCTGCCGTCACTGGCCCGGCAGGTGAAACGCCAGCAGCCGCTGGCTATCACCAGCGACCCGATCCCGCAGCAAATCGAGGGCTTCGACATACCTGCCCGCACACTGAGCGAACACTGGCCCGCCGGTGAAGACGAAGCGCACGCGCGACTGACCCGCTTTCTCGATGAAACGGTCGACGACTATGGCCACCTGCGCGACCTCCCGGCCAAGCCTGGCACCAGCCAGCTTTCAGCCTACCTGGCCGCAGGCGTGATTTCGCCCCGCCAATGCCTGCATGCCGCCCTCGCCAGCAACCGCGGCGAGTTCGACAGTGGCAGCAGCGGTGTCCAGACGTGGATCAACGAGCTGCTCTGGCGCGAGTTCTACAAGCACATCCTGACCGGTTATCCACAGGTCTCACGGCATCGGGCCTTCCGCGCCCAGACCGAAGCCTTGCCCTGGCGCGATGCACCGGACGACTTCAAGGCCTGGCAGGAGGGGCGTACCGGCTTCCCGATCATCGACGCCGCCATGCGCCAACTGCTGCACACCGGTTGGATGCACAACCGCCTGCGCATGATCGTCGCCATGTTTCTCAGCAAGAACCTGCTGATCGACTGGCGCCTGGGCGAACGCCATTTCATGCGCCATCTGATAGACGGCGATCTGGCCGCCAACAATGGTGGCTGGCAGTGGAGTGCCTCCACCGGCACCGACGCAGTGCCCTATTTCCGTATCTTCAACCCGGTTTCCCAGTCTCAGCGGTTCGACCCAGAGGGTCGCTTCATCCGCCACTGGCTACCGGAATTGCGGGGCCTGGATGAAAAATCCATCCACCAGCCCGTGAAGTCTGCTGATCTTTTTGCTAATAATTCCTACCACAGTCCGATTGTCGATCTCGGAAGCAGTCGCCAGCGTGCACTGGAAGCCTTCAAGGGCCTACCGCGCCGGCAGGATCAGAGGGCAACATCTTGAACAACTCGCGTAGTTTCTGGGTTACGGGGGCCAGCAACGGACTGGGTCTGGCCCTGGTGGAGCGGTTGCTCGAGCAAGGGCACCGGGTTGCCGCAAGTAGCAAGGGCAGCGAGGAACTGGAGGCACTGGCCGTGCGCCATGGTAGCCGACTGTTGAGCCTGCCTTGGCAATTGCATGAAGAAGGCAAGGCCGCCAATGCGGCAGAGCAGATATGCCATGCCTGGTGCTCGCTGGACGTATTGATCATCAACGGCGGGACCAGTGACTACCTGGCTGATGAGGTGGCGGACTGCGACGTGTTCGAGGCCATCGTCAATGACAACCAACTGGCTGGCGAGCATTGCCTGGCCAGTGCGCAACCGTTGTTGGCACAGGGGCATCAGCCGCAGGTCATGGCGATTTTCAACCGCTATTCGGCCTTGCAGCTCTACTCACCGACGCAAGTGTCGGCGGGCTGGAACAATGTGCCGCAGTGGGCGCGTGAGCAGCGTGAGGCGTTGAAGGACCAGGGAATTGACCTGACCGTGGTGGCACCGCAGTCGCTGAAGACGCCAGTAACATCCGTGCAGGCTGTACCGGATGCCTGGACGCCGCAGAGTGCGGCGGATGAACTGATATCACGCTTGGCGTTACGCGAACCTGAGCTGGTGCTGGAGGTGCTGGATATCAGCAGTCTGTGGCCGCTGTCTCGTTGAGCTTCGAGTTTTCAGGCCCGGCCTCTTCGCGGGCAAACCCGCTCCCACAGGTTCAGCGCTGTACCTGCAGGAGCGGGTTTATCGAGGCGTCGAACCGCCGCGAAGAGGCCGGCACAGGAGAATTCACAGCGCCATGCGGTAATGCAGGCTGTAGCTCTCGACTCCGTCATTAGGGTTCTTGAGCCCGGCATTGGAATAGTGAATCGCCCTCACCCCGATCTCATGCCCGCCGGCAAAACGCAGGCCGAAACCAATCCGGTCTTCGAACTGGAACGCCGAGCCTAGCTCGTTGCTCTCGACCTCGGTATTGGCAAACGCCGCCACGCCGATCCCCGCCTCGATATAGGGCTTCACCGAATCCCCGGCGAACTCATAGACGAACACTGGCGCAAACGAAAGGCTGTGGTTGCTCGACGTCTCGTCACCTTCCCAGTAGGTATAGGCGCCGTCCCAATAGCCCGTCAGCCGGCCGACGCTGCTCTGCCACCAACTTGCATCCCAGTTGGACTGCAAACCCAGTCGGTAAACCATGGTGGAATCACCGGTCTGCCCCACCGAAAACGATACATCGGCCGCTTGCGCTGCCATCACGTGCCCCAGGGTAAAGGCGGCAACTGCCGCCAAACCGAGCCGTTTCTTCATGGGAAACTTCCTTATTCCTGATGCTGTTATGAGTGTTCGCCTTGTATCAGGCAAATCGGTAGAAATCGGCGATGCAACGATAGTTCAGCTGTATTTCACGTTTTTTTTACAACTGAAAGCTTTGCACACTGTCCGACTTATGCCACAGCACTGGCAGGATTTTTCGCAGGGACTGGGGTTCGGCGCTGCTCCAGAATGCTGCGTCGCGGGCAGGCCCGTCGGCCAGCAGGCCCCGTGCGGCCAGCAGGCGTTGCAGTTGGCGCGCTACGGCGGCACCAGTATCGATGATGGCCACATCGGCAGGCACCATCTGCGCCAGCAGCGGACGCAGGAACGGGTAATGGGTGCAGCCGAGGATCAACGTGTCGCAGCCAGCAGCCAGCAGTGGCTGCACATACCCCTGCAGCAACTGGCGCAACTGCGGGCTGCCAAGGTCACCGGTTTCGATCCGCTCGACCAGCCCCGGGCAGGGCTGGGTGACCACTTGCACGTCATTGGCGAAGCGGTCGAGCAAGGCGGCAAACTTGGCACTCTGCAAGGTGCCCGTGGTGGCCAGCACGCCGACTACGCCCGAGCGGGTGGCGGCAGCGGCAGGTTTGACCGCCGGCTCCATGCCGACCAGGGGCCAGTCGGGATACAACTCGCGCAGGTCGGCGACCGCAGCCACGGTCGCGGTGTTGCAGGCCAGGACCATCGCCTTGGCACCTTGCGCCTGGAAGAACTCGGCGATGCGCCGGCAGCGCTGGCGGATGTAGTCCGGGGACTTCTCGCCATAGGGCACATGACCACAATCGGCCACATAGAGCAGCGACTCGTTGGGCAGCAGGCGCTGGATCTCGGCGAGCACCGACAAACCGCCGACCCCCGAGTCCATCACGCCGACCGGCGCCGAGCGCTCAGCCATCGCGCTTGCCGCACACGGCACAGGCCGGATCACGCTTGACCCGCAGCTCACGCAGCCGCGTGCCAAGGGCATCGATCAACAGCAGGCGGCCTATCAGCGGTTCGCCGAAGCCGGCCAGCAGCTTCATCGCCTCCAGTGCCTGCAGGCTACCCACCAGCCCCACCAGCGGGCCGATCACGCCGGCTTCGCTGCAGGTCAGCTCGTCTTCGCTGCCGTGGCCGTACAGGCAGTGGTAGCAAGGGCTGGAGTCACGGCGTGGGTCGAACACCGACAACTGGCCTTCCAGGCGGATCGCCGCGCCACTCACCAGCGGCTTACCCGCCGCGAAGCAGGCCGCATTGACCGCCTCGCGGGTACCGAAGTTGTCGGAGCAGTCCAGCACCAGGTCGACCGCTGCCACGGCGGCGGCCAGGGAGTCTTCGTCCAGTGCCTGGCGGTGGGCGACCAGCGCGATCTCGGGGTTGATCGCCTGCAGCCGCTGCAGCGCCGAATCCACCTTGCTCATGCCGACGCTGTCGCTGTCATGGATGACCTGGCGTTGCAGGTTGGTCAGGTCAACGGTGTCGAAGTCAGCCAGGTGCAGCTCCCCCACGCCCGCAGCCGCCAGGTACAGCGCCACCGGCGAGCCGAGGCCGCCGAGGCCGACGATCAATGCCTTGCTGTGCTTGAGCCGCAACTGGCCGTCGATGTCCACCTGGGCCAGCAGGATCTGCCGGCTGTAACGCAACAGTTCCTGATCGCTCAGCATGGCAGGCGCCCCAGTGAAATACGCTCATGGCCACCCAGGTCCTTGCGGCTGGCCACCTCGGTGAAGCCTTGCGCGCTCAGCAAGTCACGCACGTCCGTAGCCTGGTCGTAACCGTGCTCGAGCAACAGCCAGCCACCGGGCAGCAGGTGCTCAGGCGCCTGGGCGACGATCACCCGCAGGTCATCGAGGCCATCGGTACCGGCCACCAGCGCACTGCTGGGCTCGAAACGCACGTCGCCTTCGACCAGGTGCGGGTCTTCGGCGCGGATGTACGGCGGGTTGCTGAGAATCAGGTCGAAACGCTGCCCGGCCAGGCTGCCGAACCAATGGCTGGCCAGCACCTGGACGTTGCCCAGGCCCAGACGCTGGCGATTGCGCTCGGCCAGGGCCACGGCCTCTTCGACGCGGTCCACGGCCGTCACCTGCCAGGCCGGGCAATCGCTGGCCAGGGCCAGGGCAATGGCGCCGGTGCCGGTGCCCAGGTCGAGGACCTTGGCTGGCGATGCGGGCTGCAGCTCCAACGCAGTTTCGACCAGCAGTTCGGTATCCGGACGGGGAATCAACGTATGTGGCGCCACTTCCAGATCGAGCTTCCAGAAGCCCTGCTGCCCCAGGATGTAGGCCACCGGTTCACCGGCACGGCGGCGCTGCAGGTAGCTGGCGTAGGTCTCGGCATCTTCGCTGCTGACGATGCGCTCGGGCCAGGTGTGCAGGAAGCTGCGCGACTTGCCGATGGCGGCAGCCAGCAGCAGTTCGGCGTCCAGGCGCTCGCTGGGCGAGTCCGGCAGCTGCGCGTTGCGCAGGAGGCTGGCAATGATGGTCATCAGTCCCCCAGGGCTGCCAGTTGGTCGGCCTGGTATTCGGCCAGCAACGGTTCGATCACGGCCTCCACGCCACCGGCAAGGATGTCGTCGAGGGAGTACAGGGTCAGGTTGATGCGGTGATCGGTCACCCGCCCCTGTGGATAATTGTAGGTACGGATGCGTTCGGAGCGGTCACCGGAGCCGACCAGCAGCTTGCGCTCGCTGGCGATGGCGTTCTGTGCGGCGCTGGTCTGCATGTCGTTGAGCTTGGCCGACAGCCAGGACATGGCGCGGGCGCGGTTCTTGTGCTGCGAACGCTCTTCCTGGCACTCGACCACGATGCCGGTCGGCAAGTGGGTGATGCGGATTGCCGAGTCGGTCTTGTTCACGTGCTGGCCGCCGGCGCCCGAGGCGCGGTAGGTGTCGACGCGCAGGTCGGCCGGGTTGATCTCGATGGCCGCTTGCTCGTCGGGCTCGGGAAGCACGGCCACGGTGCAGGCCGAGGTATGGATACGGCCCTGGGATTCGGTTTCCGGTACCCGCTGAACACGGTGCGCGCCGGACTCGAACTTGAGCTTGCCGTACACGTTTTCGCCTTCGACACGGGCAATGATCTCTTTGTAGCCGCCGTGCTCGCCTTCGTTCTCGGACAGGATCTCCAGCCGCCAACCGCGCTTCTCGGCATAGCGCGAGTACATGCGGAACAGGTCGCCGGAGAAGATCGCCGCCTCGTCACCGCCAGTACCGGCGCGGATCTCGAGGAACACGTTGCGGCCATCGTTGGGGTCCTTGGGCAGCAGCATGCGCTGCAGGTTGGACTCCAGCTCGACCAGCTGTTCCTTGGCTTCGCGTACTTCTTCGACGGCCATCTCGCGCAGGTCGGGGTCGGCGTCCTTGAGCAGCGCCTGGGCGCCTTCGAGGTCGTCCTGCACCTTGCGCCACTCTTTATAGGCGGCGTAAACCGGCTCGACTTCGGCGTATTCGCGGGAATAGGCGCGGAAGCGGGTCTGGTCGGATATGACTTCGGCGTCACCAAGCAGCGCGGTGAGTTCCTCGAAGCGGTCCTGGAGAATCTCCAGTTTGTTCAGCAGCGACGCTTTCATTGCGGGGATTTGTCCGTCGAGCCCTCGTTGAGGGCAAAGAGTTCCTGGGCCATGGCCAGCGCATCGAGGCGGCCCTCGGCCGAGAGCTTTTTCAGCTGCACGCTAGGGGCATGCAGGAGTTTGTTGGTCAGGCCCCGGGCCAGTTGCGCCAGAACATCCTCGGGGTTGCCGCCATTGGCCAGCAGGCGCTGGGCCTTTTGCAGTTCTTCGTCACGCAGGCGCTCGCTCTGCTGGCGGTAGGCGCGCAGCACATCGACGGCGGCCAGTTCGCGCAGGCGCAGCATGAAGTCTTCGGCGCCCACCGAAACCAGCTCCTCGGCAGCCTGGGCTGCGCCCTGGCGGCTCTTGAGGTTTTCCGCGACCACTTCGTGCAGGTCATCGACGGTGTACAGGTAGACGTCGTCGAGCTCGCCCACTTGCGGCTCGATATCGCGCGGCACGGCGATATCGACCATGAAGATCGGCTTGTGCCGGCGCTGCTTCAGCGCGCTTTCCACCGCGCCCTTGCCAAGGATCGGCAACTGGCTGGCGGTGGAACTGATGACGATATCGCTGTTGGCCAGCTCCTGCGGGATGTCGGCCAGCAGCACGGCATGGGCACCGAACTGCTCGGCGAGAATGCTTGCCCGTTCCAGGGTGCGGTTGGCCACGACGATGCGGCGCACACCTTGTTCATGCAGGTGGCGGGCGACCAGGGTGATGGTTTCGCCGGCGCCGATCAGCAGGGCCTGGCTGCGGCCCAGGTCGCTGAAGATCTGCTTGGCCAGGCTGACCGCGGCGAAGGCCACGGAAACCGGGTTTTCACCGATCGCGGTGTCGGTGCGCACCTGCTTGGCGGCGCTGAAGGTGGCCTGGAACAGGCGCCCGAGCAGCGGGCCGATGGTGCCGGCCTCACGCGCCACCGCATAGGCGGACTTCATCTGGCCGAGGATCTGCGGCTCGCCGAGCACCAGCGAGTCGAGCCCGGAGGCCACCCGCATCATGTGCTTCACGGCATCGTGTTCTTCATGGACGTAGGCGCTGGCGCGCAGCTCATCCAGGCTCAGCCGGTGATAGGCGGCCAGCCATTGCAGAACGGCATCGGCGGACAGGTGGTCCTGCTCTATATAAAGCTCGCTACGGTTGCAGGTCGACAGGATCGCCGCCTCACGGCTGGCGGTCAGTCGGCAGAGCTGCTGCAGGGCGTCTACCAGCTGCTCTGGGGTAAACGCCACGCGCTCGCGTACGTCTACCGAGGCAGTCTTATGGTTGATACCAAGTGCAAGAAAGGCCATGCAAGGTCGCTGGTTGTGACGAGAAGCCGATAATTGTCCTCTTTCGCAGGTTTTAGAACAACCACCGTTCGCTATTGTCGTGATAGGCCTGGCCGGCCCGGCCTCCGAGGTGCCCCTACCCACGACCGGGGCAAGCACGAAACCTGTAGGAGCGGCGGTGCGGCGATCCGACTTGTCCCGCGAAGAGGCCAGAGCAGGCTTAGCCAATTTCTGACGATAGTCCTCCCTCACCAGACTGCTCACCTCCTTGGGTTGCACAGCCAATGGGTAATATTTCCTACAAATAACACCTGTCAATGAAACTTTTCGACACATCCAAACCGAAGTTACCCACATTCTTGTAGTCTATTTCCCAAATAGATGTCCCTCTATTGCCTTCATCGATATCGCTGCCTAGCCTTGCCAATCACTGACCGGGCCAAGTTTCCCGTCAGCACATCCCCTATAAATGATTGCCAAGGAGAGGTAAGCATGGCTTTTGACGCATATATACAAATCGACGAAATCGCAGGCGAAGCCCTGGATGAAAAATACAACAAATGGATTGAAGTTACCGGCTACGACTTTGGCGTAAGCCAAAGTACCTCAGCCACTGCCAGCTCCGCCGGTGGCGCGACCTCAGGCCGCACCGCCGTCAGCAACTTCAGATTCACCAAGTTTCTCGACAGCGCCAGTTGCAAACTGATGGAGGCCAGTTGTGCAGGGCTACATCTGAAAGAAGTGAAACTCGCTCTGTGTCGTGCGGGCGGCGACAAGCTCAAGTATTACGAGGTCATTCTCGAAGAAGTGATCATTGCCGATTACACCCAGAGCGCTGCCGACGGGGTGCCCATCGAAGTGGTGCAACTCGATTACGGCCGAATCAAGACCACCTATACCCAACAGAAACGCGCCGACGGCACAGGCGGCGGCAACATCGCTGGCGGGTGGGATCGTATCGGCAACAAGAAGTACGCGTGAGGAAAACGCCATGACCGAAGCCCGCGCGTTCATCAACCCCAAAATGCAGAACTATCACACACTCAAGGCCGGCCTTGCGCTCAGTGGCCATTCGGCCAGCAAGTTTGACGTTCTGAATGCACACATCTACAACAATGTGGTCAGAAGCGGCGAGCTGGTCATAGTCGGTGACTGGTCCACGCCGTCGTGTACCAGCCAGGAGGCGTATCTGATGGCAAAGGCTGCCGTGGCACACATGGGGCTGATGCGCAGCGGGCAAGGTGCCGATGAGTTTTTTCTGGATAATTTCGAATTGCTCAAAAGTCTACTCACCCATGCCGGCACGGGCGCGGGCGTGGTCAGTGATGGCTGGAGCAGGCACCTGAAGGCTATTCAGGACACATTGTTGGAAATTGAAAAACTGTATCAGGAGCACATGAGTTCAGGGACGTTCAAGGCTCGGGATCAGTTTTATGCCAAGCGCGCGGCACTGTTCGCCAGACTGGATGAGCAGCTGAGTAAAATGGCAGCATTTGGTGCCAGCTTGCGAAACAAAGGGTCGATCAAGAGAACGCTTGGTATCTCCACGAAAAGCTATTTGAATTCAGGTGAAATTGCGGGGTATGCGGATAAGGTTGCCGGGGTGGGCAAAGCTGCGCGCCTGATCAAGAATGGCAGCTATATCGGCGTAGCGCTCGGAGTGGGAGCTACGGGACTCGAGATTCAGAAGGCCTGTACCTTGGGGAGAGAGGACGAATGCAGCAGAGCGCAGTTCGTCGAGACAGCATCTCTAGTCGGTGGTTTAGTAGGCGCTAGCGCTGGAGGTTATGCTGGTGCATATATTGGCCCTGCGGTGTGCGCAGCTCTGGGCATTGCCAGTGGCGGGACAGGTGCACTTGCTTGTGCGGTTGTGGGAGGTGCCATAGGAGGAAAATATGCAGGTGATTACGCTGGAGAAAAGGGCAAATCCTTCGGCGATTTTCTATATCGAGAAAGCCTGAAGTGAACTCCACCATGGATCCGGGGATAGTAGGAGCTTTAATAATTATCCCCATGGCACTCACACTCTTAGTACAGTGCTACATTGCTCATAAGCACACCGAGTTTTTTGAGTCGCTTCTACCAAATTGCAAATACATTATAGACAACAGAAACATCTACATGCACGCCGGCCTGCCAGGAAAGCTAATACGCACTGGGTCCATATCGGTAGTATTGGCAATCCCCAAACTGTTCATATGGCGAGGGCTCGCTAACGCGGAGGAGGTCAAGGCTTTCCCCGCAAAGCATCGATGCATTCTTCTTTGTCTGCTGGTCTTGCATCTGACGCTGCTATCAGCGCTCGTGCTTTCCCACTTCCTCTTTCCAGCTCAATAACCGAATCAAAGGGACAATCCCCGCCACCGAACCTCTCACCTACCCCGCGGTCCGACCTAGCACCACCATGCTGTAAACCACGACCTTCGCAGGTGGGTTTGCCCCCGCGCTTGTGTCATCATGCTCCGACCGCCGGTTAGTCTTTTTAAGCCTCTCTATGAACAGACCCTACGCATTGCTGCTTGCCTTCGCCCTGCTCCAGGGCTGCCAGAGCCTGGTCCCGCAAAAGGCCGAGCCTCCCGCCGCCGAGGCTGAGGCGAAGAAGCCCGTGGTGTATGGGTCGTTCACGCAAGACACGCTTTATAGCCTGCTGGTGGCCGAATTGGCCGGCCAACGCAACCGCTTCGACATCGCCCTGGCCAACTACGCCGACCAGGCCGAGAAGACCCAGGACCCGGGCGTCTCCGAGCGCGCCTACCGGATTGCCGAGTACCTCGGCGCCGACGAACCGGCGCTGGACAGTGCGCTGATCTGGGCCAAGAACGACCCGGAGAACCTCGACGCCCAACGCGCCGCCGCCATCCAGCTGGCCCGTGCCGGCCGCTATGACGACTCCATGACGTACATGGAAAAGGTGCTGCAAGGCCAGGGTGACACCCACTTCGACTTCCTCGCCCTGTCCGCCGCCGAAACCGACCAGAGCACCCGCGACGGCCTGATGCAGAGCTTCGACCGCCTGCTGGTCAAGTACCCGGACAACAGCCAACTGGTGTTCGGCAAGGCGCTGCTGCTGAACCAGGACGGCAAGGCCCAGGAGGCGCTCGACCTGCTCGAAGCGCACCCGACGCAGAATGGCGAAATCGCCCCGATCCTGCTGCGCGCCCGTCTGCTCCAGAGCCTGGATCGTGGCCCTGAAGCGCTGCCACTGCTGCGCGGGGCGATCCGCGACAATCCGGACGACAAGCGCCTGCGCCTGACCTACGCGCGCACCCTGGTCGAACAGGACCGCATGGCCGACGCCAAGGCTGAATTCCTCAGCCTGGTCCAGCAGTACCCGGATGACGACGAATCGCGTTACTCCCTGGCCCTGGTGTGCCTGGAGATGAAGGACTGGGATGAAGCCGAGGTCTACCTGCGCGAGCTGATCGAGCGCGACAGCAACGTCGACGCCGCCCACCTGAACCTGGGCCGCATCGCCGAAGAGCGCCATGACCCGGCCGCGGCCCTGCGCGAGTACGCCCTGGTCGGCAACGGCCCGGACTACCTGCCGGCGCAACTGCGCCAGGCCGACATCCTCATCGCCAACGGCCGTGGCGCCGAGGCTTCGCGTCTGCTCGCCGAGGCCCGCGAAGCGCAGCCTGACTACGCCGTGCAGCTTTACCTGATCGAATCGGAAAGCTACAGCAACAACAACAAGGACGCCCAGGCCGACCAGGTGCTGCAGCAAGCCCTCAACCGCTACCCCGACGACCTCAACCTGCTTTACACCCGCGCCATGCTGGCCGAAAAGCGCGATGACCTGCCGCTGATGGAAAAAGACCTGCGCGCCATCATCGCCCGCGAGCCGGACAACGCCATGGCGCTGAACGCCCTCGGCTACACCCTGGCCGACCGCACTACCCGCTACAGCGAAGCCAAGGCACTGATCGACAAGGCCCACCAGCTGACCCCGGACGACCCTGCCGTGCTCGACAGCCTGGGCTGGATCAACTACCGCCTGGGCCACCTCGACGAGGCTGAAACCTACCTGCGCCAGGCCTTTGCCCGCTTCCCCGACCACGAAGTGGCCGCCCACCTGGGCGAAGTCCTGTGGGCCAACGGCAAGCGCCGCGAGGCCCGCCAGGTCTGGGCCAAGGGCTTCGAAGCCCAGGCCGACAGCCCCATCCTGCGCAAGACCATCCTGCGCCTGACCGGATCCGAGACTCTTTAAAGCCATGTTTCTGCGCCATTGCATCACCTTCACCCTGATCGCCCTGCTGGCCGGCTGCGCCGGCTTCGGCAGCCGTGAGGCCCTGCAAGGCCACGGCGACCCACAGCAGTGGCGCGCCCATAAAGAGCAGTTGAGCAGCCTCGATGGCTGGCAGATCAACGGCAAGGTCGGCATCCGCGCACCGCGCGACTCCGGCAGTGGCACGCTGTTCTGGCTGCAACGCCAGGATTACTACGACATCCGCCTGGCCGGCCCGCTCGGCCGCGGCGCTGCTCGCCTGACCGGCCGCCCCGGCGGCGTGGTGCTGGAAGTCGCCAACCAGGGCCGCTATGAAGCCGCCAGCCCCGAAGCCTTGCTGGAAGAGCAGCTTGGCTGGCAGCTGCCAGTCTCGCACCTGGTCTGGTGGGTACGCGGCCTGCCCGCCCCCGACAGCAAGAGCAAGCTGACCCTGGACGGCGACAGCCGCCTGGCCAGCCTCGACCAGGATGGCTGGCAGGTCCAGTACCTGAGCTATACCGAGCAGAACGGCTACTGGCTGCCGGAGCGCATGAAGCTGCACGGCAAGGACCTCGACGTGACCCTGGTGGTCAAGGACTGGCAACCGCGCCAGCTGGGGCACTGATTTCATGCACACACTCACCCTGCCCGCCCCGGCCAAGCTCAACCTGTGGCTGCACATCATTGGCCGCCGCCCGGATGGCTACCACGAGCTGGAAACCGTGTTCCAGTTTCTCGACCATGGCGACGAGCTGAGCTTCGCCCTGCGCGAAGACGGCGTGATCCGCCTGCACACCGAAATCGAAGCGGTGCCCCACGACAGCAACCTGATCGTGCGCGCCGCACGTAAATTGCAGGAACAGTCCGGCACCCGGCTGGGCGCCGATATCTGGCTGACCAAGGTACTGCCCATGGGCGGCGGCATCGGCGGCGGCAGCTCCGATGCGGCGACCACGCTGCTGGCGCTGGCACACCTGTGGCAGCTGGACTGGGACGAAGACCGCCTGGCCGCACTGGGCCTGAGCCTGGGCGCCGACGTGCCGGTGTTCGTCCGCGGCCACGCCGCCTTTGCCCAGGGCGTGGGCGAACAACTGACTCCGGTCGACCCCGATGAGCCCTGGTATGTCGTGCTGGTGCCGCAAGTGTCTGTCAGCACAGTAGAAATTTTTTCACATCCGCAGTTGACACGTGATTCACTCCCCCTTAAGATGCGCCCCGTTCCCGAGGGAAACAGTCGAAATGACTGCCAACCGGTGGTAGAGCAGAATTACCCAGAAGTTCGCAACGCGCTGAATTCATTGGGTAAATTCACAGAGGCTCGACTAACCGGAACTGGAAGTTGTGTGTTTGGGGCCTTCCCAAGCAAAGCTGAAGCTGATAAAGTTCTGGCCCTTCTTTCAGCGACCCAAACAGGGTTTGTGGCGAAAGGAAGCAATGTTTCGATGTTGCATCGCAAGCTGCAAAGTCTGATCAAGAAGTCGAGCGCATAAGCGTTCGCAAGCAACAGATACAGGGGCGTCGCCAAGCGGTAAGGCAGCAGGTTTTGATCCTGCCATGCGTTGGTTCGAATCCAGCCGCCCCTGCCATTTTCCTTATACTCATCCAGGTATACCCTCAGCCTTCAGGTACTGCGCGTGTCCAAGATGATGGTCTTTACGGGGAACGCTAACCCCGATCTGGCTCGGCGTGTCGTACGTCAGCTGCATATCCCTCTCGGTGACGTCTCTGTCGGTAAATTCTCCGACGGTGAGATCAGCA
Organism: Pseudomonas sp.; assembly: GCF_017744435.1. Taxonomy (GTDB): domain Bacteria; phylum Pseudomonadota; class Gammaproteobacteria; order Pseudomonadales; family Pseudomonadaceae; genus Aquipseudomonas. Next base: position 149,094 of record NZ_JAGIBG010000006.1, read on the forward strand.
CTGAGATCAATGAAAATGTCCGCGGTAAAGACGTTTTCATTATCCAGCCGACCTGTGCCCCGACCAACGATAACCTGATGGAACTGGTAGTGATGGCCGACGCCTTCCGCCGCTCCTCAGCATCCCGAATCACCGCCGTGATTCCTTACTTCGGATATGCCCGCCAGGACCGCCGTCCGCGTTCGGCACGTGTAGCCATCAGCGCCAAAGTCGTCGCTGACATGCTCACTGTCGTGGGTATCGACCGTGTTCTCACCGTCGACCTGCACGCTGACCAGATCCAAGGCTTCTTCGATATCCCGGTCGACAACATCTACGGCTCGCCCGTACTGGTCGACGACATCGAAGACCAGCGTTTCGAGAACCTGATGATCGTTTCCCCGGACATCGGTGGCGTTGTGCGCGCACGCGCCGTTGCCAAGTCCCTGGGCGTCGACCTCGGTATCATCGACAAACGCCGCGAAAAGGCTAACCACTCCGAGGTTATGCACATCATCGGCGACGTCGAAGGGCGCACCTGCATCCTGGTAGACGACATGGTCGACACCGCCGGCACCCTGTGCCACGCGGCCAAAGCCCTGAAAGAACACGGCGCTGCCAAGGTTTACGCCTACTGCACGCACCCTGTCCTGTCGGGCCGCGCGATCGAGAACATCGAGAAGTCGGTACTGGACGAGCTGGTGGTGACCAACACCGTTCCGCTGTCCGCCGCTGCTCAAGCCTGTGACCGTATCCGCCAGCTGGATATCGCACCGGTTGTCGCTGAAGCGGTCCGCCGCATCAGCAATGAAGAATCGATCAGCGCGATGTTCCGCTAAGCGGGACTCGTGTTGATGTGAAGCGCCCCGCCCCAGCATTTGTTGGGGCGGGGCTTTTTTGCCATCCCCGTCTGGCGCTGGTCGCAAACGCCTTTCGGGAGGCTATTTTGGAGAAGCAAAATGACTGATTTCATCCTGAACGCCCAAGCGCGTACTGACCTGGGGAAAGGTGCGAGCCGCCGCCTGCGTCACTCCGCCAGCATCCCAGCCGTTGTATACGGTGGCGATAAAGAAGCCCAATCCCTGACCATCGTGGCCAAGGAAATCGCCAAGCTGTTCGAAAACGAAGCTGCCTTCAGCCACGTTATCGAACTGAACGTCGACGGCGCCAAGCAGAACGTCGTGGTCAAGGCCATGCAGCGTCACCCAGCCAAAGGCTTCATCATGCACGCCGACTTCGTTCGCGTCGTTGCTGGCCAGAAGCTGACCGCCAAGGTTCCAGTTCACTTCGTTGGTGAAGAAGCTCCGGTCAAGAAAGGCGGCGAAATCTCGCACGTTGTTTCCGAGATCGAAGTTTCCTGCGAAGCCAAAGACCTGCCTGAGTTCATCGAAGTCGACCTGTCCAAGGCCGAAATCGGCGCCATCATCCACCTGTCGGACCTGAAAGCTCCGAAAGGCGTTGAGTTCGTAGCTCTGGCCCACGGTGATGACAAAGCTGTTGCCAACGTTCACGCTCCACGCGTTGCTCCAGAAGCAGAAGGCGCTGCCGAGTAATCCACTCGCGCGCCGGTGTTGATCGGGTTACAGTGCGCCCCGCGCCCTGTAACCCACCAACTCCAAGGAAGAGCCCCTGACGTGACCGCCATCCAGTTGATCGTTGGCCTGGGTAACCCCGGCCCCGAATACGAACAGACCCGGCATAACGCAGGGGCTCTTTTCGTTGAACGCATTGCCAGCGCCCAGCGTGTATCGCTGACCGCTGACAAGAAATATTTCGGCCTGACGGCTAAGTTCAGCCATCAGGGCAACGACGTTCGTTTGTTGATCCCCACCACCTACATGAACCGTAGCGGCCAGGCCGTGGCGGCATTGGCCAATTTCTTCCGCATCAAGCCGGAAGCGATCCTGGTGGCACACGACGAACTCGACCTGCCTCCGGGCGTTGCCAAGCTCAAGCGCGGCGGCGGCCATGGGGGGCACAACGGCCTGCGCGACATCATCGCGCAGCTCGGCAACCAGAACGACTTCCACCGCCTGCGGCTTGGCATTGGCCACCCGGGCGACGCCAAACTGGTCTCCAACTTCGTCCTGGGCCGCGCGCCGCGCGCCGAGCAGGAGAAGCTCGACGCCAGCATCGATTTTGCCCTCGGCGTGCTGCCGGACGTGCTGGCCGGCGACTTCGCCAAGGCCATGCGCGAGCTGCACAGCCAGAAGGCCTGATTTCCTAGAGAGGGGAATACCCATGGGTTTCAATTGCGGCATCGTCGGCCTGCCCAACGTCGGCAAGTCCACCCTGTTCAACGCCCTGACCAAGTCTGGCATCGCGGCGGAGAACTTCCCTTTCTGCACCATCGAGCCGAACAGCGGCATCGTGCCGATGCCCGATGCGCGCCTGGCGGCGCTGGCGGAAATCGTCAAGCCTAACCGCATCCTGCCGACCACCATGGAATTCGTCGACATCGCAGGCCTGGTGGCCGGTGCGTCGAAAGGTGAAGGCCTGGGCAACAAGTTCCTCGCCAACATCCGCGAGACCGACGCCATTGCCCACGTGGTGCGCTGCTTCGAAGACGAGAACGTGATCCACGTTTCCAACAGCGTCGACCCCAAGCGCGACATCGAGATCATCGACCTCGAGCTGATCTTCGCCGACCTCGACAGCTGCGAGAAGCAACTGCAGAAGGTTGCCCGCAACGCCAAGGGTGGCGACAAGGACGCCCTGGCACAGAAGGCGATTCTGGAAAAACTGATTCCGCACTTCACCGAAGGCAAGCCTGCGCGCAGCCTGATGAAGAACATGGCTGACGACGAAAAGGCCGTCATCCGTGGCTTCCACCTGCTGACCAGCAAGCCGGTGATGTACATCGCCAACGTCGCCGAAGACGGCTTCGAAGATAACCCGCACCTGGACGTGGTCAAGGCCATCGCCGAGGAAGAAGGCGCGGTCGTGGTGCCGGTGTGCAACAAGATCGAAGCGGAAATCGCCGAACTGGAAGACGGTGAAGAGAAGGACATGTTCCTCGAGGCCCTGGGCCTGGAAGAGCCTGGCCTGAACCGCGTGATCCGCGCCGGTTACGAGCTGCTCAACCTGCAGACCTACTTCACTGCCGGCGTGCAGGAAGTCCGCGCCTGGACCGTACGCGTCGGCGCCACCGCCCCGCAGGCCGCTGGCGTGATCCACACCGACTTCGAAAAAGGCTTCATCCGCGCCGAAGTGGTGGCCTATGACGACTTCATCCAGTTCAAGGGTGAAGGCGGTGCCAAGGAAGCCGGTAAATGGCGCCTGGAAGGCAAGGACTACATCGTCAAAGACGGCGACGTGATGCACTTCCGCTTCAACGTCTAAGCGGCAGTCTGCAGTACTGACAAACCCCTTGAGGCCCATGGCTTCAAGGGGTTTTGTTTTGTGGGGGCACACATGCCCTTCCGCAACTTCTGGCATCAATGCCAGGTGATCTCCCCCGCCTCCCGAGTCAGTATCGATCTGTGACCCACTGCGTCACAAATTGGAAGGTCGTGGCGACTTCCAGCATCCCCTTCTCGGCCTTAATGCCAGGTAATCTCCCCTGCCTCCCGGGTCAGGACCAACTCGGCCAACGCCCTCCCCATCTGCACGTTATGCACACTGTTGACCAGCATGCCGATACCCGGCTCGCCGGCATTGCCGCAGATGTATTCGTCGAGGGTGTCTTCAATTCCGCGTAGTAACTGAACGACATAGAGCAGTGCTTCGGGTGAGGGCATGTCTTTGTTGATGGTGTAGAACGAGTGGGAGGCAACTTTGGCGGGTGGATCGGGAACAAGCTTCTTCATCATGATTTCTCCGAGTTCAGAGTACGGAGCTATCACCCACTTCCTCTCACAGAATCAGGGTGGCAGCCGAACGCGGGGTGAGAGACCGGCGAACATCGGAATTCCGGCCAGGCCGAAGCCTGCCCACGAACGGCTGCCATGACACTGGCACGATGCACTGCCGGGCTCTCACACCCGGTCGTCAAACCACGACGACCCGGGGAAATTAGCCCTGATGCCCTACATCCACAACAGAGAAACGGCAGCGGCGTGCGTAGGATAATTCCCAAGCTATCTTGAACTGAAGCATTTGGTTTCATGTTCGGAATTCTCTTACACCTGAGGGATTGCCGGGGCTGCTTCGCAGCCCCAGATTTCTGCATCTAAGCTGTGTTTCAGAGGGGCACCCAAGCGGTTCATGCGCCCTCCGCCCAGGAGCTTCGTTCATGCATGAAACGCCGCCCCCTCCCCGCTTCGACTGGCAACGCTGGCTCCCCGGCCTGGCCACCCTGCTGCACTACCAGCCCGCCTGGCTGCCCAAGGACATCGCCGCCGGCCTGGTGCTGACCACCATGCTGGTGCCGGTCGGCATCGCCTACGCCGAAGCTTCCGGGGTACCGGGCATCTACGGCCTGTACGCCACCATCATCCCGCTGCTGGCCTATGCTCTGTTCGGCCCCAGCCGCATCCTGGTGCTCGGCCCGGACTCGGCGCTGGCCGCGCCAATCCTCGCGGTGGTGGTGCAGTACGCCGCCAGCGACCCGCAGCGCGCCATCGCCATTGCCAGCCTGATGGCCCTGGTGGCCGGCGCCTTCTGCGTAATTGCCGGGCTGCTGCGCCTGGGCTTCATCACTGAACTGCTGTCCAAGCCGATCCGCTATGGCTACATGAACGGTATCGCCCTCACCGTGCTGATCAGCCAGCTGCCCAAGCTGTTCGGCATCAAAGTCGATAGCGAGGGGCCCTTGCGCGACCTCTGGCACCTTGGCCAGGCGCTGTTCGCCGGCCAAGGGCACTGGCCAAGCTTCATCGTCGGTGCCGGAAGCCTGGTGCTGATCCTGGTGCTCAAACCCTTCAAGCGCCTGCCGGGCATCCTCATCGCCGTGGTGCTGGCAACGCTTGCCGTAAGCCTGTTCAACCTCGACCAGATGGGCGTCAAGGTACTCGGCCAGTTGCCCCAGGGCCTGCCCAGCTTCGTCTTCCCGTGGGTGAGCGACATCGACCTGGTCGAAGTGGTACTGGGCGGGATTGCCGTGGCGCTGGTGTCGTTCGCCGATACCAGCGTGCTGTCGCGCTCCTATGCCGCGCGCCTTAAAACGCCCGTCAACCCGAACCAGGAAATGTTCGGCCTGGGCGTGGCCAACCTGGCCTCCGGCCTGTTCCAGGGCATCCCGATCAGCAGCAGTTCGTCGCGCACACCGGTGGCCGAGGCGGCCGGCTCGAAAACCCAGCTCACCGGCATCATCGGCGCGCTGGCGGTGACCCTGTTGCTACTGGTCGCGCCCAACCTGATGCAGCACCTGCCCAACAGCGCCTTGGCTGCGGTGGTGATCGCCGCGGCGTTAGGGCTGTTCGAGTTCGCCGACCTCAAACGCATCTTCCGCATGCAGCAATGGGAGTTCTGGCTGTCGTTCACCTGCTTCGTCGGCGTCGCGGTGTTCGGCGCCATTCCGGGGATCTGCATTGCCGTGGCGATATCGGTGATCGAATTCCTGTGGGACGGCTGGCGGCCGCATTACGCCGTACTCGGGCGAGTCGATGGCACCCGTGGCTACCATGACGTGATGCGTTATCCACAGGCGCGGCGGATTCCGGGGCTGGTGCTGCTGCGCTGGGATGCACCGCTGTTCTTCGCCAACGCCGAGCAGTTCCAGGGCACGGTGCTGGCGGCGGTGGATGAGTCACCGACCCCGGTGCAGCGGCTGGTGATTGCGGCGGAACCGGTGACCAGCATCGATATCACATCGGCGGACATGCTCGCCGAGCTGGATCGGGCGCTGGAGGCTCGGGGGGTGGAACTGCAGTTTGCCGAAATGAAAGACCCGGTGAAGGACAAGATGAAGCGCTTCGAGTTGTTCGAGCATATGGGTGAGCGGGCGTTTCACCCTACGGTCGGGGCGGCGGTGGATGCCTACCTGGCAGATACCGGGATTGACTGGAAGCCTTAGGTCCCCTGCACTGGCCTCTTCGCGGGTAAACCCGCTCCCACAGGGATCACACTATCCCTGTGGGAGCGGGTTTACCCGCGAAGAGGCCAGTGCAGGGGACCTAAGGCTTCCAGTCAATCCCGGTATCTGCCAGGTAGGCATCCAC
>NZ_JAGIBG010000070.1 GCF_017744435.1 Pseudomonas sp.
ACCAGCAGACCAAGAACCTGCTGGTGAGCTACGACATCAACCCGTTGGGCTTCTTCTAAACCGCGTCGCGCCCTTCGCGGGCACGCCCGCTCCCACAGGATTAGCGCAAGCTTCCAGACCTGTGCAGTACCTGTGGGAGCGGGTTCACCCGCGAAGAGGCCAGACCTGCAAACACAAGATCCAGACCATGCCGTACCGACAGGTCCGGACCTTTTTTCAATCGGCGAAACCTCGATGAAAATCCGTTACAAGGTAAGCCTCGCGGCTGCCTGTGTGCTGTGCGTGACGATCAGCCTGCTGACCGTGGTCCAGGTCGCCCAGGTGCGCACCTTGCTGCGCGACCAGGTGCAGGCAAGCATTTACGAAACCAGCAATGCCGTGGCCCGCCAGATCGAAAACTGGCTGAACGGCAAACTCCACCTGATGGACCTGGCCGCCCAGGCGATCGATAGCCAGTACAGCCCGCAAGCCACCCAGCGCATCGTCGACTCGCCCCTGCTCAAGGACGAGTTCAAGCTGGTGTTCGGTGCCCTCGAGGCGGACGGCAAACCGATCAAGAACACCGCGTCGTGGAACCCCAAACCCGATTACGACGGCCGCACCCGCCCCTGGTACGCCACCGGCAAGGCCGCAGCCCAGGCGGTATTGACCGAACCCTACCAGGACTCCACCAGCGGCGAGATCCTGATTTCAGCAGTCGCCCGGCTCAGCGATGCCGGCCGCCCGCTCGGCGTGTTCGGCGGCGACATCCGCCTGACCAGCGTGGCCGAGGCCATCAACACCCTGGACTTCGGCGGTGCCGGCTATGCGTTCCTGCTGAGCAAGAACGGCAACATCATTTCCCACCCGAACGCCGAACTGAACGGCAAGCCCTACCGCGAGCTGTTCGGCGGCAGCGCCCCGGCCCTCGACGGCCAATTGCAGGACATCAGCCACGCCGGCAAGCACCTGCTGGTGGCATTCGTCCCGCTCACCGAACTCAAGGGCATGGACTGGTACATCGGCGTGGTGCTGGACCAGGACATCGTCATGGCCGCCGCCCATACCTTGACCTGGCGGGCGGTGGTCGGCACCGCCCTGGGCGTGCTGCTGAGCCTGCTGGTGCTGGGCGTGATGGTCCGCCGCCTGCTCTGGCCGATGGACCGGCTCAAGCAGTCGCTGGAGGACATCAACCGCGGCGAAGGCGACCTGACCCGCCAGCTGCAAGTGACCGGCAACGACGAAGTGGCCCTGGTTTCCCGGGAGTTCAACCAACTGCTGGCCAACCTCAAGACGCTCATCGGCGAGGTCAAGCACCGCTCGCAGCAGGTACGCGAAAGCACCACGGCAACCTCCGGCGCAGCCGACCAGGCAGCGGGCCGGGTGCAGCGCCAGTTGCAGGAGCTCGACCAGCTGGCCACGGCCATGGCCGAAATGGCGGCGACCGCCGAAGACGTGGCCCGCAATGCCCAGGCCGCAGCCGAGGCGGCGGTGGTGGCCACCGAGCAGACCACCGGCGGGGTTGCGCTGGTGTCCCGCTCCACCGGGGCGATCAAGCGCCTGGCCGACGAAATGAACGACACCGGCCAAGCCATCAACGAACTGTCCGTCCTCAGCCAGCGCATCGAGTCGATCGTGGCGGTCATCACCAGCATCGCCGACCAGACCAACCTGCTCGCGCTCAACGCCGCCATCGAGGCGGCCCGTGCCGGCGAGTCGGGGCGCGGCTTTGCCGTGGTGGCCGATGAAGTGCGCTCGCTGGCCTCGCGCACGCAGCAGTCCACCCAGGAAATCCGCGAAATGATCGACCAGTTGCAGAGCGGCGTGAAGCACGCCCAGGGGCGCATGCAGCAAAGCCGCGAAACCGCCAGCAAGACCGCCGAGGACGCCCATGCCGCCAACCACACCCTCGAGCGCATCCGCGAGGCGATACAGCGCATCAACGACATGAACCTGCAGATTGCCGCCGCCGCTGAACAGCAGAGCGTCACCAGCGAAGAGATCAACCACAACACCACCACGATCCGCGACATCAGCCTGGCGGTTTCCGGCAGTGCCGACCAGCAGGTCGTGCAGTGTTCGGTGATGGTCGAACACGTCGGCCAGCAGGATCGGCTACTCAGCCGCTTCAAGCTCTGAGGCGCGGCCAGTGACAGCACACAACAACAACTCTTGCACCGAGGTATCAAAGATGAGTGCGGCTCCCCTGTACCCCGTTCGCCCCGAGGTTGCGGCCACTACCCTGACCGACGAGGCCACCTACAAGGCCATGTACCAGCAATCGGTGATCAACCCGGACGGCTTCTGGCGTGAGCAGGCCCAGCGTCTGGACTGGATCAA
>NZ_JAGIBG010000071.1 GCF_017744435.1 Pseudomonas sp.
GCGGATGCGTTGTCACTGGCCCTGGAGCGGACTTCCAGCCTGCAGTGAGGTTGGATTTGCGGGCCTCTTCGCGGGCACGCCCGCTCCCACAGGATCATCACTGCCTTCGAAACTCGTGCAGTACCTGTGGGAGCGGGCGTGCCCGCGAAGAGGCCCGCAAATCCAACCTCACTGCAGGCTGGAAGTCCGCTCCAGGGCCAGTGACAACGCATCCGCCTGGCCCCAGGCAATCTGCATGGCACGCAGCCCGTTAACCAGCGACTCCCGGGTACTGTCATCTTCGATGGCATCGATGGCATCGATGGCATCGATGGCATCGAGGGTTCGGTGGCAATGGTTGTACGCAAGCATCAGGTAATGAGTGACGTTCATCACCACGTGGTCGATGGGCACGATGCCCTCGCTGACGGCGTTGGTGAGGGTCTTGTCGGAGGGAAGGTCGAAATGATGGGGTGGGCCGGGGACGATCTTTTTCATAGCAATTCCTTGAAGATTTAAGGAGTTGCCACCGCCGTTTCCACACGAAGGGCGGCAACTGTACACGGGGTGGAAAACCGGTCTTCAAGGAACCCCGGTAGGCCATACGGCCTCCCGTGTACAGCTGCCATTACGACAGGCACTTGAAGATTGACCGGGTTTCCACACCCACATCGCTGATGCATTCAGCGACCCCAAAAGCCTAAAGGGCGGTGTTTCCAGGAACAATCAGACGCGAGTCGACAGGGCTTGTAGGATATTTTCCTTGGCTATCCACCGCCAGTTCATATGCGTAGGAAACGTCTGATGCATGCGTCGGACCAGTCAGCAATCCCACTGAACCTTCCCCCCCACCAATCTGGTCTAGTCTGATTAATGACCGGCACCGGGCCAGGGATGTGCATTTGAGTGTCCGGGCCGGATCACCATTGGAGTCCTTGGGAGGTGCCCTCATGAGCCTGCTGCTCGAGCCTTACACCCTGCGTCAGCTGACGCTGCCCAACCGCATCGCGGTCTCGCCGATGTGCCAGTATTCCGCCATCGATGGCCTGGCCAACGATTGGCATCTCGTTCACTTGGGCAGCCGCGCCGTGGGTGGCGCGGGCCTGGTCATCAGCGAAGCCGTCGCGGTGACTGCCGATGGCCGCATCACCGCCGAAGACCTCGGTTTGTGGAACGACGACCAGATCGTCCCGTTGCAGCGCATCACCCGTTTCATTACCGCCCAGGGCGCCGTGCCGGGTATCCAGCTGGCCCACGCCGGGCGCAAGGCCAGTACCTATCGGCCCTGGCTGGGCAAGCAGGGCAGTGTGAAGCTCGAAGACGGCGGCTGGCAGCCCGTGGGCCCGTCGAAGATTGCCTTCGACCCGCAGCACACACCACCACGCGAGTTGAGCAAGGACGAGATCCAGGACGTGATCGACGCCTTCGTCGCCTCGACCGAGCGGGCGCTCAAGGCCGGCTTCAAGGTGGTCGAGATCCACGCCGCCCATGGTTATCTGCTGCACCAGTTTCTCTCACCGCTGAGCAATCAGCGCCGCGACGAATACGGCAGCTGTTTCGAGAACCGCGTCCGCCTGACGCTGCAGGTGGTCGAAGCGGTGCGCAAGGCCTGGCCGGCCGAGTTGCCGCTGTTCGTACGGGTGTCGGCGACCGACTGGGTCGAGGACGGCTGGAACCCCGATGAAACCGTCGAACTGGCTCGTCGCCTGCGGGTGCTGGGTGTCGACCTGATCGATGTGTCCTCCGGTGGTACCTCAGTCAACGCCGAAATTCCTACAGGCCCTGGCTATCAGACACGCTTTGCAGAGCGCGTGCGCAAGGAAGCAGAGATCGCCACCGGCACCGTCGGCATGATCACCGAACCGGCCCAGGCCGAGCACATCCTGCGCACCGGGCAGGCCGACGTGATCTTCCTGGCCCGGGAGCTGCTGCGCGATCCTTACTGGCCGCTGCATGCCGATGATGATCTGGGTGGTAACAAGGCCACCTGGCCTGCGCAGTATCAGCGGGCGACCAGCCGCGCCAACCCGATTCACGAGTCCGATTTGCGGGATTGATAAAGGCCGCCGGCCCAGCGCGGCAATGTGAGAGCAACTGTCTCGCTCAATTGCCTGAAGCTGGCGCGATCCCTGTGGGAGCCGCGCTTGCCGGCGATGGGCCGCAAAGCGGCCCCGGCAATTTATGCAGCAACCTTGAGATCGTGGGGCCGCTTCGCGGCCCATCGCCGGCAAGCGCGGCTCCCACAGGGATCGCGCCAGC
>NZ_JAGIBG010000072.1 GCF_017744435.1 Pseudomonas sp.
ATGAAGATGATGGTGCGCTGCTGCTCGGCCTGCAGGCGCATCAGCTCGCCCTGCATCTCGCTGCGGATCAGCGGGTCGAGGGCGGAAAACGCCTCGTCCATCAGCAGGATCGTCGGGTCATTGGCCAGTGCCCGGGCCAGGCCCACGCGCTGCTGCATGCCGCCGGAGAGCTGGTGCGGGTAGCTGTGCTCATGCCCCGCCAGGCCGACCTGGCTCAGCGCTTCACGGGCGCGGCTGTGGCGCTCGGCTTCAGCAACGCCGGCAATCTCCAGGCCGAACGCGGTGTTTTCCAGCACGCTCATGTGCGGCATCAGGGCAAAGGACTGGAACACCATGCCCATTTCCTTGCGGCGCACGTCGAGCAGGGCTTTGTCGGAGAGCCCGGTGATTTCCTTGCCGTTGAGGTGGATGCTGCCGGAGGTGGGTTCGATCAAGCGGTTGAACAACCGCACCATGGTCGACTTGCCCGAACCGGACAGGCCCATGATGACGAAGATCTCGCCACGCTTGACGGAAAAGCTTGCATCGAACACGCCGACGACGTGGCCGGTCTTGCTGAAGATTTCGTTCTTGTCGGCACCCTTGCGGAGCATCTCCATGGCCATGTCGGGGTTGGGCCCGAAAACCTTGAAGATGTTTTTTACCGAAAGAATCTCATCGGCATGGCTCATACGACCCTCTTTATTATGCTTATTAACCAATCTTTGAACGTCGCACTTTCAATAAGGCGGGTAGAGATCAGTGCGAGTACGCTTGGCAGTCCGTTCAAATTCGAACGTGAGTCAAAACCGGCACGCAGAATGTCCTGCTTCAAAATTGTTCGACATCGCTGTCGCGAATGCCGCGCCGTGTGGGTTTTACGTTAGGCCTTGATCCAGACCGGGTCCAACGACATTTGCATGGCGCTAACCATTACCTGAAGTTATCAATCGGCCTGGGCACACGGTGCCAGAGCGCCTGCGCATTTACCGCCAGGCCGTTGACAGGCTAGAGTGACCCACCTGGCTCGACGAAGGACCTCGCCCCACCACCATGGTCAGACACTCCGAACCCGATCAGACGCTGATCAAGATGCCGTCGCTGCGCGCCGTCAAAGTCTTCGTCGCCGCCGCCAAGTACCAGAACTTCACCCGCGCCGCCGAAGCCCTGTGCGTGACCCAGGCCGCCGTCAGCCGGCAGATCCGCGAGCTGGAAACGTATCTGGGCGCAGAGCTGTTCACCCGGGTGGGCCGGGCGGTGGAGCTGACCGTGGCCGGTTCGATCTTCTTCGATGCGGTGCAGTTGTCGTTCGTCAACATCTCCCAGGCCGCCGAGCGCATCCGCAGCAACACCAACACCCGGCATGTGGTCACCTTGTGCTGCTCGCCAGCGTTTGCCGCGTTGTGGATGGGGCCGCGCATGCCCAAGTTCCTCGACGAACACCCGGACATCGACATCAACCTGGTGACCACGCAGAACTTCCTGTCGATGGAGCCCGGGGTGCGCCCGGACATCTACATCACCAAGCTGGGCAAGGTGCAGGCGGGCTACAGCTCGCACCCGCTCAACCATGACGTGATCTACCCGGTGTGCACGCCACAGTACCTGGCCACGCACCCCGAGCTGCACACGCTGGAGGGTTTGCGCGACGGCACACTGCTCAACCTCACCCCCTATGGCCGCTCGCAGGTGGCGGAGCATGTCGACTGGAATGTCTGGCTGGCGTTGCATGATGTCGACCTGAAGAGCCGTGCCAGCACCGCGCCGCACTTTTTCAATGCCAACGACTACAACCTGCTGGTGCAACTGGCGCTGAACAATCAGGGCGTGGCGCTGGGTTGGCATCACCTGATCGCGCCGCTGGTGGCCCAGGGCCTGCTGGTGCGGCCGGTGGAGCAGGAGCTGGTGCTCAAGGACACCTTCCATTTCCTGGCCTTCAACGAGGAAAAGGAGCACGACTCCAGTTGCCGGCGCTTGCGCGAGTGGTTGTTGCAGGAGTTTCAGCCGCTGCTGGAGCAACTGCGGGAAAGCCGCAGCTGATCGGTTAACGCGTGTTGTTGTAGGAGCGGCCTTGCCGGGGCGCCGGACCGGTCGGAAAGGGGTGCGAAGCAGCCCCAGGCTTTCAGCGTGGAAGCACAAATTGCCGGGGCCGCGTTGCGGCCCTTTCCGACCGGTCCGGCGCCCCGGCAAGGCCGCTC
>NZ_JAGIBG010000073.1 GCF_017744435.1 Pseudomonas sp.
GTAATGCCAGGTGACAACATTCAGATGACTGTTACCCTGATCAAGACCATCGCAATGGAAGACGGTCTGCGCTTCGCTATCCGTGAAGGCGGTCGTACCGTCGGCGCCGGCGTCGTAGCCAAAATCATCGAGTAATCACTCGACCGATTGAAAAAAACCCCCGCTCAGCGGGGGTTTTTTTTATTGGGTTGACACTAAATTGGGGCGTCTATAGAATCACGCCTCCTTTTAGCGGGCGTAGTGCGTCCGTTGGGAACAGCCTGGAGTCTGAAATCCAATGCAAAATCAGCAAATCCGTATCAGGTTGAAGGCTTTCGACCATCGCCTGATCGACCAATCCACCCAGGAAATCGTGGAAACCGCGAAACGTACTGGTGCACAAGTGCGTGGTCCAATTCCACTGCCTACCCGCAAAGAGCGTTTCACCGTTCTGGTCTCCCCGCACGTCAACAAAGACGCGCGTGACCAGTACGAGATTCGCACTCATAAGCGTGTTCTGGACATCGTCCAGCCAACGGATAAAACCGTTGACGCGCTGATGAAGCTTGATCTGGCGGCAGGTGTGGAAGTACAGATCAGCCTCGGCTAAGACTTCGGTCTAGTCGTGTAACGCTCTGAAATGGGCGGCCATAGCGGGTGAAAGCCCCGTACACTCATGAGGTTTACAACATGACTATTGGTGTAATCGGTCGCAAGTGCGGTATGACCCGCATTTTCACCGAAGAAGGTGTCTCCATTCCGGTCACGGTCATTGAGATCGAGCCGAATCGTGTCACCCAGTTCAAAACTGAAGAAACCGATGGCTACCGTGCAGTGCAAGTCACTGTCGGCGAGCGTCGTGCTTCGCGTGTGACTGCCGCTCAGGCAGGTCACTTCGCCAAGGCCAACGTTGCCGCTGGTCGCGGTGTCTGGGAGTTCCGTCTTGAAGAAGGCGAGTTCCAGGCTGGCGACTCGATCAAAGCTGAACTCTTCACTGCAGGCCAGCTGGTTGACGTTACTGGTCAGTCCAAAGGTAAAGGCTTCGCCGGTACCATCAAGCGCTGGAACTTCCGTGGCCAGGACAACACCCACGGTAACTCCGTGTCGCACCGTGTCCCAGGTTCCATCGGCCAGTGCCAGACTCCTGGTCGTGTGTTCAAGGGCAAGAAAATGTCCGGTCACATGGGCGCCGAGCGCGTGACTGTTCAGTCCCTGGAAGTAGTTCGCGTAGACGCTGAGCGCAACCTGCTGCTCGTCAAGGGTGCCGTTCCTGGCGCTACTGGCGGCGACGTGGTTGTACGTCCAGCTGTCAAGGCTCGCGGTTAAGGGGATACTGACATGCAACTTAATGTAAATGACGCTCAGGCGATCGAAGTTTCCGAACTGGCTTTCGGTGGCGAATTCAACGAGACGCTGGTACACCAAGCAGTCGTGGCCTACATGGCCGGCGGCCGTCAGGGCACCAAGCAGCAGAAGACCCGTTCCGACGTGGCTGGTGGCGGTAAGCGCCCATGGCGTCAGAAGGGTACTGGCCGTGCTCGTGCTGGTACCACCCGTGGTCCGATCTGGCGTGGCGGTGGTGTAACCTTCGCAGCTCGTCCTCAAGATCACTCGCAGAAGCTCAACAAGAAGATGTACCGCGCAGCCCTGCGCTCCATCCTCGCCGAGCTGGTGCGTAGCGACCGTCTGGTCGTGGTTCAGGACTTCGCTGTTGAAGCACCGAAAACCAAAGATCTGCTGAACAAGCTGAACGGCATGGGTCTGAACGACGTACTGATCGTTTCCGACGCTGTTGATCAGAACCTGTACCTGGCTGCTCGCAACCTGCCGCACGTCGATGTACGTGACGTTCAAGGTTCCGACCCGGTCAGTCTGATCGCATACGAGAAGGTGTTGATCACCGTCTCGGCCGTGAAGAAATTCGAGGAGCTGCTGGGATGAACCAGGAACGCGTATTCAAAGTCCTCCTTGGCCCGCACGTTTCCGAGAAGGCTACCGTTCTGGCTGAGAAAAAAGGCCAGTTCGTATTCAAGGTTGCTACCGATGCAACCAAGCTGGAAATCAAGAAAGCTGTCGAAGGCCTGTTCAACGTAAAAGTTGAAAACGTGTCGACTGTTAACGTTCTGGGTAAAACCAAGCGTACCGCACGTGGTCTGGGCAAGCGTAATGACTGGAAGAAGGCGATCGTCTCCCTTCAGCCAGGCCAAGATCTCGATTTCAGCAGCAGTGCTGAGTAAGGAAGGGGTGCATCATGGCAATCGTTAAATGCAAACCGACTTCCCCTGGCCGCCGTTTCGTGGTCAAGGTGGTCAACAAGGAGCTGCACAAAGGCGCTCCTCACGCACCGCTGATCGAGAAAAAATCGAAGTCTGGTGGTCGTAACAACAATGGCCGCATTACCACTCGTCACGTTGGTGGTGGTCACAAGCAGCATTACCGTCTGGTCGACTTCCGTCGCAACGACAAAGATGGCATTCCAGCCACTGTCGAGCGTATCGAATACGATCCAAACCGTACTGCTCACATCGCCCTGCTGTGCTACGCAGACGGTGAGCGTCGCTACATCATCGCCCCTAAAGGCGTGAGCGCTGGCGACCAGCTGATCGCAGGTGCCCTGGCCCCAATCAAGGCCGGTAACTCCCTGCAGCTGCGCAACATTCCAGTAGGTAGCACCATTCACGGCATCGAACTGAAGCCGGGTAAAGGTGCTCAGATCGCACGTTCCGCTGGTGCTTCGGCTCAGCTGATCGCCCGCGAAGGTGTCTACGTGACCCTGCGTCTGCGCTCTGGTGAAATGCGTAAAGTCCTGGCTGAGTGCCGTGCGACCCTGGGCGAAGTCTCGAACTCCGAGCACAGCCTGCGTTCGCTGGGTAAAGCTGGTGCCAAACGCTGGCGCGGCGTTCGCCCAACCGTTCGTGGTGTTGCCATGAACCCGGTTGACCACCCACATGGTGGTGGTGAAGGTCGTACCTCCGGTGGTCGTCATCCGGTATCGCCATGGGGCTTCCCAACCAAGGGTGCGAAGACCCGCGGTAATAAGCGTACCGACAACATGATCGTCCGTCGTCGCAAGTAACTAGAGGGATACGACAGTGCCACGTTCTCTGAAAAAAGGTCCTTTTATCGATCTTCACCTGTTGAAGAAGGTCGAAGTGGCGGTGGAGAAGAACGATCGCAAGCCAGTTAAAACCTGGTCGCGTCGCTCGATGATCCTGCCACAAATGGTCGGTCTGACCATCGCGGTTCACAACGGTCGCCAGCATGTCCCAGTTCTCGTGAACGAAGACATGGTCGGCCACAAACTGGGCGAGTTCGCCGGTACCCGCACCTATCGCGGGCACGTGGCTGACAAGAAAGCCAAGCGTTAAGGGGTAAGGAAATGGAAGTAGCCGCTAAGTTGTCGGGCGCTCGCATCTCCGCCCAGAAAGCCCGCTTGGTCGCCGACCAGATCCGCGGGAAGAAGGTGGGCGAAGCGCTCAACCTGTTGGCCTTCAGCAGCAAAAAAGCCGCTGAAATCATGAAGAAAGTCCTCGAGTCGGCCGTAGCCAACGCCGAACACAACGAAGGCGCAGACGTTGATGACCTGAAGGTCTCCACCGTCTTCGTCAACGAAGGGCGTTCGCTGAAGCGCATCATGCCACGTGCCAAAGGCCGTGCTGATCGCATCGTCAAGCGGTCTTGCCATATCACTGTCAAGGTTGCGGACAAGTAACGGAGTCGATCAGATGGGTCAGAAAGTACATCCCACTGGCATTCGCCTGGGAATCGTCAAGGAGCACACCTCCGTCTGGTACGCAGACGGTGCTACTTACGCAGATTACCTGTTGAAGGATCTGAAAACGCGTGAGTACCTCCAAGACAAACTAAAAAGCGCGTCCGTAAGCCGTATCGATATTCATCGTCCGGCTCAAACTGCACGCATCACCATCCACACCGCTCGTCCAGGTATCGTTATCGGGAAGAAAGGTGAAGATGTCGAGAAGCTGCGTCAGGACCTGACCAAGCAGATGGGTGTGCCTGTGCACATCAACATCGAAGAGATCCGCAAGCCGGAACTCGACGCTATGCTGGTTGCGCAGAGCGTAGCTCAGCAGCTGGAACGCCGCGTAATGTTCCGTCGCGCCATGAAGCGCGCCGTACAGAACGCCATGCGTATTGGTGCCAAGGGCATCAAGATCCAGGTGAGCGGTCGTCTCGGCGGTGCTGAGATTGCTCGTACCGAGTGGTATCGCGAAGGTCGTGTGCCTCTGCACACCCTGCGTGCCGATATCGACTACAACACCTACGAAGCTCACACCACTTACGGTGTGATCGGTGTGAAGGTTTGGATCTTCAAAGGCGAAGTTATTGGTGGTCGCCAAGAAGAACTGAAACCACAAGCACCAGCGCCTCGTAAAAAAGCTGCTAAGTAAGGGGTACGCCAAATGTTGCAACCAAAGCGTACAAAATTCCGCAAGCAGATGACTGGCCACAACCGTGGTCTGGCACTGCGCGGTAGCAAAGTCAGCTTCGGCGAATTCGCCCTGAAAGCTGTTGCTCGCGGTCGCCTCACCGCTCGCCAGATCGAGTCCGCACGTCGTGCGCTGACCCGTCACGTTAAGCGTGGCGGTAAGATCTGGATCCGTGTGTTCCCGGACAAGCCGATCTCCAAGAAGCCTCTCGAGGTTCGTATGGGTAAAGGTAAGGGCTCCGTGGAATACTGGGTTGCCCAGATCCAGCCAGGCAAAGTCCTGTACGAGATCGAGGGTGTTTCTGAAGAGCTGGCGCGCGAAGCTTTCGCCCTGGCTGCTGCAAAGCTGCCTCTCGCCACCTCCTTTGTTAAGCGGACGGTGATGTGATGAAAGCGAATGAACTTCGTGAAAAATCTGCACAGCAACTGAATGAGCAACTGCTCGGCTTGCTGCGCGACCAGTTCAATCTGCGTATGCAGAAAGCAACTGGCCAGTTGGGGCAGTCGCACCTGCTCTCGCAAGTTAAGCGTGACATTGCTCGCGTGAAAACTGTGCTTAACCAGCAGGCAGGTAAGTGATCATGGCTGAAGCTGAAAAAACCGTCCGTACGCTGACTGGCCGTGTCGTCAGCGACAAAATGGACAAGACCATCACCGTTCTGATCGAGCGTCGCGTAAAGCACCCGATCTACGGTAAATACGTTAAGCGTTCGACTAAGCTGCACGCGCACGACGAATCCAACCAGTGCAAAATCGGCGACAAGGTTTCCATCCGTGAAACCCGTCCGCTGGCCAAGACCAAGTCCTGGGCACTGGTTGAAGTCCTCGAACGCGCTGTTGAAGTCTAAGGGCTAGGGGTCGGAGAAATTTTATGATTCAGACTCAATCCATGCTCGATGTGGCCGATAACAGCGGCGCTCGTCGCGTCATGTGCATCAAGGTGCTCGGCGGTTCGCACCGCCGTTACGCCGGCATCGGTGACATCATCAAAGTAACCGTCAAGGAAGCAATTCCGCGCGGTAAGGTCAAAAAAGGCCAGGTGATGACTGCTGTTGTCGTCCGTACCCGTCACGGTGTACGTCGCGCTGACGGTTCCATCATTCGTTTCGACGGCAACGCTGCTGTTCTGCTGAACACCAAGCAAGAGCCGATCGGCACTCGCATCTTCGGGCCAGTGACCCGTGAACTTCGTACTGAGAAGTTCATGAAGATCGTCTCGCTCGCCCCTGAAGTGCTGTAAGGAGATCCGACATGCAAAAGATTCGTCGTGACGACGAGATCATCGTGATCGCCGGCAAAGACAAAGGTAAGCGCGGTAAGGTGCTGAAGGTTCTGGCTGATGACCGTCTGGTCATCGGTGGCGTGAACCTGGTCAAGCGTCATACCAAGCCTAACCCGATGGCGGGCGTTCAGGGCGGTATCGTCGAAAAAGAAGCGCCTCTGCACGCTTCCAACGTTGCCATCTTCAACGGCGAAACCAACAAGGCTGACCGCGTTGGTTTCAAAGTAGAAGACGGTAAGAAAATTCGTGTCTTCAAGTCGACCCAAAAAGCGGTTGATGCTTGAACACTGCTAGGTAGAAGACCATGGCACGACTGAAAGAGATTTACCGGAACGAAATCGCTCCTAAGCTTAAGGAAGAACTTAAGCTGTCGAACGTGATGGAAGTTCCGCGCGTTACCAAGATCACCCTGAACATGGGTCTGGGCGAAGCGATCGGCGACAAGAAAGTCATCGAGCACGCTGTTGCTGACCTGGAAAAGATCACCGGTCAAAAGCCGGTCGTGACTTTCGCTCGTAAATCCATCGCGGGCTTCAAAGTCCGTGAGGGATGGCCGATCGGCGTCAAAGTGACCCTGCGTAGCGACAAGATGTACGAATTCCTGGACCGCCTGCTGGCGATCTCCCTGCCTCGGGTACGCGACTTCCGCGGCCTGAATGCCAAGTCCTTCGATGGCCGTGGCAACTACAGCATGGGCGTGAAAGAGCAGATCATCTTCCCGGAAATCGATTACGACAAGATCGATGCTCTGCGCGGTTTGGACATCACCCTGACCACCACTGCTCGTTCGGATGACGAAGGCCGCGCTCTGCTGCGTGCATTCAAATTCCCGTTCCGCAACTGATTGGAGTAGGAAAATGGCCAAGAAGAGCATGAAAAACCGCGAGCTGAAGCGTCAGCTCACGGTAGCCAAGTTCGCTAAGAAGCGTGCTGAGCTGAAAGCGACCATCGTCAACGTGAACGCCTCTCCAGAAGAGCGTTTCGCTGCCGTAGTCGCTCTGCAGAAGCAGCCACGTGACGCTAGCGCTTCGCGCCTGCGCAACCGTTGCCGCCTGACCGGTCGTCCTCACGGTGTATACCGTAAGTTCGGCCTGGGCCGTAACATGCTGCGTCAAGCTGCAATGCGCGGCGACGTACCAGGCCTGGTCAAAGCCTCCTGGTAATCGCTGCAGGTGTGATCCCGGTGGAAGGGGAGCAATCTTCCGACCACCGGTGACCTCGCCAACAAACAAGCCCCTTCATGGGGCTTGTTTCGTTTCTGCCTTGTGTCTAGAATGACCGGCTCACCCGAGCCTGGGTTTTTTACCCTGCCCGCTTGGGTGGTTGTGATAGCCGCAAGGCTAATATTTCTTGTATCAGGAGCATCTAGCCCATGAGTATGCAGGACCCGTTAGCGGACATGCTAACTCGCATCCGTAATGCCCAGATGGCTGAAAAGTCCGTCGTAAGCATGCCTTCCTCCACCCTGAAGGTCGCGGTTGCCAAAGTTCTGAAAGACGAAGGTTACATTGCCGGTTACCAGGTAACTGGTGAGGCCAAGCCTTCCCTTTCGATCGAACTGAAGTACTTCGAAGGCCGTCCGGTCATCGAGGAACTGAAGCGTTCCAGCCGTCCTGGCCTGCGCCAGTACAAGGCCGTCACCGACCTGCCGAAAGTACGTGGCGGTCTGGGCGTGTCTATTGTCTCCACCAACAAAGGTGTGATGACTGACCGCGCTGCGCGCGCTGCCGGTGTCGGCGGCGAAGTTCTGTGCACAGTGTTCTAAGGGGAGATAGGCATGTCTCGCGTCGCTAAGAACCCCGTTAAGCTGCCATCCGGTGTCGAAGTCAAATTCGCCGGTCAGCAGCTTTCGGTGAAGGGTGCCAAAGGCACTCTCGAACTGAACGTTCACTCGTCTGTTGAAGTTACCGAAGAGTCTGGCGAGCTGCGTTTCGTCGCTCGCAACGGTGACCAGCAAGCTCGCGCCATGGCCGGTACTACCCGTGCCCTGGTGAACAACATGGTCCACGGCGTAAGCCAAGGCTTCGAGCGCAAGCTCCAGCTGGTCGGTGTTGGTTACAAGGCGCAGGCCAAAGGCGAAATCCTGAACCTGGCCCTGGGCTTCTCTCACCCAGTGGACTACGAACTGCCAGCCGGCATCACCGCTGAAACTCCTAGCCAGACCGACATCCTGATCAAGGGTATCGACAAGCAGCTGGTAGGTCAGGTGGCCGCTGAAATCCGCGGGTTCCGTCCGCCAGAGCCTTACAAGGGCAAGGGTGTGCGTTACGCGGACGAAGCAGTCCGTCGTAAAGAAGCCAAGAAGAAGTAGGGCCTAGCAAATGACCGACAAAAAAGTTATTCGACTGCGTCGCGCTCGCAAAGCACGCCTCAAGATGCACGAACTCGAAGTCGTGCGCCTGTGCGTGTTCCGCTCCTCGCAGCACATCTACGCCCAGGTCATTTCGGCCGACGGCAGCAAGGTTCTGGCAAGCGCCTCGACCTTGGACAAAGACCTGCGTGATGGCGCCACTGGCAACATCGACGCGGCCACTAAGGTTGGCAAGCTGGTAGCTGAGCGTGCGAAAGCCGCCGGTGTATCTCAAGTTGCCTTTGACCGTTCCGGCTTCAAGTACCACGGCCGCGTCAAAGCGCTGGCTGATGCTGCTCGTGAAGGCGGGCTGGAGTTCTAAGTTATGGCAAATAACGATCAAAAGCGCGACGAAGGCTACATCGAGAAGCTGGTTCAAGTTAACCGCGTAGCTAAAACCGTTAAAGGCGGCCGTATCTTCACCTTCACCGCGCTGACCGTGGTGGGTGATGGCAAGGGTCGCGTTGGTTTCGGCCGTGGCAAGTCGCGCGAAGTACCTGCTGCGATCCAGAAAGCCATGGAAGCTGCTCGTCGCAACATGATCCAGGTTGACCTGAAGGGCACCACCCTGCAGTACGCCACCAAGGCTGCCCACGGCGCCTCGAAGGTTTACATGCAGCCTGCCTCGGAAGGTACCGGTATCATCGCCGGCGGCGCCATGCGTGCCGTCCTGGAAGTTGCTGGTGTTCAGAACGTCCTGGCCAAGTGCTACGGTTCGACCAACCCAGTGAACGTGGTTTACGCCACCTTCAAGGGTCTGAAAGCCATGCAATCTCCTGAGTCCATTGCTGCCAAGCGCGGCAAGAGCGTTGAGGAGATCTTCTAATCATGGCAACCGTAAAAGTAACGCTGATCAAGAGCGTCTCGGGCCGCCTGCCTAACCACAAACTGTGCGTTAAAGGTCTGGGTCTGCGTCGCATCGGTCACACTGTAGAAGTCCAGGATACTCCCGAGAACCGCGGGATGATCAACAAGGCTTACTACATGCTGAAGGTCGAGGGTTAATCGATGAAACTCAATGATCTGAGTCCAGCGCCGGGTTCCCGTCGCGAGAAGCATCGTCCAGGTCGTGGTATCGGTAGCGGTCTGGGTAAGACCGGCGGCCGTGGCCACAAAGGTCAGACCTCCCGTTCCGGTGGTTCGATCGCTCCTGGCTTCGAAGGCGGTCAACAGCCGCTGCACCGTCGTCTGCCGAAGTTCGGCTTCGTTTCCCTGAAAGCCATGGACCGCGCTGAAGTGCGTCTGTCCGAGCTGGCCAAAGTGGAAGGCGACGTGGTTTCCGTACAGTCCCTGAAGGACGCCAACGTGATTGGCCAGAACGTACAGCGTGTGAAAATCATGCTGTCTGGCGAAGTCACTCGCGCAGTCACCATCAAGGGCATCGCAGCCACCAAGGGTGCGCGTGCGGCTATCGAAGCAGCTGGCGGCAAGTTCGAGGAATAAATGGCTAAGCAAGGTGCTCTCTCTTCGCTCGGTAAGGGCGGGATGTCGGAACTCTGGGCTCGTCTGCGTTTTCTGTTCATGGCGATCATCGTCTATCGGATAGGTGCGCATATCCCGGTTCCTGGCATCAATCCAGACCGTCTGGCGGATCTGTTTCGGCAGAATGAGGGGACCATTCTTAGCTTGTTCAACATGTTTTCCGGTGGCGCGCTTGAGCGCATGAGCATCTTTGCACTGGGGATCATGCCGTACATCTCGGCATCGATCATCATGCAGCTGATGACGGCGGTCAGCCCGCAACTGGAGCAGTTGAAGAAGGAAGGTGAAGCTGGCCGTCGCAAGATCAGCCAGTACACCCGCTACGGCACCGTTATCCTGGCACTGGTTCAAGCCATTGGCATGTCCATTGGCCTGGCCAACCAGGGCGTGGCGTTTTCTGTAGGTCTCGGCTTCTATGTCGTTGCCGTCTCCACCTTCGTGGCAGGCGCGATGTTCATGATGTGGCTGGGCGAGCAGATCACCGAGCGCGGTGTGGGCAACGGTATCTCGATGTTGATCTTCGCAGGTATCGTTGCCGGTCTTCCGAGAGCAATCGGGCAGTCTTTCGAGTCTGCACGCACAGGCGATATCAATATTTTCGCCCTGGTCGCAATCGGTTTGCTTGCAGTAGCGATCATCGGTTTCGTGGTGTTCATTGAGCGTGGTCAGCGTCGTATCGCCGTTCACTACGCCAAGCGTCAGCAGGGCCGCAAGGTCTTCGCTGCGCAGACCAGCCACTTGCCGCTGAAGGTGAACATGGCGGGGGTTATCCCGGCCATTTTCGCGAGCAGCATTCTGCTGTTCCCGGCTTCGCTGGGTGCCTGGTTCGGTCAGTCCGAAGGTATGGGCTGGCTGCAGGACATCTCGCAGTCGATCGCTCCTGGTCAGCCGTTGAACATTCTGCTGTTTAGTGCAGGGATCATTTTCTTCTGCTTCTTCTACACAGCGTTGATGTTCAACCCGAAAGACGTAGCGGAAAACCTGAAGAAGTCCGGTGCCTTTATTCCGGGTATCCGTCCTGGTGAGCAGTCCGCACGCTACATTGATGGCGTTCTGACTCGTCTGACCATGTTCGGTGCTCTTTACATGATGGCCGTCTGCCTTCTGCCCCAGTTCCTGGTGGTGGCAGCAAATGTGCCGTTCTACCTTGGCGGGACCTCGTTGCTGATTGTGGTAGTGGTTGTGATGGACTTCATGTCCCAAGTACAATCGCACCTCGTTTCGCACCAGTACGAATCCCTGATGAAGAAAGCCAACCTGAAAGGCTACGGCGGCAGCGGTCTGCTGCGCTGATACGCCCCTAAGGTTCGAGGAGTCGGTAATGAAAGTTCGTGCATCGGTGAAAAAGCTGTGCCGTAACTGCAAGATCATCCGTCGCGAAGGCGTCGTACGAGTGATCTGCAGCGCGGAACCGCGTCACAAACAGCGCCAAGGCTGAGTGTGATCTGCGCTTCAAACCCAGCAGCTAGTGTGCTGCTGGGTTGATTATTCGTTTCTACAGCGATATTATCTCGCGCCCTATTTCTTGGCTTCCGGGGCGTAGGTAGCTGTCAATTGGAGTCCCACTGAATGGCCCGTATTGCAGGCGTCAACATTCCAGATAACAAGCATACTGTTATCTCGCTGACCTACATCTATGGTGTCGGTCGCACAACTGCACAGAAGATCTGTGCAGACGCTGGTGTCAACCCAGCCGCAAAGATCAAGGATCTGAGCGACGAGCAAATCGAAACCCTGCGTGGCGAAGTCGCGAAGTTCACCACCGAAGGTGACCTGCGTCGTGACATCAACATGAAGATCAAACGCTTGATGGACCTGGGCTGCTACCGTGGCCTGCGTCATCGTAAAGGTCTGCCGGTTCGCGGTCAGCGCACCAAGACCAACGCACGCACCCGTAAGGGCCCGCGTAAGCCGATCCGCAAGTAATCGCCCAGGAATATAGACATGGCAAAACCTGCTGCTCGTCCTCGTAAGAAAGTCAAAAAGACAGTGGTTGATGGCATCGCCCACATCCATGCGTCTTTCAACAACACCATCGTGACCATCACCGACCGTCAGGGCAACGCACTGTCCTGGGCTACTTCCGGTGGTTCGGGTTTCCGTGGTTCGCGCAAATCCACCCCGTTCGCAGCCCAGATTGCTGCTGAGCGTGCTGGTCAAGCTGCGCTGGAATATGGTCTGAAGAACCTCGACGTCAACGTCAAGGGTCCAGGTCCAGGTCGTGAATCCGCCGTTCGTGCACTGAACAGCTGCGGCTACAAGATCGCCAGCATCACCGACGTGACGCCAATCCCGCATAACGGGTGCCGTCCGCCGAAGAAGCGTCGCGTGTAATCAGGAGACAGAAGAATGGCACGTTACATTGGTCCAAAATGCAAACTGTCTCGTCGTGAAGGCACCGACCTGTTCCTGAAGAGCGGCGTTCGCGCTCTGGAATCGAAGTGCAACATCGAAGCAGCCCCAGGTATCCACGGCCAGCGCCGTGGCCGTCAGTCCGACTACGGTACCCAGCTGCGCGAGAAACAAAAAGTCCGTCGTATCTACGGTGTTCTGGAGCGTCAGTTCCGCGGTTACTACCAAGCTGCTGCCTCGAAAAAAGGCGCAACCGGTGAGAACCTGCTGCAACTGCTCGAGTGCCGTCTGGATAACGTCGTTTACCGTATGGGCTTCGGCTCGACTCGTTCCGAGTCGCGTCAGCTGGTTTCCCACAAGGCTATCAGCGTCAACGGTAAGACTGTAAACATTCCATCCTACCAAGTTCGTCCGGGTGACGTGGTCGCGGTTCGCGAGAAGTCGCTGAACCAGCTGCGCATTGTTCAAGCCCTTGAACTGTGCGCCCAGCGTGGCCGCGTTGAGTGGGTAGACGTAGATTCCGCTAAGAAGTCGGGCGTTTTCAAGAACGTTCCAGCTCGTGGCGATCTGTCTGCCGACATCAACGAAAACCTGATTGTCGAGCTCTACTCCAAGTAAGGGCTAGAAAATAGGTGCATCCATGCAGATTTCGGTAAATGAGTTCCTGACTCCCCGCCATATTGATGTGCAGGTAGTCAGTCCGACCCGCGCCAAGATTACGCTCGAGCCTCTCGAGCGTGGTTTCGGCCATACCCTGGGCAACGCGCTGCGCCGCATCCTGTTGTCCTCCATGCCTGGCTGTGCAGTAGTCGAGGCCGAGATCGATGGCGTACTCCATGAGTACTCCGCGATCGAAGGTGTTCAGGAAGACGTAATTGAAATCCTGTTGAACCTGAAAGGCCTGGCTATCAAACTGCACGGTCGTGACGAAGTTACGCTGACCTTGTCGAAAAAGGGTTCGGGGGTGGTTACCGCTGCCGATATTCAGCTGGATCACGATGTCGAGATCGTCAACCCCGATCACGTAATCGCGAACCTGGCGTCCAACGGCGCCCTGAACATGAAGCTCACCGTAGCTCGTGGTCGTGGTTACGAGCCGGCTGACTCCCGTCAAACCGACGAAGACGAAAGCCGTAGCATTGGCCGTCTGCAGCTGGACGCTTCGTTCAGCCCGGTGCGTCGTATCGCCTATGTGGTCGAGAACGCCCGTGTTGAACAGCGTACCAACCTGGACAAGCTGGTCATTGATCTGGAAACCAACGGCACCCTGGATCCTGAAGAGGCTATCCGCCGCGCTGCGACCATCCTGCAACAGCAGCTGGCCGCGTTCGTCGACCTCAAAGGTGACAGTGAGCCTGTCGTAGTCGAGCAGGAAGACGAGATCGATCCGATCCTGCTGCGCCCGGTTGACGACCTGGAACTGACTGTACGTTCGGCCAACTGCCTCAAGGCGGAGAACATCTACTACATCGGCGACCTGATTCAGCGTACCGAAGTAGAGTTGTTGAAGACTCCTAACCTTGGCAAGAAGTCCCTGACTGAAATCAAGGACGTTCTGGCCTCTCGTGGTCTGTCTCTCGGCATGCGCCTCGACAACTGGCCGCCTGCAAGTCTTAAGAAAGACGACAAGGCGACCGCCTGATCGTCGTAATCACCGAACGTAGTGTTTGGTAAGGAATGAATCATGCGTCATCGTAAAAGTGGACGTCACCTGAGCCGTACCAGCTCTCACCGCAAGGCTATGTTCCAGAACATGGCAGTGTCGCTGATCGAGCACGAGCTGATCAAAACCACCCTGCCGAAAGCCAAGGAACTGCGCCGCGTTGCCGAGCCGCTGATCACCCTGGCCAAGGAAGACAGCGTTGCTAACCGTCGTCTGGCCTTCGACCGTACCCGTTCGAAGTCCGCTGTTGGCAAACTGTTCAACGACCTGGGCAAGCGTTACGCCACCCGTCAGGGCGGCTACCTGCGCATCCTGAAGTGCGGTTTCCGCGCTGGCGACAACGCGCCTATGGCGTACGTCGAGCTGGTTGATCGTCCGGTCGGCGGTGCTGTAGAAGCTGCTGAGTAAGACGTTCTGTCTGCTACAAAGAACCGGGCCTAGTGCCCGGTTTTTTGTGTCTGAAGGTATTGTTTATTTCTATTGATACAAGTCATGTAATGAATTTGTTCTGAAACAACCGCTCGTCGATACTCCTTCTCAAGCCGTTTAGCCGGCGCCTGAAGACCGATAAGGAGAGCCCATGAGCAAGATTCTCACCACCGCCAGCGGTGCACCTGTAGCTGATAACCAGAATTCCCGCTCCGCCGGCCCACGCGGCCCGCTGCTGCTCGACGACTTCCACCTGATCGAGAAGCTCGCCCACTTCAACCGTGAGAACATCCCTGAGCGCCGTGTGCACGCCAAAGGCTCGGGTGCCTACGGTACCTTCACCGTCACCCGCGATATTACGTCGCACACCAGCGCCAAGCTGTTCGAACAGATCGGCAAGCAAACCGAGACCTTCCTGCGATTCTCGACGGTCGGTGGCGAGCGCGGCTCGGCGGATACCGAGCGCGACCCGCGTGGCTTTGCGGTGAAGTTCTACACCGAGGAAGGCAACTGGGACATCGTTGGCAACAATACGCCGGTGTTCTTTATCCGCGACCCGCTCAAGTTCCCGGACTTTATCCACACCCAGAAGCGCCACCCGCAAACCAACCTGAAGAACGCCCAGATGATGTGGGACTTCTGGTCGCACTCGCCCGAAGCACTGCACCAGGTCACCATCCTGTTCTCCGACCGCGGTATCCCGGACGGATACCGGCACATGCACGGCTTCGGCAGCCACACCTACAGCCTGATCAATGCCCAAGGCGAACGCACCTGGGTCAAATGGCACTTCAAGACCCAACAAGGCATCAAGAACCTGGCTCCGGCCGACGCAGCACGCCTGGCCGGTACCGACCCGGACTACGCCCAGCGTGACCTGTTCGAAGCCATCGAACGTGGCGACTTCCCGCGCTGGACCGTGTGTATCCAGGTGATGAGCGAGGCCGAGGCGGCCAACCGCGACGAGAACCCGTTCGACGTGACCAAGACCTGGTCGCAGAAGGACTACCCGCTGATCGAAGTGGGTGTGCTGGAGCTCAACCGCAATCCACTGAACTACTTTGCCGAAGTGGAACAGGCGGCGTTCGGCCCGAGCAACATGGTCCCGGGTGTCGGCCTGTCGCCTGACCGCATGCTGCAGGGCCGCGTATTCGCTTACGCCGATGCACACCGCTACCGTGTGGGTACCAACCACCAGCAGCTGCCGGTGAACGCCCCGCGCAGCCCGGTGAACAGCTACCAGCGCGATGGTTCGATGGCCATGGGCAGCTACGGCAGTGCGCCGAACTATGAACCCAACAGCTATGCCGATGCGCCGAAGCAGTCGCCACGCCACGCTGAACCCGCTCTGGCCCTCAGCGGCGCAGCGGACCGCCACGACCACCGTGAGGATAACGACTACTACAGCCATGCCGGTGCGTTGTTCCGCCTGATGAGTGACGAGCAGAAGGCACTGCTGATCAGCAACATCGCCGGCACCATGGCGGGCGTCAGTGAAGACGTGATTCAGCGCCAATTGCAGTACTTCTTCAAGGCCGACCCGGCCTATGGCGAAGGCATCGCCAAGGCATTGAGCGTGACGCTCGCCTAAGTCGAAGTGATAAGAAGAACCGCCCTCATTTGGGCGGTTTTTCAATGAATATCACTACTGTTTAACCGATTTTTTGCATCTAATTGCGCGTTTTTCAGTGACCGCGCGCAAAAGCTGGTTCACACTATGTGCATCAAGCCGTTTTCACAGGGAGAATCAGGGCGATGCAAGGTCACCCGGACGTAATCAACTACCTCGTCACGTTGCTGAAGGGCGAACTGGCCGCACGCGACCAGTACTTCATCCACTCGCGCATGTACGAAGACTGGGGCCTGTCCAAGCTCTACGAGCGTATCAACCACGAGATGGAAGAAGAGACGCAGCACGCTGATGCCCTGATGCGCCGTATCCTCATGCTCGAAGGCACTCCCGACATGCGTGCGGACGACCTCGAAGTGGGCAGCACCGTGCCGGAAATGATCGAGGCCGACCTCAAGCTCGAGTACAAGGTGCGTGGCGCACTGTGCAAAGGCATCGAGCTGTGCGAATTGCACAAGGACTACATCAGCCGCGACATCCTGCGCGCGCAGCTGGCTGACACCGAAGAAGATCACACCTACTGGCTGGAGAAGCAGCAGGGCCTGATCAAGGCCATCGGCCTGGAGAACTACCTGCAGTCGCAGATGTAAGTTATCCACAGCTTCACGAAAAAGCCCCTGGTACCAACAGTACCAGGGGCTTTTTCATGTCACCGACAAACCTCAGGCCCGGTCACGCTCCAGCAGCGGCTTGAGGTAATGCCCGGTATACGACTGCTTCATCTTGGTCAGCTCTTCCGGTGTACCGCAGGCAATGATCTGCCCACCCTTGGAACCGCCTTCCGGCCCCAGGTCCACCAGCCAGTCGGCGGTCTTGATCACATCCAGGTTGTGCTCGATCACCACTACGGTGTTGCCGTGGTCACGCAGGCGATGCAGAACGTCCAGCAGCTGCTGGATGTCGGCGAAGTGCAGGCCGGTGGTCGGCTCGTCGAGGATGTACAAGGTCTTGCCGGTGTCGCGCTTGGACAGCTCACGGGACAGCTTCACCCGTTGCGCTTCGCCACCGGACAAGGTGGTCGCCGATTGTCCCAGCTTGATGTACGAAAGCCCCACGTCCATCAGCGTCTGCAGCTTGCGCGCCAGCGCCGGCACCGCATCGAAGAACTCACGGGCATCCTCGATGGTCATTTCCAGCACCTCGTGGATGTTCTTGCCCTTGTACTTGATCTCCAGGGTTTCGCGGTTGTAGCGCTTGCTCTTGCACACGTCGCAGGGCACGTAGATGTCCGGCAGGAAGTGCATTTCGACCTTGATCAGGCCGTCGCCCTGGCAGGCCTCGCAACGGCCGCCCTTGACGTTGAACGAGAAACGCCCCGGGCCGTAGCCGCGCGAGCGCGATTCCGGCACGCCGGAGAACAGCTCGCGAATCGGTGTGAAGATGCCGGTGTAGGTCGCCGGGTTCGAGCGCGGCGTGCGGCCGATCGGGCTCTGGTCGATGTCCACCACCTTGTCCAGGTGCTGCAGGCCGTCCATGCTGCTGTGCGGTGCGGCTTCCAGGCTGCTCGCGCCGTTGAGGGCGGTGGCGGCGAGGGGGAACAGGGTATTGTTGATCAGCGTCGACTTGCCCGAGCCGGACACACCGGTCACGCAGGTCAGCAGGCCGATCGGGAGCTCCAGGTCGACGTTCTGCAGGTTATTGCCACGTGCGCCCTTGAGCTTGAGCTGCAGCTTCTTGTTGCGGGGGGTGCGCTGGGCCGGCACGACAATCTTCTTGCGCCCGGACAGGTACTTGCCCGTCAGCGAGTCTGGGTGGTCCATGACCTCCTGCGGCGAGCCCTCGGCGACGATCTGGCCACCGTGCACGCCGGCACCCGGGCCGATGTCGACCACGTAGTCGGCCAGGCGGATGGCGTCCTCGTCGTGTTCCACCACGATCACCGTGTTGCCCAGGTCGCGCAGGTGGTTGAGAGTGGCCAGCAGGCGGTCGTTGTCCCGTTGATGAAGGCCGATGGACGGTTCATCGAGGATATACATCACCCCGACCAGGCCGGCACCGATCTGGCTGGCCAGGCGGATGCGCTGGGCTTCACCGCCAGACAACGTGTCGGCACTGCGGTCGAGGGTCAGGTAGTCGAGGCCGACGTTGACCAGGAACTGCAGGCGCTCGCAGATCTCCTTGAGGATCTTCGCCGCGATCTCGCCGCGGCGGCCGGTCAGGGTCAGCTCGCCGAAGTAGCTGCTGGCTTCACCGATCGGCAGGTTGGTCACCGCCGGCAGGGTCTTCTCGCCAACCCACACGTGGCGGGCTTCGCGGCGCAAGCGGGTACCACGGCAATCCGGGCAGGGCTGGGTGCCGAGGAACTTGGCCAGCTCTTCACGCACGGTGGCCGACTCGGTTTCGCGGTAGCGGCGTTCGAGGTTCGGCACGATGCCTTCGAACGGGTGCGAGCGCTTGACGATATCGCCGCGGTCGTTGAGGTACTTGAAGTCGACGCTCTGCTTGCCGCTGCCCTGCAGGATCACCTTCTGGTGCTCGGCTGACAGTTCACCGAACGGCTCCTCCAGGCTGAAGCCGTAATGCGCGGCCAGCGAGCCGAGCATCTGGAAGTAGTACACGTTGCGCCGGTCCCAGCCGCGAATCGCACCTTCGGCCAGGGTCAGCTCGCTGTTGACCAGGCGCTTGGTATCGAAGAACTGCTTAACCCCCAGGCCGTCGCAGGTCGGGCAGGCACCGGCCGGGTTGTTGAAGGAGAACAGCTTCGGCTCCAGCTCGCTGATCGCGTGGCCGCACACGGGGCAGGCGAAGCGCGCTGAGAAGATCATCTCTTCGCCGGGCTCGTCGTCCATGGGCGCGACCAGGGCGATGCCGTCGGCCAGCTTCAGCGCGGTCTCGAACGACTCGGCCAGGCGCTGCTGCAGGTCGGCGCGGACCTTGAAACGGTCCACCACCACGTCGATGCTGTGCTTTTTCTGCTTGTCCAGCTTGGGCAGTTCGTCCAGCTCATAGAGCTTGCCGTTGACCCGTGCACGGACGAAGCCCTGGGCGCGCAGCTCATCGAACACCGCCAGGTGCTCACCCTTGCGCTCGCGCACCACCGGTGCCAGCAGCATCAGCTTGCTGCCTTCCGGGCGCTCCAGCACCAGGTCGACCATCTGGCTGATCGTTTGCGCTTCCAGCGGAATATCGTGGTCCGGGCAGCGTGGCGTACCGACGCGGGCATACAGCAGGCGCAGGTAGTCGTAGATTTCGGTGATGGTGCCGACGGTGGAGCGGGGGTTGTGCGACGTCGATTTCTGTTCGATGGAAATGGCCGGCGACAGGCCTTCGATGGTGTCGACGTCGGGCTTTTCCATCATCGACAGGAATTGCCGGGCATAGGCCGACAGCGACTCCACATAGCGGCGCTGGCCTTCGGCGTAGAGGGTGTCGAACGCCAGGGACGACTTGCCGGATCCGGACAGGCCGGTAATCACGATCAGCTTGTCCCGCGGCAGGGTCAGGTCGATGTTCTTCAGGTTGTGGGTACGGGCCCCACGAATCAGGATCTTGTCCACTGCGGCCTCGCTCGGCGGGCATAAACAAGGAAGTATACGGCGCGCTGCCAGTACGCGGCAAAGCGTCGCGTAGATGCCGTCAGGCTGTCGGACTGATAGAATCGCCGCCGGTTCACACGAGGTTTATCCATGCACGACACCCACAACGAGCGCATGAGCAGCGGCGAAACCCGCGCTGCTAGCGGCCTGGCCCTGGTCTTTGCCTTTCGTATGCTGGGCATGTTCATGGTCTTGCCGGTGCTGGCCACCTACGGCATGGACCTGGCCGGCGCCACCCCCGCGCTGATCGGCCTGGCCATTGGCGCCTATGGCCTTACCCAGGCAGTATTGCAGATCCCGTTCGGGATGATTTCCGACCGCATCGGCCGCCGGCCGGTGATTTACCTGGGGCTGGTGGTCTTCGCCCTGGGCAGCCTGCTGGCGGCCCAGGCTGATTCCATCTGGGGCGTGATCGCCGGGCGTGTCCTGCAGGGCGCCGGGGCGATTTCCGCGGCGGTCATGGCCTTGCTCTCGGACCTGACCCGCGAGCAGCACCGGACCAAGGCGATGGCGATGATCGGCATGAGCATCGGCCTGTCGTTTGCCGTGGCCATGGTCATCGGCCCACTGCTCACAAGCCACTTCGGGTTGTCAGGATTGTTCCTGGCCACCGCAGGACTTGCCCTGGTCGGCATCCTGTTGATTGCCTTCGTCGTACCCAATACCCACAGCACCTTGCAGCACCGCGAGTCGGGTGTGGCGCGCCAGGCCCTCGGCCCGACCCTGCGTCACCCGGACCTTCTGCGCCTGGACGTGGGCATTTTCATCCTCCACGCCATCCTCATGGCCAGCTTCGTCGCGCTGCCCCTGGCGTTCGTCGAGCGCGGCGGCCTGCCCAAGGAGCAGCACTGGTGGGTGTACCTGACCGCGCTGCTGATCTCATTTTTTGCAATGATCCCGTTCATCATCTACGGCGAAAAAAAGCGCAAGATGAAACGTGTGTTGGCCGGTGCGGTCAGTGTCCTGCTGCTGACGGAAGTGTTCTTCTGGCAGTGGGCTGACGGTTTGCGCGGACTGGTGATTGGCACCGTGGTATTCTTTACCGCATTCAACCTGCTGGAGGCTTCGTTGCCTTCGCTGGTGAGCAAGGTGTCGCCTGCTGGTGGCAAGGGGACGGCGATGGGGGTGTATTCCACCAGCCAGTTCCTCGGCGCCGCCCTGGGAGGAATCCTCGGTGGCTGGCTGTTCCAGCACGGCGGGCTGAACATGGTGTTCCTTGGTTGCGCAATCCTGTGTGCCATCTGGTTGGTCGTCGCCTTGCGCATGAACGAGCCGCCCTATGTGACCAGCCTGCGCATGCCGCTGACGCCAGAGGCAGTTCGGGAAGCCGGCTTGACCGAGCGCCTGATGGCCGTGCCGGGTGTGACCGACGCCGTGGTGGTGGCAGATGAAGCCGCCATCTATATCAAACTGGATACGAAAATTTTGGACCGTGCGACCCTCGAGCGACTGGTGAATCCAGCCTCTTCGGCGTGCGAAGCCTAGGAGAACGTTATGGCCCGTGGGGTTAACAAAGTCATTCTGGTCGGCACCTGTGGCCAGGATCCCGAAGTCCGCTACCTGCCCAACGGTAACGCCGTGACCAACCTGAGCCTGGCTACCAGCGAGCAGTGGACCGACAAGCAGTCGGGCCAGAAGGTCGAGCGTACCGAGTGGCACCGTGTGTCGCTGTTCGGCAAGGTTGCCGAGATCGCCGGCGAATACCTGCGCAAAGGTTCGCAGTGCTACATCGAAGGCAAACTGCAGACCCGCGAGTGGGAAAAAGACGGCATCAAGCGCTACACCACCGAGATCATCGTCGACATCAACGGCACCATGCAGCTGCTCGGCGGTCGTCCGCAGGGCCAGCAGCAGGGCGGTGACCCGTACAACCAGGGTGGCGGCAACTACGGTGGTGGCCAGCAGCAACAGTACAACCAGGCTCCGCCACGCCAGCAGGCTCAGCGCCCGCAGCAGCAACAGCGCCCGGCGCCACAGCAGCCAGCGCCACAGCCGGCGGCTGACTTTGACAGCTTCGATGACGATATTCCGTTCTGATCGAGCGGTAAGCGTCTAGCTGAAACAAAAACCCAGGGCAGTTGCCCTGGGTTTTTTTATGTCCTTCCCACAACCCCGCTCAATAAAACAACCGCGGTTCCGGCGAATCCAGCAGGCTCACCAATTTAGTCAGGGCAAAGCCCAGCTCCTGGCGGCTGGGGGACATCAAGGCAATGCGCACACCACAGGTGGCATGGCTGCGCTCGGACAGGAACTGGCTGCCACTGACCACCGTGACGCCATTGTTGCGCGCCAGATTGGCGAACTCGTCGCTGGTCCAGGGCTCGGGCAATTCTAGCCAGATATGGAAGCTGTTGGGCTGGCTGCGGATCCTGTACTTGCCCAGAATCTCTCGCGCCATGTGCTGACGCGCAGCCGCTTCCTCCTGCTGCACCTGCACCAACTGGTCGGCCATGCCGCTGTTGATCAAGTTGCTGGCCAGCTGCGCCATCAATGGCGATGGCATCCAGACGCTGCTGCGTACCATCGACGATAGCCGCGAGAGGGTTTGCGGCGGGGCATACAGGTAGCCGATACGCAGTGCCGGCAGCACGCTCTTGGACAGGCTGGTGAGGTACACCGAACGTTCAGGGGCATAGGCGGCAAGCGGCTTGTAGTCCGGGGCCGGTTCGAGAAAACCGTAGATGTCGTCATCGACGATGAACAGGTCGAACTCGCGAGCGATTTGGGCGATGGCCTCGCGCCGCGCATGGGGCATGATCGAGTTGGTCGGGTTCTGGTGCGTGGTGACGCACACCAGCAGCGAGGGGCGATGTTCCAGGCATGCCGCACGCAGCGCCTCGGGAATCAGCCCGAACTCGTCCATGGCCACGCCACGCAGGCGACGTCCCATGCTGTGGGCCAGGGAGATGATGCCTGGATAGCAGAACGATTCGCACAACACCACGTCGTCGCTCTTCGACAGGCTGCTGATGGCCACCAGCAAGCCATGCTGGGCGCCGGACGTCAGCACCACCTGCTGCCAGCGGGCTTCGGGCAGCCAGCGCTGGATCCAGGCCGCGCCGGCTTGCTTGTGGGTCGCATGGCCGCCCTCGGTGACATAGTCCAGCACCTGGGCCAGGTCGGGCGACTGGGCCAGTTCGTTGATGGCGCCGCGCAGCCAATCGGTCATGTGGGCGTCATTGGGCTTGATGATCGACAGGTCGATCTGCCCGCTCTCGCGCTCGGCACTGCCGGGGCTGGGCCGTGCAGACGCAAGCGGGGCAGGGGGCTGCGCCTGGCGTTGCGGCAACACGAAAGTCCCGCGCCCGACTTCTCCCACCACCAGGCCACGCTTGGCAGCTTCGTCATAGGCTCGGCCAATGGTGCCGGGTGTCACGTCCAGTGACTCGGCCAGGTCCTTGAGGGTTGGCAAACGTTCGCCAGCCACCAGCCGGCCACTGCCGATGTCCTGCTCCAGGGCGTCGGCGATCATCAGGTAGACCGGCTGCGCCAGGTCGCTGTAGTGAGGAACCCACATAGAAATGGCACCAGAGTCTGCGAGAACGCGGAAGCCTAGCACGAAAGGTCTGATGGAGGTAATTGTGTTTTCCTACGTGCAAATTGCCTTGATTGAATCGCATCGATCAGTCGATCGCTGACCATGAAGCAGGGTCTTGATTGAGAAAAATCGAACCTGCATCCGGCGCCGTTTCGCCACGGTTACCAGAAATCTTTTGAAATCAATAAGTTGATTTGATCGACTCAATCCTCTGTCTGCGTGTTTTTGAAAATGGATTGAATCGACGTTATTTTTGTAATTACAATGATTGCGTCGATGCAATTCGCTGGCCTCTCGCTGCCTTCAGCCGCTGGCATCGTCCCGCTGTGACCGGCTTCAAAAAACATAATCATCTGCCGCCGACACCGACTGGCCTCAAGCCAGCAACATGGAATATCACTGCAAATGGAAAGTGCACACCTGCATCAAGGCGCCGAGCTTCAAGCCTCACTGGAGATCCGTCTGCCCTGGGTCATCTCCAGCGCCTGGCAAACCCTGCTGAACAACACACCCCTCGACTTCGAGACGAGCAAGGAGCTTTATCCACAGCTCAAGGACCAGGCCCAGGACGTGCTGGGCAAGGCGCTGTGCCAACAGATCCGTGGCTTTGTCACGGACCCTTACCTGACCAGCATGATCGTGCGCAATTGCCCGCGTGACCGTGACATCCCACCCACGCCTTATTCGGGCGTGCTCAGCCCGCGCAGCACGCCGGTTGCCTGCCTGGTCAGCCTGACCATGCAGAGCCTGATGGGGATCAACCCGGTGGTCTACGAGGGTGAGAACGATGGCCGGCTGTTCCGCCATGTCATTCCTTCGCGCCATTCCTCCAGCCACAAGAGCTCCCATGGCTCGAAGCTGCGCTTCTCCTATCACGTGGACAACCCGGACCTGCCGCTGTCATCCGAGCCGCTCGGCGACACCTCCTGCTGCCCGGAATACCTGTCGTTCTTCGGCATGCGCTGTGACCCGCGCATCAGCACCACACTGGTGAGCCTCGATGCCGTGGTGGCGGCACTGCCCGCTACCACCGTGCGCGAACTGTGCCTGCCTCAGTTCGAGATCCGCCGCCCGGACTCCTTTAGCGGCAACCGCCGCTGCACGGCCGAACTCCCGGTGCTGGTGCGCGGCCAGGCCGGTGAGTGGTTGTGCCGTTTCGACAGCGAGAACACCCACGGTCTCAACCTGCGGGCCGAGCAGGCGCTGGCCAGCCTGCGCAGCGTGCTGGAAACCCGCCGCTTCGACGAACCCCACCTGCTTCTGCCAGGCGACTTCATGGTCTTCAAGAACCAGCGTGTGCTGCACGCCCGCGATGGCTTCGAGCCGCAGAACGATGGCGCTGACCGCTGGCTGCTGCGCCTGTTCGCGGTCAACGACCTGAACCGCGTGCATTTCGCCCGGGCCGACCACCTTTACGAAGTGCTCTCCTGATTTTTTACTGACTCGACGGACGTACCGATATGGAACTGTTAGGCGCCTTCTGGGCGGAACACTGGTTGTTGGCGATCCTGATGCTGGGCGCTATCGCATTCGTTGCAGGCTTTGTCGACAGCATCGCCGGGGGTGGCGGGCTGTTTCTGGTGCCCGGCTTCCTGCTGGTGGGCATGCCACCGCAGGTTGCCCTGGGGCAGGAGAAGCTGGTCAGCACCCTCGGCACACTCGCGGCCATCCGCAACTTCCTGGCCAACAGCAAGATGGTCTGGCAGGTGGCGCTGGTCGGGGTGCCGTTTTCATTGCTCGGGGCTTATCTGGGCGCGCACTTGATCGTGTCGATCCCCCAGGAAACCGTGGGCAAGATCATCCTGGCGCTGATCCCGTTCGGCATTCTCATCTTCCTCACCCCCAAAGACCGCCCGGTGGAGGAGCGCGAACTGTCGCCGCGCATGCTGTTCACCGTGGTGCCGCTGACCTGCCTGGCCATCGGCTTCTACGACGGCTTCTTCGGCCCCGGCACCGGCAGCATGTTCATCATCGCGTTCCACTACCTGCTGCGCATGGACCTGGTCTCCAGCTCCGCCAACTCCAAGACCTTCAACTTCGCCTCCAACATCGGCGCCCTGGTGGCGTTCGTCATGGCGGGCAAGGTCGTTTACCTGCTGGCGCTACCGCTGGTGGCCTGCAACATCCTCGGCAACCACCTGGGCAGCGCCCTGGCCCTGCGCAAAGGCAATGAAGTGGTGCGCAAGGCGTTGGTGTTCTCGATGCTCTGCCTGTTTACCAGCCTGGGTGTGAAGTACCTGGCTTGACCCCCTTCAAAGGAGATAACTGATGAAAACTGCATTCGTGACCGGCGCTTCTTCGGGCTTTGGCCGGGCCATCTGCCGCACCCTGATCGGCAAGGGCTACCGTGTGATCGGCGCCGCCCGGCGCATGGACAAGCTGCAAGTGCTGGAGGCCGAACTGGGCGACAATTTCATTGCGCTGGCGCTGGATGTCACCGATCCGCTGTCGATCGAGTCGGCGTTCGAACAAGTCCGCGACGCCTCACTGCAAATTGACCTGCTGGTAAACAATGCTGGGCTGGCGCTGGGTGTCGACCGCGCCCAGGCCAGCAGCAGCGAGAACTGGCAGCAGATGATCGACACCAACGTCACTGGCCTGGCGATGGTGACCCACAAAGTCCTGCCGCAGATGGTGGAGGCCGACAGCGGGATGATCATCAACATGGGGTCCATCGCTGGCACTTATCCCTACCCGGGCGGCAACGTGTATGGCGCCAGCAAGGCGTTTGTCCGCCAGTTCAGCCTCAACCTGCGCGCCGACCTGGCGGGCACCCGTGTGCGGGTGAGCAATATCGAACCAGGCTTGTGCTCGGGCACCGACTTTTCGGTGGTGCGCCTGAACGGCGACCTGGATGCCGTGCAAGCCCTCTACCGCGACGTGGAAGCCATCTTGCCGGAGGACATCGCCGCCACAGTGGCGTGGATTGCCGAGCAGCCGGGGCATGTGAACATCAATACCGTCGAGATCATGCCAGTGGCCCAGAGCAGCGCGGCACTCAATGTGGCGCGTAACCTGCCGCGCTGTTGATTGGCTCACCCCCTGACCCATGTCATCGCACCTTCTCGTTTCTTGACTAGTCTTATCTATTGGCGGCCATCAATTAGCCGCCACCGTGACTACCAAGAGGCGCCGGCCATGTTCCGTGCGTCCACCACCTGATCAGGAGTGCACGATGGATCTCAACCGTCGGCAGTTCTTCAAGGTCGCCGCAGTGGGCCTTGGAGGCTCGAGCCTGGCGGCGTTGGGCATGGCCCCGACGCCGGCCTTCGCCGAGCAGGTGCGTCACTTCAAGCTGGCGCACACCAAAGAAACCCGCAACACCTGCCCCTACTGCTCGGTCGGCTGCGGCCTGATCCTGTACAGCCAGGGCGATGCGGGCAAGAACGTCAAACAGAGCATCATCCACATCGAAGGCGATGCCGATCACCCGGTCAACCGCGGCACCCTGTGCCCGAAAGGTGCCGGGCTGCTCGACTTTATCCACAGCCCGAGCCGCCTCAAGTACCCCGAGGTGCGCAAGCCGGGCAGCAAGGAGTGGGTGCGGGTCAGCTGGGACGAGGCGCTCGACCGCGTCGCCGACCTGATGAAGCAGGACCGCGATGCCAACTTCATCGAGAAGAACGCCCAGGGGCAAACGGTAAACCGCTGGCTCACCACCGGTTTCCTCGCTGCTTCCGCCGCCTCCAGCGAGGCTGGCTACCTGACCCACAAGGTCGTCCGCGCAACAGGCATGCTGGGGTTCGATAACCAGGCACGTGTCTGACATGGCCCGACGGTGGCAAGTCTTGCCCCGACGTACGGCCGTGGCGCCATGACCAACCACTGGTCCGATATCGCCAACGCGAATCTGGTCCTGGTGATGGGTGGCAACGCAGCAGAGGCGCATCCGTGCGGCTTCAAATGGGTGACCGAAGCCAAGGCGCACAACCAGGCGCGGCTGATCGTGGTCGACCCGCGGTTTACCCGTACCGCTTCGGTGGCGGACTACTACGCGCCGATCCGTACCGGTACCGACATCGCTTTCATGGGCGGGTTGATCAATTACCTGCTGAGCAACGACAAGATCCAGCACGAGTACGTGCGCAACTACACCGACGTGTCGTTCATCGTCAAAGAGAACTATGGCTTCGAGGACGGGCTGTTCAGCGGCTACGACGAGGCCAAGCGCGTGTATGCGGATAAATCCGGCTGGGGCTACGAGCTCGGCGAGGACGGCTTCGCCAAGGTCGACCCGACCCTGCAGCACCCGCGCTGCGTGTACCAGCTGATGAAGCAGCACTACAGCCGCTACACCCCGGAACTGGCCAGCATGACCTGCGGCATGCCGCAGGACGCGATGATGAAGGTCTGGGAAGAGATCGCCACCTGCTCGGTACCGGGCAAGACCATGACGATCCTCTACGCACTCGGCTGGACGCAGCATTCCATCGGCGCGCAGATCATCCGCAGTGCGGCCATGGTCCAGCTGCTGCTGGGCAACGTCGGCATGCCGGGTGGCGGGGTCAACGCCCTGCGCGGGCACTCCAACATCCAGGGCCTGACCGACCTCGGCCTGCTGTCCAACTCGCTGCCGGGTTACCTGACCCTGGCTGGTGATGCCGAGCAGGACTACGCCACCTACATCGACAAGCGTGCGTCGAAGCCGCTGCGCCCGGGGCAGTTGTCGTACTGGCAGAACTACGGCAAGTTCCACGTCAGCCTGATGAAATCCTGGTACGGTCCCAACGCGACCGCGGAAAACAACTGGGGCTATGACTGGCTGCCCAAGCTGGATGTACCGGCCTACGACGTGCTGCGCATGTTCGAAATGATGAGCCAGGGCAAGGTCAACGGCTACATGTGCCAGGGCTTCAACCCGATCGCCGCACTCCCGGACAAGAACCGCGTCACTGCCGCCTTGGGCAAGCTCAAGTGGCTGGTGATCATGGACCCGCTGGCCACCGAAACCTCGGAGTTCTGGCGCAACGCCGGGCCGTTCAACGATGTCGACACGGCCAATATCCAGACCGAGGTGATCCGCCTGCCCACCACCTGTTTCGCCGAGGAGGATGGCTCGCTGGTCAACAGCAGCCGCTGGCTCCAGTGGCACTGGAAGGGCGCCGACGGCCCGGGCGAGACCCGCACCGACGTGCAGATCATGAGCGAGCTGTTCCTGCGCCTGCGTCATCGCTACCAGACCGAGGGCGGTGCCTACCCCGATGCGATGATGAACATCCACTGGCCGTACAAGATCCCTGAAGAGCCATCGCCCGAGGAGCTGGCCAAGGAGATGAACGGCTGGGCGGTCACCGACCTCACCGACGCCACCGGTGCCACGCTCAAGGCCGGTCAGCAGCTGGCAGGTTTCGCCCAGATGAAGGACGACGGCAGCACTGCGTCCGGCTGCTGGATCTTCGCCGGTTGCTGGACCGAACAGGGCAACCAGATGGCCCGCCGCGACAACAGCGACCCGTACGGCATGCACCAGGTGCAGAACTGGGCCTGGGCCTGGCCGGCCAACCGCCGCATCCTCTACAACCGCGCCTCCAGCGACCCGCAAGGCAAACCGTGGGACCCGGAGAAGAAGCGCCTGGTGTGGTGGAACGGCAAGGCCTGGACCGGCACCGACGTGCCCGACTTCAAGGTCGACTCGCCACCGGAAGCGGGGATGAACCCGTTCATCATGAACCCCGAAGGGGTGGCGCGTTTCTTCGCCATCGACAAGATGGCCGAAGGGCCGTTCCCCGAGCACTACGAGCCGTTCGAGACGCCGATTGGCATCAACCCGCTGCACCCGCAGAACAAGAAGGCCACCAGCAACCCGGCCGGGCGGATCTTCGATTCGGTGTGGGACACCCTCGGCAAGCACGACGAGTTCCCCTACGCGGCGACCACCTACCGGCTGACCGAGCACTTCCACTTCTGGAGCAAGCATTGCCGCCTCAATGCCATCGCCCAGCCCGAGCAGTTCGTCGAGATCGGCGAGGTGCTGGCCAATGAGAAAGGCATCAAGGCCGGTGACCGGGTACGGGTGTCGAGCAAGCGGGGCCACATCGATGCGGTGGCGGTGGTGACCAAGCGGATTCGCCCGCTGCAGGTCAACAACCAGACCGTGCACCAGATCGGCATCCCGCTGCACTGGGGTTTCACCGGGACCACGCGGCATGGCTACCTGACCAACACCCTGGTGCCGTTCCTCGGTGACGGCAACACCCAGACGCCAGAGTCCAAGTCGTTCCTCGTCAAAGTGGAGAAACTCTGATGGCCAGCCAAGACATCATCGCCCGCTCGGCCACCACCACCGTTCCGCCTTCGGTACGCCAGCTGGAAGAGGTCGCCAAGCTGATCGACACCACCAAGTGCATCGGCTGCAAGGCCTGCCAGGTGGCGTGCTCGGAGTGGAACGAACTGCGTGACGAGGTCGGCCACAACCACGGCACCTACGACAACCCCCAGGACCTCAGCGCCGAGACCTGGACCCTGATGCGCTTCACCGAGCACGAGCGCGACGACGGCAACCTGGAGTGGCTGATCCGCAAGGACGGCTGCATGCACTGCGCCGACCCCGGCTGCCTGAAGGCCTGCCCGAGCCCGGGCGCGATCATCAAGCACGCCAACGGTATCGTCGACTTCAACCAGGACCACTGCATCGGCTGCGGCTACTGCATCACCGGCTGCCCGTTCAACATTCCGCGTATCTCGCAGAAGGACCACAAGGCGTACAAGTGCACCCTGTGTTCCGACCGCGTGAGCGTGGGCCTGGAACCGGCCTGCGTGAAGACCTGCCCGACCGGGGCGATCGTGTTCGGCAGCAAGGAAGAGATGAAAGTGCATGCCGCCGAGCGCATCGTCGACCTCAAGTCGCGCGGCTTCGACCAGGCCGGGCTGTACGACCCGGACGGCGTTGGCGGCACCCACGTGATGTATGTGCTGCACCATGCCGACACGCCAAAGCTGTATGCCGGCCTGCCGGACCAGCCGGTGATCAGCCCGCTGGTGGGCTTGTGGAAAGGCTTCACCAAGCCGCTGGCGCTGCTGGCCATGGGCGCGGCGGTACTGGCCGGGTTCTTCCACTACGTGCGGGTTGGCCCACAGCGGGTGGAGGAGGACGAACACCCCACACCGCCGGACGACAGTGTGCATCAGGTGGACCCGTCGGTGCATGTCTATGACCCGACCAAGCCCGGTGGGCAAGGGGAGCAGCGGCCATGAACGACAACAAACCCATCCTGCGCTACAACGCCAACGAGCGGACCAACCACTGGATCGTCGCGATCCTGTTCATGACGGCGGGGCTCTCGGGGCTTGCGCTGTTCCACCCGGCACTGTTCTGGCTCAGCCACCTGTTCGGCGGCGGGCCATGGACGCGCATCCTGCATCCGTTCCTGGGCGTGGCGATGTTCGTGTTCTTCCTCGGCCTGGTGTTCCGCTTCTGGCGCGCCAACTTCATCACCGCCAACGACCGCCTGTGGCTGCGCCGCGTGGACCGGGTGATGCTGAACAAGGAGGAGGGCGTGCCACCGATCGGCAAGTACAACGCCGGGCAGAAGCTGCTGTTCTGGACCCTGCTGGCGTGCATGCTGGTGCTGCTGCTCAGCGGCGTGGTGATCTGGCGTGCGTATTTCAGCCAGCTGTTCGGTATCGAGGTCATTCGCCTGTCGGCGCTGGCCCATGCCCTGGCGGCGTTCGTGCTGATCCTCAGCATCATCGTGCACATCTACGCCGGTATCTGGATCAAGGGCTCGATCGGCGCCATGCTGCATGGCTGGGTCAGCCGCGCCTGGGCACGCAAGCACCATGAGCTGTGGTACCGCGAAGTGACCGGCGACAAGACGCCGGGCAATCACGGACGAAAAGAAGGATGAGCGCTTGAGCACGATACTCGAACCCGGGCAGATCGAAGCGTCGGCAGTGATGCCGCCGTTTCTGCACCTGCCGCCTGCCAATCTGTTTGCACTGCGCGCAGCGCGCCTGGAACACCTGGCCGAGGGCAATGCCCTGGGTGATTACCTGCGGCTGATCGCCCAGTTGTGCCGCGTCCAGCAGCAGCTTGTGGATAACCCTCCCGGCGGGTTGCCGGTAGCCGAGGAGCGTCAGCGCCTGTGCATAAGTCATGGCCTGCCACCGTTGGCAGCCGACAGCCTGGTGCGTGAAGGGCCATGGCTGGTCTGGTTGCAGGCCTTGCTCATGCACTTCGATAGCGAGGCCAGTGGCGCGCTGGGCGAGGCGTTGCAAACCCTGCGCGACAGTGACGACAGCCAGCGCAAGGGCTGGGGTATCGCCTTGCTCGCCGGGCAATACGATGCGGTGCCGGCGGCGCTGGTACCGTTCATTGGCGCCGCCTTGCAGGCCGCCTGGTCGAGTTGGTTGCTGGCGCTGCCTGCCCCTGAACTGAAGCCCGCCGGTAGCCTGGCGCAATGCCCGGCCTGTGGTTCGCCAGCGATGGCCGGGGTGGTGCGCAACCGTGGCAAGCACAACGGCCTGCGTTATCTGGCCTGTTCGCTGTGTGCCTGTGAGTGGCATGTGGTGCGGGTCAAGTGCGTGTATTGCGAGTCGAGCAAGGATTTGCGCTATACCAGCCTTGAAGACGACCGCCATGCACCGGGCAAGGCGCCGCTGCGCGCCGAGTGCTGTCCGGCATGCGAGAGCTACCTGAAGCAGAATTACCTGGAAAACGATGCGGCGGCCGAGCCGCTGGCCGACGACCTGGCCAGCCTGGCGCTGGATATCCGCCTGGACGAGGAGGGCTTCCATCGCCTGGCACCCAACCTGATGCTCGCGCCCGGGTAGTGGCTGAGTGTCTACACTGTAATACCGAGTCGC
This sequence comes from Pseudomonas sp., assembly GCF_017744435.1. Classification (GTDB taxonomy): domain Bacteria; phylum Pseudomonadota; class Gammaproteobacteria; order Pseudomonadales; family Pseudomonadaceae; genus Aquipseudomonas. The sequence continues at coordinate 31,497 of NZ_JAGIBG010000073.1, forward strand.
CTGCTTCGCGGGCTCGCCCGCTCCTACAGGTACTGCACAAGCCTCAAAAGCTGCGCGGACCTTGTGGGAGCGGGCGAGCCCGCGAAAGGGCCAGCACAGACAACGGATCAGTCCAAGGTAGTACTGCATGTCCTCCAGCCTAGCCAGCGACACCCCACGCCTGCCCTCCATCGACACCCTCCTGCGCCACCCGGCCTGCCTCCCGCTGATCGACCGTCACGGCCGCGACGCCGTCCTGAACACCTTGCGCCAGTTGCTTGACGACCTGCGTGACCCCGCCCGCAACGGCGAACTCAGCAGCGCCGAACTGGCTGCTGAAATCCTCCTTGGCCGTACTGGCGAACGCCTGTCGATCCAGCAACGCAGCCAGGTCCGCCGCGTGTTCAACCTCACCGGCACCGTGCTGCACACCAACCTCGGCCGTGCGCTGCTGCCCGAGGAAGCGGTCGAGGCGATGCAGACTGCCGCCCGCTACCCGCTCAACCTGGAATTCGACCTGGCCACCGGCAAGCGCGGCGACCGTGATGACTTGATCGAAGGCCTGATCCGCGAGCTGACCGGCGCCGAGGCCGTCACCGTGGTCAACAACAATGCCGCCGCCGTGCTGCTGGCGCTCAACAGCCTGGGCACGCGCAAGGAGGGCATCATCAGCCGTGGCGAACTGATCGAGATCGGCGGTGCGTTCCGCATCCCCGACATCATGGCCAGGGCCGGGGTGAAACTGCACGAGGTCGGCACCACCAACCGCACCCATGCCCGTGACTATGAAGCCGCCATCGGCCCGCGCACCGGCCTGCTGATGCGCGTGCACTGCAGCAACTACAGCATTCAGGGCTTCACCCATCAGGTACCGACTGGCGAACTGGCGCGTATCGCCCACCAGCATGAACTGCCACTGCTTGAAGACCTCGGCAGCGGCAGCCTGCTTGATCTCACGCGCTGGGGGCTGCCCGCCGAACCGACGGTGCGCCAGGCTCTGGGCGATGGCGCCGATATCGTCACCTTCAGCGGTGACAAACTGCTGGGCGGCCCTCAGGCCGGGATCATCGTGGGTCGCAAGGAGCTGATTACCAGGATCAAGAAAAACCCGCTCAAGCGCGCACTGCGCGTCGACAAGATCACCCTCGCGGCACTCGAGGCAGTGCTGGCGCTGTACCGCAACCCCGATCGCCTGGCCGAACGCCTGCCGAGCCTGCGTCTGCTGACCCGCAGCCAGGCCGAGATCCAGGCCCAGGCCGAGCGGCTGGCCCCCGAGCTCAAGGCACACCTGGGTGAGCAATGGCGGGTCAGCGCCGAGCCAGCGCTGGGCATGATCGGCAGCGGCAGCCAGCCGGTGGCGCGCCTGCCCAGTGCGGCGCTGTGCCTGCGCCCGCAGGTGTCGAAGAAGCTGCGCGGGCGCAGCCTGCATGTGCTGGAGCGGGCCCTGCGCGACCTGCCGGTGCCGGTGCTCGGGCGCATCGCTGACGACGCCCTGTGGCTCGACCTGCGCCAGCTCGACGATGAGGCCCAATGGCTGGCGCAGTTGCCGGCCTTGCAATTGGGGCCCGTGCAATGATCGTCGGCACCGCCGGCCACATCGACCACGGCAAGACCGCGCTGCTTCAGGCCCTCACTGGCCAGGCCGGTGACCAGCGCCAGGAAGAACGCGCCCGTGGCATGACCATCGACCTCGGCTACCGCTACGCGGCGCTGGCCGAAGGGGCGGCGTTGACCGGTTTCATCGATGTGCCGGGCCATGAGCGGTTTATCCACAACATGCTGGCCGGCGCCCACGGCATCGACCTGGTGCTGCTGGTGGTGGCCGCCGACGACGGGGTGATGCCGCAGACTCGCGAGCACCTGGCAATCATCGAGCTGCTGGGTATTCCCCAGGCATTGGTGGTGATCAGCAAATGCGACCGGGTCGAGCCCGAACGGCTGGCCGAGGTGCAGGCGCAAGTCAGGGCGTTAATGGCAGAGGGGCCTTATGCCAAGGCTCGGCAATTCCCCGTGTCGAGCGTCACCGGGCAGGGTATCGAGGTGTTGCGCCGGGCCTTGCTGGAGGCCGAAGTACGGGTGCGTCAGCGCAGCGTGCGCGGTGGCTTTCGCCTGGCGGTCGATCGCGCCTTCGCCGTGACCGGCGCCGGGATAGTCGTGACCGGCACGGCACTGGCCGGGCGTGTCAGTACCGGCGACACCTTGCTGCTGGGCAAGGCTGGCAAGCCAGTACGGGTGCGTGGCTTGCACGCGCAGAACCAGGTGGCTTTGGTGGCCGAGGCCGGCCAGCGGGTGGCGTTGAACATCGTCGCCGAACGCCTTGCGGTAGAGCAGGTGCACCGAGGCGACTGGCTGGTGCCCGAATGGCTGCATGCGCCCAGCGTGCGGGTGGACATTGAACTGTGCCTGCTACCCGGTGAAACCCGCATGTTCGAGCATTTCAGTGCCGTTCACGTGCACCTCGGCACCCAGGATGTAACGGCCCGGGTGGCCTTGCTCGAAGGCGAAACCCTGGCCGCCGGCCAGCGCATGTTTGCCCAGTTGCTGCTCAACGCGCCGTTGCAGGCGGTGCACGGTGACCGCCTGGTGCTACGGGACCAGCGTGCCCAGCGCACCCTTGGTGGCGGCAAGGTGCTCGACCCGTTCGCGCCGAGTCGGCAGCGCCGCAGTGAAGAACGCCTGCGCCAGCTGCAGGTGCTGCGTGATGCAGAGGGCCTGGAGGAGGCACTGCCGGCCTTGCTCGCCAGCGCGCTCGGTGGCCTCGACCCGCAGCGCCTGGAGCGCCAGTTCAATCGCCAGCGCGAAACCTGGCTGTTGCCCAATGATGTGCTGGTGGTGGCCACGCGCCAGGGCCCGCTGCTGTTTGCCAAAGGCCAATGGCTTGCACTGCGGCATCAGGTGCTGGAGCAACTGGCGCGTTTTCACGAACAGGAGCCCGACCAGCTCGGCCCGGACCGCGACCGTCTGCGCCGCTTCGCCGCCTTGCCGCTGGAGCGCCCGGCGTTTGTCAGCCTGCTCGATGAACTGCTCAATGAGCAGGTGATAGCCAGCAGCGGGCCATGGCTGCATTTGCCTGATCACAAGGTGCAGCTGAGCGCCGCCGACAGTGCGCTGTGGGAACGACTGCAGCCGAAGTTGCTGGCAGGGCAATATGACCCACCCTGGGTCCGGACGTTGGCCACTGAAGAAAACTGTGCGGAGGCGGATGTGCGCCTGCTGCTGCGCAAGCTGGCCCGGTTGGGCCTGGTGCATCAGGTGGTGCGCGACCTGTTCTACCCTGAGGTGACGCTAGGGCGCATGGCAGAGCTGCTGCTGGGGCAGGCCAGCGAGACGTCGATAGTGCAGGTTGCGGCGTTTCGCGATATGTTGGGCATCGGTCGCAAGCGCAGTGTGCAGATTCTCGAATACTTCGACCGCATCGGCTTGACCCGGCGGGTGGCCGACCAGCGCTACATCCGCGCCGACAGCGCCCTGGCCCAACAGCAGGCCAGGCACTGAGTTCAAGGAAGGCAATCGCGCCCGGTGGCGCGGCCGGGCTTCAAACCCGGTTGGGGACGGCAGCCGTTCCCGGGCAGGTTCGACTCCCGCTGCCTTCCGCCATTTCTTTCTACCTATCAGGGCCTCTTCGCGGGTTTACCCGCGAAGGGGCCCCTGTCAGGCTGAAACCTAGGCCCGCTCCCCGCACAGGTCCAGAGCAAACCATTGCTCTGCAGCATCCACATCCAGCCCCGCCCCCAGCAGCGCAAACATCTTGCCCAGCGCCGCCTCACGGGTCATGCCGCCACCACTCACCAGCCCGGCCCCACGCAGGCGATTGCCCGCCGCATAGGTATCGAAAACCACCGACCCTTCCGGACACTGGCTGATGGCAGCCAACAGCACACCACGCTGGCGCGCTTCACGCAGCACTTCCAGCAATGCCTGGTCATCCGACGGCCCGGTACCGCTGCCATAGCACTCCAGCAGCAGCCCTTGCACGCCGCTGTCGAGCAGTCCCTTCAGATGCCCGGCCTGCAGGCCCGGGAACACCGGCATCACCGCCAGGTTGACCGGCTGGCGCTGCTGGCGATAACCCAGGGCGGCAGGCAGTTCGGCGGCACGCTCGCCTTCACGATGGCGCGGCAGCGCGGCAAAGGCATCGAAGGCTTCGCTGCGCAGCTTCGAGGCCCGGCAGCCATGCAGCAGCTGGCCGTGGAAGTACAGCTGCACGCCAGCTTCCAGGCCCTGTTCGACCAGGCGCAAGGCCCCGCACAGGTTGTCCCAGGCATCGCTGCCCGGTGCGCCGGCCGGCAGCATCGAGCCGGTCAGCAGCACCGGCACCGGCAGGCCCAGCAGCAGGAACGACAGCGCCGCGGCGCTGTAGGCCAGGCTGTCGGTGCCATGCAGCACCAGCACGCCGTCATGGCCAGCGTCCACCGCCGCGACGATGGCATCGCGCATCGCCAGCCAGTTGTGCTGCTGCATGTTGGCGCTATCGAGCAGCGGGTTCATTTCCTGCAGCGTCCATTGCACCTGGGGCGCATCGGTCAGCTGGGCGAGGTGTTCGCGCATCCGCGCGTCGAAACCACCGGCCGGCGCCAGGCCTTCGGCGGTTTCGAGCATGCCGATGGTGCCACCGGTGTAGAGGACGAGGAGATTCTTGACTGCACGCATGGAAATCATCCGTAGCGGTGAGCGGAGGTAGAGCAGCCGCCCACGGACGGGGCGGCTGGGCAGGGCAGGATATCAGCGCTGCGGCTGAGCTTGGCCGACGGCTTTGTCAGTGGCTGTTTCCGCCTGTGGATTGGCAGGCCAGGCGTTGCGGTCCAGGTCCAGGTCGGCGAACTTCGACGAGTCGAACACCGGCTGCTTGATGCCGGCCTTGCGCTGGTCATCGTAGTCGCGCATCACCCGCAGGCCGACCTTGAACAGCAGGGCCAGGGCCACCAGGTTGACGAAGGCCAGGCAAGTCATGGTGATGTCGGCGAAGGCGAACACGGTCGACAGGTCCTGCATCGAACCCCACACCACCAGCGCCAGTACCAGGGCGCGGAACGCCAGCAGCACCACGCGGTTGCGGCTGAGGAACTGCAGGCTGTTCTCGCCCAGGTAGTAGTTGTAGAGGATGCAGGTGAACACGAACAGCGACAGTGCCACGCTGACGAACAGGCGGCCCCAGTCACCGACCACGGCGGCCAGCGAGTTCTGGGTCAGGACGATGCCGTCACCTTCGAAGCCCGGGGTGTAGAAGCCCGACAGCAGGATCAGCAACGCGGTGCAGGTGCAGATCACGAAGGTGTCGAGGAACACGCTGAACGCCTGGACCACGCCCTGGGCGCCCGGGTGCTTCACGGCGGCCACGGCAGCCACGTTCGGCGCACTGCCCAGGCCCGCCTCGTTGGCGAACACGCCACGCTTCACGCCCATGACGATGGCGCTGCCGAGCAGGCCGCCGAATGCCGGGTCGAGGCCGAAGGCGCTCTTGAAGATGGTTTCCAGCATGGCCGGTACGTGCTCGATCTGGGTGCCGATCACGTACAGGGTCACGCCGATGTAGGCCAGGGTCTTGATCGGTACCAGCAGGTCCGACACCGCCGCGATGCGCTTGATGCCACCGAGGAAGGTGATGGCCAGCAGCACGGCCAGGACGATGCCGGTGTGGCGCGGGTCGAAGGCGAAGGCGTTCTGCAGCGAGTGGGTCACGGTGTACGACTGCAGGCCGATGAAGGCGAAGCCGTAGGTGACCAGCAGCAGGATCGAGAACACGATGGCCATGCTTTTGCGCTTCAGGCCGTGCTGGATGTAGTAGGCCGGGCCGCCACGGTACAGGCCGTCGCCGTCGGCGCGCTTGTAGACCTGGGCCAGGGTGCATTCGAAGAAGCTGCTGGCCATGCCGACCAGGGCAGTGACCCACATCCAGAACACCGCGCCTGGGCCACCCAGGGTCACGGCAATGCCGACACCGGCGATGTTACCGGCACCCACGCGGCCGGCGAGGCTCAGCATCAGGGCCTGGAAGGAGCTCAGCTGGCCTGCCTGGCCACGCAGCGACTCCTTGAATACGGCGAACATGTGGCCGAAATGGCGGAACTGAACGAACCGCGAACGGATGGTGAAGTAACCGCCGAGACCGACGATCAGCACGATGAGGAGTTTCCCCGAAAGGAAATCGTTGAGTGCTTCGAGCATTGGAAAATGACCTCGATTCTTATTCTTCGTGTGAAAAGACAGCGGACGGCAGGCGCACCGCTATGCGTTGGGGCGCATGGTTGGCCATGACAAGGGTGGTTACAATTTCGCGTGTTGCTCTGAGTTGGCGCGACTTGATGCTAGACTGGCATCATTCGCGTCACCTGAGCCCCCTGCCATGAGCGATCACTTCGCTACCAACCTGAAACTGGCCTGCAGTCACTACCGCTCTATTTCGGAAGTTTGCCGCCAGCTGTCGATCAACCGCGCACAATTCAACAAGTACCTGAGCGGCCAGAGCCGCCCGACGCCGTTCAACCTCAAGCGCATCGGTGATTTCTTCGGCGTCGAGGATTACGAACTGAATTTGCCGGCCGAACAGTTTGCCCGACTGATCGGCGCGCGCGTGTCGACAGTCTCCGACCAGCCCGATGACCCGATCAGCGAACTGTTCCGCCCGCTCCACGAACACGCCGGCAATCTGTCGCGCTATTGCGGCTATTACTTCGAGTATTCCAACTGCATGTCGGTACCCGGCACCATCCTGGTGTCGCTGGTGCACCTGTGGGAAGAACGCGGCCGCTTCCTGTTCGAGCGCCAGGAACGCCAGGAGCGCTCCAGCGCCACCGACCAGCATGCCGAGGTGCGCTGCCGCTACCTGGGCGCGGCGTTCCAGTTGCAGGACCGGGTGTTCCTCATCGACTACGAGTCGCTGACCTTCAACGAGATGAGCCAGACCATCCTCATCCCCAGCTTCAAGAGCCGCATCACCCGCCTCAACGGCCTGAAGTCCGGGGTGTCCAGCGGCGACCGGCGCAACCCGGCCTGCACCCGGGTGGTGTGGGAATACCTGGGGGAGGAGATCAACCGCATCAATGCCTATCGGCAGGTCAGGCTGTACCGGCCGGATGATCCACGGATCGATGACGATGTGCGTGAGCGGTTGAGTGTGGGGCCGTTGCGGAACAGCTTGTTCGAGATTGAATGAAATATTTAGCGCAGCACCGTGTAAGCGCGCAGCCATTCACCTACCGGATGACCATCACCAAGCAACAACTTCGCCGCCATCAGGCAACACACCGTGATCAACAGTGGCTTGACCAGTTGCGGTCCGAAGTAGAGGGCGCAACGAGCGCCGAGTTGAGCGCCGATGATGGCGCAGGCCGCCATGGCCAGCGCCAAAGGCCATATGATGGCTCCACCGTAGGCAAATACCGACAATGCTCCAAGGTTGCAGGATGCGTTGAGCAGTTTGCTGCTACTGATTGCCTGCATGAGGTGCTGCCCCAGCAGCAGTGTGAAGGCGACCATGAAGAATGAACCGGTACCCGGGCCAAAAATGCCGTCATAGAAGCCAATGCCTGGAGCAACCAAGAGCGCAAAGCAGAAATACGACAGCCGCCGCTTGCGGTCCTGATCCTCGAGCTTGGGGCTGAGTGCAAAGTAGGTAGCGACCGCAATCAGCAAGAACGGCACAGTTGATTCAAGGACCGCTCTGTCGAGCAAGCTGATCGACAAGGCCCCTGCAAAACCACCTGCGAATGACAGCAAAGCCATTGGCCAGTCTGTTCGCCATTGGATCATTCGCTTGCGGGCGAACGCCCAGACTGCTGAAGAACTGGCCGAGGAGGCCTGGAACTTGTTGGTAGCCATTGCCGCTAGCGGATCGACTCCGGCAATGAATAGCGCCGGAAGCGTGAGTAAACCACCGCCGCCTGCGATGGCGTCGAAGAAGCCTGCCAGCAATGCAGTGGCGGCAAGGATCAACAAAGTTGAAATTTCGATTTCCATACTTGGTTATCCAGTCTTATCCGCGAACGACGAGTGGGTCTGGTTGAAGTACCAGAGGCTCCGTGTGAGGTGCATATGCAAACAACCGAACCAGAAGCCTTCTGTTATCAAGAATGGTGTCCCGAGAATGCAGGGCCTGGCTGTTGTTGATCAAAAGCGCTGAACTTGAGTCCAGCACAAATACTGTGGGTTCTATTTCGCTGACTAATCCCTCTAATGCCTTGAATGCATGCTGCGCAGGGACTGAGGCCTCTGAGTCCAACGAATAGCGGTAAGTGCTGTAGCGCAAGGTAAACCCTTCCATTCTGTCGAACTGCAATATGGAACTTGGACGAGGAGGCGGGCTGTCATCCTTGATGAAGCATTCGCTTCGGCTGAAGCGAAACGAGCGTGATGTGAGCGCCAGTGCTTCGATACCGTTCAGTTTTCTGATGGCTGCGCGCATGGGTGTCAACCGTGTCGGTTCTCGCTGTGGGTTCCATCTTGCGGTCAGGATTAGCGCGCTCGGTGCTGGTGAGTGTTCGTCTTCAGCTTTGACCGAACAGTTGTAAGGGGGCTCCGTATGGGGACCAAGGCTAACGCCTGCATGGGAGTTCAATTCGGCCGTTCGGTCTTGTTTTTCCTCAACAAGCGGGACCTTTCCACCACCTTTGAAGTTACCCACAAGTCGCGTTTGTTTCCCCTCGTTGTCGATATCAAATGCGAAGGATCGGTATCCGACTAGACTCAGCAGAATCTGATGTCTGGACGCCAAATAAATCACTGCAGGCGCCGTGCTCAGATTTTCCTGTGGCGGCATTACATCTGGGGGAGGGTCACTGGGCAATGGCAGCATGTTGCTGAACTCAATTGCACAAACCTGGCCGGATGTGAACGCATCAAGAAGTGCCTGCTGTTGAGCTGTGATCTCCTGTTTCAGCCGCTCAGCATAGTGCCTGGATAACGCAGCAGTGCCTGAAGCATCAGGTCCCCCCTCAGCGGCCACGCGAAGGCACGCCTCGTCCAGCCTACGAGCTTGACCCTGGTCGAAGTTAAAATGAGCAATATCGTGTAATGCTTCGCTATAGCTCCCTGTCATTGTTTTGTCCTTGTCTGTAGGGATGTTGTGAACTTTCCGAAGATACGGGAGCTATTTAGGCAATTATTTTTGATATTGGATGCAGGACTTGGCCAGTCGAAGGCGTAGGAATTTTCCTGCGAGGTGGTGGCTCTGAGGCGCATTGGTAGCAGCGCACCCTAGGGTTGGACTTCCCCGCCCGGAAACCGCAAAATGACTCCTTTCCTTCTATCAACCTGTTCGGATCTGCTGACTCTATGCGTATGCGCCTGATGCTGTTGGGTGGTGGCAATGCCCTCGGGCAAGCGCTGATTCGTCTCGGGGCCGAGGAGGACATCGCATTCCTGGCACCGCGCCCGCCGGAGAACGGCTGGGCCCCGGCCAGCCTCACTCAGCTGCTTGACGATCATCGCCCCGATGCCCTGGTCAACCTGGCCTACTACTTCGACTGGTTCCAGGCCGAGGCGGTCAGCGACCAGCGCCTGGCCCTGCAAGAGCGGGCGGTGGAGCGGCTGGCGGAGTTGTGCCAGCACCACCAGATCACCCTGGTGCAGCCTTCCAGCTACCGGGTATTCGATGGTTCGCGGGCCACGGCCTACTCCGAAAAGGACGAACCGGTACCGTTGGGCCAGCGTGGCCAGGCCTTGTGGCGTATCGAGCAGAGCGTGCGCGCGGCGTGCCCGCAGCATGTGCTGCTGCGCTTCGGCTGGTTGCTGGACGAAAGCATCGACGGTGCCCTGGGCCGCTTCCTGACCCGCGCCGAGCAACCGCAGGAGCTGCTGCTGGCCGATGACCGCCGCGGCAACCCGACGCCAGTCGACGATGCTGCACGGGTGATCCTCTCGGTGCTCAAGCAGCTGGATTGCAGCGCGCCGCTGTGGGGCACCTACCATTACGCCGGCAACGAGGCGACCACGCCGCTGGCGCTGGGCCAGGCGATTCTCAGCGAGGCCGGGCAATACCGTCAGCTGGCCGTACAGGCGCCAACCGCGCAGGCCCACGCCGCACGGCCGGATGCCAGCGAGGAGCCGCAGCACGCGGTGCTGGCCTGCAAGAAAATACTTCACACTTTCGGCATCAAGCCGCGTGCCTGGCGCGCGGGCTTGCCGCCACTACTGGATCGATTCTACCGCCATGGCTGATGCCCCCATCCTGATCACCGGCGGCGCCGGCTTCATTGGCTCCCACCTGTGCGATGCGTTGCTGGCCAAGGGCTATGCCGTACGTATTCTCGACGACCTTTCCACCGGCAAGCGCGACAATCTGCAACTGGATAACCCGCGCCTCGAACTGATCGAAGGCGATGTGGCCGACGCTGCGCTGGTTCAGCGTGCCGCCGCCGGTTGCGCTGCCGTGGTTCATCTGGCTGCGGTGGCGTCGGTGCAGGCGTCGGTCGAAGATCCGGTGAAGACCCACCAGAGCAACTTCATCGGCACCCTCAACGTGGCCGAGGCCATGCGCGTGCATGGCGTGCGCCGCGTGCTCTTTGCATCGAGTGCGGCGGTGTACGGCAACAATGGCGAAGGCGAGTCGATTGCCGAGGACACGCCGAAGGCGCCGCTGACGCCCTATGCGGTGGACAAGCTGGCCAGCGAGCAGTACCTGGATTTCTATCGCCGCCAGCATGGCCTGGAGCCGGTGGTATTCCGCTTCTTCAACATCTTCGGCCCGCGCCAGGACCCGTCCTCGCCGTACTCCGGGGTGATCAGCATCTTCAGCGAACGGGCCGTTCAAGGGCTGCCGATCACCGTATTCGGCGATGGCGAGCAGACCCGTGACTTCCTCTACGTCGGCGATTTGGTGCAGGTGATGGTGCAGGCGCTGGAGCAGCCGCAGGTGGAAGAGGGCGCGGTGAACGTCGGCCTGAACCAGGCAACTTCGCTGAACCAGATGCTCAAGGCACTGGAGCAGGTGGTGGGCAGCTTGCCGGCGATCAGCTACGGCCAGGCGCGCTCGGGTGACATTCGCCATTCGCGGGCAGACAACCAACGCTTGCTGGCGCGCTTTGATTTCCCGCAGCCGACCCCGATGGTCGAGGCTTTGGCCAAGCTGCTCGGTAGGGCTTGAGATAGCCGGGGCTGCTTCGCAGCCCTTTCGCGACTCAAGGCCGCTCCCACATTGATCTGCGCAAATATCAAAACTTGCGCAAACCCTGTGGGAGCGGCCTTGAGTCGCGAAAGGGCCGCAAAGCGGCCCCAGGTTCATGAATGCCGCACAACCTTGCGCAGGCAATCCTCCGCTGCCAGAAGCCTGCCATCCTCGGAACGCACCTGCAGAATCCCGACCGGCCGCCCCTTGGCACTGTCCACCAGCTCCGAACGCGTTTCCCCCGTCTCGAACAGAAACCGCTCCCCCCACTGGCGCAACCCCACCACGACCGGAAACACCGAGCGCCCTTTCTCGGTCAGCACATATTCCTTGTAGGCGCTGCCATCGGACGCCGGCTGCAACGCCAGCAACCCACTCTCCACCAGCAGCTTCAGCCGCGACGCCAGGATGTTCTTCGCCAGCCCCAGGTTCTTCTGGAACTCGCTGAAACGGCGCAGGCCATCGAAGGCATCGCGCAGGATCATCAGCGCCCAACGGTCGCCCAGCACTTCCAGCGCCCGGGCTACGGGGCATTGAGCGTTCACTTCATCGAGCATTGGCAGCACCTGTAGGGTTTATCTGGTTGCAGATTAAAACCACATTTGCTAAATATCCAGCATGTGGTTTCAATTTGAAACCAGGTGCGAAGGAGTCAGCCCGATGAATCGCTGGATAACCCTGTTGCTTGCCGCCACCTGCGCCATGGCCGTGGCCACGGTCTATTTCGCCCAGCCTTTGCTCGAGTCGATGGCCAGCGAGCTGGGGGTGGCGCAGCAGCAGGTCGGTTGGGTGGTCGGTGCGACCCAGGCAGGCTATGCCGTTGGGTTGATACTGATCGTGCCCCTTGGCGACCTGTTCGAGCGCAAACGCCTGTTGCTGGCGCAGTTGATGGTTGCCGCTCTGGCCCTGATCGGCGTTGGCCTGGCACAGGACTGGCGGGTGCTGCTGGCAGCCCTGGCCCTGGTCGGGCTGATGGCGGTCATGGTGCAGGTGATGGTCGCCCACGCCGCCACCCTCGCTACCCCAGCCAGCCAGGGCCAGGCGGTGGGTACGGTCACCAGCGGGGTCGTGCTGGGCATCTTGCTGGCGCGTCTGGTCTCGGGGGCGCTCGCCGACCTGGCCGGATGGCGCAGCGTGTACTTCGTGGCGGCGGTACTGCTCATGCTGATGGCTGTGGTGCTCTGGCGCTGGCTGCCAGCGAGCCGGGTTACCACGCAACGGTCTGGTTACCTGCAGTTGATCGGCTCTTTGTTCACCTTGTATCGAAACGACAGCCTGCTGCGCCGGCGCGGGCTGTTCGGCCTGCTGATCTTCGCTGCGTTCAGCGTGCTGTGGAGTGCCATGGTGCTGCCCTTGAGTGCACCACCGCTGGCGCTCAGCCATACCGAGATCGGCCTGTTCGGCCTGGCGGGTATCGCCGGCACCCTGGCGGCGTCGCGGGCCGGTCGGCTGGCTGATCGAGGACTGGGCGAGCGCACCACCGGGCTGGCGCTGGCCTTGTTGACGCTGTCATGGCTGCCGACAGCTTTCGTCGGGCACTCGCTGACGGTCTTCGTGCTGGGTGTGCTGATGCTGGATTTCGCCGTGCAGGCGGTGCATGTCACCAACCAGAGCCTGCTGCTGGCGGGTCGTGGTGCAATGGCTAGCCGCTTGATCGGCGCCTACATGTGTTGCTACTCGATCGGTAGCGGCCTGGGTGCAGTGCTGGCGAGCTGGGTGTATGCCCGCTGGGGCTGGACCGCAGTATGCGGGCTGGGGATGGCGATCAGTGGGCTGGCACTGGGGTACTGGTCTTGGGGGCAACGACAAAGGGCGACCGAAGCCGCCCTGCCGTGCTCAGGTCAGAACTTGTAGCCAAGGCCGACCATGTACACCCAAGGGTCGACATCGACGTCGACCTTGGTCTTGCTGTAGCCCAATGCGGTCGGGCCGTTGACGCTGGCCTTGGTGTCGATGTCGACGTACCAGACCGAGGCGTTGACCAGCAGGTTGTCGGTGATCATGTAGTCCATGCCCAACTGGCCGGCGATACCCACCGAATCCTGCAGCTTGAGGTTGCTGAAGCCCTGTTGCTTGCGCTCGCTGGTCAGGTCTTCGTCGAAGAACAGGGTGTAGTTGATGCCGACGCCAGCATAGGGCTGGAACTTGGAGTTAGGCTCCATCGGGTAGTACTGCACGGACAGGGTCGGTGGCAGCTGTTTGATATCGGCCAGCTTGCCGTCCAGCCCGCCGCCCAGGCCTTTGACGCCTACGCTGTGCTTGAACGGGGTTGCGGCCAGCAGCTCCAGGCCGATGTGGTCGGTGAGCATGTAGGCGAAGGTCAGGCCCAGCTGGGTGTCGCTGTCCAGGGTCGCCTTGGTGCCCGACACCTTGTTGCCGTCGAATTTCAGGTCGCCGCTGTTTTCGTTGGGTGCAGTGGTGATGGCACCGGCGCGGACGATGACATCACCCGCCTTGTGGGCGTGGGCAACAGGGGCGGCGAGCGCAAGGGCCACAAGCGAGGCGCCGAGCAAGGACTTGTTCATGGAAGCTCCCAAAGGACGTGAGTAATCGAGTAGTCCAATGGTACGGATGCGTCTAAGACGAAAGTTTGACCCAGCTCAAAGAAGCATCGTCACGAATTCGAAACAGTTCTCACTTGAGCACATAAGCGTATATTTTCTCCGCTTCCATCTGGTAGCCGGCGTCGGCCAATTCGCTGCTGGAGGCTCTAACCTGCATCTTTCCCTCGATCCAGTAGGGCTGGTAGAGGTCCTCCACACGCACGCCCATTTCGCTGAAAATGTGCACGATCTGGTTCGACGGCGGGGGTGGCACATGGATGCAGGCACCGTAGTAAGGCACCAGCAGGAACTCCGTGGTGCGGCCTTCTTCGCTCACCTCCAGCGGCACGATGTAGCCCGGGATCTTCACTTGTTGGCCATCGAGGCTTTTGACCACCGGGGCATCGGGCCCTTGCTGGCGTGCCGGTGGGGCCGACTCGGCTGACAGCGCATCGCTCAGCTGCGACATGTCGTGCAGCGGCGTCAGTTGTGGCGGGATGACCGGTGCGCCTTCAGGAATGAGCGCAGGCCAGTCCAGCTCTTTGGGTTCGGCGGCCCACAAGGGCATTGACACTGTCAGCAGCAGGATGATCAACGTCAGCAATGCTGGCCCCTTCGCGGGTTTACCCGCGAAAAAGGCAGTGAGGTACTGGATCATTACACGCACTCAGAGATGAATGGACAGGCCATCGGCCAGCGACTGCCGATAGGCGCGCCAGGCCGGTACGCTGCCCATCAGCAGCGCTGCGCCAAGGATGATAGCCAGCAGCGTCCATTCATGTGCAGTGGGCAAGGCCAAGGGCAGGTACAGGCCGTAGTTGGCCTGCACGTAACCTTGGGCCAGGGCGATGCTCGCATAGAGCAAGCCAAGCCCCGCCGCGATGCCCGTCACCGCCAGTGCCAGTGCTTCAAGCACCAGCAGCCCGGCGATATGCCACGGCCGTGCGCCCACCGAGCGCAGGATCGCCATCTCCCGGCGGCGCTCGTTGAGGCTCGTGAGGATTGCCGTGAGCATGCCGATCAAGCCGGTCAGCACCACGAACAGCGACACCACGAACAACGCCTGTTCGGCGGTGCCCATCAGGCTCCACAGTTCTTGCAGGGCAACCCCAGGCAGGATCGCCAGCAACGGTTCGCTGCGGTACTCGTTGATCTCGCGCTGCAGGCTGAAGGTGGCGATCTTGCTGTTCAGGCCAAGCATGAACGCCGTGATGGCCGTTGGCTGCAGGTTCATGGTCCGTGCCTGGTCGGCGCTGATGCGCCCGGCACCGCGGGCCGGCACGCCGTTGTGCCAGTCGATGTGGATGGCCTCCATGCCGCCGAGGCTGATGTGCAGGGTGCGGTCCACCGGTGTGCCGGTGCGCTTGAGCACACCGACCACGGTGAACGGCTTGTCGTCATGCTTGACCAGGCTGATCGCGGCGACACCGTGCGCCAGTACCAGCTTGTCGCCCAGCTTGTAGTGCAGCGCGTCGGCCACTTCGGCGCCGAGCACCACTTCGAACGGGTCGCTGGCGAATTCACGGCCCTGGCTCAGTTCCAGGTGCTGCTTGCGGCCGTACTGATAATGGTCGAAGTAATCGGTGGTGGTGCCCATCACCCGGTAGCCGCGGTGCGAGTCACCCAGCGAGATCGGGATCGCCCACTTCACCCGTGGGTCCTGGGCATAGTGCTGGAAGCTGTCCCAGCGGATGTTGTTGGTGGCATTGCCGATGCGGAATACCGAGTACAGCAGCAGGTTCACCGAACCGGAGCGGGCGCCGACGATCAGGTCGGTACCGCTGATAGTGCTGGCAAAGCTGGCACGCGCTTCGGTGCGCACGCGTTCGACGGCCAGTAGCAGGCACACCGACAGGGCGATGGCGAAGGCGGTGAGGAATGCGGTGAAGCGGCGGTTGGCCAGGCTGGCCAGGGCAAGGCGGAGCAGGTACATCAGGCCTCCCGGGGCTTGGCGGCGCGGTTGAGTTCGGCCAGGGACAGGTGACGGTCGAACAGCGGTGCCAGGCTCTGGTCATGGCTGACGAACAGCAGGCTGGAACCGGCCGCCCGGCATTCGTCGAACAGCAGGCGGATGAACGCTTCGCGGCTGTCGGCATCCAGCGCCGAGGTCGGCTCGTCGGCGATCACCAGCTCCGGCTGGCCGATCAGCGCACGTGCAGCGGCAACGCGTTGCTGTTGGCCGATCGACAGGCTGTCGGCACGCCGTGCAAGCAGGGCCGGGTCGCCCAGGCCCAGGTGCGCGAGCAGCTCGCTGGCGGCCTGGTCGACGCTACCGTGGCGCTGGCTGGCACGTTCGGCGCGGCTGCGCGAGAAACGGCACGGCAGCTCGACGTTCTCGCGCACCGATAGGAACGGCAGCAGGTTGAACTGCTGGAAGATGTATCCGGTGTGGTCCACTCGGAAGCGGTCACGCGCACCCTGGCCGAGCACGGCGAGATCCTGCCCGAGCAGCTGGATACGCCCCTGACCCGGCCGGTTGACCCCGCCGAGCAGGCCCAGCAGGGTAGTCTTGCCACTGCCGCTGGGCCCCTTGAGGAACAATGCTTCACCCGCTTGCAGTTGGAAGGCCGGAATATCCAGCAGCGGCGCCTGGCCAGGCCAGGCGAACACCAGGTCCTGCAGTTCAATCAACGCCTGGCTCATTTCAGAACGCGACCACGGCCTTGGCAGGCGAGGTCTCTACGCCTTTCTGGCCATTCGGGCCGATCAACTGCACGTTGATCTTCTGGGTGGCCGGGAAGGCCTTGTACAGCGGGGAGAGGTCGATCTGGGCGAGTTTTTCCGGGGTGGCGCAGGTCAGCTGGTAGTGGGCATTGATGTCACTGTGCACGTGGCCTTTCTCATGCTCGTCACCGTCGTCATCAGCCTTGGCTGCGTCGCCGAACAGCGGGCTTTCCAGTTCTTGCTGGTCTTCCTTGCAGCCAGCGGCCGAGGCCAGGGCGAACAGCTTCAGCGGTTGTTCGAGCTGCTGGCGCACGGCAGCGACCTTGGCCTTGTCGGCATCGCTGCTGGCCATGTGCTCGAAGCCGACCAGGTTCATCGCCGGGCTGTCCAGCTCCAGCTCCAGGGTGTTGCCATCGAGCACGGCATTGAGCTTGGCCACGCCATGCTCGTGAGCACCAAGGGTGCCGTGGGCGTGATCGTGGTCATGTTCGTCGTGGGCATGGGCCACGGCCAGGGGCAACAGGGCGAAGGGCAGGGCGAGCAGCAGACGACGCATGGACGACTCCGGAAGCGGGCTGGAAGATTCGGTTATGTTATAACAACTTTTCTTCGCGCCGCCAGCCTGCGTGGCGCAGGTTTCATGTTGCGGTAGCATGGTTGCATTGACCTGAGCTCAAGGAACGCATCGTGAGAATTCGTGGACAGATTGGTGACTGGCCGGTGGACCTGACCATCGAGCTGGAGCCGCAGGAGTGGGCGCAGTTGGGGCGGCAGATCGAGGTGCCAGTGGCTGAGACGGTAGCCGTGGCAGCGGCACCGCGCCAGGATGATGGGCAGTGGCATGCCGCGCGTGAGGTGCTGCGCCTGGCAGGGCAGATGAGCGGGCCTGAGTTGCTCGACCGGCTGGAAGGGCTGGCCGGGAGTACGGCGGCGGGCAAGCGGCTGCTAGTGCGCTTGCGGCACAGCAGTGAGGTAAGGGTGGAAAGTGGCGTGGATGCGCCGGTGTATCACTGGGTGGGGTGAACGTTGCCTGTTAGGGCCTCTTCGCGGGTAAACCCGCTCCCACAGGTACTGCACAGCTCCCAAGTGCTGCGCGATCCCTGTGGGAGCGGGCGTGCCCGCGAACGAGGGCAAAGCCCTCGCAAAAACCGGCAGGTCAGAACATGGCCGAAGACAAGCGGCGGCGATACACGCTCACCAGCGGATGATCACTGCCCAGCAGCTCGAACACCTGCAGCATCGCCTTCTGCGGCAAGCCGTTCTCATACCCACGATTACGCTGGAACAGCTTCAGCAACCCGTCCAGTGCCGCTTCATACTGCTGTCGCGCCAACTGCTGAATGCTCAGCTGGTAGGTCGCCTCATCATCCTGCGGGTTCTGCGCCAGGCGGCTCTTCAGGTCGGCCACTTCCGGCAGGCTCGCGGCCTGGCGCAGGAAGGTCAGCTGCGCCTTGGCGCCGGCCAGTGCAGCCTTGTGCTCGTCGGTCTTGACCGCGTCCAGCACCACTTGGGCTTCACCCAGTTCGCCGCGCTCGGCCAGGCAGCGAGCATACAGGATCAGTGCCTCGGCATTGCTGTTGTCTTCACCCAGCAGTGCCTTCAGTGCAGCCTCGGCTTCGGCGAAGCGGCTTTCGGCAAATAGCGCCTTGGCCTGTTCCAGCGGCGAAGCGGCTGGCGCGGCCGGCATCTGTACATGGGGCTCGAGCATCGCGCGGATCGCCGACTCCGGCTGCGCACCGGCAAAGCCGTCAACCGGTTGGCCATCCTTGAACAGCACCACGGTCGGCAGGCTGCGGATGCCGAACTGGGCCACCACCTGCTGCTCGACGTCGCAGTTGATCTTGGCCAGCAGCAGCTCGCCCTGATAGCCCTCGGCGATCTTCGCCAGCAGCGGCATCAGCGCCTTGCACGGCGCGCACCACTCGGCCCAGAAATCCACCAGTACCGGCTTGTGGAAGGAGTTCTCGATCACCAGTTGCTGGAAGGTGGCATCGGTTGCATCGAAGATGTATGGGGTGTCCTGGGTCATCGCGACTCTCGCAAATCCGTGAATGGCACCACTATAAAGGCTCGCGGCTGGCGTGGTACAGGCTGACCCGGCGGAATTCGTGCGGTTCGGCCAGGTCCGGCAGGGTCAAGGCTTCGAGCACGCCAAGCTGGCGGTACAGCGGGTGGCTGAAATCACGCACACGCGAGTCGGCCACCAGTGCCTGGCGGCCACGACCCAGGAAGGCATCGAGCAACGGCAGGTTGGCGCGGTCATAGAGCACGTCGGCGACCAGGATCAGGTCGAAACGGTCGGCTTCGGCGAAGAAGTCGCTGCTGTAGCCCAGTTCGACATCGTTGAGTTGGGCATTGGCACGGCAGGCCTCCAGGGCCAGCGGGTCGAGATCACAGGCGACCACTTCCAGCGCCCCGGCACGGGCCGCCGCGATTCCGGCGATGCCGGAGCCAGCGCCAAAATCCAGCACGCGCTTGCCGGCGACCCACTCGGGGTGCGCCGCCAGGTAGCGGGCCATGGCCAGGCCACTGGCCCAGCAGAAGCTCCAGTACGGCGGCTCTTCGAGGATGCGCCGGGTTTCCTCGCTGCTGAAGGCGCGGTCCATGTTCTGATCATCGATCAGCCACAGCTTCAGCTCGCACTCGGGCAAGTCGCTGACCACCAGGCGCGCTTCACCGATCAGGCCGCTGAGGGCCTGTTGCAGGGCAAGCGGCGCCACTTACGGCGTCTTCTCGAAGCGCAGTGGGCCGGTGGCCTGGGTCTGTGCCTGAGTGATGCGCACGGGGGGCAAGTGCATGATCAGCTGGCCGGAACTGCTGGCACGGCCGCGCAGCTCGACGCGGGCACCGGCCGGGAAGGCTTCGGGGTTGAAGCGCAGGTGATAGGGCAGGGCCTGGCCGGTGCCGGTCAGGTTGCTGCTGGCCAGCAGCTGTTGCGGGCGGTCGCGGTCGTCGATGACCAGCAGTGCCAGCTCCACGTCGGCGCCGGCGGGGATTTCCAGCAAGGTGCCGCTCAGCTCACGCTGATAGGCCGGCAGCGGGCCAAGCGGTTCGGCGTTTTTCGCCACCTTGGCCGCTGCTGGCGCGGGGACTGCTTCGGTCTTGGGGCGGTCACTGCCGCAGGCGGCGAGCAGGGAAGCGCAGCACAGCACGACGAGCGCACGAAGATGCATGGGTGGGTCCTTCACGGGCAGAATTGTATGGATGTTAACCCCTTTGGCTTGTCTTGCCAGTGCAATGCGCTACCATGGCCCTCCCTTTTTTTGTTGCCTGCCACCATGCACTGTCCCTTTTGCGGTGCCAACGACACCAAGGTCATCGACTCGCGTCTGGTCGCCGAGGGCGAACAGGTGCGCCGTCGCCGTGAATGCGTTGCCTGCGGCGAGCGCTTCACTACCTTCGAAACCGCCGAGCTGGTGCTGCCCCGGCTGATCAAGCAGGACGGCACGCGCCAGCCCTTCGACGAAGAGAAGCTGCGCGCCGGCATGCAGCGTGCGCTGGAGAAGCGCCCGGTCAGCGTCGAGCGCCTGGAAGCGGCACTGGCCCATATCAAGAGCCGCCTGCGTGCCACCGGCGAGCGCGAGGTCAAGTCGCTGGTGGTAGGCGAAATGGTCATGGCCGAGCTGCGCAAGCTCGATGAAGTGGCCTACATCCGCTTCGCCTCGGTGTACCGGCGCTTCCAGGACCTCGACGAATTCCGCGAAGAAATCGACCGCCTGGCCCGCGAGCCGGCTAAAGAGTGAGCATGCCCAGCCAGACCGCGATCCTCGACGCCCATTACATGGCCCGCGCGCTGGAGCTGGCGCGCAAGGGCGTGTACACCACACACCCCAACCCACGTGTAGGTTGCGTGATCGTCCGCGATGGCGAGGTGGTCGGTGAAGGCTGGCACGTGCGTGCCGGCGAGCCGCATGCCGAAGTGCATGCCCTGCGTCAGGCCGGCGAACTGGCCCGCGGCGCCTGCGCCTACGTGACCCTGGAACCGTGCAGCCACCATGGCCGCACCCCGCCGTGCGCCGAGGCGCTGGTCAAGGCTGGCGTTGCTCGGGTGGTCGCCGCCATGCAGGACCCCAACCCGCAAGTCGCAGGCCAAGGCTTGCGGCGCTTGGCAGATGCCGGCATCGAAGTCGCCAGCGGCGTGCTCGAAGCTGAGGCCCGTGCCCTCAACCCCGGCTTCCTCAAGCGCATGGAACACGGCCTGCCGTTCGTTCGCGCCAAGCTGGCCATGAGCCTGGACGGCCGCACCGCCATGGCCAGCGGCGAAAGCCAGTGGATCACCGGGCCCGCTGCGCGCTCGGCGGTGCAGCGCCTGCGCGCCCGCTCCGGCGTGGTGCTGACCAGTGCAGCCAGTGTGCTGGCCGACAACGCGCGGATGACCGTGCGTGGCGCCGAGCTGGGCCTGGATGCCGAAACCACCGCCCTGGCGCTGAGCCGCACGCCGTTGCGCGTGCTGGTCGACGGCCGCCTGCGTTTGCCGCTGGACGCGCCGTTCTTCCAGGCCGGCCCGGCACTGGTGGTCACCGCCGTCGCAGATGACCCGCGCTATGCCGCTGCGGGCCATGAACTGCTCAGCCTGCCGGGCGACAATGGCCAGGTAGACCTGCTGGCACTGTTGCAGGCACTGGCCGCACGCGGCGCCAACGAAATCCTGCTGGAGGCCGGTGCCGGCCTGGTCGGCGCCTTTGCCCAGCTGGGCCTGATCGATGAGTACCAATTGTTTGTCGCCGGCACCTTCCTCGGCTCCCAGGCCCGGCCGTTGCTGGACTGGCCGCTGGACAAGATGAGCCAGGCACCGCGGCTGAAAATCACCGAAATGCGCGCAGTGGGCGATGACTGGCGGGTCACGGCCATCCCTCTGCCGGCGCCCGGCGTATAATGCCGGGCTTGCCCCGCGCAACCCGTTTTTGAGGAAGTCCCCATGTTCACCGGCATCATCGAATCCATCGGCACCATCCGCAGCCTGACCCCCAAGGGCGGTGACGTGCGCGTCTACGTCGAAACCGGCAAGCTCGACCTGGGTGACGTCAAGCTCGGCGACAGCATCGCCGTCAACGGCGTGTGCCTGACCGCCGTCGAGCTGCCGGGCAACGGGTTCTGGGCCGACGTCAGCGTCGAGACCCTCAAGCGCACCGCGTTCATCGACCTCAAGAGCGGCAGCAAGGTCAACCTGGAAAAAGCCCTGACCCCGACCACCCGCCTCGGCGGCCACCTGGTCAGCGGCCACGTCGACGGCGTCGGCGAAATCATCTCGCGCAGCGATAACGCCCGCGCCATCCAGTTCCGTGTGCGTGCACCCAAGGAGCTGGCCAAGTACATCGCCCACAAGGGTTCGATCACCGTCGACGGCACCAGCCTGACGGTCAACGAGGTCAATGGCGCTGAATTCGAGCTGACCATTGTCCCGCACACCCTGTCCGAAACCATCATGGCCGACTACCGCGCAGGGCGTCGGGTCAACCTTGAGGTCGACTTGCTGGCCCGTTACCTGGAGCGTCTGCTGCTGGGCGACAAGGCTGCCGAACCGAGCAAGGGCAGTGGCATCACCGAAAGCTTCCTGGCCGCCAACGGCTTCTTGAAATCCTGATTGAGAAGGGGGTGCCGAGTGGCGCTCAACAGCATCGAAGAACTGGTCGAAGACATCCGCCAGGGCAAAATGGTCATCCTCATGGATGACGAAGACCGCGAGAACGAAGGCGACATCATCATGGCGGCCGAGTGCTGCCTGCCTGAGCACATCAACTTCATGGCCAAGCACGCCCGCGGCCTGATCTGCATGCCGATGACCCGCGAGCGCTGCGAAACCCTGAAGCTGCCGCTGATGGCGCCGCGCAACGGTTCGGGCTTCGGCACCAAGTTCACCGTGTCGATCGAAGCCGCCGAGGGCGTCACCACCGGCATCTCCGCCGCTGACCGTGCGCGCACCGTGCAGGCTGCCGCTGTCAAGGACGCCAAGGCCGAAGACATCGTCAGCCCTGGCCACATCTTCCCGCTGATGGCCCAGCCGGGCGGCACCCTGGCCCGCGCCGGCCACACCGAAGCGGCCTGCGACCTGGCGCGTATGGCCGGCTTCGAGCCGAGCGGCGTGATCTGCGAAGTGATGAACGACGACGGCACCATGTCGCGCCGCGCCGAGCTGGAAGTGTTCGCCGCCGAGCACGGCCTGAAGATCGGCACCATCGCCGACCTGATCCACTACCGCATGATCCACGAGCGCACCGTGCAGCGCGTTTCCGAGCAGCCGATCGAGAGCGAACTGGGCGAGTTCAACCTGGTCACCTACCGTGACGCGGTGGAAGGCGACGTGCACATGGCCCTGACCCTGGGCAACATCTGCGCCGAAGAGCCGACCCTGGTACGCGTGCACAACATGGACCCGCTGCGCGACCTGCTGCTGGTCAAGCAGCCGGGCCGCTGGAGCCTGCGCGCGGCCATGGCCGCCGTGGCCGAGGCGGGCAGCGGCGTGGTATTGCTGCTGGGCCACCCACTGGACGGCGACGTGCTGCTGGCGCACATCCGCGAAAGCGCGGGCGATGCACCGACCAAGGCGCCGACCACCTACAGCACCGTCGGTGCCGGTTCGCAGATCCTGCGCGACCTCGGCGTGCGCAAGATGCGCCTGATGAGTTCGCCGATGAAGTTCAATGCGATATCCGGATTCGATCTGGAAGTTGTAGAATACGTGCCCTCCGAGTGACTTGAGGCGGCATTGACGCCCTGAGCTCGAGTCCAGACCCCTGTCGAGGCCGCTTGTATGCGGCCTCGCTCTTGAAGATGAGAATATCGGAATGACCCTGAAGACCATCGAAGGTACCTTCATCGCCCCCAAAGGTCGCTATGCTTTGGTGGTTGGCCGCTTCAACAGCTTCGTCGTCGAAAGCCTGGTAAGCGGCGCCGTTGATACCCTGGTACGCCACGGTGTCAGCGAAAGCGACATCACCATCATCCGTGCCCCGGGCGCGTTCGAAATCCCGCTGGTGGCACAGAAAGTCGCCCAACAAGGCGAATATGACGCGATCATCGCCCTGGGTGCAGTGATCCGTGGCGGTACCCCGCACTTCGAATACGTGGCGGGCGAATGCACCAAGGGCCTGGCCCAGGTGTCCATGGAGTTCGGCGTACCGGTGGCCTTCGGCGTTCTGACCGTCGACTCCATCGAGCAAGCCATCGAGCGCTCCGGCACCAAGGCTGGCAACAAAGGCGGTGAAGCTGCCCTGTCCGCTCTGGAAATGGTCAGCCTGCTGGCGCAGTTGGAGGCCAAGTGATTAGCGACGAAAGCGATCGTTTCAACCCGCGAGATCCAAAACCTGCGGATGCCGGCAAGCCATCGAAGAGCGCCAAGCGCCGCGAAGCCCGCAAGCTCGCGACCCAGGCCCTGTATCAGTGGCACATGGCCCAGCATTCGCTGAACGAGATCGAAGCGCAGTTCCGGGTCGATAACGATTTCACCGATGTCGACGGTGCCTATTTCCGCGAGATCCTCCACGGGGTCCCGGCGATCAAGGGCGAAATCGACAAGGCGCTGGTGCCTTGCATGACCATCGCCCTGGAAGAGCTCGACCCGGTCGAGCTGGCTGTGCTGCGGCTGTCCACCTGGGAACTGATCAAGCGCGTCGACGTACCGTACCGCGTGGTGATCAACGAAGGCGTGGAACTGGCCAAGGTCTTCGGTGCCACCGATGGCCACAAGTTCGTCAACGGTGTGCTGGACAAGCTCGCCCCGGCCCTGCGTGAAGCAGAAGTCAAGGCGAACAAGCGCTGATCCTGGCGCTGCCTGCCCATGGGTGAGTTCGAGCTGATCAACCATTACTTCGCCGCCGCGCCTTGTGCGCAGGGCGGCGAGGGCGTGGCCCTGGGTATCGGCGACGACTGTGCCCTGCTGGACCTTCCACCCGGTGAACAACTGGCGGTGTCGACCGACACCCTGGTCGCCGGGGTGCATTTCCCTGCTGTCTGCGATCCGCTGCTGCTTGGCCAGCGCTCGTTGGCCGTGGCGGCCAGTGACCTGGCGGCCATGGGCGCGACGGCGATCGGCTTCACCCTCGCCCTGACCCTGCCTGATGTCGGCCCCGACTGGCTGGCGGCTTATGCCGACGGTCTCAGCCGCATGGCCCAGCGTTGCCGCATGAGCCTGATCGGTGGGGATACCACCCGCGGCCCGCTGAGCATCACCGTCACCGTGTTCGGCCGCGTGCCGGCCGGCCAGGCGTTGCGCCGCAGCGGCGCGCGGCCGGGCGACCTGCTGTGTGTCGGCGGTTCGCTGGGCAAGGCGGCAGGGGCGTTGCCGCTGGTACTGGGTGAGCGCGAGGCACCGGCCGAGCAGGCCAAGCCGCTGCTCGACCACTACTGGTCGCCGATGCCGCAGCTGCAGCTTGGCCAGCTGCTGCGCGGCCGGGCCACGGCGGCGTTGGACATTTCCGATGGCCTGCTCGCCGACTGTGGGCATATCGCCAAGGCGTCCGGGGTCGCACTCGAGGTGAACCTGGCGCAGGTGCCAGTGTCTCCTGCTTTGGAAGCCTTTCTGGGCCATGATGCGGCACGGCTGGCAGCACTGACCGGTGGCGACGACTACGTACTGGCCTTCACCTTGCCGCCTGCGGCGCTCGCCCCGCTGACCGACCTCGGTTTCGCCGAGGTGCATGTCATCGGCCGCGTGCTCGAAGGCCAGGGCGTGACCCTGCGCGACCCGCAGGGCCTGGACATCACCCCGGTTCAACGGGGCTATCAACACTTTAGGGAGACACCGTGACCGACCACCCCAACCAGGTGCCTGCGGAGTTCGTTCCGCCATCGGTCTGGCGCAACCCGTGGCACTTCATCGCCTTTGGCTTCGGCTCCGGCACCCTGCCCAAGGCCCCCGGCACCTGGGGCTCGATGGTAGCGATCCCGTTCATCCCGCTGTGGCAGATGCTGCCCGACTGGGGCTACTGGCTGCTGCTGGGCGTGATGATGCTGTTCGGCTTCTGGCTGTGCGGCAAAGTTGCGAATGACTTGCGTGTGCACGACCATGAAGGCATTGTCTGGGATGAGATGGTCGGCATGTGGATCACCCTCTGGCTGGTGCCGGAAGGGTGGCAGTGGATCCTCGCCGGGTTCCTGATGTTCCGCTTCTTCGACATCCTCAAGCCATGGCCGATTCGCTGGATCGACCGCCATGTGCACGGGGGTGTCGGGATCATGCTCGACGATATCCTGGCCGGTGTTTTCGCCTGGCTGGGCATGCAGATTCTGGTGTGGGCGGTAGGCTGAAGCAGGGAGCGTTTCGATGGCCATAAGGACTGTGCTGCTGGCAATGATGCTGAGCCTTGCCCCTTGGGCGATGGCGGCCGATGCGTTACCGAAGCAGATTCACCTGGTCAGCGAAGAGTGGATCGACTACACCAACGCCGATGGCAGCGGTGTGGCCTGGGATGTGTTGCGCAAGGTGTTCGAGCCTGCCGGGGTCAAGGTGGTGGCCCAGAGTGCGCCGTACAGCCGCGCGGTCGGCCTGGTCAAGCGTGGCGAGGCCGATGCCTGGGTCGGGTCGTACAAGGAAGAGAACGACGACAACCTGTATCCGCGCTGGCATTTCGACATGGACCACATCTACGCTCTGGGCCTGGCCAGCAAGCCGGTGCCGACCTTGGCCACCGTCGGCCAGTACCGCCTGGCCTGGGTACGCGGCTATGACTACGGCAGTTACCTGCCCAACGTGCACAACTTCCGTGAAATCCAGCGCCGTGAAGGCATCTTGCCGATGCTTGAACATGAGCGGGTGGATTTCTACATCGATGCGCAGACCGAAGTCGACTATGTGCTCGGGCAGACCTCGCAGCCGGAGCGTTTTCGCAGCACCCATGTGGCCGAACTGCCGCTGTACCTGGCGTTCTCCAGGAACGAGCACGCCAAAGCCCTGTGCGACCTGTTCGACAAACGCATGGCCGAGCTGGTGCACAGCGGTGAGCTGAAGCCGATCTTCGAGCACTGGAAGCAGCCGTATCCCTTCACCCCGGACAGCAAGCCGCAGTAAGACCACTGTTTCATGGCCTGCGCGGTCTCCTGTGGGAGCGGGCGTGCCCGCGAAGCAGGCGACGCGGTGGATGGCACCGGCGCTGCCGGTGTTCGCGGGCACGCCCGCTCCCACAGGGATCGTGTAAGGCCCAAGCGAGTGCCAGGCCCTGCTAAGCATCGAACTTTTCGATATTAAGCCACGGTATTCAACGAGCGCACACGCGGCGACCTGCTGATACAATCGGCTCACGAGAAATTTCCTACTTTATCCAGGAGCACAACGTGCCCGTCGTCTTTGTTGCCGCCTCGAAACTCCCGACCCCCTTTGCGATCTTCACCATGCATGGCTTCCTCGACGAAGCCACTGGCCGTGAGCACGTGGTGCTCAGCCTGGGTGATATCGCCAACGGCGAGCCGGTGCTGGGGCGTCTGCACTCCGAGTGCCTGACTGGCGATGCCCTGTTCAGCCAGCGCTGCGACTGTGGTTCGCAGCTGGAAGCCGCGCTGCAGGCCATCGCCCGCGAAGGCCGTGGCGTGCTGCTGTACCTGCGTCAGGAAGGCCGCGGCATCGGCCTGCTGAACAAGATCCGCGCCTATGAGCTGCAGGACGGTGGTGCCGACACCGTCGAAGCCAACGAGCGCCTGGGCTTCGCCGCCGACCAGCGCGATTACGCCATGTGCCTGCCGATGCTCGAGCACCTGGGCGTGAAATCGCTGCGCCTGATGACCAACAACCCGCGCAAGGTCAAGGCGCTGACCGACATGAACATCAAGGTCGCCGAGCGCGTGCCGCTGCACACCGGGCACAACCCGCACAACCGTTACTACCTGGCGACCAAGGCCGGCAAGCTCGGCCACATGCTGGGTAACGAGCACCAGGGCGAGGTGCCTCAGGCGTGACCCGGGGTGAGGTCAAGCGGCGCCTGGCGCTGGCCTGGTGGCAGTACCTGGCGGTCGGCCTGGTGCCGCTGCCGGTCATGGCCTGGGCCTTTGGCGGCGGCGATGCGCTGATCCCGGTGCTGGCGATGCCGCTATTTATCGCCGGCGCTGCGACCATGTTCCTCAGCCTGCCGCGTTTCGGCGCCTACAAGCGGGCGCTGATCGCCACCTCGAAGGTGCTGGGCACGGCTGAAGAGCCTGCCGCCTGGATCATCCTGGCGCGGGTGCGGCGCATGGCCATGTTGTTCGCCTGTTTCCCGGCCTGGGTCGCTGCGCTTTCGGTGCTGGTCGGGCTGGAGGCGGTACCGCAGATCCTCCTCGCGCTGTCCACCGTGGTGCTGCTCTACCTCTACCGCATTCCGCGTCAGCTGGGCTGATGCGCGTCCTGCTTTGCCTGTTGGCGCTGCTGGCCGTTGCTGCAAGGGCCGACGAGCCTTTGCGCGTGGTCAGCCTCGCGCCGTCGATGAGCGAAATCATGCTCGAACTGCACGCCGATGACCTGCTGGTGGGCGTGCTCGATGGCGGCGAGCGACCGCAAGCGCTGCAACGGCTGCCTTCGGTCGGGCGCCAGGGCCAGTTGGACATGGAAACCCTGCTCAGCCTCAAGCCCGACCTGCTACTGCTCTGGCCCGGTAGCGTGGCACCGGCCCAGCGCGACCAGCTCAAGCGCTTGGACATTGCCACCTACAGCGCCGAACCCCACGACCTGAATCAGCTGATCGACCAGATCGAGGCCATGGCCGTGCGTGTCGGGCGGGGCGAGCAAGGCCGGCCCTACGTGCAGGCGTTGCGCGAGCGCCTGCAGCAGCTACGCCAGCGGTACCGGCGCGAGCAGCCGTTGCGGGTGTTCTACCAGGTGTGGGACCGGCCGCTGTATACCCTGGGTGGGCGGCAGGTGGTCAGCGATGCCCTGGCGGTGTGCGGGGCGCGAAATGTCTTTGCCGACCTGAGCCAGCCGGCACCGCAGGTGAATGTCGAGTCGGTGCTGATGCGTGACCCGCAGGTGATCCTGGCGGGTGATGAGGCGCAGTTGGCAAGCTGGAAGGCCTGGCCACGGCTGAGCGCGGTGGCCGGCGAGGGCTTGCTGGTGGTGCCGGACAAGGGCCTGGAGCGGCCCAGCGGGCAGATGATCGAAGCCACCGCCCGCCTGTGCGCGCTGCTGGCGGCTAGAGTGCCGGCGTCCAGGTGACGCTGAACAGCGCGGTGCGGCCTTCTTCGCGGTAGCCGTAGCTGGCTCCGTCAAAGCTGTACAGCGCTCGGCTGTAGTCCTTGTCCAGCAGGTTATCCAGCTTCACTTCCAGCTTCAGTTCCTCGGTTGCCAGCCAGCCTGCACGCAGGCCAAGCAGGCCGTAGCCGCCCAGTCGATTGCGGTTGGCCTCGTCATCGTAGCTGGCGCTCACGGCCTGCCAGCTGGCGCCCACATTGAAGCGTTCGAACTGGCGGTCCATGTCCAGGCTCAGGGTGCGTCGGGCGCGGCGGGCGAGGGTATGGCCACTGTCGCGGTCGCGCGGGTCGATCAACGCCAGGCCAAGTTGGCTGCGCCATTCGCCCCATTGCTGGTCCAGTGCCATTTCCAGGCCGTTGATACGCGCCGACGCGACATTTTGCGGAATCGAGTCCTGGCCGAAGATGATCGCATCGCGCAGGTCGGTGCGGTACAGCGAGGTCTCCAGGCGGCTATCGTGGGTCAGCTGACTGCGCCACTGCACTTCATAGCTCTTCGAACGCTCGGGCTTGAGGTCCGGGTTGCTGAACTGCGGGTAGTACAAGTCGTTGAACGTCGGGGCGCGGAAGCCTTCGCTGTAGGACAGCAACACGTCATTGCGGGCATTCAGCGGCATGGTGAGGCTGCCGCTCCAGGTGGTCTGGCCGCCGAACTGCTGGTTCTCGTCGTGCCGTGCGCCAAGTTCGGTGGAGAAGTCTTCACCGCTGTAGCGGTGCTGGATGAAAGCCGCACGGTTCCAGCGGCTGTCCTCGGTAAAGTCGGTGCTGCCGTGCACGCGGTCTTCGTACCAGTCACCGCCCAGCAGCAGGTTGTGCCGCTCGGCCAGCGCCAGGTCGTTCTGCCAGGTGACCTGGTCGCGGTAGGTGTTGAACACAAATCGCTCGTCGCTGAGCTTGTCGCGTTTGTCGTCACGGTTTTCGCTGTGGGCGAGTTCCAGGCGCGAATGCCAGGCGTCGTTGAGCTGAGCGTCAAAGTAGCTGCCCAGGCTGCTGACGCTGAAGTCGGTGTAGGGCTTTTGCCCAAAGCTCTGGAAGGTGACCGGGTCGAAGCGGCCGAATGGGTTGTCGTATTCGCTGCGCCCGCGGCTGTCGAGCAGGTTCAGGCCGGCTTCGAAGCGCTCGTCGAAGGTATGGCTCAGGCTCAGGTTGAGCGACTTGTCGCGGTAGGCGTCGTGGTCGCCGTCGCTGGCAAACGACGGGCCGGTCGAGTTGATGCCAGCGGTTTCATCGAGGCTGGCGCCGAGATTGAAACGGGTAGCATCGTCACCGCCGGACAGCCCCAGGCTGCGCTGGAACGTCTGGTTGCTGCCTGCCGCCAGGCGCAGGCGTGGTTGCAGGCCGGGGCCGCTGCTGCGGCGGGTGAAGATCTGGATCACCCCGCCGATGGCATCGCTGCCATACACCGCCGAGCGCGAACCACGCAGCACTTCGATACGCTCGATCTGGTCGACATCGAGAAACTGCAAACCGCTGTCGCCGGAGGTGGCATTGGCGATGCGTACGCCATCGACCAGTACCAGGCTCTGGGCGGTCTTGGTGCCACGGATGAAGATGCCCGGCAGGCTGCCGCGGCCTCCGGTGGGTGCGACTTGCACACCGGGCACGCGGGTAAGCAGGTCGGTCACGCTGCTGGGTTGCAGGCGGTCGATGTCGGCGCGAGTGAAGACGGTGTTGGCGGCGCTGGTGGCGGTACGCGATTCGACCTGGCGGTTGGCGCTGATCAGGATGTCGGGGAGCTTGAGGGCGTCGTCGCGTTCAGCGGCCAGCAGGAGTGTAGGCGCGCAGAGTAGCGCGGCACAGGCGGATTTTTTCATGTGCAGTTCCATAGCATTCGCGGGCATGCCCGCTCCCACATGGTCATCACCGGTCTTGAGGGCGGTGAGTTACCTGTGGGAGCGGGCTTGCCCGCGAATAGGCCTTACAGGCCGAGCTTGGCTATTCGAGCTTTGACGGAGGCCTCGATGCCAGCAGCATCCAGCCCACACTCGGCCAGCATCTGCGCCGGCTTGGCATGCTCGACATAGATGTCCGGCAGCCCCAGGTGCAGCAGCGGTTTGACCACCGCTTCATTGGCCAGGAACTCGCCAACGGCGGCGCCGGCGCCACCCATGATGGCGTTCTCTTCGATGGTGACCAGCAGCTCATGGCTGGCAGCCAGCTCCAGCACCAGGGCCTCGTCCAGCGGTTTGACGAAGCGCATGTCGACCACGGTGGCGTTGATCTGCTCGGCAACCTGCAGGGCCTCGGCCAACTGCACACCAAATACCAGCAAGGCCACTTTCTCGCCCTGGCGGCGAACCACGCCCTTGCCGATCTCCAACGGTTCGAGGTCGCCACTGATCGGTGCATTCGGGCCGGTGCCGCGTGGGTAGCGCACAGCCGCCGGGCCGTTGTACAGGTGGCCGGTGCTGAGCATCTTGCGCAGCTCGTTCTCGTCGCTCGGGGTCATCACCAGCATGCCGGGGATGCAGCGCAGGTAAGACAGGTCATAGGCGCCGGCGTGGGTCGGGCCGTCTTCACCGACCAGGCCGGCGCGGTCGATGGCGAACAGCACATCGAGGTTCTGCACCGCCACGTCGTGGATCAGCTGGTCATAGCCGCGCTGCAGGAAGGTGGAGTAGATCGCCACCACCGGCTTGCTGCCTTCGCAGGCCATGCCCGCTGCCAGAGTCACCGCGTGCTGCTCGGCGATCGCCACGTCGAAGTAGCGCTCGGGGTAGCGCTCACTGAAATCGACCAGGTCGGAGCCTTCCTTCATCGCCGGGGTGATGCCCACCAGGCGGTTGTCGGCGGCGGCCATGTCGCACAGCCACTGGCCGAACACGGCGGAATACTTCGGCCCGCTGACCTTCTTCGGCGCAGCCGGCTTGTCGGCAGGCTCGAGCTTGGTGATGGCGTGGTAGCCGATCGGGTCGACCTCGGCCGGGGCGAAGCCCTTGCCCTTCTTGGTAACCACGTGCAGGAACTGCGGGCCCTTGAGGTCACGCATGTTGCGCAGGGTGGCGATCATGGTTGGCAGGTCATGGCCGTCGATCGGGCCGATGTAGTTCCAGCCCAGCTCTTCGAACAGCGTGCCCGGCACCAGCATCCCCTTGGCATATTCCTCGGTGCGGCGGGCGATTTCCCAGGCACCGGGCAGGCGCGACAGCACCTTCTTGCTGCCCTCGCGCATGCTCGCGTAGGTGCGGCTGGAGAGGATCTTGGCCAGGTAGTTGGACAGGCCGCCGACATTGCGCGAAATCGACATATCGTTGTCGTTGAGAATCACCAGCATGTCGGCGTTGACTTCCTGGGCGTGGTTCAACGCTTCGAAGGCCATGCCGGCAGTGAGGGCGCCATCGCCGATCACGGCAATCGACTTGCGTGCGCTGTTCTGCAGGCGGGCGGCGATGGCCATGCCCAGCGCGGCGCTGATCGAGGTGCTGGAGTGGCCGACGCCGAAGGTGTCGTACTCGCTCTCGCTGCGGCGTGGGAAGGCAGCGATGCCGTCCTTCTGGCGCAGGCTGAGCATGCGCTTGCGGCGCCCGGTGAGGATCTTGTGCGGGTAGGCCTGGTGGCCAACGTCCCACACCAGCCGGTCATCCGGGGTGTCGAAGACGTAGTGCAGGGCGATCGTCAGCTCGATGACGCCCAGGCCGGCGCCGAAATGCCCGCCGGTCTGACCAACGGTGTAGAGCAACTCCTGGCGCAATTCGTCGGCCAGGGTCTCCAGGTCGGCTTCGGCCAGCCGGCGCAGGCCGGCAGGCGTGTCAGCGCGGTCGAGCAACGGCGTGACCGGGCGTTCGCGGGGGATCTCTTGAAACGTCGTGGGCATCAGGCGAGTCGTTATAGGTGTGTGAAGACGCGGCAGTTTACCCCATTGTGGGAAAAGTGCCCATTCGACCACGGGTTACGCGAACCCCGTTGAAGCGGGTAAACCCGCTCCAACAGGGGATTGCTATTCAGGCCTTAATGGCGGCGTTCGACGATATAGCGTGCCAACGCCCGCAGCGGCTCGGCATTTTCGCCAAACCCTTGCAGTGCGATCAGCGCCTGGTCGCGCAGTTCGATGGCATAGGCCTTGGCGGCTTCCAGCCCCAGCAGGGCCGGGTAAGTCGGTTTGTCACGGGCGATGTCGGCACCCTGGCGCTTGCCCAGGGTGGCGGTGTCGCTTTCCACGTCGAGGATATCGTCCTGCACCTGGAAGGCCAGGCCGATGGCCTGTGCATAAGTCTGCAGGGCATCCAGCTGCGCCTGCTCGGCGCGGGCACTGGCCAGGGCGCCCAGGCGCACGCTGGCTTCGATCAGGGCACCGGTCTTGTGCCGGTGCATGAATTCCAGGGCCTGCTGGTCCAGCTTCAGGCCGACCGAGCCGAGGTCGATGGCCTGGCCACCGACCATGCCTGCGGGGCCTGCAGCCTTGGCCAGGGCCTGGACCATGGCCAGGCGGGTGCTATCGGCCTGCGGGCTCAGGCGTGGGTCGAGCAGGGCGCTGAACGCCAGGCTCTGCAAGCCGTCACCGGCGAGAATCGCGCAGGCTTCGTCGAAGGCCTTGTGGGTAGTTGGCTGGCCACGGCGCAGATCGTCGTCGTCCATGGCCGGCAGGTCGTCATGGACCAGCGAATAGGCGTGGATCAGCTCTACGGCACAGGCGGCACCGTTGGCTTGCTCGGCCGGCACGCCAAGGGCTTCGCAGGCCGCATAGGCGAGCAGCGGGCGCACGCGCTTGCCGCCGTTCATCACGCTGTAGCGCATGGCGGCATACAGGCGTTCCAGCTCTTTGGTCGGGGCGATGAACAGCGGTTCGAGGGCAGCGTCGACACGGGCCTGGCAGCTGGCCTGGTAAGCAGTGATCATGCTTCTGGCTCCGCATCGAACGGCTGTGCGGCGAGTTCGCCGTCACGTTCCAGCAGGATCTGCACCTTCTGTTCGGCCTGGGCCAGGGCACCCTGGCAATCGCGGGTCAGGGCGATGCCTTGCTCGAACGCGGCCAGCGAGTCTTCCAGCGACAGTTCGCCGTTCTCCAGGCGCTCGACCAAGGCTTGCAGGTCGGCGAGGGATTGTTCGAAATCGATGGAGGCTTTTTTGCGGGCCATGGCGACAGTCTCGGTGGCAGGTCAGAACGGCGCGACGTTAGCAGAGCGGGGCGGGGGGAGCAAACTCCGGACAGCCTGAGGCTGGATTTGCGGGCCTCTTCGCGGGTAAACCCGCTCCCACAGGTGCTGTGCAGGTTTCGGATCCACGAGATCCCTGTGGGAGCGGGTTTACCCGCGAATGGGCCGCAAAGCGGCCCCGTACGGTCTATCAGGCCGGCTCGGCTTCCAGCTCCACCATGGCCTCACGGCACCGCGCCAATTCTTCGATGGTCAGCACCGGCAGGTTGTATTGCCGCGCATACACCGCCACCTGTTCACCCCGCGCCATGCTGCCATCGGGGTTCATCAGCTCGCACAGCACCGCCGCCGGCCGCAGGCCGGCCAGGCGTGCCAGGTCCACCGAGCCTTCGGTATGCCCGCGACGGGTCAGCACACCGCCATCACGCGCGCGCAGCGGGAACACATGGCCCGGGCTGACGATATGGCGTTGCTCGGCGGTCGAGCGCAGCGCCGCTTCGATGGTGGTGATGCGATCCTGCGCGGAAACGCCAGTGCTCACGCCTTCGGCCGCTTCGATGGTGACGGTGAAGCCGGTGCCGTGGCGGGCCTGGTTGTTCTGCACCATCGGCGCCAGTTGCAGGGCATCGACCGTGGCTTCGTCCAGGCACAGGCAGACGATGCCGCTGCAGTCGCGGATCATCATGGCCATGGTCTGCAGTGACAGGTTCTCGGCGGCGGCGACGATGTCGGCTTCGTCCTCGCGGTCGTCATCGTCGAGCAGCAGCACAGGGCGCCCGGCCCGGAAGGCGGCGATGGCGGCGGACACATTGGGAAATTGTTTTTGCAGCATAGGGGACATGAAACGCTCCTCGTGATTGATCGATGAACGTCTCGGGGCGAACAAAATGCGCGCGCAGGGGCGCCCGAATGGCCCCTGGCTGACGCCTTCTTTCATCCGGACTATGACCGTCGGCTCTGGAGTCGCACCAGATCTGCTGACCCCCGGCATGGCCGGGGCGCTCGCGGGCTCATCTTTCGATTTACCGCCGGTGGGGACTTTCACCCCGCCCTGAAGACCGGCCAAGCATACAGCACTGTGCCACCTTGCTGGCAAGCCGCTGTTCTACGACCTTCGGCGGTATCATGCAGGCATGGCTCAACAGGAACAGCTCCATGGACATTCTCCAGGTCGCCGGTGGCAAACCGGTCAAACTGTGGACCGACGGCGTGCCGGTCGAAGACGACGCCCGCCGGCAACTGCTCAACACGGCGAAGATGCCGTTCATCTTCAAGCACCTGGCGGTGATGCCGGATGTGCACCTGGGCAAGGGCTCGACCATTGGCAGCGTGATCCCCACGGTCGGCGCGATCATCCCCGCCGCGGTGGGTGTCGACATCGGCTGCGGCATGATCGCCGCACGCACCTCGCTGCAGGCGCTTGACCTGCCGGACAACCTGCACGGCCTGCGCAGCGCCATCGAGCAGGCGGTGCCCCACGGCAAGACCTTCGGCAAACGCGACCAAGGTGCCTGGGACAACGTGCCGGGCCTGGCAGACAAAGCCTGGGGCCAGCTCGCCGGGCGTTTCAAGGCCATCACCGACAAGTACCCGCGCCTGGAAAAGACCAACAACCGCCACCACCTGGGCACCCTGGGCGGCGGCAACCACTTCATCGAGGTGTGCCTGGACGAGGCCGACCGGGTCTGGTTCATGCTGCACAGCGGCTCGCGCGGTGTCGGCAATGCCATCGGCAACCTGTTCATCGAACTGGCCCAGGCCGACATGCGCCAGCACCTGGCCAACCTGCCCGACAAGGACCTGGCCTACTTCGAGGAGGGCAGCCGCCATTTCGCCGACTATGTCGAGGCGGTTGAATGGGCGCAGGACTTTGCCCGGCGCAACCGTGAATTGATGATGCAGGCCGTGGTCGCGGCCACCCGCAAGGTGCTGGGCAAGCCGTTCGAGGCAAGCCTGGAGGCGGTCAACTGCCACCACAACTATGTACAGCGCGAGCAGCATTTCGGCCGCGAGGTGCTGGTGACGCGCAAGGGCGCGGTGTCGGCGCAGAAGGGGCAGCTGGGCATCATTCCTGGCTCCATGGGGGCCAGGAGCTTCATCGTGCGGGGGTTAGGCAACGAAGAGTCGTTCTGCTCCTGCAGCCATGGCGCGGGCAGGGTGATGAGCCGGACCAAGGCCAAGAGCCGCTTTACCGTGGAAGACCAGCGGCGGGCGACGGCGCATGTGGAGTGCCGCAAGGACAAGGACGTGATTGACGAGATTCCGATGGCGTACAAGGATATCGATGCGGTGATGCGGGCGCAGAGCGAGTTGGTGGAAGTGGTGCACACGCTGCGGCAGGTGGTCTGTGTGAAAGGTTGACCTGCATCGGCCTCTTCGCGGGCACGCCCGCTCCCACAAGTACAGCGCATGCCTTCAGGCCTGCGACGATCCCTGTGGGAGCGGGCGTGCCCAAGAAGAGGCCCGACCAGGCAATAGAGATTTCAGGGAGATTTACCAATGACGACAGACGACACCCAATGCACCGTCGGCAAGACCACCTTCTTCCAAGGTGAAAACCAGACCCACCCATTGTTCCGCATCGAACCCGGCATCCCCTGCCGCGACGCCCGCGAGCAAGCCTCTGAATTGATGGGCTACGTGCGCGAGCTGACCATCCTCGGCTTGATGGACGAGAAACCGATGTTGATCTGGGCCTCGCACTACCTGAGTGCGATGGCCAAGGCGCTGATGGATGATGCCGAGTTGGGAATGCGGCATTGAGAGCGGGCATTAAAAAGCCGGCTTGTGGCCGGCTTCTCGGGGACGGTTCCGACTAATTTATGGTAAGTCGCAACCGCCTTAACTGTGTGGCCAGCAAGGGCCTGAAAGAGATGGCAAACGGTCGTGTGGAGCGTCGCCGAGCCCTCTGGAACGCGGCTTGCGCCGGCCGGGGCTGAATGTGCCGCGTAGCATACAAGGGCTGGCGCGGTATGCCCAGCAAAAAATGGCACAGCGTGTGTCAGCCGGGGCGTCGCTGGCGGTAATGCGACCAATGGAACACCCATCCGATTACCTCCAGTTTCTGCGCCTTGCGCTGTAACGGCGTGTAGCGCTCCACCACCTCACGCCGGTTGTGGCTGTGCAGGCACAGGGTGCCTTGGTGGCCGAGGCTCAGGCTGTTCACCCTGAGCCTGCCGTTGTGCAGCAGGGCATAGATCTCGCCATCAACCACCCGGGTGTAGCTGAGGTCGATCGCCAGGATGGCATCGCGTGGAATCCACGGCGCCATGTTGGCGGCCGGCATGGTCATGCAGATGGCTTGCGCCACGGGCACGGCCAATGCCTCCAGTGCAGGTGCCGGCATTGCCAGGTGATGGCCGTCGAGCGCGATGAGCTGGCCATTGCGCAGCTCGTGGAAGGGCACCTGCACCAGCGGGACAGGCTGGTCCGATGACGCACCGAATGCGTCTATCGGCATTGCCTGTGGCGCGTACATGCGCAGAAGCGAATGCGGGTGCTTGGGGCCTTCGCCCGTTTGCAACCAACGACGCTGCACACAGAACAACTCGGCCATTTCATCGAGGCGGGCAATCGGGATGCCGCGGGTGAACCAGTTGTTGATGTGCTGCGACGTGACGCGGCGCTGGGCAGCGAAGTCTGCGGGGGTCAGGCCACATTCCCGGAGGAGTGCCTTGAGTCGGTCACCGGATCTGTTCATGACGCCGAGTGTAGCGGCCGGTTGCCAGTAGCGAAATGAACGTGATGTGGATGTGAACGGTGTGAAAAAGGCCTGGATGTAGGGCCAATGTGTAGGGCTGCGTAGGATTTTTTACCTACCTTTGGCGTCGCCCATAAAAAAACCCGCCGAGGCGGGTTTTTTTCATGCAAAGCGGTATCAGCCCTTGTAGGCAGCGACCGATTTGGTGATCGCAGCACGGGCGGCGTCGGCGCCTTCCCAGCCTTCGATCTTGACCCACTTGCCCTTCTCGAGATCCTTGTAGTTCGCGAAGAAGTGCTCGATCTGCTGGATCAGCAGGGCTGGCAGGTCGGTGTATTCCTTAACGTCGACGTACAGCTGGCTCAGCTTGTCGTGAGGAACGGCGATGACCTTGGCGTCGCCGCCGCCGTCGTCGGTCATGTTCAGCACGCCGACCGGACGGGCACGGATGACCGAGCCTGGAGCCACTGGGTATGGGGTCACGACCAGCACGTCCAGCGGATCACCGTCGTCGGCCAGGGTGTTCGGGATGAAGCCGTAGTTGGCCGGGTAGAACATCGGGGTGGCCATGAAGCGGTCGACGAACAGGGTGTCGCTGTCCTTGTCGATCTCGTACTTGATCGGCGCGTGGTTGGCCGGGATCTCGATGGCGACGTAGATGTCGTTCGGCAGGTCTTTGCCAGCCGGAATCTTGCTGTAGCTCATTGGGCAGTGCCCCCGTGTTTGATCAAAAAAGTGGCGGCGATTATAGGCACATTCCGCCAGGCCATGCCACGTCTGGCCTGATGTGTGGGCAGATGTTCGCAAAGCGTCGCGGCCACATCAGGCGTGGTTTTCGCGGTATTCCGGGTGCTCGGCTTGCAGCTGAGCGAGGCGCGCCAGCGGGTCCTGGCGGTAGAACAGCGACAGCTGCCGGTAGACCTGTGGATAAGCCTGCTGCAGCAGGTCGGGGGCGCTGAAGAAGTATTCACTGGCGACGGCGAAGAATTCCGCCGGGTTTTCCGCGGCGTAGGGGTCGATGGCGGTTTCGGCGTCGGGGTCGGCGTCGAGCTGGCGATTGAGGTCGTCATAGGCCTGCTGCATGGCTGCAGCCCAGTCTTCCACGCGCATGCCCGGGTGCAGCGGCGGCAGGCCGTTGGCATCGCCATTGAGCATGTCGAGCTTGTGCGCCAGCTCGTGGATCACCAGGTTGTAGGCCTCCCAGCCGCCACTGGCCAGCACCCCGGCCCAGGCCAGGATGATCGGCCCCTGTTGCCAGGCTTCGCCACTGTGCTCGGCATCCCACACGTGCTCCACGCCGCTGGCATCGCGGTGGCGCTGCGGGCTCTTGAAGTCGTCGGGGTAGAGGATGATCTCGTGGAAGCCCTGGTACCAGTTCAACTCGCCCAGGTGCAGCAGCGGCAGCTGCGCCTGGGCGGCAAGAAACAGGCGCTGCTCGTCGTCCAGTTCGACCCCGGGGAGGGTGGTCAGGTGCTTGTCGAGCAGGAACAGGATGCAGGCTTCGCGCAGCCACTGGTCTTCCGCATCACTGATGCCATCGAGCATCGGCAGGCGATCACGGATCACCTGCCATTGCCCTGGCTCGATCGGGTAGCGCGCGAGGGTGCGCTTGCGCCGCCAGGCGCTGAAGGACCACATGTCGGCTGTCAGTGGGCCTTGGCGGTGCGGCCCAGGCGGCTGCGCAGCAGGCCGAGGATCATCGGTACCAGCGACAGCACGATGATGCCGACCACCATCAGCGACAGGTGCTGCTTGATGAACGGCACGTTGCCGAAGAAGTAGCCCAGGGTCACCAGGCCACCGACCCACAGCAGCGAACCTGCCACGCTGAAACCGAGGAAGCGCGGGTAGTGCATGTGGGCGATGCCGGCCACGAACGGCGCGAAGGTGCGCAGGATCGGCAGGAAGCGCGCCATGGTCACGGTCTTGCCGCCATGGCGCTCATAGAACTCGTGGGTTCGCTCCAGGTAGTCGCGGCGGAAGATCTTCGAGTTGGGGTTGCTGAACAGTTTTTCGCCCGTGGTGCGGCCGATGATGTAGTTGGTGCTGTCGCCCAGGATGGCAGCGGCCATCAGCAGGCCCGCCAGCAGAACCGGGTCCATGCCGCCACCAGCGGCCACGGCGCCGGCGATGAACAGCAGTGAATCGCCCGGCAGGAATGGCATCACCACCAAACCGGTTTCGCAGAAGATCACGGCAAACAGGATCGCGTAGATCCAGGGTCCATAGTTGGTAACCAGCAGGTCGAGGTAGGTATCGAGATGCAGGATTAAGTCCAGCGGGTTGAATTCCATGTACAGCACCTGTGTTCTTGACCCGCTTTACGGGCACGCGATGACGGACAATGCCCTGGGCGTCGGCATGACTACCTGTGGGTGGGTAAATTTTCACACATGACAGGTCGAAGCATTATACGGCGAAGTCGGAAACCTGCCCGGGGAGTTTGTAGCGGGGGGTTACTGCGTCAACCCGTACCGGCTCTCTCGCGAGGCTGCTCGCTCCCACAGGCGTCATGTAATCACTGAGCCTGTGAAAATCCTGTGGGAGCCGCGCTTGCCTTGGCGACGAACCGCGGCGATGGGCCGGTACCGGTCAGTCCGGATTGATCGGCAGAATGTAGTTCTCGAACTCGGTGTCCTTGCGAAAGCCCATCGACTCATAGGTCTTGCGCGCCACCTCGTTGTTGGCGCTGGTCGA
This sequence comes from Pseudomonas sp., assembly GCF_017744435.1. Lineage (GTDB taxonomy): Bacteria > Pseudomonadota > Gammaproteobacteria > Pseudomonadales > Pseudomonadaceae > Aquipseudomonas. The sequence goes on from NZ_JAGIBG010000073.1 coordinate 71,424, forward strand.
AACCCGCATGCGCACCGCATTGGTTTCCTTGGCCATCTTCTTGGCCTCGCGCATCAGGTGGTCGGCTACCAGCATGCGCCGTGAGTCTTCGGCCACGAAGATGTCATTGAGAATCCACACCCGCTTCAGCGACAGCGACGAATAGCTCGGATAAAGCTGGCAGAAGCCAAGCAATTTGCTGTCATCGTCAACCGGCAAAGCCAGGTAGATGATCGACTCACTGCGCATGAGGCGCTTTTGCAGAAATCTGCGCGAACTGTCTGGATAAGGAAGCTGCCCATAGAACTCGCGGTATCTGACGAACAGCGGGGTGAGCAGGTCGAGGTGTTCCAGGGTTGCCTTGATGATGCGCATGTGCGGCCCTCAGAGTCCATTTGGGGAAACAGCGGAATGCCTGCAGCTTTCTTGGGCATGCTGCCCCAATGCTGGCCATCAGCGCAATCCGCCTTCCGTGACATGTTCTTTAACGTTCACCGAGCAGGAAATTGCCTCGCTGGGTGGGGGCATTTTCACTGTCGATGCTATGGACCTCGGCTTCGTCTTTCAGGTTCACACCGGAAAGCTGTCGCCTGCAGGCTTCGCGCATCAGGTATAGCAGGCGATGGGCCGCCATGCCGTAACTCAGGCCTTCCAGGCGGATATTGGAGATGCAGTTGCGATAGGCATCGGTCAGGCCGACCTTGGGCGCGTAGGTGAAATACAGGCCCAGGCTGTCTGGCGAGCTCAGTCCCGGGCGTTCGCCGATCAGCATCACGGTCATGCGCGCACCAAGCAGTTGGCCCACTTCATCCGCCACTGCCACGCGGCCTTGCTCCACCAGCACCACCGGGGCGCTGGTCCAGCCATCGGTTGCGGCCTGCTCCTCGAAGCGGGCCAGGAACGGCAGGGTATGACGGTGCACGGCCAGGGCCGAGAGGCCGTCGGCAACCACGATGGCCAGGTCGACGCCATCAGGGTTGGCCTGGGCATGCTGGCGCAAGCGCTCGGCCGAGTCTTCGTTCAGCCGCCGGCCCAGGTCGGGGCGTTGCAGGTATTGGTGGCGGTCGCTGGCGGCACTGTGCAGCACCAGGCTGTCGCGGCCACGGTCCTTGAGCTGTTCGCTGAGGGCGGCGTGGTCGAATGCCAGGTGCACGGCGTCGCGGGCCTGGGCGTGGGCGAACTGGAAGTCCAGCTGCGCGTTGGTGGGCAGGCTGGTGCCGCAACGGCCCAAGGCGATACGTGCCGGGGTCAGGTTGCGCAGGGCCAGCCAAGGGCTTTCCTGGGTAGAGAGCGGGGGTGGGGATCGGTCTGCCATGGTCACCTCTAAGCCAGTTGCGCCAAGGCCTGGCGGAATGCCGGCGGCAGGTTGTCGCCAAAGCGCACGCGGCCATCGGCCTGGGTGAAGATGCCGGTGCGATGCAGCCAGGCTTCGAATTCCGGCCCGGGCTTCAGGCCCAGGGTCTGGCGCGCATACAGTGCGTCGTGGAATGACGTGGTCTGGTAGTTGAGCATGATGTCGTCGGAGCCGGGGATGCCCATGATGAAGTTGATCCCGGCCACGCCCAGCAGGGTCAGCAGGGTGTCCATGTCGTCCTGGTCGGCTTCGGCGTGATTGGTGTAGCAGATATCGCAACCCATCGGCACGCCGAGCAGCTTGCCGCAGAAGTGGTCTTCGAGGCCGGCGCGGATGATCTGCTTGCCGTTGTACAGGTACTCGGGGCCGATGAAGCCGACCACGGTGTTGACCAGAAACGGCTTGAAGTGGCGGGCCACGGCGTAGGCGCGGGTCTCGCAGGTCTGCTGGTCGACACCGTGGTGGGCGTTGGCCGACAGCGCGCTGCCCTGGCCGGTCTCGAAGTACATCAGGTTCTGCCCGAGGGTGCCGCGCTTGAGCGACAGGCCGGCCTCGTAGCCTTCCTGCAGCACGTTGAGGTTGATGCCAAAGCCGGCGTTGGCCGCCTCGGTGCCGGCGATCGACTGGAACACCAGGTCCAGCGGCACGCCGCGGTTGATCGCTTCGATCGAGGTGGTGACGTGGGTCAGCACGCAAGCCTGGGTGGGGATGTCGTAACGCTGGATGATGGCGTCGAGCATCTCCAGCAGGGCGCAGATCGAGGCGATGCTGTCGGTGGCCGGGTTGATGCCGATCATGGCGTCGCCGTTGCCGTAGAGCAGGCCGTCGAGGATGCTGGCGGCGATGCCGGCCGGCTCATCCGTCGGGTGGTTGGGCTGCAGGCGGGTCGACAGGCGCCCGCGCAGGCCCATGGTGCCGCGGAACTGGGTGACCACGCGGATCTTCTGCGCCACCAGCACCAGGTCCTGCACGCGCATGATCTTCGATACGGCGGCGGCCATTTCCGGGGTCAGACCCGGGGCGAGGGCGCGCAGGCTCTGTTCGTTGGCCTCTTCGCCAAGCAGCCAGTCGCGCAGGCCGCCAACGGTCAGGTGGCTGACCGGGGCAAAGGCCTGGGCATCATGGCTGTCGACGATCAGCCGGGTGATCTCGTCCTGTTCGTAGGGGATCAGCGCTTCATTGAGGAAATGGCTGAGCGGGATGTTGGCCAGGGCCATCTGTGCGGCGACCCGTTCGCCGTCGTTGCTGGCAGCGACGCCGGCCAGGAAGTCCCCGGAACGGGCCGGGCTGGCCTTGGCCATTACCTCCTTGAGGCTGTCGAAGCGGTAGACCAGGTGGCCTACCGTGTGTACGAAACTTGCCATACAGAATCTCCAGAGCCGCGGGCTGGCCCGCGGCAGGTGGCTTTGATCAGTGCAGGGCCTCTTCGGCCTTCTGGATCGCGGCGAATTCCTCTTCCGGTGTGCCGGCCACCAGGTGGTGGCGGCTGTAGAACGCAAAGTAGGCAATCAGTACCGCATAGATCACCGCAGCGCCAATCACCACCCGTGGGTCGACCAGGAAGCCCGCGACCACGGCGATACAGGCCAGCACCAGGGCCAGGCCCGAGGTGAAGATGCCGCCCGGGGTGCGGTAGGGGCGTTCCATTTTCGGCCGACGGATGCGCAGGGTGATGTGCGCGGCCATCATCAGCACATACGACAGTGTGGCACCGAATACCGCCACCAGGATCAGCAGGTCGCCCTGGCCGGTCAGCGACAGGGCGAAACCGATGATCCCAGGGATCACCAGCGCCATGACCGGGGCCTTGCTCTTGTTGGTTTCCGACAGTTTGCGCGGCAGGTAGCCGGCGCGGGAAAGGGCGAAGATCTGCCGCGAATAGGCGTAGATGATCGAGAAGAAGCTGGCGATCAGGCCGGCCAGGCCCACCAGGTTGACGAAGCTGCCCATCCAGGTGGAGCCGCCATAGGCCTTGGCCAGCGCCTCGACCAGCGGGTTGCCGGAGGCTTTCAGGGCTTCGGAGCCTGCACCGCCAGGGCCGACCACCAGGATCAGCAGGGCGAAGGCCAACAGCACCAGCATCGCGCCGATCAGGCCGCGGGGCAGGTCGCGCTTGGGGTTCTTGGTTTCTTCGGCGGCCAGCGGCACGCCTTCGACGGCGAGGAAGAACCAGATGGCATAGGGGATCGCGGCCCACACGCCGACGTAGCCGAATGGCAGGAAACTGCTGGCGCCGGCGGCGTCCGTTTTGGCGATGTCGAACAGGTTGGCTGCATCAAAATGGGGCACCATGGCCACCAGGAACACGGCCAGGGCGATGGCCGCGATGGCGGTGATGATGAACATCAGCTTCAGCGCTTCACCCACGCCGAAAATGTGGATGCCGATGAAGACCACGTAGAACGCCAGGTAGATCATCCAGCCGCCGATACCGAACAGTGACTGGCAGTAGGCGCCGATGAACGTGGCGATGGCGGCGGGGGCAATGGCGTATTCGATGAGGATCGCCGTGCCGGTCAGAAAGCCGCCCCACGGGCCGAAGGCACTGCGGGCAAAGCCGTAGCCGCCGCCCGCGGTAGGGATCATCGAGGACAGTTCGGCCAGCGAGAAACACATGCACAGGTACATGGTGGCCATCAGCAAGGTGGCGAGGAACATGCCGCCCCAGCCACCTTGGGCCAGGCCGAAGTTCCAGCCGGCATAGTCGCCGGAAATCACATAGGCAACGCCCAGGCCCACCAGCAGTACCCAGCCGGCGGCGCCTTTTTTCAGTTCACGTTGCTGGAAATAGTCCGAACCGACTTTTTCGAAGTCGACGGAAGACCCTGCCGGCGCACCGGCGGAATGATCGCTTGGCATAGTTCACCTGTTCTTTTTCTTGGTGGCCGGAGGGTTTCCGGGCCGATGGTGATGGGGACTGCAGGAAGCGAGCCAGAGCGGTTGCTGCTCTGGGTTTTGTGTTTGCAGGTCTGGCCTCTTCGCGGGGCAAGCCCGCTCCCACAAGTTTTTGTGCAAGATTCAAGACCAGCACGGGACCTGTGGGAGCGGGCGTGCCCGCGAAGGGCGCGACGCGGTTTAGAAGAAGCCCAACGGGTTGATGTCGTAGCTCACCAGCAGGTTCTTGGTCTGCTGGTAGTGGTCGAGCATCATCTTGTGGGTTTCACGGCCGACACCGGACTTCTTGTAGCCGCCGAACGCGGCATGCGCCGGGTACAGGTGGTAGCAGTTGGTCCACACGCGGCCCGCCTTGATGCCGCGGCCCATGCGGTAGGCGCGGTTGATGTCGCGGGTCCACACGCCGGCGCCGAGGCCGAACTCGGTGTCGTTGGCAATCGCCAGGGCTTCGGCTTCGTCCTTGAAGGTGGTGACGCTGACCACCGGGCCGAAGATTTCTTCCTGGAACACGCGCATCTTGTTGTTGCCCTTGAGCAGGGTCGGCTGGATGTAGTAACCGGTGGCCAGCGCGCCTTCGAGCTGCTCCACCTTGCCGCCGGTCAGCAGCTCGGCGCCTTCTTCCTGGGCGATTTTCAGGTAGGACTGGATCTTCTCGAACTGCTGCTGCGAGGCCTGGGCGCCGACCATGGTGTCGGTGTCGAGCGGGTCGCCGCGCTTGATCTGCAGCACCTTCTTCATCACCACTTCCATGAACTGCGGGTAGATCGACTCCTGCACCAGGGCGCGCGATGGGCAGGTGCACACCTCGCCCTGGTTGAAGAACGCCAGCACCATGCCTTCGGCAGCCTTGTCGATGAAGCTCGGCTCGGCCTGCATGATGTCTTCGAAGTACACGTTCGGCGACTTGCCGCCCAGCTCGACGGTGGACGGGATGATGTTCTCGGCCGCGCATTTCATGATGTGCGAGCCGACCGGGGTGGAGCCGGTGAAGGCGATCTTGGCGATGCGCTTGCTGGTGGCCAGCGCTTCACCGGCCTCGCGGCCATAGCCTTGCACCACGTTGAGCACGCCCTTGGGCAGCAGGTCGCCGATCAGCTCGACCAGCACGGTGATGCCCAGCGGGGTCTGCTCGGCCGGCTTGAGCACCACGCAGTTGCCGGCGGCCAGGGCCGGGGCGAGTTTCCAGGCGGCCATCAGGATCGGGAAGTTCCACGGGATGATCTGCCCGACCACGCCCAGCGGTTCGTGGATGTGGTAGGCCACGGTGGTTTCATTGATTTCGGCGGCGCCGCCTTCCTGGGCGCGGATGCAGCCGGCGAAGTAGCGGAAGTGGTCGACGGCCAGCGGGATGTCGGCGTTGAGGGTTTCGCGGATCGGCTTGCCGTTGTCCCAGGTTTCGGTGATGGCCAGGATTTCCAGGTTCTGTTCGATACGGTCGGCGATCTTCAGCAGGACGTTGGAGCGGTCCTGGACCGAGGTGCGGCCCCAGGCGTCGGCGGCAGCGTGGGCGGCATCCAGGGCTTTATCGATGTCTTCGGCAGTGGAGCGAGGGAATTCGGCGATCAGTTGGCCGTTCACAGGCGAGGTGTTCTCGAAGTAC
>NZ_JAGIBG010000074.1 GCF_017744435.1 Pseudomonas sp.
AAGCCTTCCATGACCTGGTGAATGCGCTGGAGCGGACCTGATCTTCAGCCTGTGCCGGCCTCTTCGCGGCTAAAGCCGCTCCCACAGGCACGCCACAGGCTTCAAGGCGGGTGATATCCCTGTGGGAGCGGCTTTAGCCGCGAAGAGGCCGGCACAGGCTGAAGATCAGGTCCGCTCCAGCGCATTCACCAGGTCATGGAAGGCTTCGCGGTTGGAGTCATTGAGCCCCATGAGAATCTTGTGCGCCTCCAGCACCTTGGAGCGCACCACATCCTCGTTCTGATCCTGCGATGGCAGGTCGGTCAGGCACTCAGGGCGTGGCACCGGGCGGTCGACGATGTTGAACACCTGGTCGAAGCCCATGGATTGCAGCAGGCGCGAAATGTCCGGGTTGGTGGTGACCACGGTCGGCAACAGGCCAACCTTCTGCCGCGACAGGATCGACAGCTTGGCCAGCAGGCCCAAGGTGGTGCTGTCGATGCTTTCGGTTTCGGTCAGGTCGATGACGATGGTCGAGAAGTTCAGCGCGGTGAAAATCTTCTCGATCGTCGCATCCAGCGCCGAACACAGGGTCAGGCGCACTTCACCGACGAATTTCAGTACAAAGGTACCGCTCTGCTCGGCGAACTGGATTCTACCGGTACTCATTGAAGGTTCCTGCTCAACACCAATAGGGCGATATCATCCGGCATCTCCCCAAGCGTAGCCAATCCGAATCGTTGGCGCAGCCCATCCAGGCTACCACCCGCTGCATTGACGATATCCGGCAAGGCAGCTTCTTTATCTTTGAGCGTATGCCCTGGCAAAAGGTCCAGAATGCCATCGGACATCAGGCTCAGGCTGAACTGTGGTGGCAACTCGATCACCAGGTCCTGATAGGTCGCCTCGTCGAACAGCCCCACCGGCAGGCCGCGGCCTTCCAGATAGCGGGCCTGGCCCGGGGTATACAGCACCGGCAGCGGCAGATGGCCGCCCACGGCATAGGTCAGCAGGCCGGTTTCTTCGTCGATCACGCCACCGACCATGGTCACGTGCTTGCCCAGCTTGCAGTTGATCAGGCCGCGGTTGATGTGGCTGAGCACTTCCGAAGGCTTGAACTCGCGCAGCTTGCTGCTGCGCTTGAATTCGAACAACAGCCGTGTGGTCATGAACTTCAGCAACACCGTGACGAATGCTGACGACGCGCCGTGCCCGGAGACATCGGCCAGGTAGAAGGCAATACGCCGCTCATCCACGCGGAAGTAGTCGGCGAAATCGCCCGACAGGTACAGCGACGGGATGATCTGGTGCTCGAACGTGAACTCGCCGAGCTTCCAGGGGCTTTCCGGCAGCATGTTCATCTGCACCTGGCGACCGGCGGTCTGGTCCTCCTGCAACAGGTGCAGGCTGGCTTCCAGTTCACGGTTGGCCGCTTCGAGCTTGTCGCGGTAGCGCTGGTTTTCCAGCACCAGGCGCGAACGGTCGAGCGCCCGACGTACCGAGTGCTCGAGCACGGCCAGGTCTTCCAGCGGCTTGATCAGGTAGTCGGCAGCGCCCAGGCGCAAGGCCTCGACCGCGTCGCTCATCACGCCGGCACCCGATACCACGATCACCGGCAACTGCGGTGCGCGCTCGCTGATCTGGCGGATCAGTTCGAGGCCGCCCATCTGCGGCATGCGCAGATCGCAGATCACGAGGTCGGGCTGGTGTTCTTCGAAGACCTGGAGCCCCTGCTGGCCATTACCGGCCTGGAGGACGCTGAAGCCACTGTCTTCCAGATAGGCGGCGAGGCTCGCACGGACCACGTCGTCATCATCGATGATCAGCAGCGTTGCACTGATTTTCTGCATGTGGGCGAACGGCGCCGATTTGGGTTGGTGCAGGGGCGTCTGCAAGGCTGACATCCAACTGCTGGAATACTCTGTGGTAACACTCTACTTGAGTTGTAGGCCAAGAACTCGGGCCAGGCAACCAGCAGAGGCAACTCGTAAGGCGCAGACGGTACTCCCATCCGCCTGGCGTTTCAAGCATACGTCGGTCGAGTTCGGTGCTCTTTACAGGGCAAATCACCGAGAGTTATAAGAATGCCAACCAGTACAACCTATTGGGAAGGATGCAGCATGCCTCATACGCCCTCCAATCACAGCGAGAAACGCGATTTCATCCGCATGCGCATCGACACCGAGGTCAGCCTGCTGCATGAGGGGCAAGTCATCGCGGCGGTGTGCCTGGACCTTTCCAGCGGCGGCATGCAGGTGCAGGCGCCGCAGCAATTCAAGGTCGGTGACCACCTGGAGGTGCGCATCGACTCCGACCACCCCGCTCTCAAGGGCCTGCACGCCAGTACCGAGGTGGTGTGGATCGCCGATCAACCCGATGGGCAGCAGAAATTCGGCCTGCGCATCCTGGCCATGCATTGAGCTGTAACAAAAACGGCGACCCGAAGGTCGCCGTTTTCATGCCTGCAAGGATCAGAAGTCGTCTTCGACTTCGCCATCCTTGACCTTGAACTCGCGGTTCTGCAGGAAGGCATTGCGGATGAAGATGTACTTGTCACCCTGAATCAGCTTCTCGGCCGGCAGCAGGCTGGCCCGCGTATCGACCACGTTCAGGGCGAAGATCGAGTTACGCACCGGCACATCGTTGATGTAGCGGTAGGGTTCGGTGTAGGTGTCCGGGTACTTGGCCAGGCCGTCACGCACGGTGCTCGGGCCAAGCAGCGGGATCACCACGTACGGACCGCTGGGCACGCCCCAGTGGCCGAGGGTCTGTCCGAAGTCTTCGTCGTTGCGCTGCAGGCCCATCTTGCTGCCCACATCGAAGAAGCCACCAATACCGAATACGGTATTGACGATCAGCCGCGCCGTATCGACGCCCGCCGCATGGGGCTTGAGTTGCAGCACGTCGTTGGCCAGGTTGGTGACATCACCGACGTTGTTGAACATGTTGTGGATGCCATCCTGCAAGAACTGCGGGGTGACCCACTGGTAGCCCTTGGCCAATGGCTTGAGGCCATAGGTGTCGATCGCATCGTTGAAACGGAAGATCGGGCGGTTGACCGCTTCCCAGGGATCTTCCTCGGTGGCGGCATGGGTGGCTGCCACGGGCGCCAGCAACAAGCTGGCGCAGACACAGGCCTGGGTGACTCGTTCGATCACACCGGCACCGATCCTACGCATAGATGTTTCTCCATCGAATTTCTCGGTCGCAAGCGCAACGGGTGCGCTGCTGTAGGACGGCAGTATAGAGCCTTGTAGGCTGATAAACAGCTTTACACATTTTTGCTCAATAAATTGTGAACAACTGTTGCCCGTCACAGCACGGTAACAATCGTCGAATAGCCTGCGGATTATTTCAGGGACGTTACCATGCTCGCTGCACCCGCCATTACCGCTGTGCTGTTCGGCCTGCGCGGTTGCCTGGTCCAGGCTACCGACAGCAGCCCCCTGCCCGCCCCTGGCGCCCTCGAAACGCTGGCTGGCCTGCGCCATGCGCAGGTGCCGTGCATCTGGCTGGACGACCTGAGCAGCCTGCAAAGCAGGCGCATTGCCAGTGTGTTACCCGATTGGCTGCCAGGTCATTCGGTCAACGGCGTACGCTGGCCGGCGCCAAACGCCTGTTGGCAGGCCTTGATGAGCCTGGACAGCGAACGCCTGGAAGGTTGCGTACTGGTCAGCGGTGAGCCAAAACTCCTGCAGTCAGGCCTCAACGCCGGCTTGTGGACAGTCGGCCTGGCGGCCTGCAACCCGTCGTGCGACCTCTCCTCCAGGCAATGGCAGGCCATGACCCAGCAGGAGCAGGATCAGGCCCGCGGCAAGGCCACGCTGGCCCTGTTCAGCCTGGGCGTGCATTCAGTGATCGACCACCTCGATGAACTGGACACCTGCCTTGCCGACATCGCCCTGCGCTGCAGCAAGGGCGAAAAACCCTGACACAGCCCCATTGATGCGGATCATGCAAAGCGCCAGCGAGTGGATTACGCTAGGAGACAGGCGAGAACCTTTGCCGCTTCGCTGAGGTCCATGCCTTGCCAAGCCATTGATGGAGAACAGCCAATGCCTGCCCGCGAATTGCAAGAGCGCTTGAACAGCCTGCGCGAGCAACTGGACCGCAACGTACCGCTTACGGATGAAGAACTGGCCGCCCTGCACGAAGAGGCCAGGCAGATCGAAGCGCAGTTGAAGCTCGAGGAAGCCACGCCGGACAACAACGTGGTCGATGGGGTGAACCTGGCGATCGAACGCTTCGAAGCCGACCACCCGGATTTGACCGCCACCCTGCGCAGCATTGCCAACTCGCTGCACAGCATGGGTATCTAGACTGCCGGGGGCGCTTTGCGCCCCCAATTACACAGAACTTACTGGCGAACCAGTCGCAGGTTCGCCGGGCTGATCGCCCCGGTGCTGCGGTATGGGTTGATATCCAGCCCGCCGCGGCGCACATACCGCGCATACACGGTCAGGTGCTCTGGCTGCAGCAGGTTCTTCAAGTCCAGGTAGATCCGCTCCACGCACTGCTCATGGAAGTCGGCGTGCTGGCGGAAGCTGATCAGGTAGGTCAGCAGGCTGGCATGGTCCAGCGCCCTGCCCTTGTACTCCACCACCACGCTCCCCCAATCCGGCTGGCCGGTCACCGGGCAGTTGGATTTGAGCAAGTGGCTGTGCACGGTCTCTTCGACCATGCGCTCCGGGTTGCAGCTCAGCAGTTCAGGCTGCGGCTGCTCGTAGTTGTCGATCGCCACATCCAGCGCATCGATGCACTGCCCAGGCAACGCCACTACGCCCTGGGCCTCTACTTCCGCCAGGGTGCGTACCTGCACACCGACCGGCTTGCCAGCGGCGGCCGACAGGTCTTTCACCAGGCACGCCTGCAGCTCACCGATCGAGGCGAACTTGGTCTGGTTCAACGAGTTCAGGTAGAGCTTGAAGGACTTCGACTCGATGATGTTCGGCGAGTCGGCCGGAATGGCGAATTCACCGATGGCCACCACCGGCTTGCCCGAGGGCAGCAGCCACGACAGCTCGAAGCAGTTCCAGTAGTCCACGCCCTGCCACGGCAGGGTCTGGGCAGTCACGCCCAACTCTGCCCACTTGGCCGTGCGCGGGATCGGGAACAGCAGCGAAGGCGTGTAGGTGGCAATGTATTCGCTGGACTTGCCCAGCGGGGAATGTTCGGCGGCGGGATGCATGGAAACTGACCTGGAGGTTCGAAATTGCCTCTAGTCTACCGGTTTTGCACCCCGCCTTGGAGTGCCAGTCACTCGATGGTCAGCTCCCCGACCATACCGGCCTGATAATGCCCCGGCACGTTGCAGGCGAACTCGATCGGCGCCGACTTGCGGAAGGTCCAGGTCAGCTCGGCGCGCTGGCCAGGTTGCACCAGCACGGTGTTGCCAGCGTCGTGACCATGGGCACCGTGGTCCATCGGCTTGGCGGGCGCGTGGCCCATCTGCGAATGGTCCATGCCCTCATGCTGCATGGCCGCGTTGTACATCTTGCCCTGCATGGCGATCATTTCTTTCTGGTGCTCGGCATGCATGGCCTTGTCACCGAGGTTGAATTCATGGGGCAGCTTGCCCTCGTTGATCACCACGAAACGCACGGTCTCGCCCGCCTTTACATGCAGGTTCTTGGGCTCGAAGGCGATGTCCTTGAGCACGACCTCGACGGTGCGAGTGGCCTTGACTGCCGGGGCGGGCTCGCCGAAAGCGAAGGTTTTCGCCTCGCCGGCCAGGGTAGGCAGGCTGACCAAGGCCAACGCGGCGGCAATGAACAGGTGTTTCATGATGACTCCAAAATCACAGCGGGATGAGACCACTCTAGAAAGGCACGGCTGGCGGTTAGCTGACGGGAAGATTACAACTTTGTCAGCTTGGGCGAGGCTCGAGTTAGTCACGTATCATTTCAGCCATTACGTCACCCGCTCCCACATGGGACCGCGTCAACCCTCTGATTGTGGATTGAGCATGAAACTGCTGATCGTCGAAGACCAGGCCCGCACCGGCCAGTACCTCAGCCAGGGCCTGAGCGAAGCCGGCTTCGCCACCGAACTGGCCACCGACGGCGAGACTGGCCAGTACCTGGCCCTGACCGGCGACCACGACCTGCTGATCCTCGACGTGATGCTGCCCGGGCGTGACGGCTGGCAGATTCTGCAGGCCGTGCGCACTGCCGGGCTGGATACCCCGGTGCTGTTCCTCACCGCCCGCGACGCCGTCGAAGACCGCGTGCACGGCCTGGAACTGGGCGCCGACGATTACCTGGTCAAGCCCTTCGCCTTCTCCGAACTGCTGGCCCGGGTACGCAGCCTGCTGCGCCGCGGCGCCAGCCCCAGCCAGGACACCACCCTGACCCTGGCCGACCTGCGCCTGGACCTGATCCGCCGCCGCGCCGAACGGGCCGGTACACGCATCGACCTGACTGCCAAGGAGTTCGCCCTGCTCGAACTGCTGCTGCGCCGCCAGGGCGAGGTGCTGCCCAAATCGCTGATTGCCTCGCAAGTGTGGGACATGAACTTCGACAGCGACACCAACGTGATCGAAGTGGCGGTACGCCGCCTGCGCCTGAAGATCGACGACCCACACCCGAACAAGCTGATCCATACCGTGCGCGGCATGGGCTACGTGCTCGAAGAGCGCCAGGACTGATGCGCCGGCTTTCCCTCGGCACGCGCCTGGCACTGCTGTTTGCTGCCTGTACCGCCACCGTGTCGCTGGGTGCGGGGCTGCTGTTCAACCGTGCCAGCGAGCAGCATTTCGTCGAACTGGACCAGCAACTGCTGGAATCGCGCCTGTCCCCGTTTCGCAGCCAGCTTGCCGGCCTGAAGGGCCCTGACCAACTGCAAAGCCGCTTGCCAGCCCTGCGCAACGAGCTCAGCCACCAGGCTGACCTGGCGCTGCGCATCGATGGCCGCGACGGCGCAATCTGGTTTGCCAGCCGCGACGGCCTGCCAGGCACACCATCAACGCCAGGGTTGACGACCTTGCACGCAGACGGCGTCGATTATCGGAGCCTGGCAGTGTCGGCGGACGCTCAGACGGCTGCGCAACTGACGCTGTTTCTCGATATCACCCATCACCAGCACTTCCTGCAAGGCATGCAGCGCTTGATCTGGCTCACCGTCGGGCTCTCAGCCCTGACCACTGCCCTGCTGGGTGCCTGGGCCGCGCGCAGCGGCCTGCGCCCCCTGCGCCAGATGGGCCAGGTAGCCGCCAGTGTGTCAGCGCGCTCACTGACCACGCGACTGCCAGTGGCACAAATGCCTGAGGAGCTGGCAGAGCTGGCCACTACGGTCAACGCCATGCTGCAACGCCTGGATGACGCCTTCCAGCGCCTGTCGGCCTTCTCCGCCGACATCGCCCACGAGCTGCGCACGCCGCTGTCCAACCTGCTGACCCACACCCAGGTCACCCTCACCCGCCCGCGCAGCCTGGAGGAGTACCGCGAGGCACTGCATGGCAACCTCGAGGAGCTGCTGTGGATGGCGCAGATGATCAACGACATGCTGTTCCTCGCCAAGGCCGACCACGGCCTGCTGGTGCCGGGGCAGGCGGCACTGGCCCTGCACGATGACGTGGATGCACTGCTGGAGTATTACGCGCCGTTGGCCGAGGACAATGAGGTGCACTTGCTGCGCGAAGGCGAGGCGGTATTGCAGGGGGACCGGCATATGCTGCGCCGGGCCCTTTCCAATCTGCTCGACAATGCCTTGCGCTTTACGCCGGCGGGCGGGCAGATACGGGTGACGCTGGAGCCGGGGTTGCGGATTTGCGTGGCCAATACCGGAGCGGCAATCGAAGCGGCGGCGTTACCGCGCCTGTTTGATCGTTTCTACCGGGTGGACCCGGCGCGGCGGGAAGGGAGCAGTGAACATGCCGGGTTGGGATTGGCGATTACCCGGTCGATCGTGCAGGCCCATGGCGGGAGTATTTGGGCGGAATGTCAGGACGGTTGGACGCGTTTCGTGATGGAACTGCCTGAAACTCGGTGAAATTGGGGGGCGCAAAGCGCCCCCCAAGATCTCAAGCAAACATCAAACTGCCAGGCCAATCGCCGGCTGAACCTGAGAAGCCCGATACGCCGGATAGATGGTCGCCAGGAAGCTCATCACCAACCCGGCAGCACAGATCATCAGCACATCCCCGCCCTGCAGTTCGGACGGCAAGCTGCTGACGAAGTAAACATCAGAGGTAAAGATGTGCTGCCCGCTCACCCGCTCCAGCCAGCCGACGATCTGGCTGACATTGAGCGCGGCAATCACCCCGAGCACCCCGCCGATCAAGGTGCCGACAATGCCGATCAGGCTACCCTGAACCATGAACGTACCCATGATCTGCGCTGGCGTGGCGCCCAGGGTACGGAGAATGGCGATATCCGGCCCCTTGTCGTTCACCACCATCACCAGGGTGGCGATGATGTTGAATGCCGCCACCGCGATGATCATCAGCAGCAACAGACCGATCATGGTCTTTTCCATCTTCATCGCACTGAACAGGCTGCCCTGGGTGTGCGACCAGTCATCGGCGCGGTAGCCATCGCCCAAACCGGCTGCGATCGCCTTGGACACCTGGGGCGCTGCGTACAGGTCATGCAGCTTCAGGCGCACGCCTTGTACCTGGCCAGGCGCCCAGCGCTGCATTTCGCCGGCATCGGCCACATGCATGTAGGCCTGCGAACCGTCCAGCTCGGCACCGACCTTGAAGATGCCGACCACGGTCAGGCGCTGCATGCGCGGGGTGATACCGCCGGGTTCCTTGCTGATTTCCGGCACGATCAGGGTCAGCTTGTCGCCGGTGTTGAGGCGGAAGCGCCGCGCGGTCAGTTCGCCGATGACCACGCCGTACTCACCCGGCTGCAGGTCCTGCAGGCGGCCCTGGACGATATGCTGGCCGACGATCGAGACCTTGTCTTCCTCGGCCGGGTCGATGCCGCTGACCTGGATCGGCTGCATTGCGCCCTTGTACGAGAGCATGCCTTCCATCTCGGTGATCGGCGCCGCAGCCATCACGGCCGGGTTCTGCAACGCAGCGTCGGCTGCCTTGTGCCAGTCGTCCAGCGGCTGCACGCCAAGGATCGAGGCATGCGGCACCAGGCCGAGAATGCGCGAGCTCATTTCGCGCTGGAAGCCGTTCATCACCGACAACACCACGATCATCGCCAGCACGCCCAGCGACAGGCCGATCATCGAGGTCATCGAAATGAACGAGATGAAGTGGTTGCGGCGCTTGGCCCGGGTGTAGCGCGCGCCGATGAAGATGGGCAAGGGTCTGAACATGTAGGAAACACCCAATTAAAACGGGGAAACGGGGCGGCGCTGCCACCCCGTGAACTCGGTCAGATCGCCACCAGGTGGCCGTCGTCGAGCTTCAGTACGCGGTCCATCTGGCGCGCCAGGTTGAGGTCGTGGGTCACCACCAGGAAGGCGGTGCGCGACGCACTGGACAGCTCCTGCATCAGCTCCTGGATGCCCTGGGCGGTGTGGTGGTCGAGGTTGCCGGTCGGCTCGTCGAGCATCACCAGGCCCGGGCGGTTGACCAGGGCGCGGGCAATCGCCACGCGCTGGCGCTCACCTCCGGACAGTTCGGCCGGCTTGTGGTGCAGGCGATGGCCCAGGCCGACCCGCTTGAGCAGCGCCTCGGCACGCTCACGGGCTTCCGGGATGGCGGTGCGGCCGATCAGCAGCGGCATGCACACGTTCTCCATGGCGGTGAACTCTGGCAACAGGTGGTGGAACTGGTAGACGAAGCCCAGCTCGCGGTTGCGCAGCAGGCCGCGGGCACGCTCACCGAGGGCCGACAGTTCTTCACCGGCCAGCCACACGCTGCCCTGGGTCGGCCGGTCGAGGCCGCCGAGCAGGTTGAGCAAGGTACTCTTGCCGGAGCCGGAGCTGCCGACGATGGCCACACGCTCACCGGCGTGCAGCTCCAGGTTGAGCCCGGACAGCACCTGCACCGACTCCGGGCCCTCGTCGTAGGACTTGCCCAGGTTGCGGCAACTCAGAACGGCTTTATCACTCATGCGCGACTCACTCATAACGTAGCGCCTCTGCAGGCTGGGTGCGGGCCGCACGCCAGGCCGGGTACAGGGTGGCGAAGAAACTCAGGACCAGCGCCGCACCGCAGACCATGTACACATCCTGGGCCTGGATCTGCGACGGCAGGTAATCGATGAAATACACGTCGGCGTTGAGGAACTTGTGCCCGATCAGCGTCTCGATGCCGGCGATCGCCGCGCTCACGTTCAGCGCGGCAACGATCCCGACCACGGCGCCGATCAGCGTGCCGATCACCCCGATCACCGTGCCCTGGACCATGAAGATCAGCATGATCTGCCCAGGCGTGGCGCCCAGGGTACGCAAGATGGCGATGTCGCCACGCTTGTCGTTGACCACCATCACCAGGGTGGAAATGATGTTGAACGCCGCCACCGCGACGATCAGCAGCAACAGCAGGCCGATCATGGCCTTTTCCATGCGGATCGCCTGGTACAGGTTGCCGTGGGTGCGGGTCCAGTCGCGGCTGTAGTACTCCTGGTCACCCAGCTGCTGGGCGATGCTCCAGGCCACCCGAGGTGCCTGGAACAGGTCGTCGAACTTCAGGCGCAGGCCCTGCACCTGGTCCGGCTTCCAGCGGTGCAGGCGGGACAGGTCGGTGATGTTGGTCAGGCCCAGGTAACCGTCGATCTCGCCAGCGCCAACGTGGAAGGTGCCGACCACGGTGAAGCGCTTCATGCGCGGGAACATGCCGGCCGGGGTCACGCTGACCTCGGGGGCGACGAAGGTCAGCTTGTCGCCGATGGCGACGCCCAGTTTGGCCGCGGCCTTGTCGCCGATCATGATGCCCCACTCGCCGGGCGCCAGCTTGTCGAGGCTGCCTTGCTGGATGAAGTTGTCGATGATCGACACCTCGCGCTCGCGCGCCGGGTCGATGCCATTGAGCAGCACCTTCTGCACCTTGCCGTCATGGGTCAGCAGGCCCTGCATCTGCGTGTACGGGGCAACCGCCAGCACCTGCGGATTCTGCTTTACTTGTTGGGCAAGGGCAGACCAGTCGTTGATCGGCTGGCCGCTCTCCAGCGTGGCGTGGGGGATCATGCCCAACACGCGGGTACGCATCTCGTGGTCGAAACCGTTCATGACCGAGAGCACCACGATCATCACCACCACGCCCAGGGCGAGGCCGATCATCGAGGTCAGGGAAATGAACGAGACGAAGTGGTTACGGCGCTTGGCACGGGTATAACGCGTACCGATGAATGCGAAAAGAGGTCTGAACATGTCGGGGCTTGTTCGGATGAAAGGGAACGTCCTTGTGGCGAGGCGCCTACGGCGGCTTTACACTCGGACCACCGCCGCAACCATGGGTTCGCCATGACGACATTAGACGAAGAAGATCGCCGCGAATACTACCGCATCGAAGATCGGATCGCACTGGAAATCAGCCCCCTCAGCGCGGCCGAAGCCCTTGAGGCAGAACTGTTGCAAGATGATTCGCCGCTGTTCAACCTGCTCAGCGAGCTGCACCTGTCCGACTTCGAGTCGCAGCACCTGCTGCGCCAGCTGAGTGAGAAGGACCGCACCCTGGCAGCTTTCCTGCGTGCGCAGAACAAGCGCCTCGACCTGCTAAGCGCAGTGGTCGCGCAAACCCTGCTCGGTGAAATCGGCCAACCCCAGCGGGTCATCATTTCCGAAGGTGGCATCGAGTTCGCGCAACCTCAGCAGATCGCCCCCGGCACCCGGGTGAAGGTGAAGATGGTGCTGATGCCACGCGCCCACGGTCTGCTGCTGCGCGGCAGGGTCACCCACTGCGACCCGCGCCCGGACGGCGATTTCGAGGTCGGCACGGAATTCACCGACATGACCGATGCCCAACGGCAACTGCTGGCCCGCTACATCCTGCAACGCCAACAGCAGCAACGGCGCCAGCAGCTGGAACAAGACGGCCCCGCCTCCTGAGTCCTACCACCCTGATTTGAAGGAACGAACGTGACCCTGATCTACGGCCACCGCGGCGCCAAGGGCGAAGCCCCCGAAAATACCCTGAAGAGTTTTCAGCAGTGCCTGTCCCACGGCGTGAGCCGCTGCGAACTGGACCTGCACCTGTCGGCCGACAATGAGCTGATGGTGATCCACGACCCCACCCTCAAGCGCACCACCGGCCGGCGCGGCAAGGTGGTCGAACACCCGGCTGCCGAATTGATCAAGATCGATGCGCGCAAGGGTGGCCCTGGCCACGTGCAGCCCTGCCCTATTCCGAAACTGGAAGAGCTGTTCGAGAAATGCGCCTTCGAGCATTGGCAGTTGGAGGTCAAGAGCGCCTCGCGCACCCGTGCCGCCACCACCGTGCTGGCGATCCGCGAGCTGGCTCAGCAATACGGCCTGCTGGACAAGGTGACCATCACCTCGAGCTCACGCGAAGTGCTGGGCGCTGCCCAGGAGCTGGTACCGGATGTGAAGCGCGGGCTGGTAGCCGAGTACGCCTGGCTCGACCCCTTGAAGGTCGCGCAGAACTATGGCTGCGAACTGCTGGCATTGAACTGGACACTGTGCACCCCCGAGCGCCTGCTCAAAGCCCAGGGCCAGGGTCTGCATGTGTCGGTGTGGACGGTCAACGAGCCGGCACTGATGCGCCGGCTCGCTGATTTTGGCGTGGACAGCCTGATTACAGACTTTCCCGGTTTGGCCAAGACCACCCTCGGGTAGGGCTGAAATCGGTCTCCCCGACCGGCTCAGGCCACCGGCCGGAGCCGCTTAAAAAAGCCGGTTCAGGCCGTCGTAGGCAGCTACCCGATAGGCTTCGGCCATGGTCGGGTAGTTGAACGTGGTGTTGACGAAGTACTTCAGATTGTTCTGCTCACCCGGCTGGTTCATGATCGCCTGGCCGATGTGAACGATTTCCGAAGCCTGGTAGCCGAAGCAGTGCACGCCGAGGATTTCCAGGGTTTCGCGGTGGAACAGGATCTTCAGCATGCCTTGCGGCTCGCCGGCGATCTGCGCGCGCGCCATGCCCTTGAAGAACGCCTTGCCCACTTCGTACGGCACCTTGGCCTGGGTCAGCTCCTGTTCGTTCTTGCCGATCGAGCTGATCTCCGGGATGGTGTAGATGCCGGTCGGCACATCGTTGACGAAGCGCCAGCTGCCGTTGTCGACGATGCTGCCAGAGGCCGAACGGCCCTGGTCGTGAGCAGCGCTGGCCAGGCTTGGCCAGCCGATCACGTCACCGGCGCCGTAGATGTTCGACACGCTGGTACGGTAGGCCTCGTCCACCTCGATCTGGCCACGGCTGTTGACCTTGATGCCGATGTTCTCCAGGCCCAGCTTGTCGGTATTACCGGTACGGCCGTTGCACCACAGCAAGGCGTCGGCCTTGATCTTCTTGCCCGATTTCAGGTGCAGGATCACCCCGTTATCCAGGCCTTCGACGCGCTCGTACTCTTCGTTGTGGCGCACGGTGATGTTGTTGTTGCTGAAGTGGTAGCTCAGCGCCTGGGAAATTTCCGAATCCAGGAAGCTCAGCAGCTGGCCGCGGTTGTCGACCAGCTCCACCAGCACGCCAAGGCCGCTGAAGATCGAGGCGTATTCGCAACCGATCACGCCAGCGCCGTAGACGATCAGCTTGCGCGGGGTGTGGCTGAGGCTGAGGATGGTGTCGCTGTCGTAGACGCGCGGGTGGTGGAAGTCGATATCGGCCGGGCGATAGGGGCGCGAGCCAGTGGCGATGATGATGTGCTTGGCGTTGAGCTTCTCGACCACACCATTCGGGCAAACCACTTCGACGGTCTGCTCATCGGCGAAGCTGCCGGTGCCGAAGAACACATCGACGCGGTTGCGGGCATAGTAGCCGGTACGCGACGCGACCTGCTTGGCGATGACCTTCTCGGCGCTCTTGAGCACGTCGGGGAAGGAGAACCAGCGCGGCTCACCGATGGCACGGAACATCGGGTTGGTGTTGAACTGCATGATCTGCCGCACCGAGTGACGCAGCGCCTTGGACGGGATGGTGCCCAGGTGGGTGCAGTTGCCGCCGACCTGACGGCGGCTGTCGACCATTGCCACCTTGCGCCCCGCTTTGGCGGCGTTCATTGCCGCGCCTTCACCGGCCGGGCCGGAACCCAGCACCACTACGTCGTAGTTGTAGACAGCCATGCGTACTCCTTCAGAACTGGCCCGGGGTTACGGTTACCCGCGGGACTCGATCATGCCGCCAGGGCGTCATGAGAAAATTCGGGTGCAGTCTAATCAAGCGTGAACGCCGCGCACATTAACCCTTGGTCGCGTCGTAGGCCAATTTTGCCTGCACTACATGTCATTTACCGATCCCTGGCGGCGATCATCCCTGCCAACGCTTTCAATCGCCTTTCACCGCCTGCTCGAATGCAGGGGTCGCTCGGGAGACGAAGCCACCCTCGGCCCGAGTCACCAAAACCGCAGCCAGATCATGGGCCACGGCGAAGTCCCAGCCGCGCTCCGGCCCCAGGATCAACAGCAGGGTCGAATAGCCATCGGCCTGCAGCGTCGAGGCATCGAGCACGGTGACCGCGGCCAGGTCGTGGTCGACCGGGCGCCCCAGGCGGGCATCGAAGGTGTGTGAATAGCGCCGGCCATTCTCCTCGAAATAGTGGCGATAGTCACCCGAGGTCGATACCCCCAGGCCATTGACCGGAATGATCTGGCGGGCGATCTGGCGGTCTTCGCGGGGCAGTTCCAGGGCGATGCGCCAGGGGCTGCCATCGGGCTTGCGCCCCACAGCCTTGAGCTCGCCGGTGGCTTCGGCGACGAAACTGGCCACGCCCATGGCGCGCAGGCGCTCGGCGATCAGGTCGACGGCATGGCCGGCAGCAATGCTGTTGAAATCCAGTTGTACCGGGGCGTCCTTGCACAGTGCCTGGCCGTCGACGCGCAGGTGGCGATAGCCGACACGCTGGCGAGCCTGGGCCAGGGCCTGCGGGTCGGGCACCTGCTCGTGGCGGGCCTGCGGGCCGAAGCCCCAGAGGTCGAGCAGCGGCTCGACGGTGAGGTCGAAAGCACCGTCGCTCAGTTCGGCCAGGTGCTGGCCGAAGTCGACCAGTTCGAGCATGTCGGGCGGCAAGGCCATGCACTGGTTGGCGGGCAGCAGGTTGAACTGGCTGACCGTGGAGTCGCCGCGGTAGGTCGAGTAATGCTGATCGATGTCGTTGAGAATAGTCTCGACCGCCGCCTGGACTTGGGCCGGCGCGGGGCCGCCGGGTTCGCGGACGTACTGGATGCTGTAGCTGCTGCCCATGGTCGGGCCGCCCAGGCGTTCCAGGGTGGGGCCCTGGTTGCAGGCGGTGAGGAGCATCAAGAGGATTGAGAGAAGTGCACGCAATATCGAGATCTCGATTGTCTGTACCGGCCTCTTCGCGGGCTTGCCCGCTCCCACAGGGATATCACAAGCCTTGAAAGCAGTGATATCCCTGTGGGAGCGGGCAAGCCCGCGAAGAGGCCGGCACAGCCAACAACAAGTGCCAGGCAAAAAAAACGGGAACCCGAAGGTTCCCGTTTTTTCATGCGCTTACAAGCGAATCAGCGTGGAAACGCTGGCGGGTTCACACCCGACATCTCTTCCATCACGCGAACGACCTGGCAGCTGTAGCCAAATTCGTTGTCGTACCAGACGTACAGGACAACGCGGTTGTCGTTGGCGATGGTCGCCTCGGCATCCACCACACCGGCGTGGCGCGAACCGACGAAGTCGGTCGAAACCACTTCCTGCGAGCTGACGTAGTCGATCTGCTTGTGCAGTTCCGAGTGCATGGCGGTCTGGCGCAGGTACTCGTTGATCTCGTCGCGGGTGGTCGGTTTCTCGAGGTTCAGGTTGAGAATGGCCATCGAAACGTTCGGCGTCGGAACACGAATGGCGTTGCCGGTCAGCTTGCCTTTCAGCACTGGCAGTGCCTTGGCGGCAGCGGTGGCGGCGCCGGTTTCGGTGATGACCATGTTCAGCGGCGCGGCACGGCCACGGCGGCTGCCCTTGTGGAAGTTGTCGATCAGGTTCTGGTCGTTGGTGAACGAGTGAACGGTTTCGACGTGGCCGTTGACGATGCCGTACTGGTCGTTGATGGCCTTGAGCACCGGCACGATGGCGTTGGTGGTGCAGGAGGCTGCCGAGATGATCTTGTCATCGGCAGTGATGTCACCGTGGTTGATACCGTGCACGATGTTCTTCAGCGCGCCCTTGCCAGGTGCGGTGAGGATCACGCGAGCAGCGCCCGGGCAGGCCAGGTGCTGGCCCAGGCCGTCGGCATCACGCCATACGCCGGTGTTATCGACGATCAGCGCGTTGTTGATGCCGTACTGGGTGTAGTCGACTTCGCTCGGGCTCTTGGCGTAGATGATCTGGATCAGGTTGCCGTTGGCAGTGAGGGTGTTGTTGGCTTCGTCGATGGTGATGGTGCCATCGAACGGGCCATGCACCGAGTCACGGCGCAGCAGGCTGGCACGCTTGACCAGGTCGTTCTCAGCGCCTTTGCGCACGACGATGGCACGCAGGCGCAGGCCGTCGCCGCCACCGGTCTTCTCGATCAGGATGCGCGCCAGCAGGCGGCCGATGCGGCCGAAGCCGTACAGGACGACGTCAGTACCCTTGCGGGCCGAGACGTTCTGCTGGCCAACCACGTCGGCCAGCTCTTCACGGACGAACTGCTCGGCAGTGCGGCCGTTGCCTTCCTGCTTGAACTTGTTGGCCAGCTTGCCCAGGTCGACCGAAGCGGCGCCCAGTTTCAGCTCGCTCATGGCCTTGAGCAGGGGGAATGTCTCGTGTACGGACAGTTCGGTCTCGTCGGTCTGACGGTGACGCGCAAAGCGGTGGGCTTTGAGGATCGAGATAACCGAACGGTTGATCAGGCTGCGGCCATAAATCGAGCTCACCACATTGTTGTTGCGGTAGAGCTGACCGATAAGCGGGATCATCGCTTCAGCCAGAGCTTCACGATCGATCCACTCACCAAGACACTGGTCGGGCTTCTGAGTCACGGGAACCTTCCACATGTAGGGACAGAAAAAAGGGGCTACATTATGACGCCCCTGCGCGTAACCGGCAATGAGCGCCTGTCGCCGATGGCAAAGCCCGCTGTTCATGGCCTGTGAAGCCTGACAGCAGGCACCGTCACCGGTACAATCGATCTCTTTGCCGCAACGCTTGGAGTGCAATCTCCCGTGTCAGTTCTGCGCCTTCCGCAAATGTCGGCCACGGCCGGCAAACAAACCTGGGGCAACCTGCCCGGGGCCGCCCTCAGCCTGGCCATCGCCGAGGCCGCCAGCAGCGCGGGCCGCTTCACCCTGCTGCTGACCGCCGACAGCCAGGCGGCCGATCGTCTGGAACAGGAGCTGCGCTTCTTTGCCCCGGACCTGCCGGTGCTGCCGTTCCCCGATTGGGAAACCCTGCCCTACGACCTGTTCTCGCCGCACCAGGACATCATCTCCCAGCGCATCGCCAGCCTCTACCGGCTGCCGGAGCTGAGCCACGGCATTCTGGTAGTACCGATCACCACCGCCCTGCACCGCCTGGCCCCCACGCGTTTCCTGCTGGGCAGCAGCCTGGTGCTGGACGTGGGCCAGACCATCGACGTCGAACAGATGCGCACGCGCCTGGAGGCCACCGGCTACCGCTGCGTCGACACGGTCTACGAGCATGGCGAGTTCGCCGTGCGTGGCGCCCTGATCGACCTGTTCCCGATGGGCAGCAAGCTGCCCTATCGCATCGACCTGTTCGATGACGAGATCGAGACCCTGCGCACCTTCGACCCGGAGACCCAGCGCTCGATCGACAAGGTCGACTCGATCCGCCTGCTGCCGGCGCGCGAGTTCCCCATGCAGAAGGAAGAGGTGACCCGCTTCAAGGCGCGCTTCCGTGAGCGCTTCGATGTCGACTTCCGCCGCAGCGCGATCTTCCAGGACCTGGCCAGCGGCATCATCCCCGCCGGCATCGAGTACTACCTGCCGCTGTTCTTCGAAGAGACCTCGACCCTGTTCGACTACCTGCCCGCCGACACCCAGGTGTTCTCGCTGCCGGGCGTCGAGCAAGCTGCCGAGCACTTCTGGAACGACGTGCGCGGGCGCTATGAAGAACGCCGTGGCGACCTGACCCGCCCGTTGCTGCCGCCAGCCGAACTGTTCCTGCCCGTGGAGGACTGCTTCGCCCAGCTCAAGCAGTGGCCACGGGTGGTGGTCAGCGCCGACGACATCGAAGCCGGTGCCGGCCGCGAGCGCTTCCCGGCACGCGCCCTGCCCAACCTGGCCATCGAAGCCAAGGCCAACCAGCCGCTGGCGGCGCTGGCCGAGTTCCTCGACCAGTTCAGCGGCCGCGTGTTGTTCACCGCCGAATCGGCGGGCCGCCGCGAGGTGCTGCTGGAACTGCTCGAACGCCTCAAGCTGCGCCCGCAGACGGTCGACAGCTGGGCCGATTTCATTACCGGCCGTGAGCGCCTGGCGATCACTATCGCCCCGCTCGACGACGGCCTGCTGCTGGAAGACCCGGCCGTTGCCCTGGTCGCCGAGAGCCCGCTGTTCGGCCAGCGCGTGATGCAGCGCCGGCGCCGTGAAAAACGCGGCGAGGCCGCCAACGACGCGGTCATCAAGAACCTCACCGAGCTGCGCGAAGGCGCGCCGGTGGTGCACATCGACCATGGCGTGGGCCGCTACCTGGGCCTGGCCACCCTGGAGATCGACGGCCAGGCCGCCGAATTCCTCACCCTGGAATATGCCGAGGGCGCCAAGCTGTATGTGCCGGTAGCCAACCTGCACCTGATCGCCCGCTACACCGGCAGCGATGACGCCCTGGCGCCACTGCACCGGCTGGGCTCCGAGGCCTGGCAGAAAGCCAAGCGCAAGGCCGCCGAACAGGTTCGTGACGTGGCGGCCGAGCTGCTCGACATCTATGCCCGCCGCGCGGCGCGCAAGGGCTATGCGTTTGCCGACCCGGCTGCCGACTACGCCACGTTCAGCGCGGGCTTCCCGTTCGAGGAGACCCCCGACCAGCAAGCGGCGATCGAGGCGGTGCGCGTCGACATGCTGGCACCCAAGCCGATGGACCGCCTGGTGTGCGGCGACGTCGGCTTCGGCAAGACCGAAGTGGCCATGCGCGCCGCCTTCATCGCAGTGCACAGCGGCCGCCAGGTGGCGGTGCTGGTGCCGACCACCCTGCTCGCCCAGCAGCACTACAACAGCTTCCGCGACCGCTTTGCCGAATGGCCGGTGAAGGTCGAGGTGATGAGCCGCTTCAAGTCGGCCAAGGAAGTGGCCGCTGCGGCCGCCGACCTCGCCGAAGGCAAGATCGACATCCTTATCGGCACCCACAAGCTGCTGCAGGATGACGTGCGCTTCAAGGACCTGGGCCTGGCGATCATCGACGAGGAACACCGGTTCGGCGTGCGCCAGAAGGAGCAGCTCAAGGCCCTGCGCAGCGAAGTGGACATCCTCACCCTGACCGCCACGCCGATCCCGCGCACGCTGAACATGGCGGTGGCGGGCATGCGCGACCTGTCGATCATCGCCACGCCGCCGGCGCGGCGCCTGTCGGTGCGCACCTTCGTCATGGAGCAGAACAAGAGCACGGTCAAGGAAGCGCTACTGCGTGAACTGCTGCGCGGCGGCCAGGTGTACTACCTGCACAACGATGTGAAAACCATCGAGAAGTGCGCCTCCGAGCTGGCCGAGCTGGTTCCGGAAGCACGTATCGGCATCGGCCACGGGCAGATGCGCGAACGCGAACTGGAACAGGTGATGAGCGACTTCTATCACAAGCGCTTCAACGTGCTGATCGCCTCGACCATCATCGAGACCGGCATCGACGTGCCCAGTGCCAACACCATCGTCATCGAGCGCGCCGACAAGTTCGGCCTGGCCCAGCTGCACCAGCTGCGCGGCCGGGTTGGCCGTAGCCACCACCAGGCCTACGCCTACCTGCTGACGCCGCAGCGGCAGAAGATCAGCGCCGACGCCGAAAAGCGCCTGGAGGCCATCGCCAACACCCAGGACCTCGGTGCCGGCTTCGTGCTGGCCACCAACGACCTGGAGATCCGCGGTGCCGGCGAGCTGCTTGGCGAAGGCCAGAGCGGGCAGATCCAGGCAGTGGGCTTCACCCTGTACATGGAAATGCTCGAACGTGCGGTCAAGGCCATCCGCAAGGGCACCCAGCCAAACCTCGAGCAGCCGCTGGGCGGCGGCCCGGAGATCAACCTGCGCCTGCCGGCGCTGATTCCCGAGGACTATCTGCCCGACGTGCACGCCCGCCTGATCCTCTACAAGCGCATCGCCTCGGCGGCCGACGAAGACGGCCTCAAGGACCTGCAAGTGGAGATGATCGACCGCTTCGGCCTGCTGCCCGAGCCGACCAAGAACCTGATGCGCCTGACCCAGCTCAAGCTGCAGGCGGAAACCCTCGGCATCAAGAAGGTCGACGCCGGCCCCAACGGCGGCAAGCTCGAATTCGAGGCCGAGACCCCGGTCGATCCGCTGACCCTGATCAAGCTGATCCAGGGCCAGCCCAAACGCTACAAGTTCGAAGGCGCGACGCAGTTCCGTTTCCTGGTACCGATGGAACGCCCCGAAGAACGCTTCAATACCCTGGAGGCGCTGTTCGAGCGCCTGACCCCACAGCCTGCCTAAGGAAGATCCATGCGTGCCATCCGTTGCCTGACCCTGCTGCTCGCGCTGTTCGCGCCAGCTGCCTTTGCCGAAGGGATGTATCAGGTAGAAATGATCCTGGTGCGGCAGAACAGCGTGCCTGCCTTCACCAGCCCGTTCGCCCCGGAAGACTGGAGCGCGGGCGCCCCGCGCCTGGACAAGGGCGCCGAACGCCCGCTGGCCCTGCAGGACGAGGCCACTCGACTGGAGGCCACCGCCGACTACACCGTGCTGCTGCACAAGGCCTGGCAGCAGCCGGTCAGCAGCGACACCAGCCGCATCGCCCTGGGCGCCGGCAACGAGCAGTTCGGCCACTTCCCCATCGAGGGCAACCTGGGCATCACCGCCGGCCGCTTCATCGCCGTAGAGGCCAACTTCTGGGTCAACCAGCTCGACAGCAACGGTAACGTGCTGCAAAGCGAACAGTTCAAGCAGAGCAACAGCAACATGAAAGGCGGCCAGCTGACCTTCCTCGATGGCGGCCATCTGGCGCTGCTGCTGAAGGTCACGCCACCGGGCACGCCGAAGATGCCAGTAATGGACCCGGAGATGATGGAGCAGTAATGCAATGAGCCGCGACGCTCTCCAGTTGCTGCGCGAGTACCCGAACTGGACCCAGTCGTTCACCGACCCGGTCCTGCAGCGCGGCGAGCGTTACGCCCGGGAAGACCGGGTAGAAATCGAACACTGCAGCGGCCCACACATCGAAGCCACCTGTCGTGGCAGCGAAGGCAGCCCCTATCGACAGAAGATCACCCTCACCGCCCTGGCTGGCCGCTGCCACGTCCGCGGCCAGTGCAGTTGCCCGGTGGGGCAGAACTGCAAGCATTGCGCTGCAGCATTGTTCGTCCTGAGCGAGCCACAGGCAGCGGCGAACAATGGCGGCGATACACTGCCAGCCAACCTGCAGCGCTGGCTGAAAGGCCTCGAGCAACCTGTGCAGGAGCCCGCCGAAGCCCAGGACAAACGCGGGCGCATGGTCTGCTACCAGCTCAGGCTGACCGAAGAACCCGGCTGCGCGCTGCGGGTACGCAAAGGCATGCGCGAAGAGCAGGGCCTGCGCTACGCCCGTGTGCAGTCTCTGTACGAATTCCTTTACGAGCCCCCACGCTTCGTCAAGGAAGAAGACATCCGCATCCTGCGCCTGCTTTCGGCACTGAATCAGACCGGTAGCCAGGATCGCGGCTACCAGCTCAAAGGCCAGGAAGGCGGCGAACTGTTTCAGCGCGCGCTGGATACCGGACGCATGCTCTGTGACGAGAACAAGCCGCTGCTGCGCGAGGGGCCTGCGCTTGCGGCCGAATTCCGCTGGGTGCGACTGGATAATGGTCACTATCGCGGCATCTGGTATCACGGCGAAACACCGCTGAGCTGCGTGATTGCGCTACTGCCACTTTATTATTTCGATTTTTCGAGCAGTGAAGTGGGCAAGATCGAGCACAGCCTTGATCCACACATTGCCCTGCAACTGACCATCGCCCCTGATGTCCCGGAACACCTCGTCGTGCCTCTCAGCCACAAGCTCAACGCCTTGAACCACCAACTCCCTACGCCGACAACGCTGGACGAACAACTCATCAACGGCCTGCAACCCAGGCCGCACCTGACCCTCGGCAGCCTCGAATTCAGTGCCTACATGCCCAAGACCGGGCGCATGCAACGGCAGATGCAGCACCGCGCCGCACTGGCGTTCGACTACGACGGCCTGCGCGCCAGCGGCAACGACGACAAGCCTTTGACCCGCCTGGTCGATGCCACCAACCAGCGCATCCGCCGTCAGCCCCAGGCCGAGCAGGCGCTGCGCAAGGTGTTGCGCGACTTCGGTTTCAAGCCCGCCACCCGGCAAAGCAAGGCCCTGCCCGACAGCGCTGGCGAGATGCTTCAACTGCCCGACGACGAAGCCTGGCTGCGCTTCGCCCGCGATGGCCTGCCTCGCTTGCGCGAGGCCGGCTGGGACATCGACATCCACCGCGACTTCGCCTTCAACCTGCAGGACGTGGACGACTGGTACGCCAGCATCGACGAAGCGCCAGGGCATGAATGGTTCGACCTGGAACTGGGCATCGTGGTCGAAGGCCAGCGTCACAGCCTGCTGCCGATCGTGCTGCAACTGCTGCGCAGCAACCCCGAACTGCTGCGCCCTAGCGAGCTGGCACGGCGCAGCGACGACGAGCACCTGCTGATCGACCTCAACCGCGGCCGCCTGGACAGCCCGGCGCTGCGCGTCGCCCTGCCCTACGGCCGCATCAAGGCGGTGATGGGCACCCTTGGCGAGCTGTACCTGCACGAGGATGCGGTCGGCCCGACCCTGCGCATGGACCGCGCCGACGCCGCGCGCCTGAACGACATCGAGCACCTGCCGCTGCACTGGGAGGGCGGCGCCCATGTGCGCGACCTCGGCCGGCGCCTGCGTGATGCCCGCGACCTGCAGGTCGAAGTACCGATCGGGCTCAACGCCACCTTGCGGCCCTACCAGCAGCAAGGCCTCAACTGGCTGCAGGCCCTGCGCGAAATGGGCACCGGCGGCATCCTTGGCGACGACATGGGCCTGGGCAAGACCCTGCAGGCCCTGGCTCACCTGCTGCTAGAGAAGCAGTCCGGGCGCCTGACCGCTCCGGCACTGGCGGTGATGCCCACCAGCCTGGTGCCCAACTGGCTCGACGAAGCCCGACGCTTCGCTCCAGGCCTGCGCGTTCTGGCCCTGCACGGCCCGGGTCGCAGCAAGCACTTCGCCAAGCTGCACGAATACGACCTGGTGCTCAGCACCTATGCCCTGGTACCACGCGACCTGGAACACCTGCGCGCGCAAGCCTGGCATGTGCTGGTGCTGGACGAGGCGCAGAACATCAAGAGCAGCACCAGCAAGGCCGCCCTCGCCGTCTGCGAGCTGCAGGCCAACCAGCGCCTGTGCCTGACCGGCACGCCAATGGAAAACAACCTGGGCGAGCTGTGGTCGATCTTCCACTTCCTCATGCCCGGCTGGCTGGGTGACGTGAAACGCTTCAACCAGGATTACCGCACCCCGATCGAACGCCACGCCGACGCCGAGCGCCTGGCGCACCTGGTCACCCGGGTGCGCCCGTTCCTGCTGCGCCGCACCAAGGAACAGGTGGCCACCGAGCTGCCGGCCAAGACCGAAATGGTCCACTGGGTCGAACTCAGTGACGCCCAGCGCGACACCTACGAAGCGGTGCGCGTGGCCATGGACAAGAAGGTCCGCGACGAAATCGCCCGCAACGGTGCGGCGCGCAGCCAGATCGTGATCCTCGACGCCCTGCTCAAGCTGCGCCAGGTGTGCTGCGACCTGCGCCTGGTCAAAGGGGTCGAGACCAAGGGCAACCAGGCCGACAAGGGCAAGCTCGGCGCGCTGCTGGAGATGCTCGAAGAGCTGCTCAGCGAGGGGCGCCGGGTCCTGCTGTTCTCGCAGTTCACCTCGATGCTGGCACTGATCGAGCAGGAGCTGGAAAAGCGCAAGATCCGCTACAGCCTGCTCACCGGCGACACCCGCGACCGGCGCACGCCAGTGCAACAGTTCCAGCAGGGCGACAGCGAAGTGTTCCTGATCAGCCTCAAGGCTGGTGGTGTGGGGCTGAACCTCACCGCTGCGGACACCGTGATCCACTTCGACCCGTGGTGGAACCCGGCCAGCGAGAACCAGGCGACCGACCGCGCCTACCGGATTGGCCAGGACAAGCCGGTGTTTGTGTTCAAGCTGATAACCCGGGGGACGGTGGAAGAGAAGATCCAGGCGCTGCAGCAGGAGAAGGCAGCATTGGCGGCAAGCCTGCTCGATGGTGGGCAGGCGGGGCAGTGGCGGCTGGGGGATGATGAGATTGAGGCGCTGTTTGCCCCCTTGCCTGGCAAGCGGGGGCGCTAAGCCCGGTTTTTCCTGTACTGGCCTCTTCGCGGGCACGCCCGCTCCCACAGGAATTGCGCTGCTCTCAAGGCCGACGCCATCTCTGTGGGAGCGGGCTTGCCCGCGAAGGGGCCGACGAAGTCAATCGACCAGCTGTGCGTCCTTCAAGGCCCCCAGGGCCTCCAGCCAACGCGGCTGCTGGCGATAATCGGTACGCGCAAAGCCACGCCCACGCATCTGCGCAATGCGCGGCGACGGCTTGACCTTCAAGCGCTGTGCTGCGGTCAATGCCAGCTCCGCCGCCGCCCGGTCGTTGCACACCAGGCCCATGTCGCAACCGGCGCTCAGCGCCGCCTCGATGCGATTGGCGGCATCACCGACCACGTGCGCACCGGCCATGGACAGGTCGTCACTGAAGATCACCCCGTCGAAGCCCAGCTCGCCGCGCAGGATGTCCTGCAGCCAGCGCCGCGAGAACCCGGCCGGCTGGTTGTCGACCTGGGGGTAGATCACATGGGCCGGCATCACCGCCGCCAGTTGCCCGCTGAGGCGGGAGAACGGCACCAGGTCCGCCTGGCGCAGCTGATCGAGGCTGCGCTCGTCGGTAGGAATCGCCACGTGCGAATCCGCCTCGGCCCAGCCATGCCCCGGGAAGTGCTTGCCACAGGCCGCCATGCCCGCTGCATTCATGCCGCGAATGAACGCGCCAGCCAGCTGTGTGGCACGCTCGGGGTTACCTTCGAAGGCACGGCTGCCAACCACCGCGCTGCGCTGGTGATCGAGATCGAGCACCGGCGCGAAGCTGAGGTCGAGGCCGACTGCCAGCACCTCGGTCGCCATCAGCCAGCCGCACTGCTCGGCCAGGTACTCAGCATTGGCATTGTCGGCGATGGCGCGCATCGCCGGCAGGCGCACGAAGCCCTGGCGCAGGCGCTGCACCCGCCCGCCTTCCTGGTCGACCGCCAGGATCAGGTCGGGGCGGATGGCGCGGATCGAGGCGCACAGCTCGCGCACCTGGCGCGGGCTGTCGATGTTGCGGGCAAAGATGATCAGGCCGGCCACTTCCGGCTGGCGCAGGAGCTGGCGATCTTCGGCAGTCAGCCATTTACCGGCGATATCCACCATCAGGGAGCCTTGCAGGCTGGCGGTCATAGGCAATCCTTCATTGCAGATTCAGTGAAGCCCACTGGGGGCAGGCGGCCTCGTCGATACGCACCGGGCAATGTGCCGGAACGCGCTCGAACAGGCCAAGCAGATCGGTGTTGCGCAAACGTATGCAGCCATGGGACAGCGGCACGCCCAAGGGTTCCGTATCCGGCGTGCCGTGCAGATAGATGTAGCGGCGAAAGGTGTCAACACTGCCCAGGCGGTTGATGCCCGGCTCGCAGCCGCTGAGCCAGAGGATGCGGGTCAGGATCCAGTCACGCCCGGGATGCTGCGCGTGCAGCGCCGGCGACCAGACCTCGCCGGTCCAGCGCCGGCCTTGCAGCACGGCATTGACTGGCAAGCCCGCGCCGATCCGCGCACGCACCTGGTGCAGCCCGCGCGGCGTGCAACCCGAGCCACCGCGCTCACCCGCGCCATTGCGCGCAGTGGACACCGCAAGGCGCACGCGCAGCTGGCCCTGGGCAAAGCCGTAGAGGCGCTGGTCGGCGAGGGAGATGTGCAGGAAATCGAGGTCAGGCATGGGCGCTAGCTTAGCCGAAGCGCCCTGCCCCGCCCAGCCTTCAGGCCTTGGCGGTGGCGCTGCCCGTCTTGCTGCGCGGGCGCAGCTGGGCGCTGGCCATGGCGTTGTCGGTGACACCGGTGTCGGCACGCATGCCGGCGGCCAGGAACGGCACCATCAGGCGCATGACCTGCTCGATCGACGTGTTGATGCCGAAATCGGTCTCGGCAATGGCGCGCAACGCCTTGATCCCGGACATGCTGAACGCCGCGGCACCCAGCATGAAGTGCACGCGCCAGAACAGCTCCAGCGGCGGAATGCGCGGTGCAGCTTCGTTCACAAGCAGCATGTAGCGGCGGAACACTTTGCCGTACATGTCCTCAAGATAGCGCCGCAGGTGGCCCTGGCTTTGGCTGAAGGCCAGGCCCAGCAGGCGCATGAAGATCGACAGGTCGTTGTTGCTGCGCGGCTGCACCACCAACGCCTGCTCCACCAACATTTCCAGCAGTTCTTCGAGGCTGGGCTTTTGCTCGGGCTTGGCCTGACGCCGTTCCAGCTCGCGTTCCAGGCTGGCGCAGAACGGCCCGAGGAAGCGCGAGAAGACCGCCTGGATCAGGGCTTTTTTCGAGCCGAAATGGTAGTTGACCGCTGCGAGGTTGACCCCGGCCTTGCTGGTAATCAGCCGCAATGAGGTTTCCGCGAAGCCTCGTTCCGCGAACAGCTGCTCGGCAGCATCGAGGATGCGTTCAACGGTTTCAGATTGGGCCATCACTACTCCGCCAGACAGAGACAAACAGGTGTTTGAAACATACGTTTCAGCCCTGCTTATGTCAAGGCTCGGTGACTGGGCGGTCGCCATTTAAAAGCGCCAGACTGCAGGCTGCAAGCGTCATCCTGCGTATTTCCCGCTGCTTTGTGCTTGCAGCGCATCCAGTACTGTATATAATTCCAGTCACTGTATAAAAAGACAGAGCGCCTGCCATGTTGAAACTGACGCCACGCCAAGCCGAGATCCTGGCTTTCATCAAACGCTGCCTCGAAGACAACGGCTTCCCACCGACGCGTGCGGAAATCGCTCAGGAGCTGGGCTTCAAGTCGCCGAACGCCGCCGAGGAGCACCTCAAGGCCCTCGCCCGCAAAGGCGCGATCGAAATGACCCCGGGCGCTTCCCGTGGCATCCGCATTCCGGGCTTCGAGACCAAGGCCGAAGAAAACGGCTTGCCGATCATCGGCCGCGTAGCGGCTGGCGCCCCTATCCTCGCCGAACAGCACATCGAGCAATCCTGCAACATCAACCCGACCTTCTTCCACCCCCGTGCCGACTATTTGTTGCGCGTGCACGGCATGAGCATGAAGGACGTCGGCATCTTCGACGGCGACCTGCTGGCAGTGCACACTTGCCGCGAGGCCCGCAATGGCCAGATCGTCGTCGCTCGCATCGGCGATGAAGTGACCGTCAAGCGCTTCAAGCGCGAAGGCAGCAAGGTCTGGCTGATCGCCGAAAACCCCGAGTTCGCCCCCATCGAAGTCGACCTGAAAGAACAGGAACTGGTGATCGAGGGTTTGAGTGTCGGCGTCATTCGCCGCTGATCCAGGAGGCGTCATGCAGCAGTCCATCCAAGCACATCAGCAGGTCCAGCTTCCGCTGTTCGAAGCGTTCCTCGCCCAGCCGGTACTGCCAGGCCTGAAGGCCAGCGAGCAGGCCCGCAAGAGCAGCCATCCGGAGCTGTTCAGCGAGCTGTCCCTGCGTGGCGCCCCCGAACACTGCCAGAGCCTGTTGGCACCGGTGTTACGTGAACTGAGCGAAGAGGAAGAAGCCCGCTGGCTGACGCTTATCGCCCCACCGGCCAGCCTGACCCAGGCCTGGCTGCGTGATGCCGGGCTGAACCGGGAACGGATCCTGCTGCTGCAGCCCAGCGGCAATCAGAGCGCGCTGCAACTGGCCTGCGAAGCATTGCGACTGGGTCGCAGCCACACAGTCGTCAGCTGGCTGGGTAGCGTCAACGCTACCGCTCGCCAACAACTGGTACGCGCTGCCAGTGCCGGAAACGCACAAAGCCTGAACATCCGCCTCGGCTGATGTTCAGGCTTTGCCTGTAAAGCAATTCAAGCGGACGCTTTAGTGCAGCACGCGTGGCCCTTCGTCGCGCTCCAGCTCACCATCCATCAGGCGACCTGCCATCTGCACGCCAACGCTCAGCATGGCCTTCGCCACCTCGACATGCTGGCCCTGCAGGAACGCCTTGGCGTCTTCCGAGAAATCCAGGGTTACCAGGGAGCCTTCATCCTCGGCGCGACGCAGCTCGATACGGCCATCAGGCAACTCGACAATTTCCAGAAACGACGTAGACATATAGGGCAGTTCTCCACGAAAGGCCGTTAGTGTACCAGCCGCTGCGGCTATCAGCACTCACTCAACGCGTCGCGGAAACGTCTCACCAAGCCTTTGAGGTTATTACGCCAGCTTTCCAGCTCATCCCGCGAAAGCGCAGGATGCTCGGGCTCATCGAGATTGACCGTCTGGATCAGCGGCTGGGTAACGTCGGTTTTGGGTGCTTTTTTCACGACCGGTGGTCGGAACAAATCGGCATAAGCACTGAGCAGTTGCGCCAACCAGGTTTCGCGCTGGCGAACCAGTTCGAGCATCTCCGCCACTTCAGGAATGGCGATGTTGTTCAGCGCATCGTCGGCCAGTGCCTGTTCGACCGAAGCCACCACCGGCAGGCGGTAGAAGCCACCGATTTCATGACACAGCCCCAGCAGCGCGCCGTACAGGTGGAACAGCGCCGACTCGCGTTCGGCCTGGATCAGGCCTTGAGCGTTCATGGCCTGGCTCTGTTCGGCCTTGGCCATGGATTCGAGGGCCAGGCCTGCGAAGAACAGTTTCTGGTTGGTGCGGGTGTAGAGTTCCTGGGCCATTTCAGTGCCCTCCGTAAGGCTGCGAGGCGGATAGCTGCATCATAAATGATTGGGGCCGCCTTGCGGCCCTTCGCGGGTAAACCCGCTCCCACAGAGATCGCAACAGCCCTAAGGGCGATGCCTTACCTGTGGGAGCGGGTTCACCCGCGAAGGGGCGCGAAGCGGCCCCAATTACAGCGCCAAAGGATCAGCGCTTGTCTTCGACTTTCCAGCTTCCACCGTCGTAGAACGCCTTCCAGCCGGTCGGCTTGCCATCGACCTCGGACTGCACGTACTGCTCCTTGGTCTTGCGGCTGTAACGAATCACCGCCGGGCGACCTTCCGGGTCTTTCTGTGGTGCATCGCACAGGAAGTGGTACTTCGGATCGATCTCGTGCTTGTGCGGCACGATCTCCAGCACCAGCGGTGCACGGGTCTCGCGGTTTTTCGGGAACTGGCTGGCAGCCAGGAACAGCCCCGAAGCGCCATCACGCAACACGTAGGTGTCGTCGACCTTCTCGCACTTGAGCTCTGGCATTTCCACCTTGTCCATCTTAGGTGGCGCTGCCTCGCCGCTCTTGAGCAGTTTGCGGGTGTTCTTGCACGTCGGGTTGGTGCAACCGAAGAACTTGCCGAAACGGCCCGTCTTGAGCTGCATTTCGCTGCCGCACTTGTCGCACTCCAGGCTCGGCCCTTCGTAGCCCTTGATACGGTAGCTGCCCTCTTCGATCTCGTAGCCAGCGCAATCCGGGTTGTTACCGCAGATGTGCAGCTTGTGCTTCTCGTCCAGCAAGTAGGCATCCATCGCCGTGGCACAGATCGGGCAGCGGTGCTTGCCGAGCAGCACGCGCGACTCCGATTCACCCTCGTCGTCCGCGGCAATCTCGTCGCCCGGCACCAGGTTCACGGTCGCCTTGCAACGCTCTTTCGGCGGCAGGCTGTAACCCGAGCAACCGAGGAACACGCCAGTGGAGGCGGTGCGGATCATCATCGGCCGGCCACATTCCTTGCACGGAATGTTGGTCATGGTCGGCTGATTGGCACGCATGCCGCTTTCGGCGGACTCGGCAGTCAGCAGCTTCTTGCTGAAGTCGCCGTAGAACTCGTCGAGCACGTTCTTCCAGTCACGTTCGCCCTGGGCCACGTCGTCGAGGTTCTCTTCCATGCCGGCAGTGAAGCCGTAGTCCATCAGGTTGGAGAAGCTTTCCGACAGGCGCTCGGTGACGATGTCGCCCATCTTCTCGGAGTAGAAGCGGCGGTTGTGCAAGGTGACGTAACCGCGGTCCTGGATGGTGGAAATGATCGCCGCGTAGGTCGACGGGCGGCCAATGCCGCGCTTTTCCATTTCCTTGACCAGGCTGGCTTCGGTGAAGCGCGCCGGCGGCTTGGTGAAGTGCTGGCTCGGGTCGAGCTGGATCAGCTTGAGCGCTTCGCCCTGGGCCATTTCCGGCAGCACATCGTCCTCGCCCGGCTTGCTCTGCTGTGGCAGCACGCGGGTGTAACCGTCGAACTTGAGGATGCGGCCCTTGGCGCGCAGCTCGAAGTCGCCAGCCGCCACGGTGACGCTGGTGGACAGGTATTGCGCCGGTGGCATCTGGCAGGCCAGGAACTGGCGCCAGATCAGCTCGTACAGGCGCTCCGCGTCCCGCTCCATGCCGCTGAGCTTGGTCGGATGGGTGTTGACGTCGGAGGGGCGAATCGCCTCGTGCGCTTCCTGGGCGCCTTCCTTGCTGCCATACACCAGCGGGGCTTCCGGCAGGTACTGCTTGCCGAACTCGCGCTCGATGTAGCTGCGCGCCATGTCCAGGGCGTCGGCCGACAGGTTGGTCGAGTCGGTACGCATGTAGGTGATGTAACCCGCTTCGTACAGACGCTGGGCCATCATCATGGTCTTCTTCACCCCGAAGCCCAGGCGGTTGCTCGCGGCCTGCTGCAGGGTGGAGGTGATGAACGGGGCCGACGGCTTGCTGCTGGTCGGGCGGTCTTCGCGCTTGATCACGCTGTAGCTGGAAGCCTTGAGCTTCTCCAGCGCAGCCATCGCCTGGGCTTCGTTCAGCGGCTTGAAGGCTTCACCCTTCTCGCGCGCCACTTCGAAGCGCACCTTGGCGTTCTTGGCGGTGCCGAGGTCGGCGTGCACTTCCCAGTATTCTTCCGGGACGAAGGCACGGATCTCGCGCTCACGCTCGACCACCAGCTTCACCGCCACCGACTGCACGCGGCCGGCAGACAGGCCACGGGCGATCTTGGCCCACAGCAGCGGCGAGACCATGTAGCCCACCACGCGGTCGAGGAAGCGCCGCGCCTGCTGGGCGTTGACCCGGTCGATATCCAGCTCGCCCGGCTGCGAGAACGCTTCCTGGATCGCCTTCTTGGTAATTTCGTTGAACACCACGCGCTTGTAGCGGGTGTCGTCACCACCGATGGCTTCGCGCAGGTGCCAGGCAATGGCTTCCCCTTCGCGGTCCAAGTCGGTTGCGAGATAGATGGTGTCGGCATCCTTGGCCAGGCGGCGCAGTTCTTCGATCACCTTTTCCTTGCCAGGAAGGATCTCGTACTTGGCCTTCCAGCCGTGCTCGGGGTCGACACCCATGCGCGCCACCAGCTGGCGACGGGCCTTCTCTTTCGGCGACAGCGCCGGAGCCTCACCCGCAGCAGCCTTGCCACGCTTGGCGGCCGGCTCTTTGCTTGCGCTGGCCGAACCGCTGGTGGGGAGGTCTCGGATATGGCCGATACTCGACTTCACCACGTACTGGTTGCCCAGGTACTTGTTGATGGTCTTGGCCTTGGCCGGGGATTCCACAATGACCAGCGATT
This sequence comes from Pseudomonas sp., assembly GCF_017744435.1. Classification (GTDB taxonomy): domain Bacteria; phylum Pseudomonadota; class Gammaproteobacteria; order Pseudomonadales; family Pseudomonadaceae; genus Aquipseudomonas. The sequence continues at coordinate 31,854 of NZ_JAGIBG010000074.1, forward strand.
TGCCCATGGATCGGAGTATTCCTGAATCTGAAGATGAAAAACGCGTCAGGTGCCGGACGCGGCACCGCTATATATAGTGGCAAAAGAGTGAGGTCAAGCGTGGTCGATCACGCTTGCGACTTGCCAGACAGCTCGGGCAGCCCTTCTTCGGCCTTGACCAAAGCAAAGCGCGGCACCTGCTCGCCGTCAACCTCGACGGACTCCTGGAACATTGCAAGAGGCCTCACCCAGAAGCTGTAATCACCATACAGGCATTGGTAGAAGACCATCCACTCTTCGTTCTCGGAGTGCCGTGCAACACTGAAGACACGGTACTCAGGCCCTTTGTAATGCCGGTATACGCCTGGTTGTATCTGCATGTCGCCCTTCCTCTTGAAACAAATTCTGTAAAAAAACAAAAACCGGGGCACAAGGCCCCGGCTGCTGTCCCGCAACGCGATCAGACGCGTTCGAAGACAGTGGTGATACCTTGGCCGAGGCCGACGCACATGGTCGCCACACCCAGGGTACCGCCGTTCTGCTTCATGACGTTGAGCAGGGTGCCGGAAATACGTGCACCGGAGCAACCGAACGGGTGGCCCAAAGCGATGGCGCCGCCGTGCAGGTTAACCTTCTCATCCATCTTGTCGAGCACTTTCAAGTCTTTGAGCACTGGCAGGGCCTGTGCGGCGAAGGCTTCGTTGAGTTCGATGAAGTCGATATCGGCCATGGTCAGGCCGGCGCGCTTGAGGGCTTTCTGGGTCGCTGGCACCGGGCCGTAGCCCATGATCGCCGGGTCGACACCGGCCACCGCCATCGAGCGGATCACCGCCAGAGGCTGGATGCCCAGGTCCATGGCGCGCTGGCCGGACATGACGATCATGCACGAAGCACCGTCGGTGATCTGCGACGAAGTACCCGCAGTCACGGTGCCGCCTTTCGGGTTGAACGCCGGTTTCAGCGACGCCAGGCCCTCGAGGGTGGTTTCCGGGCGAATGGTCTCGTCGAAGTCGAAGACCTTCAGGAAGCCGTTCTCGTCATAGCCCTGCATCGGGATGATTTCATCCTTGAACTTGCCTTCGACCGTCGCCTTGTGGGCGAGCTGGTGCGAACGCAGGCCGAACAGGTCCTGCTGCTCACGGCTGATGCCATGCATCTTGCCCAGCATCTCGGCGGTCAGGCCCATCATCCCGGACGCCTTGGCCGCGTGCAGCGACATGTGCGGGTTGGGGTCGACGCCATGCATCATGCTGACGTGACCCATGTGCTCGACGCCGCCGACCACGAACACGTCACCGTTGCCGGTCATGATCGCCTGGGCTGCGGTGTGCAGTGCGCTCATCGACGAGCCGCACAGGCGGCTGACGGTCTGGGCGGCCGAGGTGTGCGGGATCTGGGTCATCAGCGACGCCATGCGGGCGATGTTCCAGCCCTGCTCCAGGGTCTGGTTGACGCAGCCCCAGATCACGTCTTCGACTTCTTTCGGGTCAACCTTGCCGTTGCGCTCCAGCAGCTTGCTGATCAGGTGCGCGGACATGTCTTCGGCGCGGGTGTTGCGGTGCATGCCACCCTTGGAGCGGCCCATGGGGGTGCGACCGAAGTCGACAATCACCACGTCTCTTGGATTCAGGCTCATATCAAATCTCTCGCTCTAGCTCGTTGACCACTCAGTTGAAGAAGCGCTGGCCGTTCTTGGCCATTTCACGCAGCTTCGCGGTCGGGTGGTACAGCGGCCCCAGGTCGGCGTACTGGTCGGCCAGGGCAACGAATTCGGCCACACCGATCGAGTCGATGTAACGCAGCGCACCACCACGGAATGGAGGGAAACCAATGCCATAGACCAGGCCCATGTCGGCTTCGGCAGCGGTTTCGACGATGCCGTCTTCCAGGCAGCGCACGGTCTCCAGGCACAGTGGCACCATCATCCAGTTGATGATGTCTTCGTCGGTCACTTCACGCTGCTCGAAGACGATCGGCTTGAGCACATCCAGCACGGTGGCGTCGAAGACTTTCTTCGGCTTGCCGCGCTTGTCGGTCTCGTAGGCGTAGAAGCCCTTGCCGTTCTTCTGGCCCAGGCGGTTAGCCTCGTACAGGGCGTCGACGGCCGAGCGGCGCTCGTCCTTCATGCGGTCCGGGAAGCCTTCGGCCATCACGTCACGGCCGTGGTGGCCGGTGTCGATGCCGACCACGTCCATCAGGTAGGCCGGGCCCATCGGCCAGCCGAACTTCTCCATGACCTTGTCGATGCGCACGAAGTCCACACCAGCGCTGACCAGCTTGGCGAAACCGCCGAAGTACGGGAACAGCACACGGTTGACCAGGAAGCCCGGGCAGTCGTTGACCACGATCGGGTTCTTGCCCATCTTCTTGGCGTAGGCCACGGTGGTGGCGACGGCGACTTCACTGGACTTCTCGCCACGGATCACTTCCACCAGCGGCATCATGTGCACCGGGTTGAAGAAGTGCATGCCGACGAAGTTTTCCGGGCGCTTGAGCGCCTTGGCCAGCAGGTTGATGGAAATGGTCGAGGTGTTGGAAGCGAGAATCGCATCCTCCTTCACCTGGCCTTCCACTTCGGCCAGCACGGCCTGCTTGACCTTCGGGTTCTCGACCACAGCTTCGACGACGATGTCGACGTTGGCGAAGTCGCCGTACGACAGGGTCGGGCGAATGGCGTTGAGCGCCTCGGCCATTTTCGCCGGTGTCAGGCGGCCCTTTTCGACGCGATTGCCGAGCAGCTTGGAGGCCTCGTTCAGGCCCAGCTGGATGGCCTCCTCGCGGATGTCCTTCATCAGGATCGGGGTGCCCTTGACCGCCGACTGGTAGGCGATGCCGCCACCCATGATGCCGGCACCGAGTACGGCGGCCTGCTTCACGTCGTGGGCGATTTCGTCATGGGCCTTGGCCTTGCGCTTCAGTTCCTGGTCATTCAGGAACAGGCCGATCAGGCTTTCGGCAACCGAGGTCCTGGCCAGCTTGGCGAAGCCTGCGGCCTCGACTTCCAGGGCCTTGTCGCGGCCGAAGTTGGCGGCCTTCTGAATGGTCTTGATGGCTTCGACCGGCGCCGGGTAGTTCGGGCCAGCCTGGCCAGCAACGAAGCCCTTGGCGGTCTCGAAGGCCATCATCTGCTCGATGGCGTTGAGCTTGAGCTTTTCCAGCTTGGGCTGGCGCTTGGCCTTGTAGTCCAGCTCGCCGCTGATGGCGCGCTTGATCAGGTCCAGGGCGCCGGCCTGCAGCAGCTCAGGGGCGACCACGGCATCGACGGCACCGACTTTCAGGGCGTCTTCGGCACGGTTTTCCTTGCCAGCGGCGATCCACTCGATGGCGTTGTCCGAGCCGATCAGGCGCGGCAGGCGCACGGTGCCGCCGAAGCCTGGGTAGATGCCCAGCTTGACTTCCGGCAGGCCGATCTTGGCGCTGCTGGACATGACCCGGTAGTCGGCTGCCAGGCACATTTCCAGGCCGCCACCCAGGGCGATACCGTTGATGGCCGCCACGGTCGGCACTTCGAGGTCTTCGAAGGCGTTGAAGATGCGGTTGGCTTCCAGGTTGCCGGCAACCAGTTCGGCCTCGGGCAGCTTGAAGTTGTCGACGAACTCGGTGATGTCGGCGCCGACGATGAACACGTCCTTGCCACTGCTGACGATCACGCCTTTCACCGAGGCGTCGGCCTTGATGGCGTCGACGGCCTGGCGCAGCTCGTCCAGGGTCAGGCGATTGAACTTGTTGACGGACTCACCCTTGAGGTCGAACTTCAGTTCGACGATGTCGCTTTCAAGAGCCTTAACCGTGATGGCTTTACCTTCGTAAATCATCAACTGATCTCCACGATATGGAAGCTGAACTGTACACGCCGATCGCTGGTGGAAGAGTAGGTCTTGCCGCCCTTGCCCCAGGCACACCCGTCAGCGCGCTAGTCGGGATTCTGTATGAGCGGTATGACATACAAACGCTCAATTCATACGCCCGTTTGATTTGGGTATGCACACATTCTCCGAAAAGATCGGCGTTGTCAAATGCTCCCGAACGGGGTGAAAACGCGACTTTCCGGTCATTTTGTATCGCCGGAGGCCAAAACATGATGACAGTGATTGCCGATCATTCATGTGAGCGATTGACTACAAGGAGACGGCCAGCGCTGCAATTTTTTCATGCAACCGGCCAGGCAATGGCTACACTGCGACTGGATTCAAGAATTTCCCGGCCTGCCTGGCCTTTTCTGCGCTGCAGAAACGACAAAGCGGCAACCTGGTAGCTACCGGGTTGCCGCTTTGTCGTTATGCCATCAAGCCAGGGTGTCGAAGGCGTGGGCAATATCCTGCAATACAGATTCATCACCGCGCTCGCTCCAGTACAGGGCGATCATGCGCTTGTCGGCCTCGACCTTGTAGACGGTCTCCGGCAGGCGCGCAAACACCTCGTTCAGGCGCGGTTCTTCGCACACTTCCTTCCACTGGTTCCACCAGACGCCGGGGCTGACCTGCCAGTAGCTCCAGCTGTCTTCGTGCCCCCGGCGGCGCCCGCGATGGTACTGTGGGCACGGGCTCGGCGGCTCCTGCTCAAACCAGTGCGGCCACTGCTGCGGTGCCAGCTGCATGGCCAGGCCCATGCGCCGCGCCTCCAGGCGCAGGCTCATCTGCTGCCCCTGCTTGCGCGACAGGCGCAACCAGGAAAGCGGACTGAGAATCAGCGCAAGGATTGACACCACTAGCCATACCGTCATATCTGTAGATTCCATAAAGCGTTGCAAATGAGCGGGTTACTCAGTATTCACGGATGACCTGCCGGAAAGCGACCATACTTCTACTATCGCGATTGTCAGGAGTACAGCTCATGTCCTACGAACATCTTCTGGTCGCTGTCGACCTTACCGAAGAATGCGACCCGGTGATCAAACGTGCCATGGCGCTGGCGGCACCGTCGAATGCCAAGGTCTCGCTGGTGCATATCGTCGAACCGATGGCCATGGCCTTTGGTGGCGACGTGCCGATGGACCTATCGCAACTGCAACAGCAGCAGTTCGACCAGGCCAAGGAGCGCATGGACCGGCTGTTCAACAAGTACCCCGACATCAACCGTGGCGACTCGCACCTGACCTACGGCCAGCCGCGCCAGGAAATCCACCAGCTTGCCAAGGAGCAGCACTGCGACCTGATCGTGGTCGGCAGCCATGGCCGCCATGGCCTGGCATTGCTGCTGGGCTCCACCGCCAATGACGTGCTGCACGGCGCACCGTGCGATGTGCTGGCGGTGCGCCTGCAGAAGAAAGAGTGATGTAACCAGGGCCGGCCCTTTCGCGGGCAAACCCGCTCCCACAGGGTTTTGCAATACCTGTGGGAGCGGGTTTATCGAGGCGTCGAACCGCCGCAAAGAGGCCAGTGAGGACTGATCAGCCTTCCAGCTCAGCCCACCGCTCTACCAGCGCATCCAGCTCGCCTTGCAGCTTCTCGATCCTGGCCAGCACTGCCGAGGTTTCGGCAATCGGCCGCTGATAGAAGCCGGCAGCGTTTACTTCCTCCTGCGCCTCGGCCATGCGCTGCTCGACCTCGTCGATCTGCCCCGGCAGCATCTCCAGCTCGCGCTGCAGCTTGTAGCTGAGCTTCTTCTTCGAAGCATCCGCCACCGGCGCGGCTGGCGCAGGCGTTGCCACTTCCACCGGCTTTTCGACCACGGCACTGTTGAGCTCGGACTTGCCACTCTTGCTCTCGGTCACGCCGAGCAGCTTCGCCGAACCACCTTGGCGGATCCAGTCTTCGTAGCCACCGACATACTCGCGCACCTTGCCCTCACCTTCGAACACCAGCGTGCTGGTAACGACGTTGTCGAGGAAGGCCCGGTCGTGGCTGACCATCAGCACGGTACCCTTGTAGTTGGACAGCACCTCTTCGAGCAGCTCGAGGGTTTCCACATCCAGGTCGTTGGTCGGCTCGTCGAGCACCAGCAGGTTGGCCGGCTTGCTGAACAGCTTGGCCAGCAGCAGACGCGCACGCTCGCCACCGGACAGCGCCTTGACCGGCGTGCGCGCACGCTGCGGGCTGAACAGGAAATCACCGAGGTAGCTCAGCACATGGCGGTTCTGGCCATCGATCTCGATGAAGTCGCGGCCTTCGGCGAGGTTGTCGATGACGGTCTTTTCCAGATCGAGCTGATGGCGCATCTGGTCGAAGTAGGCCACTTCCAGCTTGGTGCCGCGCTCGACCTTGCCTGCGGTAGGCTCCAGGTCACCGAGCATCATCTTCAGCAGGGTGGTCTTGCCGGTACCGTTGGCACCCAGCAGGCCGATACGGTCCTGGCGCTGCAGGACCATGGAGAAGTCCTTGACCAGCAACGGCCCATCGGCGTGATGGAAGCTGACGTTCTCCAGCACCATGACTTGCTTTCCGGACTTGTCCGCCGCCTCGATCTGGATGTTCGCCTTGCCCTGGCGCTCGCGACGCTCGCTACGCTCCACGCGCAAGGCCTTGAGGGCACGCACGCGGCCTTCGTTACGGGTACGGCGGGCCTTGATGCCCTGGCGAATCCACACTTCTTCCTGGGCCAGGCGCTTGTCGAACAGCGCATTGGCAGTCTCTTCGGCGGCCAGCGCGGCCTCCTTGTGCACCAGGAAGCTGGCGTAGTCGCCGTTCCAGTCGATCAGGCCGCCGCGGTCCAGTTCGAGGATGCGCGTGGCGAGGTTCTGCAGGAAGGAACGGTCGTGGGTAATGAACAGCACGGCGCCGTTGAAGCCGCGCAGGGCTTCTTCGAGCCAGGCGATGGCACCGATGTCCAGGTGGTTGGTCGGTTCGTCGAGCAACAGCAGGTCAGGCTCGGACACCAGCGCCTGGGCCAACAGCACACGGCGGCGCCAGCCACCGGAGAGCTCGGCCAGGGTCTTGTCGGCGGGCAACTGCAGGCGGCTCAGGGTGCTTTCCACCACCTGCTGCAGGCGCCAGCCGTCGCGGGCCTCCAGTTCGTGCTGGACGTGCATGAGTTTTTCCAGGTCGTCATCGCCCTGGATGTTCTGGCTCAGGTGATGGAACTCGGCCAGCAACTCGCCAACGCCATCCAGGCCTGCCGCGACCACGTCGAACACCGTGCGCTCGTCGGCAACCGGCAGCTCTTGTGGCAGCTCACCGATCTTCAGGCCAGGGGCGCGCCAGATCTCGCCGTCGTCGCCCTTCTGCTCGCCCTTGACCAGGCGCAGCATGCTCGACTTGCCGGTGCCGTTGCGGCCGATGATGCACACCCGCTCGCCACGGGCGATCTGCCAGGACACTTTGTCCAGCAGCGGCATCGCGCCGAATGCGAGGGACACATCGCTGAATTTGAGCAGGGTCATGTTCGTCTCCAGAAAGCGGGCGCGCATTCTACCTGACTTGGCCCTTTCCGGCATTAAGTTGACTACCGCACAGGGGCTTGGCGACACCCGGTCGGCGTTAACGCCCGGTTACAAGCACAGCGCTATCACCCGCCGCCGGCAAACGGCTAAGCTAAGGCAATCAGATTTCAACAGTGCTGGCTTCGCCGTCACTTCCCCATGGTTCAACTGCCCGGACGTATCATGCGCAGCCGCCTGTTACAGATTGCTTCCTGCCTGCTGCTCACCGCCGCCACTGCCAGTGCGGCGCAGGCCACCGACCTTTCCACGCAACGCCAGTACTACGACGAGGCCAAGCGTGCGCTGGCCAAGGGCGACAAAGGCCCTTACCTGCGCTACGCCCAGCAACTGCGCGATTACCCGCTCACGCCGTACCTGGCATACGACGAACTGACCGCGCGCCTGAAGACCGCCAGCAACGAGGAAATCGAAGGTTTTCTGGCCAAGCACGGCGACCTGCCCCAGGCCAACTGGATGAAATTACGCTGGCTGCGCTGGCTGGCCGAACGCGGCGAGTGGAACACCTTCGTCAAGTATTACGACCCCAAGCTCAATTTCACCGAACTGGACTGCCTCAATGGCCAGTACCAGTTGAGCCACGGCCAGCGCACCGAAGGCTTCGCCAGCGCCGAAAAACTGTGGAACGTCGGCAAGACGCAACCGGCTGCCTGCGACACCCTGTTCGGCATGTGGGCCGCAGAAGGCCAGCTGACCGAGGCCAAGCGCTGGAACCGCGCCAAGCTCGCGGCCCAGGCGCGCAACTACTCGCTGGCCAACAGCCTGGTGCAGGGCCTGACCACGCTCGGGCCGCAGGGCCGGCTGCTGATCGACGTGGCACAGAAACCCGAGCTGCTCAACCAGCCGTCGCGCTTCACCCCGGCCAACGAGGCCATGTCCGACGTGGTCAGCCTCGGCCTGCGCCGCCTGGCCCGGCAAGACCCCGACCGGGCCATGGAGATGCTCGACGACTACGCCCAGCGCATGCATTTCTCGCGTGACGAGAAGGTCGCCATCGCCCGCGAGATCGGCTTGACCCTGGCGCGCCGTTACGACCCGCGCGCGCTGGACCTGATGACCCGCTACGACCCCGAACTGCGCGACAACACGGTCAGTGAATGGCGCCTGCGCCTGCTGCTGCGCCTGGGCCGCTGGGAAGACGCCTACGAGCTGACCAAACGCCTGCCGCAGGACCTGGCCAGCAGCAACCGCTGGAAGTACTGGCAAGCACGCACCCTGGAGCTGGCCCAGCCGAACAACCCGCAGATTCCGTTGCTGTACAAGAACGTGGCGCGCGAGCGTGACTTCTACGGTTTTCTCGCGGCTGACCGGGCAAAAACCCCTTACCAGTTGAACAACAAGCCACTGCTGCTGAGCCCGCAACTGGTCAACAAGGTGCGCAACACCCCTGGCATTCAGCGCGCCCTGGAGTTCCACGCCCGCGGCCAGGTCGTCGAAGGCCGCCGCGAGTGGTACCACGTCAGCCGCCACTTCACCCGCGACGAAATGGTCGCCCAGGCACGCCTGGCCTACGACATGCACTGGTACTTCCCGGCCATCCGCACCATTAGCCAGGCGCAGTACTGGGACGACCTGGATATCCGCTTCCCGATGGCCTACCGCGACACCCTGGTACGTGAAGCCAAGGTGCGCGGGCTGCACTCGAGCTGGGTGTTCGCCATTACTCGCCAGGAAAGCGCCTTCATGGAGGATGCCCGCTCCAGCGTCGGTGCCAGCGGCCTGATGCAGGTGATGCCGGCCACCGCCAAGGAGACCGCACGTAAATTCAGCATCCCGCTGGCTTCGCCGCAGCAGATGTTCAACCCGGAGAAAAACATTCAGGTCGGTGCGGCCTACCTGAGCCAGGTGCACGGCCAGTTCAACGGCAACCGGGTGTTGGCGTCGGCCGCCTACAACGCCGGGCCGGGGCGCGTGCGGCAGTGGCTCAAGGGCGCCAAGCACCTGAGCTTCGACGTGTGGGTGGAGTCGATCCCGTTCGACGAAACGCGCCAGTATGTGCAGAACGTGCTGTCGTACTCGGTGATCTACGGGCAGAAGCTCAATGTGCCGCAGCCGCTGGTGGACTGGCATGAGCGGTATTTCGATGACATGTGATCGTTGCTGAGCCTGTACCAGCCCCTTCGCGGGTGAACCCGCTCCCACATGGACTGCACAGATTCTGAAAACTGTGGAAGTCCTGTGGGAGCGGGTTCACCCGCGAAGAGGCCGGTTCGGGTTATTCGAGCACTTCGACTTCCATCCCCACCTCAAGCCAACCTGCGCCATCCACGGCCAGGTTCTGCCCGAACAGGATATCCCCCTCCCTCTCGCGGAAGGTCTTCAAAGTCGTCAACGGCTCACGGTCGACACTGCGCTCCCCGGTCGCCGGGTCGAGCGTGGTGAAGATGCACCGCACACTCGGCTTGAGCACTCGAAACTCCAGCGCACCAATGCGAATCCGCTTCCAACCGTCCTCGGCAAACGGCTCAGCCCCCTGCACCACCAGGTTCGGCCGAAAGCGCAGCATCTCCATGGGCCGGCCAATCCGCCGGTTCAACTCATCCAGTGAACCTTGCCCGATCAGCAATAACGGAAAGCCATCAGGGAAAGCTGCACGGTCGCTGTTCAGGCCATAGCCGTTGGGCAGGTAGCGTGCCCGCTGCTCCGGGCAATGCACCAGGCGCACCGCCTTGCCGAGCCATTGCGACAGCCAGGCAGCCACCTCGTCGCCCGCATCGGGCACGCGCAAGGTATCGCGCCAGATGGTCACACCACGCAGCGCATCGTCCGCAGCGGGCACCGCCACACGCAGTGGCGCTTGCCCAGGCAGCTCCAGCAGCAACTCGCCAGCCTCCCCCGCGCTGGCCTTGAGCTGGCCCAGCTGTGGCCAGGCTCGCTGGGTGAGGAAGCGTCCGTTCTCTTCCTCGACCACCATCCAGCGTCGATCGCCCTGCAACCCCAGAAGGCCCACCGGCGAACCCTGCAGGCATTGCGCCTGCCCCGACTTCACCGGGTATCGATACAACTCACTGAGAAACATCCCTGCCTGCCTCATGCCTTGTCAAAAGCCAAGCTTATACCTGGCCGGCAGCGGGATCACGCGTTACGGGTATCCAGCAGCAGGCGCTGCTTGACCACATCGACCAGGCGATCAGGCTGGAACTTGGAGAGGAAATTGTCACAACCGACCTTTTTCACCATCGATTCGTTGAAGCTGCCCGACAACGAAGTGTGCAGCACCACGTAGAGCTTGCGCAGGCGTGCATCGCTGCGAATCTCGGTAGTCAGTCGGTAGCCATCCATCTCCGGCATTTCCGCATCGGTGAAGACCATCAACAGTTTCTCGCAGACGTCCTCCCCGGCATCAGCCCAGCCCTTGAGCAGGCGCAGGGCCTTCAGGCCATCACTGGCCACATGCAGCTTCACCCCGAGTTGCGACAGGGTATCGCGCAGTTGCGCCAGCGCCACGCTGGAGTCATCCACCAGCAGCACTTCACGGCCACGCGCGCGCGCCAGCACCGGGTCGGCCAGCTTGTCGCCGGAGACCCGGGCGTTATAGGGCACGATCTCGGCCAGCACCTTCTCCACATCGATCACCTCGACCAGCTTGTCGTCCACTTTGGTAATAGCGGTCAGGTAATGCTGGCGCCCGGCACTGGAAGGCGGCGGCATGATGGCTTCCCAGTTCATGTTGACGATGCGATCGACGCCACCCACCAGGAACGCCTGCACCGAGCGGTTGTACTCGGTGACGATGATGGTGCTGTCCGGCCCTGGCTGCAGGGGGCGCATGCCGATCGCCTGGGACAGGTCAATCACCGGCAAGGTCTGCCCACGCAGGTTGACCACACCACAGACGAACGCGTGGCGCTGCGGCATCAGGGTCAGCTTGGGCAGCTGCAGCACTTCCTGCACCTTGAATACGTTGATCGCGAACAACTGGCGACCGGCCAGGCGGAACATCAGGATTTCCAGACGGTTCTCACCCACCAGCTGCGTGCGTTGGTCTACCGTGTCGAGAATGCCAGCCATTGGAAAACCCCCAGGGTTGTAACGAAAAATAGGAAATGATCCGTTCTATATCGGCGCATTCCCGAGCATCTTGACCCTCGCGAAAAAATGCCCCGCAAGGCAATTGATATCACATTGGCATCATGATTTACTGCGACATGCCCCGCTTGGATCCATTTCAGTGCAACCTGCCGCACCCTAGGCCCTATCAGGGAAACCCCTAGGAGCAATCAGGTGCAACCTGCTGTTCGCGATATCCTTTAGCCATTAATGTGACGCCATTCTCACTGCATGAATGGAGTCAGGCTTTTGCTAGCGATCGACATGGCGTGGCCATCCCCTGCTCCAGCCCAACGCGCCGGAGTGACTTGATGGACAGCAGCGTCTCCAACATCGACACCCTGCAGGACTTCCTGCTGGATGCCCAGGTCTTGCTGACCCAGTCCCAGGAATGCCTGCAGCACCTGGAACTGATCCGCAATGATCCGGACGCCTGCCAATGCCTCAACAACGCCCTCCAGACCCTGGCCCGACGCGCCGGCACCCTGGGCCTGCTCGAAGTCGCCCATTATGCAAGCGTCCTGCACCAGCTGCTCGCCCCGGCCTGCCAGCAGCAGTGCCTGGACAACGCAGCCCTGCCCACGCTGAATGCCTGCCTGACCTTGCTGGCCTGGCAACTGGAACTGGTCGACCTGCACACCGGCCGGCTCGCCCTCGATACCTGCGAGCAGGTGACGCTACTGAGCGAACTGGCAGCCGCCCTGAATCAGCCATTGCCGCAAACGTGTGCGTCTTGCAACGATAACGGCAACCACTGCGTGCATCCGCATTCAACGGTACCTGCCAGATCTCCAGCCAGCCGGACCGCGCTGCGCCACTAGCCGGCTTGGCAAACGCAACTAAGCACAGGGTTGAAAGCGCAAAAGAGGCCGAACTTGTGGCGTTCTCCACTAGTTCAGCCCCTTGCACTTGAGCGGTCTTTTGCAAGTTGAACTTGCGGCGATCATCACTCGCCTCAGTAGTGGCACTTTGATACCTGCCGACCCTGCCGAGCCCCTCTCCCGAGCCCGGAAATGCTGAGGTTTCAGAGCATTACCCAGCCGCGACCAAATTGAACCGAAGTGTTAAGATGCGCGCAAACAAATGCCGGTCGGCCACCTATGTATCGCATCGAACCGCGCTCGCCATTTGTTGCAAGCACAACGCCAAAGCCTCTAGCAAGAGCTGTGCACGAACCCCATCAGCAAGACTTCAGTGGCTTCTCAATTTTATGTTCCCACGCTTGAAGATATCTCTGCGCTGCCGTTCACGCGCCACCTTGCTGCGCTGGGCGACGGCCATGCTGTGCGTGGTGTCCCTGCTTGCCAACCTGGCCCTGTTTACCGGCGGGCACGGCATGCCTGCCAGTCTGTTGTTGCTGCAACTGGTGGCCACGCTTGGCGTCTGCTGGCACCTGAGCCACGGTGCCAAGTCGATCAGCCTGCGCCCGGCCGAGCTGGCCGGGCGCATGCTCAAGGTCCAGGAAAGCGAGCGCCAGCACCTGAGCCGCGAACTGCACGACGACATCGGCCAGCTGCTCACCGCTGCCAAGATGCAGCTGGAATGGTTGCAACGCCGCGTACCGAACGACTTGCAGGCGCACTGTGGCAGCTTGCGCAGCACCCTCGAAGACACCCTGAGCAAGGTGCGCGACGTTTCCGCCATCCTCAACCCGCGGCAACTGGCCAGCCTGGGTCTCGAGGCCAGCCTGCGGGCGCACCTGGTGCGCACCCTGGAAAGCACCGACGTGCACTGGAGCCTGGAATGCCATCAGCGCCTGGGCGGTATATCCGAAGAGGTCGCCATGGCGGCGTTTCGCATCACCCAGGAGGCGGTTACCAACACGCTGCGCCATGCCCGGGCTCGCAACCTGACCATCCGCCTGCAGCGCAGCGCAGCAGGGCTTGCCCTGTCGATCCAGGACGATGGCCAGGGCTTCCTCCCTGCCGCCAATCCGGCCGAAGCCGGCCAGCGCGGCATGGCCGGCATGCAGGAGCGCGCCACTGCCCTCAATGGCAGCCTGGCGATCACCAGCCAGCTCGGCCTGGGCACGACGATCGACGTACTGTTCCCATGGCCACCCCGTACCCATGAACGCGCCAGGACTACCGCTTCATCATGACCTGTAGATTGCTGCTGGTGGATGACCACTCGCTGATCCGTGCCGGGGTCCGCGCCCTGGTATCCGACATCCCCGGTTATACCGTGGTCGGCGAAGCCGATGACGGCGACCAGTTGCTCGAGCAGGTACGGCAACTGGCACCCGACATCGTCCTGCTGGACATTTCCATGCGCTCGACCAGCGGCCTCGATGCCCTCACCCAGCTGCGCGCCACGGGCAGCACCTGCAAGGTGCTGATCCTGTCCATGCACACCGACCCGGACCTGATCATGCGAGCGCTGGAGAGCGGCGCCCACGGCTACCTGCTCAAAGATGCCACGGCGACCGAGCTGGAGCAGGCCCTGGTCGCCCTGCGCAATGGCGAGCGCTACCTCAGCCCGGCCATCGCCCATACGGTGATCAACCAGGCACTGATGCGTGCCCAGCATGGCAAGCAGCCTGGCGTCGACCGCCACAACCTCACCGCACGGCAACTGGAGATCCTGCGCCTGATCGTGCGCGGCAAGTCCACCCGCGAAATCGCCGCTGGCCTGGGCCTGTCGATCAAGACCGTGGAAACCCACCGCTCACAGATCATGAAGCGCCTGCAGATCTACGATGTGGCCGGCCTGGTGCTGTTCGCCGTGCGCGAGAAGATCATCAGCCTGGATGACTGATCAGCGGTGAATTCGGCGGCAAGTGCAGGCGCAACGCCGCCGGCACCGCCGCAAATCGCAGGCTGTCGGCCTGCAGGGGCTCGCCATCGAGGTTGATGTCCAACCCCTGCGAACAGGTGATCTCGACCCAGGGCAAACGTGCCCGCACGAACAACCCCTCACCCGCCAGCAAATCACGCAGTGCGCCGACCATTTCCTGGGGTGCCGGCAGGATGGCGATGTCGAGCAGGCCATCATCGACCTGTGCATCCGGGCACAACACTTGCCCACCGCCGGCCTGGCGACCATTGCCGATCCCCAGCGCCAGCAAGTCGCCCTGCCAGTCGAACCCCGGCCCTGACAGCTCGACCGAGGCGGCCTGCAGCTCGCTGAAGCGCGACAGCCCGGTGAACAGGTAGGCCGCGGCGCCGAGCATTTTCTTCAGGTCTTCAGAGGTGCTGGCGGTAACCTGGCTGCCGAAACCGCCTGTGGCCATGTTCAGGAACAATTGGCCGCCCACCTGGCCCAGGTCGATCGGCCGTGGCGGTAGCTCCAGCAATGCCAGGGCCTCGGCAGGTTCCAGTGAAATACCGGCGGCCCTGGCGAAGTCATTGGCGGTTCCCAGCGGCAGCAGTGCCAGGCTGGCTTCGCTGCGCGCCTGGCCCATGGCCTCGGCGACGTCTCGCAAGGTGCCGTCACCGCCGCCTGCGATCACCTGGCTGTACCCGGCCGCCAACGCTTCGCCAACCAGCCGCCGGGCATCGCCGCCTTCCCAGGTCACCCGCACATCCAGCGTCCAGCCACGCTCGCGCAGGGCGCCCACCGCCTGGCGCACTGCCTCGTTCATGGCCTGCTTGCCATGCAGGATCAAGATTGCCTTGCGCTCTGGCATCGCGTGTCTCCGTGGCGATCGTTCGGTCCAGATCTCGACCACAAACAGGGCCAAAATGCTGCACGGCGCAGGCAAATCTGCTCTAGATCGCGCATTGACCGAGCGCAAGGTCGAGCAAAAAAACGGTCAGATTCACATAAATATCATTGAAAGCTTTTCTCATCAGGCGCATGATCGACAAATATTTGGCCTTCATGGACGAAGCTTTAGTTAAAAGTCGGTTTTTTGACTTTTCCGCCAAAACCGTGACAGGTCGCGAAGTTCCCCTTCACTGCGCTGTAGCCAGCGCCATGAGTCGAGGCTGTGAAATGAGCGTTCTGATCCCCTGCATCATCGCCGGCGGTGCCGGTACCCGCCTGTGGCCGGTTTCTCGCGAAGCCATGCCCAAACCCTTCATGCGCTTGCCCGATGGCCAGAGCCTGCTGCAGAAAACCTTCATCCGCGCTGCGGCGCTACCGGGCGTCGAACGGATACTGACGGTGACCAACCGCGAAGTGTTCTTCCGCACCCAGGACGAGTACCGCCAGGTCAACCCGGGCAACCTCGCCCTCGACTACCTGCTGGAAACCAACGGCCGCAACACCGCGCCCGCGATCGCTGCAGCCGCGCTGCACTGTGCCAGGCATTACGGTAACGACAGCGTGCTGCTGGTGATGCCGGCCGACCACCTGATCCAGGACGCCGAAGCCTTCGCCACCGCCGTCGAGCACGCCCGGCAACTGGCCAACGATGGCTGGCTGGCCACCTTCGGCCTGCTGCCCAGCCGCGCCGAAACCGGCTTCGGCTACATCGAGCAAGGCGAGGCAATCGGCAAGCATGCGCATCAGGTCAGCTGCTTCGTGGAGAAGCCCGATGCCCTGACCGCCCGCGACTACCTCGAAGGCGGCCGACACCTGTGGAATGCCGGCATGTTCTGCCTGCGTGCAGGCAGCGTACTCGCCGAACTGCAGGCGCATGCCCCGGAACTGCTGGCCTGCGTGACCTGCTGCCTGGAGCAGAGCGCGACCAAGGAGGGCGACAAGGCACTGCAGGTGGAACTGGACCCGGACAGCTTCGCCCTGGCCGAGGACATCTCCATCGACTACGCCTTGATGGAGCGTTCCGACAAGGTGGCCGTGGTGCCTTGCGAACTGGGCTGGAGCGATATTGGCAGCTGGGAAGCGGTGCGCGAACTGCGTCACACCGACGACGACGGCAACCACTGCAACGGTGAAGCCGTGCTGCACGACGTGACCAACTGCTACATCGACTCGCCAAAGCGCCTGGTCGGCGCCGTCGGCCTGGACAACCTGATCGTCATCGACACCCCCGATGCCTTGCTGATCGCCGACGCCGCGCGCAGCCAGGAGGTCAAGGTGATCGCCCAGCAGCTCAAGCATCAGGGCCATGAAGCCTACCGCCTGCACCGCACCGTCATCCGCCCCTGGGGCATGTACACCGTGCTCGAGGAAGGCCCGCGCTTCAAGATCAAGCGGATCATGGTGCGCCCTGGCGAATCGCTGTCGCTGCAGATGCACCATCACCGCAGCGAGCACTGGATCATCGTCAGCGGCATGGCCTGCGTGACCAACGGCGAAGAAGAGTTTCTGCTCGACACCAACGAGTCGACCTTCATCAAACCCGGCCGCACTCACCGCCTGACCAACCCTGGCGTCATCGACCTGGTGATGATCGAAGTCCAGAGCGGCGAGTACCTGGGCGAAGACGACATCGTGCGCTTTACTGATATTTACGGACGCGTCCCGGCAGCAGCCATCGGTTGAGGGCTGGCGGACGCGTTTTTTGTCCGCAGCCTTCAGCGAGGTTTCCGGTTCATGCGCATTCTCTGGACTCTGCCCTACCTGCCCTGGCCCACCACCAGTGGCAGCAAGACCCGGCAATACCACCTGCTGCGCGCCCTCGCGCAGCAGGGCCACCGGATCACCTTGCTGGTCCAGTCGAAGATCCCCTTGTGCGATGCCGCCCGCGAAGCCCTCGAACCCTTGCTCGAACGCTTGATCGTACTGCCCCGGCGCCCATTGCACAGCCCGCTCAACCTGCTCGCCTCGCCCATCATCGATTACCCGATGCGGGCCATCATCAACGGCCTGGCCCCTGGCTTGCGGCACCAGTTCGAGCAGTTGCTGGACGAAGCCTGGGACGTCATCCAGATCGAGCACAGCTACAGCTTCCAGCCGTTCGAAAAAGCACTGCAGGCACGCGAACTGCCCTACATGCTCAGCGAACACAACCTGGAATCAGTGACCGGTGCCGCTTGCCATGACCGCCTGCCGCTGTGGCTACGCCCGCTCAACGCCTTCGACCGTTGGCGCTATCGACGCTGGGAGCAGCGCGTGCTGCGCCAGCCCACCGAAGTGGTGGCGGTGAGCCCGCATGATGCCGAGCTGATCAGCCAGGTCAGCGGCCGCCCGGTCAATGTGGTGGTCAACGGCGTCGATTGCGATTACTACCAGAACGTCCATCCAGCCCTGCACAGCCAGCGCCTGCTGTTCGTGGGCAACTTCGAGTACGCCGCCAATGTCGAGGCCATCGAATGGGCCCTGGAAGAAATCCTGCCCCAGGTGTGGATGAGCAATCCGGCGGTACGCCTGGCCATCGCCGGGCATGCCCTGCCGATCAGCTGGAAATTGCGCTGGAACGATCCGCGCATCGAGTGGGTCGGCTATCGCCCTGATCTGCGCGAACTGCAACGCCGTTCCGCGCTGTTCTTTGCACCCTTGCGCTATGCCGGTGGCTCCAAGGTGAAGATCCTCGAAGCCATGGCCGCCGGGCTGCCGGTGATCAGTACCGGCAAAGGCGTATCAGGCCTGGCCGCCAACAACGGCGAGCATTACCTGGGCAGTGACGACGGCGACCAGTTGGCGCTGCTGGTTACACAACTGCTCAACCAGCCGTGGCGCATGTGCCAATTGAGCGAGGCCGGCCGCCAGTTTGCCCGCAATCGCCACGACTGGAGCGTGGCCGCCCAGCAACTGGAAACGGTGCACATGCGCCTTACCCAGTCGGCACCGGCCGACGCCACCCAGGGCGGTGGCGCCTGGCTCGGTCGCTCAGCCGAGTAGTTCGCTCAGCGGTATGAACGGCACGCTGTCGCCCGGCTTCGGCGTGCTGCCTTCACGCACCTCCACCAGCCCCTCGGCCCAGGCCGCGCTGCGCAGCACACCGGAGCTCTGGTTCTTGTAGATGCGCACCTGGCCATTGTCGATGCGCGCGCGCAGGTACTCACGGCGGGTGCCGGCCTTGGTCCATTCGAACCCGGCCGGGACATCGAAGCGTAGCGGCGTGACATCGGCCACGCCCTGGCGGCGCAGCAGGTACGGCCGCGTCAACAGGCCGAAGGTCACCAGGGTCGATGCCGGGTTGCCGGGCAGGCCGATCACCGGCACACCGCGGTAATGCCCGAAGGTCAGTGGCTTGCCAGGCTTGATCGCCAGCTTCCACAACGCCAGTTCGCCAGCCTCCCGCAGTGCGGCGCCGAGGTAGTCGGCCTCGCCCACGGAAACGCCGCCGGTGGACAGGATCAGGTCGACATCGCCCAGGCCACCCAGGCACTCGCGGGTACGTTCCAGGTCATCAGGGAGAATGCCCATGTCGCGCACTTCGCAACCCAGCCGCTGCAGCCAGCTGACCAGCAAACGCCGGTTGCTGTTGTAGATCTGCCCCGGGCCCAGGGGCAGGCCAGGCTCGACCAGCTCATCGCCGGTGGACAGCACCGCCACCCGCACCCGCCGCACCACCTGCAACTGCGCATGGCCAAGGGTCGCCGCCAGGCCCAGTTCGATAGGCCCGAGCCGCGTACCCGCGACCATCACCTGCTCGCCCTTGCGGGTTTCCTGGCCCTGCGGGCGTACGTTCTGATCAGGCATCAGCGCTTCGCGGAAGCGCACCCGGCCATCCTCCAGCACCTCGGTGTTTTCCTGCATCTCGACGCAGTCGGCACCTGCCGGCATCGGTGCACCGGTGAAGATCCGTGCGCAAGTGCCGGGCTGCAAAGGTTCGGGCGCGTGCCCGGCGAAGATCCGCTGGCTGACCGGCAGAGGCTCGCCCTGCAGGTCGGCCAGGCGCAAGGCGTAACCGTCCATGGCGCTGTTCGGCCACGGCGGCAGGTCGAGCGTGGCCACCAGATCGATGGCCAACACGCGGCCTTCGGCTTCGGCCAGCGAGACGCTTTCGGTTTCCGTGACTGGCGCGGCCTCGGCCAGTGCCAGCAGGCGCTCCAGGGCTTCTTCCACCGGCATCAGCGGCCGGGCAACGGGGGCCTCAGCCACGGCTGTCACAGGCCGCTACCTGCTTCAGGTGGGCGACGAAATTGCACGGCCGATGGCGGGCATCCAGCTGTTCGGCAAGGATGCCGTCCCAGCCGGTGCGCACGGCATTGGTCGAGCCCGGCAGGCAGCACACCAGGGTGCCGTTGGCCAGGCCGGCCAGAGCACGGGATTGCACGGTGGAGGTGCCGATATCGGCCACGGAAATCTGCCGAAACAGTTCGCCGAAGCCCTCGACCTGCTTGTCGAGCAGGCAGGCGACCGCTTCCGGCGTGCTGTCACGGCCGGTAAAGCCGGTACCCCCGGTGATCAGCACCACCTGCACGCTGTCGTCAGCGATCCAGGTGGCGACCTGGGCGCGGATCTTGTACAGGTCGTCCTTGAGCAGCACACGCGCAGCCAGTGTGTGGCCAGCGGCGGTGAGGCGGTCGACGAACGTCTGCCCGGAGGTGTCGGTTTCAAATGTGCGGGTGTCGCTGACCGTGAGCACGGCAATGTTCAGCGCCACGAAGGGGGTATCTGCCTTGGCTTTCATGGGTGTCCGTCGCAGGGAAAGGGGATGGGCGCAGTTATATCACAGGCGGCCGTGCAGGCAGTCACAGGTCAATGACCCAGGCTTGCCGCTATGCTGGAATGTAAAAGGAACTTGCGTGGACGCCCTGCGTCATAAAGTCATCTTGCACCATCGCACTGGAGAAACACGATGATTCAACGGACCCTTCCCGCCTTCCTGCTCGCCCTGGGCCTTGGCGCCCTCGCCGGCTGCGCATCGCCGACCGTGATCACCCTGAACGACGGCCGCGAAATCCAGGCAGTGGATACCCCCTCCTATGACGAGGACTCCGGTTTCTACGAATTCGAACAGCTTGACGGCAAGCGCACGCGCCTGAACAAGGACCAGATCCGCACCGTCAAGGAGCTCTGATCCGGGTGCTTTTTCTGGCATAAGCCCTTTTAACTACAAGGGCTTGTGCCCGAAAAATCTATGCAGTAGGATTTTGTTCATCGGAGTGTAGCGCAGCCAGGTAGCGCGTCTCGTTCGGGACGAGAAGGCCGCAGGTTCGAATCCTGTCTCTCCGACCAGAATCCTCATCAAAAAGCCCGCCTTGCGCGGGCTTTTTGTTGTCTCGCGAAACTAGTTGACCGCAGTCACCTGCTCCGCCTGCACCGGCACATGCAGCAACTGCAGGCGCGAGCTGCTCCACTCGCGGGTGCGGTTGGTCAGCTCGATGTCGTTGTTCAGCTTCTGCCCATAGCTCGGCACGATTTCCTTCAGGCGCGCCTGCCACTCCGGCGTCTTGACGCGGTCCTTGAAGGTCTTCTCAAGCACCGTCAGCATGATCGGCGCGGCCGTCGAGGCGCCCGGCGAAGCCCCCAGCAGCGCGGCAATGCTGCCATCCTGCGCGGCCACCACTTCAGTACCGAACTGCAGAATACCGCCGAGTACCGGGTCCTTCTTGATCACCTGCACACGCTGGCCAGCCTGCAGCAGCTTCCAGTCCTCGTTCCTGGCATTGGGGAAGTACTCGCGCAAGGCATGCATGCGGTCGTCGAAGCTGAGCATCAGCTGGCCCATCAGGTAGGTGCTGAGGTCGAAGTTATCGATCCCTGCGTTCACCATCGGCAGGACATTGTGGCTGGTCAGGGAGGCGAACATGTCCAGCAACGACCCGTGCTTGAGGTACTTGGTGGAGAAGGTCGCGAACGGGCCGAACAGCAGCACTTCCTGGCCATCGATCACCCGCGTGTCCAGGTGGGGGACCGACATCGGTGGCGCCCCGACCGAAGCCTTGCCATACAGCTTGGCCTTGTGCCGGGCGACGATGTCTGGGTTGTCGGTCATCAGGAACTGGCCACCGACCGGGAAGCCTGCATAACCCTCCGCTTCAGGGATGCCTGATTTCTGCAGCAACTTCAACGCGCCGCCACCGGCGCCGATGAACAC
Organism: Pseudomonas sp.; assembly: GCF_017744435.1. Classification (GTDB taxonomy): domain Bacteria; phylum Pseudomonadota; class Gammaproteobacteria; order Pseudomonadales; family Pseudomonadaceae; genus Aquipseudomonas. The sequence continues at coordinate 53,096 of NZ_JAGIBG010000074.1, forward strand.
GAAGCGGGCATTGACGCTGGCCTCCTTGCCGCCGTGGGCAAGGTCAGCCACCACCACCTTCCAGGTGCCATCTGCGTTACGCACGATATCGCGCACTTCATGGCTCAGGTTCAGCGTGACGTTGGGGTTGCGGGTCATCGAGGCAAACAGCTGGCGGGTGATCTCGCCAAAGTTCACGTCGGTCCCCATGGCCATGCGCGTGGCGGCCACGCGCTGTTGCGGGTCACGCCCTTCCATCACCAACGGCACCCACTTGCGGATCTGCTCGTGGTCTTCGCTGATCTCCATGCCACGGAACAGCGAGCTGTGCTGCAAGGCGGCAACGCGCTTGTGCAGGAAGGCGATGTTCTCGTCACCCCAGACGAAGCTCATGTGCGGCACGTTGTTGATGAACGACTTGGGATTGCTGAGTACGCCCTGCTCGACCTGGTAGGCCCAGAACTGCTTTGAGATCTCGAACTGCTCGTTGACCCCGACGGCCTTGCTGATGTCGATGCTGCCGTCTTTGCCTTCGCTGGTGTAGTTCAGCTCGCAGAACGCCGAATGGCCGGTACCGGCGTTGTTCCAGGCGTTGGAGCTCTCTTCGGCGACTTGGCCCATGCGCTCGTAGACGCCGACCTTCCAGTTCGGTTCCAGCTCGGTGAGGTAGGTACCCAGGCTCGCGCTCATGATGCCGCCACCAATCAGCAGCACATCGACGGTCTTTTCGGAGTCCTCGGGTTTGGAGCAGCCGATGACGCCCAGGCAGAGGAACGTCAGCAGGAATTTCTTCATTGATGTTGTCCAGTTGTTGTGTACACGCGCGCCGCACAGAGCAGGGAGCGTGCCAACTGGGTTCGGGCCAATGAATACGAGTGTGACAGCGGGTCGCATGGCGACATTCCGCCACAGTGAGAACGGTTTTTTCCTGCTCGATGGCGGGTTTCCCCCAGGGGGGCCGCTGCGCGGCCCCGGCCATTGATCAGGCTGTCAGCCGCGAGGTGACCTCACCCAACTGCCCCGACAGCCCATGCAGGCGCTGCCCAGCCTGCTCGGTATGCTGCACCGCTTCCTGGTTGGCGGTGGCAATCCGGGTGATTTCGATCAGGTTGCGCGAAATGTCTTCGGCCACGCTGGTCTGCTCTTCGGCCGCCGTGGCGATCTGCCGGTTCATGTCGCGAATCGCCTCCACCGCCAGGGTGATGCGCTGCAGCATCTGCCCGGCCTGCTGCACCTGCTCGGCGCCCTCCTCGCTGCGCTGCTGGCCGCTCTCGATGGCCTTGACCGCCTCCACCGCGCCAGACTGCACGGCTTCGATGATCTGGTGAATCTCGGCAATCGATGCCGCCGTGCGCTGGGCCAGGCTGCGCACCTCATCGGCGACCACGGCAAAGCCACGCCCGGCCTCCCCTGCACGGGCCGCCTCGATGGCGGCATTGAGCGCCAGCAGGTTGGTCTGCTCGGCGATGCCACGGATCACTTCCAGCACCTTGCCGATGCGGGAGCTGTCATTTTCCAGGTCGCGGATCACCGCAGCAGTGCCGGCGATCTCGCGGTTGACCACGCCAATGATGTCGATGGTCTGCTGCATCACCTGCTCGCCCGCCTGGGCACTGTGGTCGGCATCGTCGGCGGCACGTGCGGCCTCGGCGGCGTGGCGGGCCACCTCCTGGGCAGTGGCAGACATCTCGTGCATGGCCGTGGCCACTTGATCGGTGCGCTGGAACTGGTCGTGGGTGCCACGGGCCATGTCCCCGGCAATGTTGCGCAACTGGCCACTGGCGCCTTCCAGTTCCTGGGCGTTGTCCTTGAGGCGACCAACGGTCTCGGCGAGGAAATCGCGCAGCGTATTGGCGGCACGCGCCAGGCGGCCCAGTTCGTCCTCGCGACGGCTGTCGACGCGGGCAGCGAAGTGGCCCTGGCTGAGTTGCGCCACGTATTCGATCAGTTGGCGGATCGGCTCGATCAGGCTGCGGTTGAGCAGCCACAGGCTGAGCAGGCCGACCAGCAATGCCGACCCCAGCATCACCAGCACACCCAGCCACACGGTGCGTTCGGCACCGGCATTGATCTCGGCGGCACGCCCACGGGCGTCGGCGCGCAATTGCTCGACCAGCGCGCTCATCTGCTCGCTGGCCGCCCGGTCCACGCCCTTCACCGCCTGGTCGCCGGCTACCGGATCGCCACCGGCCGCCAGAAATGCCTGACGCCCGTGTTCATAGGCCTGGCCGAGCTGGCGGTGGCTGTCACGCAGTTGCTGCAGCGGTGCCTTGAGCTTGGCATCGCTGCTGTCGATCAGCTCTCCAAGCAGTTGCTGAACCTGCTGCTCACGGGCCTGGAACTGCTGCCAGTACTTGTCCAGCTCGGCCGGCTGGCGGCCACGCAGCAGCACGTTCTTCCATTCCTGCACCTGGATCTTGAACTGCAGGTTGGCTTCATCGATCAATTGCGAAGCCCTCAGCGGCCCGTCCACCAGTTCGCCGTAGCCACGCACGCTGGAGGACAGAAACTGGAAGCACACCAGGGCGATCAGCAGCATCGCCGCCAGGCTGCCACCAAGCAGGGTGAGAATTTGCACTCGGAGTGATTTACGCAACATCGCGGATCTCGGGAACAAGGAATAAGAAAACGGCGCGCCGTTGCAGCGCCGCGACAGACATCCTTGTCCTCGTTCGCAGGCCAAAAAAAAGCTGCCATCGATCGATAGCAGCCAGGTCGAGCACTTACGCAACAGTTGAAATCAATACTCTCAGGCAATTGCTACAGAATTGTTACAACTGCGCGACACTCAGCCCGTGGTGAACTGCAGCTCGGCCAGGCGAGCGTAAAGCGGGCTTTCCTCGATCAGCTGCCGGTGCGTGCCGACCGCGACCACACGCCCCTTGTCGACCACCGCGATGCGGTCGGCGTGCTGCACCGTGGCCAGGCGGTGCGCGATGACCAGCGTGGTACGCCCGGCCATCAGGCTCGGCAGGGCCTGCTGGATCAGGTGCTCGCTCTGCGCATCGAGGGCGCTGGTAGCTTCGTCGAGCAGCAGGATCGGCGCATCCACCAGCAGCGCCCGGGCGATTGCCAGGCGCTGCTTCTGGCCTCCGGAAAGGCCAACGCCGCCCTCGCCCAGTGGCGTCTGGTAACCCTGCGGCAGTTGCCGGATGAATTCGTCGGCATGGGCACCATGGGCTGCCGCCTCGACGTCGATCAGGGTCGCCTCGGGCCTGCCGTAGCGGATGTTGGCCTCGACCGTGCCGCGGAACAGTGACGGGTTCTGCGCCACCAGGGCGAACTGACGGCGCAGCTCGTCTGGCTCCAGCGCCGTGATCGGCTGGCCGTCGAGCAGGATGCGCCCCTGTTGCGGATCGTAGAAGCGCAAGAGCAGGTCGAACAAGGTCGACTTGCCCGCCCCCGACGGCCCCACCAACGCCACAGTCTGGCCTGGCTCGATGGTCAGGCTTAGGTGGTCGATGGCGGCCACCGTTGGCCGCGACGGATAGGCGAAGGTCAACTGCTGCAGTTCGATGCGCCCACTGGCACGCGGCTGCGCCAGCGTCATGGGGGCCTCTGGCGCCAGGATCGTGCTGCTCGCCGCCAGCAGTTCGGCGATGCGCTCGGCGGCCCCGGCAGCGCGCTGCAACTCGCCGATCACTTCACTCAGGGTGCCAAAGGCGCTGCCGACGATCAGGCTGTAGAACACGAACGCTGCCAGCTCCCCTGCAGAAATGCGCCCGGCGATCACATCCATGCCCCCCACCCACAACATGACGCCAACCGCGCCCAGCACCAGCACGATCACCAGGGTGATCAGCCAGGCACGCTGGGCGATACGTTGCCGGGCCACGGCAAACGCGGCCTCCACCGTACCGGCGAACAGCTCGCGGTCGCGTGCCTGGTGGTTGTAGGCCTGCACGGTCTTGATCTGCCCCAGGGTCTCGGCCACATAGCTGCCGACATCGGCCACCCGGTCCTGGCTCTGCCGCGACAGGCTGCGCACCCGCCGGCCGAAGAGCAGGATCGGCGCCAGCACCAGCGGCAATGCCACAACCACAATGCTGGTGAGCTTGGGGTTGGTGATGAACAGCAGTACCACGCCTCCGATCACCATCAGCGCATTGCGCAGGAACATCGACAGCGACGAGCCGATCACCGACTGCAGCAAGGTCGTATCGGCAGTCAGCCGTGACTGGATCTCGGAACTGCGGTTGTCCTCGAAAAAGCCCGGGTGCAAGCCCACCAGGTGGTCGAAGACCGCGCGGCGGATGTCGGCAACGCAGCGCTCACCGATCCACGACACCAGGTAGAAGCGGCTGAACGTGCCTGCCGCCAGGGCCAGCACCAGCACCAGGAACAGACCGATGGTCTGGTTCAACTGGTGCGCTGAGCGGGTCATGAAACCCTGATCGACCAACAGGCGGATGCCCTGGCCCATGGACAGGGTGATGCCGGCGGTGACGACCAGCGCCAGCAAGGCCAGCAGTGCCTGACGACGGTACGGACGCATGAACTGCCAGGCCAGGCGCAGGGCACGGCGTTGGCGAGAAGAAGCCGAATCGGGCATGGCATGAACCAGGAAAGCAGGAAGATTGAAGACTACCATTCATCCACACTGGGAGTGCCTATAACCCATCGTTCTAACAGGCCTCTGGAGCTTTGCCGCGCTTTCTGTTGGACTGTGCAGGCCTTGGTGCCCGTCAAATTTTGTAACCGGCCAGTCATGGCACAGGTTTAACCTGAGCCAGAACCTGATGAGGAGATACTCAATGAGCTTGCAGCATGGTAGCGACACCGTGAAATCGCAGAAAAAACCGCAACCCAAGGCCTGTGGTTCGATCATCGACGCCCAGGGCCGTGAGATCGAGATCACCGAGCAGATGATCCAGCAGGCCTGCAAGGACCTGGAAGACAGCCGCGTGAAGAAAGTACGTCAGGGCTGAAGCACGAATCCTTTGAAACCCGGCTTTATGCCGGGTTTTTTGTTTTCACCTGCACCCGCGAAGGGGCCGGTGCAGGTTTATCGGGCAATCAGGCCAACACGCCGCCCAAGGCATTGACCATCTGCGCCAACTGCGGCGCCTCGCCCCTTACGCGCACCGCCAACCCTTCGATCTCCCGCCGTGGCGGATACTGCTTGCGCAACTGGTCGAACGCCGCCCGCTGCTCGGCCACATCGTCACTCAGGCTGCGACGGAAATCGGCATCATCACGCCGTGGGTCATACACCGCCCGGCATAGCGTCGCCAGGGCCCAGGCAGGTTCCGCACTGCCGTCCAGCTCGATGTGCGCCAACGGCGGCGGCGGCAGCAAATCGGCCAACTGCACGTTTTCGGCTTCGCCCAGGTAGCGGCACAAGGCCTGATAGATCTGCGCCGTGCCACGCTGGCGGCCATCCAGGCTGTAGCCGGCAATGTGCGGCGTGGCCAGGGTGCACAGGTCTGCCAGTTGCAGGTCGACCTGCGGCTCGCCTTCCCAGACATCGAGCACTGCGTGCACGTCTTCGCGATCCAGCAGCAGCTCGCGTAGCGCCGCGTTATCCACCACCGGCCCACGACTGGCGTTGATCAGCCAGGCACCGGGGCGCAGTTGCGCCAGCTGCGCTTCGCCGAGCAGGTGCCAGGTCGGATGCTCACCGCCCCGTTGCAGCGGGGTGTGCAGGCTGATCACGTCGCACTGTTCAAGGATCGTCGCCAGGCTGACGAATTCGCCGCCCTCGGCGGCCTGGCGCAGCGGGTCGCAGACCAGCACCTTCCAGCCCAGGCCGTGCAGCACACGCACCAGGCGACCACCGACTTCGCCGGCACCGACCACACCGTAGGTGCGTTGCGCCAGTGCCACGCCATCCAGGTCGGCCAGGGTCAGCAGGCTGCCCAGCACGTAATCGACCACGCCACGGGCATTGCAGCCCGGCGCGCTGCTCCAGTGGATGCCGGCTTCGGCGAAGTAGTCCAGGTCCAGATGGTCGGTACCGATGGTGCAAGTGCCGACAAAGCGCACCTTGCTGCCTTCGAGCAATTGCCGGTCGACCTTGGTCACCGAGCGCACCAGCAGCACATCGGCGTCCTTGACGCTGGCGGCGTCGAGGCTGCGGCCGGGATAACGGCGGATCTCGCCGAAGCCTTCGAAGAAGGCATCGAGCAGCGGGATATTCTCGTCGGCAACTATCAGCATGGCGCTCTCCTGTCTGGGGAGCGCAGTGTAGGCGCTACGCGAAGTGTGTTCCAGCGCGGTTCAGTCGGCTTTCTTGCGGATCCAGTACAGGTAGGTACCGGCTTCTTCCTGCTGCTGCAGCAATTCGTGGCCGAGGAAATTGCAGAACTTGGGGATGTCACGGCGGGTCGACGGGTCGGTAGCGATGACCTTGAGCAGGCCGCCAGCGGCCAGGTTGCGCACGTGCTGGTGCAGCATCATCACCGGCTCCGGGCAGTTCAGGCCGGTGGCGTCGAGGATGGCATCGGGGGTGAAATCAGTCATGGGGGGCTCCGCAAATGATCGCTATTGTGGCTCATCGCGCCACCAGGACCAATAGCCATTCATGAGAGCCATTTCTGACTGCTCTGCTTTTGCTCTTGCTCTGCTTTTGCTCTTGCTCTTGCTCTTGCTCTTGCTCTTGCTCTTGCTCTTGCTCTTGCTCTTGCTCTGCTTTTGCTTCTAAGCGCGCGGAAGTTCAGCAAACGCCGAATGCGACTTCAGGAGGCCGAGCGCAGGTCTTGCGAAGGGAGGTGACGGGCATGGATGCCCGTCAAGCGCTGCGGCCCAGGATGGGCCGTTCAGCGCGGTCCTCCCGGGAGCAAGGCCGGAGCGAGGGAACCCCGGAGCGCAGCGCAGGGGCCGGATGATAGGAGCCAGCGTTTTTTGGTTACTTTTTGTCGCGTTTGACAAAAAGTGACCCGCCGTAAGGGCGGAAAGGTGACTGTGCGTCGCCATCGCAAATGAATGTACTCGGAACATTCAAAACCGTCGCAGTCGAGCTTTGGCTTTTGGCTTTTGGCTTTTGGCTTTTGGCTTTTGGCTTTCAGATCAGGTGCGCATTCATTTGCGATGGTGGCGCACAGTCACCTTTCCGCCCTTACGGCGGGTCACTTTTTGACGGGGCAAAAAGTAACCAAAAACCCCTCGCTCCCATCATCCGGCCCCTGCGCTGCGCTCCGGGGTCCCCTCACTCCGGCCTTGCTCCCGGGAGGACCGCGCTGCAGGCCCCATCCTGGGGCCCAGCGCTTGACGG
>NZ_JAGIBG010000007.1 GCF_017744435.1 Pseudomonas sp.
AGCGTATTCGACGTGCCCAGCGTCGAGGCATTGCACGACACGCTGATGCAGCTGCCGCTGTTCCCGTACATGGACATCGAAGTCGACGGCCTGTGCCGCCACCCGTCGTCGATCCACAGCGACGACCGCTGATCCAACCCTTTGCACAAGAACAAGATGAGGTATCCATCATGACCGTGAAGATTTCCCAAACTGCCGATATCCAGAAATTCTTTGAAGAAGCCGCCGGCTTTGGCAATGACGAAGGTAGCCCGCGCCTCAAACGCATCATCCAGCGCGTGCTGCAGGACACCGCACGCCTGATCGAAGACCTGGAAATCACCGAGGACGAATTCTGGCACGCCGTCGACTACCTCAACCGCCTGGGCGGGCGCGGTGAGGCCGGGCTGCTGGTGGCGGGCCTGGGCATCGAGCACTTCCTCGACCTGCTGCAGGATGCCAAGGATGCCGAAGCCGGCTTGACCGGGGGCACGCCACGCACCATCGAAGGCCCGCTGTACGTGGCCGGCGCGCCGCTGGCCCAGGGTGAAGTGCGCATGGACGACGGCAGCGAGGAGGGCGTGGCTACCGTCATGCTGCTCGAGGGCCAGGTGCTCGACCCGCAAGGTCAGCCGCTGGCCGGGGCCATCGTTGACCTGTGGCATGCCAATACCCGTGGCACCTATTCGTTCTTCGACCAGAGCCAGTCCGAGTACAACCTGCGCCGGCGCATCGTCACCGATGCCGAAGGCCGTTATCGCGCCCGCTCCATCGTGCCGTCCGGTTATGGCTGCGACCCGCAGGGCCCGACCCAGGAGTGCCTGGACCTGCTCGGCCGCCATGGCCAGCGTCCAGCCCATGTGCACTTCTTCATCTCGGCGCCGGGGCACCGGCACCTGACCACCCAGATCAACCTGGCCGGGGACAAGTACCTGTGGGATGACTTTGCCTACGCCACCCGTGACGGGCTGGTGGGCGAGGTGGTGTTCCATGAAGGGGCTGAGGGCCGCCATGCCGAGTTGAAGTTCGACTTCCAGTTGCAGAAGGCGCACGGGACCGAGGATGAACAGCGCAGCGGGCGGCCGCGGGCGTTGCAGGAGGCCTGATACACCGCGCTGGCTTCTTCGCAGGCAAGCCCGCTCCCACAGGTACGGCGCAAACCTTGAGACCTGTGGTGAGTCTGTGGGAGCGGCGGTGCGGCGATCCGGTTCACCCGCGAAGAAGCCAACACAAAACAAGAGCCAGCCACCAAGGCCGGCCGAAGCCTTGCGAGACGTCTCATGAAAACCCTGATCAAGGACTGCTCCCTGTCAGCCCTGGTCGCCGGCTGCATCGCGACCCTGATTTCCTACGCAGGCCCCCTGGTGATCATCTTCCATGCCGCCGAAGCCGCCGGCCTGTCCCACGGCATGCTGTCGTCCTGGGTCTGGGCCGTGTCCATGGGCAGCGCCGTGCTCGGTGCGGTGCTCAGCCTGCATTACCGGGTACCGGTGGTGATCGCCTGGTCGATCCCGGGTTCGGCGTTGCTGGTTACCGCCTTGCCCCAACTCGGCCTGGAGCAGGCCGTAGGTGCCTACCTGGTCGCCAACCTGGTCCTGCTGCTGATCGGCATCAGCGGGGCTTTCGACCGCATCATTGCGCACCTGCCTGGCTCCATCGCGGCCGGCATGCAGGCCGGCATCCTGTTCAGCTTCGGCACCGAGGTGTTCCGGGCACTGCCGCTGCAGCCGCTGCTGGTGCTGGCGATGTTCGCCACCTACGTGCTGATGCGCAGGCTGCAACCACGCTACGCCGTGGCTGCAGTGCTGGGTGTCGGCGCCATGGTGACCGTGGCCAGTGGTGCCTTTCGCAGCGAGGCGCTGGTGCTGGAACTGGCCTCGCCGCAGTGGATCACCCCGCAGTTCAGCCTGGCGGCAACCTTCAGCCTGGCACTGCCCATGGTGCTGGTCGCACTGACCGGGCAGTTCATGCCGGGCATGGCGGTGTTGCGCAACGCAGGCTACGCCACGCCGGCCAGTGCGCTGATCAGTGCCAGCGCACTGGCCGGCGCGCTGCTCGCACCGTTCGGTTGCCATGGCCTGAACCTCGCAGCCGTCACCGCCAGCCTGTGCACCGGGCATGAAGCCCATGAAAACCCGCGCCGGCGTTATATCGCGGCGGTCGCCGGCAGTGCCCTGTACCTGCTGCTGGGGATTGCCGGGGCGACGCTGATGTCGCTGTTCGCCGCGTTCCCTGCCGCGTTGATCGCCGCGCTGGCCGGGCTTGCCCTGTACGGCGCCATCAGCGAGGCCCTGGCGCGCAGCCTGGCCGAACCCAGCGAACGCGATGCCGGGTTGTTCACCTTCCTGGTCACCGCCTCGGGGGTGTCCTTCCTGGGCCTGTCGGCCGCGTTCTGGGGGCTGTTGTTCGGCCTGCTGGCCCATGGGCTGCTGCGCCTGCGTCGCCCGCAACCCAGCGAGGTGCTGCGCCGCACACCCTGAAAACCCGTGTTCCCCGCGCTTTATCCATAACAACAAGATCAAGAGAGCTTCGGAATGAACCACACCCCTTGCGTCGCCATCGGGCTGACTTTGCTCAGCCCCTCCTTGCTCGCGGCAGAAGGCGGCTTCCTTGAAGACGCCAAAGCCAGCCTCAGCGCCCGCAACTACTACTTCAGCCGTGATTTTTCCGACATTGTCGGGGCCAACCAGCAGTCCAAGGCCGAGGAGTGGGCCCAGGGCTTCATCCTCGACTTCAAGTCTGGCTATACGCCGGGCCCGGTCGGTTTTGGCGTCGACGCGCTGGGCCTGCTCGGCATCAAGCTCGACAGCAGCCCGGACCGGGTCAACACCGGCCTGCTGCCGGTGCACGGCGATGGCCGTGCGGCCGACGAGTACAGCCGCCTCGGCCCTACCTTCAAGGCCCGGCTGTCGAAGACCGAGCTGCGCGTGGGCGAATTGCAGCCCAACCTGCCAGTGCTGACGTTCAGTGATATCCGTCTGCTGCCGCCGACCTACCAGGGCACCAGCATCAGTTCGGCAGAAATCGACGGGCTGACCGTACAGGCCGGGCACCTGACCAGCACCCACCTGCGTAACGAGGGTGGCGACGGCAAGATGAACGCCATGCTTGGCCATGTACCCCAGCGCCAGGCCGAGAGCGATGCCTTCAACTATGTGGGCGGTGACTATGCGTTCAACGCCAACCAGAGCAGCGTCAGCCTCTGGTACGGGCAGCTTGAAGACATCTACCACCAGGGTTTCCTGGGCCTGAAGCACAGCAAGCCGGTGGGGGACTGGGTGCTGAGCGCCAACCTTGGCTATTTCACCGCCCACGAGGATGGTGATGCGCTGCTGGGCAAGATCGACAACCAGGCGTTCTTCTCGATGTTCACTGCCCGGCATGGCGGCCACAGCTTTGGCGCTGGCTACCAGGGCATCTATGGCGACAGCCCGTTCCCACGGGTGTTTGCCAACATCTCACCGTTGGGCAACGAAGTGCCGACCTATGAGTTCGCCTATACCGACGAGCGTTCGTACCAGGTGCGTTATGACTACAACTTTGCGGCGATGGGCGTTCCTGGGCTGACGGCGACGGTGCGTTATATCACCGGTAACAATGTCGACACGGGCCAGGGGTACGAAGGCAAGGACCGCGAGCGTGACCTGGACATTGGTTATGCCGTGCAGAGCGGCGTACTCAAGGGGCTGGGCATCAGGGTTCGCAATGCCATGGCGCGCTCCAACTATCGCAGTGACATCGATGAAAACCGGCTGACGCTGGTGTACACCTGGCAGTTGTTCTGAGGCATCGTCAGCCATTTGTTGTCACACAGCAGCGATTGCGCCACCTGGGTGTGGAGGGTTAGGTTTCCTCATTGCCACTGAGGAAGCCTGACCTTTGGATTCCATCACCCAAGCCGTGCTTGGCGCAGCGCTGCAAGGCACGGTTCTCGGCCGCATCCAGGGCCGTCGCTCGCTCATCTGCGGCGCCGCGCTGGGCACCGTGCCAGACCTCGACGTGGTTATCCGCTATGCCGATCCGGTGTCGCAGATGACCTATCACCGCGGCTTCTCCCATTCGCTCTTCGTCCTCACGGGCCTGGCCTTGCTGCTGGCCTGGCTGGTCAACTGGCTCGCTCGAACGCGCTGGCCCGACAAGGGCTACACCTTTTCCCGGCTGTTCCTGGCGTTCTGGCTGGTGCTGGTGACCCACCCGATCCTCGATGCATTCACGGTCTACGGCACCCAGCTGTTCTGGCCGCTGGCATTCACGCCGCTGAGCTGGGCGGCGGTGTTCATCATCGATCCGGTCTATACCGTGCCGCTGTTGGCGGCGGTGGTCTACGCGGCATTCAAGGGCTTGCAGGGCAGGGCGATACGGTGGTTGGGCCTGTCACTGCTGTTCAGCACGGCCTACCTGGGCTTCGGCCTGGCCGGGCGCATGGCCGCCGAACAGCGCTTGCAGACCGCGCTCGATACGCAGGGCATTGTCGTGAGCGAAGTGCGCGCAGTGCCGATGGCCTTCAACAGCCTGGTCTGGCGGGTGCTGGCGAAGACCCCGGATGGTTTTTACTACGAAGGCATCAGCAGCGCATTCGACCGCGAACCACCGGAAATGCAGCGCCTGCCGCTGAACCTGGACGCGGCGAAGGCGCTCAGCGGTTCTGCGTTGCTCCAGCGTTTGCGCTGGTTCAGCGACGACTGGCTGCGCTATGACGAGGTGGGTGACGCGTTGGTAGTCACCGACCTGCGCATGGGCATCCCGGGCAACTACACCTTCCGCTTCAAAATGGCCCACCGTGGCAGCCAGGGCCACTGGATCGTCGACCGGCCAAGCTTGTGGCAGGGCAGCGGCGCGATGTTCAACCGTGACGACCTGGCGCTGATCTGGCGGCGCATCCTCGACCAGCAACCGCCGTTGCCACTGGCAGCCTGGACCAGCAAGTACCTGGGGCAGGCCAGCGAGCCTGGGCACTAAAGCGTGCGCTCGGCGGGGCTGGACCTGGTCAAGTGGGTGGCGATCGTGACGATGGTCGCCGACCATGTGCGGTTCATCTGGCCTGAAGCGCAAGGCTTGTTCATCGTTGGCCGGTTCGCATTTCCCTTGTTCTGCCTGGCCATGGCGGTCAACGTGGCGCGTGCTGGCGACATCAACCTGCGCTACCTCGGCTGGTTGCTGGCGTTCGCCGTATTGTCCGAACCGCCCTATCGCTGGCTGGACCCAGACTCGCAGACCTTCAGCATCATTCCCACGTTGACCCTGGGGCTGCTGGTTGCATGGGGTGTACATCATCAGCAGGTTTGGGTCCGGCTGGGCGGGCTTGCTGCCGTTCTGCTCGCCGCGCTCTACAGCGAGCGTCTGATGTACGGCCTGCCCGGTGTGTTGCTACCGGCCGGCTGGCTGCTGGCGCGTCGGCAGGGCGGGCTGGCCTGGCTGCTGCCTTGCCTGCTGGCCGTGGCGGGCAACCTGACCAACAGCTGGCTGCGCGGGCACCTCGGGGCCCCGGTGACCTTGAGCACCATGGCCGCTGCGGCGCTGGCGATTCCCATCGGCTGCCTGCTGCTGCGGGCCGAGCATTGGCCGGTGCCAGCGGTGCGGCGCTGGGGCTATCTGTTCTACCCTGTGCATCTGTTGCTCATCAAAGTCCTGGTGTGAACCCTTGCAATGGCGCAAATCGCACCCATCTAAGCGGGTCTTTCGTATCCGCAGGAGCCCGCCATGGAACCCAACCGCTTCGGCGATATCGCCGCCTTCGTCAGTGCGGTGAAGGCCGGCAGCTTCACCGCCGCAGCGGCCAGCCTCGGCCTGACCCGCTCGGCGGTGGGCAAGAGCATCGCCCGCCTGGAGGCACGCATGGCCGTGCGCCTGCTCAACCGCACCACGCGCAAGTTGAGCCTGACCGACGAGGGCCAGGTGGCCTTCGAGCGCTGGCGGCAGATCCTCGATGACCTGGACGAGGTCGAGAGCACCATGGCCCTGCGTCGGGGCAAGCCAACTGGCACCTTGCGCCTGACCGCGCCGTTGTCGTTCGGCCAGCGTCATGTGCTGCCGATCCTGGATGCCTACCTCAAGCAGTGGCCGGAGCTGCGTGCCGATATTCGCTTCACCGACCGTTTTGTCGACCTGGTGGAAGAGGGCGTCGACGTCGCCGTGCGCATCGGTGCGCCCAAGGAGGATTCGCAACTGTTGACCCGCACGGTCGCCTGGCAGCAGTTCGTTACCTGCGCCTCGCCCGAGTACCTGCATCAGCACGGCGTGCCGCAGGTGCCGGCGGACCTCTACGGGCATGACAAGATCGCCTTCCTCAGTGGCGAGAAGTCGATGCCGTGGCGCTTTCACACCGACGAAGGGCTGCACCTGTGCGAGGAGCCCGGGCGGTTGAACATTGACAGTTCCGAGGCGATGGTCGATGGCGCCCGGGCCGGTTTCGGCCTGATTCACCTGCCGACCTACATCACTGGCGATGACCTGCGCGCCGGTACGCTGGTGGAGGTGCTGCATGACTATCGCCCGCCAGCAGATCCGATCCGTGTGGTTTATCCGAGCAAGCGGCACCTGTCGCCACGGGTACGCGGGTTCATCGACCTGTTGGTAGCGACCTGGGAGCAGGGCGTACCCTGGGAAGACTGATTGGGGACTGCCAGGCCCCTATGTGGGGCCTGAGGTCGGGTTTATCCCTGGCGCCGCAGCGCAGAAACTGGCGTCACTGATAATCCCTCTGGAGACCCCATGACTGCCCTGTCCGTACTGGATCTGGTCATGATCGGCGAAGGCAAGACCTTCGCCGACGCGATCGAAGAATCCCGCCAGCTGGCTCGCCACGTCGAGCAGCATGGCTACCGCCGCTACTGGATCGCCGAGCATCACGACATGCCCGGCATCGGTTCGGCTGCCACCTCGCTGGTGATCAACGAAATCGCCAACGCCACCCAGCACATTCGTGTCGGCGCCGGCGGCATCATGCTGCCCAACCATGCGCCGCTGGTGGTCGCCGAGCAGTTCGGCACCCTCGACACGTTGCATCCGGGGCGTATCGACCTGGGCCTGGGGCGTGCGCCCGGTACCTCGGGGCCCACCGTACGCGCCTTGCGCGGTGCAGCGCCGGAGCGCGACTTCAGCCAGGACATCGCCGAACTGCGCGACTACCTGGCCGACAACGGCAAGCGCCAGGTCCGCGGTGCGCCGGGCGCACACGATGTGCCGGTGTGGATCCTCGGTTCCAGCCTGTTCGGTGCTGACCTGGCCGCGAAGCTGGGGCTGCCGTATGCCTTTGCCTCGCATTTCGCACCGCGTTACCTGCTGCAGGCGATCGCCCATTACCGGGCAAACTTCCAGCCTTCTGCACAATTGGCCAAGCCGTATGTGATGGTGGGCGTGAACCTGTTCGCCGCCGACAGCGATGCCGAGGCCGATTACCAGGCCAGCTCGCACCGCAAGTGGATGCTGGACCTGCACGTCGGGCGCTTCGGGCTGCTGCCCAAACCGCAGGAAGGCTACGTGCAGAGTCTGCCGGGGCACGAACGCGCGGTATTGGAGCAAGTGATGGCGTGCACCATTGCGGGTGGCCCGGAGCGGGTGCGGGAAGGGCTGCGCTCGTTGATCGAGCAGACCGGGGCGGATGAGTTGATGATCGATTGCCGGATCCATGATCCGTTGGCCAGATTGCGCTCCCATGCCTATGCGGCGCGGGCGTTGGCCGAATTGCGTTAAACCTCACTGGCCTCTTCGCGGGCACGCCCGCTCCCACAGGTTCTGCACAGTGCTTGAGGTTTGTGCAATACCTGTGGGAGCGGGCAAGCCCGCGAAGAGGCCAGAACAGGCAACAAAAAAGGGAGCCATCGGGCTCCCTTTTCAATATCAGGCCTGCTTGAGGAACGGATAGTCGGTATACCCCTCAGGTCCGTTGGCATAGTCGAACTGCGCCCGATGCTCGTTCAACGGCGCCTGCAGCCGCAGCCGCTCAACCAGGTCCGGGTTGGCAATGTAGCTGCGGCCGAAAGCCACGGCATCGATCAGGCCACGGCTGATCAAGTCTTCCCCTTTCTCGGCGGTATAGGCGCCAGCAGCGATGATCACCCCCGGGTACGCGGCGCGAATCTGTTCACGGAATTCATCGCGCAGCGGCTTGCCGCCTGCCCAGTCCGGCTCGGAGAGGTGCAGGTAGGCAAGGTTGCGCTTGGCCAGTTCCTTGATCAGGTACAAGCCGGCGGCTTCCTGATCCTCGCCGTTGTCCACGCCATTGAAACCACCCAGCGGGAACACGCGGATGCCAATGCGCTCGGCGCTCCAGCTGGCGATCGCAGCGTCCACGGCTTCGAGGACGATGCGCGCACGGTTCTCGACGCTGCCGCCGTAACGGTCTTCGCGCTGGTTGGCGCTCGGGGTAAGGAACTGGTGCAGCAGGTAACCGTGGGCGGCGTGCAGTTCGATGAAGTCGAAACCGGCCTCACGGGCGTTGATCGCCGCCTGGCCGAAGTCGGCAACGATGGCGGTAATCTCGCCTTCACTCAGGGCGCGGGGTGTGGAGGTTTCCACCCGCATCAGGTTGCCTTGTTCGTCACGCAGGGTGGTGCGGGCATTGGCCGGCAGGGCCGATGGCGCAACCGGTGCTTCACCGTCGGGCTGCAGCGAGGTATGCGAAACGCGGCCGGTGTGCCAGACCTGCACGGCGCTGTGGCCGCCGTCGGCGTGGATGCCTTCGTTCACGACTTTCCAGGCGGCGATTTGCTCGGCGCTGTGGATGCCAGGGGAGCCGGAGTAGCCCTTGGCCTGGAAGGAAATCTGCGTGGCTTCGGTAATGATCAGACCGGCACTGGCGCGCTGGCGGTAATACTCGGCCATCATCGGCGTCGGCACGTCGCCAGGTTCCAGGCTGCGCAGGCGGGTGAGCGGGGC
This sequence comes from Pseudomonas sp., assembly GCF_017744435.1. Taxonomy (GTDB): domain Bacteria; phylum Pseudomonadota; class Gammaproteobacteria; order Pseudomonadales; family Pseudomonadaceae; genus Aquipseudomonas. Next base: position 8,857 of record NZ_JAGIBG010000007.1, read on the forward strand.
CATGAACACGCGATTGGGCAGGTTCAACGGGCCGATCTTCAAGGGTTGCAAGAGTTTCATTGCTGCTCCAGAGGTAGGTAAACCAATGGCGCGAACGATACCGGGATGATTGGGGAAAGGGGGGACCGGGATCCCGGCGTAGAGCTCCCCAATGGATGCCGCCTGTCCCGGCCTCTTCGCGGGCTTGCCCGCTCCCACAGGGGGATCATTTCCTTGAGGAGGGTGATGAACCTGTGGGAGCGGGCAAGCCCGCGAAGAGGCCGGTACAGGAGAACACTCAGCGCCGAGCCAACCGCCCACTGACAAAATGCGCCACGTCATTGAACCCTGGCGTTGACGCATGCCCCGGCGTCACCAGCGAATCGATGAATGCCTCGTCCTCTGCCGTGATCTTCACCTCCAGCGCCCCACCATAGGTATCCCATTGCGCCTCGGTGCGCGGCCCGACGATGGCCGAGCTGACCAGCTGGCTGTTGAGCACCCAGGCAATCGCGAACTCAACCAGGCCCACGCCCTTGGCCTGCGCGTAATCCTGCAGCTGCCGGGCAATGGCCAGTGATTCCTGGCGCCATTCCACCTCCATGATGCGCTTGTCCTGACGCGCAGCACGGCTGCCGGCCTCGGGCTCGGCCCCCGGCGCATACTTGCCGCTGAGCACGCCACGGGCCAGTGGGCTGAACGGTACCACGCCCAGGCCGTGATGTGCGGCGGCGGTCATTTGCTCAGGCTCGGCCTGGCGGTTGACGATGTTGTACAGCGGCTGGCTTACCACCGGCTTGGCCACACCCAGGCGCTCGGCGAGGTTGCAGATCTCGGCGATGCGCCAGCCTCGGTAGTTGGACACGCCCCAGTAACGGATCTTGCCCTGCTGCAGCAGGTCGCCGATGGCCCGCACGGTCTCTTCCAGCGGCACCTTGTGGTCTTCACGGTGCAGGTAGTAGATGTCCAGGTAGTCCAGGTGCATGCGCGTCAGCGTGGCATCGATGCCATTGAAGATGTGCTTGCGCGACAACCCGCTGCGGTTGGGCAGGCCATCGGTAGGCCCCATGCCGACCTTGGAGGCGACGATCCAGTCCTGGCGGTGGCGCGCCACCGCTTCGCCGACGATCTCCTCGGAGCGGCCGGCGTTGTACACGTCAGCGGTGTCGATGAAGTTGATGCCCTGGTCCCAGGCCTTGTCGATGATCCGCAGTGCATCCTCGGTGCCGGTCTGCTCGCCGAACATCATGCTGCCCAGGGTCAGGGCGGAGACTTGCAGGCCGGATTGGCCCAGGGGACGGTAGATCATGCCGAGTATCCTTTGCGGGGAATGATCCGCTTGTTTTACACAGAACCGACGGGGTTTGAAAGGCCGCAGGGGCGGTGAATTCAGCCAATCAGCTCGAGGGCTTCATCCAGGCTCAAGGGCCGCTTCAGCCGTTGTGACAGCGTCGCCATGGCATCTGAATAGCCCTTGGCAACCACCGCCTCGACCTGCTCCCCGACACACTGCAGGGCAATGAAATCGCCTTTCTCCGGCTCACCGACGAACTCGATGCGGTCCCAGTCCCGGGCGTGTCCCAGCACCTCGTAAGTGCGGCCGTACTGGTAGGTCCAGAAGAACGGCACATCGTTGTAGCGGCGTTGCTCACCCAGCATGTTGGCCGCCGCAATCACTCCGTGCTGCTGGGCCAGCCGCCAGTGCTCGATGCGCACCGGCTGCCCTGCGTGGGGGAAAGTGGCGATATCGCCAGCGGCCCACAACCCATCGGCGGCATGCAGTTCGGCATCGACCGACACTGACTGGTCTTTGGCCAATTGCACACCTTGCACGATCGCCGTGGCCGGCTTTACGCCCGTTCCGAGTAGCACCAGAGGGGTGCTCAGCTGCTCGCCATTGGCCAGTTGCACGGCTTCGACCTTGTCTTCGCCCAAAAAACGCTCGACTTCGGTCGGGCCATGGAACACCACGCCCTTGCGCTCATGCAGTTCGCGAATGCAGCGCCCGATCCGCTCGCCCAGCTGTTTGGCCAACGGTACTTCGTGACGCGTGACCACATGCACCTGCGCGCCATACTTGCGAAGTGCCGAAGCGGCTTCGAGGCCAATGAAGCCGTCACCAACGATCACCACCGGCTGCCCAGGTTCGGCGGCATCGAGCAGGCGCGCGGCATCCTCGCGCGAGCGCAAGGTCATGATGCCGGGGAGGTCGACACCCGGCAGCTGCGGGCGCAACGGCTTGCCGCCGGTGGCCAGCAGGGCGGCGTCGTAGTCGATGTGCTGGCCGTCGGCGAGGGTGATCTGGCGCTTTTTCGCATCCAGCGCACGGACCTTGCCGAAGCGCCGGTCCAGATGCCCCTTGCGCAGCTGATCGGATTCCAGCAAGGCGGACACCTCGTCGGGCGCCATCTCCCCGGCAATGACAAATTTGCTCAAGGCGGTGCGATCGTAAGCGGGCTGGCGTTCCTGATCGAGCCAGATCAGGTGCCCGCCGAAGCCGTGGTCGAGCAACGTGGCCACAGCCGCCGAGCCGGCAGCACCGGCACCGATCACCACGAAGGTGCGGGTATCGCTGTGGCGTGGTGGCTCGTTCTGTGGCAAGGGTTGGTCATCGACCCACACTTCACCGTCCTTGACCCATGCCCGGTACCTGCGCAGGCCCGTCAACGCCGGTGGTTCGCACACCGCGCCTTCATCGACGGCAAACGCGGCCTTGTGCCAGGGGCAGACCAGCAGGCCGCCACAGATCACGCCTTCTTCCAGCGGCGCACCTTCGTGCGGGCAGTTGCCCTGGTAAGCATGGACCTGATCGCCTTGGCGGATGAGGATCATGTCTTCGTTGCCGGCCTGGACGCGCAAGGGGCGCTTGGGGTCGAGCTGTTCGAGGCGGGCCACGGCGTGCTGGGTCATGGGGCTTCTCCAAAGGGGGCCTTTGGAACCATTTGACGCCTGAGGTGGGAGAGGGATGCGTTGACCTGACGATCGGTGGGGGTATGGGCTCTTGCCTCTATCACGGCGGTTCGGTACCCCGAACCGCCGCGAATGCCTTAATCGGCCCGTGCAGAACTCAGCGCACCGGCCCGGGTAACCCGCAGGGCCACCAGGCTACCCAGCACGATCAGCGCGGCCAGCGAATACAGCGCAGCATCGGTAGAGCCAGTCTGGTCCTTGATGAAACCGACCAGGTACGGGCTGAGGAAGCCGGCCATCTGGCCCACCGAGTTGATGATCGCCAGGCCCGCCACCGCGGCACTGGCGCTGAGCAGCGCGGTCGGCATCGGCCAGAACATCGGCAGGCCGGTGAGGGCGCCCATGGTGGCGATCGACAGGCCGAGGATGGCGATGGTCGGGTTGCTGGCGAAGTTGACCGCGATCAGCAGGCCGACGGCGCCCATCAACATTGGTACCACAAGGTGCCAGCGCCGTTCATTGCGCAGGTCCGCCGAGCGGCCACAGAGGATCATGAACACGCCAGCCAGCAGGTACGGAATGGCGCTGAGCCAGCCGATCAGCAGCGGGTTTTCGAAGCCCATGTTCTTGATGATCGACGGCAGCCAGAAGTTGATCGCGTACACGCCGCTCTGGATGCAGAAGTAGACGAAACCGAAGGTCCAGATCAGCGGGTTGGTCAGCACCGCCATCACGCTGTCGCCGGTGGTGTTGGGCTTGCTGGCGGCGTCGGCCTCAAGGTCGGCGGCGATCAATTGGCGTTCGGCCGGGCTCAGCCAGGCAGCTTTCTGGTAACCGTCGCTGAGCAGTTTGATGGCCAGTACACCGAGGGCGACGGTTGGCAGGCCCTGGATCAGGAACATCCACTGCCAGCCGGCCAGGCCATGCTGGCCGGCGGCGAAGTGCTGGAGGATCCAGCCGGAGAACGGCCCGCCGAGCAGGCCCGACACCGGAATCGCCGACATGAACAAGGCCATGATGCGGCCACGGCGGTCAGCCGGGAACCAGCGCGAGAGGTACAGCACCACGCCGGGGAAGAAACCTGCCTCGGCGGCGCCGGTGAGCAGGCGCAGGGTGTAGAACTCGGTGGGGGTGGTGACGAACAGCAGACAGGTCGACAGGCTGCCCCAGGCGATCATCATCGCCGCAATCCAGCGCCGCGGGCCGAAGCGGTTGAGCGCCAGGTTGCTCGGCAGGCCGCAGAGCACGTAGCCGATGAAGAAGATGCCGGCGCCGAGGCCGTACACGGTTTCGCTGAACTTCAGTGCATCGAGCATCTGCAGCTTGGCGAAGCCGACGTTGACGCGGTCCAGGTAGTTGAACAGGTAGCAGATGAAAATGAACGGGATCAGCCGCAGGGTGATGCGCCGGTACAGCGCGTTGCGGGTGATATCGGTGCCTTGGTCAGGGGCGGGGCTGTGTGCCATGATCGTGGTCTCTGTTGTTATGGTTGTCGCCGCGTCGCCTGTGCCGGCGCTCGCCCTGACGAGTCTCGGGGACGGCGGCGCGCCTGTCTTTGTGCTTTTGCACAGCGTATCGCGGATGGCGCTGTGCCGCCGTACAAAAGCTGACACGATTAAGGATCGCTGAATGTTCGAACTGGACCATGACCTGGCGCAGGATATCGTCGATCGGGCGATGGCCATTCTGCCCTGCAACGTCAACGTCATGGACAGCCAGGGGCTGATTCTCGGCAGTGGCGAGCCGGAGCGCATCAACACCCGCCACGAGGGGGCGCAGCTGGTGTTGGCCAATGGCCGGGTGGTCGAGCTGGACGTCGACGCGGCCAAGTGCCTCAAGGGCGTGCAGCCCGGGGTCAACCTGCCGTTGATGCTCGACGGGCGCCTGATCGGCGTGCTCGGCCTGACCGGCGACCCGCAGCAACTGCGTACCTACGGCGAGCTGGTGCGCATGACCGCCGAGATGCTTCTGGCGCAACGCCATCTGCAGGTCGAACAGCAGTGGCGACGCCAGCGCTGCGATGACCTGCTGGCGTTGCTGCTCGGCGGCAGCGGTGATTCGCCACGGTTGCTGGACGAGGCCCAGCAGTTGGGCCTGAAGCCGCAATTGCCACGTATCCCATGCCTGTTCGAGTTGCGCTCAGGGCCACCTGCCGAAACCCTGTCGACCTGGTTGATGAGCCGCTACCCGGAAAGCTGGTGTGTCAGCCCGGCGCGTGAGTCGCTGCTGTGGTGCCGCCCGGCGGGGCTGGTGCTGGATGAAGCACGCCTGATCGAACGCCTGCGGCGCCACGGCTGGGAGGTCGAACGCCTGGCGCTGGGCAGCGTGGCGCAGAGCTTGGAGCAATTGCGCCGCGGTTATCGGCGTGTCCGCGACTTGTTGGCCTACGGCCGCGAAGTGCTGCCGAAAGAGCAGCTGCTGTGCCTTGGCCGCTATCGCCTGCCGGCGTTGCTCTGGCGCCATCGCAACGAAGACGCGCTGGATGAATTGCTCGAACCGTTGCAGCGCATCCGCGCCAAGGATGCCAGTGGCCAGCTGTTGACTACCTTGCGCGCCTGGTGCGCGCACGATGGCCAGAGCCAAGCCTGTGCCGATGCTCTGGGCATCCACCGCAACAGCCTGCGCTACCGCCTGGAGCGCATCGCCGAACTGGGCGAAGTAGACCCGTTGCGGCTGGAGGGCATGCTCAGTTTGTACCTGGGGCTGCAACTGCTGCCGGTCGATTGAGCGCCGCCAAAGGCATTTGCCCAAACAACCCCGCCGGCCTTTTGTGCATCCGACTGAGGCCGCGGCGCCAGACAGCTGTCAGCATGCCTGTTATCAGGACAGGAGAATCCCCATGAAAATCGTCATCGCCCCCGACTCGTTCAAGGACAGCCTCGACGCTGCCGGTGTCGCCCGTGCCATTGCCCTCGGCCTGGGCGAGGCGCTGCCGGCTGCCGAACTGGTCGAATGCCCGATGGCCGATGGCGGCGAAGGCACCATGGAGGCGATCGTCGCTGCCAGCCATGGCGAGCTGCGCCGGCTGACTGTGCGCGGGCCGCTGGGGCAGCGGGTGGAAGCCGGTTGGGGCTGGCTGGCAGAAAGCCGCACCGCGGTCATCGAGATGGCCCAGGCCAGCGGCATCCAGCTGGTACCCAGCGGCCAGCGCGATGCCTGCCGCAGCAGCACCTGGGGCACCGGCGAGCTGATCGCCGCCGCCCTGGCGGCCGGGGCGCAACGTATCGTCCTGGCTATCGGCGGCAGCGCCACCAACGATGGCGGCAGCGGCATGCTGCGGGCGCTGGGCCTGCGCCTGCTGGACGCCGACGGGCAAGCGCTGGAGGAGGGTGGCCTGGCCCTGGGCCGGCTGGCCCGTATCGACGCCAGTGACCTGGACCCACGGCTGGCCGAGGTGCAGGTCGACGTGGCGGCGGATGTCGACAACCCGCTGTGTGGCGCCAATGGCGCTTCGGCGATCTTCGGCCCACAGAAGGGCGCCAACCCCGAGCAGGTGCAGGCGCTGGACCAGGCCCTGGGCCATTTTGCCGACCACTGTGCACAGTTGCTGGGTGAAGACGTGCGCGACTTCCCAGGGTGCGGTGCGGCCGGGGGCATGGGCTTTGCGGCCAAAGCCTTCATGGGGGCGCGCTTCCGCCCGGGCGTGGAAGTGGTCGCCGAGCTGGCTGGCCTGGACGCGCTGGTGCAAGGCGCCGACCTGGTGATTACCGGTGAAGGGCGCTTCGACGCCCAGACCCTGCGCGGCAAGACGCCCATGGGTGTCGCCCGGGTGGCCAAGCGTCACGGGGTGCCGGTGGTGGTGCTGGCGGGCACCCTGGGCGAAGGCTACCAACAGCTGTATGCCCACGGTATCGACGCAGCCTTTGCCCTGGCCAACGGGCCGATGACCCTGGAGCAGGCGTGCGTGAATGCCGCGCAGCTATTGCAGGACCGTGCCGGCGATATCGCCCGTGTCTGGCAATGCGCCAGGCAGCAGCGCTGATACGTCGCAGCCCTCCTGCAGCAGCGGGCTCTGCAGGGTATCGGCAAAGCGCCGAGGCGCGCCCTGCTGGAGCATGGCAATGAAACTGCCCAGCGCTGGCGAGGCGTTCTCGGTGTTCCAGTTCATGTACAGGCCCATGCTTGGCGTGGGCTGGCCCTTGATTGGCCGGATCGGGCGGAACTGCACGCGGTCGCGCAAGCTTGAGTAGGCGATCGATTCCGGTACCAGGGCGACACCGAAGCCGCAGGCCACCAGCCCGACCTGGGTGTGGATCTGCGCCGCCTCCTGGACGATCCTGGGGTGGAAACCGGCCGACGCGCACAGGGCGATCAGCTGGCCGTGATAGCCGCTGCCCAGCGCCTGCGGGGTGAAGACGAAATCCTCATCGGCAAAATTGCGCAGGTCGACCACAGGCTGCCGCGCTTCGGGATGGTGGGCCGGCAAGGCCATGACGATCTGCTCGCTGAGCATCAGGCGTGATTCGAGGGTGTCTGCCGGCAGTGGCAGCTTGCGCATGAAGCCGACGTCCGCTTCCCCGGCCAGCAATGCCTTGGCCTGGGAGGCAGAGGGCATTTCGCGGATGGTCAGGCGCACGTTCGGGTAGGTTTCGCGAAACTGCTTCAGGGTGGTGAGCAGCGACGCGTAATAGGCGATGGAAATGGCGGTGATGGTCAGTTTGCCGCTGATGCCTTGGGAGACATTGCGCGCGTACTCGATGCCTTGCTCCAGTTCCCTGAGCGTGCGGTAGGCCGTTTCCAGAAACGCCACGCCGGCAGCAGTGAGCTTGACCGCCCGTTTGTTGCGCAGGAACAGGCTGAAACCCAGCTTGTCTTCGAGGCGGCTGATCGCCTGGCTCAGGGGCGGCTGGGCCATGTGCAGGCGCAGGGCTGCCTTGTGAAAGTGCAGCTCCTCGGCGACGGCAATGAACTGCCTGAGCAAGCGTGTCTCGATCATTCCCAATTCCTTCGACGAGCCGGGACGGCGGTGATATCCCAGAGATATCAAAGTTGCATGCTTTTAATATTAAGTCATTGATTTTTTTGTTGTTATCGTAAAAAGGAGAATCGCAAGGGCTCTACAATGCCATTTACAGACCCATTCATGGGCAAAGTCGCCATCGTCACCGGTGCTGCCCAGGGCCTTGGCCTGGACTACGCCATGGCGCTTGCAGCCCGTGGCGCCCGGGTCGTCATCAGTGACCTGGGCACCGATCGGTCAGGTGAAGGGCAGGACCCGACGGCCGTCAGCGCTGCGTTCGAAACCCTGCGCGGCAGGGGCTTCGACGTGGTCGCGCATATCGGCCAGCTGGAACATGAAGACGCCTGCCGGCAACTGGTCGAGCTGGCCATCGAACACTTTGGCGCACTGGACATCCTCATCCACAACGCCGGCTGGGTGGACTACCAGGGCATCGAGACCCAGGAACAGGCATTCCTCGACCGGGCCCTGGGCATCAGCGTGCATGCGCCGGTGTGGCTGGCCAAGCATGCCTGGAAGCACCTGAAGCGCTCAGCGGCACCGCGCATCGTGCTGACCACTTCCGACCGTGCGATGTACCAGCGTTACGCCCAGCCGGGGCTGGTGGCCTATGCGGCGGGCAAGATGGCCCAGGTCGGCATCATGAACGCCCTGAGCATGGAAGGGCAGGAGCACGGCATCCTGGTCAATGCGATCTCGCCCGTGGCCAAGACCCGCATGTGGGGCGTCAGCCAGGCACCACAAGAGCTCAAGCCGGAGTGGGTGACCCCGGGTGTGCTGTACCTGGCCAGCGCGCTGTGCCACGACACTGGCTATATCCTGCGGGCCAGCAACGGCCAGTTCACCGCCACGCGCCTGTGCGAGAACAGCGGCGTCAGCTACCCGCGCGACCTGGCGCGGGTGGAGGCTGCCAGCCTGGCCGAAGTTGCTGCGCGCTGGAGCCGCATCAAGGAATGCCACTACCAACCGGTTAAAGTTGCCAATACCCGTGCCGACCTGGGTGAGAGCCCGGTCTGGGATGCGCAGACGGGGGCGTTGTACTTCGTCGATATCACCGGCGGGCGCATCAACCGGCTGCTGCCCGATGGCGAGGTGGAGCGGCTGTATGAGTCGGCCGCACGCATTGGCGCACTGGCGTTGACCGACCGCGGCAACCTGATCTTCACCGAAGACGCCAGCGCCGTGCTGCTCGACCTGGCCACCGGTCGGATCCGCCAGTACTCGGTACCTGTGCATCCGCGCTCGACCTATCGCTTCAACGATGGCGCCTGCGACCCGCAGGGGCGCTTCGTCACCGGCCTGATGGACGAAGCCCCGAGCGGCCAGACCGGGGCGCTGTTCCGCTTCGATGGCGAACTCCATGACGAGGTGATCCATTGCGGCCTGACATTGCCCAATGGCCTGGCCTGGTCGGCCGACGGCCAGACGTTGTTCATCGTCGACTCCGCCGAGTGCAAGATCTACCGCGCCGAGTACCTTGCACAAGGGCGCCTGGAGCAGGTCAGCCTGTTCGCCGAGACGCCAGCGGAACTGGGCCGGCCGGACGGCATTGCGCTGGACCGGGAAGGTGGGCTGTGGGTCTGTCAGTTCAATGGTAGCTGCCTGCTGCATTACGACCGTCATGGCCACCTGACCGATCAGGTGGTGATGCCGGTACCGCGCCCGACCAGTTGCTGCTTTGGCGGCGAGGACCTGGATACCTTGTACATCACCACCGCACGGGTCGGCATGGCACCGGCGCAATTGCGGCATTACCCGGATGCGGGCGACCTTTACGCGATCCGCCCGGAGGTGGGTGGCATTGCACGCTATGCCTTCAAGGAATGAGCACCTGCCCTTGATTGGCCGGTAGCACGGCCAGCTCGCCAAAGCGTTGCGCGGCATCGATATAGCGCAATGCCGACTTGGCGTCCTTCCAGCCCACGTAGCTCATCAGGGCCTTCAGCTCCCAGCCATTGGCCGTTGCCCAGGTGGCAAAGCCGCGGCGCAGGGAATGGCCGGTGTACAGCGCGGCGGGTACGCTGGCACGTGCCAGCATGCGCCGCAGCAGGCCGACCAGGCTGTTGCTGTTGAGCGGCGTGTCGCTGAGGTTGCCCCAGCGGTCGAGCTTGCGAAATACCGGGCCGTGGGCGATGCCCGCCACCTCGATCCATTGCAGGTAGGCATTGACCGGGCACAGTGTCTTCAGTGCCGGGGTGCGGTGCTGCACGCCCAGTGCTTCGCGGTCGCCCTTGCTGCGCGGCAGGAACAGGGTGATGCCAACGCCGGCTTCAGCCTGGATGTGCTCGACACGCAGGCGCGCCAGTTCGTCGCCGCGAAAGCCGCGCCAGAAGCCCAGCAACAGCAGGGCGCTGTCACGGCGGGCGCGGCGCAGGGCCGGCAGGTCGTGGCACTCGCGGGCCTGGGTGGCTTCTGCTTCGAAACGCTCGACGGCTGCCTGCAAGTGTTGCAGCAACAGCGGGGCGGCTTGCCTGGGCGGTGTCGGATGCAGGGTACGGATGCCGCGCAGCACCTGGCGCACCAGCGGCGCCTTGGTCGGGTCGGGGAAGCCCTGGCTGATGTGCCACTGGCTGAGTGCTGCCAGGCGCTGGCGCAGAGTGCTGACTGCGTGCTGTTCGGCGTGATCGGCCAGGTAACGGGCGATGCTGTCGGCGGTGGCCGGCAGGAACCCGCCCCAATGGGCCTCGAAGTGTTCGATGGCGGCCTGGTAGCTGCGCCGAGTGTTGTCGCGGGTGGCGGCGCGGACGTAGCGCTCGATGTCGGTCATGGCTGGCAGGTTGGTGAGAGACCGTGACACGATAAAGCTAATTGGTCCGCCTGTCCCGGCCTCTTCGCGGCTTTAGCCGCGAAGAGGCCGTATCAGGTGACACCGGATCAGCGGGGTAAAGAGGCATCCATCAATTGCCGCAGCGGCGCATATTCAGCCTGGCTCACCGGCACCAGCCCGCTGGCATCCTGGGACGCGACAAAGGCGGCCATGGCCTTGGGGTCGTCCAGCATCGCTGCGCGAATGCGTTCCTTCAGTGCCGGGCACAGGCTGGCGCTGAACACATAGGGGTCGTAGTAGATCGGTCGTGAACGCCATTGCACCTTGAGTGCAGCCGGGCTCAGCGCATGCCGGGCGAGGTAGGCATCGGCCCGCTCGCTGGCGACGAAGGCGGCATCGACCCGCCCATCGAGCAACGCCTCCAGCGCCTTGTCGTGGGTCCCGGCATACACCAGCGCGCCGAAGAACTGTGGCAACGGCGAGCCGACTTCGGCCGGGAACTCGACACTCGGCACCAGGCTGCCAGAGGTGCTGGCCGGGTCGCTCAGGGCCACGCGCTTGCCGCGCAGTTGCTCGATGTTTTCGACGCTGTTGCCACGGGTCAGCAGCAGCGCCTGGTAATGGCTGCCGGCCGGTGTGTAAGGGCCAGCGCTCAAGGTGAAGGTGGCGAACGGTTCGATGCCGGGGTCGCGGCGGTTGGCCAGGACAAACGACGCTGGCCCAAGCCGGGCGATATCCGCGCCGCCGGAGACGATGGCGTCCACTACGCTTTCGTAGGAGGCGGCAATCACCAGCTCCACCGGCACGCCCGCTGCCTGGCTCAGGCGTTGCAGCAGCGGCTGATGCTCGCGGACCATGTCCTCGCTGCTCTTGATCGGGATCACCGCCAGGCGCAGGCTGCGCGGCGTGCAATCGGCCAGGGCGGCAGAGGCCAACAGATTGGCCAGCAACAGCGCGGCCAGGGTCTTCACAACACGCATGGCTTTTCCTCGATACCGTTGAAGGGCGGGTAGTCACGCAACTGCGCCGGCGACAACGGCCGGCTGAAGTGATAGCCCTGGGCGATATCACACCCGGCGAGCTTCAGGCACACCACCTGCTCGCGGGTCTCGACGCCTTCGGCCACCACTTCCAGGCCCAGGCGCTTGGCCAGGATGATGGTCGAGGACACGATCGGGCTGTCGTCATAGCTGTTGGACAACGGTGCGATCAGCGAGCGGTCGATCTTCAGCTTGCTCAGCGGCAGTGACTGCAGGTGCGCGAAGCCGGCATAGCCGCGGCCGAAGTCGTCCAGGCTGATGCCCAGGCCGGCGGCACGCAGGCGATGCAGGTGATCGACGGCGGTGCCTTCCGGGTCGAGGATGGTGGTTTCGGTAATCTCCAGCTCCAGGCGCTGCGGATTGATGCCGTACAGCTGCAGCTTGGCCAGCAGGCGGGTGCTGAAGTCGGCCTGGCGCAACTGCATGGCCGAGACATTCACGGCCAGCCGTGCCTCACGGCCTTGTGCATCCCAGCGGGCCAGTTCTTCGCAGGCCAGGCGCAGCACTTCCCAACCCAGCTCGATGATGAAGCCGCTGCGTTCGGCCAGGCTGATGAAACGGTCTGGGTAGAGCAGCCCGAATTCGGGGTGATCCCAGCGCACCAAGGCTTCATAGCCCAGTACTCGGTGGCTATCCAGGCGGATCTGCGGCTGGTAGTGCAACACGAACTGGCGCTCGGTCAGGGCCGTGCCGAAGGCTTGCTCGAGGGTGAAGGCCTGGATGTCGGAAAGGTTGAGCGAGGGGTCGAAGAAACGATACTGGGCGCGCCCGGCCTGCTTCGCCGAGTACATGGCGGCATCGGCACAGCGGATCAGGCTGTCGATGTCCTGGCCATCACGCGGGCAGATGCTGACCCCGACACTGGGGCTGGTGTTGACCTCCTGGCCGTCGAGGGCGTAGGTGGCCGAGAGTTTCTGCACCAGCGTGCGCACCCAGCTGTTGATCTGCGCCTCGCTGCGTTCGCCTGCCAGCAGCACGACGAATTCGTCACCGCCAAAGCGCGAAGCCTCGTCGCCGGGTTCGAGCAGGCGCTGGATGCGCCCGGCCACCGCCTGCAGCAACAGGTCGCCGATCTTGTGCCCGAGCGAGTCGTTGATCGACTTGAAACGGTCCATGTCGATGAACAGGATGGCCATCAAGCGGCGCTTGCCGCGTTGCCGGGTCAGCGCCTGCCCGGCGACTTCGACGAACTGGCGGCGGTTGTGCAGGCCACTGAGGTGGTCGGTGGCGGCGGCGTGGCTGCTGCGCCGGTGTTCGTCTTCCAGGCGACCGATCAATTGCTGGTTGACCTGCTGCGCGTGCTCCAGGGCGCTGAACGCCTCCTGGCGCTTGCGTAGCAGGCGCAAGGTCCAGGCCAGGCTGGCGAGGATCATCAGGGTCATGCTCAGGTTCAGCCAGAATTGCCGCGAATAGGCCAACGTGGAAGGGGCGAGAATCTCGTCGTAACGCTGACTGACCACCACGCTGAAGCCACGCTCGGGCACCCGCCGGTACAGGCTCTGGTACGGGACTCCGGACGCGTACTGGGTCAATTGCCCGGCCGTCTCGTCGGCATCTGCCATGTCCGGTTCGAAGCTGTCGCCTGCCACCACCACGCCGCTGGTATCGATGCGCAGGCGCTCCTGGCCATCGTCCTGGATCAGGCGCATCAAGCCGCTGTCGCCAAGGTCGATGTGCTGGAAGAGCACCGCCAGGTAGCCAATGTCGAGCTGCACCACGAGAATGTTGTCGATCTCCCGGCCCGGCAGGTCGGTCAAGGGCAAGAGGAAGGGCAGGCGCCAGTTGGGCATGGTCGGTGACGAGGTATCGGGGGCGATCCGTGGCAGGAAAGGTTTGAAGCCGTAGTGGGCGACATGCACCTTCAATTGATCCAGCCATTGCGCTGGCAGCTGCGCGGCCTCGTCGCTGTGGCTGGCTGAAAGCAGCCGACCCTGGCGGTCATACAGGCTCATGCGCTTGAACACCGGGTCCTCAGCGAGCAGCCTGGCCAGGCTCAAGCTGCCCTCGCGCAAGGTTTTCATGTCGTCCTGGGTTACCCGGCCCACGGCCTGGGCGCGGTCGACCAGCTGACGCAGGCTTTCGGCAACGATGCTGGCCAGGTTCAGATGCTCGGCCGCCTTGGCCGCCAGTGCATCCTGGCGCGAGGCGGCCTTCTGGGTGACATGCAGCCCCCAGAGGAAGGTCAGGGTGGCTGCACAGAGCATCAGGATCAGCAAGCGCAGGAGGCTTGCGGAGGAGAGAGAGCGACGGATCACTGCTGTTTTTCCCGACCCTGGGTGAAGGTCGAAAAATACGACAGGCAGATGACAGCCTCATGACTAGTGGCTAATTGCCTTTAAGGTTTCCCCCGATCCGCCAGGGGCGCCTGTATGCGCGAGGTCTCTTCCTGCAGGTAGGTGATCAACGCGGTGATCTCGGTCTCGCCCAGGCGCATGTTGGGCATGGCCAGGCGGTTGTATTGTTCATAGAGCAGGGTGGCCAGCGGCTCCTTCTCGGCGAGCATCTGGTCTGGCTCCTTCAGCCAGCGTATCAGCCAGCTGGGGTCGCGTTGCTGGGTCACGCCGAGCAGGTCGGGGCCGATGCCGGGTTGGCCGGGTTCGGTGTTGCCCACGGTGTGGCAGGAGGAGCAGCGGGTGCGGAAGATCTGTTCGCCGCTGCTGGGCGGGCGGATTTGCGGTGCGCTGGCGTAGTCGTTGGCCATGGCACTGGCCTGTTTCCAGTTGTGCAGGCTGTTGCCCAGGCGGTCGGCGAGGATGTACGGGCTTTCGAAGGGCGAGGCCTTCATCCAGCGGCCAGTGGCCTGGTTGCCGATAATCAGGCTCAGGTTGTGGTCTTTGGAGCGGCCGTTCTCCAGGCCTTCGATGTACAGGCCCAGGCGCCGGCGCAGCTGTTCGATGTCTTCAGGCTCGCCAGTGAGCAGGGTCCAGCCGGGGCCGATGCCGAACTTTTCGGCATAGCGCTTGAGCGTGGCGGGGGTGTCGTTGTAGGGGTCGATGCTGATGGAGTAGAGGAAGATGTCCCTGCCGACCCGGTCCCCGAGGATCTTCTGCACCTGGCGCAGGCGGGCGGTTTCCACCGGGCAGGAGTCGGAGCAGCCGGTGAAGATGAAGTTGATCGCCACCACCTTGTCCTTGATCAGGTCGTCGAAGAACCGCACCTGCTTGCCGTCCTGGGTGACCAGTGGTGTGTTGGGGAAGTAGTCGGCGCCCCATGGGGTGGCCGCTTCGGCCGTTTGCATCGATTGTGCCGATTTTATCGGCCAGTAATGGGTACCGGCGGCGAACAGGGTAAGTGCGAGCAGAACACGCCATGACAGGGCCATGATTTACGTCCTCTGAGTTGCGGTGAGTCGCGAAAGGGCCGCAGAGCGGCCCCTGTGCAACGCGTATTACTTGACGCTGATGGGCGCCGTGACGCTCTGCCCCAGTGCCGACTTCACGGTGATCGTCGCCGGTGTCGCCAGGCTGCCACCGGTGGTGGTCACCGACAGCCGCCAGCGCGCCCCGCTGGAGGCCGTCGTCAGCGTCGCCGTACCCAGGTTCAGCGG
This sequence comes from Pseudomonas sp., assembly GCF_017744435.1. Lineage (GTDB taxonomy): Bacteria > Pseudomonadota > Gammaproteobacteria > Pseudomonadales > Pseudomonadaceae > Aquipseudomonas. The sequence goes on from NZ_JAGIBG010000007.1 coordinate 24,060, forward strand.
GCCGCTGGTGGTGGCTGCGGTCACGCTGATGCTGTTGCCGGTGGCCACCGAGGTGGTGCCGGAGATGTCCCAGGTGTAGCGGTTGTTGCTGCGTACCTGCACCACGGCGCTGCTGACCTGGATCTGGTCCGCCACGACTGCCGGGCTCACCGCCACACTGACCGTGGCCGGTGTCAGCGAATCGGCACCCTTGGCGTCACGCGCGGTGTAGGCAAAGCTGGCGGTGAACGGGGTGTCGACCGTGGCCGGTGGGGTGTAGGTCACGGTGGTGCCATCGGTGCTGACCGTACCCTTGCCGGAATCAGGCTGGTTGAGGTCCTTGACGGTCAGCGGCAGATTGCCTTCGGGGTCGGTGTCGTTGGCCAGCACGTTGATCACGATCGGCTTGCCGGCCGTGGTCGCGGCGCTGTCGTTCACGGCCACCGGTGGCTTGTTGGCAGTGTCGGTGTTGTTGCTGGCAGTACGGAAGGTTGGCAGGCCCACCGAAGCCATGTATTGCACGCCATCCCAACCCGGCAGCGGTGTCGGCATCACCTGGAATTGCCCCGGGTGCTCGATGTCCCAGCGCAGCAGCATCGACGAGTCTTCATGCTGGGTGTTGTGGCAGTGCTCCATGTAGGTGCCGGCGAACTCGCGGAAGCGAATGGCCATTTCCACTTCACCCGAAGAGTCGGCGTCCGGGCCGATGCGGTAGACGTCCTTGCGTGCCCATTTTTCCCACTCTGGCGGCGCCTTGCCGTCACGGCTGAGGATCACGCCTTCCTCGAAGTGCACATGCACCGGGTGGCTCCAGCCGCTGCCGCCGTTCTTGATCTTCCACACTTCCAGGGTGCCGTCGCCGCTGAAGCCGCCTTGGGTCGCTTCGCTGGCCAGCTGTGGCGCGGCAGAGATGCGCCGTGGGTCCATGCTGTAGCCGAAACCGCCGTCGGTCTTGATGGTCCAGGGGGTGGTATCGGTGCCGTCGGAGCGGCCGAAGATGAACTCACGGTGGCGGGCGGCCTTGATCTTGGTCTGGTCGGCGGCAGCGGTGCGGTCGATGGTCAGCGGGATCATCTTCAGGCCTTCGGCCTTGCCCGGCTTGGCCGGTTCGTAGGCGCTCGGGTCCATGCTGACATCCTGGCCGCTGTAGGGCTGCACGACCAGTTGCATGACCTTGCCGACTACCGGGTCACCCTTGTCCCATTCAGGCCCGTTGCTGGTCTGCTTGATCACCGCCTTGTACTTCTCGGACAGCACATCGGCCAGCGAGATGGGCTGTTTCGGGCCCTTGCCGGTTTCGTGCTCCATGATGTTGACGATGTACAGCTTGTCGCCGACCTTGATGCCGTTCTTGGCGAAGTTGATGATGATGTCGTAACGCTCGGCGATGCCTTGCAGCGGCAGGATGGCGTTGTTGTCGTCGGTCTTGCCGTCGCCGTTGAGGTCCATGGTGCCGTCGAACGGCACGGCGTGTTCCATGATGTTGCCGTCGTTGCCAATCATGTGGAACGGCACCCGGGCGTACGACACGTTGGAGCCGGAAGGGCCCTTGAACTCACCACCGTTGCCGGCGATTTCACGCACCACGGCAAACTTGAAGTAGCGCGACACCGAGCCGTTGAGGATACGGAAGCGGTAGCTGCGGGCGCGGACCTTGAGCTTGGGTTGGTACTGCCAGTTGACCAGCACCTGGTCGCCGAGGAAGCCGTCGGTGTTGAACGGGTTGAACCACAGCTGGCCGTTCTGATCCCAGGCCTTGTCGGCGATCACCAGGTTCACGTCGTAGTCGCGGTTGCCCCACGGCATGGCCGAGCCGCTGGGGAAGCGCAGGTTGACACCGTCCTGCAGCGCTTCGTTGCCGCGGTCGATGGCGCTGTAGTAGTTCATCATCACGGCGTTGCCCTTGTAGACGTTCTGCGCCGTGAAATCCATCATGTGGTCGTGGAACCAGTGGGTACTCATGGTTTCGTGCCAGTCGCCACGAATCTTGATGCTGCCGTTCTCGCAGGTCTTCAGCCCCGGGTTGGCGTCGTTGACGAACAGGGTTTCACCCGGCGAGCAGGGGAAGGCGGCGCGCGGGTCTTCGGCACGGGTGTTGATGGTGTCGTAGCCGGCCAGCTGGATCGGCCAGCGGTAGTCATAGTACTGGCCAGGGAAGAAGTAGGCGTTGGCGAAGCCATCGCTCTCGGCCGGCGAGTGACCGTTGTGCTCGTGGGTTGAAATGGTGTGCAAGCCGAAGCCGGCGTTGGCCGCCGGGTCGATTGGCAGCGCGTTGTAGTGGCGCATCAGCACCGGCTGGCCATAGCGAACCATCAGCAGTTTCGGCGGGAAGGTGCCGTCGAAGGTCCATAGCGACTTGTGGTTCTGCAGCGGGAAGTTCGGGTGGAAGCGGGTGTCGATACCCTTGGTGGTGCCGAGGGTGGTCGGGATGTCCGAGGTCTGGTAATACAGCCCGCCTGGCGCGAACTCGCCGACAGCATAGTTGTGCAGCTGTTTGCGGTCACGCAGCCCCTGGTTAATGCGCGCACCTGCCTGCGCAGTCTTGAACGCCGCCTGGGGGTAGAACTCGTTCCAGCGCTGGTGCGACCAGCCTTTTCCTGGTGGCCGGCCTTCAGCAGGCGAGCCAACCGAGTTGCGGTTGAGGAACAGCTCGATCTGCGCCTTCCACGGGTTGCGGTCGAGGGTGTTGGCGTACTGGGACGGGAACGGGTACAGCCCCGGTTGCTTGAGGAAGGCTTCCAGGGCATTGCCGTTGGGGCTGCTGCGGGCGACCACATTGGGGTCTTGAGCAGGTTCTGGGCCCAGTGTGGGGACCGGGAAGGTCAGCGAAGGGGGCGGCAGGTTGGGGTCGAGTTTCTCCGGGCCGAATTCCTCGAACAGCAGCAACTGCTGGGTGAACGGCTGCGCCCCGAACAACGGGCTCGGCTTGCCGTTGGTAGGGTAATTGCGTGAAGTCTGCAGAGCGGGCGGCAGCACGTTGTCGACGCGGTTGGTCGCGCGAGTGCCGTATACCCCGTTTTGCAGTTCCAGCGAACCTTCGTTGGCTTCGGGCAGGTTGAACAGGTTGAGCAGCGCCGGGCTGGGGTCTGCTGGCTGGTCATCGAAATGCGAGGGGTCCGTCGGCGGCGGCTGGCTGACATCATCCAGCGAAGAGGCCATGGCTGAGATCAGCCCGAAGCTGAGCATCAGCGCGGTCACGGCAGACAGTTTGAAGGCGTGGCTGTTGGGGTTGATCACGGCAGGTGTTTTCATTGCCTGGTGCCTCGCTCGCGGCTAAATGGCTATGGGCCATCAATGGCGTATTGCCGGGTTTTAATGGCCTGAGCAACGGCTGTGCCAACAGATGTTTCGGTAATACTTTGTTAAACAACTCCTTGCGGCGCCTGAGGCGCGCTAAATAACAGGGTGTCAAAGACCGGGTGTAGGCCCCCGAAACTGGGCAGGGTTGGGGCCCAACTCCGGTGATGGAGTGGGTGACAATTGGTGATGGGCGCTGTATACCTGTTGCCCACCAAGGGGAGCCCGGCAACGGGCTGAGAAACCGCTGACAGCTGTAGCGCGGTGACCCTTCGAACCTGATCCGGATAATGCCGGCGAAGGGATGGGACTGCCGACCTGCCTTTTGCCGGCCTCACTGTGAGGCCACACCATGACCGAACGCTTCAGCGAAACCCTGCAACGCCAGAATCAACCGACCTGGTCGGCCGCCGTCGGCCACCGCTTCGTCACCGAACTCTGCGCAGGCAGCGTCGCCGACCCGATCATGGTCCGCTACCTGGTCCAGGACCACCGCTTTCTCGACAGCTTCCTGACCTTGCTCGGCGCCGCTATCGCCACCGCCGACACCTATGAGGCCCGCCTGCGCTTCGGCCGCTTCGCGGGGATGATCTCCAGCGACGAGAACACCTATTTCCTGCGAGCCTTCGAGGCACTGGACGTCAGCCCGGCGCAACGCACCGAGCCCGCAGACACAGCACCTACCGCCGGCTTCAAGGCCATCATGCGCGAGGCCGCGGCCACCCGTTCCTACGCCGCCGCGCTGGCCGTGCTGAACGTTGCCGAAGGCCTGTACCTGGACTGGGCCCTCAAGGCACCGAAGCCGTTGCCGGCCAACTTCGTCTACGCCGAATGGATCACCCTGCACGACAACCCGGCGTTCTGCGATTTCGTTGCGTTCCTGAAGTCCGAACTGGACCGTGTCGGCCCCGAGGAGGCCGCATTGGCCAGAGATTTCTACGCACGGACTGTTGAACTGGAGCTTGCCTTCTTCGACGCCATCTACACCGAGGAGGCGTGAGCATGGATATTTTCGAGCGTTTGAAGGCCGCCACTGCTGGCCAATGGAACAGCTATGTCGATCACGACTTCGTGCGGCAGATGGGCGAGGGCACGTTGTCGGAAGAAGCCTTCCGCACCTACCTGATCCAGGATTACCTGTTCCTCATCCAGTTCGCCCGCGCCTGGGCCCTGGCGGCCTACAAGAGCCGCCTGCCGGCGGACATCCGCGCCGCCCAGGCCGGCCTGGCAGCCATTCTCGACGAGACCGAGCTGCACCTGCGCCTGTGCGCACGTTGGGGGTTGTCGCAAGCCGATATTCAGGCAGCCCCCGAGCACCAGGCGACCGTGGCGTACACCCGTTACGTGCTCGACTGCGGCGCGGCCGGTGACCTGCTCGAACTGCATGTGGCGTTGGCGCCGTGCGTGATCGGCTACGCCGAGATCGGCCGCACGCTGGCGGAGCGCATTGGTGACCTGAGCGACCACCCTTACCGGGAATGGATTGGCGAGTATGCCGGCGAGGGCTACCAGGGCGTGGCAGCGGCGGCGCGCAAGCACCTGGATGAACTGGCGGCGCGGAGCATGACCGAGCAGCGGTTTGTGGAGCTGGCACAGATCTTTGGCCAGGCTTCGCGGCTGGAGGCTGATTTCTGGCAGATGGGGCTGGATGGCGTTGACTGAGTGCCGGCTGGCTTCAGTCAGGCTGCTTCATTGAGGTTTTGTGAATCGCCGTGCACATGTACCGCACGGCGATTCGATCGCGTTCGGGCAGGGTGCGGTAGTGGTCGATGAGGTTGGCCTCTTCCTTGTTCAGGCGACGCAGGAACAGGCGTTGGTTGAATGATGTGAAAGCACGGAGGATGCGGATCAGAACGGGATCGATTGCCATGGAATCGCCTTGCATGATTATGGGCTCTCGTCCGTGAGACTTTCCCTACTTTGTCAGGGGATAAAGGCGAAGTCTAGCGATTTTGGTCAATGTTTTGAGTGATTGGGCTGCTGCAGGCAGCCCAAGCTTTTATCAGCCAGGGAGAAAAATCCTGACTTGCCGCTCTCCTGGCTGGCGCGTTGTGTGGCCTGTCATTCAATTTGCCAGCCAGTATCTCCCTCCTGCAGATAGCCGCGGAGCGCTCAATGGGCGTACCGAGAGCAGCGTGGACTTGAGCTTCCGTGCCGGCGATGGAGTGATGCGCTATCGGTTGAATGCCGAAAAAGCGTTTGACCCCATCACCCAACAACCGTTCAAGGACTGCAGGCTGCCGCGCGGGCTGTTGCAGGTGGCGCAGCAGGTCAACTGATTCAGTGCCTTGAGGTCGACGCTGGAGTCGACAGTGGGCTTGAGCATGGGGATCACCTTTTGTTCTTGTAGTGGTGAATAGTCCTGAAGGAGAACCATCTGGCCGGGTTTCGGCGGCAGCTGACTGTAAGGCGCGCCCGGCAGCGGGCGCCTCTGGGAAATGCTTGATGGGATATCGAGTCTGCTTATGGGCCTGGGCTATTGTGCGGGAGCCGCCAACCAGTCGAGTGGGGCGCTTGAGATGATCCATGACTTGATGCCACCTCGGTACCAGAACACATTGTGATATCCGAGCTGGATGGCCCTGAGCGCGCTGTTGTAGCTCATCCAGCAACTGCTGTTGTGGCAATAGAAAACGAGCTCTGCAGCCTTGTTGCCGTGCGTGAGCCTGCTCAAGTCTGTGCTGAATCGTTGCTGGACTGCATCGCTGAAATCACCTCCTTCAGCCGAATAGCTCAGGTCTATGGCAGTTGGGATGCCGGTTTGCGTGCGAATCGAGGAGATCACAACAGGTGGGTTGGGCCCATTGAGTTTGCCTGACAGCTCTTTTGTTCCAATGACATTCCCGCCAGGGATGGACGCAGGAGTGTCGCCACCGTAGTTGGGGCCGGCATGCAGGGAGGAGGTTGGTACGGCGTCAGACTCCGGGAAGTCCGAATCCTGCAGCGCGTCCAGGTCTGCTGAATAGGTGTAACGGAAAAAGTCGTTAAATGCCTTTCCGCTTTCGGTCAGGTTCATGAACTTCCGAGAAACATTGATTACACGGTTGCGCTCATCCACCTCGAACAAGTCGCCGCCCACAACAATAGCATTAAGCTTGGGCATGACCATTGTGTCGTCACGTTTAGCGAGCGACTTGAGGTCAATTTTCTGGAGGTAACTCAACGTCCAACTGCTCTCCTGAAGAATGGCTTTGTCGCATTCTGTAATGCAGGACTCGCGAGCCTGCTCCACGCTCCTGATGAAATCGTATGTTTCGTCGAAGTCCTTCTTCCAAAAGCCTAATTTACTTGGAGTGTCCGCGTACGGGCTTTTTTCTGGAGAGCGCCCTGCGGCGCTGCGGGCGGTCTTTATCATTTCCAGGCTTAATGAGCCCGTGTCGCTGTATAAGCTTTCAACCTGCTCCCTGAATGCTCGCGCAACTGTGGAGACGCCTGGGTTGGATACCCTTTCATTCTTGAAGTACTTTTGCGATGTTAAAAAAGATTCGTTTTCTTTCAGAAGAGGGGCCATTGTATCCTTGTATTTTTCATACATCAGCGCCTTGAATCTTTGGCTTTGAAATAGTAGCTTTTGTGAACTGCCTTGGTATCCCGTTTCAATGGAGTCGTTTATCCCCATAACCTCGAACCGGTTCTTTTCGGGATTCCAAACCAGTAGCGGCCCGCCTGAGTCGCCAAACCACGTGTGGCAAGCGTGCGAGAAGACAATATTTTGTTGTTCCGCCGAGTATTCGTGACTGCCGAGTTCCAAAGCGCAAGTCTTTATGGAGGGCGCGGCGAAACCTACGCGCTTCATCGAGACTTTTTCCAAGTCACCTGGATAACCAATGCTTGCGATAGCAAGGTGGCTGTAATTTGAGAGCTCAAGGTCGTCCGCAAACTCCAGTGGAGTGACTGGCAGTTTTGGGGGGTGCTCCAGGTGGATGATCGCCCAGTCATCATTCCCCTTTTTGGTTCGCTTGATGATGGTGGCGGGTATGACTTCCTTGGTCGTGGCGGATCGCTCAATGATCACGCTAATTGCATCATGGTCGCTTTTGAAGCAGTGCCCAGCTGTTGCAACAAGGCTTGAACTGAGGACAAATGCGCCACTGCACGTATTGTCTCCAATTTTTATATGCACCAGGGCGTCATAAGGTTGGATGTCCAGTTTCGTGATGAATTGGCGATCCTCCTGTATCGCTATGTCCTTCCAGGTTGAAGGGACGGGGATGAGCCCTTCGGCAGGTAAAGGCAGGGCAGGGCTTTCGTCGAGAGAAGCCAATGCAGATTTTTTTACGAAACCGACAATGCTGTACAAATACTGTCGATTCGGACGATAGGTTCTCTTGTTGTCGAGGAAGTCTTCGACAGCGTCGCTGTCAATTATCTTGTAGTAACTAAATTCATCAGGGTAGCGCCGTCGGCTGACCGCGATCACGCCGAGCCACCCCTTTTCCTCTGCTTCAGAAGCGTAAACCAAGCGTAGGCTGCCGATGTCATGCAGAATGGGTGAGTCTGCATCGGGTTTTGCATGTACCTGAACGACTCCCAAACTCAAATATCTGGTGCCTGGTGCGTGCCGGAAGCCCCATGGGATGTCCGAGCCGTGGTCGATGTTATCAAACAGGACTGTGCCGCCATATTTTTGATTGTTCGGCGTGCCGTCGGGGCTTTTGAGGGCTGCTGCGATCTCTGCCCAGTGCTGTTTTGCAGCCATGTCCTCGCTGTGCTCGACCAGGCGCCATGTTCTCTTAATATTCCCAGCATCAGCAGCCTTTTCGTACCATGGGAAGGCTTCATCATGGAATTTATTTTTCAGGCACGTTTCGTAATAAATATCCCCAATGTAGAGCATGGCATCGGTATCGCCTGACGACGCCTTGGATAGAAGGGTTTCAAGGTTGTGGGCAGACTCTACCCATTTTCTTGCCTTGTTTGGATTTTCCGGTATGCCTGTATTGTCGATGTATAAGCAGCCGTAGACCTCGCGAGCTTTGCTGGAGGCTGCATTATTCTTCAATCCCTCGGACAGCCACTTCTCGATCTTTTCATTTTTAAATTTCAGTAGTGGTGAGTCTTTAAACATGCTCGGGTAAGCGGGGTCGAAGTCCACGAACGCAAGTCCGAGTTTCTCTGCTGCTTTGGCGTCACCACGATTTGCTGCTGCTTGGGTGGCAATCAGGTTTTTCTCCATCTCCCACCAGTACACCGCATTTTCGAAATCGGCAGGTACATCACCGCTGCCTTTTGCATAGACCGCCTGCAGTTCTTTCGCTGCCAAGGTTCGCAGATCTGGATCCTCTGACGCCTTGGAAAGAAGCTCTACGGCGCGTGCGGCGTCGAGCTTCACCTCTTTGGCGTTCTTCTCACCCTTTAGTCGATGCAGATAGGCCAGGCCGAGGATATACGCTGATCGGGTGTTTCCCTGCATCTGCGCTTTAGTCAGCCACTGCATTGCTTGCTCGGTGTCGACTACCCCCGTTTTACCCGTAATCAGGATGTATCCAGCCTGGGCCTGGGCCTCGACGTCACCTTGCTGCGCAAGTGGGAGGTATTGCTCCAAGGCAGCGTCAAAATTGCCTTCATCGAACGCTTTTGCTGCCTCGTCCATGCCTGCGCTCACCGGCAACGCGGTGATGGTAAGTGCAAGCAGCAGAATGCGTGGCAGTCGTGGCATGTCACTCAATTGCTCAACCTCTGCGCGTCAGTGATCAGGCCTGCTGCAGCTGCGAGGAAGCAGCCCGGCAGTCATCCTCGGCGCGCCGACTGCAGAGGATCGAGGTGGTTACGTCAAGCCACCTGGTCGATCAAAGCTTCGCCCTGAGTGGAGTTTAGTTGAGGCTATTGGGAGTCATGCAGCGTTTGCTGTGCGAAGGGGATCGTTACAGCGTTGGTTCCTAGCGCTGATCAGCGATCGAATAGCGCAGCTATTCATCTGTAACATGCGATAAGCCGTGATTATTAATCCTTAGATTTAACTTGAAATATTACCTGGCAAGGAACAAAATCCCCACGTAAATACATGGTACGTATCATGTTATGAAATCGTAGGAGCAGACATGGCCCGGGGCGGTATCAACAAGGCGGTAGTGCAGCAGGCGCGGCAGGTGCTGATCGCCCGGGGCGAGTACCCCAGCATCGATGCGGTACGTATCGAGTTGGGTAATACAGGATCGAAGACCACCATCCATCGCTACCTGAAAGAACTTGAAGGACCCAAGCCTGTAGCACTGCAGGGGCAGGCTGCGCTGAGCGATTCACTGACCCGGCTGGTATCGCAATTGGCCGCCCAGGTGCAGGAAGAAGGTGACGCCCGCGTCGAGCAGGCCGAAGCCGCGTTCAACGAACAGTGCGAGCAGCTGGAGGCGAAGTTGCAGTTGGCGCAGCAGGCGCTAGCCGCCGCGCACCAGCAACAGCAGATCCAGGCTGCTGCGCTGGCTGCCGAGTCGGAGCGTCTGGTGACTGCACAGAACTCGCTTCAGGCCGAACAGTTGCGCAGCGCCAGCCTCAATCAGTCGCTTGGCGAACTGCAGGTGCGCCTGACCGACAAGGAAGAGCAAGTACGCTCGCTGGAGGACAAGCACCGCCATGCCCGTGAAGCGCTGGAGCATTACCGCAGCGCCAGCCGCGAGCAACGCGAGCAGGAACAGCGCCGCCACGAAGCGCAGACCCAGCAGTTGCAAGTGGAGCTGCGCCAGTTGCAGCAAGGCATGATCGTCAAGCAGGACGAACTGACCCGCCTGCACCGCGACAACGAACGGATGCTCGGCGAACACCGCCAGGCCAACAGCGAATGCAAGGTCAAGGACGAACTGCTCGAGCAGCGCGACGCGCAGATCCAGGGCTTGCGGACAATCCTCGCGCAAGCGCAAGGCGCCAGTGATGAAATGCGCCGGCAACTGCAGGTACAAACCCAAAGCCTGGAAGACAACCGCGCTATCAGCACGGAGCAGGGCAGGCAGTTGCAGTATCTACAGGATGAACTGCGCAAGCGCGGTGAAGCGCTCGCTGCCTGCCTGGCTCAGAAACAGCCGGGTTAGTGCCTGCCTGCATTGGCAGCCTTCAGCCTTAGGCAGTGTTAACCGTGCAGCGGCATGCGCATCGCGCAGCGCCCTGACAACCCATGGGCGCGCTCTGTTGCCAGGATGCCCTGCAACCTGGCCCCGAGGTGCTGTTCATCGAGCACCTCAAACCCGTACCTCACATAGAAGGGCGCATTCCAGGCCACCTGCGCAAAGGTGGTCAAGGTCAACTCCACAGCACCCCGATGCCGCGCCACGGCACATGCCTGGTCCAGCAACTGCCTGCCGATACCTTGCCCCTGCGACTGCAACCATACCGAAAGCTCGTGCACATGCAGTGCCTGGCCTTCCAGGCTCAGGCATATAAAGCCCAGGGCTTGACCCTGATCATCCTCGGCCAACCAGCTGCCCTGATCGTCAATGAAGGCCTTGTGCGCCCTTGCGTCCAGCCCCTCGGCCGTTGCCAGCCAGGCCAGTTCCGGCAGCTGCAAGAACGCTTGTGCGGCTGATTGCTCGACTGCGATCAGCTGGGCGATGTCTGGAAGCAAGGCGGGGCGTATGGGCATTGGATGTTCCTCGATGAGCTGGCAATAGTCTGCGGTGACTTGAGCAGGGCTTGCAATGAGCGGGTTATAACGTAACATTCTCGCTTCCCCAGCTACGCGAGACTGCCTTGATGACTGAAGAAGAACTGCTGCGCCAGGCGCCCGCAGCCTACATGAACGAGGTTCAACAGCAATTTTTCCGCACGCTGTTGCTTGGTCAGCGTAGCGACCTGCAAGCCCGTATCGATGTCGAGTTCCAGGCCCTGCGCGAGCAGGAAGTGCACAGCGACCCGGCCGACATCGGCAGCGCCGAGGAAGAACGACAGTGGCGGCTGCGCTCGCTGGAGCGGGAAAAAAAGCTGCTGGACAAGATCGACCAGGCGCTGGAGCGCCTGGCCCGGGGTGAATATGGCTGGTGCCAGGAAACCGGTGAGCCGATTGGCCTGCGCCGCCTGCTGCTGCGCCCCACGGCAACGCTGTGCATCGAAGCCAAGGAGCGCCAGGAGCAAAAGGAGCGGCACCTGCGCGAAGAGCGTTAGTCCGCTGCCAGTGCCTGTGCCTGCAATTGCCAGCGTACCGAGCTGACACCTTTCTCCAGGCTCACCCGGCCTACCAGCCGCTCCAGTTGCGCCGGCGCCTGCGGGTTGCCGAGCAGCTCTGCACGCACTTCCAGGCGGGCCGGGTTGGCCAGGTCTTCGCTGTGCAGCGACTGCAGGCGCAACTGTGGGTCGCCCAGGCTATGCAGCATCAGGCTGCGCACCTGGATCTCATCTTCGGCGCGACAGACGATGCGCACCTCGAAACGTTGTTCGACCTCGCTGGCTGGCAACACCTCCTGGCGGTCGAGACGCTGGGCGATATCGCGCAGCAGGATATTGGCACACAGCACCATCAGGCTGCCGATCGCAGCCTCGAGCAGCAGCCCGAGGCTGCACAATACACCAACGGCCGCAGTGCACCAGAGCGTGGCGGCGGTGTTCAGGCCACGCACATTGAAGCCGTCGCGCATGATGACCCCGCCACCCAGAAACCCGATACCCGACACCACGTAAGCGGCCACCCGCGAGGCATCGTTGGGTGCCATGCCAGGTACCGCCTGGGTCATCAGCACGAAAAGGCAGGCACCGGTGCTGACCAGTGCGTTGGTGCGCAGCCCTGTCAGGCGCTGACGCAGTTGGCGCTCGGCACCGATCAGGGCGCCGAGCAGCAGGGCAATGCCGACGCGCAGCAGAAAGACTTTCCAATCCATAGCAAACCTCTTCCACGGGCACACGCCCGCACGGTTGAATAACCAGAAAATGCGCAGGACCACGAAAGGGAAGAGGGGGGGAAAGCCTTCAAAGGCTGGAGAATTCCACCGCCTGGCCAATGGCGAGACAGTGGCAGGAAGCTGCCGGACTAGCTCGCCGTGTGGGCCTGTCGCAAGCGACTGGGGCTACTGTCCAAAGCAGGACTCCTGTTCAAGGATGCGAAATTGCGTCGCGGACCTTACGCCGCCGTCCACACGGGGTCAAGGGCAGAAACATGACAAGGGATTCATCAGGAAAAGCCCTACAGCCGGTCACACCTGCATGGAAATAAGCCTGGGTAATCGGTACCCTTGCGCCATTCTCCGCCATACCCCGGACCGTTACATGCTGTTCAATCTCGCCGTGCTGCTCGGCACCCTGGTGGCCATGGAAGGTGTCGGCACGCTGGCTCACAAGTACATCATGCATGGCTGGGGCTGGTGGCTGCACCGTTCACACCACGAGCCGCAGCTGGGCATGCTGGAAACCAACGACCTGTACCTGGTGGCCCTGGGGCTGATCGCCACGGCGCTGATCGCCCTGGGCAAGGCCGGCCATGCGCCCTTGCAGTGGGTAGGCGCTGGCGTGGCCGGGTATGGGGTGCTGTATGTGCTGGCCCACGACGGCTTCTTTCACCGGCACTGGCCGCGCAAGCCGCGGCCGGTCAACCGCTACCTCAAGCGCCTGCACCGTGCCCATCAGTTGCACCACGCCGTGAAGGGGCGCACGGGCAGCGTATCGTTCGGCTTTTTCTATGCGCCGCCGCTGAAGGTGCTCAAGCGCCAGCTGCAGGCGCGGGTGCCACGCGACCGCGGCTGACCCACCAGCCAAACCCTGCTGCGGTGAAGAACATGATCAGGCTGTACAGCGCGGCTGGTACGGCCATGGTGGCGTTGTTCAGCAGCGATGGGCTCAGCGCCAGGGCGATGGCCAAGGTCCCGTTGTGGATGCCGATTTCCATGCCGATGGCGATGGCCTGGCGCTTGGGAATGCTCAGCAGGCGCGGTACCCAGTAGCCGAGCGTCAGGCTGATCAGGTTGAACAGCAAGGCTGCCAGGCCCACCACCGGGGCATATTCGACGACGGTCTGCCAGTCCTTGGCCAACGCCAGCACGATGGTGAATGCCAGGAACAGCGCTGCCACCAGTTTCATCGGTTTTTCCATGCGTGCGGCAAATCGCGGTGCCCAATGGCGGATCAGCATGCCCAGGGCCACCGGCAGCAGGACGATGGCGAACACCTGCATGACCTTGGCGAATTGCAGTGGAATTGCCTGGTCCGACGTCATGAACCAGGCCAGCGACAGGTTCACCAGCAGCGGCATGGTCAGGATCGCGATCAGCGAATTGACCGCCGTCAGGGTGATGTTCAGCGCCACATCACCATGGGCGAGGTGGCTGAACAGGTTGGCCGTGGTGCCGCCCGGGGACGCGGCCAGCAGCATCAGGCCGACCGCCAGCGCCGATTCCAGGCCAAAGCCATTGGCGATCAGGAAGCACACCAGCGGCAACAGCAGAATCTGGCAGCACAGGCCAACCACCACCGGTTTCGGGTATTTCACCACGCGGGCGAAGTCGGCCAGCGTCAGGGACAAGCCGAGGCCGAGCATGATGATGCCCAGCGCCAGGGGGAGGAACGCAGTCAACAAGGGTGAGGCGGTCATGGGCAGGCACTCGGGCAAGGGATGCAGGCAGTCTAGGCCGGCCTTGCGGGCTGGCTAATCGCAATGCGCCAGTACTTGGTAACCGTTTGTTACCGGATAACCGGCAGACCTTGGCTCACAGCGTCTCCCTGCCGCGTTGCGATAGACGCCCCGGCGCAGTAGCATTCCGCTTTTGCCGAGGATTAGTCTGTCATGCCGTTCCAGCAAGGTCTGCTTGCCACCCCCGTGCCGGCCCACGCCCGTCACCTGTTCTTCGCCTTGCATTCGCCCGAGGCGCTGTCTGCCGTTCTGGATGCACTGCTGCCGCAGGTGGATGGCCAGAGTCTGATCCTCGGTATCGGTGCGCCGTTGGTAAAAGCCCTTGGCCGCGACATCCCTGGCCTGCGCGCCTTCCCGCAACTCGATGCCGCGGTGGAAAACCCGAGCACCCAGCACGCCCTGTGGCTGTGGCTGCGCGGCAACGAACGCGGCGACCTGCTGCTCCAGGCCCAGGCACTGGAACAGGCGCTGGCCCCGGCACTGCGCCTGGCTGATAGCGTCGATGGCTTCCTGCACCGCGGTGGCCACGACCTGACCGGTTACGAAGACGGCACCGAAAACCCGGTGGATCAGGATGCCGTGGACGCTGCCATTGTTGCCGGCGAGCAGCCAGGCCTGGCCGGTTCCAGCTTCGCCGCCTTCCAGCTGTGGAAGCATGACCTGAAGTACTTCAAGTCGCTGCCCCAGGCTGACCAGGACAACATCATCGGCCGCCGTCTGAGCGATAACGAAGAACTCGACGACGCGCCGGAATCGGCCCACGTCAAACGCACCGCCCAGGAAAGCTTCGAGCCGGAAGCCTTCATGGTGCGCCGTTCGGTCGCCTGGGCCGACAGCCGTGGCGCCGGCCTGGCGTTCGTCGCCCTGGGCCACAGCTTCGATGCCTTCGAAGTTCAGCTGCGGCGCATGAGCGGCCTGGAAGACGGCATCATCGACGGCCTGTACCGCTTCAGCCGGCCGCTGACCGGCGGCTACTACTGGTGTCCACCGATGGCCGAGGCGGGTCTGGACCTGCGCGCGCTACTGCAGGCCTGATTACAAACATCCAGATACAGGATCACCTGCCAATGGAGTGCGACGGGCCTATGGCTCGGCAGGCGACATCCGCGCAGGGCAACGGAGCCTGGCCCCGTCGCCCGCACCTGATATTTTTGCCAGTTGTGGCTGCTGCCTTGATGGGTACTAATCAGCGAGCCGGTCGCGCTTGCGCTCGGCCATGTCTTTCAGATCATGGAGAGTATGGAAATGACCATTCAAAGAATGCTGTGCCTGATCGGCTGCCTGTTGCTGAGCAATTTCAGTTTTGCCCACGTATCTCAATCAAGCGCAGTGATCCGGGCAGACAACGTTGTGGCTGCGCTGGAAAAAACGGCTGCTCCGCAGGCGCCGGCCTCCCCGCAGGCAGATGATGAAGAAGACACTGACGACGAGGGTTGACCGGTCAAGCGTGCCCATAGCTGACGAGGCCTACCTCGTCAGCTCCCACCTACCATTGGCGCACCAAATACATCCCTGCCAATTATTTAACGCCACCGGTCCGAACCCCTCGCAATAAACCGAATCCCCCGAAATGGCCGAACTCCGAACCTATGTACGGCGCATTGCCGTGCATTCCGAAGTCACATGAGGTTAGAGACCATGGCCAACAAAGAGAACAGCCGCACTGGCAGCCAGGGTGGTAACAAGAACCCAGGCAATTTCGCCAATGACCGGCAAAAGGCGTCCGATGCCGGGCGCAAGGGCGGCCAGTCCTCGGGGGGCAATCTGCACCAGGACCGCGAGTCGGGCCGCAAGGGCGGCCGCTCGTAAGTGACGGCAACGCAGTGCCGGGCCTTCCTGGCACTGCAAACACCCTCCATCCGGACCGCGATGGGGGTTGCAATCAGGTGGCGATTACCGAAAATGGCTGCGCCCATCGCAAGCCATTCGGACCACCCGCGCCATGATGCTGATCAAGCAATTCCCTGACATTTCCCTCGCCGATACGTTGTTCGTCTTCGCCCTGGAGGCTGAGGCCGGCGACGTCTTCACCGAGGTGAAGACCGTGTTCACCGGCATCGGCAAGGTCAACGCCGCCATTGCCCTGACCCGGGCCATCCAGCAGCAGCGCCCCAAGCTGATCGTCAACCTCGGCTCGGCCGGCAGCCAGCGCCACGGCAAGGGCGAGGTGGTGTGCTGCACGTGCTTCGTGCAGCGCGACATGGATGTGACCCCGCTGGGCTTCGCCCGCTATGAAACGCCGCTGTCGAACATCCCGGTACTGCTGGAGCATGGCCAGGTAATCCCCGGCTTGCCGGTGGAAACCTGCGGCAGCGGGGACAGCTTCGAAATCAACCATGGCGACGCCCCTTACGATGTGGTCGACATGGAGGCCTACGTGTTCGCGCTGATTGCCCGCGAAGAGGGCATTCCGTTCGTGTGCCTGAAGTACATCTCCGATGATGCCGGCAGCGATGCGGCGGGGGACTGGGCAGTGCAGGTGCACCTGGCGGCCGAGGCGTTCAAGCGGGTGCTGTTCACCCAGGCGGTCTGACCCACCCGCAGGGCGAATCGAGTAAACCTTCGCGGCGCCACGCAGTCACTTCTGGTAGGAGGCCCATCTTCGGGCCTGGGAGGTGCAGGCCATGGCCAGGGCTATCTGGAAAGGCGCGATCAGTTTCGGTCTGGTCCATATCCCGGTGTCGCTCAATACTGCGGTGCGCACCGAGCGTGTCGATTTCGACTGGCTCGACAAGCGCAGCATGGAGCCGGTGGGCTACAAGCGGGTGAACAAGGTCACCGGCAAGGACATCGACAAGGACAACATCGTCAAGGGTGTGGAATACGAGAAGGGCCGCTACGTGGTGATCAGCGAGGAAGAGATCCGCAAGGCCCGCCCCGAGGCCACCCAGACCATCGATATCTTCTCGTTCGTCGAAGCGCAGGACATCCCCCTGCAGCAGTTCGACACACCGTATTACCTGAGCCCCGACAAGCGCGGCGGCAAGGTCTATGCCTTGCTGCGCGAAACCCTGGAAGCAACCGGCAAGGTGGCGCTGGCCACCGTGGTGCTACATACCCGCCAACACCTGGCGCTGCTGCGCCCGCTCGACGATGCGCTGGTGATGATCACCTTGCGCTGGCCGGAGGAAGTGCGGGGCCTGGAAACGCTGGAGCTGGACAACAGCGTGACCGACAGCAAGCCCGACAAGCGCGAGCTGGACATGGCCAAGCGGCTGGTCGAAGACATGAGCGGGCCATGGGCGCCCGGTGAGTACCACGACGCGTTCCGCCAGACCATCATGGACCTGGTGGAGGAGAAGGCCAGCAAAGGCAAAATCTCGGTGGTGGAAAACGGCGAGGGTGGGGCTGGCGAGAAAGGGGCCGACATCATCGACCTTACCGAACTGCTTAAGCGCAGCCTGGGTGGCAAGAAAGCTGCTGCCGAGAAAAAACCGGCCAAGCGTAGCCGCAAGGCCTCCTGAATCCTGCTCTGGCCTCTTCGCGGGTAAACCCGCTCCCACAGGTACCACACAAGCCTCAAGGGCGGTGATATACCTGTGGGAGCGGGTTTACCCGCGAAGAGGCCGGAACAGGTAATTACAGACTCGCCAGATAATCCCCGAACCCTTCCCGAGCCCGGCTGTCGATCCGGCTGCTGGTCGCCACGCTGTGCCTGGCCGTCCACACGATCTGCGCACCATCGGCCTCAAGGTCACGTACCAGCTGCACATCTTCATGCGCCACCAGTGGCTGAAACCCGCCCACCCGCTCATAAGCCCGGGCACAAACGCCCAGATTGGCGCCATGGATATGCCGGTGGCCCTCCCGCGCTTCATAGAGGCTGAGGTACAACCTGCGCAGCGCCGCCCGTTGCCAGGGCTGCCAATGGACGATGTGCACCGTGCCGCACACCACCTCTGCAGTGCAGGCCAGTTGAGAGAGCAGCCAGTGCGCTGGCACCTGGCTATCAGCATCGGTGCAGGCCAGCCAGTCGGCGCCCCGCTCAAGCATCCATTCGGCCCCCAGGCGGCGTGCCATGCCGACATTGCCGGCGTCGACCGCAAGCACATCGACAGCATGCCGAGCGGCCACTCGGGCGCTGCCATCGACACAGCGGTCGAGGACCACCAGCACACGCGCTCGATGGCCTGCCTGTTCAGCACTGACCACGGCGGCCCCCATGGCCTTCAGGCAGCGCCCCAGGCGCCTGGCTTCGTTGTGCGCAGGAATCACCACGCCAATCATGGACAGGTCTCGTCCAGGTCGACCACGCTGGGCTGGCACGACCAGTATTCGAGCAGGAAGTCGGCCTCTTCGTGGCGATAAACCGGATAAAGCGGCAGGTGCTTGGCCAGCAACTGGTGCACCTCACGGCCATCTTGCGGACAGCCGGCGATGGGATGCTTCCAGTGGCAAGCGAGCAAGCCGCCGTCGTAAGTCAAGCTGGCGACCGATTGTTCGATGACCTGCAGCCAATCGGTAGGGTCGAGGTAATACCCGATTTCGCTGAGCACGATCAGGTCGAAGCGCCCCCCCGGCCAGTCACCGGGTAACCTGGCCTGCTCGATCGAAGCATTCGGCACATCGGCCAGGCGCTCTCGGGCCAGGCCCACTGCTGTAGGGTCGAGGTCCTGGCACAGCAGTTCGGCGCAGCGCTCGGCCAGCAGCACGCTCAGTTCACCATTGGCACAGGCTGGCTCAAAGATTCGCTGGTAGCACTGGCGTGGCAGGCTGGCCGCGACCAGCTCGCGTTTACGTTTCTCATACCAGCGGGTGCGGAAGGCCCACGGGTCTTCGTTGCGGGCATACAGGTCGGCGAAATACTGCGCATCAAGGCTCATGATCACTCCGTTACAGGAACACCAGTTCGAAAGGTTGCAGCAGGCAATCCAGCAACCGGGCCGGCAGCACCGGAGCGCGCGGGCCATCCGGCTCCAGCTGGCTGACATGCGCGGCCAGGGCCTTGCGTTTGCGCGCCAGGGCGGTGTCGTCCAGCGCAATGCGATGGGCGCGTGGCCAGGGCAGGCGCGGATCGTCCGGCTGAGCCCAGTACCAGGCCCACACCGGCACTTCGATCAATTGCGCCTTGCGCGCCTGCGCGGCCTGCGCAGCGGCCCTGCCGACCGCCTCGTGGTCACCATGACCATCGCTGCGCCAGGTCGCCATGAGCACGTCATCAGGCCGCAGCACCTGGGTCAGGTGGTTGACCAGGAACGCTTCTTCGCGGGGCAAGGCGCCGTCCTTGAGGTTCAGCCGGCGCCAGTCCAGGCGGTTCAGGTCCAGATCGAGCTGCTGCAAGGCTTGCCGGCTCTCAAGCGGGCGCTGCCTGCGCAGGCGATGCTCGGTCCAGTGTTCGGAGTCAGAGTGGCTAGCCTCACCGTCAGTGGCGGAAATCAGCAGCAGTTCGTCTTCGCGACCTTGAAAATGGGTCAGCAACCCGCCGGCCATCAGCACCTCGTCGTCCGGGTGCGGCGCAATCAGCACCAGGCGTCGCCCGGGCGGGCACAGTTGTTGCGGCGTTATCCAGGTGGCACGCGCCAGGTGGGCGGCCTGCTGCCATTCGGCCCAGGGGGTACCGTCGCTGGACTGGATCAGGTTGGTGTTCATAGCTTCCAGGCTCCTGCCGGTACTTGTGTCAGTTGCGCGCCCAATGCCGCCAGATCACGTTCGGCATGGCTCTGGCGCAAGTAGACCGGAAGGTCGGCGCTGAGCCTGGCGAAGTGGCTGTTGCGGCAGAAGGGCGTAGCCCCCAGCGCCCGGCCGACGTGGTGGATCACCTGCTCGACCGCGTGCTCGACCTGGGCGCGGGTACGCCGCACTTCGAAACTGGCGTCGGCCTCGGGCTGCCGGTCGATCCATGCCGCACACTCGCGCAGCGCAGCGCGTGCGCCAAACAAGGCGGCGTCCACCGCACCCAGGTGGGCATCGGCGTGGGCATCGGGCCGCGGTTTGCGGCAATGCGCCCGCAGGTAGTCGGCCAAGGCCTCGGCGGCGCCATACCAGCACGCGGCAATACCGGCGCCGCCGTGCCAAAAGCCGGGGCGCGACAGATATTGCCCGGGGCGGCCAATGGCGATGCCGGGCGTATGGTCGAATTTCACCTCGATGCTCGCGGTGGTTGCCATGCCAACGGCCTGCCAGCTGTCGATACTCAAGCCCTGGCTCGGCTGCGCCAGCTCGATCGCTACCAGTTGCGGCTGGTCGTCTGCGGTCCAGGCGGTAATCAGCGCCCGGTCGATCTGCAGGGCGCCGGAGCACCAGGCCTTGCGCCCGGCCAGGCGCACCTGGTCGCCGTCACGGGCGACGATGCGTGCGCGGGCATCTGGCGGCTCTGCTGCCCAGACGCCCCAGATGCCTTCGTCGACGTGGTGCGCTGCGCCACATTCAGCGAGGATGGCCAGGGCATCGGTATGCCCCTCGTAAAGCTTGGCCAATGCCAGGTCGCAACCGGCCACCCGCGCCAAGGTCTGCCAGCGCCGCAAGGTGTTGCCTTGGCCGGGCAGGGGCAGCAGGTCGAGGTGGTCGGCCTGCAGGGCCTGGATCAGTTGCGGCAGTTGGGTGTCGAGGTTCAGCGGCAGCGGCCGCTCGCCAAAGGTGCGCAACAGCCGGTCAAGGTTGTTGAGGTCGAAATCCTGGACGATGCTCATGCCATCCCCATTTGCTTGCGCATGCGCGCGGTGATCGATTGGCGGGTCTTGGCCATGTCGGCCCACGGATCGTCGGCTTCGGCCAAGCGTTCATGCAAGTTGCCGATATGCCACTGGTTGGCGCCCTTGAGCTGAGCCAGTTCTTCGCGCCAGATCGGCACCGATACCGGCAGGCCCTCCCGGGCGCGCAGGGAATACGCGCACGCCGTGGTGGCGCCCTTGCCGTTGCGCAGGTAGTCGATGAAGATCTTGCCCACTCGGTTCTTCGGCCCTGAAACAGCGCTGAGCCGATCGGGGAACAGCTTGGCCAGGTAGTCGACGATGGCGTGGCTGAAATCCTTCACCTCGTCCCAACCGGCACGACGGGTGAGGGGGACAACCAGGTGCATGCCCTTGCCGCCGCTGGTCTTCAGAAACACCTTCAGGCCCAACTCGTCGAGCAGGGTGAGGGCCAGTTGCGTGGCTTCGAGCATGGCCTTCCACGGCAGCGCCGGGTCCGGGTCGAGGTCGAGCACGAAGCGGTCGGGCTTGTCGAAATCCTTGTCGGTGGCGTTCCAGGTGTGCAGTTCGAGCATGTTCATCTGCACCGCGCCCAGCAGGGTATCGGCGCGGTTGATGACCATGGCCGCCTGACCGGCTTCGGCCTTGTCGTAGGTGAGCACATGGGGGATGTGCAACTGCCCGGCGTTCTTCTGGAAGAACAGTTCCCCAGCCAGGCCGTCCGGTGCCCGCACCAGCGCCACGGGGCGGTCCTTGAGTTGCGGCAGTAGCCACTGGCTGACTTCGGCGTAGTACTCGGCGACCTGCCGCTTGGTGGCACCGATCGTAGCGTCGATCACCCGGTCGGGATGGGTCAAACGCAGCTCGCCAAGGTCGTCCGGAAGGTCGGATTGCTGGCGTTTGGGCAGGTTCTTGCCGGGCATGGCGCGCTCCAGATCGATGGCAGTGGCGGGCTTGTCATCGCGCAGCCCATGGAACACCGCATGGCGCACCACGCCGTCGCGGGTCATCTGGGCATAGGCAACCTCGGCCAGCAGCTGCGGTTTGAGCCAGTGCACGCCACGTGCTTCAACGCCGGTCGGCGGCTTGGGCAGTGCGGGCCGGGCGATTTCCAGCGGCTTGAGGCGGGCATGGATGCTGTCCAGCGTGGTGGCGCTGAAGCCGGTGCCGACCTTGCCTGCGTACCGCAGCTCGCCGCTGTCGTTGTCGTGCAGGGCCAGCAACAGCGCGCCAAAGGCGCTGCGGCTGCCTTTGGGGTCGGTGAAGCCGACAATCACGAACTCCTGGCGCTGCTTGCACTTGAGCTTGACCCAGTCGGCGCTGCGGCGGCCCACGTAGGGGCTGTCCGCGCGCTTGCCAATCAGGCCTTCGAGTTCAAGGCGGCAGGCGCTGTCCAGCAGCGACTCGACGGGCTGGTCGAAGTCTTCGGAATACCTGAGCCTGTCCGACTCGCTGTGCTCTAGCAGCCGGCGCAAGGCTTCGCGACGTTTTCGCAGCGGCAATTGGCGCAAGTCCTGGCCGCCCAGATAGGGCAGGTCGAAGAGGTAGTAGCTGATCTGCTCGTCGTGCTCGGTGTCGAAGGCATTCTGCAGGGCCTGAAAGTCCGCCTTGCCGTGCTCGTCGTTGACCACCATCTCGCCATCGAGCCAGGCCGAATCGACACCCAGCGCTCGTAGTGCGGCAACCTGGCCAAGCATCCTGGCGCTCCAGTCATGGCCATTGCGAGTGAACAGGCGGATGTCGTCGCCATCAATCCGGGCGAGCATGCGATAACCGTCGAATTTCACCTCGTAACGCCAGTCGCCGTCGGGCGGCGAATCGACCAGGGTTGCGAGCTGCGGCTGCAGGTGCTCGGGCAGTGCAGCCTTGACTGCGCTCCCGGTTCGCTTGCGGTTGGTCCGGGTTGGCGAGGCCTTGGCTTTTGCCGTACGCCGGGGCAACAGCATGCGGTCACTGAGCACGCTGTCCGGCTGGGCCTCGACGATGCTGTATTCGTCTTCACTACGCGCCTGTTCGTCGTGCGACTTCACCAGCATCCATTGCTCTTTCTTGCCCGCCAAGTGAGTACGGAACAGGTTCCACACACCGTTGAGCTTTTCGCCCTGCAGGCGAAAGCGCAACTTGCCGTTGGCGTAGGCTTGGCGGACATCACCTTCGGGCTCCCAGACACCCCGGTCCCAGACGATCACATCGCCGGCGCCATAATGGCCCTCGGGGATATGGCCCTCGAAGTCCGCGTAGTCCAGCGGGTGATCTTCGACATGCACCGCCAGGCGCCGCACTTTCGGGTCGAGTGACGGGCCTTTGGGGATGGCCCAGCTCTTCAGCGTGCCATCCAGTTCCAGGCGGAAGTCGTAGTGCAGGTGGCTGGCGTCGTGCTTCTGGATGCAGAACTGCAAGGCGTGGGCGCGCTTGCCCCGCTTGCGCTGGCCGCTGGGCTCCGGCGAGGCGTTGAAGTCACGCTTGCGCTCGTATTCTGCAAGGGGCTTGACCATGGCGGCCTCCGGGCATTCGCTGTCTGTAGATTGGGAGGCGGCCGCCTGCTCGGTAGTTCAAAAAACTCTGAATCATACGCAGCTTGGCGGAGTCGACCGTGTGTACCGCACCGATGGAGAACGGCAATGACCCGACCCGATGACCCCAAGCCCTATGCACCGAGCGAAATCGACACCACCGAAGACCGCATGGGCAGCGTTCATGAACTTGACTTCAATGACCAAGACGACCACGAAGGTCGGGCCGGTGATGAACGGCCGGCTGTAGAGGTGGCGCAAGAGTTCCCGGCCCGCCGCGTTGCAGAAAGCGGCATGACCGGCGGCGAAGCCTTGAGCGACAGCCTGCATGAAGACGGCGTTACCTATGATGACCTGAGCCCGGACACGCTGCTGGACGAAACCGGCGCCCGCGACCCGCATGAGCCCGGCAGCGGCGGGCCGGCTGACCAGGCCCTGCGCCGCGTGGGTGCCGATGAAATTGGCGGCGGCATCGGCTTGGACGAAGCAGAGCTTGCACGCTCCGCGCCGCTGGACGGGGAGCCGTGGACAGATGACGTGATCGAGGATGACGAGGGCAAGACACCATAAGCGAGTAAGTTACCTACCGGGCCACTCACGCCGGTTTGTCGCGCCGGCGCATGGCTTTGGCGCGCTTTTCCAGGATCAGATAGGTGACCACAGCAGCTACCAGTGGAACCAGGTAGTACAACGTCCGGTACCCCAGCAGTGCCGCCACCAGGGTGCCCTGGCCGATCTGACCGTGGAGCAGGGCGAGGAACACGGTTTCGAGCACACCAAGGCCGGCAGGAATATGGGCGACTACCCCCGCCACACAGCTGATCAGCAGGATGCCGAGGATCGAGGGGTAGAACGCATCGCCAGGCAACAGCCAGAAAATCAGCAAGGCCATCATGGCCCAGTTGCTGGCACCCAGCGCCACCTGGCACAGGGCCAAGCGCAGCGAGGGCAGCGTGACTTCGTGCTCACGCCAGCGCCAGGTCCGCTTTTTCGCAAAGCCGCAAGCCAGCAGGTAGCCGACGGCGATGGCCAGCAAAAGCACACTGATCAATCGCAGGCCACTGGCGCCGACCGCCCAGTTCGCCGGCAATTCGACCAGGCCCAGGGCGAACACGCTGCCGGCCAGCAGCATGTAGCCCATCCAGTTGGTCAGCAGGCCAAGGGTGAGGATGCGGGTAATGGTCGGTGTGTCCAGGCCCAGGCGACTATAAAGGCGGTAGCGCAAGGCAACGCCACCCACCCAGGTGGTGAAGTTGAGGTTGAAGGCGTAGCACACGAACGCTACCGGCAGCACCTGCCTGGCCGGCAGGTTGTGGCCGGTGTAAGCCCTTGCCAGCAGGTCGTAGCTGGCGAAGATCAGGTAGCTGCACAGCGCCAGAAACAAGCCGATGGCCAGCGTGCCCGGCTTGTAGGCCAGCAGCGACTGGCGTACCTCGTTCCACTCCAGGTTGCGGGCCAGCACATAGAGCAAGACCGGGATCAGGATCAGGAACGCCACGGTGAACAACCGCTTGCCCCAGATTTGCCAGGCTTTCTGTGCCATCAGGTTTTGCCCTCATGCAGGTCGCCCTGGGCCTCGACCTCCGGCTGCACCGAATGCAGGCGCTGGCGGTGAGCGGGAAACCAGCCGGCGATCCTTGGGAAATGCCGGATGACGTGGAAGCACACGAAGATCAGCGGTGCTCGCCACCAGTAGCCGCGCACCATCCGTTCCAGGGTCACCGGTTTGCACTGTTCGACGGCCAGTTGCTGCAGGTGTTCGAACAGTTGCTGATTGAAGGCCGGGTCACGGATGAACAGGTTGGCTTCCAGGTTGAACGACAGGCTCAGGGGGTCGAGGTTGCTAGAACCGACCGTGGCCCACTGGTCGTCAACCAGCGCCACCTTGCCGTGCAGCGGCCGCTGGCAATACTCGCGGATGCGCACGCCGTCGCGCAGCAGGTAGTTGTAGAGCAGACGTGACAGGGCGCGCACCCAGCGCATGTCCGGCTGGCCCTGGAGAATCAGGGTGACCTCGACGCCGCGCCGCGCCGCATTGCGCAACTCGCGCAGCAGGCGGTAACCGGGGAAGAAGTAGGCGTTGGCCACCACCACCCGCCGCCGTGCCCCACGCAGGGCCTGCAGGTAGTGGGTCTCTATGTCGGTGCTGCGCAGCCGGTTGTCGCGCTCGACCAGCACCGCCGTGCTGCGGCCGGTCGGCTGCGTCAGCGGGCGTACCTCACTGGGCGGTTCCAGCACCGGGGCCATCAGCCTGCGGCTGGCGGCATGCACTTGCGCCACCACCGGCCCGGTCACCTCAACGGCGTAATCCTGCTTGGCCATTGGGCCGAAATCACTCAGGTGGTCGGCGCTGTAGTTGATGCCGCCGATAAATGCCTGTTCGCCATCGATGACCACAATCTTGCGGTGCAGGCGGCGGAACAGGTTGGTGCGCATACCGGCCAGCCTGGGCTGCGGGTCGAAGGCATGAACACTGACACCAGCATCGGTCAGCGCTGCAACGAAACTGTCGGGCAGGTCGGCGGTGCCGTAGCCATCCACCGCGACTTCCACTCGTACCCCGCGCCCGGCGGCATCGATCAGCACCTGCTGCAACTGCTGGCCGACCTTGTCGTCGTAGATGATGAAGGTTTCCAGCAAAATCTCTTCCCGCGCCCGGGCCATCGCCTCGAACACCCGTGGGTAATAGGCCTCGCCATTGATCAGCAACTGGACGCTGTTGCCCTCTACCCAAGGTCTGTTCACAGGTTGATCTCCGCAGCCAGTGGCGCATGGTCGGACAGATGCGACCAGGGGTACATGGAAAGTACCTGGGCCTTGGTCGGCATGGCATTGCGCAGGTAGATGCGGTCCAGGCGCAGCAGCGGCAGGCGTGCCGGGAAACTACGTGCCGGGCTGCCGAAATGCTCGCCGAAGGCTTCGACCAGGCGTTGGGAGAGCACCGCATCGGCCTTTAGACGCCAGTCATTGAAGTCGCCCGCGATGATCACCGGAGCCTGCGCCGGCAGGCTGTCGAGCAGCTTCAGCAGCAGCTGTACCTGGCTTTGCCGGTGCGCCTCGCGCAGCCCCAGGTGCACGCAGATCGCATGCACCTGCTCATGGCCTGGCACCTCCAGGCGGCAATGCAGAAGGCCACGCTGTTCGTTGCCATGGATCGACACGTCGAGATTCTGGTAATGCGCGATCGGGAATTTCGACAGCAGGGCATTACCGTGGTCACCCTGGGGATACACCGCGTTACGGCCATAGGCGAACTGCGGCCACATGCTGTCGGCAAGGAATTCGTACTGTGGTGTTTCGGGCCAGGTCGGGTGGCGCACGGCATGCTGTTGGTGGCTGCCGTGCACTTCCTGGAGAAACACCAGGTCGGCGTTGGTGGCGCGCACCGCGTCGCGCAGCTCGGGCAGGATGAAGCGCCGGTTGAACAGCGTGAAGCCCTTGTGCACGTTGATTGTCAGCACATTCAGGCGGTGCACCGCCGTCACCTTGTCGATGATGCAGCGGGGGACGGGCAAGGTCTTGTTCACGCAGCTGTCCTCATGGCCTGATCCTTTGAACATCAGTCAACGTGCGACCGGAGCGGGGCTGCGAGGGTTCAGCGCAGATGATCGAAGGCCATGTTGCAGGCGGGAGTTGAACTTTGCCGGCGCCAGCGATTCCACCGCATAGCGGATATGCAACGCAGGAGATCGTCGGGATGAAATTCGATCGCTTCTGTCAGTGGCTGGCCAACTGGAGCGGGCGGCCGATGGCGTTCGGCGTCGCCTTCCTGTTGATACTGGTATGGGGCATCACCGGGCCGTTGTTCGATTTCAACGACACCTGGCAACTGGTGATCAACACCTCGACCACCATCATCACCTTCCTGATGGTGTTCCTGATCCAGAACACCCAGAACCGCGACAACGACGAGCTGCATATCAAGATCGACGAATTGCTGCGCACCACCCACAAGGCGCACAAGGCGCTGCTTGACCTGGAGGACATGGACCCGGCCGAGTTGCATGCCTTGCGCAAGCAGTACCAGCAGATGGCCGAGCGCGGCGATGATGGGCAAACATCGAAGGAATGACCCGCCAAGACTGGAGGCAAGCATGGCCAGACATATCATCCACTTCACCGGGCCGATCAATTCATCCACCTGCGGCAACCTGATCAACACCTGCTCGCGCGCCCTGCAGCAGGGTGCCGACGTGCTGCAGCTGAACATCGCCACCATGGGCGGCGAATGCAGCTACGGCTTTACCTTGTACAACTTCCTGCGTGCGCTGCCGGTCAGCGTGCACACCCATAACCTCGGCACCGTCGAGTCCATGGGCAATATCCTGTTTCTGGCGGGCGAGCACCGCACGGCATGCAGCTACAGCAAGTTCCTGTTCCACCCGTTCCACTGGACGCTGCACGGTTCGGTAGACCATGCGCGCATGGCGGAATACGCCATGAGCCTGGACTATGACTTGCGCCTGTATGCGCAGATTGTCGCCGAACGTACCGAGGGCAGCCGCGAAGTGCTGGATGTGCCGCGCTACCTGATGGCGTATCCGCGGATCCTCGGCCCCAGCGAGGCGCTGGAGAGCGGGATGATCCATGCCATCGATGAACTGCCGATCGAGGCCGACAGCACCCAGTGGAGCGTGCACGCCTGAATTGCGGGGTGCTGCTCTGCAGCCCCGGCCTTTCAGTAAGGCACCGAACCGTTCAGTGCCTCGATTGCCTCGACCAGTTCGTCATAGCCCACCGGCTTGTTCAGGTGACGATCGAAGCCATACTGGCGCGACTTGTACTGATCGGCGCTGGCACCGTAACCGGTGAGAGCTATCGCAGGGGTGTTGCGCAGGTGGGCATGGCCACGCAGGGCCTTGATCAGCGCATGACCGTCCATGCCCGGCATGCCGATGTCCGAGATGATCACGTCATAGTGCCCGTCGGCAGCCGCCTCCAGGGCCTTCAGCGGGTCGCTGTAGGCCATGACTTCGGCGCTCTCCATCTCCAGCAGTTCTTGCATGACCTCAAGGACTTCGAGTGAATCGTCGACCAGCAAGATGGTGGTGCCTTGCAACCGCCCCTCGCTGAACGGTTCGGGCCCATCGGCACGCGGTTGCAAACCGGGGTCGCACAACGGCAGGCGCACAGTGAAGGTGCAGCCCTTGCCCAGCCCCGCCGAGCTGGCCTCGACACTGCCACCATGGGCTTCGGCGAGCTGGCGCACCAGTGACAGGCCGATGCCCAGACCTTCCCGGCCATGGTTGGCCAACTGCGGAGCCGCCTGGCTGAACAGGTCGAAGATGTGCTCCAGGCTGTCGGGGTTCAGCCCCACGCCCTGGTCGATCACCTGCAGCCGCGCCTGCAGCTCGTCGTGGCTCAGCACCAGGCGAATCTCGCTGCCGGGCGGGCTGAACTTCAGCGCATTGTTCAGCAGGTTCCAGATGATCTGCTCCAGGCGCGTGACGTCGCCCTCGATGATCAGCGGCAGGTTGTCGGCAGGCAGCTCCAGGCGCACCGGGCAAGGGTGCTGCTCGCTCTGTACCACGGCATGGATGCCCTGGACAATGGCGCCGAGGTCGACCGGCTCGGTCTTGAGCTTGAGCTTGCCGGTGCGAATGCGTGCCACATCCAGCAGGTCATCGATGATCCGCGCCTGGCTGGACACTGCTTCGCAAATGGTCGTCACGGCCTTGCTGGCGGCGCCGATGCTTTTGATCGTGGGCAGCCGGCGGAGGATTTCGGCATTGAGCTGAATCAGGTTCAGCGGGTGCTTCAGCTCATGGGACATCACCGCGAAGAACTCGTCCTTCATGTGGCTGGAGCTCTGCGATTCGGCCAGCTGCTTGCTCAGCCGCTCCTCACCCAGGCGCACGCGCTCTTCGGCGGCGTGGTTCTTGCTGATGTCGATGAAGGTCAGCACCGTGCCGTCGATTTTCTGCTCGCTGGAGCGGTAGGGTAGCAGGCGTGCCAGGTACCAGTGATCGCCGTGGCCGCCGATTTCGCGTTCGATGATGGTTTCGCCCTTGGCCACGGCGCGGGCGTCATCGGCCAGGGCCGGATAGTCGAGGCGGTGGGTGATGTCCAGCAGCGAGCGGCCGGTATCCACTGGCAGCATGTTGAACAGGTCGGTGGCGCGCGGGGTGAACCAGCGAATGTGCAGGTTGCGGTCGACGAATACCGTGGCGATGTCGGTCGAGGCGATGAGGTTGCTTAGGTAGTCGTTGACCTTGTCGGTTTCCTCGACCTTGTTCTTGAGCTCGTAGTTGACGGTGAGCAGTTCCTCGTTGATCGACTGCAGCTCTTCCTTGCTGGTTTCCAGTTCTTCGCTGGCCGAACGCAGCTCTTCGTTGATCGCCTGCATTTCTTCGTTGGAGGCGGTCAGTTCTTCGCTGGATATCTCCGACTGCTCGATGGTTTCCTGCAGTTGCAGGCGCGTTCGTTGCAGTTCGCGTTCCAGGTTGTGCAGCACCATGCTGTCGGTCTGGCGGATGACACCGGGCAGCGGCAACGACGGGTCGGGCGCGCGCTCTTCGAACACCACCAGCAGGCACTCGTTGTCGCTGAGCTCGTCCTTGTAGGGTTGCACGGTGATTTCCACCTGCTGCCTGTGCTCACCTTCGCCGAGGTCGATTGGGCGCGAGGTCACGGCCTCGATGCCCTGACGGGCCTGGAACAGCGTACTGCGCAAGGTCAGGCGCAAGCTTGGCAGCACCAGGTTGAGCAGGTTGCGGCTCGGCTCGCCACCGGCCAGTTGCAGGTAACGCCCGACACCTTCGCTCATATGCAGGATGTTGCCTTCGCTGTCGACGATCAGGCTGGGCGGCGTACGCCGGGCCAGGGCGCGGTGGTGCACTTCGGCATAGGACGGCTTGCGGCCTGGCTTGGCCTTGGCCTGGGCGCCCTGGGCGAGGTTGGCCATGCCTGCGGCGGGCAGTTGCCGGCCTGAGCTGCGGCCAGCCGGGCTGACGTCGCGGGCCCGGAAAATCCGGTTGCGCTTGTCCACGGGGGTGAACAGCTCATTGGCCACGTCGGCAGATTCCGAGGTACCAAGGAACAGGTAGCCGCCGCTGCGCAGGGCGAAATGGAACATCCGCAGGATATCTTCCTGCACCTCGCGGTCCAGGTAGATCAGCAGGTTGCGGCAGACAATCAGGTCGATCTGCGAGAACGGCGGGTCGGACAGCAGGTTGTGACGGGCGAACAGGACCTTTTCCCGGACTTCCTTGCGCACCCGGTAATGCTGATCTTCCTTGATAAAGAACTGGCGCAGGCGGGTGGGCGGCACGTCGGTAAAATCGCTTCCGGATAGGAACCCATGCGGGCAACGCCGATGGCGCGCTCGTCCAGGTCGGTGGCGAACACCTGAACCTTGCTGGCACGTTGTTCCAGCGCCAGTTGCTCGCTGACCAGCATCGCCAGGCTGTAGGCCTCTTCGCCCGTGGAGCAGCCGGCCGACCAGACGCGAATCTCGCGATTGTCCTCGCCTTCGCTGACCAGTTGCGGCAGCACATGACGCTCCAGCGACTCGAACGCCTCACGGTCGCGGAAGAAGTTGGTAACGCCGATCAGCATGTCGCCCAGCAAGGCAGTGGCTTCACTGCTGTGCTGCTCCAGGTAGCGCAGGTAACCACCCAGGTCGGTCTGCCCGGTCACGTGCAGGCGGCGCTCGATCCGCCGGAGCACGGTGGCGCGCTTGTAATGCTGGAAATCGTGGCCGGTCGCGCTGCGCAGTTGCAGCAGGATCTCTTCGAGCAAGGGTTCTGCGGCCTGGGCATCGCCGGCCCGGGTGCCCAGGGGCGGCGGCAGGGTGTCGTCTTCGATTTCCGGCAGCTTCACCTGGCGTGCAGTACGCCACAGCTCCATGAGCTTTTGCGGCATTTCCGCAGCTGGCAGCACCAGATCGACCATGCCGGTTTCGATGGCGGCGCGCGGCATGCTGTCGTATTGCGCGTCGTCCGGGGTCTGCACCAGGGTCACGCCACCTTGCTCCTTGATCCGCGACAGGCCCACCGCGCCATCGGCGCCGGTGCCCGACAGCACCACGCAGAAGGCGTGGTCCTTGTGCACGTCGGCAAGGTCACGGAAGAACAGGTCGATGGCCACGTGGTCGCCGCGCCGGCGGTTGGCCGGGGTGACCCGCAGGTAGCCGTCGTTGGTGGAGAGGCGGTTGGCCGGGGATATCACGTAGACGTGATTGCGTTCGATCGGCACGGGCTCGGTGACCTGGCGCACCGGCATCGACGTGGCCTCCTGGATGATCCGGTCGGCCACGCTCTGGTGGTCGGGCGACAGGTGCAGCACCACCACGAAGGCCATGTCGCAATCGCCAGGCATCTGCTGGAAGAAGGTGCGGATGGCTTCCAGCCCGCCGGCCGAAGCGCCGATGCCGACCACCGGGAAATCCAGGTGGCTGGGGCTCAGCGCTGGGTTTTGCGGCGATGCGGGTTGCTCAGGGGACGACGTCATGGAGTTGCCTTGTGCAGACCTGGATGATGGCCCATCGACGCATCGTCGGGCAGCTGAACGAGCATTATAGGCCGCTCGTCGGCTCTGCTGCGAGGCATTGCAAGGGTGGGGGCCGTTTGAAGTTGTGACCGTCGCCCTGCAGAAAAATTGCCTTGCCAATACCTGCCGCACAAGCATTTGCAGCCAGAACCTTTCGTGCCACCGGTCAGCCGCACGCAATCCGATTGAGCAGACCCGCCCATCGCCGGTTCGGAACTAAGGCATGGCACCGTTTCATGCACCCAACCCATCCGCATCGCAAGGAGAAACGACATGGCTGGTGATCAACAACGGACCGGACAACGTGGCGGCACCAAGGAAACCAACCCAGGCAATTTCGCCAACGATCGCGAACGCGCCTCCCGTGCCGGCCACAAAGGCGGCCAGGCGTCTGGCGGCAACTTCGCCAACGATCGGCAACGGGCCTCGGAGGCCGGCCGCAAGGGCGGGCAGAACAGCCACGGCGGGGGCCGCCCGCATCAGCAATAGCGGCGCTCGCCAAGGCCCGCCCGTTTGGCTGGCGGGCCGCCTGCCGGCTCCTTCAATTGTTCGACAATCTTTTTGAATCTTTCGCGGACGGCATCACTCAATGAAGAAGTCATCCATGGAGAAGAGGAGGGCCGCGTGATGCCGAGTCCGCAGCTTTACATTATCGATTACCTGCTGCACGGCGAGCCGCGCAGCTTCATCATCCGGCTCGAGAAAATCGATAACGCCGAGGCTTGGCACTGGGCAAGTTGTGATGCAGGGATCGGCATCATCCCCAAATTCGGGCGAGAGAAGATCAGGAAGGTGAGCCGGCCGATGGCTGAGCGTTACGGGATAACCGCAGTGAGTTGGCGCGAATCAGGTGGCAAGCCCAGCCAGGCGGTAAGCGACTCCAGTGTGACCAGCTAGTGCCTCATGCACCGGACTCGGGGTCGCTGGCAGGCACCCCAGGCCGGTTCTGATCGTCATCGGTCTGGTTCGAGTCGGCATCCGGGTCGTCTGTCCGGTCGTTGCGTTGGTCCGGGTCCAGCTCCGGCCAGTCGTCCTGGGCGCTACCTCCGCCCATGTGCAGTCGTCTGTTCATGACGGCGCCCTCGTTCGTGGAAAGGGCCCACCTGGGTGGGCCAGGTACAGGCGTGAGAGGCAAAGCCATCGACCACCCCTCATTGACTGAGAGTGGCTGGCACCCTGACCTGATCAGTCCAGACGCAGGCGATACCGACCAACGGCATCAGGTACCGCTGTACTTGACCGCAGCGGCGGTACGCGTGGTGACATTCAGCGCCTTGAGCAAAGACGACACATGAATGCGCACGGTGAACGGCGAGATGTCCAGGGCGCGGGCGATTTCCTTGTTGGTCTTGCCCTGGGCGATCAGGCGCAGCACCTCGTGCTGGCGGTGGGTGAGCTGTTCCAGCTCGCTGGCGCTGCCCAGGCACGGCAACAACCCCGAAGGGCTGTACCTGACCAGCACCTCGCCCTCGCGGATGGCCAGGATCGCCGCACCGAGCTCGTCAGGGGCGACGCTCTTGCCGATGAAGCCATCGACCCCACTGGCCATGACATGCTCGATCAGCGCCGGATCGTCGACCATCGACACGATGATCAGGGTGGTACGGCGCAACAATTGGCGCAGCTCGGCCAGCCGCTCGATGCAGTCGAGCCCCGGGAAGCGCAGGTCGAGAATCAGCGTGTCCGGTGCTTCGCCCTCGCGGGCCAGCGCCAACACCTGCTGCAGGTCGCCAGCTTCCTCGAGCTGCGCCTGTGGCAATACCCTTTGCACGGTGCGGACCATCGCTTCCCTGAACAATGGATGGTCGTCCGCCACGATGATGCGGCACGTCACGTCCTGATACTCCCTGTGAACGGCGGTTGTTCCGACCATGCTAAGTTAGCATTCGCCAACGGCAAGCGCTGCGCCAAACGGGCGGTTATGCGACCCCGTGCACAAGGACGTACACCATGGACTACAACAAGAACAACGAACTCGACCAGGCCAACCTGCGCGTCATCGTCGCCAGTTGCGCGCTGGTCTACATCACCGTACTGGGTTTCCTGCCGGGTGAATCGATCGACAGCTACCTGCCGGTGATCTACTACATCATCAGCTTCATCGTGCTGTCGATCGGCCTGCGCCAGGCCATCGCCCGCTGGCCGGGGCATTACCCGTGGCGGCGGGTGCTGGGCATCGTGCACGACTACACCGGCACCTGCTTCGGCCTGGTACTTGGCGGCGAAGCGGCGCTGCCGCTGTATGCGGTGATGGTCTGGGTCAACTTGGGCAACGGCATGCGCTTCGGCACCCGCTACCTGGCCATCGCCACGGTGCTGGCGTTGACCGCGCTGGTGGCGGTGTACCAGCTCAACCCGTACTGGCAGGCCAACCCGTTCATGGTGCTGATGCTGCTCACCACCAGTACGGTCATCCCGCTCTACGCCCATATGCTGCTGGAGCGCACGCGCAAGGCCTCGGAGCTGGCGATGGCCGCCACCCGGGAGAAGTCGCGCTTTCTGGCCCAGGCCAGCCATGACCTGCGCCAACCGATCCACTCCATCGGCCTGTTCACCGCCTGCCTGCGCGAAGCGCCGCTGGCCGAGCAGGAACGGCGCCTGGTGGACAGCATCGACCGCTCGCTGCTCAACGTGTCGCAGCTGTTCCGCTCGATCCTCGACCTGTACACGCTGGACAATGGCCGCGTGCAACCGAAGTACGAGGCCTTTGCATTGCATGATTTTCTCGCCGAACTGCTGCGCGAGAATGCCGAAGCGGCGCGCTGGGCCGGCGTCGAGATGCGCTTGCGTCCTTGCGCGCACTGGACCCGCGCCGACCGCGGCATGCTCGCGACCATGGTGCAGAACGTGCTGTCCAACAGCTTCAAGTACGCCGCCCAGCGGCCGCTGCTGATCGGTGTGCGGCGTCAGGGTGAAGCGCTGGCCATCGTGGTCTATGACCAGGGGCGCGGGATCGATGAGGTGCATCAGGGCTTGGTCTTCGAAGAGTTCTACCGGGTTCGGCAGGTGCGTGACAAGGACGTCGAAGGAGTTGGCCTGGGCCTTTCGATCATCAAGCGCCTGGGCCATTTGATGGGTTTGCAGGTGCAGCTGCGTTCTCGTGTCGGCCATGGTACGGCCGTCAGCCTGCAGGGCTTGCCGCGGCTGGCCGCACAACCATTGCCCCAACGTAGCGAACAGCACGGGTTGCAGGGTGCCATGCTCGGCGGCCTGAAGGTGTGCCTGGTGGAAGATGATCACAACGTGTTGCGTGCGACCTCGGCGCTGCTGCAGCGTTGGGGCTGCGAAGTTGAAGCGCATGGCTCACCCATGGGGCTGGTCAGCGAATGTGACGTGGTCGTCGCCGACTACGACCTGGGCCAGGAGGCCACCGGGGTCGATTGCATCGACAGCTTGCGGGCGCAGCGGGGCTGGGAAGTGCCGGCCTTGATCATGACCGGGCATGACCTGGAGAAGATCCAGGCGATCGTGCGGGGGCGCAATATCGCAATCCTGTCCAAGCCGGTGCGCCCGGCGGAATTGCGCGCGGCCCTGCGGGCCTTGCGCGAGGTGCCGGCGGCGCCGGTGCTGGAGCGTGGCGCCGGGGGCAGCGGCAGCATCACTGCAGGATGATCGCCTGGCCTTCCTTCAGGCAGGACGGGGTGGGCTCATAGAGGCCCATGCTGCCGACCGCGACGATGGCACCGCTGGGCATCTGGCAGTTGTATTCGCCCTTGGCGGTGGTAACGGTGTAGTAGGTGAGGGTGCTGTCGCTGCGCACGTTGGCGACTTTGCTGACCGGGGTATTGAGCGCGAATTCGGCGCGTTCCTTGAGGGTCTGGTCGGAAGGTTTGATGGTCTGGCAGCCGGCGACGGCGAACAGGACAGCGGCGCTCAGCAGGAGCTTGGCGGGTTTCATGGTGGATGGCTTCCTTGGCGTGGGGTGTGGCGGATGGCCGGACTATAGCGCCGAGGAGCGGGCAGGGCATTAGGGCGGATGTACGAGGTGGCTATGTGCCTTTATGTGGCGCCTGTACTGGCCTCTTCGCGGTTAAAGCCGCTCCCACAGGGACCGCACATACCCTGTGGGAGCGGCTTTAGCCGCGAAGAGGCCGGCACAGCCAACCCATTTGTTACTTCTTCAGCACCAGGGTCAGAATGTCATAGCTGGCCACCAACTCCCCCAGTTGATTGGTGACTTCCACATCCCAGGCCACCACCCCTTGCGGCTGCCCCAGCGGGCTGGTCTTGCCCTGGTCGATCTTGCGCTTGCAGGTCAGCCGCGCCTGAATCGTGTCACCGATCCCGACCGGGTTGATGAAGCGCAGGGTGTCCAGCCCGTAGTTGGCCAGCACCGGCCCGGCGCCTGGCGAGACGAACAGCCCGGCTGCGGCGGAGAGCACGAAGTAGCCATGGGCGATGCGCTTGCCGAACTGCGACTCCTTGGCCGCGATCTCGTCGAAGTGCATGTAGAAATGGTCGCCCGACAGGCAGCCAAAGTTGACCAGGTCGGCTTCGGTCACGGTGCGACGGTGGGTCAGCAGCGATTCACCGATACGCAGGTCGTCGAAGTAACGGCGGAACGGATGCACTTCGGTCTCGATCACTTCGGCGCCACGCACGTATTCGCCGGTGACGGCGGTCAGCATGCTGGGCGAGCCTTGCACCGCGGCGCGCTGCAGGTAGTGCTTGACCGCCCGCAGGCCGCCCAGCTCCTCGCCACCCCCGGCGCGGCCCGGGCCGCCGTGCTTGAGCTGCGGCAACGGCGAGCCGTGGCCGGTGGATTCCTTGGCAGCTTCACTGTCGAGCACCAGCAGGCGCCCGTGCCAAGCGGCGGCAACCGGGATGGCCTTGGCGGCGACGGCGCGGTCGGCGGTGACCAGGGTCGCCACCAGGCTGCCTTTGCCGCGGGCGGCCAGGGCCAACGCTTCATCCAGGTCGTCATAGGCCATCAGCGTGCTGACCGGGCCGAACGCCTCGATGTCATGGGCGCCGCCCTCGGCATGCGGGTCGCGGGCCTGGAGCAGGGTCGGGGCGAAGAACGCGCCTTCGGCGACGCCTTCACCACGCGGGGCAAAGCCATCGCTGGCGCCGAAAAGCTGATCACAGCTCAGCAGCAGGCTGCGCACACGCTCACCGACGTCGCGCTGCTGGTCATGGGAGGCCAGGGCGCCCATGCGCACGCCTTCTACCGATGGATCACCGACCACGACCTTGCTCAGGCGCTCGCGCAGGCGGCTAGCCACCGCATCGATGTGCCTGGCCGGGACGATGGCGCGGCGGATGGCGGTGCACTTCTGCCCGGCCTTGGTGGTCATTTCCCGCACCACTTCCTTGATGTACAGCTCGAACTCTTCGCTGTCCGGGCTGACATCCGGGCCGAGGATGGCGCAGTTGAGCGAATCGGCCTCGGCGGTGAACGGCACCGAGTTGCGGATCAGGTTGGGCGTGATGCGCAGTTTCGCGGCAGTGTCGGCGGAGCCGGTGAAGGTCACCACATCCTGGCCCTGCAGGCGGTCGAGCAGGTCGCCGGTGCTGCCGATCACCAGTTGCAGGCTGCCCGCCGGCAGCAGGCCGGAGTCGTTCATCAGGCGCACCACGGCTTCGGTCAGGTAGCTGGTCG
The DNA here is from genome assembly GCF_017744435.1 of Pseudomonas sp. Classification (GTDB taxonomy): domain Bacteria; phylum Pseudomonadota; class Gammaproteobacteria; order Pseudomonadales; family Pseudomonadaceae; genus Aquipseudomonas. The sequence goes on from NZ_JAGIBG010000007.1 coordinate 61,110, forward strand.
AGGTGGCTGGCTTGACGATGCACGGCATGCCGGCCAGGAAGGTCGGCGCGAACTTCTCGAGCATGCCCCAGATCGGGAAGTTGAAGGCGTTGATGTGCACGGCGACGCCGGCGCGCGGCACCAGGATGTGGCTACCGGCGAAGTGGCCCTGTTTGCCCAGCGGGATCGCCGGCCCTTCGTGCACCAGGTTGCCCGACGGCAGTTCGCGGCTGCCAATGCCGGCGTAGCTGAACAGCGTGGCATTGCCGCCCTCGATGTCGATCCAGCTGTCGGCGCGGGTGGCACCGCTGTGGTGCGACAGGGCGTAGAGCTGTTCCTTGCGCTCGGCCAGGTACAGCGCCAGGGCCTTGAGGCGCTGTGCACGCTGCTGGAAGTCCATGGCCATCAGCTCGGCCAGGCCGCGTGCGCGGGCAAAGTCCACGGCTTCGGCGAAATCCGGGCGTTCTTCGTGGCTGTAGGCCAGGACATGGCCGTCCAGGGCGCTGCGCAGGGCCTGGGCGCCGTGCTGGCCGATCCAGCGGCCAGCAATGAAGCTCTGCAGGGTTGGGGCGTCAGACATGCTGTTTTCCTCTTGTGGGCGCTGTTACCACAGCGCCAGGGTGTAGCCGATGATCAGGCGGTTTTCGTCCACGGCGTTGGTCAGGCCATTGCCGGAACGGAAGGTGACGTTGCGCCAGCGCAGGCTGACGTCCTTGAACGGGCCGCTCTGGATGACGTAGGTGAGGTCGGTGTCGCGTTCGCGCTCACGGCCGTTACTGACCGTGGCGGTTTCGGCATGGCGGCCGTCGGTGTAGCGGGTCATGAAGCTCAGGCCGGGGATGCCCATGGCGACGAAGTCGTAGTCGTAGCGCAGCTGCCACGAGTCCAGCCCGGCGCGGGTGAAGGTGTTGTAGGTCACCAGGTTGACGGTGAACGGGTCGCCGCCATTGACGAACGGGAACGCACTGTCGCCGGACATCTGCTGCCAGGTGGCGGTGAACTTATGGGCCCGTACGCCGAGGGTGAACATGGCGTTGAAGTTGCGGTTGTCGATGTTGCCGGCGCGTTCGGCGCCGTCGTTGCGGCTGTCGAAGTAGCGCAGGTCGCTGCGCAGGCTCAGGCCTTCGCCCAGCGGGCGGGTGTCGATCAGGCCGACGAACTGCTGGCGGTAGATGTCTTCAAGCTTGGCGTAGTAATAGCTGACGCTGGTCTGCGGGGTGAGCGCGTAACTGCCACCGCCGAAGTCGAGGTGGTCGCTGGTCGCGGCGCCATAGCCCATGTCGTCGCGGCCGGACGAATCGCGCAGGTTGACCTTGCTCAGGCGCCCGGCGTTGACGGTCAGGCCGTCGATGTCCTGGCTGGTCAGCTGGCCACCCTGGAAGGTCGAGGCCAGCAGGCGGGTGTCGTTGTACACCACCACCGGCAGGATCGGCTGCAGGGTGCCCAGGCGCAGGGTGCTCTTGGACACGCGCACCTTGCCAGTCAGGCCCAGCTCGCTGTAGTCGTCGACCGGCTCATGGCTGTCCGGGCCGAACGGCAGCAGGCCGGTGTTGCGCCGGTCAGGGCTGGAGTCGAGCTTGACGCCCAGCTGGCCCATGGCATCAAGGCCGAAGCCGACCATGCCCTCGGTGAAGCCCGATTCCACTTTCGCGGTAAAGCCCTGGGCCCATTCCTCGGCCTTGGCCTGGGGCGCGTTGCTCTGGCGGAAGTCGCGGTTGATGTAGTGGTTGCGCAGCTCCAGCCGTGCGTGGCTGTCGTCGATGAAGTCCGCCAGGGCCGGGAGCGGCAGGGCGAGGGTGGCCAACCAGGCGGCCGATTTCAGGTGCGTTCGGTTCATTGTTGTTATACCCGACAGAGTCAAAGATCAGTGCTTGCTGGCGCCGGCGGCGCCGATACCGGTCATGGAGCGGATGAACTGCGCCAGGTAGCGGCCGCGTTCTTCCTTGGCCCGCTCCGAGCTGTCAGTGACCGAGAACGCCCAGGCGCTGAGGAATGCCAGGCTCATCGAGAACAGCGCCGGGTTGCTGTAGGGGAACAGTGCCGTTTCGTTGTGCAGCACGTTGACCCACACCGCAGGGCCGAGCACCACCAGCAGCACGGCCGACACCAGCCCGGCCATGCTGCCGCACACCGCGCCACGGGTGGTCAGGCCCTTCCAGAACATCGAAAGCAGCAGCACCGGGAAGTTGACCGAGGCCGCCACGGCCAGCACCAGGCCGGACAGGAAGGCGATGTTCTGCGACTCGAACACCAGGCCCAGCACCACCGCGAGCAGGCCGATCACCAAGGTGGCGATCCGCGATACGCGCATTTCTTCCTGCTCGGTAGCCTGGCCCTTGCGTACCACGCAGGCATACAGGTCGTGGGACACCGCAGAAGCACCGGACAGCGCCAGGCCAGCAACCACCGCCAGGATGGTGGCGAAGGCCACGGCGGAGATGAAGCCGAGGAACAGGTTGCCGCCCACAGCCTGGGCCAGGTGCACGGCGACCATGTTGCCGCCACCGATGATCGCGCCCGCCGCGTCGCGATACGCAGGTTCGGTACCGACCATGACGATGGCGCCGAAGCCGATGACGATCAGCAGCAGATAGAAGTAGCCGATGAAGCCAGTGGCGTAGAACACGCTCTTGCGCGCTTCCTTGGCATCACTGACGGTGAAGAAGCGCATCAGGATATGCGGCAGGCCAGCGGTGCCGAACATCATGCCCAGGCCCAGCGAAATCGCATCCACCGGGTTCGACAGCAGGCCGCCCGGGGCCATGATCGCCTGGCCCTTGGCATGCACCGCCACGGCGCTGGCGAACATCGCTTCGGTGCTGAAACCAAAGTGCTTGAGCACCATGAAGGCCATGAAACTGGTGCCGGACAGCAGCATCACCGCCTTGATGATCTGCACCCAGGTGGTGGCGAGCATGCCGCCAAAGGTGACGTAGGCGACCATCAGCACGCCGACCAGCATCACCGCATACAGGTAGCTGATGCCGAACAGCAGCTCGATCAGCTTGCCGGCGCCGACCATCTGCGCCACCAGGTACATCAGTGCCACCACCAGGGTGCCGAAGGCCGAGCTGAGGCGCACCGGAGTCTGTGCCAGGCGGTAGGAAACCACGTCGGCGAAGGTGTACTTGCCCAGGTTGCGCAGGCGCTCGGCGATCAGGAACAGGATGATCGGCCAGCCGGCCAGCACACCCAGGGCGTACAGCAGGCCGTCGTAGCCGTTCATGAACATCATGGCGGAAATGCCAAGGAATGACGCCGCGCTGATCATGTCCCCGGCAATCGCCAGGCCGTTCTGCATGCCGGTCAGGCCGCCGCCGGCGGTATAGAAGTCACTGGCCGAACGGGTGCGCAGGGCTGCCCAGCGGGTCACCAGCAAGGTGAAGCAGACGAACACCATGAACATCGAGATAGCAGTCCAGTTCATTGCGCGCACTCCTGCTTGAGCTTGTCATTGAGCGGGTCGAGCACGTTGTTGGCGCGGTGCACGTAGATGCCGGTAAGGGCGAAGGACAGCAGCACCATCAGCACGCCGACCAGCATGCCGACGGTGGTCACGCCGCCGCTCAGGGACTGGCCAAGGGTGCTGGGGGAGAACGCCACCAGCAGGACGAAGCCGTAGTAGATCACCAGCATGGCCAGGGTCAGGCTGCCGTTAAGGCGGCGCTTGCGCCGCACCAGGTGCTGGAAATCGGGGTGGTTGCTGATGCTTTCGATGTGTTCCGGGGTCATGGCAAGCGATCTCTTTTGTCTTGTAATTGTTGTAATCAGGTCACTTTGGGGTGTTGCTGATGGCCTCTTCGCGGGGCAAGTCGGATCGCCGCACCGCCGCTCCCACAGGTAATATGCAAGGCCTGAGGGCGGCGCTGTACCTGTGGGAGCGGGCTTGCCCCGCGAAGCAGGCGACGCGGTATCAGAGCTGGTCGAAGTCGAGCACCACCTTGTCGCTCACCGGGTAGGTCTGGCACGACAGCACATACCCGGCCGCCACTTCGTAGTCCTCCAGGGCATGGTTGCTGTCCATCTCCACTTCGCCCTCGATCACCCGGCACTTGCAGGTCGAGCACACGCCGGCCTTGCACGAGTAGGGCAGTTCGGCGCCGATGGCATTGCCGGCATCCAGCACGTTCTGGGTATTGCGCGGCAGGTCGAAGCTCAGTGCCCGGCCATCGCTGATCACGGTCACGTGGCTGAGCGCCGAGTCCACCTGGCGGGCGGCCTCGCGGGCTTCACGGCGGGCTTCGTTGCCGGCGGCAGCGAACAGCTCGAAGTGGATACGCTGCTTGGCCAGGCCGTTGGCCTGCAGGCTGTCACGCACCGTCTCGGTCATCGCCTGGGGGCCGCAGATGAACGCGGCATCCAGGCTGGAAACGTCCATCCAGCGCGAGAACAGCTGGCCGCACTTGTCGGCGTCGATGCGGCCGTTGTACAGGTCGACATCCTGCTGCTCGCGGCTGAACACGAAAATCAGGTTGAGGCGGTCGAGGTAACGGTTCTTCAGGTCTTCGAGCTTGTCGCGGAACAGCGCCCCGGAACTGGAGCGGTTGCCGTACAGCAGGGTGAAGCGGCTGTGTGGCTCGCTGGCCAGGGTGGTGGCGATGATCGACAGGATCGGCGTGATGCCACTGCCAGCGGCCACGCCCAGGTAGTTGCCCTGGCGCGCCGGGTCCAGCGGCACGAAGAAGCTGCCGGAGGGCGGCATCACTTCCAGCTGCTGGCCGGCCTTGAGCACTTCGTTGGCAAAGACCGAGAAACGCCCGCCGGGCACGCGCTTGACGGCCACCCGCAGCTCGCCATCCTGCACGGCGCTGCAGATGGAGTAGGAGCGGCGGACTTCTTCGTTGTCCAGCTGGGTGCGCATCACCAGGTACTGGCCCTGGGTGAAGCGGAAAGCCTCCTGCAGGTGCGCCGGTACGTCGAAGGCAATCGACACCGCATCACGGGTTTCGTTACGCACTTGCTTGATGGTCAGGCTGTGAAACTGGCTCATGGTGGTCTCCACGGCTCAAATGCATTTGAAATAGTCGAACGGCTCCAGGCACTCGCGGCAGCGGTACAGCGCCTTGCAGGCCGTGGAGCCGAACTGGCTGAGCAATTCGGTGTGGTGGCTGCCGCATTGCGGGCAGCACACCTCGGGGGCCTCGCCGAGCAGGCTGCGCTTGCTGGCGCTGCCTTGCGGCGGGGCTATGCCATAGGCACGCAGGCGTTCGCGGCCCAGTGCGCTGATCCAGTCGGTGCTCCAGGCCGGGGTCAGCCTGCGCTCCAGGTCTGGCGCGACGAACCCGGCCTGTTCCAGCGCCTGGCGAATATCGCCCTCGATCACCTCGGTGGCCGGGCAGCCGGAGTAGGTCGGCGTGACGACCAGGTGCAGGTGGCCTGCACGCCAGTCCAGGTCACGCACGATCCCCAGGTCGACCACGCTGACCACGGGCACTTCCGGGTCCATCACCTGGCCCAGCACCTCCCAGGCCCGCGCCAGGTCGTCGCCGCGCGGCGCACGGGCGCCGCGGTCACCGGCAATCAGTTCACCAGGTTGCATCGGGGTAGGCCCTTGGCAGGAACTGCATCTCGGCCAACAGCAGGCCCAGGTGCTCGGTGTGCAAGCCCTGGCGACCGTTCAGGTAGAAGTGGCTGGCGGCCTTGGGCAGCGGCAGCTCGACCGATTCGAAGGTCGCGCTCACCTGTTTCAGCCACGCCGCTCCAACCGCCGCCGGGTCAGCGGCAATGCCGGCCTGTGCCAGTTGCACCTCGTTGTCGCTGCCAGCGCTGAGCTCGACTGTGAAGCGCCACACGGCGGGGATCGCTTCCAGCATGCGCCGGCGGCTTTCGTCGGTGCCGCCACCCAGGCGCTGCACCCATTCGGCGGAGCGGCGCAGGTGATAGGTGACTTCTTTCAAGGCCTTGGCGGCAATGCCGGCGATACGCTCGTCGTTCGACTCGACCAGCCCCTGCAGCACGGCATGGTGCCAGGCGTCGTAAAGGAACTGCTTGGTCATGGTCACGGCGAAGTCGCCGTTGGGTTGTTCGACCAGCAGCAAGTTACGGAATGCGCGCTCGTCGCGGCGGAACGCCAGGGCATCGGCGTCGCGGCCGTCATCCAGCAGCTCGGCGGCGTAATCCAGCCAGTTGCGCGCCTGGCCCACCAGGTCGAGGCCGACGTTCATCAGCGCCAGTTCTTCTTCCAGGGCCGGCGCGTGGCCGCACCATTCGCACAGGCGCTGGCCCTGGATCAGGGCACTGTCGCCAAGCAGCAGCAAATACGGGATCAGATCGTGCTTGTGCATGGCCAACCTCACATGTGCCCGACTTCGTCGGGCAGTTCGTAGAAGCTGGCGTGGCGGTAGACCTTGTCGTCCGAAGGGGCGAACAGCGGGTCTTTCTCGTCGGGCGAGGAGGCGGTGATCAGTGCCGACGGCACCACCCACAGGCTCACGCCTTCGCTGCGGCGGGTGTACAGCTCGCGGGCGTTCTCGATGGCCATGGCGGCGTCGGCGGCATGCACGCTGCCGACATGCTTGTGGTTAAGGCCGTGCTTGCTGCGCACGAACACTTCGTAGAGGGTCCAGACAGACATTTTCGATCTCCGCATCAATCGCCGCTCAGGCGGCGTTCTTGTTCTGTTGCTTGCGTGCATAGGCCACGGCCGCTTCGCGTACCCAGGCGCCATCCTCGATGGCCTTGCGCCGGGTGGCGACGCGCTCCTGGTTGCACGGGCCGTTGCCCTTGATGACTTCGTAGAACTCGTCCCACTGGATTTCGCCGAAGTCGTAGTGGCCGCGCTCTGCGTTCCACTTCAGGTCGGGGTCGGGGGCGGTGCAGCCGAGCAGTTCGAGCTGGGGTACGGTCTGGTCGATGAAACGCTGGCGCAGCTCGTCGTTGGTCTGGCGCTTGATCTTCCAGGCCATCGACTGGGCGCTGTTGGGGGAATGCTCGTCGCTCGGGCCGAACATCATCAGCGCCGGCCACCAGAGGCGGTTGATGGCGTCCTGGACCATGTCCTTCTGCGCCTGGGTACCCTCGCGCATCATGGTCAGCAGCAGTTCGTAGCCCTGGCGCTGGTGGAAGCTCTCTTCCTTGCAGATGCGGATCATGGCGCGGGAGTAGGGGCCGTAGGAGGTGCGCTGCAGCACCACCTGGTTGACGATGGCAGCGCCATCGACCAGCCAGCCCACGGCGCCCATGTCGGCCCAGCTCAAGGTCGGGTAGTTGAAGATGCTCGAATACTTGGCCTTGCCGCTGTGCAGCTTGGCGACTTCCTCGTCGCGGTCGGCGCCGAGAGTTTCCATGGCGCTGTACAAGTACAGGCCGTGGCCGGCTTCGTCCTGGATCTTGGCCATCAGCTGCAGCTTGCGCTTGAGGCTGGGGGCACGGGTGACCCAGTTGCCTTCAGGCAGCATGCCGACGATTTCCGAGTGGGCGTGCTGGGAGATCTGCCGGATCAGGGTCTGGCGATAGGCCTCGGGCATCCAGTTCTTGGCTTCGATCTTGATTTCGGCGTCGATCTTTTCCTGGAAGTTGCGCTCTTCGGGCGACATCTCTTCCAGCGACTTGACGCGCTTGACTCCGGTTTCCACTAGCTGTGCGTACATGTTCCGACTCCTGCTAAGGCATGAGTCATTTGTAAGCGATACAAAACACAACGTCAAACAGTTTTATGTGTATCAAATAAGATTTATGTATCACATTCGGGCCCTTTCGCGGGCACGCCCGCTCCCACAGGGATCGCGTCGACCCGGAAACCAGGCAAAAAAAAGCCCCGGACGGTGCCGGGGCCGAAAAGGCAGCCGATGACTCAGCTGGCCAACCGTTTGTCGAACACATGGCACGCCTTGCCTTCGGAACGCTTGAGCGTGCCGCAGGGCTGCAGGAGCACCTGGGTGCTGATGCCGATATAGGTCTTGATCTGCTTGCTCAGCTCCCCGACCACCAGCTTGCGCTGCGACTCATCAAGGTGCTGGCATTCCGCACGCAATTCCACATGCACCTCGACACTGTCCAGGTTGCCATTGCGATACAGATGAATCTCATAAAGCTCTGAAAGCTGTTTTATTTTAAGCACCTGCTCCTCGATCTGTGTCGGGAACACGTTCACCCCGCGAATGATCAGCATGTCGTCACTGCGCCCGGTGATCTTGCCAATACGCCGCATCGGCCGCGCCGTGCCTGGCAGCAGGCGGGTCAGGTCGCGGGTGCGGTAGCGCACCATTGGCAGCGCCTCCTTGCTCAGCGAGGTGAACACCAGCTCGCCCAGTTGCCCGTCCGGCAGCACCGCACCGGTCACCGGGTCGATGATCTCGGGGTAGAAGTGGTCTTCCCAGATGGTCGGCCCATCCTTGGTCTCGATGCACTCCATGGCCACGCCCGGGCCCATGATTTCCGACAGGCCATAGATATCCAGGGCATCGATGCCCAGGCGCTGCTCGATGGAGCGGCGCAGCTCGTCGGTCCACGGCTCGGCGCCAAAGATGCCCAGGCGTAGCTTCAGGTCATGGGGGTCGATGCCCTGGCGCTCGATCTCGTCGGCGAGGTTGAGCATGTAGGATGGCGTGACCATGATGATGTCGGGCTGGAAATCGCGAATCAGCTGGACCTGCTTCTCGGTCTGGCCGCCGGACATGGGGATCACCGTGCAACCGAGGCGCTCGGCGCCGTAGTGCGCACCCAGGCCGCCGGTGAACAGGCCGTAGCCATAGGACACATGCACCTTGTCGCCCTTGCGCCCGCCCGCGGCACGGATCGAACGGGCAACCACGTTGGCCCAGGTGTCGATATCGTTCTGGGTGTAACCGACCACGGTCGGCTTGCCGGTAGTGCCGCTGGAGGCGTGCAGGCGCACCACCTCTTCCTGGGGCACGGCGAACATGCCGTAGGGGTAGTTGTCGCGCAGGTCGTTCTTGCCGGTGAAGGGGAACTTCGCCAGGTCGTCGAGGGATTTCAGGTCATCCGGGTGGGCGCCGGACTCGTCGAAGCGCTTGCGGTACAGCGGCACGTTGTCGTAGGCGTGCTTCAGGCTCCAGCGCAGCCGCTCCAGCTGGTGCTGGCGCAGGGCATCGATACTGGCGGTTTCCATCGGGTCCAGCAGGGCACGATCGGCATCATGGTACATGTTCATGGCTTCACTCGAATTGTTCTTGTACGTCGGCCGCTTGCCAGGGCAAGCGGCTTATCGTGAGTGTCATGGACGCAGCATAACGGGCCGCGTCGCGTTCGGTAACAAGCCTTTGGTCAGAGACGCTCGATGACCATGGCAATGCCTTGGCCAACGCCGATGCACATGGTGCACAGGGCATAGCGGCCGCTGGTTTGTTCAAGCTGGTGCAGGGCAGTGGTGACCAGCCGCGCACCGCTCATGCCCAGCGGGTGGCCCAGGGCGATGGCGCCGCCATTGGGGTTGACCCGTGGGTCGTCGTCGGCCAGGCCCAGTTCGCGCAGCACGGCCAGGCCTTGTGCGGCGAAGGCTTCATTGAGCTCGATGACGTCCATGTCGGCCAGCGCCAGGCCGGTCAGCTCCAGCACCTTGCGGGTTGCCGGTACCGGGCCGATGCCCATGATGCGTGGCTCGACACCGGCTACGGCCATGCCGACGATACGCCCGCGGGCCTTGAGGCCGTGGCGCTGGGCAGCTGCGCTGCTGGCCAGCAGCAGGGCACAGGCGCCGTCGTTGACGCCGGAAGCGTTGCCAGCCGTGACGCTGCCGCCCTGGCGGAACGGCGTGCCCAGCTTCGCCAGCTGTTCCAGGGTGGTATCGGCACGCGGGTGCTCGTCTTGCTCGACCCGAATGGCCGGGCCTTTGCGCTGGGCGATCTCGACCGGCACGATTTCCTGTGCCAGGCGGCCAATGGCCTGGGCGGCTGCCGCCTTGTGCTGGCTGCGCAAGGCAAAGGCGTCCTGGTCGGCACGGGAGATACCGAACTGTTCAGCGACGTTCTCTGCAGTTTCCGGCATCGAGTCGATGCCGTACTCGGCCTTCATCAGTTTGTTGACGAAACGCCAGCCGATGGTGGTGTCGAACAGCTCGGCGCTGCGGCCGAACGCTTGCTCCGACTTGCCCATGACGAACGGTGCGCGCGACATCGACTCGACGCCACCGGCCAGCATCAGCCCGGCCTCGCCACAGCGCAGGGCACGGGCAGCATTGCCGATGGCGTCCAGGCCCGAGCCGCACAGGCGGTTGATGGTGGTGCCCGGCACACTGATCGGCAGCCCGGCCAGCAGGCCGGCCATGCGCGCAACGTTGCGGTTGTCTTCACCGGCCTGGTTGGCGCAGCCAAGGATCACGTCGTCGATGGCCTGCCAGTCCAGCGCCGGGTGACGTGCGATCAGGGCCTTGATCGGCACGGCGGCCAGGTCGTCGGCACGGACGCTGCTCAACGCGCCGCCGTAACGACCGATGGGGGTGCGCACGGCATCGATGATCAGGGCATCGAGGGGCTTGGCTTCAATCATCTGGGGTCTCCTGCGCGAGCACGGTGCCGCGCACTTGGTAGGATTTGCCGCGGAACAGGGCGATCAGCTCGCCGCGCTGGTTTTCGATGCGCACGTCATACACGCCGGTACGGCCTTTACGGCTGAGCTCGATGGCCGAAGCGACGAGCAAGTCACCCGGCAGCGCTGCGGCGATGTAGTCGATGCTGCAGCCCTGGGCGACCGTGGCCTTGTCCTGGCTGTTACAGGCAAAGGCGAAGGCTGAGTCGGCCAGGGCGAACAGGAAGCCGCCGTGGCAGGTGCCATGGCCCTGCAGCATGTCGGCGCGCACCTTCATGTTCAGGCGCGCCCGGCCGGGCCCTACGTCGAGCAAGGCGATGCCCAGGCCCTGTGTGGCCTGGTCGCGGGAATACAGGGCGTCGGCACAGGCCTGGGCCAGCTCAGCGGGATTGCGCTGCAGGTCAGTCATGCAGGTTCGCTCCTTGTTCGGCGCTGCGGCGCAGCAGCAGGGAAGGCCGGTAGCGGCTTTCGCCGTAACTGGCTTGCAGGTTTTCCAGCACGCGCAGGGTGTAACCGACGCCAAGCTGCTCGGCCCAGGCCAACGGGCCGCGGGGGTAATTGACCCCGGCACACATGGCCAGGTCGATGTCGGCGGCGCTGCCAACGCCCTGCAACACTGCATCGGCCGCTTCGTTGGCGAGCATGGCAACGGTGCGCAGCACCACCAGCCCGGGCAGGTCGGCGATGCCGGTCACCTTCAGGCCGGCGCGCTGCAGCAGGGCCACCGCCTGGTCACGTGCCTCGGCCGTGGTGTCGGCCGACCAGCTGATGGCGATGCGTGTGGCGGCCTGGTAGTCCAGCGCGAGGTCGACCAGCACCAGGTTGCGCAGGCCGTCTTCACGGGCACGCTGGCTGGCCAGGCGGCCGTCGGACAGGGCCAAGGTGGCGTCACCAACGCGCAGCAGGCCGGTGCCCGCCCGCTCGGTGATGGCCAGGCCGCTGTCACGCAGGCGCGCGACCAGAGGGTGGAGGGCACCCAGGTGGCCTTCGACCACGCAGCATTCGGTACTTGCCTGGCTGTGCAATTCAGCGGCCGGCGGGCGTTCGGCGCCCTCGGCGTAGCTATAGAAGCCTTGGCCGGTCTTGCGTCCCAGGCGCCCGGCATCCACCAGCTCTTTCTGCACCAGCGAGGGCTGGAAACGGAAGTCGCCATAAAAGGCCTCGAATACCGAGCAGGTAACGGCGTAGTTGACGTCGTGGCCGATCAGGTCGGTCAGCTCGAACGCGCCCATGCGAAAACCGCCGGCATCCCGCAGCAGGGCATCCAGTGTCGCGCAATCGGCGGCGCCTTCCTGCAGCAGCCGCAGGCTTTCGGCATAGAACGGCCGAGCCACGCGGTTGACGATGAAACCCGGGGTAGAGCGCGTGTGCACGGGCTTCTTGCCCCAGGCCTTGGCGGTGTCATAGAGCGTGCTGGCAATGCCGGGCGCGGTCGCAAGGCCCGACACGATCTCCACCAGCGCCATCAGCGGCGCCGGGTTGAAGAAGTGCATGCCGACCACCTGTTGCGGCCGCTGCAGACCGGCCGCAAGGCTGGTGATCGACAGCGACGAGGTGTTGCTGGCGAGGATGCAGTCCTCGGCGCACAGGCCTTCCAGTTGCTGCAGCAGTTGCTGCTTGACCTGCAGGTTCTCGACGATGGCCTCGATCACCAGGCGGGCGTCGGCCAAGGTTTCGATCGCCTCTACCGGCTGCAGGCGGGCGCTGATGGCTTCGCGTGCTTGCGGCTGCAGTTTGCCTTTTTCTACCAGGCGCCCGAGCTGTCGATCGATGCCGGCGACCGCCTGGGCCGCAGCACCTGGGCGGTTGTCATAGAGTTTTACCGGGTGACCGGCCTGGGCGGCGACCTGGGCGATACCTGCCCCCATGGCGCCTGCGCCGATGACTGCTACCAGGGCGTTGCTGCTGAGTGCGCTCATGGTCAGCGGCCCTTGAATGCAGGTGTGCGCTTGTTCATGAAGGCGCTCACGCCTTCGCGGTAATCCTCGCTGCGCCCGGCCAACCTTTGCAGGTCGCGCTCAAGCTCCAGCTGCTGGTCGAAACTGTTGTCGAAGCTGGCGTTGAGGCTGCGTTTGATCAGGGCCAGGCCGTAAGTCGGCTGGCTGGCCAGGTGGCGGGCGAGGGCAAGGGCCTCGTCGCGCAGCTCGGCATCGTCCACCACGCGGTGGATCAAGCCCCAGCGCTCGGCCTGCTCCGCGCTCAGGCGCTCGCCAAGCATGGCCAGCGCCTTGGCCCGCGCCATGCCGACCAGCCGTGGCAGCAGCCAGGTACCGCCGGAGTCCGGCACCAGGCCGATCTTGCAGAAGGCCTGGATGAAGCTGGCCGAACGGGCGGCCAGCACCAGGTCGCAGGCCAGCGGGATGTTGGCACCGGCACCGGCAGCCACGCCATTGACGGCGCAGATGACCGGCAGCGGCAAGTCGCGCAGGGTACGCACCAGAGGGTTGTAGAACTTGTCGATGGACTCGCCCAGGTCGGGCATGGCCGCACCTGGGGCGACGTTGCGGTCGGACAGGTCCTGGCCGGCGCAGAAGCCGCGGCCTTCCCCGGTCAGCAGCAGGACCCGGGCCTCGCTGCTCTGGCGCACCTGCTTGAGGGCTTCGCGCACTTCCAGGTGCATCTGCGTGTTGAAGCTGTTCAGCTGCTCGGGGCGGTTCAGCGCGAGGAAGGCCACGCCGTCCTCGATGGAAAACACAATGTGCTCGAAAGTCATGACGGACTCGCTCGATCAGTCGATGGGAAGTGGGCGGCTCAAAAGCCTTTGAACTGCGCCGGGCGTTTTTCCTGGAAGGCGCGGATGCCTTCGTCTCGGTCGGCGGTGCCGGCCAGCACGGTGAAGGCATGGCGCTCGAAGCGCAGGCCGCTGGCGAGGTCGCTGTCGCCGGCCTTGAGCAGTGCTTCCTTGGCCAGGCGCACGGCCAGCGGTGCCTTGGCAGCGATGCTACGGGCGACCTGCAGCGCACGTTCGACGGCCAGTTCAGGTTGGGTGATTTCGCTGATCAGGCCGGCCTGCAAGGCATGTCGGGCAGTGATGGCCTCACCGGTCAGGACCATCTGCATGGCCAGCGGCTTGCCCACCGCGCGCAGCAGGCGCTGGGTGCCACCCGCACCGGGCATGATGCCAAGGTTGATCTCGGGCTGGCCGAAACGGGCGTCGTCGCCGGCAATCACGATGTCGGCGCACATCACCAGCTCGCAGCCACCGCCCAGGGCATAGCCGTTTACCGCGGCGATCAAGGGCTTGGAAAACGCCGCGATGCGTTGCCAGTGGGCGACACGGGGATCATTGAGAATGCCGACCAGATCGTGCTCGGCCATCTCGCGGATGTCGGCGCCGGCGGCAAAGGCCTTGCGGCTGCCGGTGATGACCACGGCGCGAGTAGCGGGGTCGGCCTCTATTTCGGCGAGGGCGACGGCGAGCTCCGCCAGTAGCTCGGTGCACAGGGCATTGAGCGCTTCCGGGCGTTGCAGGGTGAGCAGGCGAACGCCGTGTTCAGGGGCCTGCACATCGATGAAACGAGGCATGTCGGGGTCCTCAGGCTGCTCGCACGGCACTTCGGGAGGCCGGCATTTATTGGAATTGTTTTCAGGGGCGGCGGGGGCGCCTGCCCAGGTGCAATCAGTATAAGCACCATGCGATACACTAATGCAATAGCAATTGTGTTTTTGTGTATCTCGTTTTATGTTGGGCGCTATGAAGTCATGGCTGAGAACCATATAGCATGCGGCTTATGCTCGGTTTTGCAGCGCATCCGGTTGTGATACACAAAAATGTATCAATATAGAATTTTGTGGAGAAAAGACATGCCTTGCTATCGACTCGACGGCCTGACTCCGGTGGTCGACCCCACTGCTTATGTGCACCCGAGCGCCGTGCTGATCGGTGACGTCATCGTCGGCCCGCGCTGCTACGTTGGCCCGCTGGCGTCCCTGCGCGGCGACTTCGGGCGCATCGTCCTGGAAGAGGGCGCCAACCTGCAGGACACCTGCGTCATGCATGGTTTCCCAGGCGGTGATACGGTGATCGAGCGCAATGGCCATGTCGGCCACGGCGCCGTGCTGCATGGCTGCCGCGTGGGCGAAGACGCCCTGATCGGCATGAATGCCGTGGTCATGGACGGTGCACACATCGCGCCACGCTGCATCGTCGGCGCCACGGCGTTCGTCAAAGCGGGCTTCGCGTGCGCCGAACAGAGCCTGGTGATGGGCGCGCCAGCCCAGGTCAAGCGCCCGCTGACCGAGCAGGAACTGAGCTGGAAGCAGCGCGGTACTGCCGAGTACCAGCACCTGAGCCAGCGCTGCATGGCGACGATGGTGGAATGCCCACCGCTGGCCCAGGCCGAAGCACAGCGCCCGCGCATGGGTGACGGTGGTTTCAGGCCCAAAGGCGAGGCGGGCGCATGAGCCTGGCTGCATCGCGCCATGGTCAGGCTCCCCGTCGCACAGGTATAGTCGGTGCTTTCAATGCGCGCAGTTCGTCCATGAGCAACCTCGTTCCGCTGAACAACCTGATCACCCGCTTTCAGGAGCAGACCCCGATCCGCGCCAGCTCGCTGATCATCACCCTTTACGGTGATGCCATCGAGCCCCACGGCGGCACAGTCTGGCTGGGCAGCCTGATCAACCTGCTGGAGCCGATCGGCATCAACGAACGGCTGATCCGCACCTCGATCTTCCGCCTGACCAAGGAAGACTGGCTGACCGCCGAGAAGGTAGGGCGGCGCAGTTACTACAGCCTGACCGGCACCGGCCGGCGGCGCTTCGAAAAGGCCTTCAAGCGCGTGTACAGCCCAAATCAGCCGGCCTGGGACGGTGCCTGGACGCTGGTGCTGCTGTCTCAGCTTGACGCCGGCAAGCGCAAGGCCGTGCGCGAAGAGCTTGAATGGCAAGGGTTCGGTGCCATGGCGCCGAACCTGCTGGGCTGCCCACGGGCCGATCGCGGCGACCTGGCCGCCACCTTGCGCGAGCTGGAGGCCAGCGACGACAGCATCGTCTTTGAAACCCATACCCAGGAAGTGCTGGCCTCCAGGGCCATGCGCGCCCAGGTGCGGGAAAGCTGGCGCATCGACGAACTGGGCCAGCAGTACAGCGAGTTCATCCAGCTGTTCCGACCGTTGTGGCAGAGCCTGAAAGAGCAGGACGAGCTCGATGCCCAGGATTGCTTCCTGGCGCGGACCTTGTTGATCCACGAATACCGCCGCTTGCTGCTACGCGACCCGCAACTGCCAGACGAGCTGCTGCCCGGCGACTGGGAGGGCCGTGCCGCTCGCCAGCTGTGCCGCAACCTGTATCGTCTGGTCTGCGCCAAGGCAGAATCCTGGCTCAACAGCGCCCTGGAAACCGCCGACGGGCCACTGCCCGATGTGAACGAAAACTTCTACAAGCGTTTTGGTGGCCTGGCCTGACCCTGGTCGCTCAGCTGCGCCGGGCCAGCTTGTGCGCCATGAACTGGTGGGCGGGGGAAAACAGCCGGTTGAAGGTCAGCAGCACGGCACACACGGTGCCCAGTGCTGATGCGGCGGCAATCAGGAACATGATCACGATCTGGTAACGCACGGCGTCCCCTGGCGCCTGCCCAGCCAGTATCTGGCCGGTCATCATGCCCGGCAGGCTGACGATGCCCACCACCGACATCTGGTTCAGTGTCGGCATCATGCCGGCCTTCAGTGCCTGGCTGGCTGCGGCGCGTGCCGCCTCCCAGCGCGTGCCACCCAGCGACAGGATCATGTCGACGACCGGCCGCTGGGCGCTCAACTCACGGGTCATGCGGTCGATCCCCAGGGCTACGGCGGTCAGGGTATTGCCGAGGATCATGCCGAGAATGGGGATGGCGTACTGGGGCTCGTACCAGGGGCGCACGCGCAGCACCACGAACAGGCCGATGGCGGTGACCAGCCAGGCACTCAGCCCGACCGAGATGACACTGTCGGCCAACAGCCCACGATGGCGATGCTGGCCCCGGCCGGCCGCTGAAAACCCGGCAATCAGGGTCATGCTCAGCATCAGCGGCAACACGATGTACCACTGGGCATGCTGGAACACCCAGCCGAGGATGTAGCCGATGGCCAGCAGCTGGGTGATGGTGCGCAGCGACGCCCAGAGCAGCTGGCGCTCCAGTTGCAGCTTCAGTAGCAGCGACAGCAGGCCGTTGACCAGAATCAGCGCGGCGGCAATCGCCACGTCGGTGTAGGCAAGGTTGTGGTAGTTCATTGCGACAAGGCGCCTTGGTGCATCGTCAAGGTGCGCGTACTGATGCGCCGGGCTTGAGCGTAATCGTGGGTGATCAACAGGAAAGCGCGACCCCTGGGTGATTCGTCGAGCCAGTTCATGACCAGCGCTTCTACGGCGGCCACCGATTGCGGGTCGAGCGCGGAGGTCGGTTCGTCGAGCAACATCACCTGTGGCGCCAGCAGCAGGGCACGGACCAGCGCCACCAGCTGTGCCTCGCCGCCGGACAGGTCGGTGCCAGCCTTGTCGAGAAAGCTGTGCGGCTTGCCGGCCAGCGCCAGCAGGCGCGCCGCCGTGGCGGCGTCGAAGCGGTACTGACGGTTGTGCTTGAGCGTGAAGGGCAGCCGCAGGTTGTCCATGACACTGCCCTCCACCAGCGCGGCACGCTGGGTCAGGTAGCAGGCGCGGGAGCGAAAATGCGGAACTCGTGACGGCGGCACCGGCTCGCCAAGCCACAGGACTTCACCTGAGCTGGGCGCATCCAGCAGGGCCAGGGCGCGCAACAAGACACTTTTGCCCGAACCCGACGCACCGATCAGTGCCAGGCGTTCGCCAGCGTGCAGTGAAAGGTCGGTCGGCGCCAGCAAGGTGGCCTGGGTCTGCAGATCGACACGGCCCAGCTGCCTGGCCTCGAGCAAGACCGCTTCGGCGTGAGAGTTCTGCGGGCCTTTCAATGGTGGGATTCCTTGACGCCGAATGGGAAAACGACATTTTAAGCAGTCCAGTCATGAGGTCAGGTTTTTTTGACAGAACTTTCACTTTGAATGGCTTAAACCAGCGCTAACGCAACACGCATACTTGAGCAGGGCTGCCCATCATGCACACTTCGATGTTTGGTCATCACTTGATGTTTCTGATGTTGTTCATTGCATCCGTCGTCAGCTGGCTTTACCTGTGGCTGGTGGGCTTCCTGCACCCTTCAGTGGCAAGCAGCGACTGTCCGGTGCTCAAACCGGACGCCTTGACGGTCCTGGGGCTGCTGTTGACCCTGGGCTGCGCCGTGCTGGAATTCTTCAGCCCGTTCGAGGGGGTCACGCTGTTGATCGTGCTACTGGTGATCGGCCTGATCATGCCCTGGGGCGGAGCATTGGGCGGCCGGTATCACGAGCGCTTGCGCGCTCGCAAATCCTGATCTTCAGTGCCCGAGGTACACGAGCACATAGTCGTTGTTGTCGAAGCGTCCACTGATTTGCGGCTGCAGGGCTTGCATCGGCGTGCCTTGCAGGGCTTGAAAGTCGTGTCGATCCATCATCAGCCACGCCGGCCCCTGTACAGCCTGGAGTTGTGTGGGGGTCTCGGTGAACTGCGGTCGCAGGTCCTGGTCGAGGTTGACCATGAACTTGATGGCCTTGGCATCCTGACCCAGACGGTGCAGCACCAGCGGGGCAGGTTGCTGCGAAACCTGTGCGAGCACGGCCTGGGTGAAGCTGCGGGTGTCATACAGACGGCGCTCCACTGGTTCGAACACCGCGACATACACCAGCCACAACGCCATCACCGCACAGCCGGCGCTGACCTCGGCACGCCAGCGTGGCTGCACGAGGCGCGACAGCGCCCACAACTGCAACGCCGCCAGTACCACCATCAGCACCGTGATGGAACCGGTTTCCTCGGGGAAACGGCGCTGAGCCACAAGCAAGGCAATCATCATCAGCCCCGGCATCAGCAGCCATAGCCCCTGGATTGCACCGCGCAGCCAGGCGAACAACCGCCCCTGTGCCACCTGGAACGGGTAGGCGGCGATGATCGCAACCATCGGCAACATCGGCAGCAGGTAGCGGGCCTTCTTCGCCAGGGGGATCGACAGCCCGACCATGACCAGCAACGCGGCAGCCGCGCAGTAACCGACCAGACGCAGCGCCGGCCCCTGCAGTTGCGCACGGCCCAGCCATGCGGCGATCAAGGCCAATAGCGCCAATGGATAGGCCAGCGCATAGTTGCCCATTGCGCTGGTGAAGTAGTACAGCGGGCTACTGGCGCCCTCGCTGCCGTCCATGCGCCCCATGAACTGCATGCGAATCACATCATCCAGAAACGCCTGGCCGCCGCTGGCCTTGGCCATCCACAGCAGCAGGCCGACACTGGCGACCAGCAGCAGACTGGCCAGCACACCAAACAGCAGCATCCGCCGCCATTGACCCGTCAGCAGGTAATAACTGCACAGCATGCCGGTCGGCACCACCAGGCCGATCGGCCCGCGAATGCCGAACCCCAACAGCAACAAGGCGAACACCAGCGGCCAGCGCCGCCCGGCTGCATGCTGGTCGTGGGCGTAACCCAGGTAGAACACGCTGAAGGCGACGGCCGCCAGCATGAGGTCCTGCGACACGGCCCGGACTTCACTGACGAAAGTGACGGTCAGCAGCAGCAGGGCAATGCTGCTCCATGCCCAGCGTAGCGAAAACGGCGCCAACAGCCGGTACATCAGGGTCACGATCACCGCGCCGGCGATGGCACTGGGCAGCCATGCGCTCAGGCCATTGACCACCCCGAAGGGCAGTGACAGCAGCCAGATGAACAGTGTCGAGAGCGACGTGTAGTCGGCATAGGGCTGCCCGTAGGTAGTCGGGAACACCGTCGGCCCATGGCGCAGCATCTCCTGGGCAAACAGCACGAAACGTGAGTCGAAGCCGATCGGCGCCTGCCCGTACACCCCGGCGCAGAACAGCAGCAGTGCCAGCAGCCCTGCAAGCAGGGACTGCCGGCGAACGGTGAGAGGCAGTGTCTTCACGCTGCTTTCGAACCCTGGCGGGGCAGTTGCGGGGAAACCGGCAGCTGGCAGGAATCGCCACGACCGATCGGGAAGTACTTGAAACCTTTGCGCGACAGGCGCTCGGCGTCATAGAGGTTGCGCCCGTCGAAGATCACCGGTGCCTTCAGGCGTTGCTGGATCAGCTCGAAATCCGGCGCCTTGAACTGCTGCCATTCGGTGCAGATGATCAACGCGTCGGCACCGGACAGCACCGATTCCGGGGTGCCCATCAGCATCAGTTTCTCTTCATCCGGATACAGGTGCTGTGTTTCCTGCATGGCCTCCGGGTCGAAGGCACGCACGCTGGCACCGGCGGCAAACAGTGACTCAAGCAGCACGCGGCTGGGGGCATCGCGCATGTCGTCGGTGTTGGGCTTGAACGCCAGGCCCCACACGGCAAAGGTCTTGCCGGCAAGGTCGCCGTTGTAGAACGCATGGATGCGCTCGAACAGCTTGTGCTTCTGGCGCTCGTTGATCGCCTCGACCGCCTGCAGCAGGTCACTGGAGCAATTCACCTGCCCGGCACTGTGGATCAGCGCACGCATGTCCTTGGGGAAACACGAGCCGCCATAGCCGCAGCCTGGGTAGATGAAGTGGTAGCCGATGCGGGTGTCGGCACCGATGCCCTGGCGCACCGATTCGATATCGGCACCCAGGTGCTCGGCCAACTCGGCGATCTGGTTGATGAAGCTGATCTTGGTGGCGAGCATGCAGTTGGCGGCGTACTTGGTCAGTTCGGCGCTGCGCAGGTCCATGAACATGATGCGGTCATGGTTGCGGTTGAACGGTGAGTAGAGGTCGCGCATGACATCGCGCACGTCTTCACCCTCGCAACCGATGACGATACGGTCTGGCCGGCGGCAATCGGCGACGGCCGAGCCTTCCTTGAGGAACTCCGGGTTGGACACGATATCGATGCGCAGTTCACGGCCATCGAGCGCGGTGGTGATGTGCGCGCGCAGGGTGTCACCGGTGCCGACCGGCACGGTGGATTTTTCGACCAGGATCAACGGTTGCTGGCGGTGGCGGGCGACCGCATCGCCGACCGACAGCACATACTTGAGGTCCGCCGAGCCATCCGGGCAGGAAGGGGTGCCGACGGCAATGAAGGCGACGCGGCCATGCTCGACGGCCAGCTTTTCATCGGTGGTGAATTGCAGCCGGCCGCCATCCAGGCCTTCGCGCACCAGGCTCGAAAGGCCCGGTTCAAAGATGCTGACATGGCCTTGGCGCAACAACTCGACTTTTTTCTCATCGACATCCATGCACACCACATCATGGCCGACTTCGGCCAGGACCGCGGCTTGCACCAGGCCGACGTACCCGCTACCAAACACTGTAATTTTCATGGAGCACTCCTTAATGCGGGCGAACGGGCCGGACGCGTATTGATCGTAATGACGCCGAGCATGACCAGTGCCACGCCCAGTGATTTGCTCAAACTGAATGATTCATCGAACAGCGGCAGGCTGGCCGCCAACACATAAACCAAGGCGTAGCTCAGGCTCAGTAGCGAGTAGGCCCGGCCCAATGGCAGATCACGCAGGGCCAACAGCCAGCAGAGCATCGACAGGCCATAGGCGGCGATCGCCGCCAACACCACGGCCACGGCGAGGGCATCGATGCCCTGGCCGGTCAGCGCCGATAGCCACTGCCCAGGCTGCGGCAGGCGGGTCATGCTCCAGCGCATGGCCAACTGGGCGCCGCTGACCAGCAGCACGCTGCCCAGGGCGAACGCGATGCCAAGGCGCTGACTCATGATTGCTGCCCCAGCAGTGCCACACCGGCTATGACCAGGGCCACCCCCAGCCAGTGACG
Source organism: Pseudomonas sp. (assembly GCF_017744435.1). Classification (GTDB taxonomy): domain Bacteria; phylum Pseudomonadota; class Gammaproteobacteria; order Pseudomonadales; family Pseudomonadaceae; genus Aquipseudomonas. The sequence goes on from NZ_JAGIBG010000007.1 coordinate 82,372, forward strand.
GCGATCGACCGGTTCATGGAAGCCGAAGCGGGCGATCAGGGTGATCACCACGAAGTTCAGGCTGAGCATCGGATAAGCGATACCCACCTCCATGCGCTGCAGTACCAGCAGCCAGACCAGCAAACCGCTGCCGAGGGCGAGGAGGGCCAGCCACAGCCAGGGCGAACGCAACTTGTCCGTCCACGGCCCCACTTGCCCACGCCAGCCTTCCACGGCGAACTTCTGCGCCACCTGGCCCAGGCAGGTCAGCAGGCAGGCCGTCAACAGCAGCAGCCAGCTCATGGCGATACTCTGGGCAGAATGAGGATCACCATCTTGCCTTGGTGATAGCGGGTGCCATCGTCAGGCAGCAAGGCAAGCTCACGTTGCTCGTCCTCACCTTTGACCCGCATCACCACGGCAACCGTGCCACTGCGGCGGGCGTCATCGATCCACTGGCGAACGTTCTTGTCGTTCAGCTGGCGCCCCTGACCTTCCGGGGTAGCCAGGCCGTACTTCAGTTCGCCGATGGTGTTGTAGAACGCCACGTTCGGCTGTTTCAGGCGCCAGGCCAGTGCCGATGCCGCGCCGAGGTCGTTGCTCATCAGGTGAGTGGCGCCTGCCAGTTCGTCGAGGTGCTGCAGGATGAACTGGTCGGGCATCTTGTTGCCTTCCACCGACTTGGGCATTGCCGCCGGCAGCAGGGCCATCAACAGCAGGCTGCCCAGCACCGGAGCCGCCCAGCAGCGCAGCGGCGACAGGGCCTGGGCCAGACTGGCGACAGTCCACCCCGCCAGGGCCACGCACATCAGCAGCAAGCCGGTCAGTTCGTGGTCGTACACGGGCTTCTTCAATTGCAGCCAGGCCAGTGCGATCAGGGCGACCACGCCCATCACCACGTTGAGCCAGCCGTTGATGCCCAGCACGCGGCCTTGATGCAGGCGCAGCCGTTCTTCCACGGCGTGGCCGATCAGCAGGGCCAATGGCAGCAGGCACGGGAAGATGTAGGTCGGCAGCTTGCCCTTGCTCAGGCTGAAGAACAGCAATGGCAACAGCAGCCACAGCAGCAGGAACACGACCTTGGCCTGGGTACGGCTCTGCCAGGCCTGTTTCAGGGCCGGCGGCAGTATGGCGATCCAGGGCAGGCTGTAGGCCACCAGCAGCGGCAGGTAGTACCAGAAGGGCGCGCTGTGCTGGGCATCGTCACCGGCAAACCGGCGGATGTGTTCATGCCAGAAGAAGAACCGCCAGTAGTCCGGTTCCTGGAGATGCACCGCCAGTACCCAGGGCAGGCTGACGACGATCGCCACCACCACGGCCACCGACCCGTACACCAACAGTTCGCGCCAGCGCTTCTGCCAGAGCATCCACGGCAACGCGATCAGCACCGGCAGCAGCCAGGCGAGAAAACCCTTGGTCATGAAGCCCATGGCACACGCCAGCCCCAGTACCGCCCAGGCGGCAAGCCGCTGGCCGTTGCTGCGGCTGTCTACGGCAAACCACAGGGCCACCAGGCTGAGGTTGACCCAAAGGGTGAACTGCGGATCGAGGTTGGCATAGACGGCCTGGCCCACCATGACGCAGAAGCTCATGTAGATCAGGGTGCAGACCAGGCTCTTGCGCGGGTCGTTCCACAGCCGGCGTGCCACCAGGTAGCACAGGATCAGGCTCAGGCCGACGCTCAGTGCCGAGGCAAAACGCACGCCGAACAGGTTCTGGCCGAACAGCCCTTGGCTGAGGGCGATCATCCAGTAGCCGGCTGCGGGTTTTTCGAAGTAGCGCAGCCCCATGAAATGGGGCGAGACCCAGTTGCCGGTCAGCAGCATCTCCTGGCTGACCTGGGCGTAGCGGGTTTCGTCGGGGATCCACAAGCCATGGCCGCCCAGTGGCAGCAGGAAGGCCAGTACGAACAGGCCGAGCAGCAGCGGTAGCGTCCAGCGTCTGCTCATGAGCCTTGCACTCCCAGCCAGCCCTCACGGCCTTGCAGGGTGCCGCGTTGCACACTGGCAACGGGCAAGGAGTCGAGCGGGGCGGGGAGCAGCTCGCCCAAGGGTTTGAACGTAATCTCGCGCTGGCGTGCATCGGCCAGCAACTGGCGGAAGTCCTGAGCCATCAGAATCCCTTCTACCTCTGCATGGATGGTGTAGACGTTGAGTGCCTGTGGGCGGAAGCGCCCCAGGATGAATGCGTTGAACTGCGCGGCAGCCACCTGTGGGCCGACGACCTCGTCGAAGGTCGGCAGGTCCACCGGTATCTGCGGTGCCCCTGGCGAGCCGTCGGCCAGGCGAGGGCGGAACAGGCTTGTGCCCCGGCAATCGCTGTTGTAGCGAAAACCGAACGCCTGCTTGGCCTCGATGACCCGCTCGTCCGCGCGCCAACCGGCGACGGCCGAACAGTCCACTGGCGCGCCGAGGATGTCACTGAGGGTGTCGACGCCCTGACGGATCTGCTCGGTCAGCTGCGCCATGCTCCAGTGCCCGGCATTGGCCTGCCAGCCGTGGTGGTCCCAGGCGTGCAGGCCGACCTCGTGGCCGGCGTCCCGGGCCTGACGCATCAGGTGCCCGAGGTCGCGACCAATCGGCTTGCCGGGCCAGGCGGTGCCGGCCAGGAGAATGTCCCAGCCGTACAGCCCGGCGGCATTGGAGCGCAGCATCTTCCACAGGAACTGCGGGCGGATCAGGCGCCACAAGTGGCGCCCCATGTTGTCTGGCCCGACACTGAAGAAGAACGTCGCCTTGACCTGCGCCTCGTCGAGCAGCTCCAACAGGCGCGGCACACCTTCACGGGTGCCGCGGTAGGTATCGACATCGATGCGCAAACCTGCCTGCATCAGCGTGCTTCTTCTGCCGGACGGGCCTCGAGCTCACGCATTGCTTCACGCAGGAAGAAGTCCAGCGTGTTGCCGATGGTTTCGCGCATCTCCACGGTCGGCTCCCAGTTCAGCAGGCGCTTGGCGTTGGCGATGCTCGGCTTGCGGTGGGACACGTCCTGGTAGCCGCCGCCGTAGAACGCCTTGCTCTCGACGTCGCGGAAACCGGCGAACGGCGGGAAGTGGCTGCGCAGCGGGTGGGCTTCGAACTGGCGCAGCAGTTCTTCGCCCAACTGGCGGATACTGGCTTCGTTTTCCGGGTTACCGATGTTGATGATCTGGCCGTTGCAGGCATCGTTGTCGTTGTCGATGATCCGTGCCAGGGCCTCGACGCCGTCGGCGATGTCGGTGAAGCAACGCTTCTGCTCGCCGCCGTCGAACAGGCGGATCGGCGTACCTTCCACCAGGTTCAGGATCAGCTGGGTGATGGCCCGGGAACTGCCGATACGCGCGGAGTCCAGGCGGTCCAGGCGTGGGCCCATCCAGTTGAATGGGCGGAACAGGGTGAAGTTCAGGCCTTTCTGGCCATAGGCCCAGATGACCCGGTCGAGCAACTGCTTGGACACCGAGTAGATCCAGCGCTGCTTGTTGATCGGCCCGACCACCAGGTTGGAGGTGTCTTCGTCGAAGTTCGTGTCCTGGCACATGCCGTAGACTTCCGAGGTCGACGGGAAGATCACGCGCTTGTTGTACTTGACGCAGTAGCGCACCAGGCGCAGGTTCTCTTCGAAGTCCAGCTCGAACACGCGCAGCGGGTTGCGGGTGTATTCGATCGGCGTGGCAATGGCTACCAGTGGCAACACCACGTCGCACTTCTTGATGTGGTACTCGATCCACTCGGAGTGGATGCTGATGTCGCCTTCGACGAAGTGGAAGCGTGGGTGGTTGCGCAGGCGCTCGATGGCGTCGGAGCCGATGTCCAGGCCGTAGACTTCGTAGCGCTCGTCGCTGAGCAGGCGCTCGGACAGGTGGTTGCCGATGAAGCCGTTGACGCCAAGGATCAATACCCGGGTGCGGCGAACGCTGCGGCGGGCGTCGGTGCCACGCAGCAGCGAGCCTTCGACCAGGCCCAGTTCATTGGCCAGTTGCGAGCCGCTCAGGTACAGGCCGTTGTCGTTGCGCTGGCCGGCACTGATCACCAGCGAGTCCTCACCACAGGCAATGCGCAGCGGGTCGGTGCTGATCACCCGGCCTGGGGCCAGGCCATCGTTACCCTTGACCACCTCGGCGCTCCAGACGATCAGCTTGTGCTCGCCGACCTGGCAGAAGGCGCCAGGGTAGGGCTGGGTCACCGCGCGCACCAGGTTGAACAGGGTTTCGGCAGGCGCTTGCCAGTCCAGGCGGCCATCGGCCGCGGTACGACGGCCGAACACCGTGGCCTTCGATTCATCCTGTGGGGTTTCGCTGACCTTGCCCTGGCGCAGGTTCGGCAAGGTGTCGCGCAGCAGGTCGGCGGCGGCGGCGCGCAGCTTGCCGTGCAGGCTCAGCGCGGTGTCGCTGCGTTCGATGGCCACCCGCAGCTGGGCGACGATGGCGCCGGCATCGGCGCGCTTGACCATGCGGTGCAGGGTCACGCCGGTTTCGGTTTCACCGTTGACCAGCACCCAGTTGGCCGGGGCGCGGCCGCGGTAGCGCGGCAGCAGCGAGCCGTGCAGGTTGAACGCGCCTTTGCGGCCGGTAGCCAGCAGCGGTTCGCTCAGCAGGTTGCGGTAGTAGAACGAGAACAGGTAGTCGGGGTTGAGCTGGCTGATGCGCTCGACCCACAGCGGGTGGTTGACATCCTCCGGCGCATGCACCGGGATGCCTTTGCGGGCGCACAGCTGTGCGACCGAAGCGTAGAAGGTGTTTTCCTTGGGATCGTCGGCATGAGTGAACACTGCTGCGATGTCATAGCCGCTGTCGAGCAGGGCTTCAATGCCGGCGCAGCCGATATCGTGGTACGCGAAGACAACCGTTTTTGCACTCATGAGTGAACCTGACCAGAAGTAGTGGAATTGAAACCATCAACGGTGACGCTTTGTGCCGGCACAGGCGGTGGACCGCTGCGCAGCACTTTTTCGATGAAGAACCGCGGGCGGGCGCGCACGTCGCTGTACATGCGCCCCAGGTACTCGCCAAGCAGGCCCATGCCGATGAACTGGCCGCCGGTGAACACGAACAGCACGGCGAACAGCACGAACAGGCCATTACCGGCCCAGCCCGGGCCAAACGCCAGGCGCAGCACGATCAACCCGAAGGCGAACAGCACGCCAAGCGCGGCCATGCTGAAACCAACGATGCTCAGCAGGCGCAACGGCGTGGTGGTCATGCAGGTGATCAGGTCGAACATCAGGCTGATCAGGCGCATCGGGCTGTACTTCGAATCGCCGTGTTCACGCTCGGCGTGGGTCACCAGGATCTCGGTGGTGTGGCGCGCGAAGCTGTTGGCCAGGATCGGAATGAAGGTGCTGCGCTCGCGGCAGGCGAGCATGGCGTCGATCACCGTACGCCGGTAGGCACGCAGCATGCAGCCGTAGTCGCTCATGGCAACGCCGGTGGAGCGCTTGACCGCGTAGTTGATGACCTTCGACGGCCAGCGGCGCAGGGCCGAGTCCTGGCGATTGCTGCGCACCGTGCCGACCACGTCGAAACCGCGTTCGGCTTCGGCGACCAGGCGCGGGATTTCTTCCGGCGGGTTTTGCAGGTCGGCGTCGAGGGTGATCACCACGTCGCCCTTGCACTGTTCGAAACCGGCCATGATCGCCGCGTGCTGGCCGTAGTTGCGGTTGAGGATGACCGCCACGAACGGGCTGTTCTCGGCCTGGGCGGCGTCTTCGAGGATTTGCGCCGAGTTGTCGCGGCTGCCGTCGTCGACCAGCACGATTTCATAGGGGTGACGCAGTTGCTGGCAGGCTGCGCCGGTGCGGCGCAGCAGCTCGGGCAGGCTTTCCTGCTCGTTGTAGACCGGGATGACGATGGACACGCAGTTGATTGGGTACGGTCTCACGGGCGTTTCCCCACAACCTGTTCAATGGCAGTGACGACCCGGTCCTGGTCCTGGTCGGTCATGTCGGGGAACAACGGAATGGAGCACAGCCGCGCCGAGTTCCATTCGGTGTTCGGCAGCGACAGCTGTGGATCACGCTGGCGGTACCAGGTATGCAGGTGGGTGGCGATGAAGTGGATGCCGGTGCCGATGCCGCGCTCCTGCAGGCCTTTCATGAAGGCTTCGCGGTCCAGCCCACAGCGTTCGCTGTCGATGCGCAGGATGTACAGGTGCCAGGCGTGCTGCTGCGGGTAGGCAGTCGGCACGGCCAGGGGCTGCACTGGCAGGCCTTCGAAGCGTTGCTGGTAGCGGGCGGCCAGCTCGGTACGGCGGGCGTTGATCGCATCCAGGCGCTTGAGTTGCACCAGGGCGATGGCGGCGTTGATGTCGGCAAGGTTGTACTTGAAGCCTGGCTCCATGACCTGGGCCTGGGGCTTGCGGCCGTGGGTCAGGCGGTCATAGGCATCGACACCCAGGCCATGGAACTTGAGCATGCGCACGCGGCTGGCCAGGGCTTCGTCGTCGCTGACGAACATCGCACCTTCGGCGCAGGTCATGTTCTTGATGGCATGGAACGAGAAGATCGCTGTGCCTTGGGCACCGACATGGCGGCCTTTGTAACGGGTACCGGCGGCATGGGCGGCATCTTCGATAACGGCAATGCCATGTTTGTCGGCGAGTGCGTACAGCGGGTCGAGGTCGAAGGCAGCGCCGGCGTAGTGCACCGGAATGATGGCCTTGGTCCGCGGGGTGATGGCTGCCTCGATGCGCGACGCGTCGGTCATCAGGGTGTCGCGATCGACATCAACGAATACCGGCGTGGCACCGAGCAGGGAAATCATGTTGGCCGTGGACACCCAGGTCTGCGACGGGGTGATGACTTCGTCCCCCGGGCCGATACCCAGTGCCAGCAAGGCGATGTGCATACCGCCAGTGGCCGATGACAGGGCTACCGCATGGCGGCAACCGACGTACTGCGCGAACTGCTCTTCAAGTGCCTGGTTCTGTGGCCCGGTCGTGATCCAGCCCGAACGCAGGACTTTTTCGACGGCCGCAATTTCTTCTTCGCCCATACTAGGACGAGAGAAGGGGAGAAACGCCTCACTCATGAGCACCTCGGTGATACAGGAAAAATGACAGAACCCATTGATTTCATTGGTTCAATTGCCAGCGTAGACGCAAAGAAGTTTTTTGCATCGACTGCACAGGCTAAAAGTTGTTGTGTTGCGCCAGGTCAGGTTTTTTCTGCAGGGGCTCAGTCATCCATGCCGTCGTGATTGTCAGGGGCTTATCCGCCCAAGGTTATGCTTGATTTTGTGAAAGAAGTATAAAAAAAGGGTCGCGTAATCATTACATTGCAAACACAGACAGCTAAGGTTCAGGTTGCTGAACGAAGTGTGAACCTACCAACAAATTTAATACGTTTAAACATCCATTCGGATGGCTGTAACACTGTGCTGGTAGTTGACCGAAAAGCCGCCATTAGTTGCAGGTTTACAGCCGAGCGAGAGCCCTGGCTCAGGCCTTGGGAATATAGGCCACGCTTTGCTCATCACGGGCGTGCAGCCACTGCTCGCCACGGCTGGGCTGGGTGGTGACGATCTGGTGATCGCTCTCCAGGTAGCCAAAGGGCGGCGCCTCGCCGTGGAGGTAATGCGCGACGATGATCGTACGCTGCGGGTCCCAGTGCTTGCCGCTGGTACGCTCCAGCCAGGCCATCAAGGTGGCGGTGTCGCCGCTGCGGGGGTAATCCTCGGTTTGCGCCACATAGTAGAAGGGGGCACCACCCGTTTGGAGGTACATCGGCACCTTGTTATCCACCTCGACCATGACCATTTGCCATTGCGCCAGCGGTGCCTGGCGGCTCGCCTGCTCACGCACGGCCTCGCCGAAGCGGATCACGCCGCCGCCGCCATTGCTCCAGGGCACCAGGATGCCCAGCACCGCCAGCAGCAACACGGCGGTGACCGCGAAGCCGGCCTGCAGACGCCGCCCGGCGGCCTCGCGCAGGGCCATGCGGCGGGTGATCCACCAGGCACCGAGCAGTTGCGCGAACGGCACCAGCGGCAGCACATAGTAGCTGCGCCTGCTGCCACTGGCGGTGAAGAACAGCATCAGCAGGCCAAGCCCCTGAATCAGCCAGCGGGTATCCGGCTCGATCTGCCGCCAGTGGCGCAGGGCGACCCACACGGCAATGATCCAGCAGGGCGCCCAGGGCAGGGTGTAGACCGGCAGGTACACCAGGTAGGTGTAGATCGGCCCGAGGTTGTCGAATGGCTGGAAGAACCGCACCACGTTTTCCCGCAGTACCAGCCCGAGGCCGCTTTCGCCGTAGTTGGGCGCGCCGTACAGGTGCGAGAGTAGAAACGGCAGCATGTACAGCGCTCCGGCCAGCAACAGCGCAGCCAGCAGGCGCAGGTTCAGGTGGCGGCGCCAACGGCCTTCACTCAGCAGGTGCGGCAGCAACACCAGGCCTGGCAGGATGAAGCCGATCAGGCCCTTGAACAGCGAGGTCAAAGCCAACAGCCCGAAGAAGCCGACATAGCGCCAGAAACGCGTATCGTCCGGCCCACGCCAGTACCACCAGACCGCCGCCAGCACGCCGCACACCGTCAGGATATCGGCGGTGGCGACCCGTGCCCAGAACACGAAGTAGAAGGTCGTGGCCAGCATCCAGCCGGCTACCAGTCCAGTGCCTTTGCGGAACAACCGCTCTCCGAGCAGGTAGACCAGCCAAACGCTGAACCACGCGGCGATGACGGAGGACAGGCGCAGCGACCAAGGGCCCAGGCCACCGGTCAACCAGGCGCTGGCAGTGATCAGCCAGTAGGACAGCAGGGGTTTGTCGTAATAGGCGCCACCCTTGAGATACGGGTCAAAGTAGTCGCCGCTTTGCAGCATCTGCAGGGTGATGTTCGCCCAGCGGGTTTCCGCGCCCCAAAGTTCGCGACTACCCAGGCCCAGCATCAATAAAACAGCGGTAGTGGCAAGTAGTAACAGCAGCGCGCGTTGATCGGTTCTTCTCTGATGCATGGCTGACTCTGCGGGCAGGCAAATTGTCGGCGAATCCTAGGCAGCAAAAAGTGCGAGGGCAGTGAAGAATTGGTGAAAAAGTTGCAAAGCAGTGGGCGGAGCACACTCTTTATATAACTACACTAAATGAACATTTAGTGTAGTTATAACCAAAAAGCGATGACATTCAATAGCAGGAGCGGGCAAGCCACACCGTCAGGCCGCCACAGGCCGGGTCTTCCACGATGTGATCCAGGGCTTCAAAACCATGGCTCTGCAGCAGGCTTACATATTCCTTTGGATCCAGGCTGGCGTGATAAAGGGTTTCACCCTCGAATTCGCCCAACGCCTCGCCATGGGACGGGCCGCTGGTGAACATCAGATAAGCGCCCGGCGCAGCGTGCTTCTGAAATGTCGGGAACATCCGGCGCTGGTCGTCGGGCTTGAGATGGAAAAAGCTGTTCCAGGCCAGGATGCCAGCGAACTGTCGATCAAGTTGCAGCGTGCGCATGTCTGCGTGAATCCATTGCTGTTCGGGGAAACGTGCGCGGCACATGGCAAGCATCTTCGCGGAAGCATCCACACCGACAAGCGACAAGCCAGCCTCGATCAGGAATCGCGCAACGGGCTGGCCAGAACCGCAGCCCAGATCAAGCACCACATCAGATGGCTGCAGCAACGCACGAAAACGTTCGATCCATTTGTGGTCAGTCAGATGATTACCGCGCAGTCGATCCCAAGCCGAAGCGTGGCGGTGGTAAAGATCGATGATCTGGTCGGCTGATGGGTGGTGAGCCATGGGGCATCCTTGAATGGCTAGTTGAACGGCCTGGGCGACGTCTGCGGATTTGAAATGTACCCCAGGTGTGGCCCGTGAGGGATACATGAATCTGCGCATAATGCATATTATGTTAAATTGAGTATTAGGTAGATTCGCCCGCTCGTGTCTGTTTTCACTTACCTACGAACGAGATTTCGCAAAGCTATGATGCGCCAATCGCGTTTTGAAGGTTTGCGACCGTTTCGTGACCAGCGATCAGACTGAATCCGCTTGGGGTGATCCTGTCATGGCCAATGAGAAATGGAGGCCATTCAGTCTGAAGCAATTCAAAGTCTCACCGAATGACCTGAAGTTAAAGCCAGACGCCACCTCCCTGGATACAGAGCCTGGCGTGGCCTTGAGCGTGGCTCGTTACAAGCCATCTCCGAGCACCCTCAACCAGATCTACACGATTTGCAGTCGGTTCTTTGAATACATAATCGAAGACGGGACAGCTGCGGCTAACCCTTTCCGGATGATCAAGAAGCGCACCCTCAACCGTGGAGCGCCGCAAGAAGAAGGCTCCAATCGCGCCCTGACGCCCTTGCAGTGGGACTACGTGCTGGTGACCGCTGAACGGATGGCCCAGGATGAGCCAGAGCGGCACGAGCGCACTCTATTCATCGTCGCCACACTCTTGGATTACATGCGGCGGTGTTAAGCCTCCACGAGAGCCTGTCGGTGGATCGAGCCTCCGTTTATAGCTGTGCATCGGCAGGTAAATCAGAACTGGCTCGAGCCAGGAAAAGTTTCATGATGAACCGCCACCGCGAGGCCTACGATAAGCACCAAAGGGTCATGTTCCCGCGCCTCAACTCCACAGGAATTCAAAAATGATCGCTAACCTCGTCAAAGTTTCACTGCTGGCCAGTGCTGTGTTGTTGAGCGCCTGCTCGGCTTCGGGTGTGAGTACCCGAAACGATTACTCGGTCGACTCCGTGGCGCCGGCGGGGTTTGGTCCGGGGCCGACGAACAGTGGCAAGCAGATGAATTTCCACGGTAACGCGTTGAGCAACAGCTTTGGCGAGTACAGTTCCGGGTTGCTGCACGACGATTGAATGAGCACTGCCTCTACCACCTCCTGAGCGTTTCACTCGCCGCTGGCTCACTTCGTTCGGATGCCAGCGACAGGTTGTTTGCAATCACGCGTCCTGAATCACACCCCTAAACGACGTTTATGGACCGTCGTGTCGAGGTCAGGATTGCAGACAACCTCATCCAGGATGTGCAAATCATGAACGCTTCAGCCACTGCCATTACCGCTCCAACCCAATTTGTTGAAGTGAATGACCGTCGCCTGGCTTATCGAACGATCGGTAGCGGCCAGCCGCTGGTACTGCTGGTTCGATACCGCGGCACGATGGACGATTGGGACCCGCTGTTCCTCGACAAGCTGGCCGAGCGCGGTTTTCAGGTGACTGTCTTTGACTACAGCGGACTGGGCCAATCAAGCGGCACGCCTAGCTACAATCCGGGAGCACTGGCCAAGGATGCAATTGAGCTCATCCAGGCGCTGGAGCTTGGCAAAGTTGTGATTGGTGGGTGGTCACTCGGGGGAATTGCCGCTCAGGTGGTACTGGCGCAGGCGCCACAACTGGTAAGCCATGCCGTACTGATGGGTACGACGCCACCCGGTCAGTTGGCCATACCCGGTGAAGCCCTGTTCTATGAACTGGCTCGTCGAGAGAATGACTTCGAGGATTTCGTAAGCCTTTTCTTCGAGCCAGCCTCGGATACCAGCCGAGCAGCAGCCGAGAGGGCCTGGGCACGACTGGCTTCACGCATGGCGGATCGCAGCCCCCAAGTGCCTGTCGAGTGGGCGGCCCAGCAACTGGGAGACGGGCCCAAAAACCCAGTCTTTCCAGTCGAAGCGGTGTTACATGCACTGAAAAGTACTACTGTCCCCCTACTCCACCTGGGCGCCGACCACGACATCGTATTCCCGGTCGAGAACTGGTACGCCCTGAACAGCCAGCTGCCGACGCTGACTCTCGTGAGCTTCCCAAGCGCTGGCCACGGGCCTCACATGCAGTACCCGGAGGCGGCGGCTGGTCACATTGCCGCTTTCATCTCGGCATAGGCTACTCGCGGGGCCACACGAGTGGCCCCTTTTATCAGCCGACTACTACTCGCCTGGCATCCCTGCGTACTGCCTGAGGCGGCACGCCAAAACCGCGAACAAACACTTCTCGCATGTGTCGGCGATCCCTGAAGCCTGTCTCCTTGGCCACCACATCCAGGCTGTGTCGGCTTTGCTCGATCATCAACCGAGCTGCCTCCAGACGCAGGCTTTCCACTGCCTTGGCCGGTGATTGCCCAGTTTCTGCGGTGAATACGCGAGTGAACTGCCTGGGGCTCAAGTGCGCGACTTCAGCAAGTTCATCGACACTCAACTGACGGTTCAAGTGCTTGCGGGCGTAATCCAGCGCCGTCTGAATGCGATCCGACTTCGGCGAAAGCGACAGCAACTCGGAGTGTTGGGATTGCCCACCGGAGCGGCGCTGATGCATCACCAACTTGCGCGCCACCGACCGGGCCATGTCGGCTCCCAAGTCTTTTTCCACCATGCCCAACGCCATATCCAGGGCGGCGGTCATGCCTGCAGACGTCCATATGGGCCCATCCACGATGAAAATCCGGTCTTCTTCGACTTCTATTTTCGGGTGGTGCTCGCGCAGCTTGTTGGCATAGGCCCAGTGTGTCGTTGCTCGCCGATTGTCGAGGACGCCTGCCTGCGCCAACACGAAGCAGCCCGTGCACAGGCCTGCCGTGCGCCGCGCCCCGTCGACAAAACCTCGCACACTGGCAAGTACCTCCTCACTCGGCGGCGTGAGCGGCGTAAACGTCCCGGTAATCATCCAGGTGTCGGCCAAGCCGGGCGCGCCCAAGGGAAGCGTGTCGATGTACATCCCCAGTGAGGAGCGCACCGTTCCACCCTTGATGGAAAAATTCTGGATCTTGTAAGCCGTTTCGCCGGCAACGATGTTGGCAAACTCGAACACGGATTGCGTGGCCAAAGACATGACCTGGAAACCTTCGGTTATCAGATAGCCGACCCGGTGCATCGAATGACTCCTTATGCGATGTCCTGAAAACGTATCTTATGTGTCGTTTAAGACGAAAGCGACCTTCTGCATCATGGCGCCACACCCACACAACGGAGCATGACCATGACGCAGCAATCCAAAGGCACCGCGCTCATCACCGGCGCTTCCAGCGGAATCGGCGCGATCTACGCAGAGCGCCTGGCTCGCCGGGGCTATGACCTCGTGCTGGTGGCCCGCAACCGGGAGCGCCTCAACGCCCTGGCCAGCCGGATCACCACCGAGACCCAGCAGAACGTGGAGGTTTTTCCGGCTGATCTTTCCAAAACTGATGACCTGGTGAAGGTCGAGCGCAAACTACGTGAAGACGTCAGCATCAGGCTGCTGGTGAATAATGCCGGCATCGGCACTCACACAAGCCTGCTGGAAAGTGATGTCGAACGCATGGCCGAAATGATCAGCCTCAACATCACCGCCTTGACCCGCCTTACCTACGCAGCCGTTCCAGGTTTCGTCGCCCGCCAGCAAGGCGCCGTCATCAACATCTCGTCCATCGCAGGTTTGGCTCCAGAGTTGCTCAACGGTGTATACGGCGGCAGCAAGGCCTTTGTCACCGCCTTCAGCCAATCCCTGCACAAAGAGCTTGCAGACAGCGGCATCAAAGTCCAGGCGGTTTTGCCAGGCGCTACCGCGACCGACTTTTGGCAGATCGGCGGCCTGCCTGTCGAGAACCTGGACCCCAGTATCGTCATGTCAGCCCATGACCTGGTCGAGGGTGCACTGCAGGATTTCGACAACGATGTGCTGCTCTCCATCCCGTCGCTGCATGACCTGCAAGCTTTTTATCACTACGAGTCCAGCCGGCAAGCACTGTTCAGCCAGTTGTCCAGCAACCAGCTCGCCCCGCGCTACAACGCCAAGTGATCACCCGCACAGGAAACGCAATCATGACTCGCATCGCTGCACTGACGCTCGACCAGGCGCCCACCGCTGCCCGTACCGCCTTGCAAGGCGTGGAAAAAGGCTTGGGTTTTATTCCGAATGCCTTCGCCACCCTCGCCCATTCCCCTGCAGCCCTCGGTGGCTATCTTGCGCTGTCGCAAGCGCTGAACAAGAACAGCCTCAGCCCCGCCGAGCGTGAAGTAGCGGCCCTGGCTGCATCAGCGGTGAATGGCTGTGACTACTGCATCGCCGCTCACAGTTTCTTTGGCGGCAACGTTGGTCTGGATGCTGACGCGCTGCTGGCTGCACGGGCCGGCACACTCGACGGCGTTGCTGCATTCGCCAGGGCGGTTACGCTGAGTCGAGGCCAGGTCAGCAATGCGCAGCTGGCGGCGGCACGGGAAGCAGGGCTCGATGACGTGAAAATCGTCGATATCATCGCCCAGGTTTCCCTGCTGACGCTGACCAACTACCTCAACAATGTGGCCATGACGGAGATTGATTTTCCACCGAATGGCAATTGATGACTGGCACGGACGCACGCGCTTCACAGTATTTTCATCGCCATCGAGAAAGTCTTACTCCATTCAGGCTGTTTTTTGCGTGAATCAAAACGAATAGCCTGCACCCACTTTTCGATTTCCAAAGAGGTAGAACCCATGAAGGCTGTCGTTTACACCCAGGCTGGCTTGCCGATCCAGGATCCCCAGTCACTGTTCGACGCGCAGTTGCCATCACCGAAGCCCGGTGCCCGGGATCTCCTGATCGAGATCAAGGCGATTGCGGTCAACCCGGTTGATACGAAGATTCGGGCCAGCCGTGGCGGGGAGCAACCACAGGTTCTCGGCTGGGATGCTGTCGGCGTTGTCCGCGAGACTGGCCCACAGGTAACGCTATTCAGGCCAGGGGACGAGGTGTTCTACGCCGGCGCCATTGACCGACCAGGCAGCTATAGCGAGCTCCATGTGGTGGATGAGCGCATTGTCGGCCACAAGCCTCGCAGCCTGGACAACGCCAGTGCCGCCGCCCTGCCCCTCACCTCCATCACTGCCTGGGAGTTGCTGTTCGACCGTCTAGCCGTCGAAGAAAATGGCGGTAAAGGGCAGAGCCTGCTCGTTGTAGGAGCTGCAGGCGGTGTGGGCTCGATCCTGGTACAGCTGGCAAGGCAGCTGACGCAGCTTACCGTCATAGGCACTGCCTCAAGGCCTGAGACTCAAGCCTGGGTCAAAGCGTTGGGCGCTCATCATGTCATTGACCACGCCGAGTCGATCCCACTTCAGCTGGAAGAGCTAAAGCTTAATCCGATCGATTATGTGATCAGCCTGACGCACACCGACACCTACCTGCCACAACTGGTGGAAGTGCTTCGTCCACAAGGCAAGCTCGCACTGATTGATGATCCGGCACAGCTGGATGTCATGCCGCTCAAGCGCAAATCGCTGTCATTGCACTGGGAGCTCATGTTCACCCGCTCGCTGTACAAGACCGAAGACATGATCAAGCAGCACCAACTGCTCGAACGTGTTTCGCAACTGGTCGACGACGGCATACTGAAAACGACTGTCGGGGAGCATTTTGGGAGCATTTGTGCCGACAATCTCAAACGTGCCCACGCCTTGATCGAAAGCGGCAAGGCCCGAGGCAAGATTGTCCTGGAAGGGTTCTGATCACGGCTCACACAAGCGCCCGCGTGATAGCGCGGGCTCATCAGCCTTCATGCCCTCACCTTCCCAAACGTGAAAACGACGAGGGTCTCATGTCGGCGCACCCGCACTCCGGAGTGCATCCAGAACCACCTTGAATGCAGCTGTTTGCTGCCGGCGTGTCGGGTAATAGAGATGGTAGCCAGGGAACATTTCCGACCACTCACCCAACACCTCCTCAAGCGCGCCGCTGCTGATGTATGCCTGCACATGGGCATCGGTCACCTGGGCCAGCCCTGCCCCGGCAAGGCAGGCGTCGAGAATCTGCAGCGAACTGTTCATGATCAGGGGCCCTTGTACTCGGACACGGAACTCGTTGCCATCGCAGGTGAACTCCCAGGGGTAAAGACCTCCGTGCGTAGGCAAACGCAGGTTGATGCAGCGGTGGGTCATCAGCTCTTCAGGCCGCTGGGGTACGCCGTATCGCCTCAGGTAGGCAGGTGACGCGACGGTCACCATGCGCATGGGTGGCCCAATGGGTACCGCTACCATGTCGGCATCGATGATGCCGCCCAGTCGCACGCCCGCGTCGAAACGCTCGGCAACGATGTCCGTCAGGCCGTAGTCGGTCACCAACTCGATCGTGATGTCTGGATAGGACTCGATTACTGACTGCAGCTTGGGCCAAATCACGTTGCGGGCGGCGAATTCGTCAGCGGTAATGCGCACCGTACCTGACGGGTGTTGGCCGAATTCCGTCAGCGCGCCCAGGCACCCGTCAATCTGATCCAACAGCGGCGCGATCTCTTGCAGCAGCCGCTCCCCCGCTTCGGTTCTGGTGACGCTTCGGGTGGTGCGCGTGAGTAGCCGCACCCCGAGGCGTTCCTCCAGACCCCGAATTATCTGGCTGACGGCCGATGGTGAGACCCCCAGATGCGCCGCTGCCCGGGTGAAATTACGCTCCCTGGCCACGGCCACGAAAACCGCCAGATCGCTCAAGTTGTCTGCCTTCATTATTAAGCCCAGCTTCAAACCGATTTCTGGATTTTGCCAATATTCGAATTAAAACGCGGTGAGTACAGTTCTCTCAAGCCGATTTTCGAGAGGTTTTAAACACCATGACTGATAACAACCTTCCCTGCGCTGATATGCAGATTCACCGCGCAGGTTCAGCCAAAGCCATCCAGGGGCCTGCCGAATGGTTCACGGGACGGGTACGCATCGATCGTGTCTTCACAGCCCCTGCCCCTGCACGGGTTGGTGTTGCGGTGGTGAACTTCGAGCCGGGGGCTCGTACACACTGGCACACCCATCCTCTGGGCCAGGCCTTGCTCGTCACCGATGGCGTAGGCTGGACGCAGTGCGAGGACGGGCCGAAGACCGAGATCCGGACGGGCGACCTGATCTGGTGCAACTGTGGCCGACGTCACTGGCATGGCGCGACCGACACCACCGCCATGCAGCATGTCGCGATCAATGAGTCTCTGAATGGCAAGGCCGTGGACTGGCTGGAGCCCGTCACTGATGACGCCTATTTGAGCGGCCCAGCCAAAAGAGACTGAGCCGATGAACCACGTGCTCAGTAACTGGGGGCAAGTCGCCATGGCGATCACATTCATGATTGGACTGGGTACTGCGGATACGGCCTGGTCTGACGCTATCGGAACGGAAAATTCAATGACCTCATCATTTTCGCACCCATTGAGTTCTACCTCGCTCAGCGAGCAACAACAGGCTGTTGTCGTCCTGGCCGCACTTGCCGCGGCTGGCGACATGCCGCGCTTGAATACCGCTCTGGACAAGGCCTTGGAGACGGGCCTGACAGTCAGCGAACTGCGCGAAGTGCTCGTCCAGCTCTATGCCTACGCCGGCTTTCCTCGCTCTCTCAATGCGCTGACGGAACTGATGCGAGTACTGGAAGCCCGCAAACAGCGTGGCATCACTGACGATCCAGGTCGCGAGCCTGCCCGTCCAATACCACAAGGCGACGCCTTGCTGGCTGCAGGCACAGCCAATCAGACGAAGCTATCGGGGTCGAGGGTTGAAGGGCCTTTGTTCGACTTCGCGCCAATTGCCAATCAGTATCTGCGCGCCCATTTGTTTGGCGAAATCTTCGAGCGGGACAACCTGGATTGGCAAACCCGAGAACTGGCGACGGTGGGTATGCTATCCGCGCTGATTGGGGTGGAGCCGCAGCTTCAGGCACACATGCGAATCAGTATGAATACCGGGATCACGCAGGCGCAGCTTGAGCGGTTTTGCCAAATTCTGAAGGTGGGCGTCGACGAACACACAGGCAGTCGAGCAACGAGCGCCTTGGAGAGGCACCTGGCGAACATGGCTAGCCCCTCCCGCTAGCCTCGCCTTACCCTGCTGGTCAAAGCAGTTGCGCCCAGCAGCATCAGCCCGCTGGCAATGAATGTCGCCTGATAACCAACGTGGTCATAAAGCATCCCGCCAAACGTTGCGCCCGTCGTGATCGCCAGCTGTATCACAGCGACCATCAAGCCGCCTCCGGCCTCGGCATCCTCGGGCAAGATCCTGGCCAGCCAGGTGAACCATCCCACTGGCGCACAGGTGGAAATCAAGCCCCAGGCCCCCAATAGAACCGCCGTTGGAATGATCCAGGTGCCCATTGCGACGACCGCGAAGGCTAACAAGGCCATGAGCAGTGGAATGCCGAGCAGCACCCTGAATAGGTGCCGGCTGACAAGCGACCCCACCCACATCGTGCCCAGCAAGCCCGCAACACCGATGATCAGCAGCACAAGCGAGAGCGTTGAGGCATCGACAAGCGTAACCGTTTCCAGAAACGGTCGTAGATAGGTGAACAGCGTGAACTGCCCCATGAACAGTAGTGCTACTGCTGCCATGCCAAGCGCGACCTTGCTGTCCTTCACCAGGCGCAAGGCCTCGGTCGCTCCGACGGAGCTACGTTCGCTCGGCATCTTTGGCAAAGTGAACGCCTGCCAGATCAACGCCATGGCAGCCAAAGGCACAACGCAGACGAATGCCCCTCTCCAGCCGATGATACCTCCCAGGTAACTTCCGACCGGGGCAGCAATGGCGGTGGCCAAGGCAGTGCCACCTTGCATGAGCGCAATGGCTTTGGGAACGAGCGCTTCAGGCGCAATCCTCATCATGACGGCAGTGGACATCGACCAGTAACCACCAATGGCGATCCCGAGCACGGCGCGGCCCACCATCAAGGTAAGGTAGTCCGGAGCAAACGCTACCATTGCACCGGATAAGATCATCAAGGCGGTCGTGACCAACAGTACAGGCTTGCGGTCGATGCCTTGAGTCAGGCTGGCGAGTAGAAGGCTGGTGACTACGGCAAACAAGCCCGAGATGGCAATGGCTTGCCCGGCCTGGCCTTCAGTCAGTGACAAATCAGAGGCAATCGGCGTGAGCAGGCTCACAGGTAGAAATTCAGACGCCACCAGGGCGAACGCACACAGCGACATCGCCAGGACTGCGCTCCAGACCCGGCGATTGGATTTAGGCAGCGTTAGGGTTGAACTCGTCATGACAGTGCTCGATCTCCAAACTACAACGTGCGCATGGCTGGGCCCAGCCCGTTAGGGGCTGAGCCGATGCCTGAGCGGCAGTTACTTGAGGCTTTCGCGGAAGAAAGCGGCCAGCTTGCCGAAGGGGATCAACGCGACACGATCATAAAGATCGACATGGCCGGCGCCGGGCACGATCATCAGTTCCTTCGGCTGACCTGCCAGGCGATAGGCCTCTTCACTGAACTCTCGGGAATGGGCATGTTCTCCCGCGATGAACAGCATCGGACGTGGCGAGATCGTCTCGATGTCATTGAAGGGATAGAAGTTCATGAACCTGACGTTGCTGGTCAGCGTTGGATGAGTCGTCATCGAGGGCGACGTGCCCTTGGGCGTAAACTCACCCCGAGGCGTGCGGTAGAAGTCGAAAAACTCTCGTTCGATGGCATTGGAGCTCCCGGTCAGTTTCTCGACCGTGCCGCTGGTGTATTGCGTTTCTCCTCCCGCGTACTCGACATCGCGCTGAGCAGCCGCTGCGGCAATGGCCTGCTTGCGCTGCTCGACTGTCACGCCATGCTTGAGGCCGTTACGGTTGGCAGCGCCCATGTCGTACATGCTGACAGTGGCGACCGCTTTCATTCGAGGGTCGATCTTCGCCGCGCTGATGACGAAGCTGCCGCTGCCACAGATGCCCAGTACACCGATCCGGTTGCGATCAACCATTCCTTGGGCGCCAAGAAAATCGGCCGCCGCACTGAAGTCTTCGGCGTAGATGTCCGGCGCAACCAGATTGCGCGGGCGGCCATCGCTTTCACCCCAGAACGACAGGTCGATTGCCAAGGTCACAAAGCCCTGCTCCGCCAGCTTCTGCGCATAGAGGTTCGAACTTTGTTCCTTCACCGCCCCCATTGGGTGGCCGACGATGATGGCCGGGTAGCGGGTGCCGGGCTTCAGGTTTTCAGGAACAAAGAGGTTGCCAACCGTAGTCATCTGAAACTGATTTTTGAAGGCCACCCGTTCGGACGAAACCTGTTCGCTCTTGTAGAAATTGTTGGCGCCATGGGACATGTCGGCAGCTCCGGCTGAAAGTGAACTGGCCATCAAGGCAAACGCTAAGATCAAGGACTTCATGCATATCTTCCTGTCTGCTCGAAATGGATTGAGTGAGAGGTGCAGATGCCTCAACGCATCCTGGTCCCTCGACTGCCATCCATGATCGAAGGAGAAACGAGAAAAACAGTAGAGCAATCGGTTGGTTTTCTTGCCTAAACGTCCAGCCATGCTGAGTGGGCATGTACACCTGGTGCGCCACGTAGATACTGTAGGTCGACGAGATGATCGGAAGCTTTTGTCATGCCCAGCCCCATTCAACCCCCTCCTTTGACTAACCCGCTGGCGACGCTGTGCAGGATCATCGGCGCCCGCGCGAACACGCCTGGAGACTTCTCGACCTGCATTCCGGGCCTGAGCGTGTATCGACGCGACGCCCCTGCCCCGCCGATCACGTGCATTGTCGAGCCGAGCATCGTGCTCGTGGTACAGGGCGCGAAAGAAATGGTCATCGGTGCACACGCCTACCCCTACGATACGACCCGTTTCCTGGTCACCTCGCTGAACATACCCGCCCATTCGGCGGTTACGGTCGCCAGCGAAACCGCACCTTGTCTGGGTCTCGTGTTCAAGCTTGATCTGCGCACACTGGCGGAACTGATCGCGCAAGATGGTCGCCTACCGCTCAGCGAGCACACCCTCCACACCAGCGCGGGAGTGGGTGCGTTGAGCCCAAAGCTGCTGGAGAGCTTCACCAGGCTGGTTGAACTGCTGGAAGAAACCGACGCGATACCCGTGCTCTGGCCCCTGCTGCAGCGTGAAATCCACTATCGGCTATTGCTTAGCGACCAGGCACCGCTGCTTCGCAACATCGCTTCGGTGGGGAGCAAGGGCCACCGGATTGCAAAAGCCATCGACTGGATAAAACTCAACTACTCAGCGCCGCTGCGGGTGGAGGAACTGGCTTCCCAGGTGCAAATGGGCCTTTCCACCTTCCATCAGCACTTCCGCCAGCTCACGGCAATGAGCCCCTTGCAGTATCAGAAATGGCTGCGCTTGAACGAGGCGAAACGTTTGATGCTGAATGAAGACCTGGATGCCGCCACTGCGGCCTTCAAGGTGGGCTACGAGAGCCCTTCCCAGTTCAGCCGCGAATATGGGCGTCAGTTCGGTACGCCGCCCAAGCGCGATGTTGCCGAATTGCGCCAGGGTGCCGAGAGAAACGGAACCGCCCCGCCCAGCGCTCCGTCATGAAAACCCGGCTACGATTGATCTAGCTTCGAATCTGGCGTCGCAACTGCCAGGCAGGTATGGAATGCGCACCAACCGCTGATTGCTGCCCGCGAAGCCGAAGGCAAAGGCCTGCTGCCGCGCCAGGACATCTTCACCTGGCAGCGCGCTCTGCTCGATTCGGTATACATGCTTGCCGTGCGCCGCCAGGACCTGGAACTCACCCGCGCCGGGCGGCCTGGGGGGAAGCCCGACGCAGCGCATTCACCACGCGGAGATTGGGATGCCAGGCTCATACAGATTGCAATGGTTCACCGTCGGTTCGTTGCTCGCGCTTGCACAAGCCGCACAGGCCGAACACAGCGCCGACGAGCTTGCCAAACAACTGGCCAACCCGATCGCGGCCTTGATCAGCGTGCCGTTCCAGTACAACTACGATGAAAACATCGGCCCTGATGACAAGGGTTCGCGCCATACGCTCAATATCCAGCCCGTGATTCCCATGGACCTGAATCAGGACTGGAACCTGATCTCGCGCACCATCCTGCCGGTGATCGATCAGACCGACATCGCCCCGGGCTCGGGCAACCAGTCCGGCCTGGGCGATACCCTGCAAAGCCTGTTCTTCTCGCCCAAGGCGCCCACAGACAGCGGCTGGATCTGGGGCGCCGGCCCGGTGTTCCTGCTGCCTACCGCCACCGACGAGCTGCTTGGTGGCGAGAAATGGGGCGTGGGGCCGACCGCCGTGGCGCTGAAACAGACCGGCCACTGGACCTATGGCGCCTTGGTCAACCATGTCGAAGGGGTGGCGGGCGATCACAACCGCGAAGACGTGCGCTCGACCTTCCTGCAGCCATTCATGGCCTATGGGCTGGGCAAGGGCGTCACCCTGGGGCTGAACACCGAGTCCACCTACGACTGGAAGGCCCACGAAGGCGCGGTACCGATCAACCTGCAATTGAACAAGGTCACCCAGATCGCCGGGCAGATGGTGCAGTTTGGCGCGGGTGTGCGCTATTGGGCGGAAAGTACCGATACCGGGCCCGAAGGCTGGGCACTGCGGTTGAACCTGGTGTTGCTCTATCCACGATAAACGTGCGAGGACGCATTGATGAAACGACCTGTTACCCTGCCTGCTCACAGGCTGTACTCGTTTTTGCTTTGTGGTGCCGTCTGCAGCGGCAACGCCTGGGCCGGTGGTATCTCCATCTACGAGGCCGGCCAGGAAGGCAATGGCCTGGCCAATGCCGGTGCCGCCGCGCTCGCTACCGACCCCAGCGTGCTCATGAGCAACCCTGCAGGGATCACCCAGCTTGCGGGGACACAGATCAGCGCCAACGCCCAGGTGATTCTGGGTGACATCCGGTTTTCCCGGGGCAGCGCCAATCAGTTCGACGGCAACGAGGGCGGCAATGCGCTGCAGTACCTGCCGGGCGCCAGCCTGTTCATCAGCCACCAGATCGACGACCGCGCGGCCATCGGTTTCGGCATGTACGGCAACTTCGGCCTGGCACTGGACTACGACGATGACTGGGCCGGGCGCTATTTCTCCCAGGAAGCGGCGGTGATCGGCGTTTCCTTGCAACCGACCATCGCCTACAAGTTCACCGACGACCTCTCGTTCGGCATCAGCCCGCGCATCATGTACGGCTACTACCGCACCGAAATGGCGATCAACAACAACCTGCTCGGCCTTGCCGACCGGCCCGATGGCCAGCTCGAGTACAAGGACACCGATGTCGGTGTGGGCGTCAACCTCGGTGTGCACTACCGCGTTTCGCCTGCCACCCAGGTGGGCCTGGCCTACACCAGCAAGGTCAAGCTGGAATTCGAAGACAAACCGCACGTGCGCAATGTCAGCAACCCGCTGCTCAATGCTGCGTTGCGGCGCCTGGACGTCGATTCGCTGGAACTGGACATGAACGTGCCGCAAACGGTGCTGCTGAGCATTGCCCATGACCTCGACCCACAATGGAAGCTGCTGGCCAGCCTCGGCTGGCAGGACTGGAGCGAGTTCGGCGATATTGGCGTGGAGGTCGACACCGATGCCGCGGGTAATGTCAGCCGCAGCGTCAACCGCAAGTACAAGGACACCTGGCATGCCTCGGTGGGTGCCCAGTACCAGGCCACCCCGCGCCTGCGCTGGAGTGCCGGCGTGGGCTACGACAGTTCGGCCGTGGACGACAGCGACCGCACCGTCGACAACCCGATGGGCGAAGCCTGGCGCCTGGCGGCCGGGGTCAACTACCAACTGCAGGAAGGGCTCGACGTGCACATGGCCTACACCCTGGTCTGGCTGGGTGACATGGATGTCGACCAGACCAAGGCGCGCTCGGGCGATACTCTCTCGGGCACCTACCGCAACGCCGCCCTGCATATTCTTGGCGGCGGTGCGACCTGGCGGTTCTGATCAGCGCTGCGGATTACCAAGGAACCAGCGGTAATACGGGTTGCTGCCATCAACCCGCGCCAGTGCCTGCGCTTCTCGCGCCCAGGCCTGGCGGTTGCCGTTGTAGGCATGCAAGCTCAGGCTGTAGAACAGCTGCAGCGTGCGCCACTGGTCGTTCAGCGCCACAGCGAACCCCGGCTCGGCATTCAGCAGCCGAGGCGGCTGACGTAAGGCCAACAAGGCTGGCAACACCCGGGTGATCTCCTGCGGCCGCACCCAGGCCGAATACTCGATGCGCGGCTGATCGTCGGTCACTGCGGGCGCTGCCCCGGCATAACGCGCCAGGCCATCGCGGTCGGTGACCCAGGTGGCGAGCAATGCCGCTGGTGAAGCGATGCCGACTTCGCCCAGCGCCGCCGCCACCGCCGGTTGTGCGAAACGTTGGCTGATACGTGCCACATCCAGCTGAAGCGGTGCTGGCGAGCCAATCAGCAGCATTTCGTGGAACTCGGTGGTGAACAGCGCGGCGTGGGGAAACACGTCGATGAAGCTGCGTACCAGCGAACGGCTGTCTTCATCGTTCTGGGTCGGCAGTGGCAGCCATTGCGCAACCAACCCATCGGCCTGCAGGCGGCTGGCGGCCAGCTGGTAGAAATCCCGCGAATATAAATTGACCACGCCTGCCGCCGACGGGGGTGGTGGCTCCAGGGTGATAAGGTCATAGCGATCGGCGCTGCGCAGCAGCTCGCGGCGGCCATCGCGCAGGCGGATGTCCAGGCGCGGGTCGCTGACCGCGTTGTAGTTACCCTTGAACAAGGGGGCCGCCTGCAGCACCTCGGGCAGCAATTCGGCCACCACCGGGCGCTCCAGGCCCGCATAGCGCAGCATGGCGCCAGCGGTGATGCCGGTGCCGAAACCGATCACCAGGGCCGATCGCGGCTCACCTGCATGGATCAGCAGCGGCAACAGTGCCTGCAGGCGCATGTAGCGCAGGGACGGCATGGCGTCACCGGTATTGGAAACGCCCTGGATGTACAGGCGGTTGAACCCCTGCCCCTGGCGCTCCTGGCTGACCACGGCAACGGTACCGCCGCGGCCTTCACGGTAGTAGGCCAGGGTGCCGTTGCGGGCCCCGGGCAGCAGTTCGGCCAGGCGCTGGGGGGGCGTCAACGCCGCCGTCATGGCGCTGGCCACGGCGAGCCCGAGCACGGCAACCTGGGTGCGGCGCCCCACCCCCGGCCCTCGCCACACGGCCACCAGGCCAAGCACGGCAGCGACCACGGCGAGCACGGCCAAGGTGCGCACCAGGCCGATACCCGGCACCAGCACGAAGCCGGTCAAGGCCACCCCGGCAATGCCACCCAAGGTATTGAGTGCGACGATGGTGCCGACATCGCGGCCCACGTGGTCGCCATCGACGGCAAGCCTGACCGCCAGCGGGAATGCCGCCCCCAGCAACACGGTCGGCAGGAACACCATGCTCAGGGCCACCGTGGCGAAGCGCGCGCACATGCCCGCCAATTCGTTGCCGGTCAGCTGCATGACCAGCCATTCCGCCTGGGTCTGCGCCACCACCAGCCAACGCCCCAGGCCGGCCAGTTGCAGCAAGGCGAGTAGCCCGGCACAGGTGATCAGCAGCGCGAACATGCCCCAGGGGTCCCGTAGCTTGTCGGCATAACGGGCATGCACGGCACTGCCCACCACCAGGCCGCCCAGATAGGTGGCCAGCACCACGGCAAAGGCATAGGCACGGGTGCTCATGAACTGCACGATCGACTGGCTCCACACCACTTCGTAGCCCAGCGCCACGCCACCGGCGATGCAGTACAGCGCGACGGCCAGGCGCGCGTGGCGCGTGCGTGCGGGGCCTGCCTCCCGGTCCTGGCGCCGAGGCAAGGTGTGGCTGCCTCGCATCTGCCAGGCCAATGCCCCCGCCACCAGGTTCATCGCTGCGGCCGCCAGCGCGCTGCCCGTCACACCAAGGCGGGGCAACAGCACGAAGGCGCAGAGCAAAGTGCCGATGATGGCGCCCGCCGTGTTGGCCGCATACAACTGGCCGCCTGCCTTGGCGGTTGTGCCGTCGCCGGGTGCCAGGGCGCGCATCAGCACCGGCAAGGTGCCGCCCATCAGCAGTGCTGGCAGCCCGACCAGGGCAAACGGCAGGCACCAGGCCAGCCAGCCCGCGCTGTCCTCCCACCGGGCAAACAACGACGCCGAATGCGCCAGCGCCAGGGTGGCGCAGATGCCCAGCCCCGCCACCGCCAGTTCCAATGCCGCGTACAGGCGTACCGGGCGCAGCAGCCGGTCGGCCCAGCGGCCAAACAGCAGCCCGCCGATCGCCAAGCCGGCAAAGAACGCACTGATGCCCGTGGTGACCGCGTGCACTTCCACGCCCACCACCAATGACAATTGCTTGATCCACAGCACCTGGTAAACCAGCGCCGCAGCGCCCGACAACCCCAACAGGGCGCACGCCATCCAGGTGTCCAGGCGCCCTCGCACGGCCACCTCCAGCGAAACCGGTTTGCCCGACGACCCCATAAGTTCACTGCCTTAGGACGCCAGTGGCATCCGCGAAGTAAGAAAAGCAGGCGTGCGCCGGTCGCGCACGCCTGCAGGAACATCACTGGGCCTTCATTTTTTCATCAATCTTCTTGTCGACGTCCTTGCGCACCTGATCGATGCTGAAGCTCGCTGGCCGCTGGCTAGGTGGGTAATCGACGAAGGTCTGGAGGAACTTGGCCGCCTTCTGTGTGGCCTGGAAGATCAGGTAGTCGTTCTTCGTCAGCCAGTCGTAATACTGGTCGGAAACCACATCGGCCCGCTCGTAAGGGTCCTGGCGCAGGTCGAACAGTTTCGGCACGCGCAGGCAGACAAACGGCTCACTCCACACCTTCAGGCCACCCGGTGCACGCTGTTCGCAGTACACCACCTTGAGGTCCTTGAAGCGCATGCCTACAAGCTCGGCATCGTCGTTGAAGTAGTAGAACTCGTCACGCGGCCCCTTGTCGGTCTTGCCGGTCAGGTAGTCCAACTGGTTGAAACCGTCGAGGTGCACCTTGAAGTTCTTGCCGCCTACGTCAGCCCCCTTGAGCAGCCGCTCCTTGATATCGGTGTCGCCAGCCACGGCAAGCAACGTAGGGAACCAGTCGAGCCCCGAGAACATCTGCGTGCTGACCGTGTCGGCCTTGATCTTGCCGGGCCAGCGGACCATTGCCGGCACCCGGTAGGCACCTTCCCAGTTGGAGTTCTTCTCGTTGCGGAACGGTGTGGTGGCGGCATCCGGCCAGGACCACTGGTTCGGCCCGTTGTCGGTGGTGTAGACGACAATGGTGTTGTCGGCGATCTTCAGGTCATCCAGGGTCTTGAGCAGCTTGCCGACATCGCCGTCGTGCTCAAGCATGCCGTCGGCGTACTCATTGTCGACCATCCCGCTCTGCCCGCGCATCGACTCACGCACGTGGGTAAAGGCGTGCATGCGCGTGGTATTCATCCAGACAAAGAACGGTTTGTCGGCCTTGGCCTGTTTCTCGATGAAGTTGATCGCGGCCTGGGTGGTCTCGTCGTCGATGGTTTCCATGCGCTTCTTGGTGAGCGCACCGGTGTCTTCGATCTTGCCGTCGGCACTGGACTTGATCACCCCACGCGGCGAAGTGGCCTTGGTGAACTCGGTATCATCCTTGGGCCAACGCGGGCGTTCCGGTTCTTCTTCGGCGTTGAGGTGATAAAGGTTGCCAAAGAACTCATCGAAACCGTGGTTGGTGGGCAGGTACTCGTCACGGTCGCCCAGGTGATTCTTGCCGAACTGCCCGGTCGCATAGCCATGGGCCTTGAGCGCCTGGGCGATGGTGACGTCGCGCGCTTGCAGGCCCACCGGCACGCCCGGCATGCCGACCTTGGACAGACCGGTGCGCAAGATCGTCTGCCCGGTAATGAACGTGGAGCGGCCGGCCGTACAGCTGTTCTCGGCATAGTAATCAGTGAACATCATGCCTTCCTTGGCAATCCGATCAATGTTGGGGGTCTGGTAGCCGACCACGCCTTTGCCATAGGCACTGATATTGGTCTGGCCGATGTCATCGCCAAAGATCACCAGGATGTTCGGCTTGTCTGCAGCGCTGACCCAGCCGGCTCCCAAGGTCGCCGACGTCGCGATCGCAAGCGCCGTCAACCATCTTCTACTGGACTTCATGAGTACGTCCTCCGTATCACGTTAGTGTCGTAAGTCCACGACTACGTGCACACATGAGGCCGACTGCTGACTGGCTTCTGAGCGCCTGCGGCTCTGTGCTGGTGTGGTCACTCCTTGTCATCGGGGTAGACCCGGCGCCACTCCTTCGCCATGTCCACCACCGTCCAACCCTTTTCGTGCGCCTCGTCCAGCGCCTTGTCCAGGCGCCCGACGCTGCTTTGCCGGTCGTACGCCCATTCGCGCTGGCCATCGGTGTGATGCACCAGGCCGGCGAAGCGCCTGCCCTGCCCGGCCATGGTCCACTGCAGCATCTGCAGGTCGCCGTCGGAGTTGCCGAACGCCAGGACCGGCCGCCGTCCGATCACCGCTTCGATACTGACGGGTTTGCCCGGGCCATCATCGTTGTGCAGCAGCGTGGGTAGCCGCTGGATACTGATCTGGCCGCCCTCGTTACGGTATTCCGCGCCCAGGGTGGTGCCGATCACCTGTTCCGGGGGGATGCCGTAGACCTTTTCGGCGAACGCCCGCATGAAGGCCACTTCGCCACCCGAGACGATGTAGGTCTTGAAGCCGTTGCCGCGCAGGTAATCGAGCAGCTCCAGCATCGGCTGGTAGACCATGCGGGTGTACAACCTGCCGGTTTTCGGGTGCCGGGCCTCGGCCAGCCAGGCCTGACTGCGGGCCATGAAGGTCTCGGTGCTGATGCCCGCGTGGGTGGCAGCAACGAGCTTGATCACACCGTCCATGCCCTGCTCGGCCAAGGCCTTCTGATCGTTTTCCAGCACAGCCTTGAAAGGCTGCTGGGTCTTCCATTCAGGGTGTTCAGGCGCCAGGCGCTTGACTTCATCGATAGAGAACAACACTTCGAAATACAACGGCTGCTCGCTCCACAAGGTGCCGTCGTTGTCAAACACCGCGATACGTTGTGCCGGCTCGATGTAGTCTTTGCCGCCCTGGGTGGTCACCGCAGTGACGAAGGTCTCGATGCTCTTGCGCGACGGCCCGTCACGCCAGGACGGCAAGGAATCCGCCGCCGTGGCCAAAACCGGCAGCAGCAGTAACAGATACAGCAACGCACGTAAGGTTCCGACTTGCTGACGCATGAGACCGTCCTTCCCTGAGGGCGTGGGCCTGCCTGGTGCAAATCACGGGTTGAGAGGCTTGAGGCCGTGCCCCTCGCCAGGGTGCTGCGCATATTGATTGGCTGGTGGTTGGCTGGCCAGCGTGAGCGCGGATTGACCTGCTGCCTCTGAAACGCCGTAGCGGGACCTGAAACAGGCTAGCAAACGGTTCCGCTTCACGCCGGGTATTTGTCCTTCGACGGTAGCCAGGGTGTAGTTGCCACTGCTGCGGCGCGCCCACAGGTACAGGGCGTCCAGGCGCGCGGGCGACTGGGCGCATTGCTGGCGTGCGAGCTTCCAGGCATAGGCCGGTGAGTCCAGCCACGCCTGCCGACGCCGTGCCCGCCAGGCCTGGAACTGACGCCACGCCCGCCTGCCCCGCGCCCGGCCAGTCCAGGCCAGCAGCGCGAAGGCCAGCAGGCACACGGCCAGCAGCAGGCCCTGGCCACCCACCCGCAACCTCGCCTGATGGCCCATGGCGCGCAGGTCGTCACTGATGGAGAACGGTGCCTGATAGCTGACGGCGCTGGCCTGCAGGATCACTTCCGGCACCTTTGCCTGGTGCAGCTCACCCGTTGTTGCATCGCGCCATGAATACGCGATGGCAGGCAATGTGTGTTTGCCGGGGCTGGTGATGACATAGCTCGCGCTGTCGTCCCGCTGCCCGCCAAGGATGCCGCCACGCCCATCACTCAGCGGCTTGACGGCAGGCGGCTGAAGATAGCGCTTGAACCCTTGGACCTCTACCAGCTCAGGCGGGTGCAGGAGCATGGCTTGCGCCCCAGGCGCCTCGATGTGCAAGCGGCGGGTAATGCTGTCGCCCACCCGCAACGGCGTATGCGATTGTTCGACCTGCTGGGTGAAGCTGAGCGACTGCGCAACCGGTTGCGCACTGCCCGCCTCGCCCGCCTGGCCTTTTACCTCGAACGTCAACGGTTGGCTGGTCAGCGTGACAGGCGTACTGGCTGGCCCGGGTGTTACCTGGAACGCCAATGCCGGGATCTGAAAGCGCTGCGCGGCCTGCGGGGTGATCTGGTAGGTGTAGCGCAAACCGAAGAACGGCTTGCCGTCAATCTGCCGGTTGAGGTGCTGCGCCTCGCCCGCCGGTGGCTGGACCACGGCGCCGGGCAGCTCCAGCGCCGGCAGCACCGGTGCATCGGTGAACCAGGTGTCCACCAGCAAGTCGACCTCCAGGCTGACGGTAGCCCCCAGCATGATCGGCGTATCCGGTACCAGGCGTTGGTCCACCCGCACTTCGGGGTCGGCCGCCAGTACCAGCGTGGGCAGGCAGGCCAGTAGCCAGGCGCACAGGCGTTTCATGGCGCACCCTCCTCGACCGGCTCCTCGACCGGCTTGCTCGCGGCTTGCTGAAGCTGGAACTTACGCTTGAGGAACTGCCCTGGCGAAGTGTTCAGGTTGTCCAGCCAGAGCTGATCGGAGGCTGCCATGGCGGTCTTCTGTTGTTGCGCCTTGCCGCCTTCGACGGGGGTCTGGTCCTCCACCACCTTGTCGGGTTTCACCTCGGGGTTGACCTGCTGTTGGTCCTCGTAGTCCTTCTGCAATGCCTGGGCCAGGACCAGGTTGGCGCTGGCTTCGGGGAACGCGGGTTGCAGGGCCAGCGCCTGGCGGTAGGCAGCGATGGCTTGCGGGAACTTGAACAACCTGACGTAGCTGTTGCCCTGGTAGAACCAGGCGCTGGCGGTGTTCAGCGGCGCCAGCGCCGTCAGTGCCACCTTGTAGTCGGAGGCCTGATAGGCGGCCACGCCCTTCCAGTAAGGGTCCTTGAAGCGCTCGGCGGCCTGTGGGTAATGCCCCTGTTCGAAGGCCCACCGGCCCTGCTGGTCCGGGGTGAAGAACAGATCGGCCAAAGCGCCCGCGCGGGCCGACTCCGGCAGGCCCGCCAGGCTGCTGGCAAACAGCAGCATGGCCAGCCAGTTCACTCGCCAGCCGCGCCGCACGCACAACACCGCCAGCAGTGCCAGCGGCCAGCACAGCCAATAGCCGGCATCTTTCCAATGCACGGTTTCGCCATCGCCCTTGGCGGCCTGGAAGTGTTGCTGGGCATGCAGCTCGACCCAGTCCAGGTCGTCGTTATCCAGGGTCAGGCTGCCCAACGGGGCATCAGTGGCCTCGGCCAGGCCCTTCAGGCCCTTGGCATCGAAGCTGCCTTGCACGGTGCGGCCCTCGGCATCGAGCCTGGGCATGCCCTTGGCATCGCGCAGCACCCCGGTGTCCTGGCTGCCGACCGCCAGCACCAGCACCTGCAGGTCACTGCCCGCCAGGCGCTTGCCCAGCGCATCGGACTGGCTGGCATCGGCGCCGTCGGTCAGCAACAGCAAGGTGCCCGGACTGTTTTCGGCTTCGAGTATTTTGTCGGCAATGGCCAGCACGCCGAGCACATCCTTGCCGGGCTGGGCGATCAGGTCGGTGCTCAGGGCCTGTATGAAAGTGTCGAGCAGCGCCGGGTCGTCGGTAGCTGGCAGCACCAGATGGGCACTGCCGGCGTAGGCGATGAGCGCGGTACGGGCACCGGCACGGCGTTGCACAAGGTCGTGCAGGGTGTGCCGGGCAGCGGCCAGGCGGCTGGGTGGCATGTCGTCGGCATCCATCGACGGCGACAGGTCCACGGCCAGGAGCAACGGCGCGCGGTTGTCGAGAAAGTCTGGAATGTCCTGGGTCCAGGTCGGGCCGGCTGCGGCCAGCCCGCCGGTCACCAGCAGCGCGCCCAGCAGGTGGACCGGGCGCAGGCGCTGGCTTTCCCGGGGCCGAATGACCAAGTGCTCGACCAGGTGCGGGGCGATGATGCCGGTCAGTTGCCGCTTGACGTCGTGCCGCCGTACCCAGAGCAGCGGCAGCAACACGCCTGGCAGCAGCGTCAGCAACCACCAGGGGCGCAGGAAGTGCAAGGCAGCCAGGTCGATGTCCATGCTCAGGCCTCCGTCGCCAAGGCGCGCCGTGCGCCCAGCCAGGCCAGCGCCTGGGCCACCAGCAACAGCAGCAAGGCGGCACCCAGCGGCCAGTAGAACAGGTCGCGGCGCGGTTGATGGCTCAGGGTGGTGACCTTGTGCGGGGTCAAGCGGTCGAGGGTGTCGTACACGCCTTGCAGGCTGCTGCTGTCATCGGCGCGGAAGAACCGCCCACCGGTCGTGCGGGCGATCATCTGCAGGGTCTGCAGGTCGACCTTGTCTTCGCCAGTGGCCTGAGGGTCGCCGATGCCGATGGCATG
Organism: Pseudomonas sp.; assembly: GCF_017744435.1. Lineage (GTDB taxonomy): Bacteria > Pseudomonadota > Gammaproteobacteria > Pseudomonadales > Pseudomonadaceae > Aquipseudomonas. The sequence continues at coordinate 114,423 of NZ_JAGIBG010000007.1, forward strand.
GACCACGATGCCATGGGCGCGGGCCAGCCGGGCCGCGTGCTCGGGGGTGATGGCGCTGCCGGTGTCATTGCCATCGGTGAGCAGGATCAGCACTTTCTCCTGTTCCTTGGCCGGTTGCAGCAGCTTGATGGTCAGGCCGATGGCATCGCCCAGGGCGGTGTTGGGCCCGGCCATGCCAACGCCAGCCTCATCCAGCAGCAACAGCAGGCTGGCATGGTCGAGGGTCAACGGCGCTTGTGGGTAGGCGCCCGTGCCGAACAGGATCAGGCCGATGCGGTCATCCGCGCGGCGCTTGATGAAGTCACGTACCACTGCCTTGACGGCGGTGAGGCGGTCGGTGCGTTGGCCGTCAGCCGAGGTGTAGTCGTTGGCGCGCATGGATTGCGAGATGTCGATGGCCAGCATCAGGTCACGGGTCGGTTGCTGGTGACGGATCGGCTGCTCGACCAGCACCGGCCGGGCGCAGGCCGCTACCAGCAGGACAAAGACCAGCAGGTTCAGTGGCAGCTGCCAGCCGGCACTCAGCCCTCCGGTACGGGTCGGGTGTTTGCCCAGGGCGTGGCTCATGGCACTGAAAAACGGCACGCGCAATGCGCTGCGCCCTTCCTGGTAGGGCTTGAGCCAGTGATACGCGGCCCAGGCCAGCGGCAGCAGCACAAAGGCCCAGGGCAGGTCAAAGCGCCACATGGTGGCTCGCTATCCAGGCGCGGCTGGTGCTGAACAACGAAAGCCGCGTCGCCTCGTCGAGCGCATGCAGCTGGGCGTCCGGCGCATAGGCCAGTTGTTGCAGGGCAGTGCTGAACCCTTGCGGCAGCGTTTGCCGGGCGTGTGCTGACATGAATTGCTGCCAGGCTTCACCACCGAGGCCCGCCACAGCAGGTGTACCGGGCATCGACAGGGCCACGCGCTTGAGCAGTTCGGGCAGTTCGCGCAAGGCCGCCAGGCGCTGTTCGGCGGGGGCCGCCGCCAATTGATCAAGGCGTAAGAGCGCTTCACGACGGTACAGGTCACGGCGCCAGTGCCACCAGCGCCGGGCTGCCCAAGCCGTCAGCACGGCGAGCAGCAACACCAGCAACAGCGCCCAGGCCCAGGTCTGTGGCCAATAGCCGAACGGCGGTGTGCCGGGCACCAGTTCGCGTAGCTGGTCAAGCGAGGGCTGCACGGGCGTGGTCATCTTGCCCCCTGGGCCAGGCGGCCTAGTTCCCGACGCAGTTGCGCTACGCAGTCTTCGCCGCTGCTGATCATCATCAAGGGCACCTGACTACGGCGCAGCAGTTCAGCCACATCGCGCAGGCGCCCGGAAAGGAACTCGCCCAGCGGCCTGCTGACCTGGCGCCGCCCCACTTCCAGTTCGACCTGCAAGGCACCCTGGGTGATGACCAGACGGCCTTTGTCCGGCACCTTGAGGGCAATCGGGTCATAGACCTGGATGGCAATCACATCGTTGTGCTGATGCAACTGGCGCAGCAACTGCAACGTTTGCGGGCTGACCCCGGCAAAATCACTGATGATGCACACCAGGTGGTCGTGACCCGCCACGGCCGCACAGGTGCGCAGGGCCTGATCGAGCTGATTGTCGCCTTCACGGTCCTCGCCCTGTGCCGACAAGCCCTGGTTGGCCTTCGCGACTTCCGCGCACAGGGCCTGCACCCGGGCACGACTGCGCAGCGGCCGCAGCGGGGCGATGGCCTCGCTGCCCAGCACCAGGCCACCCACGCGGTCACCGGCATGGAACGCCATCCAGGCACACAGCGCGCCCAGCTGTGCGGCGGTCACCGACTTGAAATAGCGCTGCGAACCGAAGTACATGCTCATGCGCTGGTCGACCAGCAGCAGCGTTGGCCGGTCGCGCTCTTCGTTGAAGGTGCGTACGAACGGTTTGCCGTAGCGCAGCGAAGCGCGCCAGTCGAGGTGACGCAGGTCATCACCAGGGATGTAGCGGCGCAGCTCATCGAAACTCAGTCCACGGCCACGCATGCGCGACGCATGGTTGCCGGACAGAATGCTCGCCAGGGGCTGCCGGGCCAGGAAGCTCAGGCCGCGGGCACGGGGCTCCAGCGCCATCAGCTCGGCGAGCGAGGTGTAGACGAAGCCATCGGCGGTCACCGGTTGATTGGCCATGGGCAGCCCTTCAGGTCGCAATGGCGACTTTGTCCAGCAGCCGGTCGAGCACCTGGTCGGCGCTCACCCCGTCGCTGATGGCGTCGTAGGACAACTGCAGGCGATGGCGCAACACCGGGTGCATGATGGCCCGGACATTGTCCGGCGAAACGAAATCCTGGCCATTGAACCAGGCGTGGGCACGCGCTACACGGTCCAGGCTGATCCCTCCGCGTGGGCTGGCGCCGATATGAATCCAGCGCGCCAGGTCGGCGTCATAGTCCGCGGGGTGTCGGGTGGCATTGACCAGGTCGACCAGGTAGCGGTCGATGGCAGGCGCCACGTGCACCTGGGCCACCTCGCGCCGTGCGCTGAAGACGACGTCCTGGGGCAGGCGCGCAGGTTCAGGTGCGCTACCGACCTGTTGGTCTTCGCTGCGCACCAGGCGCAGCACCTGGGCTTCGTCCTCGGGGTGCGGGTAGTCGAGCTGCAGCTTCATGAGGAAGCGGTCCATCTGCGCTTCGGGTAGTGGGTAGGTCCCCTCCTGTTCGATGGGGTTCTGGGTCGCCAGCACCATGAACAGGCCAGGCATCGGGTAGCTCCGCCCGGCCACGGTGATCTGGCGTTCCTCCATCGCCTCCAGCAGGGCCGCCTGGACCTTGGCCGGCGCGCGGTTGATCTCGTCGGCCAGGATCACGTTGCCGAACAGCGGCCCCGGTTGAAACTTGATGCTGTTGCCTTCCGGGGTCTGCTGCAGGATCTCGCCGCCGGTGATGTCCGAAGGCAGCAGATCGGGCGTGAACTGGATGCGCCGCATCTGCGCGTCAAGGTGGGTGGACAGCGCCTTGACCGTGCGTGTCTTGGCCAGCCCCGGCAGGCTTTCGAGCAGCACGTGCCCGTTGGCCAGCAACGCCAGGACGATGTGGCGAATGGTGTCGGCCTGGCCAAGCACACTTTCGGCCACTGACGCTTCGAGGCCCTGCACCTGCTGGAGTGTGTTCACGTTGCGCTCCCTGTGCTTTGCATTCGAGTGTTAACTCTAGTCGTAATGAGTATTGCTGCACGCCGGCGCTATTGGCCGTTGCGCCAATAAGGCTCGATCGCCTGCAGGCGCGGGTCGTCCGGCGCCACTTCGCGCATGTGCTGGACATAGCCGAACGCTTGCTGGCGTTCGCCGGCCAGGGCGTGCAGGTAGATCAGCGAGTACAGCAGGTCGGGGTCGTCCGGCGACTGCTGCAGGCCGCTGCGCAACGCCTCCAGCGCTTCCGGGCGACGCTCCATGCGCGACAGCAGCAAGCCCTGGTTGTAGCGGATGCGCGGGTTGCCGGGCAGCGCCTGGGCGGCTTGTTCCATCCAGCCCAGCGCCTCTTCGGCCTTGCCCCGCTCCACCAGCAGCAGGGCAAGCATGTAGGCCAGGTTGCCGCGGTCGGCCACGGGCGTCTTCTCCAGCGCCACGCCGTCGCGCAGTAACCCTTCGGCTTCGTCCAGGCGTTGCGCGCCACTGGCCAGGGTCACCAGGTTGACCCGGGCCGGGGTGAAGTAAGGGTCCATATGCAGTGCCTGGCGGTATTGCTCCATGGCCTGCTCGTCATGCCCCTGGCGTGACAGCAGCACCGCCAGGTTCAGGCGCCCGCCCGGCAGGTCGGCATTGCCCCGCAGGCGCTGCTCGTAGTCCGCAACCAGTGCCTTGAACAGCGCCTGGCTGGCTGGCGGCACTTGCATTGGCGAAACGTCGGCCATGGCCCGCACGGTTTCGTCCCTGACCGCGAGGCTGGGGTCTTCGAGCAGCGGCAGCAGCGTTTTCAGGCGCTGCTCGGGCGGCACGCTGCTGAACCCCGATACGGCATAGGCCCGGATCAGCGGGTCCGGGTCCTGTAGCGCCCAGCGCAGGTTGCTGCTGGCCGCCGGGCCAAGGTCGGCCAGCTGGTCGGCTGCCGTGGCGCGCACGATCGCCGGGTTGGCCTTGTCGGCGAGCACGTAGCCCAGGCGGCTGAGGGTCGTGGAAGGGTCTGCCTGCACGGCATGGAAGGCCTGCCCGTAATGCTGGGGGCGCTTGGGTGCGTCGAACCATTGTTCGATGGCCGCCGCTGCCCAGGCCGGTTTCTGGTCCTGGTGACAGGCCGTGCAGGCATCGGGGCTGTCGGTCTGCCCGGCCAGGTCAGGGCGTGGAATGCGCAGGCTGTGATCACGGCGCGGGTCGACCACCATGTAGGTCTTGGTCGGCATGTGACAGTTCACGCACTGGGCACCTGGCGAGCCTGCCGCGTGATGGTGGTGCGCCGGGCTGTCGTAGTCCTTGGCCTGCAGGCCGGCGAAACGCGCCGTGTTGGGCTGGGGGTTGTGGCATTGCTGGCACAGTCCGTTGCCTTCGAGGCGCACCTTGGTGGTGTGCGGGTTGTGGCAATCGGTACAGGTGACGCCGGCCGCGTACATCTTGCTTTGGGTGAACGAGCCGAACTCATACACCTCACCGTCTATCTGCCCGTCGGCATGGTACAGGCCGGTGCGTAGCGTGGCCGGCAGGCTCTGGTCGAGTTGCGGATGGCCAGGCAACTGGCCGGTACCGAGCCCCTGGCGACGGCTGTGGCAATACGCGCACTGCTCGACCACGCCCTTGCTGCCCAGGGCCTTGTAGTCCACCGCCAGGCCTTTGTTCGCCAGGCTGCTGGCGGGTTTGGCCGTGGCCCAGTCGACATGCGCCTGGCCAGGGCCATGGCAGCTCTGGCAACCGACCGCCTGCTCCTTCCAGGTGCTGGCGAAGCTGTCGTGCTGGTCGTCGTAATTTTTCAGCAGGCGGGTCGAATGGCAGTCGGCGCACATGGCGTTCCAGTTCTGGTAGCGACCGGTCCAGTGCAAGGGGTCGTCGGGTGTGAAGCGCTGGCCCGGATACAGCGAGAACCAGCGTTGCCCGCCCTGCGCCTCGGGGCGGCTGTCCCAGGCGATGGTCAGCGCTTGCAGGCGCCCGCGTGACAGCGCCACCAGGTACTGCTGCAGCGGTTGATGGCCAAAGGTGTAGAGGATGCGAAAATCGGCCGGCTTGCCGTCCTCGCCCTCGATGTTGACGAAGTAGCCGCCGTCCTTGCGATAGAAATGCGCCTTGACCCCCGCCTCGTCGAAGCGGGTGTCGTTAAAGTAGCCCAGCACATTCTCGGCATTGGCGTCACGCAACGCCCAGCCGTGGTCGGAGTGCTGCCATTGCCCGGACTGTTCGGCGTGGCAGCCGAGGCAGCTCTGTTGCGGTGCATAGCCCTCACCGGTTGCGGCTGCCGGCAACCGCCCCACCTCGTCGGCTGCCCAGGCAGCGGCGCTGCCACAAAAGATCACGGCCAACAGCCACCTTGCCACCGAGCGCATGCGCTGTGGTCCCGCTCGTCCAGCTCCTGCCATCCCCATCTCCACGTCCAGTTGCAGTCGCCCTTCGCGGGCTGTCGTTAAAATCAGCAGTTCTGGTTCAAGTCGCAAAGGCCACGATGATCGGCCCGCACACCGCCAACAACACGTTGGAGATGGCATAGCACACCGTGAAGCCGATCACCGGTGTGTGGCTGCCGGACATCTCGATCACCTTGTTCATCGAGGCCGCTTCGGTCTGGGCGCCGGCCAGCGCTCCCAGCAGAACCATCGGGTGCAGGCGCAGTACATAACGCCCGAAGTACAGCGCTACCAGCGGTGGCAGCAAGGTCACCACCATGCCCGACAGCAACAGTGCCACGCCCTGCTCGCGCATGGCCTCGAACGCCGCCGGCCCGGCCAGCAGCCCGACCACCGCACCGAATGCGGTCAGGCCGAACTCGGAAAACGCCCACTGCGCCGCCGCCGGCATGCCGCCGATGTCCGGGTGCCGCGAGTTGAGCCAGCCGACCAGCAGGCCGACCAGCAGCACGCCGCCACCCACGCCCAGTTCGACGGGGATCATCCCGACATGGGTCGAGAGCATGCCGAGCAAGGCGCCAGCCACCATCCCCAGGCTGTGCACGGCGATATCCGATTTGTAGCTGCGCTCGCGGATCCGTCCCAATTGCCTGGCCACCGCTTCGACACTGGCGGTGCGCCCAGTCAATGCGATCACATCGCCACGGCGCAGCACGGTGTTGGGCAGCACCGGCAGCTCCAGGCCCTGGCGGCTGATGCTGTCGATGAAACAGCCCATGCGCCCGGCGCCGCTGACGTGATTGCGGATCTGCCGCAGGGTCTTGCCGTGAAAGGCGCGGGCCGTCAGGACAATGTCCGCCGAGCGGGTGGCGAACGACAGTGAGCGCGGATCGTCGATATCCGGGCCAACCTGCTGGGCCAGTTCGGCGACTGCCTCGCGCAGGGCATAGATACCCAGCACGTCGCCCAGTTGCAGCACCAGGGCCGGGTCACGCTCGATCACCTGCTCGCCGCGCACCACCCGCTCCACGCTCATCAACGGGTGCAGGCGCTCGATGGCGCCAATGCTCGCCCCCGCGAGCCGGGGATCCTGCAGGCGATGGGCGCGCACCACGATGCGGGTATAGGGGATGCTCAGCACCTCGTCCTGGTTGTCGATGCCCAGTGTCGCCTCCAGTTCGCGGGCAGCGCTGCGCAGGTCGACGCGCAGCAGCCAGGGGGCGATGCTGCCGACGAAGACGATCAGGCCAACGGTGCCGAACAGGTAGGTGATTGCATAGGCGATGGCCATGTGGCTGTTGAGCTGTGCCTTGTCGGCATCAGCCAGCGGCAGGTGGGCAATGGCACTGCTGGCGGTACCCATGATCGCCGTGTCGGTCAACGCGCCGGCACCCAGGCCGGCCGTGAACCCGGCGTCGAAGTGAAAGACCAGGTTCATCATCAGGATGCTGCCCAGCGCCACCGCGCACAACACCGTGGAGAACACCACCAGCTTGAGCGTGCCGGCATTCAGGCTGCCGAAGAACTCCGGCCCGCTCTTGAACCCTACGGCATAGATGAACAGCACGAAAAACACCGATTTCAACGCCTGCGGCACTTCCAGCCCGATCTGCCCGATCAGCAGGCCCATCAGCAGCGCACCGGCCACCGACCCTAGGTGGAAGCTGCCCAGGCGCAGTCGCCCCAGCAGCATGCCCAGGGCAATGGCCAGGAACACCGCGATTTCCGGGTTCGAGCGCAGGGCCTGAAGCACGAAGTCGATCATCGCTGGCTGTCCTCGGGTGGCGACGCCGGGGCGTTGTACCAGTTCTCCCTCGGTACGACCTTGTCCTGCTCAGGGTCACCCAGATAATGAGGCGACATGATCTGCACGCCATACTCGTTGAACACGTCCTGGATATTGGCATGCAGCATGGTCAGCAGCTCTGCCCGTGGGCGAGGTTCGCTCGGCACGGCCTGGGCCACCAGGCGGTATTCCGGGTAGAAATCCGACAAGGCGGTCTGGAACACCTGGGGCCGGGGGGTGTGCAGGACGCCGTCCGTGCGCTTCGCCGCCTCCAGCAGCATCGCCTCGACCTGGCGCCAGGGCGTGTCATAGCCGATGGTGACCGTGGTATCGACCACATACCCCTGCCCTTGCACCACACGTGAATAGTTCTTGGTCACCGCACCGGTGATCATCGAGTTGGGCAGCGTCAGTACTTCGCCCAGGCCGGTGCGAATGCTGGTGGTGAACATGCCCAGCTCGGTGACGGTGCCTTCGTGCTCGCCAATGCGCACGTATTCGCCGGGGCGCAGGGTGCGCGTGTAGGTGAGGATCAGCCCGGCGGCGGCCTGGCCGACCACACTGGTCGCACCGAGGGAAATCATCAGGCCGATCAGCACCGAAAGCCCCTTGAACGCGTCGGTGTCGGCACCGGGCAGATAGGGGTAAGCCATGGCCACGGCGAACAGCCAGATGGCCAGGGCCGTCAGCCGGGTGGTCGGTTGCAGGGTTTCCTGGGTCAGCCAGCTGATCGTGCCAGGCCGCGCCAGGCGCTCGAGCAGGCGCTTGCTGAAGGCACTGATGCCACGGGCGATGAAGAAGATCAGCAGGGCGATCAGCAGCCCAGGCACCGCATCGACGATACCGGTCAGCACGTGGCGCAACAAACCCAGCAGGTACAGGTTCAGGCTTTCGCCCCACGGCCGCGTATAGGGGAATCGTTGCAGAACGAAGCTGAGCCATTCATAGGTCAGCAGCAGGATCAACGTCCAGCGCAACAAGGCCAGCAGCCGCCGCAACAAGGGATACAGGTTGCTCGAATCGACCAGCTGGGTACGCCCGATGCGCAAGGCGCTGGTGTGTTTGCGCACACGCTGGGGCAACCACGACAGTGCCTTGCCGTGCAGCCACACGCAGAGTTTGACCAGCGCCAGGTAGATCAGGGTCGCAGCGCCGCTCAAGCCGACCGCGACCAACAGGAAACGCAAGCTGTGTGCCTGCCGGGCTTCTTCCACGACCTGGCTCAAGCGCTGGGCAGCCTGCTCAGCACCCTGGCGAGCATCCAGGTCGGCGCCAGCCAGGTCCCTGGGCGAGACGATGAACGCCCGGCGATCCCCCAGCAGCACCATGTAACTGTCCTGAATCGGGTCCACGCTGACCTGGCCAGCAAAGCCCTCGTCGAGCTGTTCATTGATGACCGCTGCGGCGCGCCGGACACGGGCAGCCGGCACTTCACCCAGCAATGTGGCATGAAAGACCACGATCGAACGGTTGGCGATTTTCAGCTCGGCAGGCTCGGCGCTTGTTGACGCCACCTCCTCGACTGCCTGACTGCTGCCGCACAACAGTGTGGCTGCCAATGCCAGGCACGCTGCCAGGCCGGCAAGCATCCGCCTAGCCATAAGCGCGCACTCCGAAAGTGGGCATGGCAGCATCGGCGCTCTCCTGGCAGGCGTGGGTATCAGCAGCGTAGTACAGCGCCTGTGGCAAGCAAACGGTGCACACGGGCAGTGGCCAGTCCAGCGTTGCCCCGCCGACTACACTCAATCCACACAGGCCTGCGCAGAGACTGCCGCCATGACGACGCAAACCGCAATCGTGTTCGCTGGTGGTGGCAGCCTGGGGGCGGTTCAAGTGGGCATGTTGCGGGCCTTGGTGGAGGCCAATGTTCAATTCGACAGGGTGATCGGGGCCTCGGTCGGCGCAATCAATGGCGCCTATTTTGCCGCCAGGCCCGACGTGCAGGGTGTCGAGACGCTCGCCGATTTCTGGCGAAACCTGAACAGAGCCGACATCTTCCCCCTGTCCTGGCTCGACACCTGTAGAGGGCTGATCAAGCGGCGCGGTTTTCTGCTGCAGCCGGCAGCGCTGCACCGGCTGCTTGGCCAGGCGCTGCCCATTCATCGCATCGAGGATGCGCAACTGCCCCTGCATATTGTGACTACCGACTTGCTCAGTGGTGCCGAAACCGTTCTGTCCAGCGGTGAGCTTGAGCAAGCGTTGCTGGCCAGCGCCGCCATCCCGCTGGTGTTCCCGAGTGTTCAGATCGGCGACCAGTTCCTGGTGGATGGCGGTGTAGCCAGCAACACCCCCATTTCGACCGCGGTAACCCTGGGGGCCAACAAGGTTGTGGTGATCCCCACTGGTTTCAGTTGTGCCCTGACACAGCCGCCCAAGGGGCTGATTGCCCTGGCCCTGCACACCGTCAACCTGATGAGCATGCGCCAGCTGGTAAGCGATATCGAACACTTCCGTACGCTCACCAGCCTGCACATCGTTCCGCCGCTGTGCCCAGTGGATGTCTCAGTGTTCAATTTTGACCAGACCGACGCTTTGCTGGAGCGCGCCTATGAGCAAACGCTTCGGTGGCTGGACCGCGGTGGCCTCGAGCGCACCAAGGTGCCGGGTGCGTTGACCATTCACTCCCACGCCCATGAGCACTGAACGACACTATCTGGCTTTTCCGCCTGTCCCCCCTGTTCCGCCGTTACAGCCGGAACAGATACTTAGCCCTGGCAAATGACCCGATATAGGGTGCCGCGAACCCGAACATGGGTGCCATGGCCTGGCGCGCAGATAGCAATGGTCTACAAGGAGCATGGCCGGTTTACCCACTTTGTGGAGTTTCCCTGGCTTACAGCAAGTCCTGTTCCAACGCTCAGGCAATCGCCGTACCCGGCACCTCAAGCGGACAGCGTGATGCCTTGTACCTCAACATATCGGCTCAACACCGCCATGTCGCCCTCAGGATCAGCCAGAGCGACATAGGTATCAGGCCGTAACAGGTAAGTGGCATTTCTGGCAATACCGGACTTCTCGTACGCGGGCTGCCAAGGGAAAACCTGCAGTGCAATGCCGTGCTGCGCGCACCATTGGGCCAGGTCTGCCTTAGCTTCGCCGTACACATGCACGTGCCACGCAATGGCTGTCAGTGATGCGTAGTTGTCTGCCGTAGCTCCAGGCAACCAAGGTAGACGGTCACCGCCCTGCACCTCGCCTGCCTTGCCTTGGCTCAGCGGGCTGTCGCGATAGTCAATGCGGGTTTGCGAAACCACGCGAAACAGGTACTCCCGGACGCTTTCGCGCTTGTACGCAACGCTGGCGATGACTGGCGCGACGTGTGTGCGCACAAATTCGGCGAAGCCGCCTTGGGCGGTAACCAGTGCGAACAGCCTGTCCGTAGTCTCTACCAGTTTGCGGGCAAAGGCCTGGCGCTCAATCGGGTAGCTGTCGAGCAATTTATCGGGCGCCTTGCCCTTGATTACCGCTGCCAACTTCCAGGCCAGGTTGTTGGCATCCAGAATGCCGGTGTTCATACCCTGCCCGCCTGCCGGGCTGTGGACATGCGCGGCATCGCCAAGCAGAAACGCTCGGCCACGGCGGAAATGATCGGTGACACGATGGTGAACGCGATAGGCGGAGAACCAGTTCACCTCGGTAATCTTCAGGTTCAAGCCGTTGATGGCGTCATGCCCGACGTCGGCAAACGTCAGCTGCTCAGGATGTTCCGCACGTTCGTCTCGCACAGTGCCGATCAGGCGGTATTGATCCTTTTCGCCGTAGCACAGCAGCAGCACGAAGTCGGATTTATCAAACGCGATGTGTGCCTCACCTGCAGGTTCGATACCCGTTACCCGGACATCCGCCACATAGAAAAGCTGCTTGTAGGTACCGCCCTCGAAACCACTGCCGAGCGCATGACGCACGAGCGAATGGGCACCATCACATCCCGCCAGGTATGCCGCAGTGCACACCCCTTCCTGCCCATCAGCCTGCTTCAGGGTGGCGGTGACATGGCCTTGCCCCTCTTCGAAGGCCAGCAGTTCGGTCTGCCACTCGACGCTCACGCCGAGTGCTTGGAGCTGCTGCACCAGCAAGCGCTCATGACGGTCCTGGGGATAGATCAACACGAAGGGGTAGGCGGAAATCGGTGCGCCGGCATCCGTCAAGGGAATGCGTGCTCTGCGCCGGCCTCGGGCCCACATGTTCATGGCCGGTGTCTTGTAGCCAGCATCGATTACCGCCTCGGCCAAGTCGAGCTGGCGATAGAGCTCCAGCGTACGGGCTTGAACGGCCATGGCACGTGACGCTTCGCCCGGGCCGCTGCTCTTGTCGATGATCCTGACGGCGACGCCCTGCCGGGTGAGCCAAAGCGCCAGCGTCAGCCCGGTCGGGCCGGCACCCACAATGAGAACGTCGGTTTGCGCCATGATCTCATCTCGCACACTAAAGGTTGTTTGAGGCCAGCACGCCCTGAATCTCGGCGACCACCTGCTGTGTCGCGTCTTCGACCGTTCCTTCATTGCGGCACAGCACCCAGCCGTGATCGGCAACCGCCCGCTCGAATGCCTCGGTGCAGGCGATTTGCTCATCCAGCCGGTGGATCACCGTACTGCCCAGCCCCCGCGTACGCGCCGCCGCCCTCGCCCACGAGGTATCAGGCGAGGTGACCACGCCGACATGCAGGTCCGGCACTTGCACGTTGCGCTCGCGGTTCATGCGCAGAATCTCGGCGAACGGGACTGCCCGTCGAAACGCGGCATCGGAGGGGTACCAGCGATCGATCAGGATGATGCTGTTTGCAGGTTGCCTGGGCAATACGTTGCGGGTAATCCACGCACGGCTATCGGCCAGGCGCGCACAGACCTTCAGTTCCAGCTCCTGGCAGGGGTTTCTCACAAGCGTGTTGACGAGCGCCATGGTCTCCCCCCGGAAGGGGTCGCTTTTCTTCTCGCACAGCCGGATCACCTTCCTGTTGTCTGCCCTCAGGGCTTGGGTAACAGCCTCCAGCAACGTGGTCTTGCCGGTGCCCTTCGGGCCATCGAGCGCGACAAATAGCGGACGAATCATTTTTCAATACTGCCTGGAAGCTGCCTTGGATACCGAGACCTACATGATGCACCGAAAGATGGCCACGGTCTCCCCTGTCAGCTTGATGGCCGTCAACAGGCAAGGAGTACATTTGTACTCCGCCCGTATTTCGCCCTCCTGATGCTCAGATCTGCGCCTGGCCACCGTCCACGAACAACTCGGCCCCGTTGACGAAGCTGGCATCGTCGCTGGCCAGGAACACCGCCGCATTGGCGATCTCGACCGGCTCGCCTACCCGCCCCAGCGGCACCTGCGCCGCCAGGTAATCCAGCAGGCCTTGCTGTTGCCCGGCATCCGGCCCGGCGAGTTCGACCAGCCCGGGTGTGCGCGTGGCGCCAGGGCTGAGCGTATTGACCCGGACTGCGCGGTCCTTCAGGTCCAGGATCCAGCTACGGGCCAGGGCCCGTACGGCAGCCTTGGACGCCGAGTACACACTGAACGCTGCGGTGCCGGAACTACCGGCCGTGGAGCCGGTGAGAATGACCGATGCGTTGCGCGCCAGCAGCGGCAGCGCCTTCTGCACGGTGAACAGCACCCCTTTCACGTTGCGGTCGAAGGTATCGTCATAGTGGGCCTCGGTAATCTCGCCCAGGGGCAGCATGGAACCGCCACCCGCGTTGGCAAACAACACATCCAGGCGCCCCTGTTCCTGACCGATGCGGGCATAGAGTTCATCCAGTTGCTCCAGCCGGGTGGAGTCGACCGCAATGCCGGTGGCATTGCCCACCAGCGCCACGGCCTTGTCCAGCTCCGCCTGACGGCGCCCGGTGATGTAGACATGGGCGCCCTCCTCGGCAAAGCGTTTTGCCGTGGCCAGGCCGATGCCGGTGGTGCCGCCAGTGACCAGTGCGATCTTGCCTTCGAGTTTCTTGCTCATGGTGTTTCTCCCGTTGAGGTGGTGAGTGGCTGTGGGGAGAAGCGTATCGACCGGCGGAGCATTTCAAAATAGAATCATTTGAAAGTCATCATTGCAGAAATGAAATACCAAGAATTCCGGATTTCGAAGGCCTGGCGATGTTCGCCAAAGTGGCCGAGGAAGGCTCTTATGCCGCCGCTTCACGCGCCATGGGCGTTTCGGTACCCACGGTGTCGCGTGCGGTTGCGCGCCTCGAGGAACGTTTGGGTGCGCGCCTGTTCAACCGTACCTCGCGCCAACTTTCGCTGACGGAGTTCGGTCAGCGGATGGTCGAGCAAGCCAGCGCGCTGTATCGCCAGGCCGAGGAAATGGAAAGCGAGGCCCAGGAGCTGTCGGTGCAGCCGCGCGGGCTGGTGCGCCTGGCCGTGCCGATGTCCTTCGGCTTGCGCTGGGTCGCGCCGCTGCTGCCCGAGTTGCTGGCGCAGTACCCAGAGTTGGAACTCGACCTGCATCTGTCCGACTCGACCGTCGACCTGGTTGCCGAAGGTTTCGACGCAGCCTTGCGTATCGCCGCCCTGCCCGACTCGTCACTGGTGGCGCGGCGTATCTGCGCGGTCAGCCAGTACCTGGTAGCGGCACCGTCCTACCTTGCCCGCCATGGCCACCCCACGCACCCGCGCGAGCTGGCTGGCCACGCCTGCATGAGTTACGCCTATCGTGCCCGCAGCCAGGTATGGCGCTTCAGCCACGCCGACGGCAGCGAGCACGACGTGACGCCCCGCGGGCCGCTGCGGGTAACCAACTCGGATGCCCTGATCGCGCCCTTGCTGGCGGGCATGGCGATTGCCGAGCTACCGGAATTCATTGCCGCCGAGTACCTGGCCGACGGCCGCCTTGAGCAGCTGCTGCCCGAATGGCGGATGACCCAGGGCGGCCTGTACTTCGTGACCCCGTCCGCACGCACCCGGCCGCGCAAGGTCCAGGCGCTGGCCGACTTTTTCGGGGAGCGGTTGTCGAATCCGCAGTGGCAACTGCCGTAGCGGTCATCACTGGGCGCTGGCATCCGCTTCGTGCTCGTCGGCAAAGGCCATGAACATCGGCAGGTCGAGCACATCCAGCTTGATCTGGGCGATGAAGGCCGAGAACGCCAGGTTGGCGGCGAGCCGGCGCATGTCGCAGGCCCAGGCCGGAATGTAGGACGGCGCCTGCAGCCAGCCGCTCTCGAACAGCGGTGCAAGGCGCACGGTATCGGCCAGGGTCAGGCGCCCGGCGAACAGGTGGCCGACCAGTTCCGGGCGGTTGTCACGGATTGCCACACGCAGCAAGGTATGCACACCCAGCAAGCCGGTCAGGTAGGCGGCATCCTTGGTGAAGGCTGAACCGCCGCGCAGGTCGGCACCGCGGAAGATCCGCTGGGTCGAGCGGAACGACTCTTGCGGCGACTGCCCGGCGTTCACGAACCCTTCGAACACCTGGATGAAGTCGGCGCCATCCAGTGCCTGCTGCACCGCCAGCGCACGCAGGGCGACACGGCGCAGGCGGTTGATGTCCATGCTGCCGGTGAACAGTTCGGCCAGCGTGGCAATGCCCTCCTGGGTCTGGGTGGTGCGCGGCGCACCGAGCCCCAGGCTCTTGAGGTTGGGCTGGCTGGCACCATTCTGTGCGGTGGCGACATGCACGAAGGCTTCGTGCTGCAACAGTTGCTGCTTGTCCAGCTCACTGAACAGGGCCCCGGCACGCAGGCGAATGCGACTGGTCCCGGCGATGGCCTTGGAGGCGAGGTTCGGGTCCAGCACGATCCTGATCCGCCCGGCACCAAAGAAGCGGTCTATTTCCGGCTGCATCCAGGCAGCGAAATCCTCCGCCGGGATGTCAGCCTCGCTGGGCGGAATCTGCTCGCTGCCCAGCAGGGCATCGGTGGTCTTGAGGAAGAAACCGGCCGCGTCGAGCATGGTCAGCTTCTGCCTCGGGTAGAGAAAATCCGGGCGCCGGTACAGCGCTGCGGAACAACGGGTGAATTCGGGGGTGCCGATGGCCCCGAGCATGCGCCCGGCAGTGGCGTAACTGCGGGCGGTCATCGCCAGGAAGCGCCCGGCCGGATGCTGCTGGTCGCACTGCCCGATAAAGGCCTCCAACGCAGCAATGTCGGCGCTGTGATCGCGCGGTTGCAATTGCACCTGGGGCAGCTGGGCGTTGCCGGCGCGCCACTGGCTGAGGAACACCTGCTCGATGCCATCCGGCCAGGCCAGGGCATCGAGCACGCGGATCTTGCGGGTCAGCCCGGGTAGCGCGGCATCGAGTTCGGACAGAGAAGCGGCACCCATGGCAGTTTCCTCGAGACACCCGGCGGCCTCTCGAAAGCTTAGCCCGTTTACCCTACCGGCGTTCCGCTGCGTCGAATCATCTGCGGCGTCTGGCCGATCGTCCGCAGGAACGCCCGCCTCATCCGTTCCCGGTCGGCGAAGCCTGCCTCCCTGGCAACGACTTCGATGGGGTGCCCGCTGTCTTCGAGCAGCATCCGCGCCGCCTCGACCCGCAGATGCTCCACCGCCTTGGCCGGCGACTGGCCGGTCTCGGCGGTGAATGCGCGGCTGAACTGCCGGGGGCTCAAGTGCGAGACCTCGGCCAGTTCCTCCACGCTCAAGGCGCTTGTCAGGTTGCGCCGGGCGTAATCCAGCGCCTTCTGGATGCGATCAGACTTGGCGTCGAGGTCCAGCAACACGGAAAACTGCGACTGCCCACCGGCCCGGCGGTGGTAGACCACCAGCTTGCGCGCGACGATGCGGGCGGTTTCCAGCCCATGGTCTTTCTCGATCATGGCCAGCGCCAGGTCGATGCTTGCCGTCATGCCTGCCGAGGTCCACACCGGGCCGTCGATGATATAGATCCGGTCCGGTTCGACCTTGACCTTGGGGTAGCGGTCCTGCAGCTGCTTGGCAAACAACCAGTGGGTGGTTGCCCGCCGGCCGTCGAGCACACCGCTTTCGGCGAGGACGAAGGCGCCGACGCAAGGCGCGGCAACGCGGCGAGCGGAGGTCATCGATGCCCGCACGAAGCGGGCTAGGCCGGCCGTGACCGGCATCACCGACGTGCCGGAGCCGAACATCACGGTATCGAACACCTGTTCGCTGGCAAACGCGCGGGTCTCGATGCGAAAGCCTGCCGAAGACGGCACCAGCCCCCCGTCTTCCGACAGCAGGGTCACTTCATAAGCGGGTTTGCCCAGGGTCAGGTTGGCGATTTCGAACGCCGTGATCGCGGTCAGTCCCATCAGCTGGAAGCCTGGAAGAACGACAAAACCGAGCGTGTGCATGGCTGAGTCTCATGTCCTAAAAGGTGTCTTATATGACATTTGAGGCATGCCCACAAGGCCATAACATGACCTCCAGACCAGCGCACAAGCCGTGCGCGGGCAACCTTTGGAGACAGTCATGATCAAGCACATGGGTACCGCACTCATCACTGGCGCATCCTCCGGCATCGGGGCGATCTATGCCGACCGCCTCAGCCGTCGCGGTTACGACCTGATCCTGGTCGCCCGCAGCGAAGCCCCGCTCAACGCACTGGCCAAACGCCTGACCGACGCCACCGGGCGCTCCATCGAGGTGGTGGTGGCAGACCTTGGTAGCCCGGCCGGCCTGTCGCGCGTCGAAGATATCCTGCGCACCGATGCCAGCATCACGATGCTGGTCAACAACGCGGGCATGGGTGCCATCCAGCCGCTGCTCGAATCCGACATCGACACGCTGGATGACTTGCTCGCACTCAACGTGCAGGCGCTCACCCGCTTGACCTATGCCGCCATTCCGGGCCTGGTGGCGCGCGGCGGCGGCACGTTGATCAACATCGCATCGATCGTCGCCATCGCTCCGGAAGTCCTGAACGGCGTCTACGGCGCATCGAAGGCCTATGTCTATGCCTTCAGCCAGTCGCTGCGCAGCGAACTCAAGGACCTCGGCGTTCAGGTCCAGGTGGTGTTGCCTGGCGCGACCGCCACCGACTTCTGGGCCGCTTCTGGCAAGCCTGTCGAACAACTGCCTGGCGAGATCGTGATGTCCGCGGATGACATGGTCGATGCCGCGCTTGTCGGCCTTGACCTTGGTGAGTTCGCCACCCTGCCGGCGCTGCCGGATATCGCCGACCTGGACGCCTATGAGGCCGCACGGCAAAAGCTGCTGCCGCAGCTGTCGTTGCGCATGCCAGCGCCCCGCTACAGGGCGTAAAGCCCTGTTCCCCCGAAGCCCAAGCAGAGGACTGACCGTCATGAACGCTCAGGTCGACATCGAACCCGGCGCTGCGCTGAACAGCGCCACTGCGCGCGGCAAGCCCTTTGGCCGCGCCACCTTGCGCCTGGGCGCACTGGCGCTCGCCATGATCGCTGGCGTGGCCTATGCGAGCCACTGGTGGCTCAGCGGCCGCTTCATCGAGGACACCGACGATGCCTACGTGGGCGCCGAGGTGACCGTGATCAGTGCCAAGGTCCCCGGCTATATCAGTGAAGTTGCGGTGGTCGACAACCAGTTCGTCAAGGCCGGTGACCTGTTGGCGCGGATCGATGTGCGCGACTACAACGCCGCCCTGGCCAAGGCTGACGGCGCCGTGGCGGCGCAGCATGCGCGGCTGGCCAATCTCGACGCGGTCGAACTGCTGCAGCAGGCGCTCATCAGCCAGGCCAAAGCACAGATCGACGCCCGCAGCGCCGAGGCGCAAAGGGCCATGGACGACAGGGTGCGCTATCAGAACCTGGTGCAAAGCCAGGCCGTGTCGGTGCAGAGCGCCCAGCGCGTCGACACGGCCTGGAAAACCGCGCAGGCCGACCGCGTCCACGCCCAAGCCGGCCTGCTGGCCGCACGTCAGCAGCTGGCCGTGATCGACACCCAGCGCCAGCAGACACGTGCCGCACTGGCCCAGGCCGAAGCAGACCGGGAACAGGCCCGGCTCAACGTCGGTTACACCGAACTGCGTGCGCCGGTCGATGGCTATGTCGGCAATCGCCGGGCCAAGGTCGGCGCCTATGCCGCAGCCGGTAGCCAACTGATTTCGGTAGTGCCGGCCCACGGGTTGTGGGTTGACGCCAACTTCAAGGAAGACCAGCTGGCACGCATGCAAGTGGGCCAGGCTGTCAGCATCACCGCCGATATCCTCCCGGGCCGCACCTTCCACGGCCGCGTCGAGAGCATAGCGCCGGCTACCGGTGCGCAGTTCAGTGTGTTGCCGCCCGAGAATGCCACCGGCAATTTCACCAAGATCGTGCAACGCGTGCCGGTGCGTGTGCGTCTGGCGGATGACGATGCCGACTTCGGTGACCTGCGCCCAGGCCTTTCGGTGTATGCCGAAATCGACACCAAGGCCCCGCGCGCGGCGCAGCCTGACCTTGCCGCGGCAAGCCGGCCATGAACAGCGAACTGCCGGTCCTCACCCCCCGTCAGAAGGTCGCGGCCTTCGCCTGCATGTGTGTGGGCATGTTCATTGCCCTGATCGATATCCAGATTGTCTCGGCCTCGCTCAAGGATATCGGCGGTGGGCTTTCCGCCGGTGCGGATGACACCGCCTGGGTGCAAACGGCCTACCTGATTGCCGAGATCATCGTGATCCCGCTCTCCGGCTGGCTGTCGCGGGTGATGAGTACGCGCTGGTTGTTCGCCGCCTCGGCCGCCGGCTTCACCCTGACCAGCCTGCTCTGTGCGGTGGCCTGGAACATCCAGAGCATGATCGCTTTCCGCGCACTGCAAGGCTTTTTGGGTGGTTCGATGATCCCGCTGGTGTTCACCACCGCATTCATCTACTTCAGCGGCCCGCAACGGGTGATTGCCGCCTCGGTGATTGGCGCCATCGCCTCGCTCGCGCCGACCCTGGGGCCCGCAGTTGGTGGCTGGATCACCGATGTTTCGTCCTGGCACTGGCTGTTCTACATCAACCTGGTGCCCGGCATTTTCGTCACCCTCGCCGTGCCGATGCTGGTCAAGGTCGATCAGCCCGACCTGGGCTTGCTCAAGGGCGCCGACTACCTGGGCATGGGTTTGATGGCGGTGTTTCTGGGTTGTCTGGAGTACACCCTGGAAGAAGGCCCGCGCTGGAACTGGTTCAGCGACCGCACCATAGCCACCACGGCCTGGCTGGCAGGCCTGTGCGGCATCCTGTTCGTCTGGCGCAGCCTGAGCGCCGCGCAGCCGATCGTCGACCTGCATGCCCTGCGCGACCGCAACTTTGCCCTGGGCTGCCTGTTTTCATTCATCACCGGTATCGGGATCTTCGCCACGATCTACCTGACGCCGTTGTTCCTGGGCCGTGTGCGCGGTTACGGTGCCCTGGATATCGGCCTGGCGGTGTTTTCCACCGGCGTGTTCCAGCTCATGGCCATCCCGGTGTACGCCTTTCTCGCCAACCGGGTGGACTTGCGCTGGATCCTGATGTTCGGCCTGGCGCTGTTCGGGATCTCGATGTGGGACTTTTCGCCGATTACCCATGACTGGGGTGCCAGGGAGCTGCTGCTGCCCCAGGCCATTCGCGGCTTTGCCCAGCAGATGGCGGTGCCGCCGACGGTCACGCTGACCCTGGGCGCGCTGTCGCCGGCACGGCTGAAGCTCGCGTCGGGCTTGTTCAACCTGATGCGCAACCTGGGCGGCGCACTGGGCATCGCAGCCTGCGCCACGCTCCTCAATGATCGGACCAACCTGCACTTTCTGCGCCTGGCCGAGCACCTGAACGTGCGCAACGAAACCCTGAACACCCGGCTCGAGCAATGGAGCGACAGCGCCCAGGCACTGGGCCAGAACAGCCTGGATGCTGGCCAGACTGCGCTGCATCAGCTGTGGGCGTTGACCTGGCGCGAAGCGCAGACGATGACCTACGCCGACGCCTTCCTGGTCATCATGGCGTGCTTTGCGTTCGCCACACTACTGGTGCCGTTGATGCGCAAAGTCCAGCCACCCCGGCAGCCGTCGGCCGATGCCCATTGAGGCGGCCCCGGTATCCGCCAGGACCAGGTCAGCCCTGGCCCCGCACCACGGCCAGCATGCTCGCGGCATCGCTGACCTCGAACGTGCCAGGCGCCTCCAGCGCAAGGTGCTTGACCACACCGTCGTCGACCAGCATGGCGTAGCGCTGCGAACGCCGCCCCAGGCCCCGCGCCGAGAGGTCCTGGATCAACCCCAGCGCCTCGCTGAACTCGCCATTGCCGTCGCCGATCATCTTCACTGTCTCGCCGACCTGCAGGCTGCTGCCCCAGGCGTTCATGACGAAGGCATCGTTCACCGACACGCAGAGAATCTCGTCAACGCCCGCCGCGAACAGTTGCGGTGCTTCGGCCACATAGCCCGGGACGTGACGCTCGGAACAGGTGGGCGTGAACGCGCCGGGCAAACCGAAAATCACCACGTTCTTCTGCTTGCAGCGCTCACGCACCGAGAACGCATTCGGGCCGATCGGGCAGGCGCCCTCGCCGTTGCTGTATTCGTAAAGTGTAATGTCGGGCAGTTGCTCGCCGGGCTTGATCATCGCTGTCTCCTGGGTAAGTGGATGGCCGAGCTTGCTATGATGCAGCAATCCATCAGGCCAGGTACATGATGCACACACCCACTCCACTCAGCACCCGCGAATGCCTGACCCGAGATTGTTTGCGCCTGTGAGATCTTGCGCCAAGCCCCCGAAACACCGCGCCCTCCCTGTCAGCCGCGCAGTTGATACCAGGTGGTCTTCAACTGCGAGTACTTGTCGAACGAATGCAGCGACAGGTCGCGGCCGAACCCGGACTGCTTGCCACCGCCAAACGGCACCGTTACATCCAGCGCATCGACCGTGTTCACCGATACCGTACCCGCCTTGAGCGCGCGGGCGACGCGGTGCGCCCGGTTCAGGTCATCGCTCCACACCGACGCCGCCAGGCCATAGATACTGTCATTGGCCAGGCTGATCGCCTGCTCTTCGGTATCGAACGCACTGACCGCCAGCACCGGGCCGAAGACCTCGTCCCGGGCCAGGCTCATGCGGTTGTCGACGCCAGCGAAAATGGTCGGTTCGATGAAGTTGTCCGAGCCCCCGATGGTCAGGCGTTGCCCGCCGCAGACCAGGCGTGCGCCCTCCTCGCGGGCCTGGCCGATGGCCTGGGCAATGCGCGAGGCCTGCTCGGCATCGACGATGGCACCGGCACGGCTGGCCGGGTCCAGCGGGTTGCCTGGCAGCCACTGGCGAGCCTTGGCCTGCAGGCGCTCAATGAACTCGTCATGGATCGAACGCTGCACATACAGCCGCGAGTTGGCCGAGCACACTTCGCCCTGGTTGAAGAAGATGCCAAAGGCGGCCTTCTCGGCGGCCAGGTCCAGGTCCTGGCAGTCGGCGAACACCAGGTTCGGGCTCTTGCCACCACACTCCAGCCACACTTGCTTGAGGTTGGACTGCGCCGAGTACTGCATGAAGTACTTGCCCACCTGGGTGGAGCCGGTGAACACCAGGCAGTCGACATCAGGGTGCAGCCCCAGCGCACGGCCCGCCGTTTCGCCAAGGCCCGGGACCACGTTGAGCACACCTTCCGGCAGGCCGGCTTGCAGCGCCAGTTCGGCCAGGCGCAAGGCCGAGAACGGTGATTGCTCGGCGGGCTTGAGGACCACGCTATTGCCCGCCGCCAGCGCCGGGGCGAGCTTCCAGGCGGCCATGTCGAGCGGGAAGTTCCACGGCACCACTGCCGCGACCACGCCCAGTGCTTCGCGGGTGATGGTGGCCAAGGCATTGGCCGCGGTCGGTGCCACCTGATCGTAGAGCTTGTCGAGCGCCTCGCCATACCAGGCAAAGACGTGGGCCGAACCCGGTACGTCGATGTTGTAGGCATCCATGACCGGCTTGCCCATGTTCAGCGAGTCCAGCAGCGCCAGTTCTTCACGGTGGGCCATGATCAGCTCGGCCAGGCGCAGCAGCACCTTCTTGCGCTCCACGGGCGCCATGCGTGGCCACGGCCCTTGCTCGAAGGCCTTGCGCGCAGTGCTGACGGCAAGGTCGACTTCGGCCTGGTCGCAGGCAGCGACACGGGCGAGCACCTGATTGGTCGCCGGGTTGATGGCGTCGAACGTTGCACCGCTGGCGGCCCCGAGCTGGCGGCCACCGATCAAGGCCTTGTCTGGCAAGCTCAAGCCTGCCGCGCGCTGTTGCCAGTATCCGAGATCGTACATACACACTCCTGACGACCGTCCGTGCGGTCCGCTTGTTATGGGTCTGGGCAACATTCTTGGCGCAGCCACGGGCCCGGCGAAACCAGCTTTTTTCTGCCCCTTGCAGAGGAAAAAACTGCTCCCCCGAAAGGGTGATTTCGAGGCCTGCCCGAGTGTGGGAGCATTCGAGCCGCCCCACCTGAGCCACACCTCTGATCAGACTTCCTCACCAGTAGCGAGCTTGCTCGCCTGCTGCGGCTTCCTGCATCCCATTTCAGGAGTTAGCAAATGCATACAACAACAAATACAGCCCAACCCCAGCATCCTGCGTCGCCCAGCAACACCTCCGGCCGTTTCCGCAAATCCATGGGCATGACCGCGCTGGTGCTGTTCGGCCTTGCCTACATGGTTCCGCTCGCCGTCTTCACCACCTATGGGCTGGTCACCCAGATGACCAAGGGCCACCTGCCCATCGCCTACATCCTCACCCTCGCCGCCATGCTGCTGACCGCGTACAGCTACGGCCGCATGGTCCAGGCCCATCCCTACTCCGGTTCCGTCTACACCTACACACGCAAGGCCTTCGGCAGCCACTTCGGCTTCATCGCCGGCTGGACCTTGCTGCTCGATTACATCTTCCTGCCGCTGCTCAGCTACCTGCTGATCGGCATCTACATGTCCGAGTACTTCCCGGCCATCCATGCCTGGGTGTGGGTCGCCGGGTCGATTGCCCTGGTGACCTTCCTCAACCTGATCGGCATCGAGTCGATCACCCGGGTCAACTGGATCCTGGTGGTGGCACAGCTGGTATTCATCGTGGTGTTCGTCGCGTTGTCGGTACGCCACATGAGCGGCCAGGCCGCGCCGGTCTCTCTGCTGGCGCCGTTCCACCACGAAGGCTTCAGCGTGCCGCTGATCATGACCGGCGCGGCGGTGCTGTGCCTGTCGTTCCTCGGTTTCGATGCGGTGTCGACCATGGCCGAGGAAACCAGCAACCCGACCCGGCGCATTCCACAGGCGATCATGGCGGTGTCAGTGATCGGTGGCCTGCTGTTCCTGGTGGTGTCGTACTGCGCGCAGATGGTCTTCCCCGACTGGGCCAGCTTCGCCGACCCCGACTCGGCCTCGGTGGATGTGATGCGCCGAGTCGGCGGCGAAATGCTGGTGACAGCCTTCACCGCAACCTACGTGGCCGGCTGCTTCGCTTCGGCGATGGTGTCCCAGGCCAGCGTGTCGCGGGTGCTGTTCGCCATGGGCCGCGATGGCGCGCTGCCCCGGGTGTTTGGCCAACTGGTGACGAAAAAGCGCGTGCCGGCGACGGCGATCATGCTGGTCAGCCTGCTGTCGCTGGTGGCGCTGTTCATCACCCTGGATACCGTGGCCAACATGATCAGCTTCGGCGCCCTGTTCGCCTTCTCGGCGGTGAACCTTGCAGTGGTCAAGCACTACCTGGTGGACCAGCAGTTGCGAGGGATGCGCAACTACCTGCTGTACGGCGCCATTCCGGCACTCGGGTTCCTCAGCACGATCTGGCTGTGGACCAGCCTGTCGAGCATGTCCTTCACCATTGGCCTGTGCTGGATGGGCGTAGGGTTCCTCTGCCTGCTCGGGCTGACCAAGGCCTTCCGGGTGAAGTTGCCCGAATTGCAGATGGCCGAGTGACCGCTTGAGCACAGGTCGGCGGCTTGCAACAGCGCCAGTCGACGTGCCCTGCAGCCAGGGATGGCTGCACGCCCACCACCCACTGACCGGTGAGTCAGGCTGAAATACGCGTTCTAGAGCGGTTATTTCACTTTTTGCTGAAGAAGATCTGCGCTACCCTCGCCGCGCCAAAACAACAGCAAGGAGTGGGCATGAAGGTCGAGATCCAACGCAACGAACAGGACGCAGGTTGCAAGGTCGTCATTGACGGGCACCCGGTGTCGTTCAGCAACCTGGCGGACGCCGAAGCGTATGTGGCGCGCCTGACCGAACGGCTGCAGGCCGCTCCCCAGGCATTCGCATCGCCCCAGAGCGAGCCGGCCTGATTCGCCCACCCTCAACAATCCTGAATGGTATGATCCCGCCTTAAACGTTTCAGTATGTTTCTGCGTGTTTTAAAAGGGACCGTAATGTCTGTTCAGGAATTACCGCCGCTCGCCGCATCCAAGGGCGGCGTCGGCAAGATGGAAGCTGCCATGGCGCTGGGCAGCTTCGCCATCGGCACCGGCGAATTCGCCATCATGGGCCTGATGCCCGATATCGCCACCAACCTGCAATTGAGCGAGCCGCAAGTCGGCCATGCCATCAGCGCCTACGCGCTGGGCGTGGTGGTCGGCGCGCCGACCTTGGCCATCCTCGGTGCCAAGCTGCTGCGCAAGCACATGCTGCTGTTGCTGATGGCGCTGTATGCCATGGGCAACCTGGCCACCGCCTTTGCCCCTTCGTTCACCAGCATGGTTGCGTTCCGCTTCATCAGCGGCCTGCCCCATGGCGCCTACTTCGGTATCGCCGCGGTGGTGGCGTCGAGCATGGTGCCGAGCAACCAGCGCGCCGGCGCCGTGGCGCGGGTGATGATGGGCCTGACCCTGGCGATGCTGCTGGGCAACCCGGTGGCGACCTTCCTCGGCCAGTTCTTCGGCTGGCGTTCGGCGTTCATCCTGGTCGGTGCCATCGCTTTGTGCACCATTGCCCTGGTCTGGCGATACGTTCCGCAGCCCGTTGATGAGCCGCGCAGCGACCCGCGCAAGGAACTGCAAGCCTTCGCCCTGCCCCAGGTGTGGATGGCGCTGGGCATTGCCGCGATCGGCTTTGCCGGCATGTTCTGCGTGTTCAGTTACCTGGCGCCGACCATGCTGCAAGTAACCCAGGTAGCGCCGGAGTGGATCCCCTTCGGCCTGGCCGCGTTCGGCGCTGGCGGTATCATCGGCAACATTGCCGGCGGCAAGCTGTTCGACCGCCTGCAGTTCCGCGCCGTGGGCATCGTCCTGGTGTGGTCGGCGGCCGTGCTGCTGTTCTTCAGCTTCGCCGCCCATGCGCTGTGGTCGGTGCTGCTGGGGATTGGCCTGGTCGGCACCATGATCGCCCTGGCCGCGCCACTGCAGATCCGCCTGATGGACATCGCCCACGAAGCGCCAAGCCTGGCGGCCGCGTCCAACCATGCCGCCTTCAACCTGGCCAACGCCTTGGGGCCCTGGTTTGGCGGCATGGCCATCAGTGCCGGTTTGGGCTGGACCAGTACTGGGTACATTGGTGCTGCGACGGCATTGGCGGGGTTGGTGATCTACCTTGTGGCCCGCCGGATGAAAGGCGGGCACTGATCCCTTCGCGGGTGCCTGGCTTGAGGTTTTCAGCGCCTGTGAGATCGAGCGCCGCGCGGGCGGCTCTCGATCTCACAGGCGCCAAAAATGCCAAGGCGAACACCCCCAGCATCAAATCCCAATCCCGCCTACCCAACCCGAATCTCACGATTACCACTCATGTAGTACTCCAGCCGCCCGCGCAGCCAGCGCTCGGCCGGGTCGCTGTCGGTGGTACTCAACCAGACCATGGCCAACTCCAGCGGCACGGTGTCGAACGGCAGCGTTTCGGCCTGCAGGTTGCCCCAGCTGGCCATGGCCTCGGCGGCGTAGTCGGGGCAGCAGGCGAGCAGTTCGGTGTCGGCCAGGATCGCCGGCAGTGAACTGAACTGGGGCACCGACAACACCACGTTGCGCGCATGGCCGATTTCCTTCAGCCAGTCATCGACCACGCCCTGGGTGTTGGCCGTTGGCGACACCTGCACGTGGGGGCGTTGGCAGAACTCCTCCAGGCTCAGCGGTTGCGCGGACTTGTCGGCCCTGAGCACCCGCGCCTGCATGGTACGTAATACTTTACGTTTGGCATTGGCCGGCAGGCCGCGGGTCTGGCTGATGCCCACCGTGACCTCCCCCGACGCCAGCAGGTCGGGGATACGCCAGTAGTCGACATGCTGCACAACCACCACCACATGTGGTGCTTCGGTGCGCAGCGCCCGCAGCAACGGCGGCAACAGCCCGGATTCGACATCGTCGGACAAGCCGATCCTGAAGGTCATCTTGCTGGTCGGCGGGTCGAAGTCATGGGTCAGGCTGAGCGCCGCCGACATCGCGTCCAGCGCCGGAGTGAGGTGCTTGATCACCTCCGCCGCCCGCGCAGACGGCTCCATGCGGTTGCCGACGCGGATCAGCAGCGGGTCGTTGAACATCGTGCGCAGCCTGGCCAGCGCCGCGCTGACCGTGGGCTGGGCGAGAAACAGCTTTTCGGCGGCGCGGGTGAGGTTGCGCTCTTGCATCAACGCCTCGAACACCACCATGAGGTTGATATCCGCCTTGCGCAGCTCGTTTCGATTCATGCCTGCTCCTGATAGTCGTCCACTGCCAACAGGATAGGCGCCCGGTCAGTGCACCGCCCAGCCCCGGCTCATCGCCCGGTACTTGCGCGGAGGCATGGCGAAGAAGTTGTGAAAGCGCCGATAGAAGTACGAGAAGCTGGTGAAGCCGCTGGCAACGGCAATCTCCGACATCGGCTTGTCGGTGTGCTGCAGCAACTGGCGTGCATGCCCCAGGCGCAGCTCCAGGTAAAAGGTCAGCGGCGTCGACTGCACATGCTGGCGGAAGGAGCGCTCCAGTTGGCGACGCGACAGTTTCACATGCCGGGCGATCTCGTCGATGGCAATCGGCTCTTCGATGTTGCTGCTCATCAACTCGATGGCTTCGTTGAGGTTCTCTGGCAAGCCGACCCGAAACGGCGGCGCCACCCTGGGCAGCGCCGGCGCGGGCTTGTCGGCGGCGACGATCTGCGCCACGCCGTCGAGCAGGCTCTTGCCATAACGGCCGGCCAGCAGCTCCAGCATCATCTCCAGCGCACTGCTGGCACCGGCGCAACTCAGGCGCCGGCGGTCCAGCACGTGGCCGGCCCGGCTGATACGCACACCCGGGAACAGCTCGCCCATCAGCGCCCGCCCCTCCACATGGCAGGCGCAGTCATGGTCTTCGAGCAGGCCCGCTTCGGCGATGAAGTAGGCAC
Organism: Pseudomonas sp.; assembly: GCF_017744435.1. Lineage (GTDB taxonomy): Bacteria > Pseudomonadota > Gammaproteobacteria > Pseudomonadales > Pseudomonadaceae > Aquipseudomonas. The sequence goes on from NZ_JAGIBG010000007.1 coordinate 141,772, forward strand.
CATTCCACAAACCACCCAGCAGGCAGCCGTGGTTGTCAGCCTCGCGCAGCTTGCCGCGCAGGCGGGGGTTGCGCTTGAGCGGCACGCGGAAACCGCCACAGACGAACAGAAAGTCCAGGCTGTGCGCCTGAAGGTCGGCGAGGGTCTGGTCAACGGCAATGACGATGCCCGAATCGCTGCGCACCTGCGCGCTGTCACCGATCATCACGAACTCGAACAGCGGCTTGACGCTGACCTGGTTGGCGGCAGCCAGGGTGTCCATGGCGCTGGTCAGCGTCATCATCGAGAACTGCTCCAGCAGCACGAAGCCGACCCGGCGCAAGGCCGCGCCGGTGGCGAGGCGGTGATCCGGCGCCAGGTGGGCGAAGCTACGGCTTTTGAGAGGACTGACGACTGGCTGGCTCATGGTTCTGCTCTGCTTGGGGGTTAGTTACTGGCCTGCATCGCCGCAGCGCGTGCTGCCTGCAACCAGCCATCGAAGGCCTGGCGGTGGGCGGCGATCCATTCCTGGGTGTGGCGCTGGATGTCGGCGAAGGACTTCTCGCCGTTCTGCATCTTCAGGTTCTGCGCGCTCTCGTCGGCCGCCGGGATCTGCATCAGCGACAGGAACTTCACGGCTGCCGGGTTCTTTTCGGCGAAGTCGCGGTTGATCACCGCTTCGATCTTGTCCAGGGCGAAACCGAGGTTCTTGCCCTGGTACAGCGTATCGACGCTGTTGTCGCCACCCGGCAGATCGGTTTTCGGCACCTCCAGCCAGACCACGTCGCGCCCCTCGACCAGCACGCCGGCCACCCACTGCGGCATCCAGGTGTAATAGAACACTGGCTTGCCTTCCTTGAAACGGGTGATGGTGTCGGCCATCAGCGCGAAGTACGAACCCTGGTTGACGTGGATGCTGCTTTCCAGGTCGTAGGCCTTCATCTGGTGGGCGATCACCAGTTCGCAACCCCAGCCCGGGTTGCAACCGGTCATGTCGGCCTTGCCGTCGCCATCGGTGTCGAACAGCTTGGCGATCTCTGGCTTCTTCAGGTCGGTGATGTACTTGATGTGGTACTGGTCGGCGGTTTTCTTGTCGATCAGGTAGCCCTGCAACACGCCGGGCAGGATGTCGCCGACCTTGACCATGTTCTGGTCGCCCCCGGCCTTCTGGTAGAAACTCGCGTGCAGCTTGTCCCATAGGTTGACGCTGAAATCGGCATCGCCGTAGCCGACCGCCAGGATCATCGTGGCGTATTCGGTTTCCTTGGGTTTCTGCACGTTGTAGCCCAGCTCGCGCAGGCCCTCGATGGCCACTTCGCCGCGGAAGCGCTCTTCGTCCACGGTGGGGAATGCCGGGGTGATCTTCACCCCTTCACCCGGTTTGTCGGGCGAGGCGCTGGCGTGCAGGCAGGCCAGGCCCAGCGCCACGGCGCATGCGGTTTGCAGGAAACGGCGGGGGAACTTGAACTCGGACATCGTCGCGTACCTTTTTCTGGTTGTTGTTTCGGGATGCGGCAGATGGAACGGGGTTAAGTCAGGCAGTCTTGCGCCGCCCTTGGGGTTGCGCCGCGCCGCACAGGCGCAGTACCACGCCCACTGGCCCGGTGTGGTACCAGCGCAGGCTCGGGTCGGCGCTGGTGCGCGCGCCCATGGCCTGGGTCAGGCGGTCGAGGAAGATCGCCAGCAGCACCAGGCCGACACCGCCGACCGTGGCCAG
>NZ_JAGIBG010000008.1 GCF_017744435.1 Pseudomonas sp.
CTGGCCTTTGACCGGGGCCACGAACTCACCGCCGATGAAGTTGCCGTAGCGGCTCTTGAAAGTGACCTTGGCGCCTTCCGTGCCGGGATGTGCATAACGCATGTTGATTCTCCTGGGTGTCTCAGCGGTGCTGAGGGGTCGTTGTTCTTGTGTTGGCCAGGGCAGGGGCTGGCGCAGGGGCAAACCCCCGCCCTGGGCGTCAGTCAGGAGGCTTGCGGGGTTTCCCCCCGGGCCAGGCGCTGGTTGATGTCGTCGATCACGGCGGGCAGGTCGACGATGGTGTCGATCAGGTAGTGCGGGCGAGAAGGCTCGAACAGCTTGACGATGCGCGCACGCTCTTCAGCCAGCTTGTCCGAGGGCAACGCCTTGTAGAGCTGGTAGGGCAGCCCCAGCGCGTTGCCCGAACAGGTCAGGGCCACCGTCCACATGCCCGCCTTGCGGCCTTCGAGGATGCCGGGCCAGGTGTCGTCCACCTTCACGCAGGCCGCGACATCATCGATGCCCAGGGCGATGACGTTGGCCAGCGCCTGGGAAGGCCAGGGCCGCCCGTTGGGCGTTTCGTCGGTGGCCACGACATGGTCGGCGACGTAGCCGTTCTGCCGGGCCAGCTCGACCACCTTGTCCATCACCACTTTCGGGTAGCCAGAGCAGGAACCGACCTTCATGCCCCGGCGGCGTACCTCGGCGATGGTGTCCAGGGCACCCGGAATCAGCGCCGAATGGACGGCGATTTTTTCGATCTGCAGCGGCATGAAACGGTTGTACAGCGCCGTCACATCGTCGTCGGTCGGCGTGCGGCCAAACACCTTGCGATAACGTTCGGCAATGTCGGGGATGTCGCACAGGGTGCGGATGTGGTCCCACTTGCCCATGCCCATCGGGCCACGGGCTTCCTCCAGCGACACCGTCACGCCGAATTCGGCGAAGGCTTCAACGAAGATCTGGGTTGGTGCGAAAGAGCCGAAATCGACCACGGTGCCGGCCCAGTCCAGGACCACGGCTTGCAGTTTTGCTGGTTTTTCATAATTCATGGGCGTTGCTCCAGTGAGTGTTTTTCAGGCAGTGGTGCCGAGTGCTGCAGGTTGTACGGGCGTTGCCGCCGCGGCCGTGTGTTCCACCGTCCGCGGACGGCTGTTCCAGAAGGGCACCAGCATCGCGGCGGCCAGCAGGGCGGTGCCGGTGAACACCACGAACACCGTGATGGTGTCGAAATAGCCCGGCAGCAGGCCGCCGAGAACCGCACCGACCGAACCACAGCCGTTGACGAAGCCGGCGGCGGACGCTGCGCCATCCTTGCTGCCGAAATCGATGGCTGCCGACCCGCTGATCATCGAGTCCGGCCCGTACAGGGTGAGCCCCATCATGAACAGCAGGCCCACCACGACATACAGGCTGCCGCTCTGCATGGCCGGCACGAACAGCGCCAGGCAAGCCGTCAGCACCACCAGGCTGAGGACGCAAGCGGGGATGCGCCGGGCGCCGAAGTACTTGTCCGAGGCAATGCCGATGAGGATGGGCCCAACCAGCCCGGCCAGTTCGAAGGAGGTCGGGACGATGGCCGAGGCCACCTTGCCAATCTCGGGCATGCGCTCATAGATGATGGCCGGGCCCCACAGCAGGATGGCGTAGCGGGCGGGCTTGAGCATGAAGTAGGCCAGGCCCAGGAACAGCACGGTGCGGTTCTTCATCACCGTGCGCAGGCCGGCCCACACGCTGGTGCGGGGCCCTGCCGCCTTGCCGACGGCATCAAGCTCGATCTCCACGGGCGGCAGCCCTACGTCTTCCGGGCGATTGCGCTGCAACAGGAAGAACAGCAGGGCGACCACCAGCACCACGGCGGCGCTGCTGAAGAACGCGATGCGCCAATCGTGATACGCGTCGTAGGCCCACCAGCCGGCGAAGGGGGTCGCCACCAGCCCGCCGAACGCGTAGGAGGTACTCCAGTAGCCCAGTACGCGGCCACGTTCACGGGTGCTGAAGAAACTGCCCACGTTCTTGCACAGCCCGGACCAGCCGGTGGACTGGGCAAGGCCCTGGATCAGCATGCAGGAGGCAAAGATCGGCAGGGTGGCATAGGTGCCCATGAGCACCGCAGCCAGCGCAGAGATCAGCAGGCCGCTGAGGACCACGACCCGGGGGCCGAAGCGGTCGGAGAAGTTGCCCCAAAGAAACTGCCCGACGGCATAGGCCGTCAGATAGAGGGCATCCAGGTTGGCCATCATGGCCTTTTCAAGGACGAAATCCGGGTCTTCGCCAATGCCTAGCTTGGCGACGGAAAACGCCTTGCGGGTGAAGTAGAAGGCCGCATAGGCCACCCAGGTAATCAGGAAAACTTGAACGCGCCAACGCTGAAGCGATTTCCAGCCAGTCGCGAGAGGGCTTGCATCATGGTTCATGGTGTGCGGATCCCGTAGTGGGTGCCAGACAGCGCAAGGTCAGGGGTTTTGTTGTTGTTTTCGAGGCTGAACGATGCATCCATGCACACCCCGTCATCAGCTGCCCGCAAGCGGGCCTCGGCCAGACGTGTGATGGGGTTCCAGGGTGAAGAAAAGGTCCTTGCCCAGGGGGGCGATCCACTCGCCCCCCTGCTCGATCTGGCAAGGACCTTTAACCGGTGCGATCAGGCAGTGGCGTGCTGTATGTCGACATTCATCGCCAGCAGGCTGTCGGCGATGGCGCGCAGCAACTGATGAACGACAGATTCGTCGATCTGGCCGATACAGCCGATACGGAAACTTTCAGCGACGGTCAGCTTGCCGGGGTAGATGATGAAATTGCGCGACTTCAGTTCATCGTAGAAACGCTTGAACTCGAAGTTCGGATGTTCCGGGCTGAAGAACGTGGTGATGATCGGCGACAACCAGCGGTCTTCGAGCAGCGTCCTGAAACCCAGGTTGCGCATGCCGGCCACCAGCACATCGCGGTTGCGGGTATAGCGCGCCAACCGCCCGTGCACGCCACCTTCTGCGTCGTGTTGCTCCAGTGCCTTGTGGAAGGCCACCACGCTGTGGGTCGGAGGGGTGAAGCGCCACTGGCCGGTCTTCTCCATGTAGGCCCATTGCTCGTACAGGTCGAGGCTCAGTGAATTGGCGCGGCCTTTGGCGGCTTCCAGGAGGGTGCGGCGAATGATGACGAAGCCGAACCCCGGAATACCCTCGATGCATTTGTTGGCGGACGACACCACCACGTCGAACGGAATGTCCTGGACGGTCAGCGGTACCGCGCCGAACGAGCTCATCGCATCGATGATCAGGCTCTTGCCATGGGCCTTCACCACGTTGGCGATTTCACGCAGCGGGTTGAGGATGCCCGAACTGGTTTCGCAGTGAACCAGAAACACGTTGCTGACGTCGGGGTTGGCCTTGAGCAGGGCGTCCACTTCCTCAGGCTGGGGCGGCAGGTAGTCGCCCTTGTCCAGGGTGATGAAGGCGCGGCCCAGGTACTCCAGGGTCTTGGTGGCGCGCTGGCCGTAGGCACCGTTCATCAGCACCAGTGCCTTGCCATCGCGGGGGATGGCGGTGGCCAGCGCCGCTTCGACCGAGTAGCTGCCGCTGCCTTGCAGCGGCACGCAGGCGAAGCTGTCATCCGTTACCCCGGCCATGGCCAGCAGGTGCTTGCGAACATCCGCGGTTACTTCGTTGAAGGCCTTGTCCCATGAACCCCAGTCGCGGAGCATGGCTTCTTTGGTGGCCTTGGAGGTGGTCAATGGCCCTGGGGTCAACAGGTAAGGTTCGCCCAGTGCAGGGGCGGCCAGCGCTTGAGGAACGGGAAACTCGGCTTTGGTCATGATCTTCTCCGGCGGTCTTGTTTTTGTGGGGAGTGATGCATGGCGTGATCAAACCATTCGCGAAAAAATAAATAAAATCGATTTATCACATTTCACAAATAAGCCGAGCTTATGAGTTGATGCAAGCTCATGCCTTGTCCGCCTTGCCGGCTGCGGCAGCGAACCTGGCCAGGTGAACATCCAGCCGGCGAGGGCGCCGGTTGAGGTCCTCGGCATGCTCTTTGCGGCGAATGGCATTGCGCACCATCAATGAGCCCAGATAGCGGATGGGTTCCGGTGGGAAATGCCCGAGCGGGCCGTCGAGCAGCGGCGAACGTGTCCACGGGTTGTCCAGCCCCAGCACCAGCGATGACAAAATCTGACCGCCCATGTGGCAGGGGCCCACGCCACTTCCGGAATAACCGACGCCATAGAAGATATTGCCCCTGGCGCCCATGCGGCCGAAGAACGGCAAGCCGGTGACCGAGCGATCCGAAGGGCCGTTCCAGGTCGCCGCGATATCGACGCCGGTAAATGCCGGGAAGAACTTTTCCAACGCCCCACGCAGCAGGTTGGCATAGGGTGATGGCTGGTCGAACACCGGCAGCATGCGCCCGCCGAAGGCGAAGGTATTGCCGCCTTTGCCCAGCATGATTCGCCCGTCAGGGGTGTTGTGGTAGTAGTGGACGAAGATGCGCGAGTCGAGCACCGTCACGCCGCTGGTCAGGCCGATGCGCTCCAGCAGGTCCGGCCGGGGTTCGGTAATGATCATGTCGCTCGAGACAATGGCCACCGAACGCGAAAACTGTGGGAAGGCCCGGGCCATCCAGGCATTGATCGCCAGCACCACGTTGGCGCAAGTGACCTTGCCATGGGGGGTGATGACCGAGGTTGGCAGGCCTTCGTCCAGGCCGACCATGGGCGTGCCTTCATGGATACGCACGCCCAGCCCCAGTGCGACGCGGCGCAGGCCACGGACCAGTTTGGCCGGTTGCACGCTGGCTGCGGCGGGCGAGTACCAGCCTTCAAGGTGCTGGGCCGAGCCCGCCATCCGTTGCACGTCGGCGAGCGCGCGCTTGGTGAAGGTGTTGATGCCATGGCGCTCCAGCGCGGCGACCACCGCGTCGGTGGAGCCGACCTGCGCCTGGCTGGTCGAGGTGTACAGCGTGCCGTCGAGACGGTAGTCGGCATCCACACCGTACTTTTTGCAGAAGTCGCCTATTGCGTAGATGCTCTGCTCCGACGCCTTGACCAGGCGCACCGCCTCTTCGAGCCCGAACAAGCGCTCCAGGGTAAAGAACTTCGCCGACCAGGACAGCGCACAACCGCCATTGCGCCCACTGGCCCCCGCGCCGCAGATGTCCGCTTCGACGATGAGCACATCGAGTTCGGGGTTCTGTTCCTTGAGCATGATGGCGGTCCACAGGCCGGTGTAGCCGCCACCGACGATGCAGACATCGGCGCGGGTGTCCTGGCGCAGCGGCGGGCAGGGTTCGTCGGGCTGGTTCTTCAGGGCTTGCTCGAGCCAGAAAGGTCGCATCGTGTCTCTCCAGAAAGGGGGGCAGAGCAGGGCAGCGGTGAAGGCGCGCCTTGCGAAAAGCATCCTTGCAGTGCACTGTCCATAAATAAAATCGATTTATCGTATGCAGGCATAGGGCAGGGCTATAGAAGGCGGCGCCATGACAATCTCACACACCCAACTCAAGGCATTTCATGCCGTCGCCGTGAATGGCGGCTTCACGCGTGCGGCAGAGCAGCTGTGCCTTTCGCAACCCTCGGTGTCCGACCAGGTGCGCAAGCTCGAGGATTACTACGGGGTCCTGTTGTTTCTGCGCGAAAAGCGTCAGGTGCGCCTGACCGAGGTGGGGGAGCGCCTGTTCGGCCTGACCCAACGCCTGTTCGATATCAGCGTCGATGCCCATGACATGCTGATGGACTACCGCACGCTGTCCACCGGGGCACTGAACCTGGCGGTGGACGCGCCGGTGCACGTGTTGCCCTATGTCGCCCGCTTCTGCGCCCGCTACCCCGGGGTCGACGTGAAGATCGAGACCGGCAATACCGATGAGGTGCTGGAGCGGCTGTTCGGCTACAAGACCGACATTGCCCTGCTGGGGCGCAGCATCGAAGACGAACGCTTGCTGACCTTGCCGATTCGCAGCGACCCGATGCTCGCGTTCGTCGCCCATGACCACCCCTGGGCACACCGCACGTCCGTGTGCCTCGCCGACCTGGCCGAGGCACCGATGGTGCTGCGCGAAGAAGGGTCGGTGACACGGTTGTCCCTGGAGCAGGAGATGGCAGCGGCCGGGTTGCGCATTCGCAAGGTCATCGAGGTCGAGGGGCGTGAAGCGGCGCGCGAGGCCGTGGCGATCGGCATGGGGGTGGGCGTCGTGTCCGCCGCCGAACTGGGCTCGGACTCGCGCATCCGCGGCCTGCCGATCGACGACAGCCAGCACCGCTTTACCGAGACCCTGGTGTGCCTGCGTGCGCAGAGTTCACGGCGCATCCTCACGACGTTCTTCGACATGGTCCGGGAGCAGCTAAGACAAGGGGCCTGATCGACCCCACCCATTCGGGTTATGGCCCCGTGGGCAAATCCCCCGGATAGTGGCTCCATCCGCTCAGCCGAGCCGATCCTGATCACACGATGGAGTTGCTATGCGCAAGGCATTGAAGGTGATTTCCAGTCTGTTGCTGTGTTGTACCGCCACGGCCGCTCTGGCCACCGAGGCAGACACCAGCAACACGCTCAGGTTGTACAACTGGACCGACTACATCGGCGAAAACACCCTCGCCGATTTCGAGAAGCAGACCGGCATCAAGGTGATCTACGACACCTTTGACGGCTACGAGACGGTCCAGACCAAACTGCTCACCGGCCGCTCCGGTTACGACCTGGTGATGCTCAATGGCTCCCTGGTGCCACCGCTGATCAAGGCCGGGGTGTTCCAGCCGCTGGACAAGTCCAAGCTGCCCAGCTGGGCCAACCTCGACCCGCAAGTGGTGCAGAGCCTGCAAGCCTTCGACCCCGGCATGCGCTACTCGGCGCCCTATACCTGGGGCAGCTCCGGCATTACCTACAACGTCGACAAGATCAAGCAGCGCATGCCCGACGCACCGATCGGCTCGCTGGCCATGCTGTTCGACCCGAAGATCGTCTCGCGCTTCGCCGACTGCGGCGTGACCGTGATGGATGCGCCCAGCGAAGTCATCCCGCTGGCCCTCAAGTACCTCGGCAAGGACCCGCAGAGCGCCAAGCCGGCCGACCTCAAGGCCGCCCAGGACGTGCTCATGGGCATCCGCCCCTACATCAAGAAGTTCGACTCGGTGAACTACCTCACCAGCCTGCCCAACGGCGACGTGTGCATGGCCCTGACCTGGTCCGGCGACTACGCCACCGCCCAGGCCCGCGCGGTGGAGGCGAAGAAGGACATCAACCTGGCGTTCTTCATTCCCAAGGAAGGCTCGCTGATCTGGTTCGACAGCCTCTACCTGCCCAACGATGCCCCCCACGTGGCCAACGCCCACCGCTTCATCGAATACCTGTTGCAACCCAAGACCATGGCCGACGTGACCAACTACATCCACTACGCCAACAGCAACGCCGCCGCCACGCCGCTGGTGCAGGCCGATATCCGCAACGACCCGGCCATCTACCCCGACGAGCCGACCCGCGAGCGGCTGTTCACCCAGAAGTCCCAGGACCCCCAGGCCATGCGCGCCATCACCCGGGTCTGGAGCACGGTCAAGACCGGCATCTGACACCTTTCACCGTACCGATCTGACAAGGAATTGCTTATGGCTACCCCGACTCGCCCATTGGCCGCCACCGCGCACAACGACCAGCTGGTGAAAGCCGACAAAGCCCACTACATGCACGGCTACCACATGTTCGACGAGCACGCCGAGCAGGGCGCGCTGAACATCCAGGCCGGTGATGGCGCCTACATCCACGACACCCAGGGCAACCGCTTCCTCGACGCCGTCGGCGGCATGTGGTGCACCAACATCGGCCTGGGCCGCGAGGAAATGGCCCTGGCCATCGCCGACCAGGTGCGCCAGCTGGCCTATTCCAACCCGTTCTCGGACATGGCCAACCCGAAAGCCATCGAACTGTGCCAGAAGCTCGCCAGCCTGGCGCCGGGCGACTTGGACCACGTGTTCCTCACCACCGGCGGCTCCACCGCCGTGGACACCGCCTACCGGCTGATCCAGTACTACCAGAACTGCCGCGGCAAACCGCACAAGAAGCATGTGATCGCCCGCTACAACGCCTACCACGGCTCGACCTGCCTGACCATGTCGATCGGCAACAAGGCCGCCGACCGGGTGCCGGAGTTCGACTACGCCCACGAACTGATCCACCACGTCTCCAACCCCAACTTCTACCGGGCCGGCGACGAAATGGACGAGGCCGAGTTCCTCGACTTCCTGGTGGCCGAGTTCGAGGACAAGATCCTCTCCCTGGGCGCAGACAACGTCGCCGCCTTCTTCGCCGAGCCGATCATGGGTTCGGGCGGGGTGATCATCCCGCCCAAGGGCTACTTCCAGCGCATGTGGCAGGTGTGCCAGACCTACGACATTCTCTTCGTCGCCGACGAAGTGGTCACCTCGTTCGGCCGCCTGGGCACCTTCTTCGCCTCCGAAGCGCTGTTCGGCGTCACCCCGGACATCATCACCACCGCCAAGGGCCTGACCTCGGCCTACCTGCCACTGGGTGCGTGCATTTTCTCCGAACGCATCTGGAAAGTGATCGCCGAACCGGGCAAGGGCCGCTGCTTCACCCACGGCTTCACCTACAGCGGGCACCCGGTGTGCTGCGTGGCGGCACTGAAGAACATCGAGATCATCGAGCGGGAAAACCTGCTGGCCCACGTCAACGATGTCGGCAGCTACCTGGAGCAGCGCCTGCAGACCTTGGCTGCACTGCCGCTGGTTGGCCAGGTGCGCTGCATGAAGCTGATGGCCTGTGTCGAGTTCGTCGCCAACAAGCAGACCAAGGCGCTGTTCCCGGACGCGGTGAACATCGGCGAGCGCATCCATGTGCGGGCCCAGGCCAAGGGGTTGCTGGTGCGTCCGATCATGCACCTGAACGTGATGTCGCCGCCGCTGATCATCACCCACGCCCAGGTGGACGAGATCGTCGACACCCTGCGCAGCTGCATTCTCGAGGCGGCGCAGGAACTGACCGAGCAGGGCCTGTATCACGGCCAATGATCGACCTGCAGCCAAAGATGCGCGCGCGTGCCCCGGCCGGTAGACTGCGGGGCATGAGCCGAGCACACGAAAACACCACAATAAACCTGCCGTTTCATGCCCTGCAGCAATGGCACAGCGCCCTGCAACAGGCCTTCGCCCACAGCGAGGGCCCGGACGCGCTGGCCTGGCTGGCGGCGGCCATCAGCCAGCTGGTGGCCGCCGAGTCGATGCTGATCAGCCTCGAACGCAAGGGCCAGCCGCCGCAGCTGCTGTATCAGCAGGGCATCCCGGCCCGCTACCACGAGGCGGTGCTGGAGCGCTATTTCGCCGCGGGCTACCTGCTCGACCCGTTCTGCCTGGCGGTGCAGAAGGGCCTGGCGCAGGGTTTCTACCACCTGGAAGACATCGCCCCGGACAACTTCTTCGACAGCGACTACTACAAGACCTATTACCTGGGCACCGGCTGCAGCGAGGACAGCTACTTCATCGTCGACCTGGGTAACGACAGCAAGATCTCCCTGAGCCTGTTCCAGGGCTGTAGCGGTGCACGGCTGGGGGTGGCGCAGCTGCACCTGCTGCAGGCCGTGGAACCGATGGTTCGCGAGCTGCTGATGCGCTTTGCCCGGCATGGCCTGGAGCCGCAGCCGGAAGCGAACGAAAGCGTGCAGGCCGCATTCGACAGCTTTGGGTGCGGGGTGCTGACCGAGCGCGAGCGGCAAGTGGCGCAGATGGTGTTGCAGGGGCACTCGGTGAAATCCACCGCCCATGAACTGGGCATCTCGCCAGAGACGGTGCGCATGCACCGCAAGAACCTGTACCTGAAGCTGGATATCAACTCGCAATCGGAGCTGTTCGCCCAGTTCATCGGCTGGTTGCGGCGGATCTGAGCGGGCTCACCAGCGCAGCAGGCGCGGGCCCAGCCAGGCGCCGAGCGCGGTCGGCAGCAGCATGCCGAGCACGTACCACAGGCCCCAGAACGGCACGCCCATCTCCGGGCAGTGCAGGCAGTAGGCCAAGGTGGCCGTGGAGCCGGCCAGCAGGCCACCGGCGGCACCGGCCTGGCGCAAACGGGTCGGTGCCAGGCCGCGCAGCGCCCAGAAGACGCTGGCCAGCCCCGGCAGCGAGAGCAAGGTGATGTTCAGCGCACAGGTGCGCCAGGTGCGGCCGAACAGCAGGTCGGCGCGCGCATCGAGCGGGGCGCCGGCCAGGCTCAGCGCCGCCCCCAGCCACAGCAGCAGCAGGGGCAGGCCCAGCAGCCCCCAGGCCAGGCCACCGCGCACGCCCGGCCTGGCCAGCCGGCTGGTCAGCCACAGCCCGAGCATCGCCAGGCTGCCGGGCAAGGCCACCTTGGCCCAGAACAGCGGGGTGCGCGCCACTTCGGCCAGGTCGCTGCGCACGCCGTAGAGGGCCGCAGTCATCAGCGCTGCGGCCAGGCCGCCCAGCAACACGGCCAGGCCCAGGCGCCGAATCGTAGCGTTGTGCTGCACCGGGCCTTCGCCTGCAGCCAGCAGGCTGATCAGGTCATCGGTCTTCATCGTCGCTTTTACCTCCAATCAACCTGGCCAGGGCCTTCAGGCCGCGGTGTATGCCTACCTTGATCGCTGAGCTGGAAAGCCCGGTCAGTTGCGCGGTTTCCTCCACCGAAAGCCCCTGCAACTTGACGTGGACGATCGGCAGCCGCTGGCGCTCGGGCAGCTGTTCCAGCAGCCTGGCCAGGTCGCGGCTGGCTTCGGCAGGTTCCGCATCGCTGCTGGCGAACAACTCGGCGTCGTCATCCAGTGGCGCACTGTGCGCATCCAGGCGGGCCCGGCTGCGCAGGTAATCGACCAGCTTGTAGCGGGCGATCGCCTGCACCCAGGCGGTCAAGGGTTGTTGCGCCTGATAAGTATGCCGCGCGTTGTGCACTGCCAGCAGCACCTCCTGCAGCAGGTCCTCGATCTCGGCCGGGCGGCTGGCCAGGCGCCGCCGCAGAAACGCCCGGATATGCAGCGCCAGGGCCGCGAGGAAGGCCCGGTAGGCCTGCGCATCACCCGCCAGCCCGGCCAGCAGCAAGCTTTGCAGCTGGGCTTCACGCGCATCGAGCACTGCCTGTGAGTTAGTTCGCTGCATGGGCCGCCTGGGTTACACCGTGGGTGCATTTTCGGTGAGCCAGCCGTCGGCGACCCCCTGGATTGAAACCTTAGGTCGCCGCAGCCGGTTGAGCGAAAAATTTTTCCAGGGCTGTAACCGGATCCGCACACGCCACGAACTACTCCATGAGCCGCCGGTAAACCTGCCACGGCCACCCACTCTGGAGACTTCAGCATGAAAACCTTAGCCCTCGCCACCGCTGCCCTGGCCCTCGCTTCGCTGGCAAGTGCCGCCTTGGCAGCCACCCCCACTCAGCCGGCCGGCAGCGGCGCCGCCATGGAGAAATGCTACGGCGTCGCCATGGCCGGCAAGAACGACTGCAAGGCAGGTGCCGGTACCACCTGCGCCGGCTCTGCGAAAAAGGACTACGACGGCATGCACTGGAAGAACGTCCCGGCCGGCACCTGCACCTCGATCAAGACCCCGACCGGCATGGGCTCGCTGACCCCGATCCAGTCCTGAGCAGAGGAGGCCGACCATGAACGGCAAGGCAGCACTGGGCGCCGGGATCGGGCTCAAGGCCGAGCACTATGACGCGGCGCTGGCGTGCCGCGCCGAGGGGCTCTGGTTCGAGGTTCACCCGGAGAACTACATGGTCGGCGGCCCGCGCCTTGCCTGGCTGTTGCGCATCGCCGAGTGCCACCCGCTGTCGCTGCACGGCGTGGCGCTGTCGCTGGCGGCCGATGCCGAGCCGGACCCGCAGCACCTGCAACGCTTGCGCACGCTGATCGACCAGGTGCAGCCGGTGCTGGTGTCCGAGCACCTGGCCTGGTCGACCTGGCGCGGCGCCTATCACCCCGACCTGCTGCCGTTCCCGCGCAGCAGCGAGGCTCTGGCCCGCATCAGCAGCAATATCCAGCGCAGCCAGGAAGCGCTGGGGCGGCGGATCTCGATCGAGAACCCCAGCCATTACCTGCAGCTGGACGGGCATGAATGGGACGAGATCGATTTCCTCGCCGAACTGGCCCGGCGCACCGGTTGCGGCCTGTTGCTGGACGTCAACAACGTCCATGTCAGCGCACACAACCTGGGCTTCAGTGCTGCCGGTTATCTGGACCGCTTTCCGGCACAGGCGATCAGCGAAATCCACCTGGCCGGTTACAGCCACGACGCGCAAGGCAGCTTGCTGATCGACTCGCACGATGCGCGAGTCGCCGAGCCGGTCTGGGCGCTTTACCGGCGCCTGATCGCCCGGATCGGCCCGCGCCCGACGCTGGTCGAGCGTGATGGCAATGTCCCCTCGTTCAATGAACTGCTGGGCGAACGGGCCATGGCCCAGGCGACCCTTGATAGCCCTGGAGTGCAGCCATGAACCTCACCTTGAGCCAGTTCCAGGACGCGTTCGCCGCCGCCTTGCAAGGGCGCCCGGCGCCAGGGCTGGCGGCGCTCACCGAACAGCCGGCGTTCGCGGTGTACCGCAACACGGTCATGGCCGGCTGCGTGGAGGCGTTGTGCGACAATTTTCCCAGCGTCCTGACCCTGGTCGGGCGCGAATGGATGGAGGCTGCCGCGGTGGCCTACGCACGGCAAGCGCTACCCGACGATCCCCGGCTGATCCATTACGGCGCTGCCTTCGCCGACTTTATCGAGCAGGCGCAGGCACAACACGGCGTGCCGTACCTGGCCGAGGTTGCGCGGCTGGATGCCTGCTGGAACGAGGCCTTCAGCGCGCTCGATGCGCCTTGCCTCGACCTGGCCGAGCTGGCGGGCATGACGGCCGGCGACGTGGCGCGCAGCATTCTGTACCCCCGTAGCAATGCCCGCTGGCACTGGTGCGCGGCGCATCCGGCCTACCGCCTCTGGCGCTGCGGCCGCGAGCAACTGGCCTGGGCAGACGATCAGCCCTGGGTCGGTGAAGGCGCGCTGTTCGTCGGCGGCCCCGAGGGCGTTGCTCACCAGCCGCTGGGGCAGGGCGGCTGCGCGTTCCTGCAGGCCTGCGCAGTCGGGCAACCCCTCGAACAGGCCTCACAGTTTGCCCAACACACCCAACCGGACCTGGACTTCGGCGACCTGCTTGGCCGCCTGGTCGCTGCACAGGTTTTCCGCCCGCTGAGCTTTGCTTGAGGACACCGCCATGGACCACGTCCATACCACACCCTTGACCAGTAACCTGCGCCACGCTTGGAACCGGCTTGCCGATGCCCTGCAACAACACCTGGGCGACAGCGTCCTGTGCCTGGTTGCGCGGTTCGGCATTGCCTCGGTGTTCTTCCTGTCCGGGCGAACCAAGGTCGAAGGTTTTCTGACCATTACGCCGAGCACCTACGAGCTGTTTCGCACCGAGTACGCCTTGCCGCTGATTTCCCCCTGGCTGGCGGCGCACCTGGCCACCTACGCCGAGCACCTGTTCTCGCTGTTGCTGGTGCTGGGCCTGATGACCCGGCTGTCGGCCCTGGCGCTGCTGGGCATGACGACGGTCATCGAAGTGTTCGTCTACCCCGATGCGTGGCCCACCCACCTGACCTGGGCAGGTCTGCTGCTGCTGTTGATTGCGCGGGGGGCGGGGCGGTTGTCCCTGGATCACCTGCTGAAGGTGCGCTGATCGCTCACGTCGGGGGGCGGGGCTGGCGCTGTTCGCGCTGAAGGCGTCATGAGCATGACTAAAGGTTTTGTGAAATCAATTCAGTTCCACTCGCTCAGACCCTCAACCTAGAATACGTCTCAATTAAAGGCTATTTAAGTATTCGAGTGAGACGGTCGATCATGACGTGCACAGATTTCAAGTTTTCCATCAAGAGCATTTGTTTCGACGAACACTATCGTCCTGCCGAAACGACGCGCCTTACTACCAACTTCGCCAACTTGGCGAGGGGTGCGAGCCGCCAGGAAAATCTGCGTAATACGTTGCAGATGATTGACAACCGTTTCAATGCCCTGGCGCACTGGGATAATCCCGAGGGGGATCGTTACACGGTCGAGCTTGAAATTGTTTCTGTCGCCATGAGCCTCGGCGATGACAATAACGGTCAGGCATTGCCGTTGATCGAAATCCTGAAGACGAACATCGTCGACCGCACCACGGGCGAGCGCACAGCAGGCATGGTCGGCAACAACTTCTCTTCTTACGTGCGCGATTACGACTTCAGCGTCCTGCTGCTGGGGCACAACAAAAACCAGGCCGCCTTCAGCACGCCCGAGCATTTTGGCGAGCTGCACGGCAAGCTGTTCAAGAGCTTCGTCAACTCGGCAGCGTATAAAGAACACTTTGCCAAGCCACCGGTTATTTGCCTGAGTGTTTCCAGCAGCAAGAAGTATCACCGCACTGAAAATCAGCACCCTGTACTGGGTCATGAATACCAGCAAGATGAATATTCGTTGACGGATGAATACTTCGGGAAAATGGGCCTGAAGGTCCGTTACTTCATGCCGCCGAACAGTGTTGCGCCCTTGGCGTTCTATTTCGCCGGTGATTTGCTGGGTGACTACAGCAACCTTGAGTTGATCAGCACCATCAGCACCATGGATACCTTCCAGAAGATCTATCGGCCGGAAATCTACAATGCGAATTCCGCGGCAGGCAAATGCTACCAGCCCAGCCTGCAGCACCAGGATTATTCATTGACGCGCATTGTCTATGACCGCGAAGAACGTAGCCGGCTGGCCATCGAACAGGGACGCTTTGTCGAAGAGCACTTCATCAAGCCCTATCAGGCTGTGCTCGAACAATGGTCCGCTCATTACGCGTGCTGAATTACCAGGAATACAAGGTCATCCGCCATGAAAAAACTGTTACCCACTTCCACCGCTGGCAGCCTGCCCAAGCCTTCCTGGCTGGCGCAACCGGAAACACTCTGGTCGCCCTGGAAGTTGCACGATGAAGCCTTGATCGAAGGCAAGCAGGATGCCCTGCGCCTGGCCCTGCAAGAGCAGCAGCACGCCGGTATCGACATCGTCAGCGATGGCGAGCAAACCCGTCAGCACTTCGTCACCACCTTCATCGAACACCTCGATGGCGTGGATTTTGAAAAACGTGAAACCGTCAGGATTCGCGATCGCTACGATGCCAGCGTGCCAACGGTGGTGGGCGCCGTTGCTCGTCGCAAGCCGGTCTTCGTCGAAGACGCCAGGTTCCTGCGTCAGCAAACCGCGCAACCGATCAAATGGGCGCTGCCAGGCCCCATGACCATGATTGACACGCTGTATGACGCGCATTACAAGAGCCGCGAAAAACTGGCCTGGGAATTCGCCAAGATCCTCAACCAGGAAGCGCGCGAACTCGAAGCGGCCGGTGTCGACATCATCCAGTTCGATGAACCGGCGTTCAATGTGTTCTTCGACGAGGTGAACGAGTGGGGGGTGGCCACCCTGGAGAGGGCGGTCGAAGGCCTGAAATGCGAAACGGCCGTGCATATCTGCTATGGCTATGGCATCAAAGCCAACACCGACTGGAAGAAGACCCTGGGTTCGGAGTGGCGGCAATACGAAGAAGCCTTCCCCAAACTGCAAAAGTCCAGCATCGACATCATCTCGCTGGAGTGCCACAACTCCCACGTCCCCATGGACCTGATCGAACTCATCCGTGGCAAGAAGGTGATGGTCGGTGCCATTGACGTGGCGAACCACGCAATCGAGACCCCCGAGGAAGTCGCCAATACCCTGCGCAAGGCGCTGCAGTTCGTGGATGCCGACAAGCTCTACCCATGCACCAACTGTGGCATGGCGCCGTTGCCGCGGCGTGTGGCCAACGGCAAGTTGCGTGCCTTGAGTGCGGGGGCAGAGATCGTCCGCCGCGAACTCGCGCGCCAATAAGCCCGCCGACCCTCAGGATTTGCCATGTCACTTCTCAGTACGGCCATCGAGCCCGTGAGCTTTCGCCAGGCGCTGGGGCACTACGCCTCCGGCATCACGGTGATCACCTCATTGATCGAGGGCCAGCCGATCGGCTTCACCTGCCAGTCGTTCTACAGCGTATCGGTGAACCCACCGCTGGTTTCCTTCAGCGTGATGGCCGGTTCGGCCAGTTATCCCGGTATGCGCCAGGCGGGTCGGTTCGCGGTCAACATCCTTTCCGGCGAGCAGGTGGGGATTTCCAACCAGTTCGCCCGCAAGGGCACTGACAAGTGGCAGGGCGTCGACTGGCAGCAATCGCCGCTGGGCAATCCGCTGATTGCCGGCAGCCTGCACTGGCTGGACTGCGAGCTTCACGCCGAACACGTTGCCGGTGATCACCTGATCGTGATCGGCGAGGTGAAGGCGTTGAAGGTGCAGGACGCTACGGCGACGCAACCCTTGCTGTACTTCAAAGGACAATATTGCAACCTTGCCGCCCATGGCGCGCTGTGAGGTTGCCGGCTTCCCATGATTGATCTGAGACACCTGCGCACCCTGCATGCCCTGCGCGAAACCGACAGCATGCCCGACGCCGCCGAGCGCCTGCACCTGACCCAGTCGGCGCTGTCGCACCAGTTCCGCGAGCTGGAAAACCGCGTCGGCATGCCGGTGTTCGTGCGCAAGTCCAAACCGGTGCGCTTCACCACCGCCGGCCTCAAGCTGCTGCAACTGGCCGACCAGGTACTACCGCTGATCCGCACCACCGAGCGCAACCTGAGCAAGCTGGCCAACGGCACGGCCGATCGGCTGCACATCGCCATCGAATGCCACAGCTGCTACCAGTGGCTGATGCCCTCGCTGGACGAGTTTCGCAGCGCCTGGCCGGAGGTTGAGCTGGACCTGGCCTCGGGCCTGTCGTTCGCGCCGCTGCCGGCCCTGGAGCGGGGCGACCTCGACCTGGTGGTGACCTCCGACCCGTTGCCCCTGCCAGGGATCACCTACGTGCCGCTGTTCGGCTATGAGGCGATGCTGGCCATCGACAAGCACCATGCCCTGCGCGACAAGCCGTATGTGGAACCTGGCGACATCGCCAGCCAGACCCTGATCACCTACCCGATCGAGCGCAACCGCCTGGACATCTTCACCGGCTTCCTTGACCCCGTCGGCATCGAACCGGCCCAGGTCCGCACCGCAGAGATGACCGTCATGATAATGCAGCTGGTGGCCAGCGGCCGTGGCGTGTGCTGCCTGCCCAACTGGGCGGTGCACGAGTACACCTCGCGAGGTTATGTGATTGCCAGGCGCCTGGGCGAGCACGGCCTGCAGGCGACGCTGTATGCAGCGGTGCGCAGCGACATGCTCGAAGTGCCTTACATGAGCGATTTCCTGCTCACTGCAAAAGACATTTCCTTTGCCACGCTGGAGGGCGTGAACGCGGTGTCTGCGCGCTCGACATCAGGCTGAACCTGGCTGCGATGCGCAGGCATCGAGGTCTTCGAGGAACGCTTGGAGGATAGGCGGGCGCGATACGCCGCGGCGGGTGACCACATCGAACGGCGAGCAGAGGTCCAGCGTGCTGGCGCCCAGGCGGCGCATGTCGCCGGTCTTGATCCATTGCTCGGCGAAGTGCACCGGCAAGAAGCCGATATAGGCGCCGGAAATGATCAGGATCGCCGCCGCCTCGATGTTCTCCACGGTCGCATCGGCCTTGGTGATGCCCAGCTGTTCGAGGTCGTACTGCTGCATGTAGCCGCGCACCACGATCCGGCTCTGGCGCACGTCCTCCATCAGCCGGCCGTTGCTCGCGTTGCTGGCGAACAGCGGGTGGCGCCGGCCACAGTAAAGCCCCAGGGCCTCGTCATACAGCGGCTGGTAGGACAACCCCGCGACCCGCAACGGGAAGTGGCCGATGGCCAGATGCAGGCGGCCATCGAGCACGCGTTCTTCAAGCTCCGCCGGGGCGCCGATGTAGATGTGCAGGTGGGCATCGTGCCCGCGTGAAACAAAGCGCTGGGTGGTGCGCGGCAGGGGCGAGACGGGGTCGGTCAGGGTCGAGTCGATGATGCCCAGGTTGAGCTGGCCGCTGATGTGCTGCTTGAGCACGTCGGCGTCCATGCAGAAACTCTCCACGGCGCCGAGCAGGCGCAGGGTCGCTTCATGGATGGCCACCCCTTGCTCGGTCAGGCGAAAGCCGCTGCGCCCGCGCTGGCAGAGCTTGACCCCCAGGCGGGTTTCCAGGTGCGACATCTGTTCGCTGATGGTTGACTGGCCGGCATTGAGCGCCGCCTGCGCCGCAGAAAAACCGCCGCACCTGACAATCGTGGTGAATACCCTGAGCAGCTTCAGGTCGACATCGTGGAGCTGGATCACCGTAGCCTCCCGGCCGGGTTTCACATCGCCAGTGCTGATATGAACACCCGTGCATTGTTCTTGTCGCGCAAGCTAACCATGAGTGCCTGGCCACTGCAATGCCGGGCATCGCCAGGTTGAAGCGCCGACGGATACTTCGGATGGCGCGATGTATGTATCTGCACTTGCGCATTTTTCCCCGCCGCAACGCTAGCCATAGTGGATCGCAACGGTGGTCGAGCAGTCGCCCCGTCTCCTGAAACAGAACAAGAACTGGAGAAACCAGAACATGGCAAAGCACGGTTACGAGTCCGGCCGCCTGAACCTGCCCTTCGTGGGCCATTGCACGTTCGCCAAGGCCCCGGTGTGCACCGACTGGGCGGCAATCGACGCCGATGTGGCAATCCTTGGCGCACCCAATGACATGGGCACCCAGTGGCGTTCCGGGGCACGTTTCGGACCCCGCGGCATTCGCGAGGCATCGACCCTGTTCTCCTTCGGCCATGCCGGCGCCTACGACTTCGAGGATGACGCCACCTACCTGACCGAAGACCAGGTGCGCATGGTCGATGTCGGCGATGCCGATATCGTCCACACCGACATGGCCAGCAGCAACGCCAACATCGAGGCGGCGGTGCGGCAGATCCTTGCAGCGGGCGCCATGCCAGTGGTGCTGGGCGGTGACCATTCGGTGCACGCCCCGGTGATCAAGGCGTTCGAAGGCCACGGGCCGATCCATATCGTGCACTTCGATGCCCACCTGGATTTCGTCGACGAGCGCCATGGCGTGCGCTACGGGCACGGCAGCCCGCTGCGCCGGGCATCAGAGCTGGAGCACATCGTCGGCATGACCCAGATGGGCATCCGCAACGTGTCGTCCTCCAACCGCGATGACTACGATGCCGCGCGCGAGGCCGGCTCGCAGATTCTGTCGGTACGTGACGTGCGCCGGCTGGGCTGTGCGGGCGTGCTGGCGAAGATCCCTGAAGGCCGCAACTACTACATCACCATCGACATCGACGGCTTCGACCCGTCCATCGCCCCAGGCACCGGCACCCCGAGCCATGGCGGATTCTTGTACTACGAAGTGCTGGAGATCATCCAGGCGCTGGCCCAGCGCAGCCACGGCCGCATTGTCGGCATGGACCTGGTCGAAGTGGCCCCGGCCTACGACCCCACCGGCATTACCTCGATCCTTGCCGCGCAACTGCTGATGAACAGCATCGGCTTCATCTTCCACGCGCGCGCCAAAGCCCGCTGATTCGGAGACTGTACTGTGGACCACAAGGTAAAAGCCTACTTGCAGGCCTTCGGTGTCTGCGAGGCGACCCAGCACTTTCTCAGCAAGCCGCAGCGCATGTTCATCGACGGCGCCTGGCTCGAGGCCAGCGACGGCGGCAGCGCCGAGGTGATCGAGCCGTCCACCGAGGGTGTGCTGACGCGCATCCCCATGGCCACCGCCGATGACCTCGACCGCGCCGTGCGCGCAGCACGGGCGCAGTTCGATGGCGGCGCCTGGAGCCAGCTCAAGCCGCTGGAGCGCGAGCGCCTGATCCATCGCCTGGCCGACCTGATCGAAACCCACGGCGACGAACTGGCGCAGATCGAGGCCATCGACATGGGCAAGTCGGTGGTCCAGGCGCGGGCGGTGGATATCCAGGGCACGGTCGATACCCTGCGCTATTTCGCCGGTTGGGCCAGCAAGATCCACGGCCGCACGGTCGAGCCTTCGCTGCCTGGCAATTACCTGGCGTACACGCGCAAAGAGGCGGTAGGGGTGGTCGGCGCCATCGTGCCGTGGAACTTCCCGCTGCAGACCATGGCCTGGAAGCTCGGCGCGGCGTTGGCGACCGGTTGCACCGTGGTGGTCAAGCCGGCGGAGCTGACCTCGTTGTCGGCGCTGCGCTTTGCCGAGCTGGTGCAGGCCTCGGGTATTCCCGACGGGGTGATCAACATCGTCACCGGGCGCGGCAGCGTGGTCGGCGAGGCGATGTCGCGCCACCCGGGCATCGACAAGCTGAGCTTTACCGGCTCGACACCGGTCGGCTGCTCGGTGGGCAAGTCGGCGATGGACCAGATGAAACGCCTGACCCTGGAACTGGGCGGCAAGTCGCCGGTGATCGTGTTCGCCGATGCAGACATCGAGGCTGCGGCGCAAGCCGTGGCCAATGGGGTGTTCTTCAACTCCGGGCAGGTGTGCGACGCTGGCACCCGTGCGTATGTCGAGCGCAGTGTCTACCCGGCGTTTCTCGAAGCGCTGGCACGCTACACCGCCACCTTGAAGATCGCCCCGGGCCTGGACCCGGACTGCTTCATCAGCCCCATGGTGTCGCGCCAGCAACAGCAGCGGGTGCTGGACTACATCGCCCTGGGCAAGGCCGAAGGCGCGCAGGTGTACTACGGCGGCGAGCCGCTCCACGGCCCGGGCTTCTTCGTGCAGCCCACGGTCTTCGCCAACTGCAGCAACGACATGCGCGTGGTGCGCGAGGAGATCTTCGGCCCGGTGCTGGTGACCCAGCCGTTCGACACCCAGGAACAGGCGCTGGCCCTGGCCAACGATTCGCAGTTCGGCCTGGCGGCCGCGATCTACTCCAACGACCTGGGCAAGGTCCATGGGCTGATACCGAAACTGCGTGCGGGCACGGTATACGTCAACGCCCACAGCACCCTGGACCCGTCCATGCCGTTTGGTGGCTACAAGCAATCGGGCTATGGCAAGGACATGGGCGCCGAACAACTGGAGTTCCTGCTGGAGACCAAGGCGGTCTGGATCACCCTGCCCTGAGGAGGGCCGTCCTGCGCCGCTGAAAGTTGGCCGGCGGCGCAGGTTTATCGAATGCATCGAATTTCAATAACAAGAACCTGTCGAGGTGATGCCGATGAACAGCCAAGTGGATGTCGAGCGTGCGCAAGACCTGGAAAGGCGCCTGCGCGCCTATGAAGAGCTGGAGAACAGCGCCCGCTGGCCGGGCGCCCTGACGGCGGTCGACGTGGTGGCGCTGGCGCTGCTGACGCTGGTGATGGTGGCCGGCGCGTACTACCTGGGAGGCCAGCCATGAGTGCTTCCCGCGAGCAAGAATTTCGCCTGAGTGCGGAACGTGGCGACACCCCCTTGCTGCCCAATGAACGGGTGTGGGGGTTCTGGGGCTTTGCCTACGCCAACTCGGCGCTGGCGGTGGCCACCTGGGTGTTCCTGATCGGCGGCGCCACCGCGTTGTTCGTCGGGCCCTTGCAAGGGATTGCCGCGATCATCATCGGCAACATCATCGGTGTGGTCCTCGCCGCATCGTCCACCTGCCTGCCGTGTGGCAAGTACGGCGTCGAGCAATTTACCTTCCTGCGCAGCATGTTCGGCTTCAACGGCAGCCGCCTGGTGTACTTCCTGTCGGTGGTGGTGCTGACCCTGGGCTGGCTGGCGGTGCTGGGGCTGATGTGCGGGCGGGCGCTGGACAACCTGCAAACCTTGGTGCAGCAGCGCGAGGCCAACGCTGACGACTGGCTGGTGACTGCCGGGGGCTTGCTGGCCATCGTGCTGGCGGCGCTGGTGGCCATGCGCGGGCCGGACATGATCCGCCGGCTGAGCGCGGTGATCGCGCCCAGCCTGATCCTGATCATGCTGGCGCTGATGTACTTCATTTCCCGCCGCTACAGCTTCGACGAACTGCTGGCCATGCCGCCTTTGCAGCCGCCGTTCGAGAACCCCCACGTCAACTTCATGGTCGCCGTGGAAATCAACATCGCCGCGGGCTTCTCCTGGTGGCCCTACATCGGCAACCTGTCGCGCCTGTGCAGCAACCAGCGCACGGCCTTCTGGCCCAACCTGGTGGGCATCTTCGGGGCGGCGTCGCTGGGCGAGTCGGTCAGCCTGTTCGCCGCCACCACCCTGGGCAGCAGCGACCCTACCGCCTGGATGCGCCTGGCGGGTGGCATGGGCTTCGGCGTCATCGCCCTGAGCTTCCTGGCGCTGGCCAACCTGACCGGCATGGTCAACATCCTCTACACCGCGGTGATCGGCTTGCGCCAGCTGGCCGGCGAGCGCCTGCGCAGCGTGGGCTGGGGGGTACTGATCGGGCTGTTCTGCATCATCCCGGTGGTGATCGTGGTGTTCCTGCCGGGGATCTACGACGGTTTCTTCATCTTCCTGGTGTGGACGTCCGCGCTCAACAGCGCCCTGGCCGGGATCGGCATCGCCGATTACTTCTTCCTGCGCAAGCAGCGCCTGAACCTGCGCCAGCTCTACGCCGAGCAAAGCGTGTCGCCATTGCGCTACTGCAAAGGCTTCAACCCCATCGCGCTGCTGGCGCTGGTGGCGGGCTTCGCGATCTATGTGGTGGTGTTCAACCCGCAGACCCTGGCCCATACCGACTTCTTCACCTTCGCCACCGCCTCGCTGCCGTCCTGCCTGCTGGCCGGGCTGGTGCACTACGGCCTGACCCGACTGCTGGCGGCGCGCCTGGGTTGGGGCGGCTACCCAAAGCGTAATGAACACACCCTCCAGGCTGCCGGCCTGCGTGTACAGGACTAGAACCATGACCAAGCGATACGACTACATCATCATCGGCGCAGGCTCTGCCGGCTGCGTCCTGGCCAACCGCCTGAGCGAAGACGCCGGTACCTCGGTGCTGGTCCTGGAATTCGGCGGCAGCGACCGTAGTGTGCTGATCCAGATGCCCAGTGCCTTCTCGCTGCCCATGAACACCAAGAAGTACAACTGGCGCTATGAGACCGTCGCCGAGCCGCACCTGGACAACCGCCGCCTGCATTGCCCACGGGGCAAGGTGCTGGGCGGCTCATCGTCGATCAATGGGCTGGTCTACATCCGTGGCCATGCCTGCGACTTCGATGAATGGGAAAGCCTGGGGGCGAAGAACTGGAGCTACCGCAACTGCCTGCCGTACTTCAAGCGTGCCGAGCAGTACAAGTTCGGTGGCGATGACTACCGCGGCGGCATGGGGCCGCTGGCCACCAACAACGGCAACAACATGCAGAACCCGCTGTACGGCGCCTGGGTCGAGGCCGGTGCCGAAGCCGGCTACATCAAGACCGACGACTGCAACGGCTACATGCAGGAGGGCTTTGGTGCCATGCACATGACGGTCAAGGATGGCGTGCGCTGGTCCACGGCCAACGCCTACCTGCGCCCGGCCATGAGCCGGCCGAACCTGACCGTGATCACCCATGCCATGACCCGGCGCATCCTGCTCGATGGCAAGCGGGCAGTGGGTGTGGAATATGACCATGATGGCCAGACCCACAAGGTGCTGTGCAACCGCGAGGTGCTGGTGGCGTCCGGCCCGATCGGTTCGCCGCACTTGTTGCAGCGCTCCGGTATCGGCCCCGAAGCCGTGCTGAAGAAGGCCGGCATCGAGGTGCGCCACGCCCTGCCCGGGGTGGGCGAGAACCTGCAGGACCACTCGGAAATCTACATCCAGTATGCGTGCAAGGAGCCAGTGACCCTCAACGGCAAGATGAACCTGCTGGGCAAGGCGATGATCGGCCTGCGCTGGTTGCTGTTCAAGGACGGCCTGGGCGCCAGCAACCACTTCGAGGCGGGCGGTTTCATCCGCTCGTCCAAGGGCCTGCGCTGGCCGGACATCCAGTTCCATTTCCTGCCGGCGGCCATGCGTTATGACGGCGACAAACCGTTCAAGGGCCATGGCTTCATGGTGCTGACCGGGCCCAACAAGCCCAAGAGCCGCGGCCATGTGCGGGCGCTGTCGGCCGACCCGTACCAGCATCCGGAAATCCGCTTCAACTACCTCGAGAGCGAGGAAGACCGCGAGGGCTTCCGCCGTTGCGTGCGGCTGACCCGCGAAATCATCGCCCAGCCGGCCATGGACCGCTTCCGTGGCGAGGAGCTGGCGCCCGGGCCGCAGGTGCAGACCGATGAGCAGATCGACGCATTCGTGCGTGCCAACATGGAAAGCACCATGCACCCGTGCGGCTCGTGCCGGATGGGCGAGGATGACATGGCCGTGGTCGATTCGACCTTGCGCGTGCATGGCTTGCAGGGGCTGCGGGTGATTGACTCTTCGGTGTTCCCGAGCGAGCCCAATGGCAACCTCAACGCGCCGACCATCATGCTGGCCGAACGTGCTGCCGACCTGGTGCGCGGGCGCCAGCCGCTGGCACCGAGCGATGTGCCGGTTGGCCTGGTGGGGGGCTGGGAGGAGCAGCAACGCAGCCGCGCGCCGTTGCGTGAGATGCGCTAAATGACCGGCTGACGGGGTCTGTGGGAGCGCGCCAGCTTCAAGTAATTGAGCAAGGCAGTTGCTCTCAAGACAAAAGCGGCCAGCGCAGGCACGCGATCATGGACTGGAATCGCTCCGTTGGCACGATTTCGATACAGGATGGGGAAGGGCAGCGCTCAATGCGCCTGGGGCTGCTTGAGCGCCAGATTGGCACGCTTTTCTGGAGTGACTTCTTTCCAGCCAATAACACACCACTTCAATCAAACCCCGGTAACTCGGGCGTTTTCCGCCTGGCACAGTGCTTGCTCTCTACCTGGCACGCGAGCGGATTTGAAAGTTGTTCATCCGCCGCGAGGTTTGAACTTGTGACGTTATAAAAACAATTAGACTAGCAAGGTAGAAAACAATGAATAACTTGCCCCACGGTCACCGCCCGCCTGATGGTGACGCGCACGAACTCAAGCGTAACCTGTCCAACCGCCACATCCAGCTGATCGCCATTGGCGGTGCGATCGGCACCGGCCTGTTCATGGGCTCTGGCAAGACCATCAGCCTGGCGGGGCCCTCCATTATCTTTGTCTACATGATCATCGGCTTCATGCTGTTCTTTGTCATGCGGGCAATGGGCGAACTGTTGTTGTCCAACTTGCAGTACAAGTCGTTCATCGATTTCGCGGCGGACCTGCTCGGCCCCTGGGCGGGGTTCTTCACCGGCTGGACCTACTGGTTCTGCTGGATTGTCACCGGTATTGCCGACGTCATCGCCATCTCGGCCTATTCGCAGTTCTGGTTCCCCGACATCCCCTTGTGGATACCGGCGCTGGCCTGTGTCGGCCTGTTGCTCACCCTGAACCTGATGACGGTGAAGATGTTCGGCGAAATGGAGTTCTGGTTCGCCATGATCAAGATCGTCGCCATCTGCGCGCTGGTCTGCACCGGCTTCTACATGGTGGCGGCGGCCTACCAGTCGCCGGCCGGGCAGGCGGCATCGCTGGCCAACCTGTGGAATGACGGCGGCATGTTCCCCCATGGCGCCATGGGCTTCTTCGCCGGCTTCCAGATTGCGGTGTTTGCCTTTGTCGGCATCGAGCTGGTGGGCACCACCGCTGCCGAAACCAAGAACCCGGAACGCAACCTGCCACGGGCGATCAACTCGATTCCGTTGCGCATCATCGTCTTCTACGTGCTCGCGCTGGTCGCCATCATGGCCGTTACGCCCTGGCGTGAAGTGGTGGCCAACAAGAGCCCCTTCGTCGAGCTGTTCGTGCTGGCCGGCCTGCCGGCGGCGGCGGGCATCATCAACTTCGTGGTGCTGACCTCGGCCATGTCGTCTGCCAACAGCGGCGTGTTCTCGACCAGCCGCATGCTCTACGGCCTGGCGGTGGATGGCGATGCGCCTGGCAGGTTCGGAGCGCTGTCCAGCCGTGCGGTGCCGTCCAACGGCCTGATCTTTTCCTGCGTGTGCCTGACCGGCGGGGCGCTGGTGATCTACCTGGTGCCGAACATGCTCGACGCCTTCACCCTGATTACCACGGTGTCGGCACTGCTGTTCATGTTCGTCTGGTCGATCATCCTGCTGTCGTACCTGGCGTACCGCAAGCAGCGTGACCCGCTGCACCAGGCATCGAAGTACAAGATGCCGGGCGGCACGTTGATGTGCCGGGTGTGCCTGGTGTTCTTCGCCTTCATCCTGGCCTTGCTGGCGCTGGAGGCCGACACCCGCAGCGCGCTGTTCCTGATGCCGGTGTGGTTTGCCGTGCTGGGCCTGGCCTATCGCTCGATCCGGCGGAAAAGGCAGCAGGCCGTGCAGCTGTCATTCGATGCCGATTGATCGACCCCTTCGCCTACTACCCAAGGGGGACAGCGCCATGCGCTGTCCCCCTGTCGTCTTTTTACCCCGCAGGGAATTCTTATGAGAATCCACGTCAACTTTCTCGACCGTGTCGGTATCACTCAGGAAATCCTCTCGCTGCTTGGGGCGCGCAACCTCAACCTGGACGCCGTGGAGATGATTCCGCCCAACGTCTATATCGATGCCCCGACCCTGTCGCCAAGGGTGCTCGACGAACTCTACGCAGCCTTGCTGGGCGTGGACGGGGTGCAGGAGGTGGCGCTGGTCGACTTCCTCCCCGGCCACCGTCGGCGCCTGCAGCTGGAAGCGCTGCTGGCGGCGATGAGCGACCCGGTGCTGGCGGTGGACCCTGGCGGCCATGTGCTGCTGGCGAACCCGACCCTGGTCGCCCTGGTGGGTCGCGAGCCGGCAGGGGAGCCGTTGAACCGGTTGTTTGCCGAGCCGGACCTGGCCCAGACCCTGATCGACAAGGGCTTCCGCCTGCCGATGTGCGAGGTGGGCTTCCAGGGCCAGGCCCTGTTGCTGGAGGCCACGCCGATCAGTGGTGGCGCCGATGGCCTGGTGGGCGGCCTGCTGACCCTGTACCCGCCCAGCCGCATCGGCGAGCGCCTGGCCTCGCTGCTGCATGACAATAGCGAAGGCCTGGGAGCGTTACTGGGCGAGTCGGCCGCCCTGCAGGCGCTCAAGGCCCGCCTGCACAAGGTGGCGAGCCTGGAGGCGCCGGTATTGATCCAGGGCGAGACCGGTACCGGCAAGGAACTGGTGGCCCGTGCCTGCCACGCGCTGAGTGCCCGGCGCGATGCCTCGTTCCTGGCGCTGAACTGCGCGGCGCTGCCCGAGAGCCTGGCCGAAAGCGAGCTGTTCGGCTACGCCGCCGGTGCCTTCACCGGCGCCCAGCGGGGCGGCAAGCCGGGCCTGCTGGAACTGGCCGATGGCGGTACGGTGTTTCTCGATGAAGTGGGCGAGATGTCGCCGTACCTGCAGGCCAAGCTGCTGCGTTTTCTCAATGACGGCAGCTTTCGCCGGGTGGGCGGTGGCAGCGAGGTGCAGGTGAATGTGCGGGTGGTCTGCGCCACCCACCGCCACCTGGAAAGCATGGTGATCGAGGGCGGTTTTCGCGAAGACCTCTACTACCGCCTCAATGTGCTCAACCTGCAGGTGCCGCCGCTGCGTGAGCGCGGCAAGGACATCCTGCTGCTGGCCGAGCATTTCCTGCGCCAGGCCTGTGCACAGATCCAGCGCGCCCCGTGCCGGCTGGCGCTGGCCACCCATCCGCTGCTGCTGGGCAATCGCTGGTCCGGCAATGTGCGCCAGTTGCAGAACGTGATCTTCCGTGCGGCGGCCATCAGCGAAGGGGAGGTGATCGACTGTGATGACCTGGAACTGGCTGGCACCGCCTTGAGCAGCCAGCAAGCCGAGGGGCAGGAGATCGTCAGCCTGGAGGCGGCCGTGCAGGCCTTTGAAAAATCCTTGCTGGAAAAGCTGTACGCGAGCTACCCCTCGACCCGGCAACTGGCAGTGCGCTTGCAGACGTCGCACACGGCAATCGGCCAGCGTTTGCGCAAGTACGGCATTGCCAGCCGGGCCTCGTAGCCGACCCGGTGCGAATACGCTCCGCTGGAGTGATTGTGCTCCAGGCGGGCGTGGTCCCGGGTTCATTGGCCCGTGTTGTCAGGGTTGCCTGCCGGGCCCAGGCCACGGAGCGAATTCGCTCCATCGCGCAGGCGCCGGATTGATCGATATAATTTTGTAAGTCATTGAAATAAAAGGGTTTAAGTGAGTTGGCATCGCCCTTGCTCTGTATCAGTCAGTCCTGCATCGGGACCCATCTGATAACAAGAGAGGAAGATCCATGACCACGCTGCGTTTTACTCCTGAACACGAATGGCTGCGTCTGGAAGCGACGGGCGAACTGACCGTCGGCATCACCAGCTATGCCCAGCAGGCCTTGGGCGACGTGGTGTTCGTGCAACTGCCGGAGCCGGGCGAGTATGGAGAGGGCAACGAAGTCGCGGTGCTGGAGTCGGTGAAGGCCGCGAGCAACATCACCATGCCGTTGCGCGGCACCGTGGTGGCCGTCAACCAGGCCCTGGCCGACGACCCCGAGCTGGTCAACACCTCACCGATGCAGGACGGCTGGTTCTTCCGCATCCAGGCGGCCAACCCGGCGGAACTCGACGGCTTGATGGACCAGGACGGCTACGACCGCTTCCTGGCCGACAACGCCTGAGCCAGGGTGCCGACATGACCAACCCAACCATCCCGCTGGGCACCGACAACGAGTTCATCGCCCGCCACATCGGCCCGCGCGAAGGCGATATCGACGCCATGCTGGCGCTGGTCGGCCATGACTCGCTCGACGCCCTGATCGACAGCGTCATCCCCGCCAGCATCAAGGGCAGCAGCGTGCTCGAGCTGAGCAAAGGGCAGGGCGAGGCTGAAGCCCTGGCCGCCCTCAAGGCCATCGCTGCGAACAACCAGCTGTTCAGTAATCACATCGGCCAGGGCTACTACCCTTGCCACACGCCGACACCGATCCTGCGCAACCTGCTGGAGAACCCGGCCTGGTACACCGCCTACACGCCGTACCAGCCGGAAATCTCCCAGGGTCGCCTGGAGGCGTTGCTGAACTTCCAGACCCTGGTCAGCGACCTCACCGGCATGCAGATCGCCAACGCCTCGCTGCTCGACGAAGCCACCGCCGCCGCCGAGGCCATGACCTTCTGCAAGCGCCTGGCAAAGAACAAGGCCCCGGCATTCTTTGCCTCCAGCCATTGCCACCCGCAAACCCTCGATGTGCTGCGTACCCGTGCCCAGCCACTGGGTATCGAAGTGGTCATCGCGGATGACGCCGATCTGCATGGCCAAAGCCTGGACGGCTATTTCGGCCTGTTGCTGCAATACCCGGCCAGCACCGGCGCCATCAGCGACCACCGCGCCCTGGTGCAGCGCGCCCATGACGCGGGTGCGCTGGTGGCCGTGGCCGCCGACCTGCTGGCGCTGACCTTGCTGACCCCACCGGGCGAGTTCGATGCCGACGTGGTGCTGGGCAGCGCCCAGCGTTTCGGCGTGCCGCTGGGCTTTGGCGGCCCGCACGCGGCGTACTTCGCCACCCGCGACGGGTTCAAGCGCGACATGCCCGGCCGCCTGGTGGGCGTGTCCATCGACCGCTTCGGCAAGCCGGCCCTGCGCCTGGCCATGCAGACACGCGAGCAACACATCCGCCGCGAAAAGGCCACCAGCAACATCTGCACCGCGCAGGTGCTGCTGGCCAACATCGCCAGCATGTATGCGGTGTACCACGGCCCCCAGGGCCTGGAGCAGATTGCCCGGCGGGTGCACCGCCTGACCGCGATCCTGGTGCAAGGGTTGCAGCAGCTGGGGCACAAGGTCGAGCAGGCGCACTTCTTCGACAGCGTCAGCGTGGTCACCGCGAGGCCCGTGGCCGATGTACTGGCGGCGGCACAGGCCAAGCGCCTGAACCTGCGGCTGATCGATGCGCGGCGGGTTGGTGTGGCCCTGGATGAAACCTGCGAGCAGGCCAGTGTCGAGGCCCTGTGGCAGGTGTTTGCCGAGGCCGGCCAGGCGCTTCCGGACTTCACCGCCCTGGCCGCCAAGGTGGTCGATTGCCTGCCAGCGCCCTTGCTGCGCACGACGCCGTTCCTGCAGCACCCGGTGTTCAACCGGTATCACAGCGAAACCGAGCTGATGCGCTACCTGCGCCGCCTGGCCGACAAGGACCTGGCCCTGGACCGCAGCATGATCGCCCTGGGCTCGTGCACCATGAAGCTCAACGCCGCCAGCGAGATGGTGCCGATCACCTGGCCGGAATTCGGCGCGCTGCACCCGTTCGCCCCGGCCGAACAGACGCTGGGCTACCGCCAGCTGACCGATGAACTGGAGGCCATGCTCTGTGCGGCCACCGGCTATGACGCCATGTCGCTGCAGCCCAATGCCGGCTCCCAGGGCGAGTATGCCGGCCTGCTGGCCATCCGCGCCTACCACGCCAGCCGTGGCGAGGCAGGGCGCGATGTGTGCCTGATTCCGTCGTCGGCCCATGGCACCAACCCGGCCACGGCGCAGATGGCCGGCATGCGGGTAGTGGTGGTCGACTGCGACGCGCGTGGCAACGTCGATGTCGCCGACCTGCAGCACAAGGCCGAGCAGCACAAGGCGCACCTGGCGGCGCTGATGATTACCTACCCCTCGACCCACGGCGTGTTCGAGGATGCCATCACGCGCATCTGCGACATCGTTCATGAGCACGGCGGCCAGGTGTATCTGGATGGCGCCAACATGAACGCCATGGTCGGCCTGTGCGCCCCGGGCAAGTTCGGCGGCGACGTGTCGCACCTGAACCTGCACAAGACCTTCTGCATCCCCCACGGCGGCGGCGGCCCCGGTGTCGGCCCGATCGGCGTCAAGGCGCACCTGGCGCCGTTCCTGCCCGGCCATGCTCATCTGGCCAACCGGCAGGGCGCGGTCAGCGCGGCGCCCTATGGCAGTGCCAGCATCCTGCCGATCACCTGGATGTACATCCGCATGATGGGCGGGGAAGGGCTCAAGCGTGCCTCGCAGCTGGCGATCCTCAATGCCAACTACATTGCCCGGCGCCTGGAGGAGCACTACCCGGTGCTGTACACCGGCGAGAACGGCCTGGTCGCCCACGAGTGCATCCTCGACCTGCGCCCGCTCAAGGACAGCAGCGGCATCAGCGTCGAAGACGTGGCCAAGCGCCTGATCGACTTCGGCTTCCATGCCCCGACCATGTCGTTCCCGGTGGCTGGCACGCTGATGGTCGAGCCGACCGAGAGCGAGTCCAAGGAAGAGCTGGACCGCTTCTGCGCCGCGATGATCTGCATCCGCGAGGAAATCCGCGCCGTGGAAAACGGCACCCTGGACAAGCTCGACAACCCGCTGAAGAACGCCCCGCATACCGCCTCCGAGCTGGTCGGCGAGTGGCCCCATGGCTATGCCCGGGAGCTGGCGGTGTACCCGCTGGCAGAGTTACGCGACAGCAAGTATTGGCCGCCGGTGGGGCGCGTGGACAACGTCTACGGCGACCGCAACCTGGCCTGTGCCTGCCCGCCGCTGTCGAGTTATCAAGATGCCTGACCTGCCGGCCCGGACCCGGTCCGGGCCGTGTTTGCCGACCGAACAACAAGGAATCACACCCATGTTCCATAAAAGCCTGACCCTGTCCGATTTCGACCCTGCACTTTCCGCGGCCATCGGCCGTGAAGTGCAGCGCCAGGAAGACCACATCGAGCTGATCGCTTCGGAAAACTACACCAGCCCCCAGGTGATGCAGGCCCAGGGCACCGAACTGACCAACAAGTACGCCGAAGGCTACCCAGGCAAGCGCTACTACGGTGGCTGCGAGCATGTCGACGTGGTCGAGCAGCTGGCCATCGACCGCGCCAAACAGCTGTTCGGTGCCGGCTATGCCAACGTCCAGCCGCACTCGGGTTCCCAGGCCAACGCGGCGGTCTACCTGGCCCTGCTGCAGGCCGGTGATACCTTGCTGGGCATGAGCCTGGCCCACGGCGGCCACCTGACCCACGGCGCCAAGGTGTCGTCCTCGGGCAAGCTGTACAACGCCGTGCAATACGGCATCGATGGCAACGGCCTGATCGACTACGACGAAGTCGAGCGCCTGGCCGTCGAGCACCAGCCAAAGATGATCGTGGCCGGCTTCTCGGCCTACTCGAAGACCCTCGACTTCCCGCGTTTCCGGCAGATTGCCGACAAGGTCGGGGCCTACCTGTTCGTCGACATGGCCCACGTCGCCGGGCTGGTGGCGGCCGGCCTGTACCCCAACCCGCTGCCGTATGCCGATGTGGTCACCACCACCACCCACAAGACCCTGCGCGGGCCGCGTGGCGGCCTGATCCTGGCCAAGGCCGACCCGGAGCTTGAGAAAAAGCTCAATTCGGCGGTATTCCCGGGCGGGCAGGGCGGGCCGCTGATGCACGTGATCGCGGCCAAGGCGGTGTGCTTCAAGGAGGCCCTTGACCCTGGCTTCAAGGAGTACCAGCGCCAGGTCATCCGCAATGCCCAGGCCATGGCGCAGGTGTTCATGGAGCGGGGCTTCGACGTGGTTTCTGGTGGCACCGACAACCACCTGTTCCTGGTCAGCCTGATTCGCCAGGGCATCACCGGCAAGGACGCCGACGCCGCGCTGGGCCGTGCGCACATCACGGTGAACAAGAACGCGGTGCCCAACGACCCGCAGTCGCCGTTCGTGACCTCGGGCCTGCGCATCGGCACCCCGGCGGTGACCACCCGTGGTTTCAAGGAGGCGGAATGCCGCGCCTTGGCGACCTGGATCTGCGACATCCTCGAGCACCTCGGTGATGCCGATGTCGAAGCCCAGGTGGCGCGCCAGGTAGCGGAGTTGTGCAAGTTGTTCCCGGTCTATCCGGCCTGACACCCGGGGGCCGCTTTGCGGCCCTTCGCGGGCTCGCCCGCTCCCACAGGTAATGCGCAATGCCTGTGGGAGCGGGCGAGCCCGCGAAGGGCTGCAAAGCAGCCCCCAGTAATGCTGTCAGTCAATATCAGCGCGGGGCCAGGAGCCAGCCATGTCTACCGAACAACTGCAACACACACCGCCGCGCCCGCAGCCCTTGCAGGCCGGGGTAAAACTACGCGGCGCCGACAAGGTGGCGCGCATCCCGGTGAAGATCCTGCCCACCGAACAGGTGCCGCGCAAACCCGACTGGATTCGCGTGGAGATTCCCACCACGCCGGAAGTGGCCCGGGTCAAGGCCCTGCTGCGCAAGCACCGGCTGCACAGCGTGTGCGAAGAGGCGTCCTGCCCGAACTTGGGCGAGTGTTTTTCCGGCGGCACGGCGACGTTCATGATCATGGGCGACATCTGCACCCGCCGTTGCCCGTTCTGCGATGTCGGCCATGGCCGGCCCAAGCCACTGGATGCCGATGAGCCGAAAAACCTGGCCATCGCCATTGCCGACCTTGGCCTGAAGTATGTGGTGATCACCTCGGTGGACCGCGACGACCTGCGCGATGGTGGCGCCGGGCACTTTGCCGATTGCCTGCGCGAGATCCGCAGGCTGTCGCCGGGGATTCAGCTGGAGACCCTGGTGCCGGATTACCGCGGGCGCATGGACGTGGCCCTGGACATCACCGCCCAGGAGCCGCCTGATGTGTTCAACCACAACCTGGAAACCGTGCCGCGCCTGTACCGGGCGGCACGGCCAGGCTCGGACTTCGAGTGGTCGCTGGATCTGCTGCAGCGCTTCAAGCAACGTGTGCCGACGGTACCGACCAAGTCCGGCCTGATGCTCGGCCTGGGCGAGACCGATGCCGAAGTGGTCGAGGTCATGCAGCGCATGCGTGAGCATCAGGTCGACATGCTGACCCTGGGGCAGTACCTGCAACCGTCACGCAGCCACCTGCCGGTACAGCGCTTCGTGCACCCTGACACCTTCGCCAGGCTTGCCGAGCAAGCCAAGGCGATGGGGTTCAGAAACGTGGCCGCCGGGCCGCTGGTGCGCTCGTCCTACCACGCCGACCGGCAACTGCAAGCCGTATGAGGCTGCGCCCGACGGGGCAGGGTCAACGTTCGCGGTAGGTGCCTTTTTGCTTGGCGGCGTGCGTCGCCAATGCATCCATGAGCGCGGGCGACAAGCAGTCGTAGGGTTCCAGGCCAAGTTCACGCAGGCGCCCGCGAATCGCGGCCATCTGTGTCGGTGGCGTGCCGCTTTCGATCACCGAGGACACGAAAGCGGCAAATGCCGGTGCAGACCAGCCGGTTTGCGGGGACAGCTCGGTATGCACGAAGTCGAGGCCGTAGAAGGCATGCCCGCTGTTCTCGACGCGGCCGAACAGGTGGGCGCCACAGTCACGGCAGGCATGGCGCTGGATCACCGCGCCGGGGTCAACCACCTGGAGCTTCTCGCCATGGGCCAGCACGCTGACCTTGTCCCGTGGGACCACGGCCACCACCGAGAAGGTCGCGCCTGCGGGCTTCCAGCACTTGGTGCAGCCACAGGCATGGTTGTGCAGCGTTTGCGCGTTGATGGCGACCTCGACCTTGTCGGTCGGGCACAAGCACTGCAGGGTACCGCCGGTGAAACCGGGTTGCTCTGGCTGGATACCCTGGTCGATCGATGGATGTAACGGTACGGCGTTCATGGTACTGGTCCCTCCTGGCGCTGGTGTGAGGTCAGTCTGGAGCGTAGGCGAAATGCAGCCAGGATGAGGCTCAGTTCACCAGCACTTCGTCCAGTGCCTGTTCAAGGGTGCTGACCGTGCGCTCGATGTTGTGCAGTTTTTCGAGCCCGAACAGGCCGATGCGGAAGGTCTGGAAGTCGGCTGGCTCGTCACATTGCAACGGCACGCCGGCGGCGATCTGCAAGCCATGCTCGGCAAATTTGCTGCCGTTCTTGATGTCGGCATCATCGGTGTAGCTCACCACCACACCCGGGGCCTGGAAGCCGGCTGCGGCCACGCTCCTGATGCCTTTGCCGACCAGCATGGCGCGCACCCGATCGCCCAGCGTCTGCTGTTCGCCGCGCAGCTTGTCGAAACCATAGGCTTGCATCTCGTTCATCACCTCGTTGAACCGAGCCAGTGAATCGCTGGGCATGGTTGCATGGTAGGCATGCCCGCCCTGTTCATAGGCCTGCATGATCTGCAGCCACTTTTTCAGGTCGCAGGCAAAGCTGCTGCTCTGCGTCTGCCCGATGCGCTCCAGGGCCAAGGCACTGAACATCACCAGGGCGCAGCAAGGGGAGGCGCTCCAGCCTTTCTGCGGTGCGCTGATCAGCAGGTCGACGGCGCACTTTTGCATATCGACCCACAGCGTGCCTGAGGCGATGCAGTCCAGCACGAACAGGCCACCCACCGCATGCACGGCGTCGCCGACGGCCCGCAGGTAATTGTCGGGCAGGATCATCCCGGAAGAGGTTTCGACATGGGGGGCGAAGACCACCTGCGGCTTGTGCGTCTCGATGGCCGCCAGCACTTCGTCCAGGGGAGGAGGGGCGTAGGCCGCCTGGCGACCCGTTTCGACCGGTCGGGCTTTCAGCACCGTGGTGGCCGCCGGGATGTTGCCCATCTCAAGGATCTGGCTCCAGCGGTAACTGAACCAGCCGTTGCGAATCACCAGGCATTGCTGGCCGCTGGCAAACTGCCGCGCTACCGCCTCCATGCCGAAGGTACCGCTGCCCGGGACTACTGCAACGGCTTGGGCGTTGTAGACCTGTTTCAGGGTGCTGGAAATGTTCCTCATCACGCCCTGGAAGGCCTGCGACATGTGATTGAGCGAGCGGTCGGTGTAGACCACCGAGTACTCGACCAGCCCCTCGGGATCAATGGCGGGATAGAGCTTTGACATGGGGTGACTCCTTTCGGCAGAGAGGTTTCGGCAGAGATGTCAGTGCTATCGACCTTGGCCCAGGATTTGGCAAATGACAAGATTGGGCGGGGCTGATTGCAGGTACCGCTGATCCCCAGTCCACGTTGCTGCTTTCCAGGATGAACCTTATATGCCTGTATTTGAAATTCTGCCGCTGCATTCCATAGGCCCGGCGCGCCTCGGCGCTACACGCGTGGAAGTCAGGCAGGCAATGGACGCCAGCGGATTCCCGCTGCAAACGGTCCATGGCAATTGCGATTACTTCAGCAATGCGGCGATGCAGATCGAGTACGGTGCAGACGACAAGGCACTGTTCATTGGCGTGTCGGGAGGGGGGGAGTTCAGGGTGATGTTCAAAGGCGTTGATGTTTTCAACCTGCCTGCCAATGAGGTTTTCGCCCTGATGGCTGACGCGGATGGCTCTGGTTCGCATGACTTCAACAGTGATGAATATTGCTTTCCTGACCAGATTCTTACGCTTTGGGATGCGGATGAGCAGTATGACCGAGATGGCGATGGAACCCGTCCGATATGGGCGCAAGTGGGAATAGGCAGTGATGCTTATCTGGCGGCTATTGTGGCCATTGAAGCCAAGGCGTGAATGTCAGGTGGCCGCTATGAGTCGTTAGCTGCGCTCTGGCAACGGCAGCCATGGGCGGAAAGCCAATGTCCACAACTGACCGCTATCGACCCAGGGCGGCCTGAATGAAATTCGACACCGGACTGTCACAACAGGCGGCTTTCGGCCAAAAATCAAGCGTTTGTCTGGCGTCAATGTGCTCACCGGGAGATGTTTAGCGGGATGGCTTCATTAATCGACTGAGCATCTAACTGGTCATCTGCCGAGCTTGTCGGACACTGACCAGGCGGGGAGCCCTGGCTCATCCTCTGGCAACTGCTGGATTGTTCTCGAGCCAGCTTTCCGGTGCATACCGAATTAAGGCTTGCCAGCCATGCGTCACCTTGCGTGTATGTGGTTTTTTTGCCGCTTCCTTTGTAGATGGCCTCTGCAAGAGTACTCATGGAGTGTCGAGCAACCGGCCCCCAAGAGCCAGAGAGATTGAATGTCACTTCCTGTACAAAGGGAAGAAGTCCTAGGAACGTTTTGTGAGGCAGCCTCAGGTTCGAGAGGATTTCGTAGTCAAAGTAGACTCTCAGAATTCTAGCCTCTGATCCTAAATTGACGCCTGCATGTTTCAAACGCGTGGGCAAGCAGTTGCAGTTTTCAACTGCTCTGGCGGTTTTACTGACGTCCACCGAGGCCGTTACAGGGGAGGGGTCGAACGCGATAACTTGCTCGATGCGATCAGGAAACGCATAAAGCATGTGCTGTGCAATGCCTCCACCCAGGGAGTGCCCGGTCGTGATGAATCTAGGAGGCTTCATTCCTTTTTCCATCGCCTGGGCGTCGTAGTGGCTCAGTATCTGGCGCATGTGCACGCGTGCCATCTCGTATTGATTCGCCGTCGGCAGAACCCTTGTAAACCACCACATGTTTCCGTAAAGCCAGTCGTTTTTCCCCCCGGAAGTGCCTCGGAAGGCGACGACCACAATCATCTGGTTTCCAACGTGGCGTTCCCAGACGTAATACATCAACCCCGTGTCGTCCTCGCAACCAAAGCTGACCGGGCCAGTCCGGCTATGAATGCTTAGATCCAGACGCTCTTTCCATTGGGAGCCACTCGTGGTTTCAAGTAGGTGCCGATTGATATTCCTTGCATCTTCATCGGTTACACGAACTGGGTTTCCACGATCATCCGGACAACCCGCTGGCACCCGATAGGCATAGGCTGACATCAGCGCATAGGGGAGCACCCTTGCCGCAGCCAATGCCGGATCGGCAATAACTGCCCGGTAGTGCTCGGTTCGCAGCCGAACGGTGCCAGGTGTTCTTAGCCCAAGCACCGAATAGTCTTCACATGGTTCTATCGCAAAAGAAGAGCATGCCGTGAAAAAAAACAGGCCCGCCGCGATACAGAGGTGATAGCTCTGTTTCAGCAATCTAACAAAGCTCATAGGATGGCCTCGGTCCAGACAAGTAGAAGAGACGGTGTTAAACATGCGTCTGTAAACGAGAGGGTGCAGGCCTTGATGGTTACAACCTCACTCGAATGACCGCGGCTGGCCGATCCTGTTGAAGAAACCCTGCCCGACGTTTTCAACGGAGTCGGCTATTGGTTGTCCATCGCTTCCTTGCAGTACGCCGTAAAGATTTTTACATTACTTGCGTATTGTTGAGCCGCCGCGCCACTGCCGTTGTAGCGGCGTATGGCATCCCATAAATCTCCCTTGCTTGCGACAAGTTTTTCGTCAAGCTCCTTGCACGCTAGATTCAGGCATATTGAAAAATCGTACCACTGCTTCTCACGGAAGAAGTCCGGGTTAATATTTATGTGCTGAAGGTCATACTGAAAGATGCCGTAGCCCTTATACACCCAAGGTTTGTCGTCCCAGCCCTGCAGGCGGCGTGTAATATTGGCTTCTTCAACCAACAGCGTTGTCAGTTCCGCACCGTAAGCCGCCTTGAAATCAGCAGTGTTCTTGGGAAATGCGCCCCGTGTCGTGCCTGGGTAATCGCCGCTGGCATCGAATACGCAACGTTCGACTATGGTTTTCGGCGTCAGGGTACTGGTCCATTTCAGCCATTTATAGGCTGTTTCCTGGCAGATAATTGCGCATAAATGTTCCGTGTTGTAGGGCCTGCCCCGAACAGCCGCCTGCAGTTGGCCGCCATAGTTTGACATCAACCACCGCGCGCAAGTCAGTGCCGCGCTTTTGGACAGGGGCAATGAGGCAGGCTCGACAATCACGGCATCAGTAACCAGGTGTCGAACCGGGGACGCGACGATGCTTTCCATAGGTTCACCTTCGACAATCAGGTATGCCTCGGAAATGCGCGTCATGACTTCATGTGAGAACGCAGTGGGTGCGAACTGTCGCAAGCTTTCGATCAGGTCGATTACGCGGCCTCGTGAGTCAAAGTATTCCATCGTCTGGTCGGCGCTCAGCGGGCCGGTCGGATTGAAGCAGCCTGTACTGGACAGATAGAGCGTCGGCGGATGCCCTGGGTGAATCAGGATGCCGGTTCTTTCCCCGGTGCCCTGTATAAGAATGCCCGGCATCGGAGCGTCGCCGGGCACCGACAAATCTTGCGAATAACCGATGGAGCGATAGCGTCCAAATTGCGTCCACAGCGGATAGCGACCTGGTTCAATACGCTTGCCGTTATTGGCATGCTGATTATCGCCTGGACCCGGGCTTTCACACATGTACCCAGAAAGCCCGCCCACTTCTGCGCCATCCAGAAAAACCTGGTATCGACCAAGACTGCGTATCTTGCTGGCTGATTTCTGAATGCTTTCACGCTTTACGAATAACTCCCATCCTCGACCGGTGATTGCCATGATTGATTTCCTGCGATAGTCGTTATATGTGAGTTTTTAGTCGGCGATGGAAGTAGGTGCAGAGTATGGGGTCCCTTTGTGAAGTTTATGAAGAGGGAGGTCAAGTGGGTTTTGCAGGGGTTGTAATTATTCGTGGGGGTGTTTGTAAAGATAGGTTGTTGCTAAATATGTTATTGTATTTTGTCGTAATAAGATATATAGCAAAATTTTATATGCTGCTTTCTTTGGTGGCATTCGGGGTGGTTGCTTGAATGGCGAGTTGGTTGTTTGGTTAGTGCGAAATTGGCTGCGGTAATACTTGTTGGTATGAGTGCTTGTCGTCGGCTCATTATGTTTTAGTATGGGTAAGGCCGTCGACACGCCGGGGTGCTGCCGCTTTCAAGTGCCTGCGCGGGAGGAGACAATAACCCGCCGTGTCACGCCCATGGAATGACAACCTATAGTGCATAGGCAGCCGCCTCGGCAGCGGATGGGGCGGCTCAACTTCATTCTTGACGGACGTCCTATCATGAAGAAACCCACTGTGATCCTGGTTCATGGCTTCTGGGGTGGTGCAGCGCACTGGGCAAAAGTGATTCTTGAATTGAAGAAGCTCGGTTATGACGCCATCCAGGCGGTGGAGAACCCGTTGACTTCGCTAGCGGAGGACGCCGAGCGGACGCGCAAGATGATCGCGCAGGTCCAAGGCCCTGTCGTACTGGCTGGGCATTCGTACGGCGGGGCTGTCATCAGCGAGGCAGGCAACCAGCCCAATGTAAGGGCACTCGTATTCGTTGCCGCCTTCGCGCCGGACGCTGGCGAAAGCCCTGGCGGTATCACCCAGCAGCACCTGCCCGCAGCGGCACCCAACCTGGCGCCTGACAGTGATGGCTATCTGTGGCTGAAGGCCGAAAAGTTTCATGAAAGCTTCTGCCAGGACCTTTCCGCCGACGAAGCCCTGGTCATGGCGGCAACACAAAAAGCGCCACTTGCAAGCACGTTCGCCGATACGATCACCGCACCCGCCTGGAAGCACAAACCAAGCTGGTACCAGATTTCCAGCCAGGATCACATGATCACCCCGCAAAACCAGGCCTGGATGTCCGGCCGCTTGCAAGCCCGCAAGGTCATCACGCTCGATGCGAGCCATGCCTCTTTGGCATCACATCCTGTCGAGATCGCGGCATTGATCGATGAGGCAGCGCTGGCAACGCAGGATAGGGACTCCTGAGGGCGAGGTTGTTTTCGGTACGACGTGTGTTTCACTGAGCTGACTTACAAGGGTGGTTTATTGTAGGAACTGGTCGAGGACTTTCCAGGTTTTTGGCCCCACTATTCCGTCAGGAACGAGCCCGTGTGAGCGCTGAAACTCACGCAACGCCGCCTCTGTATTTGCACCGAAATGCCCATCCACCTTCACGCCGCACTGGGCCTGAATGTGCTTGACCCACTCACCTAACGCACCCCGTCTTAATGTCGGCCTACCAGAGGCCAATCCAGCCCGGGCAACGGGTTCAATGGCGGGTATCAACACTGGAGCAGGTACAGCCCCTGTCAGGATCGCCGACACCGAGGCGCGAAATGACACCATGTCCAAATTCGGGCTTTCGTCCCTTGGGCAAGGCATACTCTTTATGACCGACACAGAATTCAACGCTGCGATTGATATGGGCTAATAATGCAGCTACGCCACGCTGGAAACTGTCGATTTGCACGGGTGGCCAAGGCGAGTCGTCAGGCAGTCCCGAGTTCTCTGCCTCGATGGCGATGAAATTTGTATTGCCAGTAGTAATGCCCTTCCACTCGCCTGCGCCCGCATGATGACATCGCCCTGCAGCGATAACATAAAACGTACCATCACGCCCCAAACCCAGTTGAGCCAGTGGCCCTGATAAATCAGATCGTCCCTGAATCAGGGTTTGCAAACTCGGCATATTGCCCCTCTTGGGGCCTGCCGTGTGGTGGCACATAACACCCAATGTTTGCCCCAGGTCGCCATGCCCGCGGTTGCTCCAGCCATCGACCAAGGCGACCTTGAGCCCGGCGGCCTCTAACACGCTTGGCATCCACGTCAACGAATAAGTCATGATGCAACCCCTCCCGTAGAGGGCGGAAGATCTTTATCGGAGGTTTTAGACTCTATGACGCCGTCACAACCATCCCGATAGTCATCTTGAGCGCCTGTTGGCAGATTCGGGTTATTGGTTAGTGACTCGTCCGCGCCTGCAACGGTGATGCTCAAGGCGTTAGACAAACCTCCCCCCGGCCAAGGGTTAAACACGGTAATGCTCAGAACGCCCTCCTTGGCGACATCGTCAGCCAATACATCGACTGCCAACTGGTTATCCCCAATAAATTGGGTTTCCCTACTCGCACCATTAAACCGTACTGCGGAGCTTTTTAGGAATCCCGCACCATTTAACATCAAGTGCCGCGTTTGCGGAGTGAGGCGCGGAGGCTGGATATCTACAATCGTGGGGATGGGGTTGTCGAGGTTGTCTTTTCGTTTCGCATCTCCAAAATCTCGACTGGTCTTGAACAAGGAGTCGAACACCTCACTCAGTTTGTCCGTGGCCTGCTTTGCAAACATACCGGACATACAGGCCATTGCTGTGACGCTGTAAAGATTCAGGCTGCGAGCATCGTTACCGATAGATAAAAATCCTCCACGGATCACCAGATAAAGCACAATCGCTAAAATCATGCCGATAAATGGCTTTAGGATGTACCACCACATCCAGCTGCTCATGAGCTTGTCGTTCCCGACAAAGTCGCCGAACGATTTAGCCGTGTGAACAAAACTGCCTAAGCCTCCACTCACCATCACCAGCATCAACACCCTTGCATCTAAAGAAACCTCAAAACAGCCGATGAAAAACAGAGTACAAACTTTCTGCTTTTCGTTGCCCAGGCTAGATTGCGATAGGTCTGACGGCCACAGTTGCACAAAAAAATAGGCGAGCAGGAAAATCAGCCCAAGAAGTGCCACGCCCAATGTGCGAATCTGGACTTTACTAGCCCTGCGATTGTTGTTTTTTAGTGATGGCTCATCAGCGCCAGGTGTCATGACAATCTGCTCCTAAATGAAATAGAGAGATCGTGCGAGTCCGAGCCGACGTAGCGTCGACCCACTGAGTCCGCGCACCCGCGCCACCTTTTTAAAACTGTCCGCATACGAAAAAAATATAGCCGACACCATATGCTTCGCAAGACCAGCAACGACCTCGGCCAAAATAAAGTCAATCAAGCGATTCCTGGCGACTTTCAGGGTGAAGATGAGGAGCCAACAGCTCCACCTGTTTGTAAGGGTGATGAAACAACTCCTAGTCAGCGCATGAAGTCATGACAATAAACCCCTGATTTATCAAACTGCCCTCAGTTGCTCAAGGCTCACGCCAAGAAGGCCAGCGCCAAGCTGGCGCCGCGCAGCAACAAGTCCCGGTATATCAGCAAGGCCGAGCGGGAGAAGCTGGCCGCGCAGACGGTGAGTGAGCCGAGCGCAGATACCGAGCAAGGCTTCCACTGATCTCAGGCGGCGTTTGCTGAACGTCCGAGTTGGGTCGAAAGCGGCCGGCTGCAACTGACTGTAATCGACCCTAAACTGCCTTTGGCGAAAGGAAACAATCGACTAGAAGCAAACATAGATCATTCGTTCGAGATGCTTCCCACCACCAAGCTAAAGAACAGCCCGGCAGCAAACTGCCGGGCTGAAAAGGCCTCAACGTTCTGAGTCGAGCAGTTCGTGCTCGGTCACTACCTGTTGAGCCTTGGTATAGCTTTCGATCAACAGGCGGTAGTGCGGAAAGATCAGGCTGTAGGCTTCGGCCCACTGCGCGGCGTCAGGGCGGTTCCAGGTGCGCTGGATTTCCGAGGCGACTGCGGCGGTATCCATAGGCACCACACCTGCCTGGACGACTCGGGCCAGGGTGATTTCCTGGGCGGCCTTGGAATAGGTACCGGAGGCGTCGATCACCGCGAACACCCGGTAACCGGCGTTAACTGCGGCGATCGCCGGGAAGGCCATGCACACGCTGGTGATGGTGCCAGCAATGACCAATGTCTTCTTGCCGGTAGCCTCCACGGCGGCGACGAATTCGGGGTTGTCCCAAGCGTTGATCTCGCCTTTGCGCGCCACGTACTGCGCATGGGGCGCGGCCTCGTGAATCTCGGGGATCAGCGGGCCGTTGGGGCCCTGCGGCACCGAGGCAGTAGTGATAACCGG
This sequence comes from Pseudomonas sp., assembly GCF_017744435.1. Classification (GTDB taxonomy): domain Bacteria; phylum Pseudomonadota; class Gammaproteobacteria; order Pseudomonadales; family Pseudomonadaceae; genus Aquipseudomonas. The sequence continues at coordinate 43,248 of NZ_JAGIBG010000008.1, forward strand.
GATCTTCGCCAGGGTGGCGATCCTGGCCAAGGTGATGGCGTTGTTGCGCAGTTCGGTCATGGGCATGTCCTTGACCGTCTGGAACAGGCCGCTCTGATGGTCGATGAGCAGCATGGCGGTATCGTCGGGGTCGATCACCGGGCGCTGGCCATTGAAGTTGGCAATCTGAGAAAAGTTGCTCATGTCGGTTTCTCCTGGTAGGGCATCCAGCCCGGGAAACCCGCGCCTCTTGCGCAGGCGTTCATCCAGACCAGGCGGCGCCTGAGTCCGGGGTCTGAGGTCAGCGGGGCATCTGCTCGAAACTTCCGCTCTGGACGTCGGCAATGGCCTGCTGGATTTCGCTTTCGCTGTTCATCACGAAGGGGCCGTACCCGACGATGGGCTCGTTCAACGGCTCGCCACTGAGCAGCAGCAGCAGGGCGTCGCTCTCGGCTTCCAGCAGCAGGCTGTCACCGCGTCGGTCAAACAGGGCCATCTGGCCTTCGCGTAGCGCTTCGCCGCTTCCCAGCCGGATGTTGCCGCGCAGCATCACCAGGGCAGTATTGCGCCCGGCCTTGACGGCCAGTTCCAGCGGGCGACCGGGCTGCATGCGCAGGTCCCAGACATCCAGCGGGCTGAAGGTGTGGGCCGGGCCGGCGTGGCTGGCGTAGTCACCGGCAATCACCCGCAGGCTGCCGGCGCCATCGGCCAGCTCGATAAGCGGGATGTCGCCGGCCAGCAGTGTCTGGTAGGCCGGCGCGACGCGTTTGTGGTGGGCCGGCAGGTTTACCCAGAGCTGGGCCATGTGCAGGTTGCCCCCAGTGCGGGTGAAGTCCGGCGAGTGGTATTCCTCATGGAGGATGCCGTTGCCGGCAGTCATCCACTGCACGTCGCCGGGGCCGATGCGGCCACCACCGCCACTGGAGTCGCGGTGTTCCAGTTCGCCTTCGTAGACCAGCGTCACGGTCTCGAAACCTCGGTGCGGATGCTGGCCGACTCCACGGCGCACCGTGCTGGGGCTGAAAGTGTGGGGGCCGGCATGGTCCAGCAGCAGGAATGGGCTGATGTGCTCGCCCAGGCTGTCGTAGGAGAACAGCGTGCGAACCGAGAAGCCATCACCGACCCAGTGCGGCCGGGCGGCGCTGTAGATGCCAAGAATCTGTTTCATGGGGTGCCTCCTGTAGTGCATGGAGACACGATACGGGTGGAACAATTGCGCGAGTAGTCAGCAAAAATTAGTATCTGTGTTCTACCAGAGGAACACTGAAATGGACGATCTCAACGACTTCTACTATTTCGCCCAAGTGGTGGAGCACGGTGGTTTTACCCCGGCCGGCCGCGCCCTGGGCGAGCCCAAGTCGAAGCTGAGCCGGCGAATCGCTGCGCTGGAGGAGCGCTTGGGCGCACGGCTGATCCAGCGTTCGACGCGGCACTTCTCGGTGACGGAGATCGGCCAGGTATTCTACCGCCACTGCGTGGCGATGCTGGTGGAAGCAGCGGCGGCTACCGAGGCCGTCGAGCGGCACCACTCCGAGCCTCGCGGGGTGGTGAACCTGAGTTGCCCCACGGCGCTGCTGAACTTTTGGGTCGGCCCGATGCTGGCGCGCTTCATGGTGCAGTATCCGCTGGTGGAGTTGCATGTGCAGAGCAGCAACCGCCAGGTGGACCTGATCCAGGAAGGCATCGACATTGCTTTGCGGGTGCGTTTCCCGCCGCTGGAAAGCACTGACCTGGTGATGAAGGTGCTGGGCGAAAGCCGGCAGCAGGTGGTGGGCGCCCCGATATTGCGCGAGCGCCTGCCTGCAAGGGTGACACCCGCCGATGTTGCTGCCCTGCCGACATTGCACTGGGGTTCGGTACAGCGCGAATACCACTGGCAGCTGGACGGCCCCGAGGGTGCCAGCGCGCAGGTGCGTTACCAGCCGCGCATGGTCACCGATGACCTGGTTGCCCTGCGACAGGCTGCACTGGCGGGCGCAGGGGCGGTACATATGCCCGCCGTGGTGGTGTGCGAGGATTTGAACGACGGCAAACTGGTGAACCTGCTGCCGGACTGGGCGCCTCGCACTGGTGTGGTGCACGCGGTGTTCCCTTCCAGGCGCGGCTTGCTGCCTTCGGTACGCACTTTGCTGGATTTTCTTGGCGACGAGTTTTCAAGTAGTGGTATCAGCTAGCATTTCGCTCGAAGAAAAACGCCACGTCAGAAGTGATACTTGACCAAGGCACTCGCGGTGTTCTGATCGGTGGTAAAGCCTTGCGAGTCCCTGATGCCGTACTTGTCCGACCAGTAGTCATACTCCAGCCCCACATACAAGTGCTTGGCCTCATACCCCATGGCCTTGCCAAGGTCGTACTTGAGCTGCGGGTTGTAGTGCAGGTTAGCGTGGTAGTCCGACTGGTTGCGGTGGCTGGAACTGGCGTCCTTGTTGTTGACCACCCAATCCATGAAGCCGTCGAACAGGATGTCCGAGTTGCCGACGGGGATCGTGATGGCCCAGGCCGGCGTCACCTGCCACGCACCGGAGGGCACGCGATTGCCGTCGGGCTTGCGGTAGTAGACGTTCAGCTGGAAGTAGTCGAAACCGGGTATCGCCAGGTCAACGGCAGGGCCGAGCAGGTAGGTCTCGACATCACCTTCGCCGAATTCGTAGGTACTGGCGATCAGCACATCCTTGATCGGGCCGAACGAGAGGTCGGTGCCGCTGATCTTGCCCAGCGACAGGCGCGGGCTGAACTCGCCGTAATAGCTGCTCTTGCCGTTGTTGGCGCTTTCCTTGCCGTTGTAGTTGATCTGGTCGACGAAGAACCAGATATCGCCCCAGGTCCAGTTGCTCGCACTTTCGAAGGTGAAGGTCTGCTGGATGGGCGGGTCGACCTTGTAGTTCTTGCCCCACAGATAGGTCAGGCTTTCGTTGTGCCAGAGCAGCGGCCCATCGTTGACGGCCGGCCCTGGCGCCAGGTCCTTTCCGCCGGCAAGGGACTGCCCGGTTGCCAGCAGGCCGCTCGCGATCAGCAGGGAAGCCAGGGTACGCTCCATGTTCATGCTCCTCACATTGCGATTTGAGAAACCTATTGAGTAGTTTGCCTGGGGGCGTCTGTCAAACGGCGCAGTCCTTCACAGCCCGCCGCCGAAGCGATACTGCCAGACCACGCCGGCCACATCGAATTCGCTGCCGGTACGGGTGTGCGCACCATTGCTGGCAAACAGCTTCACCGAGTTGTTGCGGTTGACCGGAAGGGTGAGGGTGCAGCCGTAGCGGGTGTTTTCCTGGAAGTCGTGGTTGCCGACCCCGTCGACCGAGGTGTTGCCACCGGCGAAATAGGTGCCGTCCAGCGAAGCCCAGACACCATTCTGGAAGGCGTAGATCAGGTGCACCTGGGTCTGGTAGATCGGCCGCTGGGAAAAGTTGCGGTTACCGAGGTACTGGTCGTTGTCGGTGAAGAAGGTGCCGGCGCCTGACAACTCCAGGGTTACTGCGCCGATGCGCTTGGAGATGCCGATTTCAGGCTTGAACGACCAGCGATTGTTGCCGAGGTTGACCAGCCGGCTGGCGTCGTATTGGCCAAGCGGCGCGGTAATCGCCAGGCTGGAACCGATGATCACGTCCTGCTGGTAGCTGGGGAACTGCGCCAGCGACAGGGCCGGGGCGCCATACCAGTTGACCGAGAAGCGGAATCTCGGGTCGATCAGGCCGGTCACGTTGCGCTCCCTGGGTTCACCGGCGAACAGCGCAGTGCCGTTCAACCTGGCCTCGGGCACGACGACATCGAACTTGGCGGAGCGTCCCCAGAAATCCAGTGACCTGGCATAGGCAAACACCACCGTCTCGATGTCGAGCTTGGCATCCTCCAGCGGCACCGAGGGGTTGGCGGTCACGTTGCCCCGCAGTTCGCTGTAGCCCAGCAGCAGGAAGTTGATGCCGACCGGCGTATTGGCGTAGGCCCTGGGTTCGAGGTCTTCGGCGTTGGCGCCCAAGGCGACCAGCAGCGGCGCCAGGCCCAACGCAGCCAGCCTGGGCACGCAGAGACTGTATTTCGACGCCATTCGCTGGTTTCCTGTCAGGCTGCCCGGGTGCTATGTACTGTTGTAGTTGATCCGCCAACGGACGTCGCCCCGATTATGAGTGGATACCTTGGTCTTCCAGCACCTTGCGCAACGCATGTACGCCGACCGCGACGATCAGCCCGGTCATGACGATGCCAGCGATTCCGATCAGCATGGCCAGGCAGCGTGCCAAGCCCAGCTTGGGCACCAGGTCACCATAGCCAATGGTCAAGCCCGTCACGAAGGAAAAGTACAGGCTGTCGCCCACAGGCCAGCCTTCCAGCTCGCCGACGGCCAGGCCGAGCAGGGCCATGAACAGCAGCAGTAGCGACACGATCGGCCAGACGACCAGCAGCCCGCGCCAGAATTCACGGATGAAGTCATGCCGCAACTGTTTCATGGCTCGCATGGGACTCTCCTTGAAAGAAGCAAACGACGGATTTGTTCACCCCCGTAGCTGGCTGCACTGCCAATCACCAGCCATCATCATGTAGCTGAATCTAGCCGTACTGGCCGCGTTATGGGTGTGCTGCACCTGGCTGGCCGACGTTTTTGCAGTGCAATCACTCCCTTGGGTATCGACGCTTGGCACGGAGGTCATCATCGTGCGCGATCCTGCAAAAAAAATGGGCCTGGTCGGGCTCACCACGTTGGTCACGGTGAACATGATGGGCTCCGGCATCATCATGCTGCCGGCAAGCATGGCGCAGATCGGCGCCGTTTCGCTGTTGTCCTGGGTGATCACGGCGGCGGGGTCGATGGCCATCGCCTATTGCTTCGCCCAGTGCGGCATCTACTGCACGCGTTCAGGCGGCATGTCGGCGTACAGTGAGGAGGCCCACGGCAAATCTGCCTTTTTCCTCTGTTCCTACCTCTATTTTCTGTCGCTGATGATCGGCAACGTGGCCATTGGCATTTCTGCCGTGGGCTACCTCACGCCCTTCATCCCCTGGCTTGGCAGCGGTGCGGTGCCGTTGCTGGTCGGGGCGGTGGCGCTGATCTGGTTCACGACCCTGGCCAATCTGGGCGGCGCCGACATCACCGGGCGCCTGGGGGCGATCAGTGTCTGGGGCGTGATCGTGCCGGTGGCCGGCCTGAGCCTGATCGGCTGGTTCTGGTTCAGCCCTGCTACCTTCGAGCAGGCCTGGAACCCCGGGCAGGTACCGGTCGGCCAGGCGATCACCAACAGCATTCCGCTGACACTGTGGGCGTTCCTGGGCATGGAGTCGGCCGCGCAGAACTCCGACGCGGTGGAGAACCCCAAGCGCAATGTGCCGCTGGCCTGCCTGTTCGGCACGCTGGGCGCGGCGGTGGTGTACGTGCTTTCGACCAGTGTCATCCAGGGCATCGTGCCCAACCCCGACCTGGCCAACGCCAGCGCACCGTTCGCCCTGGCTTACGCGCGGATGTTCGATGACACCGTGGGCAACGTGATCATGGGCCTGGCGGTGATCGCCTGCGTCGGCTCGCTGCTGGGCTGGCAGTTCACCCTGGCGGAGACCGCCAAGGTCACGGCCGGGCAGGGGCTGTTCCCGAAACTGTTCACCCGCACCACGGCCCGGGGCGTTCCCCTGGCCGGGATGCTCACCTGTGCGCTGATGCAGAGCCTGATCGCCCTGTCGACCTTGTCTCCCAACGCCAGCGCCCAGTTCGGCCGGCTGGTCAACCTGGCGGCGGTCACCAACATCATTCCCTACATCACCTCGCTGACCGGCTTGCTGGTGATCATGTACAAGGCCCAGGTGGACATCGCCATTTTCCGCCGCAACAGCGCCATCATGCTGGTCGCGGTGGGCTATTGCTTCTACGCGCTGTACGCCTCGGGCCTGGAGGCGGTTTTCGGTGCGGCACTGATCATGGCCTTGGGGTACCTGCTGTTCGGCTTCATAGCCAAGCGCTTCATCAAGGGACTGGACATGATCGGAGGCGCACCATGAGCAGCAAGGCAAAGTTGGCCTGCCTGTGCCTTGCCAGCCTGATCGGCTGGGCGACACCCTATGCCACGGTTGCCGCTGCAGATGTCATGGGCCGGATCCGTGACAGCCAGGTGCTGACGCTGGGGTACATGGACGGCTTTGCGCCGTTTTCCTCGGGCAATGAACAGGCCCCGCAAGGCTACGCGGTCGAATTGTGCCGGGCCGTCGCCGAACGGCTGCGCCAGGCGCCCGGTTTCGCCGGGCTGCAGGTGCGCTGGCGGGCGCTGCCGGAAGAGGAGGTTGGACGCACCCTGAGCGAGGGGCAGATCGATCTGTTCTGCACGCCGGCGGTGGAAACCCTCGCCAGGCGCAAAACCCTGGACTTCTCCATCCCGGTGTTCACCTCCGGCCTGGCCGTCATGGTCAGGCGCGATGCGCCCACGACCTTGCTCGGCCCGCTCAACGGCCGTGGCGGCGCTAACGGCCCACGCTGGCGCGCGACGATCAATGCGGGCTTGAGCAAACACAGCTTTGCCGTGCTGCACGGCACGGTGAGCAGCGACTGGGCCCGCCAACGGATTCGCCAGCTGGGCTTGCAGTCCACCCTGCAGGAGGTGCCGACGTATCAGGAAGGGGTGCGCCGGGTGGTGGCGCGCGAGGTCGATGCGTTCTTCGGTGATCGGATGGTCCTGCTGGGCTATCAGGCCGGGCAGGCCGAACGTGAGCAGCTGTGGGTGCCGGACCGCCTGTTCGAGATGAACCGGGTGGCCCTGGCGATGGCCCGTGGCGATGAGGACTTTCGGTTGCTGGTGGACAGCGCCTTGAGCCAGGCGCTGACGGGGCAGCAGGGCGAGGAGCTGTTCAAACGCTACCTGGGGGCGCAGTCGGCACAGGACCGCTTGCTGCAGAGCCTCTACCCGCTGCCCGATTAAATCTGTATCAGTCGCGTTGCGCTATCGACCTTCTCCGCTATGGTGTGGTGAGCCATACACATAAGACTAAAGTCGTAGGAGGGCGGCATGCGGATTCGCGGGGATGTGTTTCGGGGCTGGGCTGATCCGATACTTCACCATCGGGCTCACGGTGAAACCCTGGACGATGGCACGACCATCGATGTCCAGGTACGACTGTCGCGAACAGGCAACACGCAGATGTTCATTGGCGTGTACGCGGGCTGCGGCATGGCGCTGCATGAAGAAGCGTTCGTTTCCAGGCCTGGCGAGTCGATGACCCGCGCGCTGGCCTGGGGCGTGGGGCAGGCCAGGCGTGTCGCCGTCGAAGGGCCGCCTCGATCCAGGCAGGCGGCTTACGCATGAGCCGAGGCTAGCGGCGAATCGCGGGTCATACCGCAGCTAACGCTTTGCCCCGTTCCGTCGCACAGTTTTGATGGGCGAGGGACAAACGTTTCAGCAAGGGCAACAGCACCAACGCCAAGGTCATGCCCGCTATTGCCGCCCAGCCGAGCCCGTTGAACAAGCGCATGTAGAGCGGCAGCGACAGGGCCGCCTGCATGCCTGCCGGTGGCAATTGCGCAAGGTTCGCAACCGCGCTGCCCGCGTATTGGGCCACGCCAGCGGCAACCAGGTAGGCGCCCATCATGAAGCCGCTCATCCGGATCGGCACATAACGTGAAATCATCGCCAGGCCCAGGCCACTGATCAGCAGGTCGCCCAGTGCGTACAGCGCATAGCTCCAGACCACGAACCAGGACGACACTCTGCCATCCACCGCGAACTGGCCGCTGATCGCGAGCAGAAAGAAGCTGGCCGCTACCGCAGCGAAGCCGAGGGTGAACTTCACCGCGACCGGGGCATCGTGGCCACGGCTGGCCAGCCGGTTGTAGAGCAGGACCAGGAACGGCCCCAGCACAATGATCCAGATAGCGCTGAGCGCCTGGAACTGGGCGGCACTCCAGGTGAACAGGGTGTGCCCGAAGAAGGTGAAGCGGGGGTCGACATTGCGCAGCGCGAACAGCGTGATGGAGGTGTATTGCTGCTGGTAGAAGATGAAGAACAGGAACACCTGCAGGGTCAGTATGAGCGCTGCCAGCAGGCCGGCGCGTTCCGCTGGCGCCGCTCTGACCGTCATGTAAACAAAGATCGACAGAATGCTGAGCCCGGCGGCCCAGATGGTGAAGGTGGCCAGCAGGGTGTGTTCGAGTACCAGGGCGGTGAACAAGCACAGTGCCACAGCGCCGGCCACGATGCCGGCGACGCGCTTCCAGCACACCGGTTGGCTATCGGCGGGCGACCCGATGTGCGCCAGCGTGCGGTACATCAGCAGGAAGTTGAGGATGCCGATGGCCATGCCGGCGCAGCACACCGCGAAGGCTGCGCTCCAGCCCCAGTAGTCCTTGATCCAGGGCGTCGCCAGCATCGAGGCTGCCGCCCCGAGGTTGATTGCCAGGTAGTAGGTGGTGAAGGCGCTGTCGATGCGCGCCTCATCGCCTTCATAGATGCGCCGTACCAGGCTGGCGGCATTGGCCTTGAACAGGCCGTTGCCGACCACGATCACGCTCAGGGCGGCAAACAGGTAGGGCAGTTCCTGTCGGGCCAGGGCCAGCATCAGGTAGCCGCTGCACAGCACCACGGCGCCAGCGATCATGGTGCGGCGCGCGCCGAGTACCCGGTCGCCTATCCAGCCGCCGATGGCGGGGGCGGCAAACGCCAGGGCACTGAAGGCGCCCCAGGTCAGGTTGGCGCGGCTGTCCTCGAAGCCGAGTTTGTCGATCATGAACAGCACCAGCAGCGCGGCCATGCCGTAGAAGCCGAAGCGTTCCCACAGTTCGACCAGGAAGACGGTAGTGAAGGAGCGGTGTTTCGATGTCGGGCGCATGAAGGGTGGCTCTCCGATTATTGTTTTTCGAGTGATCGAGCACAGGCGCCGCCCCCGTTCGACCTTGGGCGGCGCAGGGGCAAGGCTACGATCTCCACGGCGGGTTAACGAGCCAACAAAAAGCCACGGTGTTCACCGTGGTTTGCCACCCTCGACGCTCAGGCCAGCCCGCGTCTTCTGGCAGCGTCTCGCAGGCAGTCGATCAACAGGCTGGCCGCAGGGGTTGGCGGGCTGTTGCGCCGGGTGACGATCTGCATCGATATCGGCGGGATGGTGTCTGCAAGGGGCAGCACCGACACCGAGCTTTGCCACTTGAAGTCCAGCAACTGGCGGGGCATGGCCGTGATCAGGTCGGAGCCCTGGACCAGGCCATGGGAAACACCGTAGCTCAGGCATTCGACGATACGCGTCGGTGTCGGCAGGCCCTGCCGGTGGAAGGCATCGAACAGCACCTGGGACGAGCTGTCCGGCGCCAGGTTGAGCAGCCAGTCGGCATCGACCAGTTCTGCCAGGCGGGTGGCGTGCGACAGGGGGTGCCCGAGCCTTGCGACCACCACCAGCTCACTCCGGTACAGCGGCGCGTGCTCGAATTCGTCGGCGATCGTCTCGGCCCCCATCGCCAACACGGCGAAATCGAGCGTGCCGTCGTGCAGTTGCCGTAGCGCAGTACCCGGGAACCCCTCGCTGATGTTGACCCGCGCGCCCGGAAAGCGGCGGCGGAAGGCGGCAAAGGCCTCGGGCAGGATGGTCAGGGCCGTGGCCGGGGTGATGGCGGCCGCCAGCGAGCCGACGGCGCCGTCGCGTGCCTGCTCGACATCCTCGCGGGCGCGCTGCATCTCGGCAACGATGAGCCGGGCGCGGACGTTGAGTTGTTGCCCGATGGCGGTCAGTTGCACACCCCGGGTGGTGCGCACGATCAACGACACGCCGAGGACGTGCTCGAGTTCCTTGATGGCTTTGGTCAGCGCGGCAGGCGACAGGTGCAGGTGCCGTGCTGCCGCACGAATGCTGCCTTCCTCGACGATGGTGACGAAGGCTTTGAGCTGGTGGTATTTCATGGGCGATCCGTGGCCTGGACGGGGGAGCGGATTATCTGTGCTGCGCAGGTGACTGCCCAGCGGCAATCGTCGGTGAACACCAACACCATTCATTGGCTTATGAGCTGCCGCCAGGGGGGATAGGCTCCTGTCACACAAGAACCACCCCATGAGGAAACACCATGCACCCCGTCTTGCCCGACATCGCTGCCATCGCGCCAGAGTCGATCGAGCTGCGCAGACGTATCCATGCGCACCCTGAGCTTGCCTTTGAAGAAACCGTGACCAGTGACCTGGTAGCCGAGTGCCTGGCGGCATGGGGGTACGAGGTCCACAAAGGCCTCGGCGGCACCGGCGTGGTCGGCGTGTTGCGCTCCGGCAACGGCACGCGCACGGTCGGCCTGCGGGCGGACATGGATGCCTTGCCGCTGACCGAGCACACCGGCCTGCCTTATGCGAGCGTGAATGCGGGGAAGATGCATGCCTGCGGGCATGATGGTCATACCGCCATGCTGCTGTGTGCGGCCCGCCACCTGGCGCAGACCCGCGCGTTCAACGGCACCTTGAATCTGATTTTCCAACCGGCGGAAGAGGGCTTTGGTGGCGCCAAGGCGATGATGGATGACGGCCTGTTCGACAGATTTCCCTGCGACGCCGTGTTCGCCCTGCACAACATGCCCGGCATTGTCGCAGGGGACATGGCCTTCTGCGTGGGGCCGATGGCGGCTTCCTCCGACAACGTGACTATTACCTTGCGCGGCGTGGGCGGGCATGGCGCATTTCCGCACCGCGCGTGCGACCCGATGCCGGCTGCCGGCGCCATCATGGTTGCGCTGCAGACCATTGTCGGGCGTGACGTCGATCCGCTCGATGCCGCGGTGATCTCGGTGGGTAGCGTGCATGCGGGCGAGGCCTTCAACATCATCCCGGAAAGCGTCGAGATGAGGCTGTCGGTGCGCACGCTGGATGCCAAGGTGCGGCAACGGGTCGAGCAACGCATCCGGGCGCTGGTGGCCGGCCAGGCGGAAAGCTTCGGGCTGCATGCCGAAATCCACTATGAGCGCGGTTACCCGGTATTGGTCAATGATCGGCGGATGACCGAATTCGCCACGTCTGTTGCATTCGATCTACTGGGCGAGGCGCACGTAGAGTCGCAATCCAGGCCAGTGATGGGCAGCGAGGACTTTGCCTACATGCTAGAACAGGTGCCCGGCTGCTATGCCTATATCGGCAATGGCATCGGCAGCCGGGGAGGGTGCATGGTGCATAACCCGGAGTATGACTTCAACGACGACATCCTGGCGGTCGGTGCCAGCTTCTGGGTGCGGCTGGTGCAAGCCTGGCTGGCCTGATCACTTCACAGGCATTTCAGCGATTGCGCCGGGTCGACGAATCGGTACCCCTCGGTTATCAGCCCGTCGACCTTCAGTGCCGTCCGATTGCGTTCCGCCTGCTCACGCATGGCCGCTGTGACATTGACGTTGAGCTCGATCTGCCGGGGCGTGAAGTCGGCATCCGACTCTTTGACCGGGACCGCCGATTTCTGCAACTGGGCAAAACCCTGCTCGGAAAGCTGCACCGGGTTGATATTGCGTTGCACGTCCCGCTCGCTGCGCGGGTTGTTGCTGCGGATGGTGAAGTCCGGCTGGGCGACGCGGCCCGTGGGGTTGTAGAAGATCGAGGTGGCGAGCCGGTCCAGGGCGCAGTCTTCTTCCTTGCGCCGATGCAGCAGATCACGCGCCGGGCGTTCGGGTAGCGCCAGGCGGGTGATGCCGAAATCGTTGATCGCACCGAGAATCTCGCGGTGGTCGTCCGACACCTGGATCTCACGGCGCGGCGGCCAGAAATCGAAGTTGCCATGGCCGCCCCACCAGCCGCCCACATGGATCGCGAACATCTCGGGGTAGACCTTGCGCTCGCTGCGGCGCATCGGCTTGATGTCGTAGAAGCACATGCACGCCAGCTGGATGAGGTGGGTCGCCCCCAGCGCGGCCAGTGGTTCGTAGATGACGATGCCGAAGCGATCATGGGCGTTCCAGCCCGGGAACACATCCCACATGCTGGCCGGTTTGTCTGCGCACTCGACTTCGTAGAAGGCCGAGCTCAAAGCGTTGATCACGTGCATATCAGTCCCTTGCCGAGGCGATGGCCGACCAGTAGACGCCCGGCAGCGCCTGATTGCATTTCAGCGCGCGCCTTGTTGTCGACAGATCGCGCCGCCGGTTGGCTGATGAGCGAGTCTTTGCAGGAAAGCTGGGTGAGGCGTTCACCGGTTGCATCACCACGAGTCAGATGCTGGGCAATGCCAGCTAGGTCGGCTGGCCAATCGAAAGTTGCAAGGCATCGCGCAGTTGAATGACCCCTTCGAGCGCCAATGCCTGAGCCGAATAGCACAGGCCGATGCGCCGACGCATATCCAGTTGCGGCAGCGGTTCGGTGCGCACATCACGCTGTTCGGCGGCCAGCGACTGCGGCACGATCGCCGCCCCCAGCCCGGCGGCTACCAGTTCCAGGGCCAGTGCAAAGGTTTCGGCTTCGGCCACCGGGACGCCGTCGTAGAACGGCTGCAGCCGCTGATGGCTTGGCTGTGCAGGGCAGATGATCCAGCGTTCATGCCCGTCGCTGGCCAATGGCAGGGCCCGCACGAACGGGTCACTGTGCAAGGGTAGAAACAGCTCATCCTCACAGCGCAGTTCTTCGCTGGCCAGCCGCGCAGCGCCCATGCAGCCGGTCACCAGCTGCAGGCGCACGGCAGGTGTGATGGCTGCCGCAGCCAGCGCAAGCTGCTTCACCGTCGCCGAGCTGACATCGTGCTCTACGCCGATCTGCAAGGCTGCACAGACGCGGTCGCTGCGAAACCGGGTCAGCAGCCTGCTCGCCTCGGCGACCATGCGCTGGGCTTCGGGGTAGAGCGCACGCGCATCGTCGGTGACTTCCACGCCCCTGGGCCGACGCACGAACAGCGTGGTGCCCAGTGCATCTTCCAGTGCCTTGATGCTGCCCGACAGCGCCGGTTGGCTGAGGTGTATGGCGCGTGCGGCGGCGGTGATATTGCGTTCTTCAAACACGGCGATGAACGCACGAAGCTGACGATAATCCACGGGTTATCCATAAGTTCTGCCGATGGCAGCCACAAGAATATCCCATTTTTCGGGGTTTTAACCCTTACCTATACTTGCCCTGCGCTTTATCAATAGGTACTTCGAATTTCAGGAGTTACACCATGACTACCCATAAACCCCTGGTCGTGATCACCGGTGCCAGCTCTGGCATTGGCCTGGCCACCGCCAGGCTGCTGTCCGGTCGCGGCCACGCGTTGCTGCTGCTGGCGCGTCGCCTGGAGCCGATGCTGCAGCTGCAACTGCCCAATACCCTGGCGCTGTCGGTCGACGTGACCGACCGGGCGGCGGTGCTGGCGGCGGTAGGCCAGGCCGAACAGCGTTTCGGCCCGGTGGACGCGATCATCAACAACGCCGGGGTGATGCTGCTGGGTAACATCGCTACCCAGGACCCTGGCGAATGGGACCGCATGCTCGACATCAATGTGCGCGGGCTGCTCAACGGCATCCATGCCGTGGCTGCCGGCATGGTCGAACGCAAGCAAGGCACCATCATCAATGTCAGCTCCGTTGCCGGGCGCAAGACGTTCCCCAACCACGTCGCCTACGTCGGTACCAAGTTCGCTGTCAGCGGCCTGTCCGAGAACCTGCGCGAAGAACTGTCGCCGAGCAATGTGCGGGTGATCACCATCGAGCCGGGCGCCGTGGACACCGAACTGCTGAGCCATACCAGCGATGAAGCCATCAAGGCGGGCTACGACGAGTGGAAGAAAGACATGGGCGGGGTACTGAGTGCCGAGCACATCGCCGAGGTGATCGACTTCGCCTATGGCCAGCCGCAATCGGTCTGCGTGCGCGAGATCGTGGTCTGCGCCACGCGTCAGCAGCAATAACGGCAGGCGGCTCAGAAGATCACCGCGCGCCGATGTTCTGCGGTCGCCACCACCTTGCCCCGCTTGAGCACCATCAACCGCGCTGGCAGGTCGAGAATCACATCGCTGACCGTCTGCGTGTCCACCAGCACCAGGTCGGCGTCGTTGCCCACCGCCAGGCCATAGTTGTGCAACCCCAAGGCCTTGGCCGGGCGGGTAGTGAGCATCGACAACACCGTGGCCTGGTCATCGGCGCCGCCCAGGTGGCAGGCCGGGAGGGCGAGTTGGGCGATGTTCAGCAAGTCGCCGGTGCCATACGGGGTGAATGCATTGCGAATGTTGTTGGTGGCCAGGCACACGTTCACCCCGCCATCGCGCAATGCCCGCACCGGGGTCAGGGTGCGCCGTACATTGTGGCTGTCGCCGCGGGCGCCCAGGTGCAGGTCGGTGGCCGGCAGGCACATCACGCTGATGTCGGCCTCGCGCAGCAGTTCGATGATGCGCGCCTGCCGCTCGGGCTCGACTGCGGCCAGGCTGGTCAGGTGGCCGACGCAGACGCGGCCTTGGTAGCCCTCGACGAGGGTGCGTCGGGCCACGTACTCGATGGTCATCTGCTCGGCGTCATCGGCGAAGTCCTGGTGGAAGTCGATGTCCTTGCCGTAGCGCTTGGCCAGGTCGAAGACGAAGTCGATGTGATCGAAGGGGGATACGTCGTTGTAGGGAATGCCGCCGACGACATCGGCGCCTTTTTCCATGGCCTCGACCATCATCGCCTTCATGCCCGGCAGTTTCAGGATGCCTTCCTGGGGGAACGCGACCACCTGGATGTCGATGATGTCGCGAAATTTCTCGCGCAGCTCCAGCACCACGTCGAAGCCGGTGAAGCCTTGCACCGGGTCGAACTCGGCATGGGCGCGGACATGGGTGCTACCTGCCTGCACGAGGGCGCGCAGCACCTGGGTCGAACGTTCGAGGATGTCCTCGCGGGTCAGCGTCGGTTTGAGCGCGGCGGTGACTGCAATCGCTTCCTTCAGGGTGCCGGAGCGATTGGCCTTGCGCTGCATGACGTTGGCTTTCTCCAAGTGCAGGTGGCCTTCGACGAAGCCCGGAATCAGCACATTGCCGTTGCCTTCGATTTCCTGCGCTGCCTGTGCGGCAATCGCCGGCGCGATCTGGGCGATCTTGCCGTCGTGCACGGCCACGTCCAGCAACGGTTGCGCGTCATCGATGCGCACGTTTCGAAAGATGAGATCCATGGGCATTGCTCCTCGCATTGGGTCGGGCCCGCCGCCCTCAGGCGGCGAGCCGGTTACAGCAGGATCAGAACGGCTTGGTCGGCAGGTACTTGCCATCAAGGGTGATCACGGCGCGGGAGCCGCCTTCCGGGTCGTCGACCTTCTTCACGTCCAGCTTGAAGTTGATGGCGCTGATGATGCCGTCGCCGAACTTTTCGTGGACCAGTGCCTTCAGCGTGGTGCCGTAGACCTGCAGCATCTCGTAGAAGCGGTAGATGGTCGGGTCGGTCGGGACGCCGTTCTGCATGCAGCCGCGGATCGGGATGGTCTGCAGCAAGGCGATGCCGTCAAGGTCGAGGCCGAGCTTGTCGCCCACCACCTTGGCTGCGTCGGCGGGCAGCGGGTGCTGGCCGAGCAGGGCGGCGGTGACGAAGGCTTCGGAAAGGCCGGTGCCCTCGGTGATCTGGGCGTAGGACAGGTCCTTGCGGGCCTTGGCCATGAGGATGACTTCGGTCAGGGCCTGGCGAACGCTCTGGGTAGCTTGCGACTGGATCATGGGGTTATCTCCGTGGGTGGAAAGCAGGGTCAGGCAACGTGCCTGGCTTGATGGAAAACGGCGTGTACCTCGGGGTTGTCGGCGAGGGACACGAAGCTGTTGGTGCGGCCGTCGAAGGCGTCGATGCGGCCGCTCTCGATGTCGTAGATCCAGCCGTGCAGGGTCACCCGACCTTCTTCGAGGGCCAGGCGCACCGACGGGTGGGTCTGGATATTGGCCAGTTGGGCGATGACGTTCTCGCGCACCATGGCCGCAACCTTGGTCGGCTGGTCCGGGTGCTGGCGGGCTTCGTTGACCACCCGGGCGGAGTCGGCGTAGCGCAGCCAGCCGGCAACGGCGGGCATGTGCTCCAGGCACTTGCAGGTGGCGATGGCGGTCATGGCGCCGCAGTCCGAGTGGCCGCAGATGACGATGTCGGCCACCTGCAGTGCTGCGACGGCGTATTCGACCGAGGCGGAAACGCCACCTGGCTCAGGGCCGTAGGAGGGCACGATATTGCCGGCGTTGCGGATGACGAACAGGTCGCCGGGCTCGCGCTGGGTGACCAGCTCCGGCACCAGGCGGCTGTCGGAGCAGGAGATGAACAGCGCCCGTGGGCTTTGCTGGGTGGCCAGGTCCTTGAACAGCTTGACCCGCTCCGGGAAGGCGTCGCGCTGGAATTTCAGGAAACCGTCGATGATGTCTTTCATGGCTGCTGCCTCAGTGTCGCGGTGTGTTGAAGCAGAGATTACGGAGCGTGTGGCATAAGGTAAAAGTCTCATTTATGATGGCTACCATCAGATTATCTTATGTGAATAGCCATGCTTGCCCGACACATCCAGTACTTCCTCGCCGTAGCGGCGCACCACAGCTTCACCAAGGCCGCAACGGCCCTGCATGTGTCTCAGCCAGCGTTGTCGCAACAGGTCCGCCAGCTGGAGGAAAGCCTGGGTGCACAGTTGTTCGATCGCTCGGGGCGTACCACGCGGTTGACCGATGCCGGGGAGGTCTACCTGGCCTATGCGCGCCGGGCCGCGCAGGAACTGGAAGAAGCCAGGCGCGCCATTCATGACGTGAGCGACCTCAGCCGCGGTTCGCTGCGGGTGGCGGTGACGCCGACGTTCACCACGTACCTGGTCGGCCCCTTGGTCGAGGCGTTCCACAATCGCTATGGGAACATCACCCTGAACGTGCGTGAAATGTCCCAGGAGCGCATGGAAACGCTGCTGCTCGCGGATGAGCTGGACGTGGGGATCGCCTTCGAGGGCGCCCAGGCCCAGGACATCGAGGCCAGCCCGCTGCTGGTCGAGACGTTGGCGTTGGTGGTCAACCGCCGCCACCCCTTGGCCCAGGCAGCGTCCATCGGGCTGGAGGCCTTGAGCGCAGAATCGTTGGTGCTGCTCAGCGGCGAGTTTGCTACCCGCGAACAGATCGACCGCTTCTGCCAGCAACATGGCATTCACCCGCAGGTGCGGATGGAAGCCAACACCATCAGCGCGGTGACCGAGATCGTGCGCCGCACGACCCTGTCGACCCTGCTGCCTGCGACCATCGCGCTGGCCCATGACGACCTGGCCGCCATTGCCCTAGACCCGGTCCGCCTGCAGCGCACGGCTGTGCTGATGCAGCGCAAGGGCGCCTATCAGAGCGCTGCGGCGCGGGTGTTCGTCGAGATGGCTACACAGGTGGCTGCGCAATTGGGCAGTTGAACCTTGCGTCGCTTTGGTCAGCCTCGTGCGGCGAAGCGCAAGGCCAGCGGCAGTGCCAATGCCCAGACCGGCGCCAGGACCAGCGCGGTCTCCAGTCGCCCCAGTGGCAGCCCGACACCCGCCAGTCGGGCGCCGGCCAGGTAAGCCAACGGGCCACCGAACAGGCCCAGCAGCACCGCGAGCCACGCGGGTTGGCCGAGCCCTGCCAGGCTATGACGCATGCCACTGGCCAACACCAGCCACAGCAGTGCCAGCCAAGGCGGTAGCGGCCTCGGGTTGAAGCTGAACACACCGAACATGCCCAAGGTGCTGTCCAGCAGGCAGCCAGCCACCGCGACCCACAGCAGCACGCGCAGCTCACCGCTTGGGCTCAGCCACAGGTGCAGCAGCAGGCCGATCACCACCATGAGCAACAGCCAGGGCCGGTGCGCGCCCAGCACACACAGCCACCAGCCGGCCTGCAGCCACAGCGCATTGCCCAGCAGCCAGCCACGGCGGCCCATGTTCAGGCGCCCGGTAGCGGCGCCCGCCGCGCCTTGGGCCCGGCCCACAGCATCTGGGCCACGCCGATGGTCCGTTCCTCGAAGCCGCCCTGGCAATAGCACAGGTAGAACTCCCACAGGCGCTGGAAGGTGTCGTCGTACCCGAGCCTGCTCAGCTCCGCACGCGAATGGCGCAGGTTGTCGCGCCAATGGCGCAATGTGCGCGCATAGTCCTGGCCGAAATCCTCGAGGTGCACCAGGTTCAGTGCGGTCTGGCGGCTGGCGGTGTCGAGCAGGACGCTCAGCGAGGGCAGGGTGCCGCCGGGGAAGATGTAGCGCTGGATGAAGTCCACCGAGCGCCGGGCCTGGGTGTAGCGCTGGTCGCGGATGGTGATGGCTTGCAGCAGCATCAGGCCGTCGTCCTTGAGCAGCGCGGCGCACTGGCGGAAGTAGGTGGGCAGGTAGCGGTGGCCGACGGCCTCGATCATCTCGATGGACACCAGCTTGTCGAAGCGCCCGCGCAGGTCGCGGTAGTCTTCGTGCAGCACGGTGACCAACCGCTCCAGGCCCAGCGCCTTGACCCGCTGCAAGGTGTGGGCGTGCTGCGCGGCGGAGAGGGTGGCGGTGGTGACCCGGCAGCCGTGGTGCAAGGCCGCGTGGATGGCCAGGCTGCCCCAGCCGCTGCCGATTTCCAGCAGGTGTTCGCCGCTCTTGAGTTCGAGCCGCTGGCAGATCTGCCGGAGCTTGTTCGACTGGGCCTGCTCCAGGCTCTGCTCGGCACTGTCGAACCGCGCGGCGGAATACATCATGGTCGGATCGAGCAGCCGCTCGAACAGCGCATTGCCCAGGTCGTAGTGGGCCAGGATGTTGCGCCGCGCACCGCGCCGGCTGTTGCGGTTGAAGCGGTGCAGCAGGCGCAGGGCCGGGCGCGCCAGGCGGGCCAGGCCGCCTTCCATGGCGTCCAGCACGTCGAGGTTGGCGACGAACAGCCGGGTCACCGCGGCCAGGTCCGGGCTGCGCCAGTAGCCGTGGATGTAGCCTTCGCCCGCGCCGATCGAGCCATTGCCGGCCACCAGGCCCCAGGCGGCCTCGTCGACAATTTCCACTTCCGCGTAGAGCGGGCTGGCGACATCGCCAAAGGTCCATTGCCGGCCCTGGCTGATCAGGCGCAGATGGCCACGGCTCAGCCGACGCAACTGCGCCAGCACTGCGCGCCGGGCCAGGCCGCCGAGCAGCGGCGCGATGCCGGCCGATTTGCTAATGCTCAAGGTCGGTTCGGACATGGTCGGGTTCCTCGCGGATGGCTTGGCCAAGGGCCAGGTCGTGCTGGCTGACGGTGTGGTCGTGCACGGGGGTGCGTTTGAGCAGCAGGCGCAGGGCTTGCCAGTAGATGCCGCTGACGGTGCGCAGGCTCATCCAGGGGAAAGCCAGCAGGTGCTGTTGCAGGCTGGCGCGGTCGAGCGGCTGGCGCTGCACGGCAAGGTTCGCTGCGAACACCGGGTGCCCGGCGCGCCAGTTTTCCATGTGCACACGCACGCGCTGCCCGTCGACGGCGAAGCGCAGCCGGTAGTCCATGTCCATCGGCATGAACGGCGAGACGTGGAAGGCCTTGGCCACGGTATATGGCCGGGTCAGGTCGCCTTGCACCGGCAGCACGTAGTGAAAGCGCTCGCGCCAAGGGGTGTTGCGCACTTCCAGCAGCACGGCCGCGACCTGCCCTTGGCGGTCGTGGCAGAAGTAGACGCTTACCGGGTTGAACGACAGCCCCCAGCAGCGCAGTTGCGTCAGCAGGTGCACGGCGCCTTCGGGCACCTGCCCGGTGGCCTGGCCAACCAGCAGGCGCGCGGCCTCGACCAAGGGCATGCCTTGGCGGGTCAATGCGGGCAAGTAGTCGGTTTCGCGCCAGCACAACGGCGCCAGGCGCGAGCGGCCCAGCCAGCGGGAGAGGCTGAGCAGGCGCGGCAGTTCGTCGAGGTCCAGGTAGAACAGGCCGATGCGGTAGCGGAACGCGTGGGGCCTGGGCGTCAGGCGCCGGTGGCTGAGCCAGCCGTGGCACAGGCTGCTGTTCACAGCGTTTCTCCAAAGCGCCTGGCGACCGTCAGTGCACTGAGCACGCCGTCTTCGTGAAAGCCATTGGCCCAGTAGGCACCACAGTAGTAGCTGTGCAGCGGGCCCTGCAGTTCGCCCTGACGGGCCTGGGCGGCCAGCGCGGCAAGGCTGTACTGCGGGTGCGCGTACTCGAAGCGGGCAATGATTTGCGCCGGGTCGACCATCGCGGTCTGATTGAGGCTGACACAGAAAGTGACCGGTGCCTCGATGCCCTGCAGGATGTTCATCGCGTAGGTGAGTGCAGCGGGGGCCTGTTCGCTGCCGCCCAGGCGGTAGTTCCAGCTGGCCCAGGCCCTGCGCCGGCGCGGCAGCAGGCGGGTGTCGGTGTGCAGCACTACGTCGTTGCTGGCATAGCGGATGGCGCCGAGGATCGCCTGCTCCTGCTCGCTGGGGCTGCCCAGCAGTGCCAGGGCCTGGTCGCTGTGGCAGGCGAAGACCACCTTGTCGAAGCGTTCGCTGCCGCCTGCCCAGGCCACGCTCACGCCTTCATCGTCGCGGTTCACCCGTTGCACCGGGCAGTTCAGCCGGATGCGTTCGGTAAAGGGCCGGCACAGCGGTGCCAGGTAACTGCATGAACCGCCCTCGATCACCCGCCATTGCGGGCGCTGGTTGACTGACAGCAAGCCGTGGTTGCGGCAGAAGCGCACGAAGAACTGCAACGGAAAATGCAGCATGTCGGCCCGTGACATCGACCAGATGGCCGAGCCCATGGGCACGATGTAATGCTCGATGAAGCGTTGACCGTAACCATTGTCGTGCAAGTAATCGCCCAGGGTGGTCGCGCCATCGATGCGTTGCTGGTCGAGGTCGGCCAGTGACTGGCGGTTGAAACGCAACACATCGCGCAGCATGCCCCAGAAGCCTGGCGACAACAGGTTGCGGCGCTGGGCAAACAGGCTGCGCAGGTCATGCCCGTTGTACTCGAAACCGGTTCGCGGGTCGTGCACCGAAAAGCTCATCTCGGTGATGCGCGAGGCCACGCCCAGGTGCTCCAGCAGGCGGATGAAATGCGGATAGGTCCAGTCGTTGAAGACGATGAAACCGGTGTCCACGGCAAAGTGCTGGCCGCGCCAGTGCACATCGACGGTATGGGTGTGCCCGCCGACCCGGTCTGCCGCTTCGAATACCGTGACAGCATGCCGGCGTGACAGCAGGTGGGCGCAGGTGAGGCCGGCGATGCCGCTGCCGATGATGGCGATGCGCATGGTTCAGCCCTGGGGTTGGCGCGCCAGGCGCTGGCCCAGCTTCAGGCGCCAGCCTGCCGGCAGTGCACCGAGCAGGCGCAGCAACAGGGTGAAGCGGGCGGGGAAGGTGATCTCCAGCGGGCGACGGGGCAGGCGCGCAACGATGTGCCCGGCGGCGCGCTCGGCGCTCCACAGCTGGGGCATGGGGAAGTCGTTGCGCCGGGTCAGCGGGGTATCGACGAAGCCGGGGCTGACCAGGGTGACGGCGATGCCCTCGCTGGCCAGGTCGAGGCGCAGGGATTCGACCAGGTAGCGCAGCGCGGCCTTGGACGCGCCATAGGCACCGGCCCGTGGCAGGGCAAACCAGCTGACCGAACTGCCCATCACCACCAGGTGCGGGCGTTGGCTGCGCCGCAGCAAGGGCAGGGCGGCGGCCAGGCAATGGCTGGTGCCGATCAGGTTGGTGCGGATCACCCGCTCGACCAGCGCCGGGTCGAACTGCCCAGGCTCAAGGTACTCGCAGGTGCCGGCATTGAGGATCACCAGGTCCAGCGAGCCCCAGGCCTGTTCGATCTGCGCGGCGATGTGTGCCACCTGCTCAGGCTGGTCGACATCGCCGATGGCTAGCAGCACCTGGCCTGCAAAACGCGCGGTCAGGTCTGCCAGGCGCTCTGCCTGGCGAGCCCCAAGCGCTACCTGGTGGCCTTGCTCCAGCAGGCGCTGCGCCAGTTGCGCGCCGATGCCGCTGCTGGCACCGGTCAGCCAGCAGCGGCTCATGCCAGCCTGCCCTTGAGCCAGCGCACCGCGCTGCCCAGCACCGGAACATGTTCGTAGAGCAAGGCGCCGGCGTCGAAGTAGTCCTGATGGAAGTAAACCCGTCCACGCCAGCGCAGGTGGCTGCAGCCTTGCAGGCTGATCGGCTGGCCGCCGGCCAGGCGCGGGTGGCGATAGTGCAGGGTCCAGCGGATGTAACCGTGGCCCGCTTGTGGCTCGTCAAGGCCCTCGAAGCTGTAGCGGACCTCGGAAACATTGGCATACAGCTGCGCGAAATAGGCACGCAAGGCCGCGAGCCCACTGACGTGATGGAGAGGGTCGCGAAAGCTGACATCGTCGCTGTACAAGTCGCCAAGCAGGTCGAGATTGTGTGGACCCAGCGTGGCAAAGCGCTCGGCGAAATGCTGCAGGTAGGTGGACATGCACAATACCTGTACAAAATGAAATTACTGTACAAGGTATAGTGCAGGTCACCGGGGAAATCTATACAGAAAAATCATTTTGTACAATTTACCCGGACCACGCCGCCGATACCCCGGGTGGCCTGCTCTTTGCTTGCTTTCGCCTCACGCAATCGAGGTAACAGCAACGCCATGCACGCCCAACGCCACCGCTTCAATGACGTCAACGCCCATGCCAGCGCGATCCTCGGCTGGCAGCAGACCTACGACCAGATCAGCGCCGGCAGTGCACACACCGAGCTCACGCACCTCACCGCCGAGCGCTTCCAGATTTTTCGTGAATGCCTGGACAAGCGTGTGGTGCAGCACGGGGCAGCGCCGGCGCGGCGCTTTTGCCTGGCGATACCGGCTGGCAGCGCGCGTGCCGGGGTGTTCCAGGGCAGCAGCGTCGGTAGCGCGGATGTCACGCTTCTTCACAGTGGTCAGGAGTTTTTTGTCCATGCGCCCGAAGGCATGGACCTGCTGGCGGTCAGTGTCGAAGCCGATCGTCTGGAGCGACTGGCCGAGCGCGAGTTCAGCGCCCAGGAACTGCGGGCGTTGAACAGGGCCACCCGCTTGAACGTCAGCCCGGCCTTCCTGGGCGCGATACGCGCGCAGTTGCAGGGGTTGATCAACGCGGCGGTGCAGGGCGAAGCACTGGTGGAAGCGCAGCTCGAAGACTTGCTGCTGGAGTGCATGCTGGTGCTGCTGGACCAGGTCAGCCAGGGCGGCGCGGCACGTGCGGGTAATGTTGCGGTCAGTGCCTACCTGGTCCGCCAGGCGCACCAGATGGCCCTGGATTGCCTGGACGAGCCGTTGTCGGTGTTGCAGATCTGCGAGCGCCTGGATGTCAGCCGCAGCACCTTGCAGCGCAGTTTCCTCGGGGTCACCGGCCTGAACCCGGTCGAGTACCTGCGTGCGGTGCGCCTGAATGCCGTGCGGCAACGGCTGCAGTGCACCGCCGCCGAGCAGTTCACCGTTGCCCGGGTGGCCAGCGACCTGGGCTTTACCCACCTCGGGCATTTCTCCGGTGCCTACCGCGCGTTGTTCGGTGAACTGCCTTCACACACCGCTCGCCAGGACAGCGCCGTTCAGGCAAAGCGTTCCAGGCGGTAAGGCGTGGGGTCGACCAGCGGGGTGCTGCCATCGACCAGGTCCGCCGCCAGTTGCCCGGCTGCGGGCGAGGTACCGAAGCCGTGGCCGGAGAATCCGGTCGCCAGCACCATCCCCGGCAGTTGCTGAACCGGCCCGATCACTGGCAGTGAGTCGGGTGTCACATCGATGGTGCCGGCCCACGCCTGCTCGATGCGCGCCTGCTTGAACACTGGCCAGGCGGCCCTGAGGTTGTCCAGCGCCTCCTGGTTCAACGCCGGGTTGGCGGCGGGGTCCTGGGTGCGGATGCGCTCGAACGGGGACACCGAAGCGGGCGACCAGCGCCGTGCCAGTGCCAGGTCCTTGAAGAACGGCTTGCCGAACGACACCCGCAGCAACCCCCGCTGGGCGCGGAACTGCGGCAGGTAGCGTCGCCCAAGCAGGGCATGATCGAGGGTCAGATGGGCATCGAGGGCACCCCGCTGGGTGATGATGAAACCACCGTCCATATGCTTGCGGAACGAGAAGTCCGGGCCGCCCACGGCGATGTCGGTCGGGCCTTCCATGGCCGCCGTGCGCAGCACCGAGCAGTTCAACGGCAAGGTCGGCAAGGCGACCCCGTGGTTGCCCAGCAGACGCCGCGACCACAAGCCGCCGGCCAGCAGCACCTGCTCGCAGCGGATCTCGCCGTGTTCGGTCACCACGCCGTCGATACGCCCGGCGGCGGTGGTTACGCTGCGCACGGCGCAATGCTCGACAATCACCGCGCCACGGGCCATGGCGGCCTGGGCGATGGCGCTGCTGGCCAGGGTTGGCTCGGCACGGCCGTCGCTTTCGGTGAAGATGCCACCGGCCCAGGTGGCTTGCCCACCTGGCACGCGCTGGGCGATTTCGGCGTTGCTCAGCAGCCGCGAACCGACCGGCAGGCCTTCTACCGACTTCAGCCAGGCCTGGTGCATCGCCATTTGCCCGGGTTCCCGGGCGGCGAACAGGATGCCCGCCTGCCGGTAGCCGACCTCGCGCCCGACCCGGGCGGGCATTTGCGCCCACAACCGGTCCGCGGCCAGGGCCAGGGGCAGGTCCTCGCGGTGGCGGCTGGTCTTGCGCACCCAGCCGAGGTTGCGCGATGACTGCTCGCCGGCGATGCGGCCTTTCTCCAGCACCACCACCGGGATGTTGCGCTCGGCGAGGGTCAGGGCAGCGGTCAGGCCGACGATACCGCCGCCGATGATGACCACGGTGGTGGCGCTGGGTGGCGTGTTTGCGCAGTGCACCGGCGCGATGACAGGGGACATGGACGGTTCTCCTCGAAGGCGGGCTAGCGCGACAGGTCGATCAGCTGGGTGGTGGCACGGGAGGCACCGCGGTAGGCGGTGACCTCCAGCTCCACCCGGTACACCGTCGCGCCCAGGGGCGGGCAGGTGACCGTGCTGGCCGGGTCGATGCCGCGAAACACTTCGCCGACGAGGGTCATCACGCTGGCGACATCCTCAGGCCTCTGGATGAACACCCGTGAGCAGACCACATCGGCCAGGGTCGCATCCACGGCGTTCAGCGCCGCTTCGATGTTGGCGAACACCTGGCGGGTCTGGGCCTCGAGGTCCTCGGGGATTTCGCCGGTCGCCGGGTTGCGCCCGGCGGTGTTGGAAACGAAGATCCAGTCGTCCACGGCCACCAGGCGCGAATAGCTGCCCAGGGTCTCGTATTTCGATCCGGTCTTGAGTTTGGTGATCTGCAGCATGGCATTGTCCTCAGGGTTGGATGGATGAATCAGCTCAGGGCCGGGCTTTCCCACAGGTTGAGGCTTACACCGACGCCGCGCTCCAGCGCCTGGCGGTACACCACCGTGCCCCAGGCCACGTCCTCGACCGGCATGCCGCCGACCGACATGATGATGATCTCCTCGTCGTTGCAGCGGCCGGGGGCAACGCCTGCGACGATCTTGCCGATGTCTTCCAGCTGCTCGGCCGGCAAGGTGCCTTCGGCGATCATGTCCATGAACCGCACGCCTACCAGCGGCACGTGGTTGTGCGCGGGTTTCGGCAGCTCCTCGAACCAGGCCTCGTAGAGGCCGGTGTTGTCGACCACCTTGCGCACGTCGGGCTGTTCCATGCCGGCGTCGATGCTGCAGCCGGCCGGCATGGCCAGGAATGCGCCGGGCTTGACCCATTCGCGCTTGACCAACGGGTAGGTGGAAGGGTCACCGGTTTCGCCGGAGGTGCAGTAGGTGACCAGGTCCGAGCCGCGTACCACCTCTTCGATGCTGTCCACCACTTCGATGGTGGTGATCTGCGGGTAGGTGTCGCCTACCCAACTGATGAAGTCGTCCAGGCTCTTCTGGCCGCGGCCCTTGAGCTTGAGCGTGTCGACCTGCGGGCACACGGCCATGAATGCGGCCACGGTGGTCTTGCCCATGACGCCGGGGCCCAGCAGGCCGATTACCCGTGAATCGCGACGGGCCAGGTGGCGTGCGCCGACACCGGGGATGGCGCCGGTGCGGTAGGCCGACAGCAGGTTGGCCGACATGTGCGCCAGGGGCGCGCCGGTGTCCGGATCATTGAGGGTGAACATCAGGATCGAACGCGGCAGGCCCTTTTCGCGGTTGGCGATGTTGGAGCCGTACCACTTGACCCCGGCGGTGCAGAAGTCGCCGCCCAGGTAGGCAGGCATCGCCATCATGCGGCGGTCGGCCGTGGGCTTGGGCATGTTGGGGAAGGGCGAGTCCTTGGGGAAGGTGATCATCGCACCGTGGGAGTCGCTGTTCGGCCCGGCCATGCGGTAGTCGCCGTGGTGGAGCAGGGCGAACATCTGCTCCATGGTGTTCACGCAGGCCAGCAT
The DNA here is from genome assembly GCF_017744435.1 of Pseudomonas sp. GTDB lineage: Bacteria > Pseudomonadota > Gammaproteobacteria > Pseudomonadales > Pseudomonadaceae > Aquipseudomonas. The sequence continues at coordinate 69,389 of NZ_JAGIBG010000008.1, forward strand.
GTCGGTGACACCGGCGCGGATCATGTCCTGCTCGGACAGGTAGAGAAAGTCGATTTTTGTAGTTGTAGTCATGGCTCATCTCGGGGCGGAGGAAGAGGGCCGGCAGCGAAGGCTGCTGCCGACGGCGCCGATGTTAGGAACCCGCCAGGGCTCGCGGCTATCCCGAATTGGTCAGGAATGACGGGGTGCCCACAGCCATCTCGATCCGTGCGCTCTAGCCTGCGGTTCGCCGCGATTTCAGCGGCGTTCGGGCCGTATCGGCGTTGGCAACCATGACCAAAAGCGCGGCAACGGGGTACATGCCGGGTACCTGCGGGCATTGCACACTGTGGCAGTCACAGGGCACCCGCTCAGCACACTCCATTCAGGATCAATCCATGAGAACAACAACATCCAATCCGATTGACAAAACCTCCGTGTACATCTGCGCCGGCCTGGTTTCCGCCGGCGGGGCGCTGCTGCTCAATGTGCTGCCGGTGCTGTTCGGCGCCCTGGCCGAGCAGTTCGGTTATGGCGAACAGCAACTGGGCAGCCTGGCCATGGCCATGAACCTGGGTTTCGGGGTGCTCGGCCTGGCCTCGCTGCTGTGGATCCAGCGCCTGAGCTGGCGGGTGATCTCTACCTTGTCCTCGCTGCTGGTGGTGGCTGCGCTGGCGGGCATGCTGGGCAACCCCACGTACGAGACGCTGATGCTGCTCATGGCCCTGGCAGGGGCCGGCACCGGTGCGCTGTATGCCCTGGCGATGACCATCTTCGGCGACAGCGCGCAACCTGAGCGGGCCTTCGGCTTCAAGCTGGGCATGGAGACCGTGCCCGGCGCCTTGCTGCTGATCGTGCTGCCGGTGGCGGTGGCGCCGCTGTGGGGCTTCCAGGGCATGCTGGTGACGCTGGTCATCAGCATGCTGCTGATGGGCGTGGTCCCGTTGCCGTGGGTGCCGAGCCGCAGCGCACGGCAACTGGAGGCGCGTGCTGGCGGGGCGCCAGTGGTGTGCCGCCACAGCCGCACCATCGCCTGGCTGAGCCTGCTCGCCAGCCTGGTGTTCCTGACCGGCATCATGTCGGTGTGGGCCTTCCTTGAACTGATGGGCAAGAAGAGCGGCCTGTCTTCGGACACCATCGGCTCGGTGCTGGCGCTGGGCTTCATCATCAATGCCGGCGGCGGCTTCATTGCCTCGTCGGTCGGCCTGAAGGCCGGGCGCTTCCTGCCGGTGGCGGTGATCATCGCGGCCGAGGTGGCGGGCCTGGTGCTGTTGGCACAGTTCGACTCGCTGACCACCTATGTGGCCGGGGTGATGTGCTTCCTGTTCTCGATCAGCTTCGTGCTGGCCTACACCTTCGGCGTGATGGCCGAGTTCGACCTGTCGGGCCGGCTGGTGGCCCTGGGGGCACTGTGCCTGTCGGTTGGTGCGGCGGTGGGGCCGGCAGTCGGTGGCCTGCTGATCGAAACCTACGGCTACACCGCGGTGCTGCTGTTCTCCGGTGCCTGCTCGATCAGCGTGCTGGCGATCTACGGTGCTGCCGTGCTGCGCTCGCAGCAGGCGGGCAAACGCGAGCCGATGGGCGACGCGGTGACCTTGCCGAAGCTGTAATGGCGGCCGCTTATCCAGCCGAGGCTCGCCGGGGATGACCCGGCGAGCTTTTTTCATGGCGCAGACAACAAGGACGAAACCCAACATGAAGATTGCCGTGATCGGGGCAGGGGCAATGGGCAGCCTGTTTGCCGCCCGGTTGATCGACGCCGGTGCCGAAGTGACCCTGGTGGATGTCGATGAGCGCTTGCTCGACACCCTGCGTACCCATGGCCTGCGCCTGGAGGACGAACAGGGCGTGCGCGTGTACTGGCCTCGGGTGGCACGCGCCGAACAGTTGCAGGGCGAGGTCGATGCCTTGCTGATGTTGACCAAGAGTCATCACACCCGTCAGGCCATCCAGGCGTGCCGGCACCTGCTTGGCCAGCAGACCCTGGTGCTGACGTTGCAGAACGGCCTGGACAGCGTGCCGGTGTTGCGCGAGTACGTGGCGGAACCTTGCCTGGCGATCGGCATGACCCTCTACCCGGCCGATGTGCTGGCACCCGGCAGCGTACGCAGCTGCGGCGGTGGCGAGGTGCGTTTGCGCGGGCTGTTGCCTGGGGCGGGGCAGGCCGGGCCGTTGCAGGCACTGATCGATGGCCTGCGCCGTGGCGGCATGTGCTGCATCGAAGACCCGGATATCGAGGTGAGCATCTGGGAAAAGGTCGCCTTCAATACGGCCCTGAACTCGCTGTGTGCCCTCACGGGGGTGAGCGTGGGCGAGCTTGGGCGGTGCGCGCGCGGCCGCGAGGTAGCGTTGGCATTGGTCGCCGAAGCGGCCGCGATTGCCGCGTCGGTGGGCGTGGCGCTGGACCCGCAACGGGTTGTGCAGGCGGTGGAGGAGGCGTTCGTCGTGCACGCCGGGCACAAGCCCTCCATGCTCCAGGACCTCGAACATGGCAGGCGCATGGAGATCGACGCGCTGTCCGGCGCGTTGCTTGCCCATGCCCGGCGCCAGGGTGTGCAAGCCCCGGCGATGGCTGCCATCGACCGGCTGTTGCGCCGGGCGCAGCGTCAGCGCAGCGGTGAGAAAGCTGCTGGCAGATAGACCACCGAGTTCATCTTCTGCAGTTGCGGGGCAGAATTCTCCGGTGGCCATACCCCGTCGCCGACGGCGCGGGTGCGCACCTCCAGGCGTTGCTCCAGGCTGGCGTAGGGCCAGATGTGCAGGTAGCGCGGCAGCCGGCCATTGGTGGCGTAGAACGCGGCATACACCGGCGAATACTGCTCCCCGGTGCGCGGCCCGACCGCCTTGCGCCAGCCGGCCAGGGTCGGTGCCAGGCCCGAGGTGACCAGGTCGTACTCGCGCAGCTCGTAGAACGGCCCATGCTTGCCCGGGGTCAGTGGCTCGAGAAAGGGGAACAGGCGATAGTCGTCCATGTGCTGCTCAAGCACGAACTCACCAATGCCGAAGGCGTCGCTGGCCAACAGCACGCGCTCGCGTTCGGCCACCTGGACCTCGACGCTGGCGAAGCGGCGCAGCACCGCAATTGTGTTTTGCGGGCCGATCTCGGACACCCAGCAGCCGATCAGCTCGACGCCTTCGATGGCGGCCTGCAAGGCCTCCTGCAGGCGCGGCAGGGCCTGGCCGGGTGTGCGCACGCGCAAGGTGAAGCGCAGCAGTTCGTAGTGGTTGGACATCAAGCGAGACTCCTGGATAAAAGGCCCGGACCTTCCCCGCACGGCAACGCCCGGGCAAAACGGTAGGGCACGCTAAAGGGCAGCAGGCCGGGCGCTCAATGACAGGGGCGATCAATGTTGTTGCGCTATCCGCAACGACTTCCCGGTCCGAGATCACCTTGGGCAATGTGGCGCGGTATGTGCTTGCGCTACGGTCATCAGTCTTTTTGTTACCCAAAATCACGTGAATATTGCACTAATATGGCGCGTGCTCCCGATAGAGGTGGTTCATGAACGGTCAAGCGATGTCTGTCTGGAACGAGCGTGTCCACGCGGTATGCGGGCGCTTCGAAACCCGCTACGACCAGTGCCAGAGCCTTTTCATCGGCGATTTGCGCCCGTCGCTGCTGGGCACCACGCAGGTCGCCCACATCCGTAGCAATGCCCACGCGATCGCCCGTTCGGGGCGCGAGGCGGGGCGTGATGGTGACTCACATTGTTTCCTTGTGTTACAGCAACAAGGGGAAATGTCCATCGAACTGGGCGACCGGGTGATGGAACTGCGCGAAGGCGACATGGCACTGCTGGATTCGGCGCAAGCAATGAAGATGGTCCCCCGCGGGCTGTTCTCCCATGTGTCCATCCACTTGCCCCGTGAACGCTTGAAAAACCTCGATTCCAGCCGTTTCGGCAAGCTGTCCACCGCCGGCGCCTGCGGCCAGCTGTTGGCGACGATGGTGCGCCAGGTGGCCGAAGGCGAGCTCGAACAGTGGGCCTGCGCGGAAGACGGTGACGGCCTGCAGGCCGCACTGGTGGGGCTGCTCGGCTCGGTGCTGGAATACCGGGCGCGTGACAGTTCACCCGGCCTGCACCTGCATGAAGTGCAGTCGCTGATTCAGCAGCGCCTGGACTCGCCGCGCCTGACGCCGGTCGCCCTGGCCGACGAGCTGGGCATTTCCAGCCGCCAGCTGTATCGCCTGTTCGAAGCCAGTGGCGACAGCGTCTGCCGTTACATCCTGCGCGAGCGGCTGCTCAAGGCCGCCCAGGACTTGCGCAACCCTGCCTATGGGCATCGCTCGATCACCGACATCGGCACCCGTTGGGGCTTTGCCGATTCCGCGCATTTTTCCAAGACCTTCAAGAAGCAGCTGGGCATGACGCCGCGCAGCTATCGCGGTCAGTGGCAGCAGGCGTGAGCCCGTCCACGTGGCTCAGCCCAGCGATGCCACACTGTTGAGCAGTGTCTTTACCAGCTGCGCCTGCCGTGTGGCGCCGGTCTTGGCGAAAACACCGCGCAAGTGCGCCCGTACCGTATTGCGGGAAACCTGCAGAGACAGCGCCGTCTCGTCCAGTGTCTGCCCATCCATCACCAGCAGTGCCACCTCTGTCTCGGTCGGTGTGAGCTGGAACAGGCTGCGCAACAGATGGCGTGAAGCCAAGGGTGAATCCGCGGGGTCACGAATGAACAGCGCCACAGCCGGGCGCCGAGCACCCTTGCGGGCCTGGTAGCTCAGCGGTATCGGGCGCAGCAACAGGTTCAACGGCATCTCACCGCTGGGCCGGGACAGGGTCAGCACCTCCAGCTCATCCAGGCCGCGCTGGCGCAGGACATTCTGGATGGCTTGCTGCAGGGTGCGGTTTTCGTGATTGAGATAGGCACACAGTTTCTCTTGCCGGCATTGCAGGCCATCACCGTTCTCGAACAAGCGCGCCGCCGCCTGGTTGCAACGCAACATCCGGCCGTTCTCGTCGAGGATCACGGTGCCGACCATCAACCGGTCGATGGTGGCTGCATACAGCTGGCGTTCGGAGTCGAGCTGATCAACCGCCGAATGGAGGTCAACGGCCTGTTGCAGGTGCGGCAACAGCATCTGCACCAGGGCGATCTGGGTACCGTCGAAATCTTCGCTGGCATGCCCGCGGCTGGCAAACAGCGCGCAGTGCATGCCGGCCTGGGTCACCATGTTGGCTACCAGTACGTGCCGCAGGTCCAGCGGCTTGAGGTACTTGCAATAAAAGTCGTGTGCCTGCCAGGCCTCACGGCCAAACACCTGGTCAGCGGTGGCCACCTGGCCGGGCGGCCATTCAATGAACGGGCAGATCGAATAGTAGTATTCGCTGTACGAAGGCTCCCCTGGAAGCAGCGGTCCATGGGCCGAGGCGTTGACGATCAAACCAGGTCGCTGATGCTCGGGGTTGCGCAGCACCAGCGTGATGAAGCTGGCGTCCAGGCGCTGGCGGAGCTGCTCCAGGAACCCTGCCCACGGTGCGGGTTCGAGGGGGCCCTGGTACACCAGGCCGAGCAAGGCGCTGAGTTCCTCTGTAGCGATGGGGGACGGGCATAGGGTAGGCATGCTGTGCTCATCGATTGGCAAGGATAAGGCAGTATCGATGCCGGCTTTGGCCGGTAAATCGTCCGTCTGGACTAGCAGGGCACAGGTGCGGCGGGGTCGCCGCACCTGTTTTGCTCAGTGCTTGAGCAACGCTTCGACGATGCGCTCGGCGGCCGTTTCGGCGGTTTCACGCTGGGTGTCGATGTGCAGCTCCGGGTGCTCCGGTACCTCGTAAGGCGAGTCGATGCCGGTGAAGTTCTTCAGCTCACCACGGCGGGCTTTCTGGTACAGGCCTTTGGGGTCGCGCTGCTCGGCCACGGCCAGCGGGGCGTCGATGAACACCTCGAGGAAGTTGCCCGGCCCGGCCAGGTTGCGTGCCATCTCGCGCTCGGCGCGAAATGGCGAGATGAACGAGACCAGGGTGATCAACCCGGCGTCGAGCATCAACGTGGCCACTTCGGCGACGCGGCGGATGTTCTCCACCCGGTCAGCTTCGGTGAAACCCAGGTCGCGGTTCAGGCCATGGCGCACATTGTCGCCGTCCAGCAGGTAGGTGTGGCGGCCAAGTGCATGCAGCTTGCGCTCCACCAGGTTGGCAATGGTCGATTTGCCCGCGCCTGACAGCCCGGTGAACCACAGCACGCGCGGCGTCTGGCCCTTGATCGCGGCATGGGCAGCTCGGTTGACGTCGATCGCCTGCCAGTGCACGTTCTGTGCGCGGCGCAGGGCAAAGTGCAACATGCCGGCACCGACGGTGCGATTGCTCAGGCGGTCGATGACGATGAAGCCTCCCGTGTCGCGATTGACGCCGTAGGCATCGAACGCGATGGGGCGGTCCAGGTGCAGGTTGCACACGCCGATGCCGTTCAGCTCGAGGGTCTTGGCGGCCAGCTGGGTGAGCGTGTTCACGTCCACCCGGTGCTTGAGGTTGGCGCAGCTCATGCCCACCGTGCGGCAGCCGATCTTCATCAGGTACGGGCGCCCGGGCAGCATGGCGTCTTCATCCATCCACACCAGGGTGGCTTCGAACTGATCGGCCACTTCGGCGGGGGCGTCGGCCAGGGCGATCAGGTCGCCGCGGCTTATATCGATCTCGTCCTTGAGCACCAAGGTCACGGCCTGGCCGCATTCGGCGTGTTGCTGGGGGCCGCCGGTGCCAAGGATCCCGGTGACTTCACTCTGCTGGCCGGAGGGCAGCACGCGGATGCGCTCGCCGACGCTGATGCTGCCGGCGGCGACGTTGCCGCAGAATCCGCGAAAATCCAGGTTGGGGCGGTTCACCCATTGCACTGGCAGGCGGAATGGCGCCTGGCTGGCGTGGGCTTGCTCGAGCGGTACCTCCTCCAGATGGGCCAGCAGGGTGGGGCCGGTATACCAAGGGGTGTTGGCGCTGGGAACCAGCATATTGTCGCCGCACAGGGCCGACAGCGGGATGCACTGGATGTCGTCAAGGCCGATCTGTGCGGCGAAGGCGCGATACTCGGCTTCGATGCGCTGGAAGACGGCTTCGGAGTAGTCCATCAGGTCGAGTTTGTTGATTGCCAGCACCACCTTGCGGATGCCCAGCAACGACACCAGGTAGCTGTGCCGGCGGGTCTGGGTCAGCAGGCCCTGACGGGCATCCACCAGAATGATTGCAAGGTCTGCGGTCGAGGCACCGGTGACCATGTTGCGGGTGTACTGCTCATGGCCAGGGGTGTCGGCGACGATGAACTTGCGCTTGTCGGTGGCGAAAAAGCGGTAGGCCACGTCGATGGTGATGCCTTGCTCGCGCTCTGCCGCGAGCCCGTCCACCAGCAGGGCGAAGTCCAGTGCGTCGCCTTGTGTGCCGAGCTTTTTCGAGTCGGCTTCGAGCTGGCCGAGCTGGTCTTCGAACAAGACCTTGGACTCGTAGAGCAGGCGCCCGATCAGGGTGCTTTTGCCGTCATCGACACTACCGCAGGTAATGAAGCGCAGCAGTTGCTTGTGCTGCTGCGCTTGCAGGTAAGGCGTGAGTTCGTCGTGCTGGCCGTGGGTGATTGCATTCATCAGAAGTAGCCCTCTTGTTTCTTCTTCTCCATGGATCCAGCCGAATCGCTGTCGATCAGGCGGCCCTGTCGTTCCGAGGTGCGGCTGACCAGCATTTCGCTGATGATCGAAGGCAGGGTGTCGGCGTCGCTGTCGATGGCACCGGTCAGCGGGTAGCAACCCAGGGTGCGGAAGCGCACCTTGCGCATCTGTGGGGTTTCGCGCTCACGCAGTGGCAGGCGGTGATCGTCGACCATGATCAGGGTGCCGTCGCGCTCCACCACCGGGCGTTCCTTGGCGAAATACAGCGGGACGATGGGGATCTGCTCAAGGTAGATGTACTGCCAGATATCCAGCTCGGTCCAGTTCGACAGCGGGAACACCCGCAGGCTTTCGCCCTGGCGCTTGCGCGTGTTGTACAGGCGCCACAGCTCGGGGCGCTGCTGCTTGGGGTCCCAGCGATGCTGCTCGGAGCGCAGGGAGAACACGCGCTCCTTGGCGCGGGACTTTTCCTCGTCGCGCCGCGCGCCGCCGAACGCGGCATCGAAGCCGTACTTGTCCAGTGCCTGTTTCAGGCCTTGGGTCTTCCACACGTCGGTGTGCAGCGCCGAACCATGGGTGAACGGGTCGATGGCTTTTTCCACCCCCTCAGGGTTGATGTGCACCAGCAGCTCCAGGCCCAGGCGTTTCGCGGTCTGATCGCGGAAGTCGATCATTTCGCGGAATTTCCAGGTGGTGTCCACGTGCAGCAGGGGGAAGGGCGGCTTGCCCGGCGCGAAGGCTTTCATCGCCAGGTGCAGCATGACGGCGCTGTCCTTGCCGATGGAGTAGAGCATGACCGGGTTTTCACACTCGGCCACCACTTCGCGGATGATCTGGATGCTCTCGGCTTCCAGCCATTGCAGATGAGTCAACATTGCATACCTCCTCGTGATCTTCCGGGCTCTGGCCCGGCTGAGGCCAAGGTATGCAATGCGCCACCGGCGCCTCTTCGTCTGCTCGGACGAAGTGTGCCGGTGGCATGAACCTCAGTTGCGGCGGGCGTGCAGCAGCTCGGCACGGGCCTTGAGCGCCAGGGCCACGGCGTCGAAGCCTTGCTTGACCCATGGGCCGTGGTTGCTCATGACCGTATCGGCAGTGGGGCCGAGAAACTGGTCGGTGGTGCAGTAGCGGCAACTGTTCGGGCCGGTACGCTCGATCAGCTGCTCGCGGCGGGCGGCATCGGGGTTGTCGGCACTGGCGTGCATTTCCCAGGCGAGCAGGCGCTGCGGTTCGAAGTCGGCCAGGTACTCGACCACGTGCAACAGCTCACCTGGCGAGGCCGGGTTGGGCAGGTACAAGTTGACCGCCTCGCCCAGGCGCAGGGTGGACTCTACCTTGACGGTGTAAGGGTTCCACTGCGGGTAGCTGGGCAGGTCGATCAGGATCGACCAGACCCGTTCGGCGGGGGCGGCAATGTCCACGGTTAGCGAGCGGACCAGGTTTTTTTCAGTCGTCATCAGTACTTCCTCATTGTGTGAACCAAGGGCCGATCGTCGCTGGATACGGCCACTGGCTCCTCGTCCGCTCGGACGTAGCATGCCAGCGCCGGGGCTCCTTAATTTCTCCAGGCATGGCGGTACCACCGCTGACCAAGGAGATCGACATGGCCGAAGAACAGACCGTTGAGCAGGTATGCAACGGCGAAACCTGGAACCAGTTTTGCGAGCAGCTGCGGCGCAGTGGCGAGCAGATCATGCGTGCGGAGGCGCCCGCCGACGCACAGACCCGCGCCGAAGGCTTTCGTTACCTCACGCGGCTGCTGCGTATCGCGCTGGAAATGCACCTGGAGTACGCCGACCCCGACTTCCCGGGGTTTATCACGCCCTCCCATGAAACCGCCAAGATCGGCGCCGATAACCCCGACAACCTGTACCGCTACGCCCGCCTCAACGGTGCCCGGCGCTACCGGGTCAGCGGCCAGCGCGGAAGCGTTGCCTACCTGAGTTTCGGTACCCAGAAGGGTGGCTACGAAACCAACGGCAAGATGATCCAGACCGGCTTCATCGACGCCAGCCAGTTGCAGCTGGACGCCGACGGCCATTTCGAAATCATCCTCAGCCAAGAGCCGCAGGCCGGTGGCAACTGGCTGCGGCTGGAACCCGAGAGCAACGCGCTGATCGTGCGCCAGACGTTCCTCGATCGTGCCAGCGAGCAGGCTGCGCAACTGCACATCGAGCGCCTGGACGCGGATCGGCTGCCGCAACCGCTGGATGCCCACGGCCTGCAGCAAGGGCTGCAACGCGCCGCTGCGTTCGTTGAAAACACCGCACGCCTGTTCGCCGACTGGGCCCAGGGCTACCAGGCCCACGTCAACCAGCTGCCACCGGCCGATCAGCCGCTGTGCCAGGCGGTGGGGGGCGACCCGAACATCTTCTACTACCACTCCTGCTGGGCGCTGGCAGATGACGAAGCCCTGGTGATAGAGGTCAGCCAGGTGCCGCGATGCGACTTCTGGAACCTGCAGATCAACAACTACTGGATGGAGTCGCTGGATTATCGCTACCACCGCATCTGCCTGAACAAGCACTCGGCGCGTCTTGACCCGCGGGGCGGCCTTCGCGTGGTACTCAGCGCGCGTGACCCGGGCCTTGCCAACTGGCTGGAAACCGCCGGCCACCCGCACGGCACCTTGTGCCTGCGCTGGGTGGGCGCAGACACACCGGTACACCCCACCACCCGCGTGGTGAAACTGCACGAACTGGAGGCGCTTGCCGATGAACAGTGAATTCTCCCCGCAACGCCTGCTGGCCGAAGCCAGTGCCCGTGCCGGGGGCTTGCAGGATTTTGGCCAGGGAAGCTTCCGCGAGGGCCTGGCGGTATTGGCTGACGCACTGGAGAACGAGGCCCGGCTGACGCCCGGCGGGCGTTCCCAGTTGCATGAGAAGCTGCTGGCGCAGCTGGTCAACCGCCTGGTCATCGAGCACTTCTGCAAGCGCTTCCCGGAGATCCTCGACCAGCCCATCGACGACCCGTTGGTGATCGTCGGCCTGCCACGTACCGGCACCACCCTGTTGCAGCGTACCCTGGCGGTAGACCCCCAGTTCAACAAGGCCCAATGGTGGGAAACACGCTATCCGGCGCCTCAGCCTGGCGAAGACCCTGCCAGGCCCGAGGCCCGCATCCAGCGTGCCCGCGCCGAAGTGGCGGCGATGGTGCAGCATTTGCCACAACTGCTGGCGATCCACCCGTTGGACGCCGAGCAAGCGGACGAAGAGTTCATGCTGATGGAGCACAGCTTCCTCTGTGCCATGGACTCCTACGTCAACGTGCCGAGCTACACCGCCTGGCTGGACCGCCAGGACCAGACCCAGGTCTACCAGTACCTCAAGCGCTGCCTGCAGTTCCTGCAGTGGCAGCAGGGGCTGCGCGGCGTGGCCCCTGGCCGGCGCTGGCTGCTCAAGAGCCCGCAGCACCTGCACACCCTGGAGCTGCTGTTCAAGGTATTCCCTGATGCCCAGGTGGTTCTTACCCACCGTGAGCCTGCCAATACCATTCCGTCGCTGGCCAGTTTCATTCACACGTTGTGGCAGCTCTACAGCGACAACGCCGATGCTGCGGCCGTGGGCGAACAGTGGAGTCGCCGCATGGCCCGGGCCATGCGCCATACGATGACGGTGCGCGAGGGCCTGCCTGAACGGTGCGTGCTGGATGTGCACTTCGAGGACACGGTGCGTGAGCCGCTGGCGGTGGTCGAGCGCATCTATCGTTTTGCCGGCCTGCCATTGAGCGTACCGGTGCGCCAGGGGATCACCCGCTGGCTGACCGAAAACGGTCGCGAGAAGCGTGCCAGCCACCAGTACAGCCCGCAAATGTTCGGCTTGAGCGAAGCCAGCCTGCAGCGTGATTTCGACGAATACCGCCGTCGTCACCTGGGTAATGCCTGACAACACAACAATAAGGAAACAGCATGCTACTTGAAGACAACGTCGTGATGATCTCCGGAATCGGCCCCGGTCTGGGTATCAAGCTTGCCCTGGAAGCGGCGCGTCAAGGCGCCCGGGCCGTGGCGATCGGTGCGCGCAGCGCCGAGCGGTTGGAACAGGCGCGCGCCCGCATCCTTGCCCTGGGCCACGCGTGCCAGGTGTTGTGCGTACCCACCGACATCACCGAGCCCACTGCCTGCGCGCACTTTGCCCACGCCACGCTGGCGGCGTTCGGCCGTATCGACGTGCTGATCAACAGTGCCTTCAGCCATGGCGGGTTCCAGTCCGTGGACGAGGCTGACAACGCGCCGTTGCGTGAAGCCCTCGAGGTCAACCTGCTGGGCTCTCTGAACATGACCCGCGCCGTGCTCCCGGCCATGCGCGAACAGGGCGGCGGCGCCGTCGTGATGATCAACACCCTCGGGGTGCGCAAGCCTTACCAGGGAGGGGCGGCCTACTCGGCGTCCAAGGCGGCGCTGGCCGCCAGTGTGCGTTACCTGGCCAGCGAGCAGGCGGCCCACGGCATACGTGTCAATGCCCTGGCCTGTGGCTGGATGTGGGGAGAACCGGTGCAGGCCGTGGTCCACCAGAGTGCGACAGCGCGAGGCATCAGCGAAGCGCAGGCCAAGGCCGAGTTCAGCGCCGGCATTCCCGGCGGGCGCATGCGCACCGATGACGAGTGCGCCCGCGCGGCGGTGTTCCTGGCGTCGGACTACTCCAGCGCGGTCAATGGTGCGCAACTCGACGCCAATGGCGGCGAAGTGATGTATTGAGGGGGCGAACATGATCGATCATTGTGCCTTCAATGGCGACGCCGATGGCCTGTGCGCCCTGCAGCAACTGCGCCTGGCTGGCGAGCTCGACCCGGCTGTGCGGCTGGTCAGCGGGGTCAAGCGCGATATTGCATTGCTGCAACGGGTCAAGGCTCGGGCAGGCGAACGGGTGACGGTACTGGACATCGCCCACGAGCAGAACCGCGAAGAGGTGCAACGGCTGCTGGCCGATGGCGTCCAGGTACGTTACTTCGACCATCACTTTGCCGGCGAGCTGCCCCGGCATCCGGGCTTCGATGCGCATATCGACACGGCGGCGAACGTCTGTACCAGCCTGTTGGTCGATACCTGGTTGCAGGGTAAGGCGCATCGCTGGGCGGTGGCCGCCGCGTTTGGCGACGGCATGCCGGGGCCTGCGCGGGCGTTGGCCGAGCACCATGGCTTGGCCGAGCATCAGGTGGCGGCACTGGCGGAGCTGGGGCAGTTGCTCAACTACAACGCCTACGGCGAAAACCTTGCCGACCTGCATTTCGAACCGCTGGCCCTGGCCGCGCAGCTGTTGCCGTATGCCGACCCGCTGGAGTTCGTGCGCTGCAGCGAAAGTTTCGCCGTGCTGCGCGCCGGGCATGCTGCGGACATGGCTGCCGCCGCCAATCTTGCGCCATGGCGTGAGGCACAGGGCATGCTGTTGTTCCGCTTGCCGCAACAGCCCTGGGCGCGGCGGGTGAGCGGTGTCCTGGCCAACAGCCTGGCGGCTGCTGCACCGACGCAGGCAGTGGGGCTGCTCAGTGCAAGGGTGGACGGCAACTGGATGTTCAGCTTGCGGGTGCCAGCCGATGCGCTGTGGTCGGCGGATGCGTTCTGTCGCCAGTTTGCAACGGGCGGCGGGCGCGTTCGTGCAGCGGGCATCAACTGCCTCAGCCCTGATCAGTTGCCCCGTTTGGCTGAGCAACTGGCGGGCTGTTATCCGGGTTGAAGAGCCTGGTTTGCCCGTGTAAGCACAAAGCCCCGTGAAACGGGGCTTTGTTTATGGGGCAGGGTTCATGTGGCGTGGCGCTTAGCGGGTGCCCAACTTGCGCAGGTTACCGGGGGTGAACTCATCGGGGCCGAAGTTGCTGGCATTGAGCAGGGCCGGTTTCTGCTGATCGAGCAACCGGTCGACCATGTAGGCGCCGGCGATCAGGTCATGGTAGATGGCCAGGCGAGCGTGAAAGCGCTGGATATCGTAGGCGTAGATCGAGGTTTGCATATTGGTCCGCCACAATTGGCCGCGGCCGTCGTAGTTGTCGGCCAAGGTGGCAGCCCAGCTGTCCTCGTCGATGTAGAAGGTGCGTTTGGCGTAGATGTGGCGGGCGCTGGGGCGCAGCGTTGCCTGCAGGATCCAGGTCCGGTGCTTCTCGTAACGCATCAGGTCCGGGTTGATGTGGCCGGCGCCATTGATGATGTCGGACTGCTTGATGTCCGGGTTGTCGATCTTGTAGTTGTTGTAGGGGATGAAGATCTCCTTCTTGCCGACGATGGTCCAGTCATAACGGTCGGTTGCACCGTTGAACAAGCGGTCTTCGTCATAGACACGGAACCCACCGGCACCGGTCGGCGAGTCGTAGCCCACCGTGGGCGCGCGGCGCACGCGGCGCTGGCCGGGGGTGTACTGCCAGGCCTGGCGGGGCTGCGCGGCAGAGTCGGTGAACTCGTGGCCGACGATGATTTCGCCTTTCTTGCGCACGGGCTCCAGCGTGGTCAGCAGGAAGTTGGTGAACACGCCATCGGTGCTTTGCGCGTTCTGCTTGGGGTCGGACCACAGCGAGTAGATCTTGTAGTTGACCTTCTCCAGTACACGGTTGTTGTCGGCATAGACGACGACCTGGTTGTAGTTGGCTTCCTCGGTGACAGCGCGCGCTTGCATGTTGTGGTTGAGAATCAGCTCGTTGCCGTTCTTCGGGATCGGGAACGGCGAGGCGCCGAACGCTTCCAGTGCATCATTGCCATCGGCGCTGAGCTTGGCGGTCTGCGCATTGCGCAGGATCGCCGCTTCTGTGTCCTTGTCCGTGCGGAAATCCCGGTGGCTGGGGTAGACCGGCATCTTGAAGGTGGTGGGGTAGCGCTTGAACAGCGCCTTCTGGCCCTCGGAGAGATTGTCGGCGTACTGGGCCATGTTCTGCGCAGTGATGACGAACAACGGCTTCTCGTCGGCGTAGGGGTCCGGGTAGGGGCTGCCGGGGCCGTCGAATTTCACTTGCGGTGGGGTGCCGCGCCACTTGCCGCTCCACGCGGGGATGCTGCCATCGGCGTTGCCCGCGCGCTCGGCGCCCATTGGCGTCAATGTGTTGCCGAGCTGTGCTGCATCGGTGCTGTTGGCGCTGGCGTGCAGCACCACACTGCTGCTCAGAAGGGTAGCGGTGAGTGTGGCGTGCAGCCAGGCGTGCTTGAAGTCACTCATGTCGTAGATCCTCGATCAGGGCTTCAGAATCGGTATTTGAAGTTGAGTGCCACGTTGTCGCGGTCAGCCCAGGGCGAGTTGTTGGCATTGCCCAGGTAAGCGCTATAGAGCGCCTCGACGGTGAAGTTGCCGAGGTAACGCCAGGTGGTGCCGATACTGGCGCGGTCGTCGCCCTGGCCATAGTTGATCGAGCCGGTCAGGGCGCTGTCATGCTGGGCGGCGGTGCTGAAGTTGATGGGCACCGACATGTCCCAGCCACTGAACACGTCGTTGTAGTCAAAGTTGACCTGCACCGTGTAACCCCAGGCATCGCGGTCGCCCACCAGGCTGTCGGTGCCGTCGAGGGTAAGGCCGGGGGCCAGGGTCAGCGGGTCGGACTTGTCGTTGTGCAGGACGGTGTTGTAGACCAGTTCCCCGGTCAGGGTGGTGTTGTCGGAGAAGGCATTGGGCCCGAACACGTGAATGGCCGACACCTGTGCCTGCAAGGTCTCGGCGCGCACGGCGCTGGAGAAACCGTTGTTGACCATCACCGGCTGGCCGTCCCGGTAGCTGACTTCGCCCGCCAGGCTGGTATCGCCGAGCACGGTGGCGAAACTTGCGCCATACAGGTCGATGTTGTCGAAGTAACGGGCGCGGTAGAAGCCCAGGTCGCTCTGGAAGTCCAGGGTTGGGGTCTTGTCGTGGTAGCGCACGTAGTACAGGCCGAACTCGGTGTTGTTCAACGAGGCGGCGGTATAGCGCAACGCCAGGCCGTACTGGCCACTGTCGCTGGGCTCATCGTCCTTCAGCCGCCTGACGAAGCCGGTGGCGTCGCTGTAGCCGCCACGGTCGATGAAGTCGGTGGTGGAGAAGTAGCTGCCGACGCCGAACATCTGGGTCTTTTCCCACTTGTACTGGTAGTAGGCCTCCACATCCAGCGCGTCAGTCAGGCTGAACTGGCCGAACACCTGGCCGACTGGCAGCAGCACTTCCTTCACCTCGACGCCTGGGGTGGTCGCCTTGGTGGCGTCCACCGGGCTCTGTGCGCCCGAGACGCCGGGATAGAACAGGCTTTCACCCCAGCTCACCACTTGGTCGCCGACGCGCAGGTTGAGATTGTGGCCAGCCATGTCCCAGGTGCCGTAGGCATAGGCATCGAGCATGCGCAGGTCGTCACGGTGCTGATCGACCGTGTCCTTGGGGAAACGGTCCGGTTTGCTGCACACGCCGCTGGCAAAGCAGTTGGACGTGCCAGTGTCGTTGTCGTTGCTCTGATCGTATGCCCGGTCATAGAAGCCCGAGGCACGCATGAACACGCCGTAGTTTTCTTGCCAGCGCAGGTTGGCCTCGCTGAGGAAACCCACGCGGTCGGTGATCAGGCTGCCGCGGTCGAAGGCGTTGTCGCCATCGTTGCCATCGGCGTTGGCCACAAGCTTGTGGTCGCGTTTCTCGGTGCGCCAGGCGAGGCTGTAGCTCAGCGTGGTGTCCCAGTCGATGCTGAGGTCATCGCTGGGCTGGAAGGTCAGGGCGCAGGCAGGTTGGCTGAGGCTCCCGGCCAGCAGCAACAGGGGCAAGCTTATGTAGGTGTTGAGCGGTGGGGGCGCAATTGTTGTTCTTATCATTGTCGTCCTCGTGCGCGGGCATGCCTGCCCGTCCGACGTTTGGGTAGGTGGTGCAGGCACGACTATGGGATGGGGCTTGGGCTGCAACATCGTCCAAGTGGACTACGCGAAACGGGCCGTGACTCGATAGTCCCAATGGACGATGCCGGGTCATGCAGAGGCTTGGACAATCCCTGGCCGAGGGCCCGAAGCCGCCTGATTCCGGCTTGGCCATGGTGCTATCGGACTGAGGGAGGTGCGCGGATGATCAGGTGGGAGGAATGTTGTGATGTGCTGGTGATCGGAGCGGGGGCGGCCGGCATGACCGCCGCGCTGCGTGCTCATGACCTGGGCCTCGATACCCTGCTGATCGACAAGGATGACCGCTACGGGGGGGCCTCGGCGCAATACAGCGGCACGCTCTGGCTGCCCGAGCACGGCCGCGCCATGCTCGAATATCTTGAGCGCGACACACGGGCACGCTTCGCCGCGCAGGCGCCCCGGCCATTCGATGGCGCAGCCCTGGGCGAGGAGTTGCTGCGCCTGCGGGCGCCGTCGCCCGGCACATTGCTCATGGGGCGCATGGCCATGACCCTGGAAGAAACGCGCGTGCTGCTGCACCGCAGCAAGGGCTGGCTGGGCCTGGCGGCAAAAGTGTCGTGGCGCTACTGGCGTGACCTGGAGGGGCGCAAGGCGTCCCGTCGCGACCGTTTTCTCACCCAGGGCAACGCCTTGGTCGGCGCCTTGCGTTGCTCGCTGAGCGACCGTCGCGTGCCACTGTGGTTGAACTGCCGGCTTGATCAGCTGCTGATCGTCGGCGATCGCCTTTGCGGTGCCCGCGTGCTGCGTGACGGGCAATGGCTGAACATCAAGGCCCGCCTTGGGGTGATCCTGGCGTCGAGGCAGTGCCAGGCGCACGCGGCGATGCACCCCGGCGTCCCTGGCCTTTACGCCATCGGCGCGGGCACCACGCTTGGCCCGGCCATGACCTTCGGCTACCTGGCCGCCAACCATATTCGCGGCAATAGCCAGCAACGCCAGGGTGAATTCACCCTGGCCCTGACCGGGAGATAAGCATGCAGACGGATAGACCACAGGTGGCCTTGGTAACCGGTGCCAGCCGAGGCGTCGGGCGGGGCATCGCCCTGGCCCTGGGGGAGAAGGGCATGACCGTGTATGTCACCGGCCGGGTGCCGGGGCAGGGCGGTTCGACCCTGTACGGCCACGCGCTGGAGGGCGACCTGCAAGCTGTTGCTGCCGCCATCGAGGTCGCCGGTGGGCGTGGGATCGCGGTAGCCTGCGACCATGCTGACGATGAACAGGTGCGGGCGCTGTTCGAACGCATCGAGCGGGAATGTGGGCGGCTGGATCTGCTGGTCAACAACGTTGCCCACGTACACGACCAGCTGATCGAACCGGGGCCGTTCTGGGAGAAACCGCTATCGCTGGTGCAGATCCTCGATGTCGGCCTGCGCTCGGCCTATGTCGCCAGCTACCACGCGGCGCCCCTGCTGTTGCGCAGCGGCCGGGCGCTGGTGTGTTTCACCTCGTCGTTCGGCGCCGGTTGCTACATGCATGGGCCGGCGTATGGGGCGCAGAAAGCGGGGTGCGACAAGCTGGCGGCGGACATGGCCATCGATTTCGAGGGGCGCGGGGTGGCGGCCGTTTCACTGTGGCTGGGGCCGCAGCTGACCGAGCGCACGCGCATTGCCGGGGAGCAGCATGGCGAGCAGTACCGGGCGTTCCTGGAAAATGCCGAGACCCCGGCATTCAATGGTCGGTTGATCCACGCCTTGCTCAATGATCCGCAGTTGCCTGAATACAGCGGGCAGACCCTGATCACCGCCGAGCTTGCTCCGCGCTATGGCATTACCGAGGCCGACGGGCGCCAACCCCCTTCGCACCGGGCAATGCTGGGTGAGCCTCGCCAGCAGCATCCGGCCCGGGTGATCTAGGTGTTGTAAACCTGGGGCTGCCTGGCAGCCCCGGTGTCAGGTCATCTCAAGCGGGCTCGGCCATCCAGCTGCGCAACACCTGCTTGGCCACTTTGCCCGTGGCATTGAGCGGCATGTCATCCACTACCTGCACCCGCCGTGGCACCTTGTAGTTGGCCATCTGCTCGCGGCACCAGGCCAACACGGCCGCCTCGTCGATCCGCTGCCCCGCTACCGGCAACAGAAACGCCATGGCCACCTCGCCAAGTCGCTCATCGGCAATGCCGATCACCGCCGCCTGGGCCACGCCTGGATAACGCACCAGGGCTTGTTCGATCTCTGCCGGGTAGACATTGAAGCCACCGGTGATGAACATGTCCTTCAGCCGGTCGGTGATGCGCAGGTAGCCCTGGTCATCGAGCACGCCGACATCCCCGGTATGCAGCCAGCCTTGTTCATCGATCGCTTCGCCCGTGGCCTGAGGGTCGTCCAGGTAGCCACGCATCAGGTTGTAGCCGCGTACCAGTACCTCGCCTGGCGTATTGGCCGCTACCGGCCGCCCCTGGGCGTTGACGCAGCGCACTTGCACATCAGGCATGGCGCGGCCGCAGGTGGTGGCCACCCGCTCGGCGCTGTCGCCGCTGCGGCAGATGGTGACGAAACCACAGGCTTCGGTCAGGCCGTAGGCGGTGACGATGGTGGCAAAGCCCAGCTCGCTGCCCATCCGTCGGATCATCTCGACCGGGATGGAGGCCGCACCGGTCACGGCCACGCGCAAGCTGCCCAGGTCATAGTCGCCACGGCGCGGGTGGGCCAGCAGTGACTGGTACAGCGTGGGCGGCCCAGGCAGCACGTTGATGCGTTGCTGCTCGATGCATTCGAGCAGCGCCTGGGGGTCGAACACCTGCTGTGGCAGCAGCGTGCAGCCGCGCATCAATGCCGCCAGCCAGCCCGCCTTGTAGCCGAAGGAATGGAAGAACGGGTTGACGATCAGGTAGCGGTCCCCCACCTGCAGGCCGACGATCTCGCTCCAGTCGCGCACCACGCGCAGGTTCTGGCCATGGGCACTCATCACCCCCTTGGGTTTGCCCGAGGTGCCGGAGGTGAACAGCAGGTCCGACAGGGTATCGCCGTTCACCTGCCGCTCGCGCTCGGTCAGCTGGGCGTCGCTGACCTGCTCGGCAAGGGCAAGGAAATCATCCCAGGCCAGGCCGCCGGCCACCTCGCCCCGGGGCCGCAGGTGAATCACCTGGCGCAGCGCCGGTAGCGCCTGCTCGGCCAGCAGGGCAGGGTAGTCGGTGTCGAGGAAGTGGCTGATGCAAAACAGCACGCAGGTGTCGCTGTCGCGCAGCACCTGCGCGGCTTCGGCGCCTTTCATGCGGGTATTGAGCGGCACCAGGGTGGCGCCGACGCTGTGCAGGGCACCGGCGGCGACGATCCATTCCCACAGGTTGGGCGCCCACACCGCCACCCGGGCCGCAACCGGCACGTCCAGTGCCAGCAGGGCGCGTGACGCCAGCCGGCGCAATTGATCCAGACGCTGGTAACTGATGGCCTGTCCTGCTTCCTCGATGGCCGGGCGATTGCCATAGGCTGCAGCGGCCAGGGCGAAGAGTTGCGGGAAGGTCTGAGCGTTTTCCACGGACGGCATGGGGCCTCCTCAGGCAGAGGATCGATGAGCCAAGGGGAAGGCCGGGCCCATGGGCCCGGCCGGATGGGTCAGGCGCTGGGCGGGGCGAAGCGGCGGCCGGCCGAGAAGCCACCGTCCACCGCAATCATTTGCCCGCTGACGAAGGATGCCTCGTCCGAGGCCAGGAACAGCGCGACGTTGGCAACCTCTTCGGGCTGCCCCGAGCGGCTGAGCATGTGCTGCGAAGCGAAGAAGTCATGGAAGGCTTGCTGTTCGCGGACCATGCTGGTCATCGGCGTTTCGATCAGGCCAGGGCACAGGCCGTTGACGCGGATGTTGGCGTGACCGTAGTCGATGGCCATGCTGCGGGTGAGCTGGTTGATACCGCCCTTGGAAACGTTGTAGGCCACGTTGCCGTCACAGCCCTGCAGGCCGAAGATCGAGCCAATGTTGATGATCGAGCCGCTGCGCTGGGCTTGCATCTGCCCCAGCGCATGCTTGCTGGTGAGCATGCTGCCGGTCAGGTTGATATCCAGCACGCGTTGCCAGTCGGCAGTGCTGGCCGTGGTCACGCTGCCTTGGCTGGCAACGCCGGCGGCATTGACCAGCACGTCGATACGGCCAAAGCGCTGGATGACTTCGCTCATCACCTGCTGCACCTGCTGCTCATTGCGGACATCCAGGGCCATGAACAGGCCTGGGAAGTCTGCAGGCGGCTGGCCGACGTCCAGCCCGACCACCTGGGCACCCTCGGCGCAGAAGCGGCGAACGCAGGCCAGGCCGATACCCGACGCACCTCCGGTGACCACTGCGACCTTGCTTTGCAAACGAGCCATATTCAATCCCTCTGTCTTATTGTTGTGGAGTGTCCGCCGGCAAGTCTACCGGTTGCCGAGCCTGCCGGGATCGTCTGCAAGGACTAGACGCATCAAGCGGGAAACTTCACCCGCACCCGTGCCCCCTGGGGATGCCCCTGGCAGGCCAGGGTCCAGCCAGCTTCAAGCTCGGCACTGCTCAGGACATCATTGCGGGTCAGCCGCGCCTGGCCCTCTTGCACGGTACACATGCAGGCCCCGCAGAACCCTTCCTCGCACGAGAACGGCACATCGAGCCCCGCCGCGCGGCAGCTGTGCAACAAGGTTTCGCCAGGGCGCGGCACGATCTGGTGCGTGACGCCGTCGAGTTCCACCAGCAGCAGCTCGCACACGGCACCCTGGGCCTCGATGGCGGGCTGGGCAGTACCCGAGCTGCATGGGTCTGGCGGCGAAACGAAGCGTTCCACGTGGATGCGCTCACGCGCCTCGCCCAGGGCCAGCAGGGTGCTTTCCACGGTATCCATGAACGGCCCCGGCCCGCAGATGAAGTAATCCGCGCCGCGCCACAGGCGCACCAGCTGGCGCACCTGTGGGGCATCGACAAAGCCCTGCAGCGTGTCCAGCAGATGCACCACGTGCAGTTGCTCCGGGTGTGCCTTGGCGAGCTGGCGCAGTTCGTCACGGAAGATCACCGACGCTTCGTCGCGGTTGGCGTACACCAGCAGCACCGGGCGTTGGCCGGCATGCAGCACGGCCTTGAGCAAGGAGAACACCGGGGTGATGCCCGAGCCACCGCCAAACAGCACCAGCGGCCGGGTGGTGTCGGCTGCCTGGTGCTGGTCGATGCAGAAATGCCCGGCCGGCGGCAGCACCTTGAGCCAGTCGCCCACCTGCACGCACTGGTTCATCCAGTTCGACACGCGCCCGCCAGCGACGCGCTTTATGGTCACCTTGGGCCTGGCATCGGTCCATGGCGAGCTGGACATCGAGTAGCAGCGGGTCAGGCACTGGCCACCCACGTCCACGCGAAAGCCGAGGAACTGCCCAGGTTTGTAGGCAAAGCGCGCCCGCAGCGCCTCGGGCACATCGAACACCAGCGAGCGGGCGTCGGCGGTCTCGTCGATGATCGCGCACACCTGCAGGCGCAGCTCGCCTGCAGTGGCGTTAACGGCCGTGGTCGATTCTGCAGCAGCCAGGGTGCTCATGTCAGATGCCACTGATCAGCTGGGCGTTATCCACCCGAAGCTCTGCACCGTTGACGAAGCGCGACTCGTCGCTGGCCAGGAACAGCACCACGTTGGCGATATCGCGGGGCGCGCACATGCGGTTCATCGGGTCCTGGTCGAGCACCGCCTGGGGGATCGCCTGGCCGCCTGCCAGGGCCTGGGTCATGGGGGTATTGACGCCGTCCGGGTGCACGCTGTTGCAGCGGATGCGATAGCCCTGCTGCTTGCAGTGCAGGGCAATGGAGCGGGTCATGGCCGCCACCGCACCCTTGGATGCCGAGTAGGCGCAGAACATCGGCATGGCACCCAGGGCCGCCACCGACGACATGTTGATAATCGAGCCGCCGCCGGTTTTCTTCATCGCTTCGATGGCGTACTTGCAGCCGAGGAAGTAGCCGTCGCCGTTGATCTTCTGCACCGTCTGCCACTGCTCCAGGCTGGTGTCTTCGATAGTGCCCATGGCCAGGATCGCGGCATTGTTCACCAGCACGTCGAGGCGGCCGAAGTGCTCCAGGGTGGTGGCGATCACCTGCTGCCAGTCGCTTTCGCTGGCAATGTCGTGCTTGATGAACAGGGCGTTCTCGCCGATCTGCGCGGCCACTTCACGGCCGGCCTGGTCGTTGCGGTCGGTGAGTACCACCCGGGCACCCTGGCTGGCCAGCAGCAGGGCATCTTCACGGCCGATGCCGCTGGCGGCGCCGGTGACCAGGCAGACCTTTCCTTCTACACGTTGCATGGTTGTACTCCTTGGTGGCTAGGGTCGCTGGCGTGGCGTTGGGCAACATGAGCTGCAGCGCGTCGGCCAGAAAAGACACAGTCGGCCAGGGACAGGCCGGATATATAAAGGTTGGAGGCCACGCCCACCGCACAACGGCCGGCGGCGTACAGCCCGGTAATCGGCTTGCCCAGTGCGTCGAGCACCTGGCCGCTGTGCTCGCATACCCGCAGGCCGCCCAGGGTCAGGGTCGGGCAGGGATAGAGGCGGCTGGCATAGGACAGGTCCAGGCAGTACCAGGGGCCGTGGCCAAGGTCATGGCGCATCGCCGAGGATTTGCCCTGGGGGTCGTCGATTTCGCCACGGGCGGCGCGGCTGTAGGTTTCCACGCTTTCGCGCAAGGCCTGGCCTGGCAGCCCGCAGCGCTCGGCAAGCTGTTCGAGGGTGTTGCCGCGCCGGCAGTTGAACAGCAGGTTGAGCAGGACCGGCAGGCGCTGGAACGACCACACCTTGCCTGGCCCCACCTGCCGCAGTGCCTGGTTGCGCAGCTGGCGATCGAGGATCAGCAGTGCGCGGCCATCGTGCGCCTCGACCATGTGATGGCCGAGGGTGGCGCCGTACACTTCTTCATTGCAGTAGCGCTCGCCGCGGGCATTGACGATCAGCCCGCGGGCCCAGGCCAGCGGCGGGTTGATGAAGCGCCAGGCACTGACCTTGTGCATCTGCCCGAGGCTGCCCCCGGCACTGCGGCCCAGGTCGATGCCGCTGCCGTCGCAACCGTTGCTGCCCAACGGCAGGCCATCCAGGTAGCGGGGTGCGTATTGCTGCAAAAGCGCGCGGTTGAGCACGAAACCACCGCTGCTCAGCAGCACGCCGTGGCGCGCGCGTATCCATACCGGCTCGGCGGATGCCTGCTCGATGCGCTGCAGGCGTGCCCGCAGGCGCGCCGACAGTGCTGGCGCGTACATGTGCACGGCGGCCGCCCAGCGCGACAGGCGCGCATGCTGGCGGGCGGCGCGGCTGCCGACCGGCAGCTGCCAGGCCTGCACACCCACCACCTGGTCATCGCGGTCGATCACCAGCCGCCGCACCTGGCACTGCGTGCGTACTTCGACGCCCTGGCGTCGGGCGCTGCTGGCCAGGGCCGCGAACAGGCTGGCACCGGACAGGCCCGAGCCTTTGGCTCGGTGCCCGCGTGGCGCAGGCTTGGCGCTGGCGGCATAGCTCGGCACGGCTTCGTTGCCGGAGTAATAGAGGTAGTAGCGGTCGCTGGGGTAGGAGGTCTTGTGCGGCGCCATGCTGCCTTCGAACACCACGCCCTGGCGTTCCAGCCAGCTCAGTTGATCGGCGCTGGCGTCGCAGAAGGTGCGTAGCGTCTGCTCACCGACGGCATCGCCGACCTCCTGGCGCAGGTAGGCGAACATGGCCTCGGGGTGGTCCTGGTAACCGGCCTGGTGCTGTTGCGGTGTACCGCCACCGGCATACACCACGCCGCCGCTGAGCGCGGTGGCGCCGCCCCCGGCAAAGCGCTCCAGGGCCAGCACCGAGAGGCCGCGGCTGGCCGCCTCGATGGCGGCACTGGCGCCGGCGCCACCGAAGCCGACCACCACCAGGTCGGCCTGCTGCTGCCATGGCAGTTGTTGCGCGTGTTCGACCCGCAGCGGTGCCAACACCGCCGGCTTCGTCACGTGCGCCTCAGCCGGCACTGGCCGCGAGAGGCACAGGCTTGGCAGTGGTCGTGTAGTGGCCGTCCAGGTACACCAGCGGCGTGATGGTCGGGGTGGTGTGAATGCGCAGGATACGGCCAATGAAAATGGTATGGGTGCCGTAAGCGAACTGGCCGTCCTGGCGGCAGAGGATCGACGACTGGGCGTCGGCCAGGTAGGGGATGCCTTCGTCGCTGGTCAGCCATTGGCCTTGGCCGAAGCGGGCCTCGCCCTTGATGCTGCCGCTGCACAGGTGGGCCAGGTGCTGTTGTTCCAGGCCCAGGATGTTCACGCAAAAGCCCGCACCGCCGGCCAGCGCCGCATGGGGGGACGCACTCTGGTTGACGCAGATCAGCAACGATGGCGGTTCGGTGCTCAGCGAATCGACCGCAGTCGCAGCCATGGCAAAACGCTGGCTGCCGTCGCTGGTGCTGATGATGGTGACGGACTTGGCCAGGCGGCGCATGGCCTGGAGCATGTCGGCTTTCAGAGAGTTGTCGTTCATCGCACGGCCTCGGTGTTGGCGGGTTCAGTGCGATGAATTGTTGCAACCGTGGCAATGGCCAACATCGTCCGAGGGGACTAGTCGCGGCTTACCGCGCATGGTCCGTTTGAGGGATGCCGAGCCCTGATCTCCTTGTTGCAATGCCGGCGGTGGAGGCTCCAGCGCCTCTCTCGCATGCGCTCCGGCGAACGGGGCGATCAGAGGAGAACAACAAGATGAATACCGACCTCACGCGTCAAACCTTGCGCCAACGCGCTCGCGAACTGGTGCCGGTACTGCGCGAGCGCGCCGCCCAGGCCGCACAGGCAGGCCGCCTGCCGGAAGAAACCATTGCCGATTTCCACGAGGCTGGCTTCTTCCGCATCCTCCAGCCGGCCCGTTGGCAGGGCCTGGAGCTGGAACCCAAGGATTTCTTCGAGGTGCAGATGATCCTTGCCGAAGGCTGCATGTCGTCGGCCTGGGTGCTGGGCGTGGTGGCCATCCATAACTGGCAGCTGGCGCTGTTCGACGACCGCGCGGCGCAGGATGTCTGGGGGCAGAGCAGCAGCGTGCTGATCTCTTCGTCCTATATGCCGGTGGGCAAGGTCGAGCGGGTCGAGGGCGGCTTTCGCCTGAGTGGTCGCTGGGGGTTCTCCTCGGGCAGCAAGCATTGCCAGTGGGCATTCCTCGGTGCGCTGGTGCCGCCGGAAGCGCCAGGCGGGGCTCCGGACTACCGGACCTTCCTGGTGCCGTGCAGCGACTATCAGGTACTCGACAACTGGAACGTCATGGGGCTGGAGGCCACCGGCTCCCACGACGTCGTGGTCGACAATGCGTTCGTGCCCGAGTACCGCACGCACCGTGCCGCCGACGGGTTCATGCAGCAGAGCCCCGGCAACCAGGTGAACACCTCGGCGCTTTACCACCTGCCGTTCGGGCAGATCTTCGTGCGCGCGGTGTCGTCCTCGGCCATTGGTGCGCTGCAGGGGGCCGTGGACCATTTCATTGCCCATAACCGTGCGCGGGTCGCCGTCAACGACGGCCGCAAGGTGCTGCAGGACCCGGCCGCCCAGGGCGCGTTGGCCAACGCCATGATCTGTGTCGACGAGTGCCGCACCGTGCTGTTGCGCAACTTCGAGCTGATGCTGGACAGCGCCCGTGGCGACACGCCGCTGGACATGCAGCTGCGGGTGAAGATGCGCTACGACTCGGCGCTGGTGGTCGACCGCTGTGCCAAGGCGGTCGCCGAGCTGATGTTCAACAGCGGCGCTTCGACCATTTTCCGCGATCACCCGATCAACCGCGCCTTCCGCGATATCCACACCGGCCGCGCCCATGTGGCCAACAGCCCGGCCAAGTATGCGTGGAACCTGGGGGCGGTGAGCATGGGCCAGGACAGCAGCGACTTCTTCCTCTGAACACACGCTGACCACACCGGGCGCTCACCGGTTTCGGCTAGTCCATTTGTGGGATTCGAGCGCCCGGGCAAAGGGTGAGGATGTGATCAAGGCCGGGCTCCCGGCCATGTCTGCAGAACAACAAGGAAAGACACATGAAATTCTCGCTGATATACGAAGCCCAGACCATCGATGCCAGCCGCGAGGGTGACCGCAAGATCTTCGATGACACCGTCGAGCAGGCGGTGCTGGCCGACCAGCTGGGCTTCGACACCTTCTGGTGCGTGGAGCACACCGCGCTGACCAACTACTCGCACATGTCTGCGCCCGAGACCATGCTGGCCTTTGTCGCCGGCAAGACCGAGCGCATCGGCATCGGCCATGGCGTGGTCTGCCTGCCGCCGGCCATGAACCACCCGGTAAAGGTGGCCGAGCGTATTGCCACCCTCGACCTGCTGTCCAAGGGGCGCGTGCATTTTGGCGTGGGCAAGGGCGGCACCCAGCAGGAGGCCGGCACCTTCGGCTATGACCTGGCGACCTTGCAGCCGCAGATCGACGAGGCCATGTACCTGATCCCGAAAATGTTCGTGCAGGACGAAATCGAACACCACGGCGACTTCGTCAAGATCCCCAAGCGGCCAATCCACCCCAAGCCGTACCAGGACCCGCACCCACCGATGTACCTGGCCTGCACCAATACCGATTCGCTGAAGAACGCCGGTGGGCGTGGCATGGGCGCACTGGTGCTGGGCTTCGGCGGGCCGGAGGAAATCGCCAAGAAGGTCGAGGTGTACCACGAGGCCTTCGACAACCGTGACGAGCGCAAGCAGGTCGGCTTCCGCCCCAACCGCCACATCGCGGCGCTGTGCCCGGCGATCGTGCTGGACGACAACGAACAGGCGCGGCACATCGGTATCCGTGGCCAGCGCTACTTCATGGAATCGCTGGGCTACTGGTACGGCGGCGGAGAACGCCCGGACCCGGAAAAGTGGAAGGACGACACCTACGTCGATGGCAACGGCCAGGCGGTGATCAAGTCGCGCTTCGCTTCCGAAGAGGTACGTGTCGATTTCTCCGACCCGACCATGGCGATGATGAACCCCAACCACGCCTACGGCACGGTCGAGGACTGCATCGGCTATGTCCAGCGGCTGATCGATGCCGGCGCCGACGAGATCCTGTTCATCTGCCAGATGGGCACCGTGCCGCAGTGGGCGCAGCTGGAGACCTTGCGCAACATCGGCGAGAAGGTCATCCCGCATTTCCGCAAACAGCAGCAGTAACCAGACGAGGAGACGGCACATGGATATCCGTGGCCTGGGGTATGTCACCGTGCAATCGCGCGACCTGCAGCAATGGCGCCACTATGCCAGCCAGGTGCTGGGCATGATGGTCGCCGAGGACGCGTCCGGCGAGCGCCTGTTGCTGAAGATGGACGAGCGGCCTTATCGCATCCTGGTGCAGCACAGCGCCCAGGATGGCTTCGGCGCCTGCGGCTGGGAGGTGGCCAGCCAGGCCGCCTTCGACCAGGCCGTGGCCGAACTGCGTGGCGGCGGGGTCAGTGTGGAGCAGGGCGATGCCAGCCAGTGCGAACAGCGCCGGGTGCAGGCCCTGGCGCTGTTCGCCGACCCGGATGGCAACCGTCACGAGCTGTACTGGGGCCCCCGCCAGGACTTCGCCCGCTTCGTCTCGCCGGTCGGCGTACGCGGCTTCGTCAGCGATGAGCTGGGCATGGGCCACGTGGTGCTGCCGGCGCCGACCTTCGAACGCTGCCGCGATTTCTACGAGCAGTTGATGGGCTTCGGGCTCTCGGACCTGATGAAGGTCCGCTTCACCGCCGACCCGGCCGAGCCGGAAAAGCGCATCCACTTCATGCATTGCAACAACGGCCGTCACCACTCCCTGGCGATTTTCGAGTGCCCGGTCGCCAGCGGCTGCGTGCACATGATGGTCGAGGTCGACGGCCTGGACGAAGTCGGTCGCGGCCTGGACCGCCTGCACGCCCACGGCGTGCAGCTGACCGCCACCCTCGGCCAGCACACCAATGACCAGATGATTTCGTTCTACATGCGCACGCCCTCCGGTTTCGACCTGGAGTACGGCTGCGACGGGCTGGTGGTCGACTGGAGCCGCCACACGCCCTTCGAGAGCACGGTGGTCAGCCACTGGGGCCATGACTTCAGCGTCGGCCGCCAATGAGGACAGTACCCATGGACAAACAGATGACTACCGCCGCGATGGTCGCCCAGCTGCAGGACGGCATGACCCTCGGCATCGGCGGCTGGGGCCCGCGGCGCAAGCCGATGGCGCTGATCCGCGAGATTCTGCGCTCCGACCTCAAGGACCTGACCATCGTCGCCTACGGCGGTGCGGATGTCGGCATGCTGTGTGCCGCCGGCAAAGTGAAAAAGCTGGTGTTCGCCTTCGTCTCGCTCGATTTCATCCCGCTCGAGCCGCATTTTCGCAAGGCACGCCAGGCAGGCGCCATCGAGGTGATGGAAATCGATGAAGGCATGTTGCTGCTGGGCCTGCGGGCGGCAGCGATGAACGTGCCGTTCATTCCCACGGCCGTCGGCCTGGGCACCGACGTGCTGCGCTGCAACCCGGATATCCGGCTGATCGCATCGCCCTATGCCGACGGCCGTGACTGGGTCGCCATGCCGGCGCTCAAGCTCGACGCCGCGCTGGTCCACGTTGACCGTGCCGATGCCCGTGGCGTCTGCCAGATCGCCGGCCCCGACCACTACATGGACGACCTGTTCGTGCGGGCCGCGGCGCGCACCTACGTCACCTGCGACGAGCTGGTGGACAGCGACTGGTTCCATGCCGAGCCCGCACGGGCGCACCAGGTGTTCTGGGAACGCAACCTGACCACTGCGCTGGCCCATGTGCCGGGTGGCGCGCACCCTTCGTCCTGCGCGCCGCTGTACGGCTTCGATGTGCCGCACTTCAAGGCCTACGCCGCCTCGGCGCAAAGCGAAGAGGACTGGCAGGCGTACGTCGAGCGCTATGTGGACTGTTCCCACTCCCAGTACCTGGAACGTTGCGGCGGCCTCGAAGGCATCCGCCAACTGCCCCTGCCGGTTTTCTAAGCGAGGAACGTATGACCAACGCACCCACCTACAGCCTCGCTGAACTGATGATCTGCGCCGCCGCCCAGGCCTGGCGCGACGACGGCGAGGTGCTGGCCACCGGCATCGGCGTGATCCCGCGCCTGGCGGCCTCACTGAGCATGCTCGACGGCAACCCCAGGCTGATGATGACCGACTCCGAGGCCTACATGGTCGCCGAGCCGGTGCCGATCGGGCCGCGCAACGGCTATGTGCCCAAGCGCGACAGCTGGATGGGCTTCTCGCGCATTTTCGACAACGTCTGGAGCGGCAAGCGCCACGCCATGATCGGGCCGATCCAGGTCGACCGCTTCGGCCAGGCCAACCTGTCGTGCATCGGCGACTACGCCAAACCCAAGTCGCAGATGCTCGGCGTGCGTGGCCTGCCGGGCAACTCCATCAGCCATGCCAACTCGTTCTACGTGCCCAGCCATAACCGCCGGGTGTTCGTCGAAGGGGAGTGCGACATGGTCTCGTCGGTGGGCTACAACCCCGCACGGCTGGCCCGTGGCTGGTCGCTGGACGACATCGACATCCGCCTGATCGTCACCGACCTCTGCGTGCTGGACTTCCTCGGCCCGCAACACCAGGTGCGGGTGCGCTCGCTGCACCCCGGGGTGAGCCTGGACGAGGTGCGTGACAACACCGGGTTCGAACTGCATGTGCCCGAGCAGGTGCCGCTTACCCAGGCACCCAGCGCGGCGCAGCTGCAACTGATCCAGCGCCTGGACCCCGATGACCTGCGCGCCAGCCAGCTCAAGGGCAACCCGCCAGGCCTGCGCTGAGCCGCGCAGGGCCAACACCTCGAACCGGAGTAGCAGCAATGAGCGAGCAAGACATCACACAAGCCGATGAGGTGGTGCTGTACGAAGTACGCGGCGCGGTGGCCCTGGTCACCATGAACCGACCCGAGTACCACAACGCCCAGAACTCACGCATGACCTATGCCCTGGACAAGGCATTTGCCCGTGCCTGCGCCGATGACGCGGTGAAGGTCATCGTGCTGCGCGGCGCTGGCAAGCATTTCTCCGCCGGCCACGACATCGGCACCCCGGGGCGCGATGTCGACCAGAGCTTCGACCGGGTCAGCCTGTGGTACGACCATGTCGGCAAGCCGGGCGGCGAGTTTCTTTACGCCCGCGAACAGGAGGTCTACCTGGGCATGTGCCGGCGCTGGCGCGACATGCCCAAGCCCACCATCGCCATGGTCCAGGGCGCCTGCATTGCCGGCGGCCTGATGCTGGCCTGGGTCTGCGACCTGATCGTGGCCAGCGATGACGCCTGGTTCCGCGACCCGGTGGTGCGCATGGGCATCCCGGGGGTGGAGTACTTCGCCCATGTGCACGAACTGAACCCGCGCATCGCCAAGGAGTTTCTGCTCCTGGGCAACCCCATGCCGGCCGCCCGCGCGTACCAGATGGGCATGCTCAACCGCGTGGTACCCCGCGAGCAGCTGGAGCAGGAAACCCTGGCCATGGCCGAGCAGGTCGCGCAAATGCCGCGCCTGGGCCTGCAGCTGGCCAAGCAAGCGGTGAACAATGCCGAGGACCTGATGGGCAAGCGCGCCACCATGGACATGGTGTTCGGCCTGCACCACTTCGCCCATGCGCACAACGAGCTGGCCTGCGGCGATCGCCTGGGCGGGCACGATGCCCGCTCCATGGCCAGCGCCCAACGTGAAACGGGGAGGGCGTGAGATGGCCGTGTCACTGCAGACGCGCCTGACCGCCTTGCTCGGTTGCCGCTACCCGATTGTCCAGACGGCCATGGGCTGGGTCGCCGACCCGCGCCTGGTGGCCGCCACCTGCAACGCCGGGGGCTTTGGCTTCCTGGCCGGGGCGACGATCGAGCCCCGGCAGATGGAGGCGGCGATCGTTGAAACCCGGCGCCTCACCGGCCAGCCTTTCGGGGTCAACTTTCACATGTACCAGGCCAACGCCGGCGAAATCGTCGAGCTGGTGCTCAAGCACAAGGTACGTGCGGTCAGTTACAGCCGCTCGCCCGGCCGGCAGATGATCGCCCGGCTCAAGGATGCCGGGGTGGTCTGCATGCCCACGGTTGGCGCCCTCAAGCACGCGCAGAAAGCCGTGGAGATGGGCGCGGACGTGGTCACCGTGCAGGGTGGCGAGGGCGGCGGGCACACGGGGGCGGTGCCGACGGCGATGCTGCTGGGCCAGGTGCTCGATGCACTGCAGGTGCCGGTGGTGGCCGCGGGCGGCTTCAAGGATGGTCGCGGCCTGGTGGCTGCCCTGGCCCAGGGAGCCGATGGCATCGCCATGGGCACGCGCTTTCTGATGAGTGCCGAAAGCCCGGTGCCACAGGCCACGCTGGCGCGCTACCTGGCGGTCCGCGACCCGGGCCAGGTGATCGTCAGCCGGGCCATCGACGGCATGCCGCAACGGATGATCCGCAACGAACTGCTGGACGCACTGGAAGCCGGTGGCGGCCTGCGCCGTTGGCTGCTGGCGCTGCGCAGCGGCCTGGCGTACCGCCGCCACACCGGGCTGGGCCTTGGCCAGCTGCTGGGCAGCGCCCTGAAGATGCGGCGCGACGGCGGGCTGACCGCGGCCCAGAGCCTGATGGCCGCCAACGCGCCGATGGTGATCCAGAAGGCCATGGTCGAAGGCCGACCTGCCGAGGGCGTGCTACCGGCCGGGCAAGTGGCCGCAGGCATCGACAGCCTGCCCCGGTGCGCCGAATTGATAGAGCAGATCGTCCAGGATGCCGAACGGCACCTGGACGCGCTGTACCGCCGACTTTCCTGAGGGGGAATCCCGATGCAAGCATTCAGCGTCAACATTGACCGCGGCATCGCCGAGATGGTGTTCGATCACCCACCGGTCAATGCCTTCAACAGCCAGGGCTGGGCCGATATTGCCCGCACCCTGGACGACCTTGGCCGCGACCAACGGGTGCGGGTGATCGTCATCCGTGCCGAGGGCCGCGGCTTCTGCGCCGGGGTCGACATCAAGGAACTGGCCGCTGACGGCAACCTGATCGTTGCGGTCAACAAGGGCAACTACGACACCTTCAAGGCCATCCACCGCAACCCGTTGCCGGTGATCGTCGCCGTGCACGGTTTCGTCCTGGGCGGCGGGATCGGCATCTGCGGTGCCGCCGATATCCTGGTCGCTTCCGACTGCGCACGCTTCGGCGTACCCGAAGTGGACCGTGGCGCCATGGGCGGCGGTGCGCACCTGCAGCGGTTGTTCCCGGTGCAGAAGGTGCGCCACATGTACTTCACCGGCGAAATGATCGACGCCGCCGAGGCCTACCGGCTGGGTGCAGTGGAGCGCGTGGTGCCGCGCGAGCAGCTGCGCGAGACCGCCCTGCAGATCGCTGCCTCCATCGCCGGCAAGAGCGCGGCCATGATCCGCCTGGCCAAGGAAGCGCTCAACGGCATCGAGGATGGCAACCTCGAAGACAAGTACCGCCGCGAACAAGGTTTTACCCTGGAGGCGTACCGCACCCAGGACTCCCAGGAAGCGCGCGACTCGTTCGTCGAGAAGCGCAGCGCTCACTTCAACGGCTGAGGGCAGCGACCATGGACCTCACTTACACCAAGGCCCAGCAGGCATTCCGTGCCGAAGTGCGGGCCTGGCTCGAAGCCAACGTGCCAAGCGCAGCGCTGCCCTCGTTCGATACCGAGGAAGGCTTCGCTGCGCACCGGGCCTGGGAAGCGACACTCAACGAAGGGCGCTGGGGCATGGTCACCTGGCCAACCCGGCTGGGTGGGCGTGGCTGCGACCTGATCGAGTGGCTGATCTTCGAGGAAGAGTACTACCGTGCCGGCGCCCCGGCGCGGGTCAACCAGAACGGCATCTTCCTGCTCGGCCCGACCCTGATGGAGTTCGGCACCGAGGAACAGAAGGCCCGCTTTCTGCCGCGCATGGCGACCGGGCAGGACATCTGGGCCCAGGGCTGGTCGGAGCCGGGTGCCGGCTCGGACATGGCGGCGATCCGCGCCAAGGCCGTGCGCGAGGGTGACCACTATGTACTTAATGGCCAGAAGACCTGGTCGACCCGCGCGGTATGGGCGGACTGGGTGTTCTGCATCTTCCGCACCGACCCGGCGTCCCAGCGTCACCACGGCCTGACGTTCATCCTGGTGCCCCTGGACAGCCCGGGTATCACCGTGCGGCCGATCCCGCAGCTGAACGGCCTGCCGGGGTTCGCCGAGATCTTCTTCGACGACGTGCGGGTGCCGGCGCACAACGTGCTGGGTGGCGAGGGCATGGGCTGGCACGTGGCGATGTCCACGGCAGGCTTCGAACGCGGGCTGATGCTGCGCTCGCCAGCACGCTTCCAGGAAACCGCACGGCGGCTGGTGCAGCTGTATCAGGCCAACCGTGAGAGCGCCGACCGTGATCCGGCCATCGGCGAGGCGGTGATGCGCTGCTGGCTGGATGCCG
The DNA here is from genome assembly GCF_017744435.1 of Pseudomonas sp. GTDB lineage: Bacteria > Pseudomonadota > Gammaproteobacteria > Pseudomonadales > Pseudomonadaceae > Aquipseudomonas. Next base: position 103,107 of record NZ_JAGIBG010000008.1, read on the forward strand.
AGGCTTACACCCAGCTCACCTACATGACCGCCTCCAAGTTGGTGAAGGGCGGGCGGATCGGCCCTGAGTCCTCGACCAACAAGATCTTCTGGTCGGAGCTGGACCTGCGCCTGCACGACACCGCCATGAGCATCCTCGGCCTGCGTGGCGAACTGCTGCCCGAGGCCCCGGCGGCCGGCGACGTCGGCGCGTGGCTGGAGGGTTTTCTGTTCGCCCAGGCCGGGCCGATCTACGCCGGCACCAACGAGATCCAGCGCAACATCATCGCCGAGCGCATGCTCGGCATGCCGCGCGCCTGAGGAGCAGACCATGGACTTCAGTTTCAACAGCGACCAGTTGCTGTTCCAGGACAGCGTACGCAGTTTTTTCATCAACGAGGTCACCCCGGAGCGCATCCGCGAGCTGTGGCAGACCGACAGTGGCCGTTGCGATCGGCTCTGGGGCCAGTTGGTCGAGCTGGGCCTCACCGTCTTGACCGTACCCGAGCAGTACGGCGGCCTGGGGCTGGGCGCGCTGGACTTCGTGCTGCTGGCCCAGGAGTGCGGCTACGCCAGCCTGCCCGAACCGCTGGTGGACACCATGCTGGTGGCCGTGCCGCTGCTGGCCGAGCTGGGCGAGGCGCACGAGGCGCTCAAGCGCGACTGGTTGAGCCGGGTAGCCGAAGGCCGGGCGCGGCTGGCAGTGTCTGAGCCGGGCAACCCTCTGGTCAGTGACGCCCATGTCGCCGACCTGCTGTTGCTCAGCCATGCGGACGAACTGCATGCGGTGCCGCGCGAGGCCGTCGAGCTGGTACGCAATGCCTCGGTAGACCCGAGCCGCCACTTGTACCAGGTGACCTGGACGCCGGCAGCAAGCACCTGCGTGGCCCGTGGCGAAGAAGCCGCACAGCTGCTGGCGCGGGCTTTCGAGCGGGGTGCGCTGGGCTGCGCAGCGCAGCGCCTGGGCCTGGCCAAGCGCATGGTCGACCTGGCCGTGGACTACAGCTTCGAGCGCAAGCAGTTCGGCAAACCGATCGGCTCGTTCCAGGCGGTGAAACACCTGATGGCCAACGTCGCGGTGCGCATCGAATTCGCCAAGGGCCCGCTGTACCGCGCCGCCCATGCCGTGGCCCACGGCGAGGCTGCGCAGGCCGTGGCCGTGTCCCATGCCTGCCTGGCCACCTCGGAGGCGGCCTTGCTGGCGGCGCGCAACGCGATGCAGGCCCATGGCGCCATGGGTTACACCTGGGAAGTCGACCTGCAGCTGTTCATGAAGCGCGCCTGGGCGCTGGACAAGGCCTGGGGCGACCCGGCGCTGCACAAGGCGCGGGTGCGCGCGGCACTGTTCGAACAAGGGCTGGCCATTGGCGCCGGCGCCACTTTCTGATTGCGGATTACGAGGTAGAGCATGCCTGAAGCCTATATCGTCGACGCCCTGCGCACGCCTACCGGGCGGCGCAAGGGTGGCCTGGCGCAGATCCACGCCGCCGACCTGGGGGGCCATGTGCTGCGGGCCTTGGTCGAGCGCAATGCCATTCCCGACGACGACTACGACGACGTGATCTTCGGTTGCGTCGACACCATCGGCCCGCTGGCAGGCGACATCGCCCGCACCGCGTGGCTGGCAGCCGGGCTCAGCCAGGCCGTGCCGGGCACCACCATCGACCGCCAGTGCGGCTCGTCACAGCAGGCGGTGCACTTCGCTGCCCAGGCGGTGATGAGTGGCACCCAGGACGTGGTGGTCGCAGGCGGTGTGCAGACCATGACGCAAATCCCGATTTCCTCGGCCATGACCGCCGCCGAGCCGCTGGGCTTCACTGACCCGTTCAGCGGCTCCGAGGGCTGGGTACGCCGCTACGGCGCCACGCCACCGTCGCAGTTCCGCTCGGCGCAGATGATTGCCGAACGCTGGAACCTCAGCCGCCAGGCGCTGGAAGCCTACGCCATGGAGTCCCATCGCCGGGCGCTGCGGGCTGTCGAACGGGGTTATTTTCGCCGCGAGATTGTCCCGCTGGCGGGCGTCGAGCATGACGAGACGCCGCGCCACACCAGCCTGGAGAAGATGGCCGAGCTTGAGTCGCTGTTCGGCTGCGACCGGGTGACGGCGGCGGTGTCGAGCCAGACCTGCGACGCCGCCAGCGCCGTGCTGATCGTCTCGGAGGCGGCGCTCAAGCGCTACAACCTGACACCGCGGGCGCGGATCCAGCACATGAGCGTGCGTGCCGACGATCCGGTATGGATGCTGACCGCGCCGATACCGGCCACCGAGTACGCGCTCAAGCGTGCCGGCATGCGCCTGGAGGACATCGACCGGGTGGAGATCAACGAAGCCTTCGCCTCGGTGGTCATGGCCTGGCTGCAGGAGACCGGATACCCCCATGCCCAGACCAACGTCAATGGCGGCGCCATTGCCCTGGGGCATCCGCTGGGCGCCACCGGTACCCGGCTGCTGTGCAGCCTGTTGCATGAACTGGAGCGCAGCGGCGGCCGCTATGGCCTGCAGACCATGTGCGAAGGCGGCGGCCAGGCCAACGTGACCATTATCGAACGCTTGTAGGAGAACAGTATGGCGAGTTGCGAAAACCGCACCGTGATCATCACCGGTGCCGGCGGCGGACTGGGCCGGGCCTATGCCCTGGCCTTTGCTGCCGAGGGCGCCAAGGTGGTGGTCAACGACATCAACCGCGAAGCCGCCGAAACGGTGGTGGCGCAGATCCGCGCCCAGGGCGGGGAGGCCGTGGCCAACAGCAACGACATCACCGACTACAGTGATGCCGGGCTGATCCTGCAGGCGGCGCTGAGCACCTTTGGCGGGCTGGATGTGGTCGTGAACAACGCCGGCATCTGCCGTGACCGCATGTTTGCCAGCCTGAGCGAAAGCGACTGGGATGCGGTGGTGGCGGTTCACCTGAAGGGGCACTTCTGCCTGGCCAGCCATGCCGTGCGCTACTGGCGCGAGCAGGCCAAGCAGGGTGTGAAGGTGGATGCGCGGATCATTAACACAAGCTCCGGTGCCGGCTTGCAAGGCTCGATCGGGCAGTCCAACTATGCGGCGGCCAAGGGTGGGATTGCCGCGCTGACCCTGGTGCAGGCGGCCGAGCTGGCACGTTACGGGATTACCGTGAATGCCCTGGCACCGGCGGCGCGCACCGGCATGACCGAGCAGGTGTTTGCCGATGTGATGAAGCGGCCGGAGCAGGGTTTCGACTTCTTCGCACCCGAGAACGTCGCGCCAGTGGTGGTCTGGCTGGGCTCGACGGCGTCGGCGGGGGTCAGCGGGCAGCTGTTCGAGGTAGAGGGCGGCCGCTTGTCGATCGCCGATGGCTGGCGGCGCGGCCCACAGCTGGACAACCAGGGGCGCTGGGCAGTGACCGAAGTAGGGGCTGCCGTGGCGCAATTGCTGGAAATGGCCGTACCGGCGCAGAAAGTCTACGGCACCTGACTCCACGTTTTCCGCAGGCTTCGCGGGCCGCATCACATGCCAGTGTGATGCGGTTTTTTGTTGTGCGGGCCAGGCTCAAGGCAGCCCCTAGTCCGATTGGCCGATTCCACCGTCCCCGCACCCGCCCACACTTCACGCCACACCCGCCACACGAGTAGAAGGCCCCGCGATGGACTTTGCATTCACCGACGAGCAGGAAATGATCCGTGAATCGGCCGAGGGCTTCCTCGCCGATGTCTGCGACAGTGCCGCCGTACGTACGGCCATGGCCAGCGAAGCTGGCTACGATGCCGCACTCTGGCAACGCCTGTGCAGCGAGATGTACTGGCCGGCAATCCACATCCCCGAAGCCTACGGCGGGTTGGGCCTGGGCTATGTCGAGCTGGCCATCCTGCTCGAACAGATGGGCCGGCGCCTGCTCTGTTCGCCGTTCTTCGCCACGGCCTGCCTGGCCACGCCAGCGCTGTTGCTGGCCGGCAACGAAGCACAGAAACAACGCTGGCTGCCGGCCATTGCCGAGGGCAAGGTGCGCGCCACCCTGGCCTGGGGCACCGGGGCTGGCTGGTCGCCGGGCGACATCAGTGTGGCCGCCAGGCCCGAGGGCGAGGGCTATGTGCTCGACGGTGAATACGCCCAGGTCATCGACGGCTACAGTGCCGACCTGCTGGTGGTCGCGGGCTGCACGGCAGAGGGCATCAAACTGTTCCTGGTCGAGGCCGGGCAGGTCGGCCTGCAGCGCCAGTGGCAACCGAGCATGGACCAGACCCGGCGCCTGGGGCGCATTCGCCTGGAGCGCGTCTACGTCGGGCCGCACGCCGTGCTCGACGCAGCCTGGCCGGTGTTGCAGCAGGTGCTGCGCCTGGCCTGCATCGGCCTGGCGGCTGAACAGGTCGGTGGTGCCCAGCAAACGCTGGACCTGAGCGTTGCCTACCTGCAGGAGCGCCAGCAGTTCGGTCGCCCCCTGGCCAGTTTCCAGGCCCTCAAGCACCGTGTCGCCGACATGATGCTGCAGGTCGAATGTGCCCGCTCGGCCAGTTACTACGCGGCCTGCGTTGCCCAGGAAGTGCTCGCCCCGGCAGGCGACCGGCACGTCGCCGCCGAGCTGCCGCTGGCCGCCTCACTGGCCAAGTCGCAGTGCTCCCAGGCGTATTTCCATTGCGCCGCCGAGTCGATCCAGCTGCACGGCGGGGTCGGCTTCACCTGGGAGTACGACCCCCATCTGTATTTCAAGCGTGCCCGAGCCAGCGAAAGTTACCTTGGGGCACCCGCCTGGCATCTGCAGCAGATCGCCAACCTGGTTATCGGGGAGCAAGCATGAAGATCAGTTTCAATGAGCAGGACGAGCACTTTCGCCAAGAGGTCGCCGGTTGGTTGGCCGAACACTTGTGCGGCGAGTTCGAAGCGCTGCGTTTTCGCGGTGGCCCCGGCGACGAACACATGCTCGCACACGAGCGCAAGGCGTGGGAGCGCAAGCTCGCCGAAGGCGGCTGGACCTGTGTGGGCTGGGCTGCGGAGCATGGCGGGCGCGGGCTGTCGATCAGCCAGCAGGTGATATTCCACGAGGAATACGCCCGTGCCGGTGGGCCGGGGCGCATGGGCCACATCGGTGAAGGCCTGGCCGGCCCGACGATTGCCGCCTTTGGCAATGAGGCGCAGAAGCGCCGGTTCTTGCCTGGTATCGTCGCGGGCACCACCTTCTGGTGCCAGGGCTATTCCGAACCGGGCGCAGGCTCGGACCTGGCCGCGGTGAAAACCCGGGCCGCCCAGGACGCCAACGGTGACTGGCGGATCAACGGCCAGAAGGTCTGGACCTCGTTGGCCCACGAGTCCGACTGGTGCTTCGTGCTGGCCCGCACCGAACCCGGCAGCGTCGGCCATCATGGCTTGTCGTTCCTGCTGGTGCCGATGGACCAGCCGGGCATCAGCGTACGACCTATCGAACAGATGACCGGGACCTCGGAATTCAACGAGGTGTTCTTCGACGATGCCCGCACCGAGGCCGCCAACATCGTCGGCCAGCCGGGCGAGGGCTGGAAGATCGCCATGGCGCTGCTCGGCTTCGAACGCGGCGTGTCCACCCTGGGCCAGCAGATGCAATTCCACAACGAGCTGGACCAGATCATCGCCATCGCCCGGGCCAATGGCGCCGACCGCGACCCGCATTTGCGCCTGCGCCTGGCCGAGGCCTGGTGCGGCCTGCGCATCCTTCGCTACAACTCGCTGCGCATGCTTTCCGGGCCCCAGGACGGTTCGCTGCGCCGCGAGGCGACCATCTACAAGCTGAACTGGTCGAACTGGCATGCCAGCCTCGGCAAGCTCGCCATGGATGTGCTCGGGCCTGAGGCCGAGCTGCTCGAAGCTGCGCCTTACCAGCTCAGCCGCCTGCAGTCGCTGTACCTGTTCAGCCGTGCCGACACCCTCTACGGCGGCAGCAACGAGATCCAGCGCAACATCATCGCCGAACGCGCCCTGGGCATGCCCCGGGAGCCGCGAGTGCGTCCCTGATCGAAGGAGTTTCTGCATGACTGTTCCCCATTATGTTCCGGGCCATGGCCTGCTGCGCGGCAAGTCGGTGCTGATCACCGCCGCGGCCGGCTCCGGTATCGGCTTTTCCGCTGCGCTGCGCGCTGCCGAAGAGGGTTGCCGGGCGCTGATGATCAGCGATATCCACGAAGGCCGGTTGCACGAGGCGGTGGCGCGCATCCGTGAGGCCAGCCAGTTGCAGGCCGTTCATGGGCAGCTGTGCAATGTCACTGACGAAGCCCAGGTTCGCGCCCTGGTCGCCGCCGCCGAGCGTGAGCTGGGAGGGGTCGACGTGCTGATCAACAATGCCGGCCTGGGCGGCTCCCGCGCACTGGTGGAGATGCCGGACGAAGAGTGGCAGCGGGTGATCGACGTCACCCTCACCGGCACCATGCGCATGACCCGGGCCATGCTGCCGCACATGATGGCGCGGGGCGCCGGGGCGATCGTCAACAACGCCTCGGTGCTCGGCTGGCGCGCACAGAAGCAGCAGGCCCACTATGCCGCGGCCAAGGCCGGGGTGATGGCGCTGACCCGCTGTTCGGCGCTGGAAGCGGCCGAACATGGCATCCGCATCAACGCGGTGAGCCCGAGCATCGCCATGCATGATTTCCTCGCCCGCTCCGCACCGCAGGCGGTGCTGGACCAACTGGCCGCTGGCGAGGCCTTTGGCCGCGCGGCAGAGGTGTGGGAGGTGGCCAACGTGATGATGTTCCTGGCCAGCGACTACAGCTCGTACATGACCGGCGAAGTGCTGTCGGTTTCCAGCCAGAGGGCCTGAACATGCCGCGTATTTTCGAAACGCCAGGCGCGCTGCATGACGCCCAGGGGCAGGAACTGGGCAAAAGCGAATGGCTGCTGGTGGACCAGGCGCGCATCGACCTGTTCGCCGAAGCCAGCGGCGATCATCAGTGGATTCATGTCGATGCCCGGCGCGCCGCCCAGGGGCCGTTTGGCGCGTGCATCGCCCATGGCTACCTGAGCCTTGCGCTGGTCAACCTGTTCCTGCCGCAGATCGTCGAAGTGCGCGGGATCGCCATGGGCGTGAACTACGGTTGCGAGCGGGTGCGCTTCCCATCGGTGGTGCGCGTCGGTTCGCGTGTGCGCGGCAGCGCCACCTTGTTGTCCACCGAAACGGTGGGCACCGGTGTGCAGGCGCTGATCCGCGTCAGCGTCGAGATCGAAGGCCAGGAACGGCCAGGCTGCGTGGTCGACACGATCAGCCGCTACTACCCGAACTGAGGAATTGAGCATGAACGAAGCAGTCATCGTTTCCACGGCACGCACGCCCATCGGCAAAGCCTTTCGCGGTGCCTTCAACGATACCGAGGCACCCACGCTGGGTGGCCACGTGGTGGCCGAGGCCGTCCGCCGCGCCGGCATCGCGCCGGAAGAAGTGGAGGATGTGATCATCGGCGCCGCCGCCCAGCAGGGCACCCAGGCGTACAACCTGGGGCGCCTGTGTGCCACCGCTGCCGGCCTGCCGGCGCAGGTCGCCGGCATGGCGGTGGAGCGCCAGTGCGCCTCGGGCCTGATGAGCATTGCCATCGCGGCCAAGGGCATTCTCTGCAACGAGCTCGACATTGCCGTGGCCGGTGGCCTGGAGTCGATCTCGCTGGTGCAGAACAAGCACAAGAACCTCTATCGCCTGCAGTCCAGCCTGGTGCTGGAGCGCGACCCCACCGCGTACATCCCGATGATCGAGACCGCCGAGATCGTCGCCCAGCGTTACGGCATCAGCCGCGAGGAGCAGGATGCCTACAGCCTGCAGAGCCAGTTGCGCACCGCTCAGGCGCAGCAGGCCGGGCTGTTCGACCAGGAGCTGGCGCCACTGCTGACGCACAAGCTGCTGGTGGACAAGGCCAGCGGCGAGAGCCGGCATGAACAGGTGACCTTGCGCCAGGACGAATGCAACCGCGCCGATACCAGCGCGGCCAGCCTGGCTGCCCTGGAACCGGTGTGGGCGGGCGGGCAGTGGACGCCTGCCGGGCGTTTCATCACGGCGGGCAATGCCTCGCAGCTGTCGGACGGCGCCTCGGCGTCTGTGCTGATGAGCGCACGCATGGCCGCGCAGCGTGGCTTGCAGCCGTTGGGTATCTATCGCGGCCTGGCGGTGGCGGGGTGCCAGGCGGACGAGATGGGCATCGGGCCGGTGTATGCCATCCCCAAGCTGCTCAAGCGCCATGGCCTGAAGGTTCAGGACATCGGCCTGTGGGAGCTGAACGAGGCGTTTGCCTGCCAGGTGCTGTATTGCCGGGATACCCTGGGCATCGATAACGACCGGCTCAATGTCAACGGTGGCGCCATCGCGATTGGCCACCCGTTCGGCATGTCCGGGGCGCGGATGGTCGGGCATGCGCTGATCGAGGGCAAGCGCCGGGGCGTCCGTTACGTCGTGGTGAGCATGTGCATTGGCGGCGGCATGGGTGCTGCTGCGCTGTTCGAGGTGGCCTGACATGGGTTTGCCGACGCCGCAGCAGGTTCAGCAGCTCATGCAGCGCTACGTGGCGCTGGTGGATGCCGGCGATATCGAAGGCATCCTCGGGCTGTATGCCGAGGATGCCAAGGTTGAAGACCCGGTCGGCTCGACGCCATTGCGGGGGATCGAGGCCATTGCCGCGTTCTACCGCCAGGGGTTGGGGACATTGCAGGTATCAGCCGCACTGACCGGGCCAGTGCGGGCTACCTGTGACGGGCAGGGGGCCGTGCCGTTTCGCGTGGTCTTTGGCGAGCGCGCGCTGGATGTGATCGATGTGATGGCATTCGATGCGCGGGGCTTGATCCGCAGCATGAAAGCCTATTGGAGCGAGGTCAACGTCGGGCCGCCATGAGCGGGCTTGGGCAGGCCCCACAGCGATCGAAGGCTGTGGGGCCGATACCGCTCAGGCCTGCAGGTCCTTGTTTTGCGTGCGACCACTCTCATAGTAGGCCTTGAGGTTTTCGCCAATCTCCCGCACTACCTTGTCGAACGCCCGCCCCAGCAGCCACTCGGCCAGGCGCCCTCCGCGCAGGCGGTAATGCAGGCTGGTGCTGATGCGGCAGCTGTCCCCCGAGCCCTCCAGCCAATACCTGAAGCTGGCCTGGCGAAAAGGGAAGGGCGCGCCGGCATTGCCCTTGTGCAGTACCAGCACGAAGCCTGCACCGTCTTCCCAGTGCACCACGCTTTCGTCCAGCCACTGCCCACCCTTGCGCATGACCCGGCGGCTCGCGCCCATGCCTTCGCGGGCGCCAGCGTGAAACCGGCTACCGGTCAAGCCCGGTACATAGTGGGGGGCAAGGCTGAGGTCGCGAAGCTTGCCCCAGGCCTGGTCGCGGGTCAGGTTCAGGGCCACCGTATGGCTGGCGATTCGGTTCATGTCGGTTCCTTGGGTTCAGTGGGCATTCGCCGCGTCGAGAAAGGCCGGCCGTTCGCCGCCACCGTGCACGGCCAGGTCGGCACCGCTGACGTAGCGGGCCAGGGGCGAGGCGAGGTAGAGACAGGTGTCGCCGATGTCCTCCGGTTCGGCCAGGCGCCCCAACGGCACGGTCGCCGCTACCTGGGCGACAGCGTGGTCGTCGCCGTAGTGCAGGCCGGCCTGTTCCGTCAGGATCAGCCCGGCGGTCACGGCATTCACCCGTACTTTCGGCGCCCATTCCACCGCCAGTGAACGGGTCAGGTTGAGCAACCCGGCCTTGGCGGCGCCGTAGGCGGCGGTACCGGGGGACGGGCGGGTGGCGCTGACACTGCAGATGTTGATGATGCTGCCGCCCTCGGGCTGGGCCTGCATGACGCGGTTGGCCAACTGGCAGAGGTTCAGCGGGGCCAGCAGATTGAGGCGGATGATCGATTCGGAGAAGCGCGGCGAGGCACTGGCCGCGTCCGCGTAGGGCGCGCCGCCGGCGTTGTTGATCAGCACGTCGAGGCGGCCGAAGCGCTCCATGATGTGGCGCATCAATTGCTCCAGCTGTTCCACGTCGCGTACGTCGCAAGGGAAGAACAACGCCTCTCGGCCACCTTGGGCAGGCAGCCGTTCCGGTGCCTGGCGGCCGCAGATCACCACGTGGGCGCCACACGCCAGAAAGCGCCGACTGATGCCTCTGCCCACGCCCTTGCCACCACCGGTGACGAGGACGACTTTGTCATGAAAACTCAAGGGGTCGTGCATTGCGATGCCTTGTTGTCCAGGGGTTGGACCGAGTCTAGGAGGGGCTGCCGGGCAGGCCTACGTCCAAAGGGACTATTGCACCCGCTGCACCCGCTGCACCTGTGTAGTCCTCTCGGACGATGTTCTGCCAACAGGCCCTCTGAATAATCCCGGCACAACAATGAGCCGGGAGGATTCCCCATGGGCATATCAGCGCAAGGGCACAAGGTCACGCTGGCCAGTGGCCTGCGGTTGCACTACCACGACACAGGCACCGGCGACCCGGTCGTCTTTATCCACGGCAGCGGCCCTGGTGCCAGCGGGCACAGCAATTTCAAGCACAACTACCCAGCCTTCGCCGCCGCGGGTTACCGCGTCATCGTCCCGGACCTGCCCGGCTATGGGGCGTCCGACAAGCCTCTGACCGACTACACCCTGGACTTCTTTGTCGACGCCCTGTTGGGCCTGCTCGACGCCCTCGACGTACAGCGCTGCACCCTGGTCGGCAACTCCCTGGGTGGCGCCATCGCCATCGCCATCGCCTTGCGCCAACCCGAGCGGGTCGCACGGCTGGTGCTGATGGCCCCTGGCGGCCTGATGGACAAGGCTCAGTACTACCTGCAGATGGAAGGTATCCAGCGCATGGCTGCCGCGTTTGCCAGCGGTGAGTTGCGCGATGCCGCCGGGATGAAACGCCTGCTGGCCCTGCAACTGTTCGACCCCGCGCTGATCGACGACGCTACCGTTGCCGAGCGTGTGGCGGTGGTCGCCGAGCAACCGCCCTGTGTGCTTTCGACCATGGACGTGCCGAACATGGCCGAGCAGGTGGCGCAACTGGCCTGCCCGATCCTCGGCTTCTGGGGCATGAACGACAGGTTCTGCCCGGCCTCCGGTGCACAGACCCTGATGCAGGCCTGCCAGCGTATCCGCTTCGTGCTGCTGAGCGAGTGCGGCCATTGGGTGATGGTCGAGCACCGCGCGCTGTTCAATCGCGAGTGCCTGGCGTTTCTTGCGGAGGGCCGGCCATGACTGCGCAGCTTCACCAGCACTACGGTGATGAACTCTACCAGGCCCTGACCGAAGGCCAGACCCTGGCGCCTTTGACCGAACGCTGGCCGCAGATAACCATCGAGGATGCCTACCACATCTCGCTGCACAGCATGCAGCGTCGCGTGGCCGCCGGCGACCGGGTCATCGGCAAGAAGATCGGCGTCACCTCGGCCGCCGTGCAGCGCATGCTCGATGTGCATCAGCCGGACTTCGGCTTCATCACCCGCAGCATGGCCTTTGCCGACGGTGCCGATATCTCCCTTGGCGAACATCGGCTTATCCAGCCGCGCGCCGAAGGTGAGATCGCCTTCGTGCTCAAGCACGACCTGGTTGGCCCAGGGGTGACCGAGGACGATGTACTGGCGGCGACAGACTACGTCACTGCCTGCTTCGAGATTGTCGATTCACGCATTCATGACTGGCGCATCCGCATTCAGGACACGGTGGCCGACAACGCTTCCTGCGGCGTGTTCGTGCTCGGCAGCCAGTGCGTCGATCCGCGCACCCTCGACCTGCCCAACCTGCATATGCGCGTGTCGAAGAACCACCAGCCCCTGAGCGAGGGCCTGGGTTCGGCGGTGCAGGGCAACCCGTTGACTGCGGTCGCCTGGCTGGCCAATACCCTCGGCGCCTTTGGCATCCCCTTCAAGGCCGGCGAGGTGATTCTCTCGGGTTCGCTGGTGCCGCTGGAGCCGGTGCAGGCGGGCGACCACTTTTTCCTGACCATCGACGGCCTGGGCAGCGCCCAGGTGTCCTTCCGTGCCTGATCAAGGAGCAAGGCCCATGAGCCAGAAACTGAAAGCGGCCATTATCGGCCCGGGAAACATCGGCACCGACCTGCTGATGAAAATGCTTCGCTCCGAATGGATCGAACCGGTCTGGATGGTCGGCGTCGACCCGGGGTCCGAAGGCCTCAAGCGCGCCCGCGAGATGGGCGTGAAGACCACTGCCGAAGGCCTCGACGGCCTGCTGCCGCACGTGCTGGACGACGATATCCGCATCGCCTTCGATGCCACCTCGGCCTACGCCCATGCCCGCAACAGCCAGAAGCTCAACGAACTGGGCGTGGTCATGATCGACCTCACCCCCGCAGCCATCGGCCCGTTCTGCGTGCCGCCGGTCAACCTCAAGGAACATGCCGCCACGCTGGCGATGAACGTCAACATGGTCACCTGTGGCGGCCAGGCGACCATCCCCATGGTCGCTGCCGTGTCGCGCATCCAGCCGGTCGCCTATGGCGAGATCGTCGCCACGGTGTCTTCCAGCTCAGTGGGGCCGGGCACGCGGCAGAACATCGACGAATTCACCCGCACCACGGCAGGCGCCGTGGAGAGCATCGGTGGCGCGCGGCGCGGCAAGGCCATCATCGTCATCAACCCGGCCGAGCCGCCGTTGATGATGCGCGACACCATCCATTGCCTGACCGACGACACCCCCGACCAGGATGCGATACGTGCCTCGGTACTGAGCATGGTCAGCGAAGTGCAGCGCTACGTGCCCGGCTACAAGCTGGTCAACGGCCCGGTGTTCGACGGCAACAAGGTGTCGATCTTCATCGAGGTGGAAGGCCTGGGCGACTTCCTGCCCAAGTCGGCCGGCAACCTCGACATCATGACCGCCGCCGGCCTGCGCACCGCCGAGATGTTCGCCGAAGAAGCCCACAAGGGCGCCCTGCAATTGCCCGCCCGTTGAGGAGAGTGACCATGAACCTTCAAGGCAAGAATGTGCTGCTGCACGACATGAGCCTGCGTGACGGCATGCACGCCAAGCGTCACCAGATCAGCATCAAGCAGATGGTCGACGTGGCCACCGGCCTGGACGCTGCCGGCGTGCCGCTGATCGAGATCACCCACGGCGATGGCCTGGGCGGTGCGTCGCTGAACTATGGCATGCCGGCCCACAGCGACGAGGAGTACTTCACTGCGGTGATCCCACGGCTCAAGCAGGCCAAGGTGTCAGCGTTGCTGTTGCCGGGGATCGGCACCCTGGATCACCTGAAGATGGCCCATGAGCATGGGGTATCGACCATTCGCGTGGCCACCCACTGCACCGAGGCCGACGTGTCCGGCCAGCACATCGGCATGGCGGCGAAGATGGGCCTGGACACCGTGGGCTTCCTGATGATGGCGCACATGGTCAGCGCCGAAAAGCTGCTGGAGCAGGCACGCCTGATGCAGAGCTATGGTGCCAACTGCATCTACTGCACCGACTCGGCGGGTTACATGCTGCCGGACGAAGTCAGCCAGAAGATTGCCGTGCTGCGGGCGGGCCTGGAGCCGGGCGTCGAAGTGGGCTTCCATGGCCATCACAACCTGGGCATGGCCATTGCCAACTCCCTGGCGGCCATCGAGGCGGGGGCGGCGCGTATCGACGGTTCCGTCGCAGGGCTCGGTGCCGGGGCCGGCAATACGCCGCTGGAGGTGTTCGTCGCGGTGCTCGAGCGCATGGGCGTGCACAGTGGTGTGGACCTCTACCGGATCATGGACGTGGCCGAAGACCGCGTGGTACCGATGATGGACCAGCCGATTCGCCTGGACCGCGATGCCCTGACCCTGGGCTACGCAGGGGTGTATAGCTCGTTCTTGCTGTTCGCCAAGCGTGCCGAGCTGATGTACGGCGTGCCGGCCCGCGAGCTGCTGGTGGAGCTGGGCCGGCGCGGTACCGTCGGCGGGCAGGAAGACATGATCGAGGACCTGGCCTTGACCCTGTCGCGCGCGCGCGGCTGCTTGCCGACCTGAAGCGGGTATTCGCTGGCGTCAGCTACGCTGCGCCAGCACCCCCATGGCCATGAATATCGCGGCAATTGCCCGCGCTTCGTGGAGTTCGCCGCTGGCGACCAGGGCTGCCACCTGCGCCATCGGTACGGTCAGGCATTCCAGCGGTTCAGGCTCGTCTGCGCTCAGCCGGCTGCAAGGGCTGAGCTGTTCGGCCAGTACCACCCGGCAGCGGTGGCCCAGGTGGCCAGGCGCCAAGGTCAGGTCGCCCAGTTCGGTCAGCCGCGCACTGTGCAGCCCCACTTCTTCGCCAAGCTCCCGTTGCGCTGCCTGCAGGTAGCTTTCGCCAGCTTCGGCGCCGCCCTTGGGCAGGCCGAGTATGGTGCCTTCCACACCCACCGCATACTCGTGGACCATCAGCAGATGGTGCGGATCCGGCATTGCCACCAGCAACACCGAGCGGTAACCAGTACCGTTCAGGCGTTCGTAGACGCGGCGCTGGCCGTTGCTGAACTGCAGGTGCAGCGCTTCGATCTGGAAATGGCTGCTTTTGGCCAGCAGTTCGGTCTTGAGGATGGTAGGGCTCTGGCGCATGGGACGGGCCTCTGGCGGCAATAGGCGACAGGCCCACTATGGCGTGGCAAGGGGCGCCTGCCATCGTCCGGGCGGACGATGGCATTGCAGGCGGTGGGTGAGGTCAGCCCAGGGTGGCGACGCTGCGCAGGATCAGCCGGACCAGCATGGTCTGGCGGGTGACGCCGGTCTTGGAGAAGGTGGAGCGCAGGTGCGCACGCGACGTGTTGCGGCTGATGCCGAGCTCTTCGGAGGCTTCGTCGAGGGTCAGGCCATTGGCCAGGAGCATGGCCAGCTGGGTTTCCGCCGGCGTGAAGTCGAACAGCGCGCGGACGATCTCCTGGGGCGCGGTGGATTGTTGCTCCGGGTCGCTGATGAAGATCACCACGGCGGGGCATTGCTTGCCCTCGCTCCAGGCTGCCAGGGGCACCGAGCGCACGATGAGCCCTAAGTCAGCGCGACCGGACGGGCGCTTGACGCGCATGGCTTCGACCACCGTCGCCTGGTTGCCCTTCTGCGAAAGCATGGCCTGGCGCACCAGGCGGCGATACTCCTGGGTGTCGCGGGCGCTGCCGACCTGCAGGCCATCATTGACCTGCTTGATGCCGTCTTTCTCTTGCAGCAGCCGATCGGCGACCTGGTTGGTCTGCAGCACCTTGCCGGTTTCGTCGAGGATGATGGTGCCCACGGCCATCTGGTCGACGGCACCGGCATACAGGTTGCGTTCGCTCTCGATACGGTTGAGCTGCATGTGCACCTTGATCGACTGCTCCAGGTGCGGGATGAAACGTGCCAGCAAGGCCTTTTCGGCGTTGACGAAGGGCGGATCGTCGCGCCCCCGGCTGATGCGCAGGCGGCACTGGGCACCGTCGCTGGTATTGATGTCCACCCCCAGGATATGGAAGACGTCCACCGGTTCCAGGAAGTTACGGAAGAACTCCGACTGCCTGAGCTCGGCTTCCGGCAGGTAATCGCTCAAGGCGACGACTTCGTTGCTGGGGAGCCCGATGAAGGGGTCCAGGGCAAAGAAGTGCTTGTTGTAGGAGTTGGTCGCTTCGCTGGAGGTGCCATTGGTACTGACCATCAGGCCGTCGACCTGGGTGCTGGGCGGGCGCAGGATGAAGGTGACGTACTTGCTGTCGAGGAGGCGATTGAGCTGGTTGAGGAAGGTCACCCATGGGATGTTTTCCATCGGGCCCTGATAGAGCTGACCGACCAGCTCGCTGAAGTCTTCGAGGTTGAGACTCTGCATGAATGCGTACCGTTTATTATTATTAGCACTGGCGTCGGCGAGCATAAACGGTGTCCTTGCTTGCGCGCAATGTCCCGCCACAGGCCCGATCAGCGGTCACTGCTGGCCGCTGTCGGGTGCCAGGTATCCCGCTGTCAGGCGCGCTCGGCGCCACACACGTCAAACTGTTTGCGGGTGCGAGTATCGTCGCAGATCAACGCCACATCGGTGTAGAACTGCTCATACCAGCGGCGCAGCTGGTACACCGGGCCATCGCCGTCGCACAGCAGCGGGTTGTCGACACGGGTCTTGCTGTGCCAGATCGCGACATCCTCGTAGAAAGCCTCCTGGGCCTGTTTGACATAGGCCTTGGCGATGGCCTGGTTGTCTTCCTCGCTCAGGCCCGGGATCTTCTTGACCAGCACCCCGTAGCGCAGGGTGAAGCTGTCGAGGTCGATCGGCACGTGGCAGTTCAGCAGCACCGAATGAATCGGCTGATCGCCTATGGCGCCGGTCATTTCGGTGATCTGGTAGGCCGGGCCGTAGTAGGTGGCGACGGTGGTCAGCAGGCTGTCACCGGATAGCCGCGCACTGCGCGCGCGCATGACCTGGGCGGCGGTGTGCCCCTCGAAGACGTTGCTGAAGGCTTCGATCGGGGCGCCATGCACGGTGTCGAAATGTGCCATGTCGGCGACGTTGTCGATCAGCTCGCGGCAATTGGTGTCGATCTTCAGGTCGGCAATTTCCCACGTTGCCCATTGCTCGTCGTAACAGGCATCGATGCGCGGGATGGCCTGCTCGGCGATCGGCGCATTGCCTTCGGGGTCGTTCCACACGAACAGCAGGTGGTTCTGCTCCATGATCGGCCAGCGCTTGACCTTGGCCCGTGGCGGGATGCGCTTGGCGTACGGGATGTCGTCGCAGACACCGTCGGCATTCCAGCGCCAGCCGTGGAACGGGCAGCGGATGGCATTGCCTTCGACACAGCCAGTGCTCAGGTCGGCACCCATGTGCGGGCAGTAACCGTCGAGAATGTTCAGTTGGCCATCTTCGCCCTGGAAGGCCACCAGGCAGGTGCCGAACACGTCCAGGCGGTGGGCCTGGCCATCGCGATACTGGGCCGCCAGGCCAAGGCAGTGCCAACCACGTGCGTAGCGGTCCTCCAGCAGTTTGGCTTCGATACGGTGCAGTGTGCTCATGTTGTTGTTCTCCGGTTCTTGTTAGGGCCGCTGGCGGTTGCACGCCATTGCGATCACGGGCAGCTCGGCCGACGGTACGGGTGCACTCAAGCGATTCTGCCGCGCGTGTCGTGGCGGTCATCGTCTGAACGGACGATGGCCGCTGGCAGCAGGGCGGATTTACTGGCAGCCATCAGCCATGTGCAGGAGAACGTGATGGCAGGACAGGTAGCAGTGATCACCGGCGCAGCCAGCGGCATTGGCCGCGGGCTGGCCGAACATGCGGCGCAGCTTGGCCTGCGCCTGGTGCTGGCGGATGTCGACGAGCCGCGCCTCATGGCACTGGCCGCGCAGTTGCGGGGGCAGGGCGCCGAGGTGCTGGCCAGGGTTACCCAGGTGGGCGACCCCGAGCAGATGGCGCAGCTGCGCGATGCAGCCCTGGCGCGTTTTGCAGGCGTCGACCTGCTGTTCAACAACGCCGGTGTGATGCAGACCGGCTACAGCTGGGAAGTCGACGCCGCTCAATGGCAGCGAATCCTCGACATCAACCTGCGAGGCGTGATCAACGGCATCCACTGCTTCGTGCCGCTGCTGCTCGAGCAGCAGCGCCCGGCCCACGTGATCAATACCGCGTCGCTGGCAGGGCTGGTCTGCAGCCCGTTGATGGCGCCTTACACCGTCACCAAGCAAGCCGTGGTGGCGCTCAGCGAAACCCTGCACTACGAGCTGGCCCAGCTGGGTGCGCAAGTCTCGGTGTCAGTGCTCTGCCCAGGCGCCGTGGCCAGCGCCATCATGGCCTCCGACCCGGTCGGGGAGGGCCCGGCGGCATCCTTCAACGCTGCGCTCGACAGCAGCATTCGCGCCGGCATGAGCCCGCGCGAGCTGGCCGCCCAGGTGTTCCAGGCCGTCGACGAGAAGCGCTTCTGGATTCTCCCGCACAAAGCATTCAAGCCCGCTCTGGAGCGGCGCCTGCGCAGCATGCTCGATGAAACCAACCCGACGTTCGCCATGGCCGACCTGGAGGAAGACGCACATGCCACTCGATGACCAGCTTGCCAGCGTACTGCAGGGTTTCAGCGCCCAGGGTGAGCCCGATTACGCCACCCTTGATGTGCCCCAGTACCGACTGTACGCGGACAACCTGATGCCGCCTTTGGCCGGCGCCGAAATGGCCGAGGTCCGGGATATTGAAGTCGGCGGGGCCCAGGGGATGCTCGCGGCGCGCCTGTACCGGCCCGTGCTGCACGAGCGCTTGCCATTGCTGGTGTTCTTTCACGGCGGTGGCTTTGTGATCGGCAACCTGGACACCCACGACAACCTGTGCCGCACCTTGGCGCAGGAGACCGGCGCGGTCGTGGTGTCGGTGGCCTACCGCCTTGCACCGGAGGCGCCTTTCCCGGCAGCGCCGCACGATTGCCATGCCGCAACCCTGTGGCTGGTCGAGCATGCCCAGGCACTGGGCGTGGACGCTGAGCGCCTGGCACTGGCCGGTGACAGCGCCGGTGCCAACCTGGCGATTGCGGTCAGTCGCCTGGCCCGCGAACGGCGGGGGCCGGCGATTCGGCATCAGTGCCTGTTCTATCCGGTGACCGATGCGGCGTGCGCTACGGCGTCCTATGCACAATTTGCCGAAGGTTACCTGTTGTCGCGAAACATGATGCGCTGGTTCTGGGGGCAGTACCTGGAGCACCCGCAGCAGGGTGAAGACCCGCTGGCATCGCCCCTGCGCGACGAGCACCTGCAGGGTTTGCCAGCCACCACCTTGCTGACTGCCGAATACGACCCGCTTCGCGATGAAGGCGAGGCGTTTGCCGAACGCTTGCAGGCGGCAGGGGTGAGCGTGCGGCTGGAGCGTTGCAACGGCATGGTGCACGGTTTCATCAGCATGGCGCCCTTCGTCGAGGCTGCCGCACGGGCGTTGCAGGGCGCCGCTGCGGACCTGCGCCGAGCGTTGCAGTAATGCCGGCCTGCCTCGTCCATTCGGACGAGGCAGGCGGCAAGCGGCAATTCTAGTCTGGCAGTACACCATCTCCCTGCATCGAGAGCCATGGCCATGAAAACAACAAGAATATGCCTGACCCTGATTACCTGCGCCTTCGTCCTGGCCTATGTGTCGGCGTTGACGCAGCCCTTACCGGTTTCGCACGTGGCCTACTACTGCCAGCCTGGTTATGCGTCCTGCTACATGCCGGCGCTCGGTGCCATGCGCCTGTTGCCTTGAGCAAGCTAATGCGGCCGAGGGGGTAGGGTGGCTACCTAGCGTTGACCTGCGCCTGCTCCGGCCGACCTCAATTCGTCGCAATCGCGGCCGTTGGCCGCACAGGGAGAAGGGCTTCAATGAACAATGACAACACCCAGGCCTTGCGCTGGGATGCCAGCTACGACGTGGTCGTGGTCGGCTCGGGTGCCGGCGCCATGACCGCTGCGCTACGCGCCCATGACCATGGCCTGTCGGTACTGATGGTGGAAAAGGCGGCCGAATATGGCGGCACGACGGCGATCTCCGGCGGCGGCATCTGGATCCCCTGCAACGACCAGATCGAAGGCCTGGGCGGCAGCGACTCGCGCGATGAGGCGCGGGCCTACCTGCGTGCCACCGTTGGCGAAGATTACGAGCCCGCGCGCATCGACGCTTACCTGGAGCATGGCCCCAGGATGCTCGACTACCTGGCTGCCCGGGCGCAAACCCGTTTTCACGCTGTGGCGCGTTACCCCGACTATTACCCTGAGCGCGAAGGCGGCAAGCCGGGCTATCGCACCATGGAGCCGGCAAATTTCGATGCCGCCCGCCTGGGCGATGAATTCCAGCGCTTGCGCGCACCGTCGCCGGCGACCCTGATTGCTGGGCGTATCGCCATGACCCAGGTAGAGGCACACACCATCGTCACCAAGGAACCTGGCTGGCTGTGGCTGACCGCGCGCCTGGGTCTGGGCTACCTCGCCGACCTGCGCTGGCGCCGACGCACAGCGCGGGACCGCCGCTTGACACTGGGCAACGCGCTGGTGGCCAGTTTGCGTGCAGCGATGCAGGCGAGGGGGATCGAACTGTGGTTGCAGGCACCCATGCGCACGCTGTGCAGCCATAACGGCAAGGTCACGGGGCTGGTGGTCGAGCACCAGGGCAAGGTGTGCAATGTACAGGCGGTAGCGGGGGTGATCCTGGGGTGCGGGGGCTTTGAGGCCGACCAACTCATGCGCGAGCAGTACCTGCCCGGCCCGACCAGTGCCAAATGGACGGCAGCACCGCCCATCAACAGTGGCGATGGCATTCGCGCCGGCTTGGCGCTAGGTGCCGATGTGGCGTTGATGAGCCATACCTGGGGGGCGCCGACGGTGCATGTTCCCGGTGAGGAGAAGCAGCGCGCACTGTTCGTCGAACGGGCGTTTCCAGGTTGCATCATGGTCAACGGCCAAGGGCGGCGTTTTGTCAATGAAGCGGCGCCCTATCCGGACATCATCTATGCCATGTACGCCGACCAGCAGCGCAACGGTGGCAACGTGCCGGCCTGGTTCATATTCGATGCCGAGTACCGCAAACGCTACCCGTGCGGCGTGCTGTTGCCAGGTTCGGTGCAGCCGGATAGCAAGATCCCCGATGGCTGGCTGGACAAGGTGATCTACCGGGCGGACAGCCTGGCGGCGCTGGCCGCCAAGATCGGCGTGGATGCCCAGGGCCTGGAGCAGAGCGTGGGGCGCCTCAACCAGCAGGCCGCCAGCGGCGTTGACACCGACTTTTTCAAAGGTACCAGCCTGTTCGACCGCTACTACGGCGACAGCACCTGCCGCCCCAACCCCTGCCTCGGCCCGCTCGCACGGGCGCCGTATTACGCGCTGCGCATCGATGCTGGCGAGTTGGGCACCAAAGGCGGCCTGCGCACCGATGCGCAAGCGCGGGTGTTGCGCCCTGACGGGTCGCTGATCGAAGGCTTGTACGCCATCGGCAATACCAGTGCTGCGCTGATGGGCAAGACTTACCCCGGCCCAGGCTCGACCATCGGTCCGGCCATGACGTTCGGGTTCATCGCGGCCAATCATCTGGCCCGCAAGGTAGGCCAGGTGCCAGCAGAGGTTGCCGCAGAAGTCGGCTTGCACTGATGCTCGTGTGGCCCAATCGCGGGTTTGCCCCGCGATTGGGCCGTTTGCGCATCAGCCGAACGTGCTGCCGGCCAGCATGCCGCCGTCGATGATGAACTCGGAGCCTGTGCAATAGCTGGACTCGTCGCTGGCCAGGAACAGCACCAGGCTGGCCACCTCTTCAGGCTGGCCGATGCGCGGGATCGGCAGGCCGCTGTAGATTTGCGCAGGGTCGAAACCGGCCATTTCCGGGGGGCGCGACATGACGGTATCGATACCACCCGGATGTACCGAGTTGACACGAATCCCCGCGCTACCCAGCTCAAGCGCTGCAGACTTGGTCATGCCACGTACGGCGAACTTGCTCGCCGAGTAGGCCGTGCCATAGGCGACACCCTCCATGCCTGCAGTCGATGACACGTTGATGATCGAGCCACCTCCCGCCTGGCGCATGGCCGCCAACACCGACTTCATGCCCAGCCAGCAACCGACCTGGTTGACGTCGATGACCCGCCGATAGTCCTCCAGCGAGCATTGTTCAAGCGGTGCCATGCGCAGGATGGCGGCGTTGTTGACGAGTACGTCGAGCTTGCCGAAGTGCGCCTGGGTCATCTCCACACAGGCTTGCCATTGTTCGGCGCAGGTCACGTCCAGCGGATGGAAGCAGGCGGCTTCGCCCAACTCGGCGGCCAATGCGCGACCTTCCGTTTCCAGTACATCGGCAATCACCACCTTCGCCCCTTCGGCGACAAAACGCCGTGCTTCGGCTGCGCCCTGGCCGCGTGCGGCCCCGGTGATCAGCGCGACCTTGCCTGTCAATCGACTCATCGTGTAGCTCCTCGTTTGCCCATGCGGGTTGTCGGTATTCGACAGCCTTCATTCTGGTGGCCAGAGGGGCCTGTTTTCATGGTCCGTTCGGGTGAGGTCGTATGTTCCTGGCTGTATTGAATCGGTTCCCACAGGGATCGCGTCAATTCTCAGAAGATGAGCAAGGCCAGTTGCATCAGTACCCTGCATACGGACCCTAGGTGGTATGAGCGAGTGTTTCGGTCAGCCAGTCGCTGAACGCCTTGACGATGGGGCGCTCCGCCTTGGCCGGATGGCAGACCAGAAAATACGCACGGTTTGCCCGTGTGCTGATGTCGAACGGGCTCACCAGCAGGCCTCGCCTCAGTGCGTCGCTGCTGAGCAAGGTGTCGCCCAACGCGACGCCTTGGCCTGCCAGGCAGGCGGCCAATGCACAGGGGGCGTCGGAGAACAGGACGCCGGATGAAGCATCGACGTTGTTGCGGCCAGCTGCCCCCAGCCATACCCGCCAATCCGTGTAGTCGTTCATGTGCAGCAGCGTGTAGTTCGACAGGTCATCGATTTGCCGAAGACCGCCGTTGGCATAGAGCAGTTGCGGGCTCAACACCGGGAAGTAATGCAGGTCCATCAGCGGCATTACCTGCATGTTCGGCCAATCACCCGTGCCGTAGGAAATGAAGATGTCCGCTTCGCTCGAGCTGGTATCGGCCGGCGTGCGTGGCGAGATCAGGTGCAATTGAACCTGAGGATGGAGCGTCATGAACGCGTTGATGTGCTGGCACAACCAGGCGCTGGCAAAACCGGTGTTGCAACTGACGCACAGGCGCCCCGCGATCTGTTGCCCAGGCGGGCCTGCTGCAGCCAGCTGCACGCGCTCAAGGATCTGCTGCACCTCCCGGGCGTACTGCTCCCCTCGAAACGTCAGCCGGACGCCTCGGCCAATGCGTTCAGTCAGGGCGAACCCCAGCTGCTGCTCAAGCGTGCTGATGCGGTGACTGACGGCACTTCGTGTGAGGCTGAGTTCGTCAGCTGCGCTTGAGATGCTGCCGAGTCGTGCCACTGCATCCAGTGCACGAAGCGCCGTCATTGATGGGAAGTGCATAGGGCCCCGCATCGGGTGGAAATAGGCAATGGGTGAAACTAACACTACATCAATGGCGAAATTAATTCGATTGTTGCCAGTTTTCATTCACCGATAATGAGCTCACATCCGTATTGGAGCGAAATACATGACCCCGACCGAACACATGCTGCGCCAGGAGCTAGCCGCCTGCTACCGACTGATCGCGCATTTCCGCATGACCGACTTGATCTTTACCCACATCTCGGTGCGCATACCGGGGCCGGAGCATCATTTTCTGATCAATCCATACGGGCTGATGTTCGAGGAAATCACCGCCTCCAACTTGGTCAAGATCGACCTGGATGGGGCGCCAGTGGGCGATACGCCTTATGCCGTCAACCCGGCCGGTTTTGTCATCCACAGTGCCATTCACCGTGCGCGCCAGGACCTTCAATGCGTGCTGCATACCCACACGCGCGCCGGCTGTGCGGTTGCCGCCCTGGAGTGCGGCCTGCTGCCGGTGAACCAGATATCCATGGAGTTCTACGGCAAGGTCGCCTATCACCACTATGAAGGGATTGCCCTGGACCTCGATGAGCAACAACGCCTGGTTGCAGACCTGCAAGACAAGAACGTGATGATCTTGCGCAACCACGGCCTGCTGACTGGCGGGCGCAGTGTGGCCGAAGCGTTCCTCAGGATGTACTACCTGGAAAAAGCCTGTGAGATACAGCTCGCGGCCCAGCAGGCAGGCCAGCTGCTGCTGCCGAGCCATGACATTTGCGCCCATACCGAGCGACAGTTCAATGAGCCGCAGCGCGAACTGAAAGAGGGCGAGTTGACCGATCCGGGGGCGACTGACCTGGCCTGGAAGGCCTTGCTGCGCATGCTGGACCGTATAGCGCCCGACTACCGTGACTGAACCGCGATCATCCAGTAGATCATTCGGGGGCAAACGGCATTTGATACCGGAGAAAAATGTTAGCTGTTGGTTGCCAGGCACGGCTCTGACTAGACTCTGCTACATCTGTCCTTTCAAATCTGGTCCAGCGCACATCACCCTGCGGCGAGCGATCGTTGGTACTCCAGGAATTCTGTATGGAAAACTCGAAAGGCAAGACAGAGCCTGACGCCGACCTGGCCCAGATGATCCTGGGAGTGGGGCCTTGCACCAAACTGTTGCTTCTGCTGATTGGCCTGGTCCTCGTGTTCCCGTACTTGGAGGAAGGCCTGATAGCGCGCACGCTGCTGGGTATCTTGTTCTCGAGCGTACTGCTGGTGGGTGCTTTCGCGACTCCGCATACTCAGCGAGCATTCAGCCTGAAACTAGGCTTGGCACTGCTTGGCATCAGCCTTCAATGGACGGCGTTGTGGACGGCGAATCTGACGATCCTGAACCTTGCCGGGATAACGTATGCGGCGTCTCTGGGCGTCACGATCGCCGGGGTACTTCGCTATGTGCTCAAGCGGGGGCAAATTACCGCTGACAAACTGCACGGTGCGCTCGCGGGCTATATCATGATCGCGTTCGCCTGGGCATTCATTTACGCTGTGACCGAGCTATCGACGAGCGCTTCATTCGGCCCTGGCCACCTCGATTTCACACAGCCCGGCACCCTTTTCAAACTGATCTATTTCAGCTTCACGACCCTCACCACCACCGGGTTCGGTGACGTTGTGCCATTGACCAATCACGCCCGTTCACTGGTGATGGTCGAGGAATTCACGGGCGTCTTCTACGTTGGCGTTCTTATCGCCCGACTTGCCGGCCTCTATCCGTCACCTTCGATCCAGTAGCGCCAGGCTGCCAGTCCGCCAGTAAACGGTTCGGAAATGGGTGGGCGCGACGGACGGCGGCAGATAGAAAAGTGTTTTAATTTCCTGGGTTTATCAGTTTTCTGGATTACGGTGGAAGCCTGATCACAGGCTATCGGGATCGCCAAAGAACATTTGGACAGCGCTCTAGGACAGCATCTCTGGTGTAAAAAAGAAGAAATATACCCCCAAAAATACCCATCGATACCCCCAGCAGGATGTGCGATTGTCAGTGGGGAGGCCAAATACCTGGTTCACCGCGCGGACCTGAGCCTTCGCCATAATGTGGTCCGGCTGATTCCCAACTGCCGCGCCGCTTCGTCGAGATTGCCCTGGCAATTGTCCAGCGTCTCCTGCACATGGCGCAGTTGAGCGGCTTTGCCGACGCTGTTCAGGTCCGATGCCCGGAGTGTCCGGGGTCGGCCGGTCGGCGGCACACTGTCAGACAACTCGGGCAGCACCCGCGCCAGGTACTGTTCGTCCACGCCGTGCTCCCCCAGCAGCTCGCGCGCCGAGAGCATCGCCCGCTCGATCACGTTCTCCAGCTCACGCACATTGCCTGGCCACCCATAACGTGTCAGGTAAGGCAGCAGGGCGCTTGGCACCTGTGCCGCGCCGGGCGGCTGGCCCTGGACCAGCAGGCGCTGGCTGATGCCTCGGCAGATCAAGGCGATATCCTCGGGGCGCTCGCGCAAGGGGGTGGTTTGCAGGCGCAAAATGTTGAGCCGGTAGAACAGGTCGGTACGAAAATCGCCTTCCTCCATCGCGGCGCGCAGGTCCTGGTGAGTGGCGGCGATGACGCGTACATCAATGGCAATCGGCTCGGTGCCGCCCAGGCGCAGCACTTCGCGTTCTTGCAGAACACGCAACAGGCGCGTCTGCAGCGACACAGGCATGTCACCGATCTCGTCGAGGAACAACGTGCCACGGTGTGCCACTTCGAACAGGCCGGGCTTGCCGCCCTTGCGCGAGCCGCTGAAGGCGCCTTCCTCATAGCCGAACAGTTCGCTTTCCAGCAACGACTCCGGGAACGCTGCGCAGTTGATGGCGACGAAGGGGCCTTGCCAGCGCGGGCTCTCGTTATGGATGCCCTGGGCCAGCAACTCCTTGCCGGTACCGCTTTCACCGGTGATCAGCACGGTTGACTGGCTGGCGGCGAAACGCCTGGCCAGCTGCAGCATTTCGCGGTTGGCCCGGCTGTTGCCGTCGAGCTGCTCAAGCCGATAGCGGGCAGTGAAGGCGCCGGGGCGGCGGGTGGAGCGGATGCGTTGGTCCGCGCGCTGCACGGCGGTGGTGTCCTGGCAGGTCAGGACCAGGCCGGTGCGCTGGCCGTTCTCGAGGATCGGCAGCAGGTTGCTGACCACTGCATGTGAGCCGAGCCGGATCACCCGGTTTTCCTCGCCACCCTCGGCAAACGCCTGCTGCAGGTCCAGTTCCGGGCACAGCTGCTGCAGCGGACGGCCCAGCGCCGCGCTAAGCGGCAAATCCAGCAACTGAGCCAGGGCCGGATTGAGCGACTGCACGACCCCCTGGTTGTCGACCGCCGCCACGCCGGTGGGGATGTGTTGCAGCACGGCGTTCAAGTGCCGCCGCTTGGCCATCTCGATACGTTGGCTGTCGAGAATGCCCAAGGCCTCTTCGAGGGCCTTGCGCACGGTGTCTTCGCTCAGCGAAAGCACGCCGTGCAGGCCTGCCTGTTCCGCCAGTTCCACCACCGTCGAAGAACCGATGATGCTGCGACATCCCAGTCGGGCTGCCTGTTCGACCTCTTGGCGAGCTTCTTCAAGGGAGGTATAGGCGGCCTGGTGAACCTGTACCGTGAACAACGCGGCCATGGCCCGCAGGCCTTGGTCGATACGGTGGTAACTGAGCAAGGCCACTTGCGAGGCATGCTCGCGCGCCTGCCCCAGCGCACGCAGCAGGTCATCGCCACCCACGCGCATTGTCAGTACCGGGCGCGCCAGGTGTTTGCGCAGGTAGGCGGCAGTGGCCCCGGCGCAGATGAACACGTCCGCCTCGCCCCGCAACTCCAGTTCACGGGCGACTTGCAGCGCCTCGGTCACCGACGTGTCGAGCACCTCGATGTGAGTGTCGGGATAGTCAGACGCGAGCGTGGCCACCATATGGGCGAGGCGGCTGCGTTGCCGGGGGCGCTGCAGGTGGCTGATCAGCACGACAACCTGGGCGGTGGGAGAGTGCATGGTGGCGCCTTTCAAAAATGAACTGTTTCCATGTTGAACCAGGTTGTTTCATGAGTGCAATGCGAAGCGTAGCCAGAATTTCCCATGAACCGCTGTACACCTTGTTTTACGTGACCTGCAGGTGATCCTGGTGAAGTTGGCCCGGGCGTTGCTCTAGCGGACCTGTCCATTTGAAACCGAAGGCAGGGACCCTAGATTCATGAGCAGTTCCTCTACGACGTGTTCGGCAAGCGATGCGCTCGCGGCCGTGACCGACGAGCAGCGCCTCGTCGACTTCATTCGTGAACAGGCAACGGCAACCCGCGTTGTCATGCAAACCCGCAAGCGCCTGAGCGGCGGTGCCATCCAGGAAAACTGGCTGCTCGAACTGCTGATCGAGGGCGGCCCCTGGGCCGGCGCCCGGCGCTGGGTGTTGCGCAGCGACGCGCTGTCCGCGCTGCCGGCCAGCCTCGACCGGGCGCAGGAGTTCGCCGTGTTGCAGGTGGCCCACCAGGCCGGGGTGAAAGTACCGCGGCCGCTCTGGCTGTGCCGCGATACGCAGGTCTACGGGCGCGTGTTCTTCCTGATGGAGCATGTGCCGGGTGTCGCTGCCGGGCGCTTGCTCAGCGCAGGGGCAGGTGCCCAGGGTCAGGCCCGGCTGGCGGAGCAGCTCGGCGCCAACCTGGCGCGCCTGCATCAGGTCCGCCCGCCGAGCGTGGCGCTGGACTTCCTGCCCGTGCCGCAGCGCTCGCCGGCCCTGGCCAGCGTCGATGCCTATCGCCGTTACCTCGACACCCTCGACGATGCCTATCCGGCACTGGAATGGGGCCTGCGCTGGTGCGACCTGCATGCACCGCGCGACAGCCGTCTGTGCCTGCTGCATCGCGATTACCGCACGGGTAACTACCTGGCCAGCGAGCAGGGGCTGGAGGCGGTGCTGGATTGGGAGTTCACCGGTTGGGGCGACCCCTGCGAGGACCTTGGCTGGTTCACTGCCCCCTGCTGGCGCTTCACGCGCCCTGACCTGGAGGCCGGCGGTATCGGCCAGCTGGCGGACTTCCTGCGTGGCTACCACCAGGTATCGCCACTGTGGATCGAACCCGACCAACTGCACTACTGGCAGGTGCTGGCGACCCTGCGCTGGGCGGTGATCGCGCTGCAGCAGGGGCAGCGCCACCTGTCCGGCGAAGAGCCTTCCCTGGAGCTGGCACTGACTGCGCGCCTGCTGCCGGAGCTTGAACTCGACATCCTGAACATGACCGGAGCCGATGTGCCATGACCCAGCCGCACGCCCATGAGTTGCTCGAAATCGCCCGCCAGACCCTGCTGGAGCAGGTATTGCCGGCGCTGTCCGGCGAGCTTCGCTATCCGGCGTTGATGATCGCCAACGCCATGGCCATCGCCGCCCGGGAAAACCGCCTGGACGCCGCCGCCAGCCTTCAGGAGCAGGCGCACCTGGCCGCGCTGATCGATGCGCCCGCGCCGTCGTTGCAGGAAGCCCGACGACAGCTGGCGCAAGCGATTCGCCAGGGTCGCCACGACACCCCGCACAGCGCTCGTAGCCTGGTTGAGACGCTGCGCCGGGTGACGCTCGACCGGCTGGCGATCAGTAACCCCAAGGCCGTGCGCTGAGCGTGGCAAGCCCCTGTTTGAAAACCGACAAGTACGAAGAAGGAAACCCATGAATTTCGCGCTCTCAGACGAACTGCTTGAACTGCAGGCCAGAACCCGTGCATTCATTGCCGAGCAGGTCATCCCGTTGGAAAACGACCCACGCCAGGACGCTCATGGCCCCAGCGACGCCCTGCGCAGGGACCTGCAGGCCCGCGCCCAGGCAGCGGGCCTGCTGACTCCCCACGCCAGCCGTGAAATGGGTGGGCTGGGCCTGAGCCACGCGGCCAAGGCCATTGTCTTCGAAGAGGCCGGCTACTCGCCCCTGGGGCCGGTGGCGCTGAATATCCATGCCCCGGACGAAGGCAATATTCACCTGATGGACGTGGTAGCCACCGAAGCACAGAAGGACCGTTGGCTGCGGCCCCTGGTCCAGGGGCACGTGCGGTCGTGCTTCGCCATGACCGAACCGGCGCCGGGCTCGGGGTCTGATCCATCGATGCTGCGTACTACTGCCACCCGCGAGGGTGACGATTACCTGATCAACGGCCGCAAATGGTTGATCACCGGCGCCGACGGCGCCGGGTTCGCGATCATCATGGCGCGCATGGAGGATGGCTCGGCGACCATGTTCCTGACCGACATGCAGCGCGACGGGATCATCCACGAACGTCAGCTGAATACGCTGGACAGCTGCTTCACCGGCGGCCACGGGCAACTGCGCTTCGACAACCTGCGGGTGCCGGCCAGCGATGTGCTGGGCGAGATCGGCAAGGGCTTCCGCTATGCCCAGGTGCGCTTGGCGCCTGCGCGCCTGACCCACTGCATGCGCTGGCTCGGGGCCGCACGACGGGCCCATGACATCGCCTGCGACTATGCGCGCACCCGCGACGCTTTCGGCAAGCCGCTGGGCGAGCACCAGGGCGTGGGCTTCATGCTGGCCGACAACATGATGGACCTGCATGTGGTACGCCTGGCGGTCTGGCACTGCGCCTGGGTGCTCGACCAGGGCCAGCGTGCCAATGTCGATTCGAGCATGGCCAAGGTGATCAGCGCCGAGGCGCTGTGGCGGGTGGTCGATCGCTGCGTGCAGGTGCTGGGCGGGCGCGGGGTGACCGGGGAGACCGTGGTGGAGCGCATCTTCCGCGACATTCGCCCGTTTCGCATCTATGACGGCCCGAGCGAAGTGCACCGCATGAGCCTGGCGAAGAAGCTTCTCGACCAGCACCCGGGAGCCCACTGATGCAGCCGACCCTTGCCCGATTGTTCGCCCTCGATGGGCGCCGCGCCCTGGTAACCGGCGCCTCCAGCGGCCTTGGCCGACACTTCGCCACCACCCTGGCGGCGGCCGGTGCCGAGGTGGTGGTGACGGCCAGGCGCCTGGCGCCGCTGCAGAGCCTGGTGGAGTCCATCGAACTGGCCGGTGGTCGCGCCCGGGCCCTGGCCCTGGATGTGACCTGCCGCGACGATGTGTGCCGGGTGCTCGACGCCGCCGGCCCGCTGGATGTGCTGGTCAACAACGCCGGGGTGAGCGACAGCCAGCCGCTGCTGGCCTGTGACGACCAGCGCTGGGACCGGGTGCTCGACACCAACCTCAAGGGCGCCTGGACTGTGGCGCAGGAGTGCGCCCGGCGGATGGTCGCCGCGGGGTAGGGCGGCAGCCTGATCAATGTGACTTCGATCCTCGCCAGCCGCGTGGCCGGCACCGTCGGCCCTTATCTGGCGGCCAAGGCCGGGCTTGCCCACCTGACCCGCGCCATGGCCCTGGAACTGGCGCGCCATGGCATCCGGGTGAACGCCCTGGCGCCGGGCTACGTGATGACCGAGCTCAACGAGGGTTTCCTGGCCGGCGAGGCCGGGGAGAAGTTGCGCTCGCGTATTCCCAGCCGGCGCTTCAGCCAGCCGCAGGATCTGGACGGCGCCTTGCTATTGCTGGCCAGTGATGCCGGGCGGGCCATGAGCGGCACCGAGATCGTGGTCGATGGCGGGCATCTGTGCAGCAGTCTGTGACCTGAGGCGGATCCGCGCCTGGCGCAAGAACAACAATAAGCAGGAGATCTGTATGTACCTTCAATGCCTGGATAACGTGTCAATGGGGTGGCCGTCATGATTCACCCAACCTTCGAGCATGAGCTCGCACCCAACGAAGCCAACCATGTACCGCTTTCGCCTTTGTCGTTCCTCAAGCGCGCCGCCCAGGTGTATCCGCAGCGCGCCGCCGTGGTCTATGGCGAGCGGCGCTACAGCTACCAGCAGTTGCACCAGCGCAGCCGCGCCCTGGCCAGTGCGCTGGAGCGGGTCGGCGTGCAGCCGGGCGAGCGGGTGGCGATACTGGCGCCGAACATCCCCGAGATGCTCGAGGCGCACTACGGCGTACCCGGCGCGGGGGCCGTGCTGGTGTGCATCAACATTCGCCTGGAGGCGCGCAGCATCGCCTTCATCCTGCGCCACTGCGCGGCCAAGGTGCTGATCTGCGACCGCGAGTTCGCTGCGGTGGTGCAGCAGGCCCTGGCCATGCTCGACACGCCGCCACTGCTGGTGGGCATCGACGATGACGCGGCCGAACAGGGCGAGCGGGTCGACCACCTGGACTACGAGGCGTTCCTGGCCCAGGGCGACCCGGCCAGGCCGCTGAGCGCGCCGCAGAACGAGTGGCAGTCGATTGCCATCAACTACACCTCTGGCACCACCGGCGCTCCCAAGGGTGTGGTCCTGCATCACCGCGGCGCCTACCTCAACGCCTGCGCCGGGGCGCTGGTTTTTCAGCTGGGCCCGCGCAGCGTCTACCTGTGGACCTTGCCGATGTTCCACTGCAATGGCTGGAGCCACACCTGGGCAGTGACCTTGTCCGGTGGCACCCATGTGTGCCTGCGCAAGGTCCAGCCTGAAGCGATCCACGCCGCGATCGCCGTGCATGGCGTGACCCACTTGAGCGCCGCACCGGTGGTGATGTCGATGCTGATCCATGCCAAGCACGCCGGTGTGCCGAGCTGGCCGGTATCGGTGATCACCGGCGGCGCTGCGCCACCCAGCGCGGTGATCGCCGCCATGGAGGCCCGCGGCTTCAGCATCACCCACGCCTACGGCATGACCGAGAGCTACGGCCCCAGCACCCTGTGCCTGTGGCAGCCGGGCGTCGACGAACTGCCCCTGGAGGCCCGCGCCCGGTTCATGAGCCGCCAGGGCGTTGCCCACCCGATGCTCGAAGAGGCCACGGTGCTGGATCTCGACAGCGGCCGCCCGGTGCCGGCCGACGGCCTGACGCTGGGCGAACTGGTGGTGCGTGGCAACACGGTGATGAAAGGCTACCTGGACAACCCCGAGGCCACCCGCAGCGCCCTGGCCAACGGTTGGCTGCACACCGGCGACCTGGCCGTGCTGCACCCGGACGGTTACGTGGAAATCAAGGATCGGGCCAAGGACATCATCATTTCCGGTGGCGAGAACATCAGTTCGCTGGAAATCGAGGAGGTGCTCTACCAACACCCCGACGTGGTGGAGGCCGCCGTGGTGGCGCGCCCCGACTCGCGCTGGGGCGAGACGCCCCATGCCTTCGTCACCCTGCGTGGCGATGCCCAGGCCCGTATCACAGGTGACGAGCTGATCCGCTGGTGCCGTGAGCACCTGGCACACTTCAAGGCGCCGCGCCACGTTTCGCTGGTGGTGTTGCCCAAGACTGCGACGGGCAAGATCCAGAAGTTCGTCTTGCGCGAATGGGCACGGCAACAGGAGGCGGCAGCCGAAAGCTTGGGCTAGTGATGTTGGCGCGCTGGCCTGGCTGCTTCTACCGCGAACACGGGCGAAGCCGCGGGTAAACCCGCTCCCACAGGTTCACCAAAGGCCTGTAGGAGCGGCCTTGTGCCGCGAAAGGGGTGCGAAGCGCCCCCAGGTTCTCAGCTTCGCCGCATAGATTGCCGGGGCCGCTCTGCGGCCCTTTCGCGACACAAGGCCGCTCCTACAAGGGCTGCACTGCCTTCGATGTCTAGTGGCCACGGAAGATATCGCCGATGCTCCCGACCGGTTGTGCCGTGTGCGCAACCGGTCGCTTCACTACCCCAGGCTTGGGCGCAAGGGCCGTCGCCAAGCACAGGGCGAGCGCCGAGCTTGCCAGCAGAATGGCAAAAACACGCATGTAAACCTCCAGGTTCTGGTGAGGGCGTGCAGCGTCACGTCTGCACGCCTCGGCTACCGCACTGTTCTCAGCGAGCGCCCGTTGCGAACGCCTTGGTGGCGGCTGCAATGTCCTGATCGCCGTAACCCATCGACTCCGCGCGCTGAACCACCTGGCACACGGCGTCGAACATCGGGGTCCAGGCGCCGCCTGCCTGCAGGGCCTGGGCAATCTGGGCAAAGGCACCGGCATGCACATCGAGCCGTGCCTGATCGCTGGCGAAATCCTGCTGTTCCAAGCGCCGCACGGCCTCTTCAAGTGCGTCGGCGACGAAAAAGCGCGAAGCGTCGAGTATCTGCCGGGCCATCCTGGCAGCGGGCATGCCAAACGCCTGGCTCGCGCCCACGGCTTCGTAGAATGTCACCATCGCGGCAAAGGCATGGGCATGCAGCAGGGCGGCAAACGCGTAGGTTTCCTCCCAGGGCAGGAACAGGGTATGGCCAGCCAGCACTTGCAGCAGTGCGCGATGCTGCTCGAAGGCTTCACGCTCGCCGGTATGGATGCAGTAGCTTTGCGGGTGGCCGATGTTGCGCGGGTAGGCCACGATCATGCCCTTGACGTAGTGGCCGCCCGCACGGCTGACCAGCGCCTGAAGCGCCATGCTTTCTTCCTGGGATTCGGTCGTGTAGTTGACGACCGTGCGCTTGGCCAGTGCAGGGGGCACGCTGGCAGACCCCAGCACCTCAAGGACCGCCGCATTGTCCAGCAGCACCAGGATGGTGACCGGGCTTGCCGCCAGCGCGGCGTGGGCACTGTCGCAGAGGTGGGCGCCGGCAGCCACGAGCGCCTGCGCCTTGTCGGGTGAGCGATTCCACACCGCTACGCGCTTGCCTTGCTTGAGCAGCACTTGCGCCATGATCGTGCCCATGGCCCCAAGGCCCACGACGGATACGTCAAAGCCTGAACAGGCATCAATTGGGTTATGCATGATTCAACACTCCTATTGGCCAAGCGCTGCCGCGACCGCCTCGCCGAAGGCTGTCAGGCCTT
The DNA here is from genome assembly GCF_017744435.1 of Pseudomonas sp. Lineage (GTDB taxonomy): Bacteria > Pseudomonadota > Gammaproteobacteria > Pseudomonadales > Pseudomonadaceae > Aquipseudomonas. The sequence continues at coordinate 136,631 of NZ_JAGIBG010000008.1, forward strand.
GTTCGAGCTGCTCGGTCGGGGTGTTCACCGGTGGCATCAGCTTGATGATTTCGCCGTTCGGGCCGCAGCGATCGACCAGCACGCCCGCCTGCAGCACGCGCTGCTGGGCATCCTTGGCCAAGGCCACGTTGCCGCGGCCGAAATCGATGCCGGCGATCATGCCGCGCGAGCGCGCGGACGCGACGCCCGGAATCTCTGCGAAGCCGGCAACCGCACGGGTCACGGTTGCGCTGTTGTCGGCCAGCACCTTCAGGAACTGCTCGTCGCGCCAATAGCCGAGCGCGATCTGCGCGGTCAGGAAGGCCAGCTGGTTGCCGCGGAAGGTGCCGATGTGATCGCCCGGTTCCCACACATCCAGCCCGGCGCGGATCAACACGATCGCCATCGGCAGGCCAAAGCCGCCGATCGATTTCGCGCAGGTGATCAGGTCCGGCACGATACCGGAGCGCTCGAAACCGAAGAAGTCGCCCGTGCGGCCACAGCCGGCCTGGATCTCGTCACAGATGAGCACCACCCCGTGATCGGCAGTCCATTTGCGCAAGCGCTGCAACCACGCGTTGGAGGCCGGGTAGACGCCTGCCTGGATCTGCACCGACTCCACGATCACGGCAGCCGGCAATTCAGATCCGCTGCCCTGGTCGTTGGCCAGGCGCTCGAGGAAGCCAATGCTGTCGAATGCGCCGTAGGGACTGTCTTCATACGGCACGAACGCCACGTCGGTGGACAGCCCGGGGCCTCGGCGCGTGCGATTGCCGGTGACGGCCAGCGCGCCGGCCGTCATGCCGTGGTAGGCACCGTAGAAGGAAACGACCTTGGTGCGCCCCGTTGCCTTGCGCGCCAGCTTCAGTGCCGCCTCGACGGCGTCGGCACCGGTCGGGCCGGTGAACTGCACCTTGTAGTCCCAGCCGCGCGGCTTGAACAGGTCACGTTCGATCGACTCCAGGAACTGACGCTTGGTGGTGGTGTGCAGGTCGAGGGCATGGGTCACGCCATTGGCCGACAGGTAGGCGATCAAGGCATCGCGCATGCGCGGGTCGTTGTGGCCATAGTTCAGTGCGCCGGCGCCGGCGAAGAAATCCAGGTACTCGCGGCCATCCTCGCCGCGGATCTTGCTGCCCTGGGCGGTATCGAACACCAGTGGCAGGTCGCGGCAGTACATCCGCACGTTGGACTCGAGCCTCTCGAACGTCTCGATGTTGTTCATGCATAACCTCTTGAGGTGATTGGGTAATGGTGTGTCGCAGGGGCGGTCAGTGCTTGAACATCACGTGGCGGACCACGGTGTAGTCTTCCAGGGCGTACATGGACAGGTCCTTGCCGTAGCCCGACAGCTTCACGCCGCCGTGGGGCATCTCGCTCACCAGCATGAAATGGGTGTTGACCCAGGTGCAGCCGTACTGAAGCCGAGCGGCCATGCGGTGGGCTCGCCCCACATCGGCGGTCCACACCGAAGAGGCCAGGCCGTAGTCCGATTCATTGGCCCATGCCAGTACCTGGGCCTCATCCTCGAAGGGCGAGACCGTTACCACCGGGCCGAAGATTTCACGGCACACCACCTCATCGTCCTGCCGGGTGCCGGCCAGCACCGTGGGCTCGAAGAAGAACCCGGCACCTGCTGCGCGCTTGCCGCCGGTGACGACCTCGATGTGAGGCAGCTCCCTGGCCCGGTTGACGAAGCCCTCGACACGCTCAAGATGCTCAAGGGTGATCAGCGGGCCCATTTCGCTTGCGGGGTCATCCTGCAGCCCGCATCTGATGCTGGACACGGCCTCGCCGAGCTTGCGAACGAACGCCGGGTAGATCGCCTTCTGTACATAGAGACGGCAGGCGGCAGTACAGTCCTGGCCGGCGTTGTAGAAGCCGAACGCGCGGATACCCTCGACGACAGCGTCGATGTCGGCATCGTCGAAGACAATCACCGGCGCCTTGCCACCCAGCTCCATGTGCATCCGTTTCACGCTGTCGGCCGTGCCTTCGATGATCCGGCTGCCGGTACGCACGGAACCGGTCAGCGATACCATGCGCACCTGGGCGTGGCTGGTCAGCGGCTCCCCCACCGTGGCACCACGCCCATGGACGATGTTGACCACGCCAGCGGGGAAGATCTCGGCGAGCAGCTCGCCCAGTTTCAAGGTGCTCAGCGGGGTGTGCTCGGAGGGCTTCAGCACCACGGTGTTGCCGCCGGCCAGCGCTGGGCCGAGCTTCCACGCCGCCATCAGCAACGGGTAGTTCCACGGCGCGATGGAGGCGACGACACCCACCGCGTCGCGGCGGATCATCGAGGTGTGCCCCGGGATGTACTCGCCCGCCGCCGAGCCTTGCAGGCAGCGAACGGCGCCGGCGAAGAAGCGGAACACGTCCGAGACGGCGGGCAGTTCGTCCTGCAGCACGGCCGTGAAAGGTTTGCCGCAGTTATCCGCCTCCAGGCGGGCGAACACCTGCGCCTGGGCGTCGATACGGTCGGCGAGGGTGAGCAGCAGTGCTGCGCGGTCCTTGGGAGCTGTTTGCGACCAGGCTTCGAAGGCCGCATCCGCGCTTTGCACCGCGGCATGGACCTGGGCATGGCTGGCCTCGTGGGTCTGTACCAGGACGCTGCCCAGGGAGGGGTTGTATACGTCCAGGAGGTTGCCTTCGCCGGCCACGAGGGCACCATTGATCAGCAGTTTTGTTTGCATGTCGATCTCGTCGTTGAACGGCAAGGCCTGTGGCCTGCCTTGTGATTGTCGTCAGAGCGTTCGATGGGAAGAGGGGCTATGCCAGGGCGTCGGGGACCGGGTTACGGAACAGGCGGGTCCGGCAGGCGAGGTAGACCAACCCAAGGCCGAGCCAGCAACTGCCCATGATCAGGGCGTCTTTATCCAGGCTGACCAGCATCCACCCGGCCGTGACCAGGCCGATGAGCGGGAAGAGCACCCCGCGCAGCAACCCGGCACCGTCCTTGACGCGCGCATCGAAAGTCAGCCGCAACGCGCACAGGTTGACCGCGGTGAAGGCGAGAAACGCGCCGAAGTTGACCAACGACGTCGCGGTGGCGATCGTCAGGCCAAACCCGGCGGTGCCGAAGACACCGCACAGCAGGATGTTGAAGGCCGGGGTCTGGTAGCGAGGGTGCAGCGCGCCGAACAAGCGCCGGGGCAGTTGGTTGTCCCGGCCAAGGGCATAGAGCAGCCGGCCCACGCTGGCCTGGAACGACATCCCCGCAGCGAAGTGGGCGACGATGATCCCGGCCAGGACCACGGCGAAGAACAGGTCGCCACCGATCATCCGGGCAATCTCGAAGGCGGCCCCGTCCACCAGCTCGAACATGGGGGAGGGGTGCGCCAGGTACATGAAGTACGAGGAGCTGACGTAGACCGAACCGCCGATCAATGCGACCAGCAGGATGGCGCGCGGCAGTGTGCGGCCAGGGTCGCGGGTTTCCTCGCTCAGCGTGGACAGCGCGTCAAAGCCCAGGAACGAGTAAGCGGCAATGGCGGCGCCGGCCATGCTGGTGGCGAAGGGCACGTCCTGGTTGAAGAACGGCTTGGCCGACAGCAGCCCGCCAGGGCCATTGGCTGCCACGATGTAGTGCACGCACAGGCCGATGAACACGACGATGATGACCAGTTGCACCACCATCAACAGCACGTTGAAGCGGTTGGCCACCTGAATGCCGAGCACATTGAGCAGCGAGGTGGAGACGATGAAGCCAGTGATCCACACCCACTGGGGCACCTCGGGAAACGCCATGTTGAGGTAGCTGGCGCCGAGCAGCCAGATCAGCATCGGGATGAAGAAATAGTCGAGCAGGGCAGCCCAGCCCACCATGAAGCCGAGGTTGGCATTGAGCATCTTGCGGGTGTAGGTGTAGGCCGAACCTGCCACCGGGAACACCTTGACCAGTCGGCCATAGCTCAAGGCCGTGAACACCACGCCGGTCGCCGCGACCAGATACGCCATCGCCGTTGTATTGCCGCTGGCCTGGGTGATCACGCCATAGGTGCCGAAGACGATCAGCGGGGCCAGGAATGCCAGGCCAAACAGCAGCACGGAAAACGGGCCCAGGGTGCGCCTCAACGAGGCGCCGGGGGTTGACTGACTCATGACGGTGCCCTCTTACACGACGAAGTGGTAAGCGGTGGCGATGATGTCGTGGTAGGCCTCTACGGACATCGCCTTGGCATTGCTGGCGTCCGAGAAGTTCTGCTTGGACTTTTCGGCAAGGGTCAGGAAGTCGTCCTCGCGCACGCCCTTGACCTCGGCGAAGCGGGGGATGCCCAAGTCCTTGCTCATCTGGAACAGATGGCCGACGGCGGCCTCGGCGGCGTCGACCGGCGCAAGCGTGGGGTCGACCCCCAACGCGTAGGCCACCTGGGCATGGCGGACGATATTGGCATCACGGTTGTGGCCGAACACGAAGGGCAGGAAGATCGCGTTGCCCACACCGTGGGGCGTGTCGTACATGCCGCCGATGGCCTCGGAAATGCAGTGCACGCTGCCGACGTCGGCGTTGCCGAAGGCCATGCCGGCGATCAGGCTGGCCACCAGCATCTGTTCCCGCGCCGCCTGGTTGTCGGGCTCCTGCACGGCGGCCTTGAGGTGCTGGCTGATCAGGCGGATGGCATGCAGCGCCAGGCCGTCGCTGATCGGGTTTGCCACGCGGCAGGTGTAGGCTTCGATGGCGTGGGTCAGGGCATCCATGCCGGTTGCGGCGGCAATCGACGCGGGCAGCGTGTCGAGGATATGTGAGTCAAGCAATGCCAGTACTGGCCCGACCCGGTAATCATGCACGCTCATCTTGTAATGTCGGGCGGTATCGGTGATCACCGAGAAGCAGGTCACTTCGCTGCCGGTGCCTGCCGTGGTCGGGATGGTGACGATAGGCGGGATGGCACGGGTGAGCGTGAACGACCCTTCGTAGTCCTCGATACGCCCCTCGTGGGTGAGCAGCAGGCTGATGGCCTTGGCCGCATCCATTGCGCTGCCACCCCCCACCGCCAGCAGGCCATCAATACCCATGCCCCGATAGCGCTGCGCGGCGTGGTTGATGTCCTCGCTGCGCGGGTTTGCCTTGATGTCCGACACTTCCTCGAAGGTGATGCCGGCCTTGTCCAGGCTGGTGTAGACGCTGTCCAGCAGGCCTGCGGCCTTGACTCCGGCATCGGTCACGATCAGCACGCGTGCCAGGCCGAGTTCCCGCAGATGTTCACCGGTGCGTTCGCGCAGGCCGGGTTCCATCACGATTTTGCTGGGGAGTAAGAACTTGAATTCCATACATACCTCTTGCTCAATTGTTGTCATTGTTGAAAGGGCAGTGGAGGAGCACCCGCGCCGGGTTGTGATCGACAACTCAGGCGTTCGAGGTGGGCCTGGCGGTAACGCGCAGGCCGGAATGTTGTTGTTTTGGGGTGTTGCTTGAACCTGTTGCGAAAAGCCTCCAGCGGAATAAAAAGAGGGGCGACCAAGCAACGCGCCCCTAAAAAGGAAATCGGTGCTAACGCATGTGCCCCGTCAGCAGGGAAAGCAGCGTGCCTGACAGGCACGTTGGCAAGTCGTGCCCCATCCCGGGCAGCAGCACCAGGTTGGCGCCGCGAATCGCCGACGCCGTGGCGAACCCGCCAGTGGTGGCGACCATGAGGTCTTTGTCCCCGTGAATCACCAGCGTGCGGCAGCGAACGCGCTGCAACTCCTCGGTACGGTCACCGGAGTTGATGATCGCGCCGATCTGCCTGGCGGTGCCGAGGTTGCTGGCCTCACCGCCACCGCGCGGCCAGGCCTGCATGGCGTAGTCACGCAAGGCCGATTCGTTCCAGGCCAGCCGCGAACCGATCAGGCCCATGATGTCCACGTAGTCGCGAACGCTTTCGTGCTGATTGCGCGGTGGGCGGCGCAGGAGCTGGAAAAGGGCTTTGAGCGCCGGCTGGCCGACGCGCAGCGAACCTGTCGTGGAGAAGATCGAAGTCAGGGTGCTGACGCGCTCGGGGTAACGCGCCGCGAGGGTCTGGGCGATCATGCCGCCCATCGACATCCCCACGACATGCACCGTTTTTAGCGCCAGGCCATCCATCAGCCCGATCACGTCGTTGGCCATGTCACCCAGGTCATAGCCGGGCGTGCGCTTGCGCAGGAACTGCTGCAGGGGCGTGGGGGGCGCCACATCCGTGAAGAACGAGCGGCCCGAGTCACGGTTGTCCAGCGTGATGACCCGCATGCCTTGCTCGACCAGGCCGTCGATGAGCGGTTGCGGCCAGTAGGTCAGTTGCAGCCCCAGGCCGACGATGAGCAGGACCGCTGGGGCGGTTTCCTGGCCATGGCTGCGATAGCACAGCCTGCGGTCGCCCGGCAGCTCGAAGAAACGATCGGTGCTCATCGGCGGCTACCTTGCTGCTGCAGTTGGACACCGGCATGCAAAGGCGTGCTGGTCACCGTGGTGAAGTTCAGGCACTTGTCTGCCACGGTGCCGCGGCGCAGCACTTTGACATCGCGGAAGTAGTCCATCGACATCACCCAAGGCTCGCAGGGGCCCTGGCGCGGCATGCTGTCCAGGGCGCGTTGCACGTAGCCCGCGCCAAAGTCCAGCAGCGGGCGAGTCTCGATCCCGGCCGGCGGCTCAGGCTCGCAGACGTTGTAGCCTTCGCGTTGCATGAACCCGAGCAAGCGGCAGAAGTGGTCGCATAGCAGGCAGACCTTCAAGGTCCAGGAAGAGTTGGTGTAGCCCACGGCAAAGGCGAAATTGGGTACACCGGAAAGCATCATGCCTTTGTAGGCCAGGGTCTCGCTCAACACCACCGGCTTGCCGTCCTTGTACAGGCTGATGCCACCGAACAGCTGCACGTTCAGCCCCGTGGCGGTGACGATGATGTCGGCCTTGAGCATCTTGCCTGACTTGAGCAATACACCGTGCTCGGTGAACCGCTCGATATGATCGGTGACGATGTCGGCCTTGCCCGCGCTGATGGCTTTGAACAGATCGCCTTCGGGCACCGAACACAGGCGCTGATCCCAAGGGTTGTAGGGCGGGTTGAAATGCTCGTCGACCGGGTAGTCTTTCGGCAACTCCTTGCGGGTCAGCCACAGCAGCAGTTTTTTCGAAAGCTTGGGGAAGCGCTGGCAGAAGCCCCAGAAGGCCAGGGTGATCTTGGCGTTCTTCCAGCGCGTCAGGGAATAGGCGGTTTGCGCGGGCAGGACCTTGCGCAGGAACGCTGCAACCCCATCGTTGGCGGGCTGATTGATGATGTAGGACGGTGTGCGCTGCAGCATGGTGATGCTGGCGACCTTGTCGGCCATGGCCGGAATCAGGGTTACCGCGGTGGCGCCACTGCCGATGACGACGACGCGCTTGCCGGCGTAGTCGAGGTCTTGCGGCCAGTGTTGCGGGTGGATGATCTGGCCCTTGAACTGTTCGCTGCCTTCGAAGCGGGGACTGAAGCCCTGGTCATAGCGATAGTAACCACCTGCACTGAACAGCCAGCGGCATTCGACCGTGCGGATCTGCGCCGTATGGCCATCCTCGATACGCACCGCCCACAAGCCCTTGTCGCTTTGCCAGTTGGCCGAGATGACTTTCTGCTGATACTGGATGAAGGGGGCCAGCTCATGCTCGTCGATGGCTTCGCCCAGGTATTCGAGAATATCTGCGGCGTCCGCCAGGGACTTGGCCTTGGTCCAGGGCTTGAAGTCGAAACCGAAGGTGTATAGGTCCGAGTCGGAGCGGATGCCGGGGTATCGGAACAGGTCCCAGGTACCCCCCATCCGCTCGCGGGACTCGAGAATGGCAAAGGTCTTGTTCGGTTGATTGCGTCGCAGGTAGGCCGCCGCGCCGATGCCAGACACACCGGCTCCCATGATCAGAACATCGAGCGGCTCAACCGGAAGAGCAGCGTGAGAGGACATGTCGCCTCCTATTGTTGTGTTATAGAGACTGATCTTTTGACTTGATCATTTGACCCAGAATAGAGTCGAAGAATGGCTGGAACAAGGTGCAAAATGCACCACGTCACTGCTTTTTCAGGATGATTTGCACCTGTTACATCGCCGGCCGACGATCAGACTGGGCCAGTCTGGTAGATATCGTCATCGGGACGTTCGAAGGGGCGCTGCGGCTTTCAGAGCCGGAGGGGAGGGTATCGCCGTGCAGCAACGCAACACGGCGAGTCCTTTGGGAGCCTCAGTAACTGGCCACCAGCAACTTGACTGCCTGGCAGGCGGTCTCGGTCTCGGCCTCCAGGCGTGCACGGTCGCCGTGGGCGGACCAGGCGAGCATCAGGCCGTCGAACAGATTGATCAGCAAGCGGCTGATAGTGGTCAGTGCTGCCTGGTCCAGCGCGCTGTCGGTGACCTTGACGATGGCCTGTTGGGCCGCTTCGAGGGAAACGGCATAGATCTTGGTTGCCATCTCCGGGTTGTTGCGCAGATTCCAGCAAAACAGTTCGAACTGCGTGGTGGCCATTTCCGGGTGGGCGGTGAACCAGTTGACCAGTTGGCGCAACATTTCCCCCACCGACTCCGCCGCCGTGGCGCCTGTCGGCACGTGTTGCAGCGATTGTTGCGGCATGTTGATCAAGGACTCGTAGACCGCATAGAACAGCTCGTCCTTGGTGTGGAAGACATAGTGCAACGATGCCAGCGGCGAATCTGCCGCCGCAGCGATGCGCCGGGTCGTGGCGTTGGCCACCCCATGTTCCGCGATCACCTTCACGGTGGCCTCGATAAAGTCCTGCCTGCGCTCTTCAGCACCAATCCGAGCCATTGAGCGTTCTCCCTTTTCGGTATTGCCGCCGGCCCCTTGGCCCGGCGTTGACGGTGACGAATGCTAGCGCAAGGTCAAGCCTCAATCCATGAGTCGATGCAATCCCGCTTCGTGTGGGCACGGCAGGGTACGGAAAAGTGCAAATCAAATGACTTGATCAAGTGACCATGTTCGGTAATGATGCGTTCACCACCCAAGTCGCCCGACCTCGGTGGACACAACAATGACAAAACCAGACAGGTAGAAAGCAGATGGATACACGAGCGCTCTCCACAGTCAGCAGTGATGCTTCGATCGAGCAGGTGGTGGACATCATCCGGCGTGACGGCGGGGTCATCATTGCCGACTTTGTCTCCCCGGCAACGCTGAAGTCCCTCACTGAAGAGCTGGACAGCTACCTGAAGGTCACGCCTTGCGGTGTCGATCCTTACTTCGCAGGCACCCAGACCCGCCGTGTGGCCCGCATCATCGGGCGCAGCGACACCGCCGTGGAGGTGGCACTGCACCCGCTGTTCCTTGGTGCGGCCAGGCAGATCCTGCAGACGCCCACCCACGTCTGGGTGGGCAGCGACCGCATCGAGATGGCGCCTGATATTCAACTGAGCATTACCCAGGCGATCCAGATTGGCCCGGGCCAAGGCCTCCAGCCCTTGCACCGAGACGATGCCACTTCGCTCTGGCGGCACCCTCAGTATGGGCGTGAGGCCAGGCTGCAGATGATGCTGGCGATTTCAGATTTCACCGAAGACAACGGCGCGACGCGCGTCATCCCCGGCAGCCATCAGTGGGATGACGAGCGAATGCCGACCCAGGAAGAAACCGTCGCCGCGCAAATGAAGGCTGGCTCCGCGCTGCTCTGGATCGGGTCGGTGTATCACGGCGGCGGCGCCAACATGACGGCATCCCCTCGTACTGGCCTGACAATGGCCTACGACCTGGCCTTCCTGCGCCTTGAAGAGAATCACTTCCTGTCCATTCCCGTCGAACGTGTTCGCCAGCTCCCAGGTGAAATGCAACGCCTGCTGGGCTGGAGTGCCAGTTCCACGTTGCTGGGCTGGGTGGAAATCGATGGCCAGATGCGCGACCCGCAAGAGCTCCTGGGCATGCCGGCTTTCTCCGAGCCGGGTAAAGGCTTCTGACAATTCTGGGAGTGACGCGGATGAATGCCTTGAACAATGCGGCCGATGGCGACGCAGCACCGTTGAAGTTTCGCAGTCTGGGGGGATGGGTGGAGCGACCGGCTGATCTGCAGCCGACCCTCCAAGGTCACGCGCAGGCCGATGTGATCGTGATCGGTGCCGGCTTTGCCGGGCTGTCGACCGCGCTGGAGCTCAAGGCGCTCGGGGCGAATGTGATCGTGCTGGAACAGGAGTTCGCCGGCTTCGGTGCCAGTGGCCGCAATGCCGGCTACCTGCTGGGCAGCATGGGTATCGAGTACGACATGTTCGTCAAGCGCGTGGGTGCGGAGCAGGCGACGCAGTTCGTCAGGTTCTATGACGAAGCGGTGCCCTACGTGGAAGGTCGATTCAAAAGCTTGGGTATCGACTGTGACTACAACCCCTCGGGCGTGCTCCGGGCAGGTGTTCATTCCAGCCAGGAGAAGCGCTTGCGGGAAAACATGGCGCTGGGGCAGAAGCTGGGGGCGACGAGCCGCTTCGTCGACGGTGCCGAAATGCGTGCGCGAGGCATCCCCCCAGCGTTTCTGTTCGCCGCCGAGCAGTGTGGTGGCACCTTGAACCCTGGGAAGTACATCGGCGGCCTGCGGCGCGCGGCCATCGAGGCGGGGGTGAAACTCTACGAACGCACGCCGTTGCTGAGCTTCAGCGAAGGGCCGGTCATTACCTGCAAGACTGCCCATGGCAGTGCGACCGCCCCGGTGATGGTGCTGGCAACCAACGCCTATACCCCGCAGCTGGGGGTGTTGCGCAACAAGGTCGCGGCGATTCGGGTATCGGCAATCGAAACCCAACCGCTGTCGACGCAGCAGTTGGCTGCCCTCGGCTGGCAAGGGCGGGAAGGGATCATCACGCCGCACTACACCATGGAGAGCCACCGCCTGACGGCGCACGGCACGATGGTGTTGACCGTCAAGAAGCTAGGTTATGCCTACGGTTCGAAGACGCCCAATATCCCGGACCATGACGCCTACACCGCATTGGCACAGGTACTGCGCGAGCGCTATCCGATGTTGCAAAACCTGGGCGTCAAGCACTGCTGGAGTGGTTACGTCAGTGGTGCCTACGACTTCCTGCCGGTGATCGGCGCCATGGGCGCGAAACAGAACATTCACTACACCACCGGCTGCTCGGGCCACGGGTTGGGCACTCAATCGTTGATCGGCAAGCTCTTTGCCGAGCAAATCAATGGCCAGGCGCCTGAGCTGCTGGCGGCGCTGCAACACAAGACGCCGTCCATGCTGCCTGAACCCCTGCAATGGTGCGCCATACACTCGGCCTTTGCGGCGGCCAAGTTGCTGGATGACTGGACCGATAGAAAAGTGCGTAAAGACAAGGCCAATAACGGCTGATTGCAATTGATGTGCTTGTTCTATGCCCGTCATTGCAGAGCGACGGCGCGACCCTTTTGACAGAGGCTGTTATCGTGGAACTCATAGATTTGTTTGCGTTGATCTCCTGTGTGCTGCTGGTGATGAGTGGCTTGGGTTATGGTGTTGCATTTATCAGGCGTAAGAATTATCTGTTGGGCGTGGAGTTCTTGATTGTAGGTATTTCTGCAACTAACTTCACGACGTTCATCGCCACGGGATGGCAAGCCAATTATAATGTGGCCATTTTTCTGGACGCGTTCTCCCGCGGGGTGGGCGTGCCGGTTATTGCAACGCTCGGGTTGATGGCGGTGACGCACAATTACAAGCCATCGCCGGCGAAGGACGTGATCTTGTTTCTGGCCGCTTTTGCCGCGACGGCCATTTATTACCTGTCGACAGGTTTCAAAGAGTGGCTGCCCTATTTCTATATGTTGATGTGGTCGCTCTACACGTTGTTCCTGGTCTACTTTATCTGGCGGCTGGTACGTGCCGGCGAGTCTGGGCATGCGCTGGCAAGCCTTCTGGGAGCAGCGGCGGGGCTGACGATCGCGCTGCGGTATGACTTCTTCCCGATCCCGGGGGATGACACGAAGATGATCTTCATGACCTGTGCCTTCCTGACCTGGTCCTATTCGATTGTGCAGTTGTTTTATGCCTATGGAGCGCTTCAGCGTTCAACGAAAGTGCCCTCGCATGCCATGCTTTACCCCAGTTAATTAGCGGGGCAGGTAAACAGCTGTTCAATGGCTGATTGAATGCATTGTTTAATATCTGCTGCTACTCCATGGCGGGCGAAGGCCTGTCTTTTTACCGCCCTCAGGGGCGGTTTTTTTATGGATGAATTATTCGTGTTAATAATAGGGGTGGATAAGCGAACGATATAGGAAGGTGCAGTGCTATATGTGGCGAAACGTTCATGTGGTGCACAAGTAATAAGCATCTTTTAGTAACACTTGTTTCCTTACTTCCCAGTAAAGTGCAGGCGCCAGGATGGTATTGATCGATAAATAAATCTAACCCGCTGAATTCTCTAATGTAATCCGCCAGTGAAGCATTCTGGCATGTGGCTTGCGTGTTGATCAAACGACATGGTCAATTGATCATGTCGTTTGATCAGGATGTCGCAGGCGCCGATCTTTCCACCCGAAGGGTCGAGCAGCCGGTCCAAGCCCTTTGTTTGAGGATCCTCCAATGAAAGATGTCACTGCACGGTCGGAAAGTGTCGTATCCGCCCGCCGTATTTTCAGGCAGCTGCTGGTTACCCTTGCGGCCTCGACCGCGATCTGTTCGGTACAGGCTGCGCCCCAGGGGGCCGAGGCGCTGGGCTCGAAGTTGACGCCGCTGGGTGGCGAGAGCGCCGCCAGTACAAGTGGTGAAATTCCGGCCTGGGCCACACCAGGGCCACAGGGGGCGGGCTGGAGCTACGGCCAGGTGCGCGGGGAGTATTGGAAGTTCAAGGGCGACAAGCCCCTGTACAGCATCGACTCGAGCAATGTGGCACAACACGTGAGCAAGCTTTCTCCGGCCCAGCTGGAGCTGTTCAAGAAGGTTCCGGGCTATCGCATGGATGTCTTCCCGACCCGCCGTACGTGTGATGCGCCGAATTTCGTGGCTGAGAACACCCGGCAGAACGTTGGCTTCGCCAAGCTCGACGCCAGCGGCGTTGCTCTCGCGGAAGCCCATGTGCCGGGTATCCCGTTCCCCCTGCCCACTACCGGGGCTGAGGTGATGTGGAACATGAAAATGCGCTACCGCGGCGTCGGCGTCGAAATCCCGAAAAGCATCTCAGGCATTTCGCCGCGCAAGGGCGGGGAGTGGTTGCGCCAATCCACCGACACATTCTTCTATACGCCCTGGGGCAAGAAAGGCAGCGCACTGTTCTCGTCCGTTGGCCGCCTGGAAAACGCCACCTTCTTCAATTACCTGGAGCCTGCCGCGCTGGCCGGCCAGTCGGCGGTGCAGACGGCCGTGGCCGGTGAGCAGGCCACGACCTTCTACTACTTCCCCGGCCAGCGACGCGTGCGGCGCATGCCGTCGTATTCCTACGACGCGCCGCAGATCGGGCTGGATAACCAGTACACAGTCGATGAGGCGAACGTGTTCTTCGGCACCATGGACCGCTTCGACTGGAAGCTGGTCGGCAAGCAGGAACTGCTGGTGCCGTACAACGCCTTCGGAGCCTATGACACCGCAGCCAAGGTGGAGACGTTCGCCGGCAATGATTCGCTCGCGCCGCAGTCGCGTCGCTACGAACTGCACCGCGTCTGGGTGGTCGAGGCAAACGTGCGCCAAGGCATGCGCCACCAGGCCCCCAAGCGCATGTTCTACATCGACGAGGACAGCTGGAACCCTCTGCTGGCCGTCGACTACGACAAGCAAGGGCAGATCTGGAAGGTGCGCGAAGGCTTCTCGATCCCCGTGTACGAGACGGGCACCTGCGATGTGCAGGCGCAGGTCCAGTACAACCTGGTCGATGGCCGTTACCTGTTCGACATGACCTCGATCGGCGCGGGCAAGAACGATATTCGCTGGCTCACCGAGGACGGTAGCAGCCCGCGCCTCAAACGCGATTTCTTCACCTCCGACAACCTGAGAGCCATCAGCGAGCGCTAAGAACGTCTTCAGATCGAGAGCCAGCATGAAAACAATAATCAGCAAAGCATCAGGCCTTGTCATCGTGTGCGCGACCCCGCTGGCAATGGGGTTCACCTTTGAAAGCGAAACCGTCAATGGCTCGTTCGACTCCACCATTACCGCAGGCATGGGCCTGCGTACGGAGTCGCGGGGCTGCAACCTGATCAACCAGGGGCCGACCGGGCACAATGTGCCTTCCGGCTGCCTGGCGCAGAGCTCCGGCGTGGCGGATCAGGGCGACCTGAACTACGACCGGGGCGATATGTTCACCAACTATCTCAAGGGTACCCACGAGCTGTTGCTGAAGATGCCCGAGGACGTCACCTTCATGGCGCGTGGCACCTGGATCCGCGATTTTGCTGCTACCGATACCACCGGCACGCTGTCGTTCAATACCCCGGAGAGTGTCGGTAGCAACGGGCTCAGTGATGATGCGCGTGATGACCTTGCCTTCAAGGCCCGGCTGCTGGACCTGTGGGTGAGCAAAGGCTTCGACCTGGGCGGGCAGCGGGTCCGGGCCCGACTGGGTAATCAGGTCATCAACTGGGGCGAAAGCCTGTTCGTGGCTGGGGGTATCAACAATACCAACGCCTACGATTACCAAGCCTTGGCCCGCCCAGGCGTGCAGCTCAAGGAGGCCGTGCTGCCGGCGCCCATGCTCAGTGTCGCCTCGGGCCTGGGCTCAGGGGTCAATGTCGAGGCGTATTACCAGTTCCGCTGGAACAAGAGCGAGTTGCCGCCGGTGGGCAGCTACTGGTCCACCACCAACGCGCTCGGAGAGGGCAGGGGAGATTACGGGTTCTCTGAAAAAAAGGCCCGCGACAGCGGCCAGTGGGGCATCTCGTTGCGCTGGCAACCCGAGGACAGCGACGTCAACTATGGCTTCTATGTGATGCGCTATCACGACAAGTTGCCGTCGTTGCGCGTGGATATTCTTGACCCGGACACCTTCGCCGCAGCCCCCACCTGGCGCTACCAGGAAGACCGGATGATGTATGGCGTCAGCGCCAACATGCCGATCGGTGACTGGGCGGTGGGTACGGAGCTGTCGTACCGCCCCAAGGACTCGGTCATGCTCAACCCAGGTCTGGACCTGTGTGCGAGCAATGGCGGCAAATGCTGGAAGGACGAGAAAAAGCTCCAGTGGCACTTGACCGGCCTGTACAGCTTCACGCCGTCCAACTCGCCGCTGCTGCTCGACTTCACCGGCGCCAGCACGGGCACCTTGCTGACCGAGCTGGTGGTCATCAGGTACCCCGGGCTGCATGACGAGGTCAATGGCGAGCCACTGGCTGCGGGGCTCAATGCCTGGCAACTGGATCCAGCAACAGCGCCCAAGGCACATGGCGACAAGACCTCATCGGGTATCAACCTGGACTTCAGCGTGACCTACGACGGCACGCTGTTGCCGGGCTGGCAAGTCACTCCGGGCATCTTCTATGCGCGGTCGCTGGCAGGGCGCACGCCGAACCTCTCGGCTACCTTCACCGAAGATGCGAGCAGCATGAACCTGTACCTGAACTTCGTGCGCAACCCGGCCAGTTGGCAGATCTCTCTCAACTACGCCAAGTTCATGGGCGGCGATACGCCTTACGACCAGCTGTACCGTGACCGCGATTATGTCGGTGTCGCGATCTCCCGTACCTTGTGAGGCCTGCCGTGAACGGTTCCGTAAAACTCACTGAAATTCAGGCGCGTGGCGTGCTGCCGCGGGTCGAGCGCGTCCTGTTCGGGCATCGTCGGCTGGTGTTGGCGAGCCTGGCGGTATTCACGCTGATCATGGCGTGGTTCGCCGTGCAACTGCGCATGGATGCCGGCTTTGAAAAGCAGCTGCCGGTCGGCCATGAATACATCGAAACATTCGAGGCGTACCGCAATGACCTGATGGGCGCCAACCGCCTGACCATCGTGGTCAGGTCGCGCACAGGGGATATCTGGAGCGCCCCAGGCCTGAAGCGGCTGTATGACGTGACCCAGGCGATCAGTTTCCTGCCAGGGGTTTCCCGCAGCAGTGTGCGCTCGTTATGGACGCCCAATGCCTTCGTCAACGAGATCACCGAAGAAGGTTTTCGCGCCGATCCACTGGTGCCGGGAACGGTTACTCCCGAGCACTTGAACGACCAGGTCATCGCGACGATCGCCAACTCCACCGCGCAGGGGGGCTTCATTGGCACGCTGGTGTCCCGTGACCAGAGCAGTGCGATGATCACGGCGGAGCTCAACGAGTATGAGGCAGACGGGACGCACCTGGACTATGTCGCGTTCAACCATCGGCTAGAGAAAGAGATCCGCCAGCAGTTCGAGGATGGCGACTTCGAAGTCCAGATCATCGGCTTCGCCAAGCAGATCGGCGACATCGCCGATGGCGCTTCAGCCGTACTGGAGTTCTGCTTGCTGGCACTGTTGCTGACGGCCGCTGCGGTCTATTGGTATTGCCACTCGCTGCGTTTCACGTTGCTGGCGCTGGCGTGTTCGCTGGCCTCGCTGGTCTGGCAGTTCGGCAGCCTGCGCCTGCTGGGCTACGGCCTTGATCCACTGGCGGTGCTGGTGCCCTTCCTGGTCTTCGCCATCGGGGTGTCCCATGGCGTGCAGCAGATCAACTTCATCGTCCGCGAGATCGCGCTCGGCAAGAGCGCCGAAGCGGCAGCACGTTCAAGCTTCACCGGCTTGCTGATTCCGGGCACGTTGGCGCTGGTGACCGCACTGGTATCGTTCGTGACGCTGCTGCTGATCCCCATTCCGATGGTGCGGGAACTGGCCATCACGGCCTCACTGGGCGTGGCCTACAAGATCATCACCAACCTGCTGATGCTGCCATTGCTGGCCTCGTTGCTGCGGGTCGACGACCAGTATGCGGCGGCCCAGGAGATTTCCCGGCAGCGTCGTACCCGCTGGCTACGGGGCCTGTCGCGGCTCGCCGAGTGGCGCAACGCACAGTGGGTGCTTGGCGTGGCTCTGGTGGTCTTCCTTGTGGCGATCTGGCAAAGCCATGACCGGGTCGTCGGCTCGTTGCAGGCGGGCGCCCCGGAGTTGCGTGAGGACTCGCGCTTCAATCGTGACGCCGTTTCCATCGCCAGCCACTATGACATCGGCCTGGACTGGCTCAGCGTGGTTTTCGAAGCCAACCCGGCGGCCGCCGGTGAAGACGGGGCGGTGGCCTGCGAAGATGTGGCGGCGGGGCAGTATCAGGATCGCTTCGTCTGGGCCATGCAGGGCGTGCCCGGTGTGCTGTCGGTGGCCTCGTTCTCCAGCAACATGCGTCAGTTCAACGAAGGGTACAACGAGGGCAATCCCAAGATGGCCGCAGTGCCCATCGACCCGATGAACTACGCCGCGCTGGCCACCGAGGTGGCGCGCACACCCGGGCTGATGCGTACCGACTGCAGCATGTCCGCCGTGCACCTGTATCTGGCCGACCACAAGGCGACGACCATCAACAGGGTGGTGGAGGCCGCCAAGGTGTTCCGCAGCGAATATCCGCTGCCTGGCCTGTCGATCCGCCTCGCCTCGGGCAATGCCGGTGTCCTGGCCGCCATCAACGAGGAAGTGGAGAAGAGCGAAACCCCCATGCTGCTTTACGTCTACGCCGCGATTGCGCTGCTGGTCTTCGCTGTCTACCGCGACCTGCGAGCGGTGCTGGTGTGCTGCCTGCCTCTGACCATCGGCACCTTCATCGGCTACTGGTTCATGAAGGAACTGCAGATCGGCCTGACCATCGCCACCTTGCCGGTGATGGTGTTGGCCGTGGGCATTGGTGTCGACTACGCCTTCTACATCTACAACCGCCTGCAATGGCACCAGGCGCATGGGCAGTCGATCACCAAGGCGGTCGAGCACGCATTGCTCGAGGTGGGCGTCGCCACGATCTTCACCGCGATCACCCTGGCCGTGGGCGTGGCCACCTGGGCGTTCTCGGACCTCAAGTTCCAGGCCGACATGGGCAAGCTGCTGGCCTTCATGTTCATCGTCAACATGGTCATGGCCATGACCGTGCTGCCGGCCTTCGCCGTCTGGCTGGAACGGGTATTTCCGCGCAAGCGCCCCGTGCGCTTGATCGGCGCGTTGCTGCACTGAGGAGAGAGCCATGGGATTCAAGTATTCATTGATGGCGACCTTGTTCGCCGCTGCATTGCCGCTGATGCCCCTTCAAGCCGAGCCCTTGCAGGCCGTGCCGGCCGCCCAGGCAGACAATGCCTCGCAAGCCACCATGCTGGATGCCGTTTGGGCCGCAGAGCGCGTGGTGGCCGTTGGCGACCACGGTGTCGTGTTGTTGTCCGACGATCACGGCAAGCACTTTCGCCAGGCGCGTTCGGTACCGCTGTCCACCCAGCTGACGGGTGTGTCTTTCGTTGATGGCAGGCACGGCTGGGCGGTCGGCCATTGGGGGGCGATCCTGGCCACCACCGATGGCGGTGAGTCCTGGCAGATCCAGCGCTTGTCCAGCGCAGAAGATCGGCCGTTGTTTGCCGTGCACTTCTTCAATGCCCGGCAGGGCGTTGCGGTGGGGCTCTGGTCATTGCTGCTGACCACCGAGGATGGTGGCCAGACCTGGACAGAGCAGCACCTGCAGGCACCGCCGGGCGCCAGGAAGGCCGACCTCAACCTGATGGGGCTGTTTGCCGACAGGCATGGCACGCTCTATGCCACGGCCGAGCATGGGCAGGTGCTGCATTCCGAGGACCAGGGCAAAAGCTGGCGCTACCTGGATACCGGCTACGAAGGTACGCTCTGGTCCGGCGCGGTGCTGGCCGATGGGAGTCTGCTAGTGGGAGGCCAGCGGGGCACCCTGTTGCACGGCGCTGCGGCCGGTAAGGACTTTCGCCGAGTACCGACCCAAAGCAAAGGCTCTGTTACCTCGG
Organism: Pseudomonas sp.; assembly: GCF_017744435.1. Taxonomy (GTDB): domain Bacteria; phylum Pseudomonadota; class Gammaproteobacteria; order Pseudomonadales; family Pseudomonadaceae; genus Aquipseudomonas. The sequence goes on from NZ_JAGIBG010000008.1 coordinate 155,400, forward strand.
TGGCGGTATCGGGCGCGCGGGTGCTGGTGGTCGGGCTGGACGGGATGAGGGTGCTCAGTAACGATGGCGGGCAAAGCTTCCAGGAAAATCAGGTAGCCGATGGGCTGTCGCTGACTGCGGCGCTGTTCGATACCGAAGGGGCTCCTGTGCTGTTTTCACGGCGCGGGGTAGTGCTCGACCCGGACTAGAATGCTGTGAAGCTCCACAAGCAATTTGTCCTCTAGCCAGGTGTCGCCGAGCGAAGCCTGGTTTTGTGACAAACCGCTCCATTCACGATTCGTTTCTTGAGTAGCTCGCACGCCTTATGATCAGCACTCCGCCGCTCTGGCCACGCCCCTCGGAAACCGTTCGCGAGCTGATGCGCAAAGGCGCCGAGTGGGCTCAGACGCTGCCCCCGGAATGGGTCGAGCGCCTGAATCAATCACTGTTTGCCTCCCCGGAAAATGCACGGCTGCTGGAGGACCCGGTCATCCTGGCTGCGTGCCGGCGCGCCAACCGGGCGGAGTTGCTGCACTGGGCGAATGCCAACCTGCAGCGTCCCGGCGAGCCGGTGGAGCCCTATGTGTCCGCCGACATGGTGGACACGGCTCGGGAGCTTGCCCGCAGAGGCTTGTCGGAGCTGCTGATGAATGTCGCCAGGTCGACGCAGAACACGGCCTGGGAGTTGTGGATGAAGATGGCGTTCAGCCTGACCCAGGATCCTGTGGTGCTGGAGGAGCTTCTGGACGTCTCGTCGCGCTCGATCTCGGAGTTTATCGACGGCAACATGCGGGTGATCACCCAGATCATCTTGCAGGAAAAGGATGCGGCCGCTCATGACGACCACATCGACAAGCGCAGCCTGGTCAGTCGGCTGCTCGACGGCAGGGACATGGACAGTGAGCAGTTCGGCAGGCGGCTGAACTACAGCCTTGCCCAGAAGCACCAAGCTTTTGTCGTATGGAGCGAAACGCCGGATGTGGAAATCCGTTTGCTGGAAGTCATGGCGCGCGGCCTGGCTCAGCTCAGCGGCTCGACAGCCCCGCTTGTCGTTTTCGCGGGCCCTGCAACCTTGTGGGGCTGGTGCAGTGCGGCAAGGCCGCTCGACCTCAACATGCTGCAAAACTTTGGCGGACAGTACCCAGGCATTCGCGCGGCAATCGGCTCGCCGGCGGCGGGGCTGAACGGGTTTCGGCGTTCTCACCTGGAAGCGGTGGCAACCCAGGGCCTGATGGGACGACTGTCTGGGTCGCCTGCCGTGGCCACGATCGATCAGGTCAGAATGGTTTCGCTGATGGCCCAGGATGCCCGTGCGGCCAGGCAATTCGTCGTGAGTACTCTAGGGCGCTTGGCCACGGAGCCACAGGTGCTTCAGCTTTCGTTACACGCTTTTCTTGCCCATGGTTGCAATATCACTCACACCGCTGAGGCGCTGGGCACCCATCGCAATACCCTGTTGCGAAGACTGGAGCGTGCTCAAGACTTGTTGCCTCTCCCGTTTGCCGACCACCGCATTCAGATTGCTGCAGCACTTGAGCTGGTGATATGGAGCACGCCGCTTGATAGCGGTTAAAACAGATGGCTTTGCACTGTAGGCTCAAAGGCTGTCAGGGTCGCCGAAGAACATCTGTATCCTCGACCTCAGCCAGCGCTCCGCCGGGTCATTGTCCTGCGCCCCGCGCCACGCCATGTGCAGCTCGAACGTGCGCACTTCCATTGGCAGGTCTTCAGCGCGCAGCCCACCGGCTGCAGTCAAGGCATCGGCCGTGTAGTCCGGCACCGTGGCGACGATATCGGTGCCCGCCAGCAAGCTCCCCAAACCGTTGAACTGTGGCACGGCCAGCACCACATGGCGCTTGCGGCCGATCTCTTCCAGCGCCTCGTCGATGAAGCCCGACAGGTCACCGGCAAACGACACCAGCGCATGCGGCCGCGCGCAGAAGTCGTCGAGGGTGATGCTGCCTGGCACGCTGTCGGCGCGCAGCAGCTTGGGCTTGCTGCGCCGCAGCACCTTGCGCTTGGCGTTGGCCGGCAGTTCGCTGGTGTAGCTGACGCCAACGGAAATCTCACCCGAGGCCAACAGGGTCGGCATCAGCAGGTAGTTGACCCTGCGCACCACCAGGACGATGCCCGGGGCTTCGGCGCGGATGCGCTTGAGCAGCTGCGGCAGCAGGGCGAATTCGGCGTCGTCCGACAGGCCGATGCGGAACACTGCGTTGCTGGTCGCCGGGTCGAACTCGGCGGCGCGGCTGACCGCGGTGGAGATCGAATCCAGTGCAGGCGACAGCAGGGCAAAGATTTCATGGGCGCGTGCCGACGGCTCCATGCTGCGGCCGGTACGCACGAACAGCGGGTCGTCGAACAGGTTGCGCAGGCGCGACAGGGCCGCGCTGATCGCCGGCTGGCCGAGGAACAGCTTCTCGGCGGCACGGGTCACGCTACGCTCATGCATGAGGGTTTCGAACACGATCAACAGGTTGAGGTCTACGCGACGCAGGTCGTTTCGATTCATCGGTGCGCTTCGCCTGAAGTGGAGCAGGGGTGAATCTTAAGGCCAAAGGCTGTTACCCTGCACGGATTTCCGGGGGCCAATGCACAGGAAAGTCAGGTGCCCAATCGATGACAGGCATGTCGACTATTAATAGCCACTGATGGTCTAACGGCATAAGCCCGGATAAAGTCCGTGGTAATACGAGATTCACACAGGCGAGGTATGCGATGTCCCGCATGATCCGTTTCCACAAGTTCGGCGCTGCCGATGTGCTCCGTTGCGAGGAGCAGGCCGAACCGTCACCTGCCGTTGGCGAGGTACAGATCCGCGTCGAGGCGATCGGCGTGAGCTGGTATGACGTGCTCTGGCGGCAGAACCTGGCGCCGTCCCAGGCCCGTCTGCCCGCAGGGATCGGCCACGAGATGGCCGGTGTGGTGACGGCGGTCGGCGACGGCGTCGATGACATCGCGGTGGGTGACCGGGTCGCCAGTTTCCCGGCCACCAGTGCCAACGATCACCCGGTATATGGCGATGTCATCGTCCTGCCGCGCACTGCCATCACCCGCTACCCGGACCTTCTCACGCCGATCGAGGCCAGCGTGCATTACACGCCGCTGCTGATCGCCTATTTCGCCTACGTCGACCTGGCCCGTGCCAAGGCCGGGCAGACTGCGCTGGTTACCGACGCCAGCCATTGTGCCGGGCCAGCCTTCGTGCAACTGGGCAAGGCGCTCGGCCTCAAGGTGTTCGCCGCCACCAAGGAGCCCGAGCAGCGTGAATACCTGCTGGGCCTGGGCGCCGACAAGGTGATTGTCACCGAGGAGCAGGACCTGCTCATGCAGGTTGGCAAGTACACCGATGGCCGCGGCGTGGACATGGTCCTCGATGGCATGGGCGGGCCGCAGATGTCGCTGCTCGGCGATGTGCTGGCGCCGCGTGGCAGCCTGGTGCTGTACGGCCTGCAGGGGGGCAACCAGACGCCGTTCCCGGCCTGCGCCGCGTTCCAGAAGAACATTCAGTTCTACGTGCACTGCATCGGCAACTTCACCGGCAAGCCGGAACTGGGCATCAGCCAGGACCAGGTGGCGCTGCAACGGGCCTTGCGCGACATCAACCAGTTCACCGCCGATCAGTTGCTGACGCCGCAGATCATCAAGGTGTATCCGTTCTCCGAGGTGGTCGAGGCCCATCGCTATATGGACGAATGCCCCTGTGGTGGGCGGGTGGTGCTGGACATGGCATCGAGCTGACAGCATGTTTGGCAACGAAAAACCGGGCTGATGCCCGGTTTTTTGCATATTGGCCGCCTATATTGGTTAGGCTGAAGTTGGGGGGCTTTGTAATTGAATGTTGCCAATAAGTAAAAGGGGCATCTCTTCAAGAGTCCTTTTTCTATAAGGCAATTACTGTTGTCTGCACATTCTGTGAATGCTGATTTCTGAATGGTTTTTTAGTCGGGATCTGTATCTTTTAATCCTTTTCCAACGCTCGATAATGGCGCAATGATACTTGGCGCAAGGAGCGTGCGGTGGAGAAGAGTCCCTATTTTTCAATGGCATGGCGACAGGTTTTCGCAACTTCAAAGTTTCCCGTTTTGCTGTAGGAAATTTCTTAATTTAAATCCGCTGCACTCATTCATAGGTGGCCCGTTTGTGCGGCGAATGAAGTTGTGAGGTGACGCCGTGAGTATTGTTCACGACCAGGCTATGCACTTTATCTACCAACAGGTGCTGGAGCGCCTGTTGAGCCATATGTCCAAGGAACAACGTGTTTCGCTGCAACTGTTTATCCAGCGTTTGCTGGTGGCCGCCGGTGGGCCGGAATACATCGGTACTTTCAGGTTGCTGGTGGTGCAGGGGGCCGATCGCCGCAGTGCCCGGCTGTTGGCGATCTTGCGTGCAGCCCAGCTGAGCATCGCCTTGCGGGCTCCAGTAACGTTCAAGCTTCGGGTGCTGGTGAGTTGTTTGCCGGCAGCCAGCGGCGCGCAACTGGAGCAGCACGAACGCCACTTCAACGCCTTGTTCATGCATGACGACCCGCGAGTGCAACTGGAAATGGTCGATGGCGCTGCCGTGGTGCCTTTCTGCCGTCAGGCCGACGCCACAACCCGGGGTTGGCCGTTGGCACGTGAAGCCTTGCTCCTGTTCGGCCACCTCGTCGACGCACACCCGGACGCACTGCTGGGCAGTCGCACACACCTGGAACTGGCCGATGCACTTCGTCTGGCACTGGCTACATACCCGAGCGCCGATGCGCTGGTCACCGCCATGCCTGCCGGCCAGCGCCGGCGCTTTGCCGCCTGGGCCCGGCGGAGCCTGCGCCAGGCAGGTTTGGCTGGCCCGGACGCGCTGCATCAATGTGTTGAAAACATGGCCAACTGCCTGGGTCAGTTGCATGTCGCCGCCGGCTTCCCGGGGGGGGCGCTTGCCACGCCGTGCAGCGCGCAGGCGAGAACATTACCGCTGCGGGTCATCGTGATCGACGATCTGCTTGCGCAACTGCTCGGTGAGGGCGAACTGGACAAGGTGCTGGGAGGGCGTTCTGAGCCGGTGCGGCACGCCACACCGATGTCGGCGTTTGTCGACCCGCTGGCGCTGGTGCAGTTGCATGAACTGGCAGTTCGCTGCAAGGCGCCTGTCGCACCCAGGCAGGCATTGCGTCTTCTGCAATCCCGGCATGCCGACATGCTGGTCGCATTGCCTTACCTGCATCGCGCCCTGCAAGGCAAAAGCTGCCCTGACGCGGTCAAGGACTGGATAGTGAATACCAGCGGCCTGACGCTTGCGCAACTGCGCATGGTTTACAAGGGGCGGCTTGGGCCTGGAATGGAGCACTTGCTGGCCAACCTGGCGCGACGGGATGTGCAACTGCGCTTGCTGAAGCGTAAGGCCGCCCCGCGCACGTCGGCACGCAGGCATCACCCTGATGGGGCGTGAGTTCGCCTATCAGGTGGTGTACCGCTACCTGGTTGCGTTGATCGACGAGGCGGAGCGGGGCGGGCAGCCACGCTTGCCCTCGTTGAGGGCCTTGTCCAGGCGCCTGCGGGTTTCTTTGGCCACGGTGCAGGCCGCCTACAACCTGCTCGAACATGAAGGGCGTGTGCGGTCGGTGCCAAAGTCCGGCTACTTCGCTCAGGCCGCTATCCAGGCAGGCCGAGCCGATGCGGCTCATGCGCTGCCGGCGCAGCCGCTGCTGGAGCGCGCACTGTGCGCCCATGAGCGGCGCCTGGGGCGGCTGCGTGGGCGGCCATCGCGCCTGCTGGGCGGGCCACGCCTGCGTGATGCCCTGGCAGAGCGCTACACCCGGTCTTCCCGTCAGTTCTGGCGGCCGGACGATGTGCACCTGGGCCCGGATGTGCAGGCCGTGCTGGAAACCCTGCTGCTGGCGCTGGCGCTGCAAGGCGCCACTGTGCTGGTCGCTTCGCCGTGCTGCTGGCGGATCCTGCGCACGTTGCAACGCTGCGGCGTGCGGGTCATCGAGGTACCGCTGGATAGCTGCGGCAGCCTGGATGTCGCCAGTCTGGCAAGGTTGCTGGGATGTGAGCCGGTGCGCATGGTGATCGTGCCGTCGTGCCTGGGTATGCCTGTAGGGCGCCTGATGCCCCAGCGGGTTCAGCAGCAGCTCGGTGATCTGCTGGCACTGCATCCGGTCTGGTTGCTGGAGAACGATCTGGACAGCGAGTTGTGCTTTGCCATGCCAACCAGGCGCTTGCGCGATTGCATTGACCCGCGCTGGCTGCTGGTGCTGGGCTCGCTGGAGTCCACAGTGGGGGCCGAGGCACCTTATGCCTACGTGCTGGGGGGCCACCCGGCCTTGCCGGAAGCGTTTGCCCAGCGCGCCTTCCAGTTGGCGCCGATGCGGCAGCAGGCGCTGGCGCAGATGATCGCGACCGGCGAAATCGATGAGCAACTGGGCCGCATACGCCTGGCGCTGCAGGGGCGCACGGAACAACTGGGTCAGCACTTGCGTACGGTCCTGGGCCGGCAGGTGGACTTCGACATGCCAGATGGCGGGTGCGCCTTGTGGGTGCGTCTGCCACTGTCGCTGGCGGGCACACACGCCATGGCGGCAACAGCGGGCTCGGCATTGCAGGTGCTGGCAGGTGAACAATTCAGTTTGCATGGGCGTTACCGGCAACACCTGGCGCTGACGTGGCTGGGCGAGCAGCCCAAGGCGCTGGTCGAGGCGTTGGAAAGCCTGGCAGGGGCCCTGGCGTTCGGCACCATTCGTCGGTAGGTCGGCGGAATGAACCCTGGTGCTTGCCTGGGTACGCGGTCTGTATGTATAAACAGTACTCACTCTTGCTGCCCGACCCCGTCCTGTGATCGCCCATTCCGTCGATGACCCACTGTATTACCTGCACAACTTTCGCCAGGTGCTGCTGTGGGTCGAGTCTCGTTACGCCGACCTGCTCGATGAGCAGGAGCTGGCCTTTCTCCATGCCTTTGCCGAGTTGGCGCAGCCGTCCCAGGCGCTGATGGTGCGCATGGTGATGCGCAAGGGTGATTTGTTTCGCTGTGACCGCCTGGACTATGCCGAAATCGGTGACAGCCTGGCTGCCCTGCAACCGCTGTTGGCATTGGGTTGGGTGCGCGAGCCCGAGGCCCTGAGCCTTGAGCAGCTGTTCGCGCTGTTGCGTAAGGATGAACTCGCCCTCGGCTTTGCTGGGCAGTTGAGCCGTCCACGGGCGGCCAAGGGCGACCTGTTGGCACAACTGCGGCCCCTGGCGCTGGCCCCCAGGCCCTTGCTCGAGTGGTTCGCCCAGGCCCCGGTGGCTATCGTGCAGTGGTGCCTGCAGCCGCTTTGTGATCGCATGCGCCTGTTGTTTTTCGGCAACCTGTACCAGGACTGGTCGGACTTCGTGCTGGCTGACCTGGGCCTGCTGCGTTTCGAACAGGTACCGTTCAGCCCCGACTCACGTGCCCTGCAGCAGCGCAGCGAGGTCGACCAGGCCATGGCGCTGCACCAGTGTGCCGAGCGTCTGGAACAGGGTGAGGACCCCGCATCGATCCTGGCGACACTGGCCGGCCTGAGTATCGACAACCCATGGCTGGCACGGCGCCATGGGCGGCTGCTGTTCGCCGTGGGCCAACAGTGCGAGCGCCTGGGTGACTGGGACCAGGCCCTGGCGGTGTATGCCCGTAGCAGCCATGCACAAGCGCGTATCCGCCAGGTTCGCGTGTTCGAGCGCAGCGAGCGTTGGCAGCAGGCCCATGCATTGGCCCAGGCGCTGGCTGCCGAGCCGGCCAACGCCCTGGAAGTGCAAGCCCTGGAGCGCATGTTGCCGCGGCTGGCGCGCAAGCTCGGCGGGCCCGCACAGCCCCGCCGACGCGCGGCCCCCCTGGAGCTCATCGAACTGGTGTTGCCGCGCGAACAGGCAGCGCTGGGTGTCGAGGAGGCGGTGCGCCTACACCTGGCGCAAGCAGGAGGGCAGGTGCATTACGTGGAAAACACCCTGTTCAACAGCCTGTTCGGGCTGCTGTGCTGGGAAGCGATCTTCGCCCCGGTTCCAGGTGCCTTCTTCAACCCGTTCCAGGCGGCGCCCCAGGACTTGCATGACAGCGATTTCCAGCAACGGCGTGAGGCACAGTTCGCGGCCTGCCTGGGCCGTCTGGACGATGGCTCCCATCGCCAGGCCATCCTCGACTGTTACGCGGCCAAGCAAGGTTTGCAATCGCCGTTCGTGTTCTGGCCCATGCTCAGCGAAGCGTTGCTCGATCAGGCACTGGCGTGCCTGCCCGCCGCGCACTTGAAACAGTGCTTCCTGCGCCTGCTGCAGGATATCCGCAACAACCGCGCCGGCATGCCGGACTTGATCCAGTTCTGGCCGGAGCAGCAGCGCTATCGGATGGTCGAGGTCAAGGGCCCGGGTGACCGCCTGCAGGACAATCAGCTGCGCTGGCTGGAATTTTGCGCCGAGCATGGCTTGCCGGTGGCGGTCTGCCATGTGCGCTGGAGCGAGTCAGCGTGAGCTATCGCGTGGCGGTGCGGGCGTTGTGCGAGTTCAGCGCCAAGGTCGGTGACCTGGACTTGCGCTTCACCCCGTCACCCACGGCGCAGGAAGGTATCGAAGGGCACCGTCGCGTGGTCGCCCGGCGCGCTGTGGGCTATGAGGCCGAAGTCGCCCTCGAGGGTGAGTATCAGGGCTTGCAGGTGCGCGGACGCGCTGATGGTTATGACCCGGCCGCCAACCGCCTGGAGGAAATCAAGACCTACCGCGGTGACCTGGCACGGCAGCCGGCCAATCACCGCCAACTGCATTGGGCCCAGGCCAAGGTCTACGCCTGGCTGCTGTGCCAGGCGCGGCAGTTGCCGGCCATCGAGGTGGCGTTGGTCTATCTGGATGTCGACAACGACTGCCAGACGTTGATCAGCGAGCACTATCGCGCCAATGAATTGCAGGGATTCTTTGAAACCCAGTGCCAACGGTTTCTCGCCTGGGCTCAGGCCCAGCAACAGCGCCTTGCCGAGCGCGACCAGGGCTTGCAGGCCCTGGGCTTTCCCTACCCGCAGTTTCGTCAGGGCCAACGGCAACTGGCCGAAACCTTGTACAAGGCGGTCAGCACCGGGCGCTGCCTGATGGCTCAGGCCAGCACCGGCATCGGCAAGACCCTCGGCACCTTGTTCCCGCTGCTCAAGGCCATGGTCCCGCAGCAGCTGGACAAGGTGTTTTTCCTCACGGCCAAGACGCCGGGCCGGGCGCTGGCATTGGACGCTCTGGGCCAGATCAGCGCGGGCACGCCGCAGCCGGCCTTGCGTACCCTAGAGCTGATTGCCCGGGACAAGGCCTGTGAATACCCGGACAAAGCCTGCCATGGCGAGTCCTGCCCGTTGGCTCAGGGCTTCTACGACCGCCTGCCCGCCGCGCGCGAGGCTGCGGCCCTGCGGCCCATGCTCGATCGCGCTGGTCTGCGCGAGGTGGCCTTGGCGCACCAGGTCTGCCCGTACTACCTCGGCCAGGAAATGGCCCGCTGGGTGGACGTGCTGGTGGCCGACTACAACTACTATTTCGACGCTCACGCCATGCTGTTCAGCCTGAGCCAGCTCAACCAGTGGCGGGTCGCGGTGCTGGTGGACGAGGCGCACAACCTGGTCGAGCGTGGCCGCGGCATGTACAGCGCCAGCCTCGACCAGGGCCAACTGCTCGCCTTGCGCCAGAGCAAGCCGCAGGGGCTCGGTAGCGCCCTTGACCGGTTGAACCGGCAGTGGAACGCGCTGTACAAGGAGCAGCACGCGCCGTATCAGGCCAGCGATCAGCTGCCGGAGGCCTTCCTGAGTGCCCTGCAGCGGTGCATCGGGCTGATCCAGGAGCGCATGAACGAAACGCCCGCCGAGGTCGATGCCCAGGTGCTGCAGTTCTTCTACCAGGCGCTGCAGTTCAGCCGCGTAGCCGAGCTTTTCGACGAGCATTTCCTGTTTGACGTCAGCCTGCGCGAGGGCCCGCGTAAAAAGCGCCTGGCCAGCCTGTGCCTGCGTAATGTCACCCCCGCCCGGTTGCTTGCCCCGCGCATGCAGGCGGCGCGCAGTGTGACGCTGTTTTCTGCCACCTTGAGCCCACGGCATTTCTATTCCGACCTGCTCGGCATGCCGGCCGATACCGCCTGGCTGGAGGTGGCGGCACCGTTCCGTGCCGAGCAGCTCGAGGTGCGTATCGCCAGCCAGGTCTCGACTCGCTATCGCCAACGCCAGGCTTCACTGGCGCCGATCACCGAGCTGATCGCCGATCAGTACCAGCGCCGGCCCGGCAACTACCTGGCGTTCTTCAGCAGCTTCGAGTACCTGCAGCAGGTGGCCAGCCTGCTCGGCGAGCGTCATCCCGGCATCCCGCTCTGGGCCCAGGCGCCGGGCATGGACGAAGGCGCACGCCAGGCCTTTCTCGATCGCTTCGTGGCGGACGGGCAGGGGGTGGGCTTTGCCGTGCTCGGCGGGGCGTTCGGCGAAGGGGTCGACTTGCCTGGGACGCGGCTGATCGGGGCGTTCGTCGCCACCCTCGGCCTGCCCCAGGTCAACCCGGTCAACGAACAGTTCAAGCAGCGCCTGGGCCGGCAGTTTGGCGCCGGCTTCGACTACGCCTACCTGTACCCTGGCGTGCGCAAGGTCATCCAGGCCGCCGGGCGGGTCATTCGTGGCGATCAGGACCGCGGTGTACTGGTTCTGATCGATGAACGTTTCGCCGAGCAACGGGTACAGCAGATGTTTCCCGCATGGTGGCAGGTGGCTGTTAAATAATCCTGGGTGGCCCCATCGCACGGCATTGCAACTCCCAGTACACTGCGTGTTCCAACACCAACATCTGTTGAACTCGAGGTTTTTGCATGACGCTCAGTCCTTTGGCAGGCAAGCCGGCTCCGGCCAGCGTGCTGGTCGATATCCCCCGCCTGCTCACCGCCTACTACACCGGCCGTCCCGACGCTGCCGTGGCGGCCCAGCGCGTGGCCTTCGGCACCTCGGGGCACCGGGGCAGCTCGTTCGACCTGAGCTTCAACGAGCACCATGTGCTGGCGATCACCCAGGCCATCTGCCTGTACCGCCAGGAAAAAGGCATCGACGGCCCGCTGTTCATCGGCGCCGACACCCACGCGCTGTCTGCGCCGGCCGCAGCCAGTGCGCTGGAGGTGCTGGCCGCCAATGGCGTGCAGGTGATGCTGTCCAAGGACGACGAATACACCCCGACGCCGGCGGTGTCCCATGCCATCCTCTGCTACAACCGTGGCCGCAGCCAGGGCCTGGCCGATGGCATCGTCATCACCCCGTCGCACAACCCGCCACAGAGCGGTGGTTTCAAATACAACCCACCCAACGGCGGCCCGGCTGACAGCGATGTGACCAAGTGGATCGAGGCCAAGGCCAACGAACTGCTGGCTGCGAACCTTGCCGGGGTCAAGCGCATGGAGCATGCCCAGGCGCTGCAAGCCGCCACCACCCAGCGCCATGACTACGTGACCCACTACGTGGCCGACCTGGAAAACGTCATCGACTTCGACGTCATTCGTGGCGCCAACCTGCGCCTGGGCGTCGATCCGCTGGGCGGGGCAGGGGTGCGCTACTGGTCGGCGATTGCCGAGCGCTACCAGCTGAACCTGGAAGTGGTGAACACCGAGGTCGACCCGACCTTCCGCTTCATGTGCGTTGACTGGGATGGCCAGATCCGCATGGACCCATCCTCGCCTTACGCCATGCAAGGCCTGATCGGCCTGCGTGATCGCTTCGACGTGGCCTTCGCCTGTGACCCGGACCATGACCGCCACGGCATCGTCACCGCCGATGGCCTGCTGCAACCGAACAACTACCTGGCCGTGGCCATCGACTACCTGTACCGCAACCGTCCGCAATGGCGCAGCGACGCCGCAGTGGGCAAGACCGTGGTTTCCAGCGGCCTGATCGACCGCGTCACCGAGCGCCTGGGCCGTGAACTGTACGAAGTGCCGGTGGGCTTCAAGTTCTTTGCCCAGGGCCTGTTCGACGGTACGCTCGGTTTCGGTGGTGAAGAGAGTGCCGGCGCCTCGTTCCTGCGCAAAGACGGCACGGTATGGGCCACCGACAAGGATGGCCTGATCCCGGCGCTGCTGGCGGCCGAGATGACCGCCCGTACCGGGCGCAACCCGAGCCAGGCCTACAACGACCTGACTGCGGCGCTGGGCAAGCCGTTCGCCACCCGTGTCGAGGCCAAGGCCGATGCCCGGCAGAAGGCCGCACTGAGCAAGCTGGCGCCGGAGCAGGTGAAGTCCACCGAGCTGGCCGGTGAGCCGATCGTGCAGATCCTCAGCAAGGCGCCAGGCAATGGCCAGGCGATTGGTGGCTTGAAGGTGATGACGGCCAATGGCTGGTTTGCCGCGCGGCCTTCGGGGACGGAAGACATCTACAAGATCTACGCCGAGAGCTTTGTCGACGAGGCGCACCTCAAGCGCCTGGTGGAAGAGGCGCAGGTGCTGGTGGATGCGGCGATTGCCTGATTGATCCCTGGGGCCGCGTTGCGGCCCATTCGCGACACAAGGCCGCTCCTACAGGAGATCGCATATCCCCTGTAGGAGCGGCCTTGTGTCGCGAATGGGCTGCAAAGCAGCCCCCGTTCACTCATGCAACATCGACCAGGACGATCTCGCTGTCCTCGATCGCGGTCACCCGCAGCACTTCCTCTTCCTCGATCGCCACTCCATCGCGGCCCTTGGCACGCAGTCCATTGACCTCCACCAGCCCCTTGGCCGGCACCAGGTAACCCCGGCGCCCGGCATCGAAGCGGTATTCGGCGGTTTCGCCAGCCCGCAGCGTCGCGGCCACCAGCCGTGCATCGGTACGGATCTGCAGGCTGTCCTCATCACCGGCACGGCCGCTGGCCAGGGTCACGAAGCCTTCGCCGCGCTCACCTTTCGGGAACGGGCGGGTCCCCCACGACGGTGCATCGCCAACCTTCTCCGGTACGATCCAGATCTGGAAGATGCGGGTATCGACCTCTTCCAGGTTGTACTCGCTGTGCACGATGCCGCTACCGGCACTCATCACCTGCACGTCGCCAGCCTCGGTACGGCCCTTGTTGCCCAGGCTGTCCTGGTGGGTAATGGCACCTTCACGCACATAGGTGATGATCTCCATGTCGCGGTGCGGGTGCGGCGGGAAACCGCTGCCCGCGGCGATCAGGTCGTCGTTCCAGACCCGCAGGTTGCCCCAGTGCATGCGCGCCGGGTCGTAGTATTCGGCAAACGAGAAGTGGTGGTGGGCATCGAGCCAGCCGTGGTTGGCATGGCCGAGGCCTTCGAACGGTCGCAGTTGCAGCATGGTCGTGCTCCTTGAATCAGTGGAATGGAGCCATGATGCGCCTAAAATAGATCGAAAATAAGCGTAAATATCGGCTGATTATCATCATATAAATAGATTGATAGTAGCGATGTGGATTATGCGATTCATCGCCTAATCCACTGATCTGCAAGCATTCGCTGGTGATTTTCGGCAGATACGGCGAACATGGCCGCTGATCTGATTTTCAACGGAGTGACCGTGGCCCACGAGCAACCCCAGGCCCCCGCCGAACTGACCCCGCCCGCCCAACTGCCGTGGTTGCGCCGCCTGGCCGCCCGCCTGCTGGGCCGTGGCTTGAACCGCCTGCAGGCGCAGCACCGCGAATCCTGGTCTCTTGGTTATGAGGCCGGTCGCCAGTTGCTGGTTATCCGCGACGCGCGCCCTGACACCGCTGCCGTGCCCGGGCAGGACGACAACCTGTTCGACGATTGGCGCCTGCCGTTGAGCGCCGAACTGAAAAAGCGCTTCAAGGCTGATGTGGCCCAGCGCCTGCCCGCCGAGGCCCAGCCCAGCGCGGCGCAGTGGAAGCTGATCTTCAGCGACACACCGTCCACCTGCGTGGTGGCCGGCGCCGGGGCGGGCAAGTCGACCTCGCTGGTGCTACGCATTCTGCTGCTGCGTCACTACCTGGGCTACGAGCTGGACGCGATGACCGTGGTCACCTTCACCCGGGAATCGCGCAAGGACTTCATCAAGCGCCTGGTGCAGGTGTTCGCCCTCTGGCAACTCGACCTGCAACCGGCCAAGGCTCGCGAGCTGGTGCGTACCTTCCATTCGCGAATCCTGCCGTTGGTGCGCAGCTTGCCGGGCTTCAGCCAGGTGCGCGCGTTCGAGACCCTGGGCAACGAGATGCCGGCTGGCCATGAGGCAGAAGCCGAGAGCAACCCGTTCGACCTGCGCCTGAACGATGCCCAGCGCCAACAGCTCAACCAGTGCTACAGCCAGTTGCTCGGCGACAGCCCACGCTTCGCCGAGATCGTCGCCACCTTGCGCCGTGAGGCCTTGCAACTCAAGCCACTGGACCCGGACCACCCGGATGTGCAGAAGCGGGTGCAGGTCACCCAGCTGGCCGCACAGCGTGACGAAGAATTGTGCGACGTGATCGAGGACCTGTGGTTTGCCGCTGGCGCCTGGCCAATCAAGGGTATCGAGCCCTGCCGCGAAACGGTCGAGATCCGTGGCAGTCGCTTCCATGTGCATGGCCGCCTGGAAGGCCTCGATGCCTGGGTGGTGCTGGGTTTCGACCCGGCGGAGAGCGCCCAGTATCAACGCCCCGGCGCCAAGCTGGCGGTGCGTGCCGAGTGGGCGGTCAAGCGCACCTTGTTGCAGGCGTTCTGCGACAAGCCGCTGATCTGGCTCGACAACTACGCCATGGCCCGGCGCCTGGCGGCATCACTGGCCGGCGATGCCGTGGCCGGGCCCGGGTTCGAGTACAAGGTCAAGGGCGAACTGGCCCCGGCGCCGTTGCTCGACGCCTTCGTCGGCGCCGCCAACTTCATCGAAAACCTGGGCCTTGAGGTGAACCCGGCCGTGGCGGCCATGAGCTTCCCGTCCGGCGACACTGACGCGCTGTTCTTCGAGGCGTTGGCGCTGTACTGGAAAGCCCTGGAAGCGCACCTGCTCGACCAGTCGCCACCGGTGATGAGCTACAACCGCATGTTCGCCCTGTTCGGCGAGAACAACCCGGAGAACCTGCAATTGCTGCCCGACCCGCTGCTGCGGCCATTGGTGCACCTGATGATCGACGAGTTCCAGGACGTCTCGCCGCAGATCGTCAGCTGGCTGCGCGCCAGCCTCGCGGAAATCCGCCGCCGCGGCCCGGCCATGCATACCGGGCGCAATGCCCAGCATTCTTCGCTGATGTGCGTGGGCGACGACTGGCAGTCGATCTATGGCTGGCGCGGCAGTTCGCCGAAGTACTTCATGGAGTTCACCCAGGCCTTCCCGTCGCCGGCCAACACCCGGGTGATGCTGGTCGACAACTACCGTTGCCAGCAGCAGGTGATCGACGCCGCCGAACACCTGGTCAAGGGCACTCCGGCCATTGCCGGCAAGAAGGCTCGCGCCAGCGGGCCGGCCGCCGAGCTGCCCGTATCCCCAGTGCGGGTCTTCGACCGTGATGAGGCGGCGCTGGGCGAGACACTGATCGAGCATTACCAGCGCGGTGAGTCGGTGATGATGCTGTACCGCAAAGGCAGCGACAAAGCCCTGATGAACGATCACCTGCAAAGCGTCCTGCACGCCGAAGCGCTGTTACCCGCTGAGCAACGGCGCCTGCGCCAGCTGACCTACCACAGCGCCAAAGGGTTGCAGGCCGATGCGGTGTTCATGCTCGGCGATTGCCAGTACCTGACCAGCTCGCCTTACAAGAATCAGGTGTATCGCCAGGCCGGGCTGGGCAAGGCCGGTGATGCGCAGCCGTTCGACACGGCGCAGAAGGAAGAGGTGCAGCGCCTGGCCTATGTGGCGGTGACCCGTGCGGTACGGCACTGCTACTGGCATGTCGAGGCCGCCAACGGCGAAGCGACGGGTGCGCCTCGCGCGTCGGCCCAGGTGGATGGTCGGCAGGCCTTCTTCGAAGACCTGCGCGGTCACTGAGTAGCGCTCAAGCGTCGATGACTTCCAATTGCCGGGTAAGGCTGAGCAGCAACCCGGCCTCCACTTGCTGTTGCTCGCGCGCCAATGCGCTCGTGGCGTTGTCGAACGCTTGTTGCCCAAGGGGTACACGGCGTAACGCGCCGTTTTCGTCCAGGGGAGGGGTTGGCATGACCGGACCCAATGCACGCGTTATGGCGCTGTCCAGATGGGTGATGGGCTCGTTGTCGGCATCCCAGCAATAGAACAGATAGTCGAGGCCAGGGCGCCAGAAGTCGGTGATGGCCTCGAACTGACTGGCGTAATGTACTTTCAGGTATTTGACCCAGACCGGCTGTTGGGCAATCCACTGCTGCCGGGCAGCGGTGTCGGCATCAAGTTTGCGCACCGCCGAATCCACGTTGTCGATAATCTGCCGATTGATCCTTGCCGCATCACGATAGAGCATGCCGCTGCTAGGCTCGGGAAAATCGAGCGTGCTGGCCAGGGACTGGCGCAAGGCCAAGCGGACTTCGATATCGTCAACCAAGCCCGTTTCCAGGGCTACATCGGGGAAGGCAGAAGGCAGATCCAGTTCGTCATAGGCCGGTAATTCGTCGTCCATGACGTTCTCCTGCAGCGCCTGCTTGCGCTGACCGCGCTTGAAGCTGATGCGATCTGCCAGTTCATTGACCTTCTCACGGCGATACAGTTGGCGGTACAGGTCGAACAACGGTTTGCCTGAGCCATGTGCCTGAGCAGCTGCGTGGCTGGCCAGCAACTCCACTTCCAACGCGCTGAAGGCTTCGGCGCCTGCGTCACCGCAGGTAGGGGGGTACAACTGTGCGACCTCGTTCAGGCGCTCGCGCAGCGCAGTGTCCTCATGGGCCTTCTCCAGCAGCGCCCATACCCGTTCGCGCAGTCCGTGTGGATCGCTTTGTGCTTCCTTCGAATAGGTCAGGCGCTCCAACACGGCCTGCAAGTCACCGTTTTCGCTCTGCTCGAACAGGTCTGTCCACAGCTGGTCCTGGTGCGCATTCGCCGAATCACGCCAGAGCCCCTGCCACTCGGGGCGTTCGGGTGCGTGTTCGAAGACATTGACGCCACTGGCCCGCAGGCGCCTGTGCGTTTCGGCTTCCAGACCGTTGTAGTTGAATAGCCAGCGGCGCTCGGGCAGGCGGGCGCTGACATCGCGCGCATAGGGGCTGCGAAGTATGTTCGACAAGTCTGCAAGGTGATGGATGCGGTTGGATGAAAGGTTCAGATAGCGCAGCTGATATTGAGGCTGGCTCATCAAGGTGGTGAGGCCCTCGGGCCATGCGGGTAGTTCGCAGTTGTTAAGATCCAGATACTGAAGGCGGGCCATGTAACGGACATCGGGTGCACGCTGCAGTGGGTTGAAGCTGAGGTCCAGTTGCCGAGGATGAACCAGATCCTGAAAACGCCTGGCGAGGTTCTCATCGAGGGTGATGCGGTTGCTACCCAGCCTCAGGATGTCCAGTGGTTGACTGGCGAGAAAGGCCAGCGTGGTTTCATCCAGTGTCAGTTGGTTGCGCCGCAGGTTCAGTTGGCGCAGGTCGGGCATCGCCGTCAGTGCGTTTTGCGCACTGGGTGGGAGGCTGGCAAGGCCATTGCCTGTCAGGTCCAGGCTGCGCAGGTGGGGCACCGATGCAAGCGCGTCGAACAGCCTCTGGGCATTGATCGCCGGGTTGCGGGTCACTTCCAGCACCTGCAGATTGGGGAAGCAGGACAGGAATTGGGCATCCAGTTGCTGCAGCTCCAACCCGGTCAGCCTGAGTTCGCGGATATGGGGCAGACGGGCGGTCACTGCGGGCATCCGGGGTATGCGCATACGCTCCAGCACCAGCGTCTCGCGATCACTTGCGCCTTCCCGCCGCCAAGCGTCTTTGAGCAGCCAGGCGCAGCGCTGTCGATCCTGCCGCTCGAACACGTCAGTGGCGCTCCAGATCCAGTTCTCCAGATCGCGGCCAAGCGTGTGCCATTCTGCTTGCAACTGCTTGACCGCAGCGCCCAGATCACCCGTTTTGCTCAGTTCGGCCCGCAAGTCAGAGAGCTGGCTGGCGTTGAGCGAGGGGAACAGCGAACGGAGCCGATGTTCAGCAGCACCCACACTGCCTCGGCCACTGAGCGGGTAACCGATGCGACCATGGGCCAGTCGCAGGGGAGAACGCCAGCCTGGTTTGATAGGCTGCTGGCCCAGCAGCGTGGCACAGCCCGCCCGGTCGGCAACGGCGAAATCCAGTAGTTGGGCTTCATTCGCGTGTGGATGTCTGGACAACAGGGCCTGGCGCAGCTCTTGGCTGTCGGCATTGGCCAGGCTCGGTCGATACAGACCAAGCAAGGCTCGGTCAAGGCGGGTACGGGCTTGCAGGTGGCGTGCTTCTTCCGCCACGCGCAAGGGTACGCGGCCTTGCGCCAAGCGTTGGCGTTCGCTGTAACTGGCCTGTTCGACGAGCGCTTGCAGGGCACTGCCGGGCAAACCGGGAAACTGGCGGCTGATGGTCTGCGCTTCAATGCTCAAGGGTGTTCGCCGGCTTTCGAGCATGCGCTCGAAGACGTCGCCACGACGCGTTGTCAGGCGGCTCGCCAGTTGCTCGTCCAAGGCCCTTTCCCGTTGTTCGGGAGCAATGCCAGGGAGCAGCTGCTCGATGGCGTCCTCATCCATTGCGGTCAGGACGACCTTGCTCAGCTGGCCCTGGTCAAGTTCCTCGCGGCCGATTTCGATCTGCACCGCGTCACCTGCGTCCGCAGCACCGTAATAGACCGCATCTCCCCATTTTTCGGCGCCGGCGAACACCTTCAGCCTGTAACGTGTCGGCCAGCCTGGCAGGCCCACAAGTTCAGGCAAGGCCCAGTTCTTGTGGGTTGCAAGCGGTAGGCCATGCCGAACCCGGTTGATGATGTCCGTTGCATCGTTGTCAAGCTGCAGGCGCAGCAGGATGTCGGTCAGCAAGGCCGGTGGGCGCGAGCCGTTGACCTGGTGGTAGCGCAAGACGTCAGCGCTGTCTCCGGCAATACGCAAGGCTGCGAGCTGCTCCGCTGTCTGTAGTCCCTGGCTGAATGTGCCAAGCCCTTGCAGCAGCTTTTCATCGTTCCAGCCGAGCGGGTCGTCATGGGCCATTTGCCAGCGCTTGTCGCCCAGGTAACGCAAGGGTGGCGCGTAGGCGTCGGTGCTCGCAGGGTGGCGAACATACCATTGCCGGTCGGTGGTCTCGAACACTTCATACAGCTGACCCTCCAGCAGCACGTGGTGCTTGCCGTCGATGCTGTAAAGCCCTCGTGCATCGGCCTGCGCATCGGCAGGCAGCGCTGCATTGCTGGCGTATGGGTGCATGTCGGGTTTCCACAACTGTTCGCGGCCATCCTTCCAGACGCTTTCCAGCGCATCAACGAAGCCCGACGCCTTCAGTGCATAGGTGCCGGCAGCGAAGCCGGCAATCACCGCCGCATTGACCGCCAGCGATTCAAGCTGGTCCAGCGCCTCTTGGGTATCGCCATCCTCCCAGGCCTCGAAGCCGGTGAACACCGAGTCCATGATCTGATAGGTGAACACGCCCAGCATGACGACATCCAGCCCTGGGACAAAGAAGGCGGCGACGTTGAGCACGTTCATGCCGGTATCCAGCCAATGCTGCAGACGTTTCTGGCGTGCCGCAGCGTTGGCATCTGCAGTGGGCACGGCGATCACTTTGGCGTCAGCCATGAGGCGCTGCTTGTGGTCGTTGAACAAGGCGTGCCATATCGGCAATGCCAGCAGGGTCGGGACGATAGGGATGTGTGGGGACTTTCGCGGTTTGCGCTCGCCCGTGTCGGTTGTTTCGAACAGGGCGGCTTCGAGCTTGCGGCTCAGCTCGATCTGACTGGTCTTGTAGGCGAAATTGATCAGCAGGTGGCGGAACCTGGTTTGCAGCAACCGGCTGCGCAAGTAAGCGCCGACGTCATGCAATGACTTGAACTCCCTTACCGGGTGTTCGGTGTCGTTGGGGATGTAGAGTACGCAGGGGCTTGCCTGGCTTGGATCATCAGCGCCCAGCAGCAACACATCATGGATCGGGATGCCGAATAGGCTAAATCGCCAGCAGCGAAGAGGCCGAGCGTTGTAGTGCGGCTGGCTTTCGTTGTTGCACAACCCCACCAGTGCATCGCGGCCTGCCTTCGTCAGCAAACCTTTTAGCCAGGCGATCATGGCCTGGACTTTGAGTGCTTGGCGCTGTGCCTGCCCCCACAGCCGTTCGATCTCACTCCCCCTTGGCCCTTCGTAAATGGCTTGCAGATGGTTCTGGTACTTCTGCCCAAGGTCCAGTTCTCGGCATTGACGCGCGAATGCTAAAGGCTCGAGCCGAGGCAGTGCGCCGTCGTCTTCTGGGCCAAGGACCAATGTATCGTAAGGCCCCACTTCATCAAGCCCTTCGAAGTTGTGCAGGGCTGCTTCCAGCAAGGAACGCTTCTGTGCCGCTCCCTTGGGCCGCGTGGTAGTGGGTTCGAGTTCCACCGCAGGTGCCAGTTCGAACTCCAGGCCAGGCGGGTTCCTCCACGGGGTGAGCTCCTCGTACGGCTGCTGGACATATTGCGCCTTGTCTACCTCGACACCCAGATTCAACTGTGCTTTCAGCAGAGGCTTGCAGAACGTCCTGATGTCCTGGAATCCCCTCAGTGCGCCATGCAAGGCCTTGAGCTGGGTTTCCCGATAGCCGATGAGGCGCCGCAGCAGCGCCTGGATATCGGGGGGCGCGGCCGCATACCAAGCGTAGGGCGCACCGTATTCATCCAGGTAGTCCTTACGCAGGCTGCGCACGATGTGGCGGGTGTGGTCAGGGTGCATCGTCTGAATCCAGGCGGGCAAGGCACGGATGACCTGTGCCTGGTGGAGAGGGGGAGTTGTCTGCGTCATGCTGTCGGTACTCTGGTGTAAGGAGTCAGCAGTCGACCGCAGTCGGTCCAGGTGGTGGTGGTACATATGTTGCGGGTCAGGGTCGGTCCTGTGCACGCGAGGGTCGGTGGCAGGCCAGCGCAGGCAGGGCGGTTAGGGGATGGTGGAGTCTGGCATGGCGTGGGCATGCCGTGTGGGTGGCGCCGTTGCGGCCTGCTGCAGGCCGGCGCTGCGTGACGCCTGGCCTCGGGCCGGCACTCTGACAGGGAGAACTCCGATGCATTCGCTGTGCAGTCCCAAGGATCACCTGCTGGACCTCGAGGGTATTGAAATAGCGGTAAGGACCTGGGGGCCTGAAGATGGCATCCCGGTGCTGGCCTTGCATGGCTGGCTGGACAATGCGGCCTCGTTCGAGCGCCTGGGGCCGCTGTTGGAGGGCTGCTTCGTGGTTGCACCGGACCTGGTCGGCCATGGCCGCTCCGATCACCGCCGCCACGACAGCGGCTATTACCTCTGGGAACATGCCGAGGACATGCTGGCGGTCACCGATAGCCTGGGCCTGTCCCAGTTTCATGTGCTCGCCCATGGCATGGGCACCGGTATTGCCTCGCTGCTCGCCGCCATGACCAGCGGCATCGCCAGCATGATCTTCCTCGATGGCATCGGTGCGCCGTTCACCGTCGCCGAGGATGATCGCGTGCAGCACCTGGCGCGCGCCTATCGGCTGAAAAAGATGGTCCAGCGAAGCCAGTTGCAGGGTTTTGGTGAGCCCGATGGCAGCCGGTTCGACAACCTGGAAAGCGCGCTCGAACAACGGCGCAAGCGCCTCGATGGCGAATTGAGCGAGGAGGCCGCCCGTCTGCTGGCCCTGCGCGATCTGCTGCAGCTGGCCGACGGTTACTGTTGGCGTCACGACCCACGGCTGGTGCTGCCCGAGCCCATGCCGCTGACCGAGCGCGAGGCGTGCGACCTGCTGCGGGAAATCCGCTGCCCGTTGTACCTGATGTTCGGCAGGCAAGGCGCATTCACTGGCACGGGTTTCGAACAGCGTCAGGCGGCGTTGCCGGGCCATGCCAAAGTGTCCTGGCACCCCGGTGGCCATCATTTCCACCTCGAGGCGCCGGACCGGGCACTGGTCGATCAGATCCTGCGCATCCTCGCCTGCCATGAAGGCGGCCTGCTGCAGCGCCTGGTGAATGAATAGGCGGTGATGGTCAGCGGCCCAGGTCCTGGGCTATGGTGGCGAACGTTCACGGGCACTCGCCACAAGGAGACCTGGCATGCGACCGTTCGCCATCAAGCACATCGACCACCTGGTGCTGCGGGTCACCGACCTGCCGCGCAGCGTGGCCTTCTACCGTGACCTGCTGGGTTGCACTGTCGGCCGTGAGCGCCCGGACCTGGGCATGGTCCACCTGGCGACCGGCACGGCAATGATCGACCTGGTAACCCTCGACGGCCCGCTGGGCCGGCCTGGCGGTGCGGCGCCGGGGGCGGAAGGGCGTAATCTGCACCACTTCTGCCTGCGCATCGAACCGTTCGACGAGCAGGCCCTGACGGCTTACCTGCAGGCGGCTGGGGTGGCGGTCGAACCAGCCGAGAAGCGCTATGGCGCCGAAGGCGAAGGGCTGTCGCTGTACTGTTTCGACCCCGATGGCAATCAGGTCGAGCTCAAGGGCCCGGTCGAGGGGGCGGCATGACGCAGGTCGACGTGCTCGAGCACTGGATCGATACGCCTGACGGCAAACTGTTCGCCCAGGACTGGCGCCCCCTGAACGCCCAAGGCGTGCCGATCATACTGTTGCACGATTCGCTGGGCTGCGTTGCCTTGTGGCGTGACTTCCCCGGACTGCTGGCTACAGCCACCCGGCAGCGGGTGATTGCCTATGACCGACTGGGCTTCGGCCGCTCCGATGCGCATCCAGGCCGGTTGCGCCGAGGCTTTGTCGAGGCTGAAGCGGAGCAGGGCTTTGCGGCGTTGCGGCGGCAACTGGGCATCGGCGACTTCATCGTCTTTGGCCACAGTGTCGGCGGCGGCATGGCCGTCGGCTGCGCAGCAACCCATGGCAAGCATTGCCGCGGCCTTGTCATCGAATCGGCCCAGGCCTTTGTCGAGGATCGCACCTTGCAGGGCATCCGCGATGCCGACCAGCAGTTCGCCGCCCCCGGGCAGCTGCAGCGTCTGGCGCGTTATCACGGCGACAAGGGCGAATGGGTGTTGCGCGCCTGGGTGGACACCTGGCTGGATGACGCCTTCGCCGACTGGACCCTGGATGCGCTGCTGGCGCAGGTGCATTGCCCGCTGCTCAGCCTGCATGGCGACCAGGACGAATTCGGTTCGCCAGCGCATCCCCGGCGCTTCACCACGCTGGCCGCAGGGCCGAGCGTGATGCGTCTGCTGCCGGGCTGCGGGCATGTTCCGCACCGGGAACAGACCGAGGCCGTCCTGGCCGAGGTGCAGCGGTTTCTGGGGTGATGGCATCTGGCGATGCTGGCAAGTGGATATTGCAGCAAAGCCGATTATGCTTCAGTTAACTTGCTGCGATCCGAGGCAGCTGACCTCGTCGTGCTTCGCGCAACCAATGCTAGCCCTAGGGCCTGGGTGCGACGGTGAAATGGGTGTGAGGTACTCCGGCCTGCGATAACGACAAGACGGAGGCAACCCATGGCGGTTCTCGACAGCGCTTCCACGGGCAGTAGCGCGCCCCAACGGGGCATCACCAAGGAGGAGCGCAAGGTCATCTTCGCCTCCTCGCTGGGCACTGTGTTCGAATGGTACGACTTCTACCTGTACGGCTCGCTGGCAGCGATCATCGCCAAGCACTTCTTCGCCGGCGTCAATGAAACCACCTCGTTCATCTTCGCCTTGCTGGCCTTTGCCGCCGGCTTTGCCGTGCGGCCGTTCGGGGCCATTGTGTTCGGCCGCCTGGGCGACATGATCGGGCGCAAGCACACCTTCCTCATCACCATCGTCATCATGGGCCTGTCCACCGCAGTGGTGGGGCTGTTGCCCAGCTATGCGGCGATTGGCGTGGCGGCACCGATCATCCTGATCACCCTGCGCCTGCTCCAGGGCCTGGCGCTGGGTGGCGAGTATGGTGGCGCAGCCACCTATGTGGCCGAGCACGCGCCCAAGGGCCGGCGCGGCTTCTTCACGGCGTGGATCCAGACCACCGCCACGCTTGGTCTGTTCCTTTCGCTGCTGGTGATCCTGGCTTGCCGCACCGTCATGGGCACCGAGGTGTTCGAGGCCTGGGGCTGGCGGGTGCCGTTCTTGTTGTCGATCCTGCTGCTGGCAATCTCGGTGTACATCCGCATGCAGCTCAACGAGTCGCCGGTTTTCCTGAAGATGAAGGCCGAGGGCAAGGCGTGCAAGGCGCCGCTGACCGAGTCGTTCGCCCGCTGGGAAAACCTCAAGGTGGTGATCATGTCGTTGCTCGGCGGTACTGCCGGGCAAGCGGTGGTGTGGTACACCGGGCAGTTCTACGCGCTGTTCTTCCTGTTGCAGATGCTCAAGATCGACCCGCAGACCGCCAACCTGCTGATCGCCGGTTCCTTGCTGATCGGCACGCCGTTCTTCATCTTCTTCGGCAGCCTGTCGGACCGCATCGGCCGCAAGAAAATCGTCATGGCTGGCTGCATCATCGCCGCGCTGACCTACTTCCCGATCTTCAAGGCGCTGACCGAGTACGGCAACCCGGACGTGTTCGTCGCCCAGGAGCAGAACCCGGTGGTAGTGGTCGCCGACCCTGGGCAGTGCGCGTTCCAGTTCGACCCGGTGGGCAAGGCCAGATTCACCAGCTCGTGCGACATCGCCAAGAGCCTGCTGGCCAAGCGTGCGATTCCCTACACCAACCAGGCGGCCGAGCCTGGCAGCGTGGCGCAGGTTCGCATCGGTGAGCGGGTGATCCCGAGCTTCGACGGCAGCAGCCTGGCGGCCGCTGACTTGAAGGCCCAGAGCGATGCCTTCACCGCGACCATGGGCAGTGCCTTGAAGGAGGCGGGTTACCCGGAAAAGGCCGACCCGGCGAAGATCCACTACCCGATGGTGCTGTTGCTGCTGACCCTGTTGGTGATCTACGTGACCATGGTCTACGGGCCGATCGCCGCCTGGCTGGTTGAACTGTTCCCGGCGCGCATCCGCTACACCTCGATGTCGCTGCCATACCACATCGGCAATGGCTGGTTCGGTGGTTTCCTGCCGACGGTGGCGTTCGCCATGGTGGCGGCGACCGGGGATATCTACTACGGGCTGTGGTACCCGATCGTGATTGCGCTGATGACGGCGGTGCTGGGGATCTTCTTCCTGCCCGAGACCAAGGATCGGGATATCAGTTAGGCAGGTCTGGCCTCTTCGCGGGGCAAGCCCGCTCCTACAGGTACACGCCGTTCGCTGGGCCGGTGATGTACCTGTAGGAGCGGGCTTGTCCCGCGAAGGGGCCGGCACAGGCAAAAGTCAGTCGAAATACCCGCGCAAGGTAAAGGCATACCCGGTATCCACCCCCTTGGCCTCACCCCGACTCCAACGCTTCTTCATCACAAATTCAAAAGCAGGTTCGTACAGCCCATCCCTGATCAGCGCCCCTGCCAGCACCTCGACGTCATACCAGCCATTGTCCAGCTCGATGATCGGCCGCCCCGGCACCTGGTAGCGCGCTATCAGGTCTCCCAGCGTCTTGTTGGTGAAGTGCTGCAGGATGCGCCAGGTGTAGAGCATCACCGCGCGGTGCTCGACCTGCAGCACATAGCCGTTGCGCCGGTGCTTGAGCCGGCTGCCGGGTTCGAGCAGGGCCGGTGTGTGGCCATCGAGGGTGAACAGAATGTGGTAAGGCAGGTTGTCGACCCCCGCCAGCGGCACCACCACGCCTTCGGCCACGGCCTTGTCGCCGCTGTCGTTGCTGGTGAACTCGCGGGCCAGGTCGTCGGACAGGTGGTTTTCGTGTTTGAAACGGTCGAGCAGCTGGATATCGCCCAGCAGGAAATAGTCGACCAGGTCATTGAGCACTTCGCTGAATTCGTGGCGCATCTGTTTTCCTTGTTGTGGCGCACGGGGTACAGCTGCAATGTAGCCAATGGCAGCACTGGCTGCCATGGGCGCTGCTCAGTGTTTCTGGGCGATCTGGATCAGGTTGCCGCAGGTGTCGTCGAACACCGCGACCGTGACCGGGCCAAGGTCGGTGGGCTCCTGGGTGAACTTCACGCCGGCCTTGCACAGCCGGGTGTACTCGGCCTGGATATCGCGCACGCCGAACGAGGTGGCCGGAATGCCGTCCTGCTTCAGCGCTTGCTTGTAGATTTTGGCCGCCGGGTGCGCATCGGGCTCCAATAATAGCTCGACACCATTCGGGTCATTGGGTGAGGTCAGCGTCAGCCAGCGATGCTGGCCCATGGGGATGTCGTGCTTGGGCTCGAAGCCCAGTACGTAATGGTAGAACGCCAGGGCCTTGGCCTGGTCGTCGACGAGGATGCTGGTGACAACGATCTTCATAGGCGCACACCGTACCTGCGGGTCGTTACCTTCCAGTAAAGACGTTCTGGCCTGTTTCACCAGCGAGGCGTAGCCCGGAGGGCAACACAAAAGTATGTTCAAGCCATAGGCAAATCCTTCATCACCCAGCAGCGCGCTGAATCAGGCCACAAGGTAAAGTGGCAGGAAAATTCCAAGGCGCCCGCGAACGGCGCCAACGAGGTGCCTGTGGCTTCCTATACCCTGCGACAACTCAAATACTTCGTCACCACCGTCGAGGCCGGCAGCGTTGCCGAAGCCTCGCGGCAGCTGTACATCGCCCAGCCGTCGATCTCCACGGCGATCAAGAGCCTGGAAGAAAGCTTTGGTGTGCAGCTGTTCATCCGCCACCACGCCCAGGGCGTCTCGCTGACGCCAAGTGGCAAGCGTTTCTACGCCAAGACCAAGTCGCTGTTGCAGATGGCCCACGAGTTCGAGCAGAACGCCCTGGCCGACAACGACACTGTGGCCGGTCAGATCGACATCGGGTGCTTCGAAACCGTGGCGCCGCTGTATCTGCCGCGGCTGATCGCCGGCTTTCGCGAGCGCTATCCGGGCGTGGATATCCGCCTGCGCGACGGCGAGCAGCAGGACCTGATCCAGGGCTTGACCGCAGGTACCTTCGACCTGGCGTTTCTCTATGACCACGACCTGGACGGCACCATTGAAGCTGAGCCCTTGATGCCGCCGCAAAAGCCCTACGTGCTGCTGCCCGAGAAGCACCGCTTCGCTGGCCAGGCGCAGGTGTCGTTGCGCGACCTGTGCCCTGAGCCAATGATCCTGCTGGACGTGGCGCCGAGCCGGACCTACTTCGTCAGCCTGTTCAATGAAATGGGCCTGACGCCGAACATCGTCTTCAGTTCGCCATCGATCGAGATGGTGCGCGGGATGGTGGGGCAGGGTTTCGGGTTTTCGCTGCTGGTGACCCGGCCGCACTCGGAATGCACTTATGACGGGCAGAAGCTGGTGACGATCGACATCGCCGAGCCGGTGGCGCTGTCGGGGTTGGCGGCGGCGCACCTGAAGCGGGTGCAGCTGACCAAACCTGCGCAGTTGTTCGTCGAGTTTTGCCGCGAAGAATTGGCCAAGTTCTGAAGACATTGGGGGCGCTCTGCGCCCCTTTCGCGACACAAGGCCGCTCCTACAGGGATCACATATTTCCTGTAGGAGCGGCCTTGTGTCGCGAAAGGGCCGCGAAGCGGCCCCAGCTATCTCAAATGGATCATTGCTGATCCGGCACCACTGCGATCACGTCGATTTCCATCAGCCACTCGGCCTGGGCCAAGCCGGCCACCACCAGCCCGGTGGAGATCGGGAACACGCCCTTGAGCCACTTGCCCACTTCCTTGTACACCGGCTCACGGAAGCGCGGGTCGGTGATGTAGGTGGTGGTCTTGACGATGTGCGACAAGTCGGAGCCGGCCTCTTCGAGCAGTTGCTTGACGTTCTTCATCGCCTGCTCGGTCTGCGCCCGAGGGTCACCCAGGCCTACCAGCTTGCCTTCGAAATCGGTGCCGACCTGGCCGCGCACGTAGATGGTGTTACCGGCCCGCACGGCCTGGCACAGGTCGTTGTCCAGGGTCTGGTTGGGGTAGGTTTCCTTGGTGTTGAACATGCGGATGCGAGTATGGGTAGGCATCAGTGGGCTCCAAAGGTGCTGACGTTGCTGATCGGGTTTTCTTGCTCATCCGCGTCGCGTTGTTCGCGGTCGCGGTAGGCCAGGTAGGTGCGTTGCGTGGCGATATGGCCGGCGACATGCTTGGCGTCGTGCCACACGCCCCAGATGAACGACGAGCCACGGCGCGACAGCCATGGCAGGCCGAGGAAGTACACGCCCGGCTCGCGGGCGACGCCACGCTGGTGCTGGGGCTTGCCGTTGGCGTCGAAGGTGTCGACCTGCAGCCAGCTGAAGTCCACGCCGTAGCCGGTGGCCCAGATGATGCTGGTGACGCCGGCCTGGGCCAGGTCCAGTTGCTGCAGCGGGTTGGTCATGCATGCCGGGTCGGCCAGGCGCTTGCGCGCTTCGGGTTCTTCCGGCAGGTCCAGGCCGTTGCGCTCGATGTAGGTATCGGCGGCATCCAGCAGGGCCAGGTAGTTCTCGTCGCCGCGGTTGATGTTGTCGACCAGGTTGTCCTGGAAGCGTGCCACGCCGTTTTCGAACGACTGGGTCAGGCCGACCAGGGTCATGCCCTGGTGGGCGAGGGCGCGGAAGTCCACGGTGTGGCCGCCACGGGCGCCACTGACGGCGATGGTCACGTGCTCGCGGCCCGGTTTGGCGATTTCCGCGTCCCACTCGCCCAGTACGCCCAGCCACCAGCAGAAGTCGCGGTTGCGGTAGGCCCGTGGCGGGCGGTCGTGAGCGCCTACCGACAGGTACACCTGGCGCCCGGCACGCATCAGCTCTTCGGCAATCTGCACACCGGAGGAGCCGGCGCCTACCACCAGCACGGCGCCTTCAGGCAGCTGCTCGGGGTTGTAGTAGGCGGCGGAGTGGATCTGGTGCAGGTTGGCATCTTTCGGCGCGATGGCCGGGATCACCGGTTTCTGGAACGGGCCGGTGGCAGCCACTACACGGTTGGCGCGGATCACGCCTTCGTTGGTCTCGATGGTGAAGCCGGGGCGGTCGGCATTGCGTACCACCTTCTTCACTTCGATGCCGGTGCGTACCGGCAGGTTGTACTTGCGTACGTACTGCTCGAAGTAGTCGGCGACCTGGTCCTTGCCGGCGAAGGCGTCGGCGTCGAGGTTGAATTCCAGCCCCGGGAAGCGGTCGTGCCAGACCGGGCCGTTGGCCACCAGCGAATCCCAGCGGCCAGTGCGCCAGGCCTCGGCGATGCGCTTGCGCTCCAGCACCAGGTGCGGCACGCCAAGCTTGCTCAGGTGTTCGCTCATGGCCACGCCGGCCTGGCCGGCGCCAACCACGAGGGTGTCGATTTCGATGTTGTTCAGTGTCATGTCCGAGCCCTTGTTCAGGCGGTTTTTGTCAGGTCGGTTTGGAGGACCGCCGTTGCCTGGGGTCAGACTAGGGATGCCTGGAAAATCGCGAAAATAGTATTTAGCTGGGGCTTGCCGATAAAACGGCGAAGACCCCGATTTGCCTGGGCTTGGCCGGGGTTTGCAGGGCTTTTCGTGGGGTATTGGCCGGGCTTAGTTTTTTCCTGTTCAAGGCACAGGAAAAAGTTGGTTTCGTGGCCCTGAAGGTTCCGCCCAGAATGCTGGGCATCGCACAGAACAACAGGAGTTCCACCATGACCTTCTCCATCATCGGTCGCTGCCAGGAAACCGGCCAGGTCGGTATTGCCATCAGCTCGTCGAGCATCGCCGTGGGCGCCCGCTGCCCGTGGGTCCGTGCTGGCGTCGGCGCCGTGTCGACCCAGAACATCACCTTGCCGGCCCTCGGCCCGCAAATCCTCGATGCCCTGGAGCAGGGCCAGTTGCCGCCTGCCGCCGCGCTGGATCGGGTGCTCAGCGCCAATGGCTGGAGCGAGTATCGCCAGGTCACGGTGATCGACAGCCAGGGCCAGGTGGCGCTGTTCACCGGCAAGGAAGCGTTGGGCGTGCACAACGCCGTGGCGGGCGAGCAGTGTGCGGCCGCTGGCAACCTGTTGTCCTCGCTCCAGGTGATCGAAGCCATGGTGCAGGCCTTCGAGCAGGCCGGTGGGCATCTGGCGGATCGCCTGCTGGCGGCCATGCATGCGGCGATGGCAGCCGGTGGCGAAGCGGGCCCGGTGCATTCCGCAGCGCTGAAGATCGCCGGCGAGCTGACCTGGCCGCTGGTGGACCTGCGTGTGGACTGGGCCGATGAGGACCCGATCGGCGTGCTCGATGGCCTGTGGCAGGCGTACCGCCCGCAGATGCAGGACTACGTTACCCGCGCCCTCGACCCGACTGCCGCCCCCAGCTACGGGGTACCGGGCGATGAGTGAATTCAGCAGCCGCGCCTTGCTGGAGCGGCTGATCGGCTTTGCCACGGTCAGCCGCGACTCCAACCTTGAGCTGATCGGTTTCATCCGCGACTACCTGGCCGGGCTTGGCGTTGAGTGCGAGCTGTTCCACAACCCGGAAGGCAGCAAGGCCAACCTGTTCGCCACCATCGGCCCCAAGGATATCGGCGGTGTGGTGCTGTCCGGGCACACCGACGTGGTGCCGGTGGACGGCCAGGCCTGGACGCTGCCGGCCTTCGCCCTGACCGAGCGCGATGGGCGCCTGTATGGCCGTGGCACGGCGGACATGAAGGGCTTCATCGCCTCGGTGTTGGCTGCCGTGCCGGCATTCCTGGCGCAACCGCTGCGCATGCCGGTGCACCTGGCGTTCTCCTATGACGAGGAAGTTGGCTGCCTGGGCGTGCGCTCGATGCTGGCCGCACTGGAAAAGCGCCCGCACAAGCCGCGCCTGTGCCTCATCGGTGAGCCTACCGAACTGAAGCCAGTGCTTGGTCACAAGGGCAAGCTGGCGATGCGTTGCGAAGTGCATGGCGCGGCGTGCCACTCGGCGTACGCACCTTACGGGGTGAATGCCATCGAGTACGCAGCCAAGCTGATCGGCAAGCTGGGCGAGATCGGTGATGCCCTGGCATTGCCGGCCCATCACGACGAGCGCTTCGACCCGCCGTTCTCCACGGTACAGACCGGGGTCATCAAAGGGGGCAGGGCGCTGAACATCGTGCCGGAGGAATGTGCGTTCGATTTCGAGGTGCGCGCGCTGCCGGGGTTCGAAGCGCAGGCGGTGGCCGACCAATTGCAGACCTACGCCGAGGCCGAGTTGCTGCCCCGCATGCGCAAGGTCAACGCCGGCAGTGCCATTCGCCTGCAACCGTTGAGTGCGTATCCGGGGCTGGCTACGCCAGCCGACAGTGAGGCCGCGCGCTTGGTGGCATTGCTCAGTGGTTCGGATGATTTCGGCACCGTGGCATTCGGCACCGAAGGCGGCCTGTTCGACCAGGCCGGTATTCCGACCGTGGTGTGCGGGCCAGGCAGCATGGACCAGGGGCACAAGCCGGACGAGTTCGTCAGCGTCGAACAGATGCAGGGTTGTGATGCGATGTTGCTGAGGTTGGTGGACTACCTCAGGCAGGTATGAAGGTGTCGGCTTCTTCGCGGGCATGCCCGCTCCCACAGGTACTGCACAGGGCTTGAGAGCTGTGGTGTCCCTGTGGGAGCGGGCGCGCCCGCGAATGGGCTGCGAAGCAGCCCCGGCGGCTTAGAAGGTTGCCTTCACCTGCAGGCCAAAGACCAGCGCGTTGTCGATCTCCTTCCCGGAGAACGCCCCTGGCTCGATGATGTACTGTACATCCGGGCGCAGGTTCAGCCACGGCGTGGCCTGGTAGCCATAGCTCAGTTCGATCAACTGCTCGGCATTGTCGATGTTGGGGAACTGTTGCCCGGCATTGAATGCAGTGTCTTCCAGCACATCGCGGCTACGCGGGTTCGGCACGGCGCGGCCATAGCCCAGGGCCACGGTATCGCGCGGGCGGCCTTCGAACGGCTTGTACAGCACCACACCGGCGCCGTACCACTTGGTGAACGGCGAGGCGGCCTCGCTCGCTGCCGAGTACTGGCCGAAGGCGTGCAGGCTGCGGCCCGGCGAACCGGCGTCGTTCCACACGGCCTGGTCGACCAGCAGGTAGTGGCCACCGCGACCGGACACTTCCTTGCTGCTGTCGACGCGCTTCACGTCGGAGCTGTCGTAGTAGTAACCCAGCTTGTACTCGCCCGGCAGTTCGCCCTGCAGCTTGTACACCAGTTCAACAGGCACGACGGTGCCGGTGGTGTGCTTGGGCCCCAGGTGCCAGGCGCGGCTGGAGTTGCCGTTGCTTTCCGGGTCGACGTTGAACGCCGCCACGCGCAACTGCCAGGACGGCGACAGGTCGTACTTCACGCGCACGCCGAGGTGGGCGTTGGGGTAGTTGGTCCAGCCGCTGCCGCCGGACATGTTCAGCGGGTGGCCGCAGAAGCCGGCGTTCATGAAGTTGCACAGGATGCCGCTGTCGAGGCCGCCGAGGTCGTTGCCCATGGCCATGTAGCCGAGCTTGACGTTGAGCGCCGGGGTAAACAGGGTGCGTTCGTAGCTCAGTTCGGTCAGGCGGGTATACAGGCCACCGTAGTTTTCCTGGATCGGCAGGCGGTTGCCGACCAGGTCTTCCGAAGCGCTGTTGCCGCGGCGGTCGTTGATGGTCAGCTGGACCTTGCCGCCGTTTTCCAGGCCGTACAGTTTCGACAGGTCGAACTGTGCGCCGAGCTTGATGTTCTGCGAGTAGCGCGCCGAGCGGTGCAGGCCGCCGTGGGCGTTGTAGGCGGTTTCACCGCTGTAGTCGCCGGTGATCTTGACGCCGTCTTCTTCGAGCTGGTGACGCAGGCCGCCCCAGTCACCGGTCATGGTGCTGCGGTTGAGCAGGTCGCCGTCGGCCAGGGCAGCGGTGCTGGCGAGGGCCAGAAGCAGGGTAGGGGTGATGCGGATTGCGGATGGCATTGCTGTGTCTCGTTTTGTTTTCGGGGGGCCATTCGCGAACAAGCCCGCTCACACCAGGATCAGGGGAGAGCCTGTGGGAGCGGGCTTGCCCGCGAATGCAGCGACGCGGTCTTACGGCAGGGCGTAAGAAATCACATAGTCGCCACGATCAGTCGACTGGCGCGCACCGCCAGCGGTGACCACCACGTACTGCTTGCCGGTCTTCGGCGAAACGTAGGTCATTGGGCCACCCTGGCTGCCTACAGGCAGGCGGGCTTTCCAGATTTCGTTACCGTTGCTGCTGTCGTAGGCGCGCAGGTAGAAGTCCTGGGTACCGGCGATGAACACCAGGCCGCCTTGGGTCGACAGGGTGCCGCCGAGGGTCGGCAGGCCGATCTTGATCGGCAGGTGCATGCGGATGCCCAGGGGGCCGGTGTCTTCCACGGTGCCGACCGGTACCTGCCAGGCGATCTGGCGGGTCTTCATGTCGATGGCGGTCAGGGTGCCGAATGGCGGGGCCTGGCACGGGATGCCGGCGACCGACAGGAAGCGGTTCTTGTTCACGGCGTACGGGGTGCCCTTGAGCGGTACCGCGCCCATGCCGGTGTTCAGTGCTTCACCACCGGAGGCCGCGCCACCCTTGTTCTGCGACGGGATCATCTGGATCCACAGGCCCAGGCGCATGTCGTTGACGAAGATGAAGCCATGCACCGGGTCGGTGGAGAGGCTGCCCCAGTTCATACCACCCAGCGAACCCGGGAAGCTCAGCGACAGGTCAGTACCCGGCGCGGTGTACAGGCCGTCGTAGCGCATCTTCTTGAAGTCGATACGGCACAGCAGCTGGTCATACGGCGTGGCACCCCACATGTCCGATTCGCTCAGGGTCTGCGCGCCGATCTGCGGCATGCCTACCGATTTGGGCTGGGTCGGGGAGTACGGTTCGTTGGGGATGTTGCTTGGCTTGACCGGCACTTCGTCGACCTGGGTCAGCGGTTTGCCGGTGGCGCGGTCGAGCACGTAGATCTGCCCGGCCTTGGTGCCGATCACCACTGCAGGCACGGACTTGCCGTCGTCCTTGGTGAAGTCGATCAGGCTCGGCTGCATCGGCAGGTCGAAGTCCCAGAGGTCGTTATGCACGGTCTGGAATACCCACTTCTGGTTACCGGTGGTGGCGTCCAGGGCCAGCACGGAGGCGCCGTAGGTGTGGTCCAGCTTGCTGCGTTCAACGCCATAGATGTCGGTGGACGACGAGCCCATTGGCAGGAACACGGTGTTCATCGCCGGGTCGTAGGACATCGGTGCCCAGCTGTTCGGGGTGCTGCGCACGTAGGTGCTGTCGCCTTCCGGCGCTTTGCGGTCTTCCGGGTTGCCTGGGTCGAAGGCCCAGCGCATTTCGCCGGTGATCACGTCGAAACCACGGATCACGCCGCCTGGCATGTCGGTCTGGACGTTGTCGGCAACGCGGCCGCCGACCACCACGGTGGTGCCGGCCATCAACGGCGCGGAGGACAGCTGGTAGTAGGAGTCCGGCACGTTACCCAGGCCGGCCATCAGGTTGACCTGGCCGTTGTTGCCGAAGCCCTGGCAGAACTCGCCGTTGTCGGCGTCCACGGCGATCAGGCGACCGTCGATGGTGTTGGTCAGCAGGCGACGCTGGCAGTTGGCACCGGCCGCGACGCTGCCGCCGGTGATCGGCGAGCTGTTCGGCTGGGTCGGCTGGGCGATCGCGGCTGTAGCGTCGAAGTAGGCCATGCCACGGCAACGCTGCCAGACCTTGGACTGGGCGTTGATCTCGTTCTTCCACAGCTCTTTGCCGGTGTCGGCATCGAGGGCGATCAGGTTGTTGTGCGGGGTGCAGATGAACACCTTGTTGCCGATCTGCAGCGGGGTCAGCTGGTCTTCGGCACCGTTGCCGTCACTGATGGCGACGTCACCGGTGTGGTAGGTCCAGGCCACCTTGAGCTTGTTGACGTTGTCGCGGTTGATCTGGTCCAGCGCGGCGAAGCGGCTGCCACCTTCGGTGTTGCCGTAGTGGGCCCAGTCCTTTTGCTCCTTGCCGGTTTCGACCGGGGTCATGCCTGGGCCTTTGCCGGTGGGGGCAACGCTTGGATGGGCGACGAACATGTTGCCTGCGGCGATTACCAGCACCACGGCCAGCACGCCGGCGATGCCGTAGGCACCACGGCCTGCGCTGGCGCCATTGGCACGGGCGAGCATCGGGTAGACCAGCGCCACCACCATGCCGATCGCGCCGAACATGAACAGGCGCGAGAACAGTGGCCAGAACACCAGGCCAGCGTCGCTCAGCGCCCAGATTGCGGTACCGACCAGGAACGCCGCATACAGCCAGGCGCCGGCCTGCTTGCGGCGAGCGATGAGAATACCGGCGATGGCCATGGCCAGGCCGCCGATCAGGAAGTACCAGGAACCGCCCAGGCCGGCAAGCTTGACGCCGCCAGCAGCCAGGAGCAGGCCGAGCAGGGCGACGATCACGCCCAAGCCGACCAGGATGATGTTTGTGGCGCCAGAGGCGCGCGGTGTTTCGTTCATGCCAGGGATCTCAGCAGGTGGAATGTGCGCAGTTTAAGCCCTTAGCTTGCTAATTAACAAGTTAGTACATAATTTTATGAGGCTGATTGTCGCAGGATGAAACTTACCGAAATGTGGCTATAAGCCTAGATTGTGCTAGGAAATTTGCAGTAGATAAGCGGTTAAGCTCAGTTTTGATTTACCTGGCGGTATTCGACTTTTGTCTCAGGAAGCGGGCTTGGCATTAGGACTTGCCAGCACAGCTGGCATTGTCAAGTCCAAGTGCCATGCCGGTTGCAGGCTCAGTCGATTGCCAGGTTGTCAATGATGATCTGATCTCCCCAGCCTCCTTGGACCCTGAGGATGCTAGGCGCATCGACCTCGACCTCCACGCGGCCGAAGCGCAGTGGGCCGGTGTCATCGTCTTCAAGCAGCCGGGTCTCATGCCCGGTGTTCAGGTCGACTACAGCGCATGTCGCATCGCATCCCCAGGAGAACGCCACCTTGCGTTTGCCGCTCGAGCCTTCGATGGCATCCACAGGGATGTCCACGGCAAGATTGACGATTAGGTAATTGCCAGCAACGAGCGGAGTGTCATGTCTGACGTTGCTGATTTCGACGTACTTAGACAGGGCGGTAGCAAAACCAAGCCCGCCAGAGACCACATCAAGAGGCTGCCCGGTTGGCAGGTCTTCGAAGTCCACGCTGTAATGGGTAACGCCCGGGCCGATTGCCTGATCACCCTCCAGATAGCTGATCACGGTGGTTGAGTCCGGAGTGCGGGGCAGCGCCAGGCGTATCAACGGCAGTACTTGCCCGTATTGCTCGTAGTAGCGGGCCTGGTCATATCTGGCTTTGGCCCGGGACTGAAGGTTTCTGGTCGGATAGAAAAAGGAGTGGATAGGCAGCGTAGCGCCCTTGCCGGTTTCCCACGTTGAAAGCATCAATTCGTTGAACACTTCACGGGCCGAACCGGTACGGCCTTGGTGAGCATCAATCGATGCCTTGAACCAGGACGCCGTCGGGCCTGCACCGTCTCGCACGTCCCAACCACAGATGTTTTCCATCGGGACCTGCTTATACTTGTCCAGCCAGGTTGGGGCATCGTTGATGCCGAGATTCTGACAGGTATCGGTATCGACAACACCTGTGAGCGGACCACAGCCTTGCAGCGTAGGTCGTTTCCAGGTCAGGGCATTGGTCGGGAAGCTGCAGAGAACCTTGATGTCTTTGATCTTGCCTTCAGGAATGGCCTGGTTGGGATACAGGATGAAGCCGTTCCAGTCTTCCCAGGTGGAGGTGAAAGTTTGATCACTGCGCAACCAGGAAAATGAAACCCCACCCAGCGTAATCGCACCGGGGCTGGGATCCCAGGGTAGAAAAGCCGGGTTGCTATCGGTGGCCCGCAACATGATGCCACTGCACAAGTGTGCAGGTTTGTCTGGGCCACCACACTGTGCTGGCGTGGCGTCGTACCAGTCCTTCAGCTGACGGGCTGAGGCAGGCCCTTTGGTCGCCAACTGCCCGGGTAGCTGCAATGGCTGGCCGGGCAGCTGGCTGATGCTTACTTGTGCCGGTTGGGTAGGCTTGGCGCTGCGGTCATTCCCGGGGGGCTTGGGGATGCATCCCGATGACAGGAACATAAGAGCGAGTAATGTTGCGATGCGCATGTACAAGGTCCCGGTTAATCCATGGCTTGTGGCTTGTGTCATGCAGTTGAATCATTGCCGACTCGAAGCCTGTTAAGGCATGCGCAATCGGCGTAGATGGACGTTTTTGCCTGTATCTAGCGACCTTTTGGCAAGCAGGCAAAGTATTGAGGCGCGAGTCGGGACCGACAACTGGCAGAAATAGCAGGTACCTGTATGTGCTGCAGCTGGCTGGTGTGAAGAAAAACCAGCATGTCAGGATGTGGGCCATGGCGCATTGCGGTCGTAGAACACGGCTAGCCATATGGTCGGCTGCCCCAGGGCAGTCCATTCCACGCGATGCCGGCAATGCGCCGGAATGTCCAGACAGTCGCCAGGCACCAACAAGCGGGTGTAGTCCTCATGCTCAAGGCGCAGCCCGGCGCTGCCGGTCAACAGCATGATCCATTCGCCTTCGGCCTGGTCGTACCAGTAGCCCGGCGGGCTGGCCTGGCCGCAGGAAACGATGCGTTCGATGCGCAGGCCAGGGCGCTGCAGCAGTTCATCGACCCGTTCGGCACCGGCAGGGTCGCAATGGGGCAGGGCATTGAGCAGGCTGGTGAGGGTCATGGGCAGTTCTCGCACGGATGGAGGTGCTTCCACTATGGACCTGATCGCTCTGTTGTGCGCTTCTTGACCCGCTTCGTGGTTTGTAGGACTGTTCCGAGATTTGAGAATCGGGGTATCCATGGACAAGCTCCTGGCGATGAGGATGTTCACCACCACAGTCGACGCCCAGGGCTTTTCTGCGGCAGCGCGCAGGCTTGGCGTTGCTACCTCGTCGGTGACGCGCCTGGTCGATGGGCTGGAGTCGGAGCTCGGCACGACCTTGCTCAACCGCTCCACGCGCCAGGTCAGCCTGACCGAGGCGGGCGCACGTTACTACGCCCGGGCCAGGGAAATCTTCGACGCGTTGGACGAGGCCGACGCGAGCGTCGCCGACCGTGGCGATGAGCCGGTCGGCGTGCTGCGCCTGTGCCTGCCTGTGGAGTTCGGCCGCCGCGTGATCGCACCGCACCTTGGGCCATTCCTGGCCCGCCACCCGTCGCTGGAGCTGGACATCGACATGAGCGACCGGCTCGATGACCTGCTCGACGGCCGCTACGACCTGTCCATTCGCCTCGGCGACCCATCACCGCACGACGAACTGGTGTGCCGGCCACTCGGCCGCTTCCAGCGCTGGCTGGTGGCAAGCCCCGATTACCTGGCCAGGCGCGACGCGCTGCTGCATCCCGAGCAGTTGCTGCAGCACGCCTGCCTGCTTTTTCGCTACGGGCAGAAGGCGCGCGCCTGGCGCCTGCAGCGGGCCGATGAGGCACTGGAGCTGGACGTGAGCGGGCCGTTGCGCAGCGCCAACGCCGACCTGTTGCGTGAAGCGGCACTGGCCGGCAGCGGTATTGCCTTACTGGCTGACTGGCTAGTGCGCGAGGATGTGGCGGCCGGGCGCCTGCAGCGGATATTTTCGGACTGGCAGGTGAGCCCCGGCACCACCAACGACAGCATCAATGCCTTGTATTTGCCCAACCATCGCGGCTCTCGGCGGGTCAACGCGTTCATCGGCTTTTGCGAAGGCCTGCTCAAACCCTGATCGCTGCCGTTGCGCCTGGCGCAAAGCCCCGTTGCGCCGGAGCCGGATTCTCTCGCTGGCAAGCGCTCGGTAAGGTGCCTGGCATATTCCAACCCGATGCCGAGGTACCTCGCATGAATTCCTCCCTTGCTGCAGCACCGCCAGCCCAGGCCGGCCTGAGCCGTGCCCTGGTCGCGCTGCTGGCGTTCTGTTGTGGCGCGATCATCGCCAACATCTATTACGCGCAGCCCATCGTCGGGCTGATCGCCCCGGACCTGGGCCTGTCCACCGAACGCGCCAGCCTGATCGTGTCGCTGACCCAGCTGGGCTACGCACTGGGCCTGCTGTTGCTGGTGCCGCTGGCGGACCTGGTGGAAAACCGTCGATTGATGATCGTCACCGCCGTGCTGGCCTGTGTCAGCCTGTTGCTGGCGGGGACCAG
This sequence comes from Pseudomonas sp., assembly GCF_017744435.1. Lineage (GTDB taxonomy): Bacteria > Pseudomonadota > Gammaproteobacteria > Pseudomonadales > Pseudomonadaceae > Aquipseudomonas. The sequence goes on from NZ_JAGIBG010000008.1 coordinate 194,308, forward strand.
CAGCAGCGGCCAGGGGCAACTGTTCCTGGTCTATGCCTTGCTGATCGGCTTCAGTTCGGTGGCTGTGCAGATGCTCATCCCGTTGGCCGCGCACCTTGCGCCTGAGCAAGCGCGCGGGCGGGTGGTCGGCAACATCATGGGCGGCCTGCTGCTGGGCATTCTGCTGGCGCGGCCGCTGTCTAGCCTGGTCGCCGACCACTTCGGCTGGCGCACGGTGTTCATGGGGGCTACTGGCCTGATGTTGGCAATCATCCTGTTGCTGGCGCTGACGCTGCCGCGCCGGGTGCCTGAGCACAAGGCCACTTATGCCGGGCTGATGGTGTCGTTGGTTGCCCTGCTGCGCCAATACCCGGTGTTGCGCCAACGCGCGCTGTACCAGGCATTGATGTTCGCGGCGTTCAGCCTGTACTGGACCGCGGTGCCGCTGGCTCTGGCCAGTGAGCACGGCCTGTCCCAAAGCCAGATCGCCTTGTTCGCCCTGGTCGGCGCGGTCGGCGCCATCGCCGCGCCCATGGCCGGCCGCCTGGCCGACGCCGGCCATGCCCGTGCCGGTTCGTTGCTGGCGCTGGTGTTGGCGCCGCTGGCGCTGCTGCTGGGGCTGACGGCGCCCGGCTACAGCGTGATCGGCCTGGGGTTGACCGGGGTGTTGCTCGATTTTGCGGTACAGATGAACATGGTGATAGGCCAGCGTGAAGTCTATGCCCTGGACCCGGCCAGCCGCGGGCGGCTGAATGCGCTGTATATGACCAGCATCTTCCTGGGCGGGGCAATGGGTTCGGCGGTGGCCAGCGCAGTATTCGCCCAGCAGGGGTGGCACGGTGTGGCGCTGGTGGGGGCGGCATTGCCGGGCATGGCCTTGATAGTCTTCCTGCTGGTTACGCGGCGCGCTTGAGCTATCACCGGCCCAGCGGCAAAGCCACGCCAATCAATGCAAACAGGCTCCCGCAGCAGCGATTGAACCCTTTGCCGCCCTTGGCCAGCCAGGGCCGGATACGAAACGCCAGGCGCGCCAGCACGTATTCGACCACGCATTCCACGCTGGCAAAGGTCGCGGCCATGATCACGAACTGCAGCAGCAGCCCACGCTGCGGGTCGATGAACTGCGGCAGGAAGGCACCGTAGAACAACAGTACCTTGGGGTTGGCGAAAGCAGACAGCAGGCCTTGGCGGAACATCCCCTGGTTGCTCAGGCGGGCAGCGCGTTCGGTCACCTCCAGATGCAGCGCAGGGCTGCGCCAGAGCTGGATGCCCAGCCACACCAGATAGGCTCCCCCCACCCATTTGAGCACGGTCAGCACCGAGGCCGAGGTCTGCAGCAGCGCCGTCAGCCCGAACATCGCCAGGGCAATGAGTGCGCTGAAGCCGAACACCCCGCCAACGATGGTGAACAGCGTGCGGCGCGCGCCATACAGTGCACCGTGGGTCAGCGCGAGCAGACTGTTCGGGCCAGGGGTCAGCGACAGGCCGATGCTCGCCAGTAGGTAGATGAACCAGGTATCCAGAGCCATGATGGGCGCCTCAGGTATTCACGGGCAGCCAGTCTATGAGACGGCACGGCAAGTGCAGGGTATGATCTGGACATTCAATGGTGTTTTCTGGACCTGTTTCGAATGACCCCTGATATTCGCCTGCTGATCCTGCCGCTGCCGGACTTCGCCTTGCTGCCGTTCGGTGCGTTTCTCGACAAGCTGCGCTTCAGTGCCGACGACGAGGATTACAGCCGGCAGCGCTACTGCAGCTGGACCCTGGCCAGCCTCACCGGCGAGCCCGTGTCGTCGAGCAGTGGTGCGGTGATGCAGGTGCAGGCCATTACCGAGCAGTTGCGGTGGAATGACTACGACTACCTGGTGCTGTTCGGCAGCCGCAATGCCGAAGCCACGGCTGCGCTGGCGCCGCGCTACAAGCCCCTGCTCAAGCGTGCGGGCAGAGCGGGGGTGAAACTGGTCGCCATCGACAATGCTGCTTTCCTGCTGGCCGCCTGCGGCCTGCTGGACGGGCACAAGGTCGTGGTGCACTGGCGCCATGAAGCGGAGTTCCGGGCATCCTTCCCGCATCTGCAGGTGTTGCGCGAGCAGTTGTACTGCGTCGACGGCGCGCGTATCACCTGTGCCGGCGGCACGGCAGCCCTCGACCTGGCGGTGGAACTGCTGGCGGGCGCCTGCGGGCGTGCCCGGGCGCTCAAGGGCCTGGCCGACATGCTGGTGGACGAATCGCGTGACAGCCGCCATGCCTTGCGCTCACTGGAGGCCGGCGCCGGGCAGGGGCGCCAGGTGCAGCGTGCGCTGGCGCTCATGCGCCATCACCTGGGGGCGCGTTGTTCGATCGAACAACTGGCGGACGAACTGGGCATCAGCCGCCGGCAATTGGACCGCCAGTTCCAGGCCAGCCACGGCATGAGCGCCAAGGCCTGGTGGCTGGAAATGCGCCTGCAGCAGGCGCGCTGGCGATTGCTCAACTCCAGCCACAGCCTGGCGCAGATCGCCGATGAGGTCGGACTGGGCGATGCCAGCTACCTGGGCAAGTGCATGCGGCGGCGGTTTGGCTGCACAGCAATGGCGCTGCGCAGCTCAAACGGTCATTGCGGCGTGCCGAACAAACCGGTCCAGTAGATGCCCGCATCGCTCTTCGGGTCTACCGCATAGGCCGCACCCATTTCGCGGAAGTCCGGGTTCATCAAAGTGGCGCAGTGGCCAGGGCTGTCGAGCCATCCATCCACTACCTTCTGCGCGGTGTCGCGCCCGGCGGCGATGTCTTCGCCGATCTGCTGGTACAGGTAGCCGGCCAGTTCCGCCCGGTCACCCGGCGTGCGCCCGTCCTTGTCGATATGGTCGAAGAAGTTCTGGTTGGCCATGGCCCGCGTATGGCTGGCTGCCACGCCCGCCAGCGCCGCGCTCCAGTTCAGCGCAGGCGCTGCGGCAAACGGCTGGCCGCCGCATTGGCGGGGCGCCTTGCGTGCGGCATTGATGGCCTGCAGCACCTTCTGCCCCTCGGCCTGCCAGTCACCCAGGCGCCCACTGAGCAAGGGCCGGGCAAGCACGATGCGCCAGTCGCGGCCTTCCTGGCTGACGCCGATATCGACAAACTGCGGGTCGAGCACCACTTGGCAGAAGCTCTCTTCGATGGCATGCATGGCTGCACGGGCATCGCGTGGGCCGGACAGGCTGATGGCCTGCACATTGACCATGGGGTAGGCGGCACGGCTCATGGCCTGCTGCAGGTCGCGAGTGCCCTCCGGCGACAGTGCCAGGCGCGTGTCGCTGTTGAGCGGCGGCAGTTCCACCGACACCTCGTCACCGCAGCGCTGGGCCTGGCTGCGGTAGGTATTGATCGAATCGATCAGTTGCGCCTCTTCGCCGGTGACGGCCAGGGCCCCGGTGGACATGACCAGGCCCAGCGACAAGGCGGCAACGGATGACAGGACGCGCATGTGGATCTCCCTGTGACTGGCAGCGTCTTGGTATGCGCTGCTCATCCTACACAAGCGCGAGGCTTTTGGCCCAGTCTCGTGCAAAGCAAAGAAAACGCCAGCAATGACTTGCGGGCGGCAAAAGAGGGAGTAGACCGGTGAGCGCCAGAAAAGTGCGATGGTGAGTCACCGCGCCAGCGCCTGGTTCGGCTTGTAGAACAGGAAGTGCCGGGTCTCGGCCGTCTTGCGATAGGCCTTGGCCCAGTCCGGGTGCACATTGCGGTCATGGAAATACAGTGCGCCGCCTGTACTGTCCTTGAGTTGCTGGTTCAAGGCCTTGCGGGCGATTTCCTTGGCGATGTCGTAACGATCCTTTTCCTCGACCTGGTCCGGGCGGCCGTCACACCACCAGGAAAACTGGCAGGCTTTGCTCTCCACACCTTGCTTGACCACCCCGCAGATGGTGTTCGGGAACCCGTCCTTGCCCAGCCGGTTGATCACCACGCTGGCCACCGCGCTCATGTCCTCGGCGTCGGCGCCCTTGGCTTCCCAGTAGATGGTGCGGGCCAGGCAGGTAATGCTGTCATCCATCGGCGCCTGGCCTGCCGGGTCCACCGCCTGCACTTCGCCCGGGGTAATGGTTTCCGTCTTTTTCGGCGGCGGGGCATCTTCCACCACCTTTTTTTCCAGCTTCTCTGCCTTGTCTTCGGCCACGGCGGCTTTGGCACTTTCGGCGGCATGCAAAGGGCTGGCGAGCAGGGCTGAGGTCAAGCAGATCACCATCCACGAGAGGCGCATGGTCGAGTTTCCGAAGTGTGGGCTGAATCACAGTCTAGCCAAGCGGTTTCACTTCAGCGCAAGCATGAGCATCAAAGGCAAGGTCACGGCAGCCAGCACGGTCTGCAGGGCGATGATGGTGGCCATCAATGGTGCGTTGCCGCCCATTTGCCGTGCCATCACATAGGACGAGGATGCCGTTGGCAGCGCCTGGAACAGCACGGCTACGACCGCGGCTTGACCACTGAGCCCAAGCAGGCGACACAGGCCCCAGGTGGTCAGCGGCATGACCACGAACTTGAAGGCCGATGCCGCCAGCAGTGGCCGCACCTGCTGGCCAAGGCTGGCGCCGCCGAGCGCCGCCCCGACGCACAGCAGGCCCAGGGGCAGGGCGGCCTGGCCCAGCGCCTTGACGGTGGGTTCCAGGCCTGCCGGCAGCCCCAGGCCGCTGATCCGCAACAACAGGCCCCCGGCGCAGCCGACGATCAGCGGGTTGGCGAAGATGGCCCGCAACACTGTTGCCGGTGAACTGTGGCGTGCGCTGAAGCGGGCGAACACCAGCACGCAGAGCAGATTGACCAAGGGCACGATGGCGGCGTTGGCCACGGCGGCCAGGGCAATCCCGGCGCTGCCGTAGATGCCAGCCGCGAGGGTGGCGCCGATGTAGTTGTTGAAGCGCACGCCGCCCTGGAACACCGAAGTGAAGTCAGCACCATCGTGATTTACCGCGCCTTGGTAGAGCACCAGCAACACGGCGCCGAGCAGGGTGGAAAGCATCAGTACGCCGACCATGCCCAGCACCGGCACGCCATCGAGATTGGCCGTGGCCAGGCCATGCAGGAACAGCGAGGGCAGCAGCACGTAGTAGCTCAGGCGTTCGGCGCCCGGCCAGAACGACTCGGCGAGAAAGCCGCGGATACGCAGGAAGGTGCCCAAGGCAATCAGCAGGATGATGGGCACTAGAGTAGTCAGCAGCAGGTGGAGCATGGTGGTCGTTCCGTGGTCGGGTACGGGCACAGGTTAGCGCGGCTGACTGGTTGGCAAAAACGTTGATTTCTGCACTGACTGTTGAGAAAAACTGTACCTTCACGCGTCCATGGCGGTCTTCAGCACGGCGGTGAGGTGCCGCCGCTGGCTCTTCTCGTGTTCCAGCAACACCACCCGCCGCACCAGCTGCGGTTCGCCAAAGGGCAGGCAGGTGGCCGCCGGCAAGCGTTGCAGGTCGTCATCGGCCATGGGAATGATCGCCACCCCCAGCCCCATGACCGCCATGCGCGCCAGTGCTTCCTGGCTGTCCAGCTCCATCTGTTCACTGACCTGCAAATGCTGGCGGCGCAGCTCCTGCTCGATCTGCCGTCCGGCCCAGGCACGCTTGTCGAAGCGCAGGAACGGTTGGCCTGCCAGCAGCTGCGGCAGGCTCTGGCCAGCCAGTTCGGGGCTGGCGATGGCCCAGAAGCGGTCTTCGAACAACGGCGTGAAAATCAGGTTCTGCGGGTAGGGGCTGACCGGTTCCGTGGTGATCGCTGCATCCAGCTCGCCATCCTCGACGCGCCGCGCCAGCTCGGCCGACATCCCTGAATTCACGCTGATGTGCAGTTCTGGGTGATGCGCCTTGATCCACACCAGGGCCTTGGGCAGGCGTCGGGCCAGGACCGTGTGGATCGCCCCCAGGCGCAAACGGCCACGCAGGCTCGGGCCGCTGGCCAGGGCATCGGCCAGCTCGTCGTAGGCGCCGAGGATGTGCTCGGCCCGCGCCACTGCCAGTTGCCCGGCTTCGGTCAGCACCACCTGGCGGCGGCTGCGGTCGAACAGCGCGACCTTGAGTTCATCTTCGAGGGTCTTGATGTGCAGGCTCACGGCCGAAGGGGTGAGGCTGAGCAGGTCGGCGGCGCGGGCGAAGGTGCCGTGGCGGGCGATGGTCACCAGGGTGCGCAGGGCTTTTAGGGACACGCGAGCGGGCTCCGGGTTGCAAGGGAAGTGTTTCAGTCTGTGGCTGGATGGAATGCCTGGCAAGCTGCGCAGTCCCACTCGTTATGTGGGTATGAAGCCCGCCAGTCCCAAACCATGGAGAAACGAAATGAAAGCAGTACTCTTCACCGCATTGCTGGCCTCGGCCGGTCTCGCCCAAGCCGCCCAGACGGTGGAACTGAAGCTGGCCGAGGCGGAAGGCCCGGGCAAGTCGATCGGGACCATCAGCATCGAACAGAACAAGTACGGCACCGTGCTCACCCCCGACCTCAAAGACCTGCCACCGGGCGTACATGGCTTCCACCTGCACCAGAAGGGTTCGTGCGCAGCGGCAGAAGAAAACGGCAAGCCGGTGCCAGCCGGCGCGGCGGGCGGGCACTGGGACCCTGACGCCACCAACGCCCACAAAGGCCCCTATGACGACAGTGGCCACCGTGGCGACCTGCCGGCGCTGTATGTGGGCGCTGACGGCAAGGCCACCTACCCGGTACTGGCGCCACGTCTGAAAGCTACGGATTTCAAAGGCCACGCGCTGATGGTGCATGCCGGCGGCGACAATCACAGTGACCATCCAGAGAAGCTGGGCGGTGGCGGGGCCCGCGTGGCTTGTGGGGTTGTTCAGTAGTCCTTTTCTTGAAGTTGTCGCGATCCCTGTGGGAGCTGTGCTTGCCGGCGATGGGCCGCGAAGCGGCCCCGGCAAGCACGGCTCCCACAAGTACAGCGTAAGCCTGGGCGCTCAGCTGCGTAACCACTCCACCAGCCCCAGTACCGTGGCCGTGGTGTCGCGGCCATGGGGGACCACCAGGTAATACGCTTCGCGCGGTTTCACCACCAGGTCGGTCAGGCGCACCAGCTCGCCCGAGGCCAGCAGGTGATCGAGCATGCGCCCCCAGCCCAGCGCCACGCCATGGCCGTGCAATGCGGCCTGGATGGTGTCGGTGTACAGGTGGCAGCGCAGCCCGTAATCGAGCTTCGGTGGGTTGCCGCCGAGGGCGCGGAACCAGGTCGGCCAGGTCATCCAGCCCTCGGTGGTGGCATCGGCGTCGAGCAGGTCGGCGGTGTACAGGGCCTCGAGCGAGTCCGGCATGGCATGGCGTGCCAGCCAGGCTGGCGAACACACCGGGAAAACCTCTTCCTCGAACAGTTGCAACGCGGTGCCATCTTCCCAGCGGCCATTGCCGTAGCGCACCAGCAGGTCGATATCGTGATTGCGCAGATCACCGGTAAACATCTGCGTCGCCAGGCGCAAGCGCACGTGAGGCATGGCCGCGCGCAGATTGCTCAGGCGTGGCATCACCCGCAACTGGGAGAAGGTCGCGGTGGTGCTGAGCACCAGTTCCTGTTCGCTGCTGCCTTCACTGAGACGGTCGAACATCGCCGCGACTTTCTGCAATGACTCGGACATCACCGCGAACATCGCCTGGCCTTCACTGGTCAGGCGGATGCCGCGGTGCAGGCGCTGGAACAGTTGAACCCCAAGGTTTTCCTCGAGCTGCCGGATCTGCTTGCTCACCGCCGCCTGGGTCACGCCCAGCTCGCGGGCCGCCAGGGTGACACTGCTGTGCCGGGCGACTGCCTCGAACTCGAGGAGGGCGGTCATCGATGGGATGATGCGTCGGTAGCCCTTGTGCGTGTTGCCGTTTTCTTGTGTTTTCATGGGACGTCCTGGCAAGGCGCGACACGCTGGTCCGCGTCGCGCGCCGACAGTGGCAGAAAACGCGGCAGGGCGAAAGGGCTGCTCAGGGCTGGCGCTCGGCTACCGCACGCAATGTGCGCAGCGTCACCACCGGGGCATCGACGACGAAGCGGTTGGCCAGCCAGCCCGGCACGTCTCCGGCAGGGTCTGCCTGCAACTGGTAGGTCACCTCGGTTTCCCGCTCGCCGAGCGGCTTCATGACCCATTCGCCCGACAGATGCTGTACGCGGATCAACCCCGGCTCTTCAGGCAGGCGGTTCGGTTCGGCGCTCAAATGCCGCACCAGGGTGCCGTCATCCAGACGTTCGGTACGGACCTTGAGAATGATGTCGCGCGGCAGGGTCGGCCATGGCAGGTTGGTGGTCAGGTAGACCCAGGTGCTGTCGCCATCCACGTCCAGCAAGCGCATCTGATCGCAGGCATACAACCACTTGCATGCCACCCGCAGGTTTTCCTGAAGGTCGGTGAGGGTGCGCACGCTGGCTTTCATGGTGCTGACGCCGCGGAACTGCTGGTAGGGCGAATCAGGTGCCGCGGCTAGGTACACGCGGATACCTTCGCGGTCGTAGGCGATCTTCCAGTCATCAGCCGCCAGGCTGGCGCTGGACACAAACAGTACGGCAAGCATCAGGCAGCGGTTCATGGCGAGTACCGCGCTAGGGGCAGGGCTTATCAGTATGAGCGGCAAACAGAAAGCCCGCCAGGAGGCGGGCTTTCGGGCATCAGCCTGAACTCAACGCTGTGGGTTGAGGGTCAGGTGCACGTGACGGTTCACGTCCTTGTACAGCAGGTAGCTGAACTTGCCTGGGCCGCCGGCGTAGCAGGCTTGCGGGCAGAAGGCGCGCAGCCACATGAAGTCGCCGGCTTCCACTTCGACCCAGTCCTGGTTCAGGCGGTACACCGCCTTGCCTTCCAGCACATACAGGCCGTGTTCCATGACGTGGGTTTCAGCGAACGGAATCACGCCGCCGGGCTGGAAGGTGACGATGTTGACGTGCATGTCGTGGCGCATGTCGGCCATGTCGACGAAGCGGGTGGTGACCCAGCGGCCTTCGGTGCCCGGCATTTCGATGACGGTGGCGTTGTCGCGGTGGGTGACGAACGACTCAGGCACGGCCAGGCCTTCGACTTTCTGGTAGTGCTTGCGCAGCCAGTGGAAGGTGACGTTGGCCTTGCTGTTGTTGCGCAGGCTCCACTCGGCGCCCGGGGCCAGGAAGGCATAGCCGCCTGGGGTCAGGGTGTGGTGCTTGCCTTCGACGGTGATGTCCAGCTCGCCTTCGACGATGAACACCACGGCTTCGGCGTTCGGGTCCAGCTCAGGGCGCTCGCTGCCGCCTTCCGGGGCCACTTCGACGATGTACTGCGAGAAGGTTTCGGCAAAACCGGTCAGCGGGCGGGCGATGACCCACATGCGCATCTTGTCCCAGAACGGCAGGTGGCTGGTGACGATGTCACGCATCACGCCTTTGGGGATGACGGCATAGGCTTCGGTGAACATGGCACGGTCAGTCAGCAGCTCGGTCTGAGCTGGGTGCCCACCGTGGGGGGCGAAGTAGGAGTGGTTCGACATGAGCGGTCTCGACTTGTTGTTCTCTCCCCGTGCCTTGGACCACACCGGCCGGTGCGTGCAGGGGATGTGCGGACAGCATAGGGGGCAGCCCGCGTCATCCACAAATTAAATGTTGAAATACTCGACATTCAGTTACTGAATGTGAACCTGGCGCCCCGCGTGGGCTTCGGGCAGCCGGTCGCCGTGGCCGAACAGCTTGTGGCGCAAGGTGCCGTCGGTGTAGTTCAGCGGGTAGCGGCCACGGCGCTGCAGCTCCGGGATCAGCAGGTCGACGACATTGGCCAGGTCGTCCGGTTGCACGGCATAGGTGAGGTTGAAACCGTCGATGCCGGTCTGGTCGAGCCAGTGCTCCAGCTGGTCGGCAATCTCGTCAGGTGAACCCACCAGTACCGGGCCACGCCCACCCAGGCCGACGAATTCGGCGGCTTCACGCACGGTCCAGCGGCGGTTGGGGTCGGCGGCGGTGAACGCCGCCAGGGCGGCACGGCCGGCATCGTTCTCGACGTACTCGATGGGGGCATCCGGGGCGAGGCCGGCGAAGTCGATGCCGGTCCAGCCCGAAAGCAGGGCAAGAGCGGCGTCCAGGTCTACGTAGCGGCGGTATTCGGCAAAGCGCGCCTGGGCCTCTTGCGTAGTCGGCGCGACGATCAGCAGCGCCTGGGCATAGATCAGCACCTCGTCACGGCCGCGCCCGGCCACCTCGCTGGCCTGGCGGATGCCGTCGGCGTAGCGGCGCAGCACGGTGGGCGTCGGGCCACTGATGAACACGCACTCGGCATGTCGGGCGGCGAACTGTTGGCCACGCGCCGAGGCGCCGGCCTGGAACAGCACCGGGGTGCGCTGGGGAGAGGGCTGGCACAGATGCATGCCGGGCACCTGGAAATGCTCGCCGGCATGCTGGATGGCATGCACTTTCGACGGTTCGATATAGCGGCCGGTTTCACGCTCCAGCTGCACCGCGTCGTCTTCCCAGCTTTTTTCCCAGAGCTTGTACAGCACCTCCAGGTATTCCTCGGCCAGGTCGTAACGCTGGTCATGGCCCAGCTGGCGGGCCAGGCCCAGGTTGCGCGCGGCGCTGTCGAGGTAGCCGGTGACGATGTTCCAGCCGACCCGGCCATTGCTCAGGTGGTCTAGCGTGGACATGCGCCGGGCGAAGGGATAAGGGTGTTCATAGGTCAGCGAAAAGGTGACGCCGAACCCCAGGTGCTCGGTGACCCCGGCCATGGCCGGCACCAGCAGCAGCGGGTCGTTGACCGGCACCTGCACGCCACCGCGCAGGGCGGCTTGCGGGCCACCCTGGTAGACGTCGTAGATACCCAGCACGTCGGCGATGAACAGCGCATCGAACAGCCCACGCTCCAGCAGGCGTGCGAGGTCGGTCCAGTACTCGAGGTGGTTGAACGCCACGCTGGTGTTGCGCGGGTGGCGCCACAGCCCCGGGGACTGGTGGCTGGCGGCGTTCATGCTGAAGGCGTTGAAACGGATGTGGCGGGGCATTGCCTTCACTCCCTTGTCACGGCAATACAGAAGCCGGGTAGACGGCATCGGCCACCTGCAACTTGTGCGGGATCAGGCCCAGGCCCTGGAAGGTATCGGCCAGTTTCTGCTGCTCGGAGACGATCTGCGGGGTGATGGCCACGGCGTTATAGTTGCGCCGCTCGCTGGCCACCTCCAGCACATTGGCGCTGATGCCCAGTTGCGGTGCCAGCAGCGCGGCGACTTCGGCGGGCTTGGCGTTGGCCCACTGGCTGACCTTGCCCAGCTCGCTGAAGAAGGTCTTGAGCAGGTCGCGGTGCTGGTCGGCGAAGGCGGCGGTGGACAGGTAGAAGGTGCGGTTGTTGGTCAGGCCGCTGCCATCGCGCAGGTTCTTCAGGCCCGGCTGGCTTTCGGCCGCCGCGAGGAACGGGTCCCACAGGGTCACGGCCTGCACGCTGCCCGATTGCAGGGCGGCGACGGCATCGGCGGCGTTGTTGACATAGGCCGGGGTGATGTCCTGATAGCTCAGGCCGGCCTGCTCCAGGGCCACCGCCAGCAGGTACTGGGCGTTCCAGCCGCGGCCGGTGGCCACGCGCTTGCCTTTGAGGTCCTGCACCGCAGTGAGGTGATCCTGTTCGCGCACCACCAGGCCGATGCCACGCGGGTAGGGTTGTTCGGCAGCCAGGTAGACCACCGGCTTGCCGGCGGCCTGGGCGAACACCGATGGCGCGTCGGCAGCGTGGCCCAGGTCGATGGCGCCGGTGCTCAGTGCTTCGAGCAGCTGCGGGCCAGCGGCGAACTCGTGCCAGCTGACTTTAACACCCTGGGGTGCCAGGGCTTTTTCCAGCGCGCCGCTGCCTTTGAGGATGTTGATGCTGTTGAATTTCTGATAACCGATGCGCAGGGTCTTGGTGTCTTCGGCCAAGGCGCTGGACCAGGGCAGCAGGCTGCTGGCGACGGTCGCCAGGAGGCCGCCGACGAGCAGGCGGCGAAGGGGGGAGAAGGGCATGGGCGTCGCTCCTTGAACAGGGTGGGAAACGGTGTCCTCAGCCTAAGGAGGTGGCGTTTGGCTTTCAATTTTATAATTCCATTTTGTTAGATTGTTTTGTTCTTTTTATATCCTTTTGTGTTTGTGTCGTCTGATGACGACATTTTCGTATCCTCTTGCTAGGATTCGGGCCAACCTCAAGGAGCCCCGTTCATGCCCATCCTGCATCGGCGCAGCACCCGTATCGCCCTGGCAGCCACCACCGGACTGGTGGCTGCCACCTTGGGTTTTTTCGCCTGGCAATCGTTCTACCCGGTGCAGGCCGCCAGTGGCTGGCGTGTCGAGGTGCTGCACCGCGACGTGGCCAAGGCCGCTTCTTTGCTGCCCCAGGCCGACGGCAGCCTGCTGGTCAGCCGCGAGCTGGATGACGGCCAAGGCAGCATTCTCAAGATCAGCGCCAGCGGCGACCGCGTGGTGCTGATCGACAACCTGTCCAAGCCCGACGGCATGGTCGCTGCGCAAGGTGGCTGGGTGTTCAGCCAGGAAGGTGGCCAGGCGCCGGTCAGCCTGTCCCGCGATGGCCAGGTCACCCACCTGTTCGAAGGCAACAGCGTGCAGGGGCTGTGGAACGATGGCGATCACCTGTATGCCATCGAAGACCGCAAGGGCAATGGGCGCCTGATGCGTTATGACTGGGCCAGCGGCCAACTCGAGGTGCTGCGTTCGGCGCTGACCGAAACCGAAGGCCTGACCCGCTGCGCCGACGGCCGCCTGCTGTACACCGAGAAGGGCACCGGCATCGTTCGTGCGTTGTCCGACGACGGTAAAGACCCGGTTGTGGTCGAGGGCCTGCGCCATCCCACTTTCCTGATGTGCGACCACCGTGGCCTGTGGATCAGCGAAGACAACACCCACCGCGCACGCCTGCTGCGGGTGGATGCCGACGGCACCCAGCACGTGGTGCTGACCTTCCTCAAGGCGCCGCAGTCGATCATCGCCGATGGCAAGGGCGGCTACCTGCTCGCCGAAGGCGGGCGCAATCGCGTGCTGCAGCTGACCCCGCCTGCCGACGAGGCCACTGCCCAGCGTTAACTGGGCAGGCGGCGCTTGCGCCCTGGCAGCAGGCCCAGCACCAGCAGGCAGCCAAGCAGGATCACCAGGCCACCTGCAGCCTGCAGCAGGCTCAGGGCTTCGCCGAGGAACAGCGCGCCGACCAGCACGGCCACCAGGGTGACGACGAACTCGACGCTGATGGCGCGGGTCGCACCGATGCGTGCCACCAGGCCGAAGTACAGCACGTAGGTGGTGGCGCTCATCACACTGCCGCTGAGCGCCAGGTACAGCCAGTCGCTGGCCTGCGGCAGGGTCGGCACCGGGACTATCAGCAGCAATGGCAAGGTCAGCAGGCCACCGGCCAGGAACGCGCCGCCGGTCACGGTCCACGGGTCCTGTCCGCGCAGGTGCAGGCTGGCGTAGTTGCTGCCGAAGGCCGCGCACACGCAGCCGAACAGCGAAGCAAGGCAGCCGTGGATGAAGTCCTCGGTCACCGCCTGCGCCGGGAAACCTACCAGCATGACCATGCCCAGCAGGCCCAGCAACAAGCCGACCAGGCCTTGCGGGCTGATCTTCTCCAGGCCCCAGACCCGGCCGATGATCATCGAGAACAGCGGAATGGTCGCGACGAAGATTGCTGCCATGGCCGTGCCGATGCGCGGGGTGGCATAGGACAGGCCGATCAGCTGCCCGGCGACGGTGGTAGCACCGACCACCAGCAACGGCTTGAGCAGCGGGCGCAGGCGCAAGGTCCGGCCCAGCAGGGCGGCGAGAATGGCCAGGGTGCCGCCGGCGATGAAGGCGCGCAGGCTGACCGCGCCGACCCAGCCGAAGGCATGCACCACCTTGAGCACCACCAGGAATGAAAAGCCCCAGGCGATGGCCAGGAACAGGTAGGCGGCGATATCGCGCGGTTGCATGGGGCCGGGTCCATCCAGAAAGGAGGGGTGCAGGCTAGCGGGTTGTTGCAAAGGTTTTCAAGATTGATGTCGACAGTTCCGGCCTCTTCGCGGGCTCGCCCGCTCCCACAGGTATTGCGCCGAGCTCAAGTAAAGTGGGTACCTGTGGGAGCGGGCATGCCCGCGAAGAGGCCGGAACAGGCTACCCAGCCACCATCAGCAACGACTGCGGCACCGGGCTCTGCGGATGCTGCGGCTCCTGCAGGCTCAGCAACCTGAACCCCGCCATGTCCAGGGCATTCAGCCAGCTGGCCAAGGTCCGGAAGTACCACGGCATCGGCTTCCATTCCCCGGCAAAGTTCGCAAACGACTCCTCGCGCCAGCCGTCCTGATAATCCCCGCCTGCCACGCTCCAGGGGTGCAGGGTCTGGATCACCAGCACGCCATCGGGCGTCAGCAGGGCTTTCATGGCCGTCAGCAAGGGGATGATGTCTTGATGCAGCAGGGCGAAATTGGCGCAGATCAGCTCATAGCCGCTGCCGATGTTCACCTCACCTGCGGCCAGCTGCGCATAGCTGGCCTGGTGCACGTGCGCCGAGCCTGCGGCCCGCGAAGCCTCGACCAGCGCGGCGTCGCCGTCCACGCCAGTCACCTCGATGCCGCGATCGGCCAGCGCCCGCAGCAACCAGCCCTCACCGCAGCCGAGGTCCAGTACCCGCTCAGGCTGTCGCCCGAGGATCGCCAGCAGGATCGCTTGGTCGGTGACCTGCTGGCGGCTCTCGATAGCGCCGCCACGTACCACGTCTATCCAGGCCCGGGCGTTGTGCCGCCAGCTGTGCTGCAGGGCGTCTTCGGGGGTGGGCATGTCGGAGTTCCTGAGCAGTGGGGCTGCTCAAGCATAGGCGTTTGTCGACGTCTTGTCCGAGGGGGCACGAGCCGGCGCCTGAAGCGCCTCGCGCCCATAGAAGCCCAGGGCGGTGGCCCAGGTGGTCAACCACACGAAGATCCCGGCCCAGAAGGTATGCGACATGTAGTGCCAGCCTTGCAGTACGCGGGTGGTGCCATACACGAAGCCGATCAGCAGAATGGCCACCAGCAGCTTGCGCGCATGCTGCCAGCGGTAACGCAGCGCCACGAAGTACAGCGCCAGCAAGGTGAAACCGCTGGAAGCATGGCCGCCCGGCCAGCAACGACCTTCACCCGCCTTGCTGAACCAGCGGAAGTTCTCGTACCACTCCACGTGCGCCTCGGGGCCGCCGTAGAGGGTGGTTTCCACCGGGCAATACACGCTGGTGTGGCTTTTCAGGTAATGGATGACCGTGGTGCTCAAGGCAAATGCCACCACCACGAACAGGAAGTCGCGGCGATGACGGCTGGTAAAGCGCAGCACCGGGCTGATTCTGGCAGCATTCAGGCCACGGGTAATCAGCGCGTCGGGGTGGTTGGCCAGAAGGGGCCAGATGAACGACAGCAGCGAGCCGATGATCGCCGCCTCGCCGGTCCAGTTTGGCAGGATGCGTGGCCATTTGTGGGTCACTTTTTCGAACAGCTGGTCATGCAGCAGCGGGAACTGCCCGCTGACAGGGTCGAGCAGCAGGTTGCTGATCCAGCGGTCCAGCGTGGTGAGGTCGAACAGCAGGAACGTGATCGCAGCCAGCAACAGCGGCAATAGCAGGTTGTTGACGTAGAACGTGGTGCGTGAAGAAACGGGCATGCTTACTTCCCTGTGCTGCTGTTGAGTGTCTGCCATTGATTGGCGTTGAGTTGCCCGAGCAAGTGTGCCTTGCCGTTGCTGTCTTTGCTGATGAACAGTGCGCTGGCATAGCCGGCAACGCGTTCGCCGCCCGCTACGCGCAGCTGCCGTTCGAGGTGGTCGATGCAGCCGCTGTGGGTGACCAGCACCAGGTTGTGGCCCTCGCGCTTGTGCGCCAGGGCGGCGTTGGCAAAGGTGCTGTCGCAGCGCGCCAGCCATTCCTGGGTTTCGATGGCCTTGCCGAAGACGAACGACGCCGTTTGCTGGGTGCGGACTTCCGGGCTGCTGAGGATATCGGCATTGGCCAGGCCCAGGCGGCGAATGCCGTCGCCGACGGCGGCTGCGGCCTGGCTGCCGTCCACGGTGATGCCGGCTGGGTCGCCAAGGCAGGCATGGTTGGAGCGGTCGCAGCGTTCGGCATGGCGGATCAGGACAATCACCTTGCCGCTGTTCCAGGCGCTGTAGACGCCCTGTTCGCTCATCAATTGCGAGCTGCCCAGGTTGGTGACATGCGTGCGCAACACGTGCCAGAGGCCGAACGCCGTGAAGGCCAGCAACAACGCCAGCAGCCAGACAACAGGCAGTTTCCGGCGTTTCAGGCGCTGAAGGCGCGGGTGCGTCGCAATTACATTTTCCAGCATGCTGCCACTCCGAGGACAAGGCTGGCAGCACCTTATCCTCGGCTTTGTGGCCCAATAGTGAAGCGGATGTGAAAATTGTCTTATCCCTGCCAACCGCCGCCGAGTGACTTGTCGGTCAGGGGGCTGGGTGATGGGCTGTCGTTCGAATAGCGGCCGAATCAGGCTGTTGCAGCAACCGGCAAGGGTGGCTGCTCACGGCGAATACTGGCCAGCGGCACCGCCACCAGCAGCAGGGTCAGTACCACTGTCACGCCGATGCCCCAGGCCGCCAGGCTGAAACCACCCAGCGAAATCAACCCGCCGGAAATCGCCGGCCCCACCGCCAGCCCGAGGCTGAGGAAGCTGCCGGCGGCAGCCACCACACGGCCCTCGCGGTCCAGCGCCGCAGCCAGGCCAGTGAGGTAACTGAGGGCGTAGAAATAGGTGATGCAGATGGTCATCACCCCGGCGGTGTACAGGGTCTTGGAGTGCTCGCCCAGTACATAGCTGAGGCTGGTTGCACCGGTCAGCAGGATCGCCAGGATCACCGGCGTGCTCATGCCGAAGCGCTTGCCGACCATGGCTGCGATCAGCGGCCCGATCAGGCCGACGAACGACTGGAACGACAGCAGCACGCCCAGCTCATCGCCGCTGTAGCCGACCATGGTGCCGATCCGCTCGACAAAGGCCCAGCCCATGGTGTCGCGGGCCTGGAACACGAACATCGCCAGCATCATGCAGATTGCCGGCAGGCTCAGCAGGATATTGCCTGCGCCTGGCTTGCCGGCCGGCGCCTGTGGCGAAGGTTCGGCCACCGGCGCGCGCTGCACCATTGCCGGGATGGCCAGCAGCATCACCGCCATGGTCGCCGCCATCGCGTAGTACAAACCGTGCAGGCCATGGGCGGCCATGACCTTGGCATAGCCCAGCATCACCACGATCATCAGCACCACCGACAGCACGTTCATGTGCCCGGCGACCCGGTCCGGGTGCTTGGCGCTGGACACGGCGGCGTTGCCGCAGGCCAGGGCCAGGCCGGCGCCGATACCCGCCACACAGCGTACTGCCGCGAGTGCGTAGATGCTGTCGACATTGGCACTGAGCAGGTTGGCGGCAATCGCCAGCAGGGTGCCGGCCAACGCCAGGGTGCGCCGCGGTGCGCGGCCCATGAACGGGGCGACCAGCAGCGAGGCGAGCATGGTGAAACCGAACTCGGCCGACATCAGCAGCCCGGCCTGGGCTTCGTTGAGTTGCAAATCGTGAATGATGGCGCTGATCAGGAACGGCAAGGCCCACAGCCCGAGCAGGCCGACGCCGTAGGCAGACGCGGCGGCGGAGAACACCAGGCTCCAGCTTTCGGGCAAGCAGTGTTTTATTGTTTTCATTGGGGTAACCCCTGAATGGCAGGCACGGCATTGGGTAGACGCGCGCAGGTTAAGGCGCGCGCAGGGTACGGGTTACTGCTGGCTTTCGTCGACCGGGGTGCCGTCGTCGTACTGCGACAGCCAGCTGACCATGGCATCGCGGTAGCGGGTGAAGCCCTTGTAGTCGACCAGTTCCTGGTCCAGGTCGCGGATCACCCGGTGCATGCGCTTGGCCCACTGTGGCGCGAACTCGGCCAGTTCCTGCAGGCTGACCAGGTAGGTCCGCACCGGGAACAGCACGGCGTTGCTGCGTGGCAAGCGGTGCAGGGGCTGCAGCTCGATACGCAGGTTGACCCGTTCACCGGCGTTTTCGGCGGTCACGGTGGTGCGCTCCGGGGCCCAGTCGGGCAGGGTTTCGGCGGAGGTTTCCAGGCGCGGGTCGACGGTGATCGACCAGTTGGTGCGGCGCACCGGGTGACCAGGGCGCAGGCGCAGGAGGAACTTCAGTGCCCGCTGCAGGATGCCCATTTCATGCAGCTTGGGCACCGGGCCGTGGAACTCCATGAAGCTCATGCCGAGGTTGAAGCGCAGCGAGTAGTCGGCGCGCTGGGTGGCCATGCCGGCGCCCATCACCAGGGTGTCGTCACGCTCTTCGAGGAGAATGAACTCGCCCTGGGCCTGGCGGGTGATGTATTCCATCGGCTCCATCGGCAGGGTGCTGGCATCACCGAAGGTGAAGGTCTGGTCGATCTGCAGCGGGCGGTTGATCCAGTGCCACTGGCTGCCTTTCTTGTCCAGGGTGAAGTGCTCGGGGTAGTCGCGCGAGTACGACTCCATCAGCAGTTCCAGCAGGTCCCACTGGGCTTCCATCATGTGCGGCAGGGCGGCGTAGTGCACGCCCGGCTGGCTGTCGAGGGTGTGCGCACGGTGGTGGCACTCGGAGATGTAGTGCTCGTCGATGTCGAACTGCCCGCGCAGCGCGCCGGTGCCGAACGGTACGTGCGGCTCGACGTTCATCGAGTACATGTACTGGTCTTCCGGGTACGGGAAGGGCAGACGCAGCACGGCTTCGCGGCTGTTGCTGTAGGTGTGGCCCTGGCCTGCGTCGGCGTAGGATTCGATCGGCTTGAATACGGTCATGTTGTTGTTTTCCTGTCTCAGAGGTCTACGACCAGGCGGCTGCAGTTGGCGCGGGATACGCAGGGCATGAATTTGCGCTTGCTCAGCTTGTCTTCCTCGCTGAGCCAGTCATCGCGATGGTCGAGTTCGCCATCGATGTCCAGTACTTCGGTCTCGCAGTAGCCACAGGCACCGCCGCGGCACAGGTAAGGCACCTTGTAGCCGGCCTGTTCGGCGGCCTCGAGTAGCGACTGTTCGGCCGGCACCTCGATGGTCACGCCCTGGCGTGCCAGGGTGACGCTGAATGGCTGGCCGCTGGAGCCTTGCTCGACGAAGCGCTCGTAGTGAATGTGGCTGTCGGTCCAGCCCAGTGCGCGGGCGCTGTCGAGGGTGTCGTCGATCATGCTGTCCGGGCCGCAGACATACACGTGGCTACCCAAGGGGCGGTCGGCAAGGATGTGGCGGATGTCCATGCGCGCATCGACGCCTTGCACGTACAGCTGCACGCGCTCGCCGTAACGTGCCTGCAGCTCCAGGCCCAGGGCAGTGTGCTCGGGGCCGCGCACGGCCAGGTGCAGCTCGAAGGTGGCCTGCTTGAGTTGCAGTTCTTCCAGTTGCGAGTAGACCGGGGTGATGCCCACGCCGCCGGCAATGAACACGTGCTGGCGGGCATGCTTGGCCAACGGGAACAGGTTGGCCGGCTGCAGGATCTGCAACAGGTCGCCCTCGGCGACCCGGTCATGCAGGTAGCGCGAGCCGCCACGGCCATCGCAGACCCGGCGCACGGCGATCTGGTAGGCGCTGGAGTCGTAGGGCGAGCTCATCAGCGAGTAGGCGTTGCGGTGGGTCTTGTCACCGTCTTCGAGCACCACCACCACGTGGCTGCCGCCGGAAAACGCCGGCAGGTGCTTGCCGGCCGGGTCGACCAGGGTGAAGCGGGTGATTTCCGGGGTGAGCGCTTCGATGCGGGCGACGCGCACGCTGAGGGTGCCGTTATGGGTATTCATGTGTCGAGCTCCTCGGCTGCTGGCAGTTCGCCCGGGACTTCGCCATCGGCCTTGATGCCCTGGAAGGCGGCCAGGCGGCGGGAATAGTGGTCGCGTACCACCAGGTCGAGCTGGCAACCGGGGCAGCTGAACACGCGCTGGGTGACGTTCTCGGTGTAGGTGTCGCAGTGCGCGCACCACACGCGGCGGACCAGGGTGCCGCTGTGTTCGCGCAGAACTTCGTCACGGTTCAGGTCGACCGCGTTGGCGGCTTGCATGGCGGTGCCGATGAAGCTTTCCGAGCCGCTGAGGTACAGGCGCGTGCCCATGTGGGCCTGGCCCAGGCGTTCGCGCAGGGCGGCGATCAGCGCCTGGTTGCTGGGGAACACGTCCAGCCCGGCCGCTTCTGCGGCTTGCAGCGCCTGCAGGTGATCGTGCCCGGAGAACGACTCGGTGGAGTAGAGCAGGGTGCTGCGCGCGCGTTGCGCGGGCGACATGTCCGCGATCAGGCGCAGCATGGCCGCGCCGCCACTGCCCTGGCCCGCGATCAGGTGGCGCAGGCCGCCTGCCATGGGCCGCAGCTGGTCGTAGACCGGGCGGCTTTTGATGCCGGTGATAAGCATGGTGACACACCTCGTAAGCCCGAACCCCCGGCCTGTGCCGGAAGGTAACGTTGACGGCTGTTTTCAGGCTCGGGCATGGGCGGAAGCAGAACCCATGCCATATTGCCTATGGTTTTATATGTTTTATGACCAAAGTCGACAATCAGTGCTTGAACATCACGTGGCGCACACAGGTGTAGTCTTCCAGGCCGTACATCGACATGTCCTTGCCGTAGCCCGACTGCTTCATGCCGCCGTGGGGCATTTCGCTGACCAGCATGAAGTGCGTGTTGACCCAGGTGCAGCCGTACTGCAGGCGTGCAGCCAGGCGGTTGGCGCGGCCGACGTCGCGGGTCCACACCGAGGAGGCGAGGCCGTAGTCGGAATCGTTGGCGTAGGCCAGGGCCTGGGCTTCGTCGGTAAACGGGGTAATGCTGACCACCGGGCCGAACACTTCACGCTGGACGACCTCGTCATCCTGGCGGGCATCGGCCAGCACGGTCGGCGCGAAGAAGAAGCCGTCGCCTGCACCCCGATGGCCGCCAGTGACCAGGCGGATGTGCGGCTGGGCCTTGGCGCGCTCGACGAAACCTTCGACGCGCTCCAGGTGCTCGCGGGTGATCAGCGGGCCGAGCTCGGTTTCAGGGTCGTCCTGCAGGCCCATGCGCAGGCTGGCCACGGCTTCGCCCAGCTTGCTCACGAACTGCTCGTAGACGCCTTGCTGGACATACAGGCGGCAGGCAGCGGTGCAGTCCTGGCCGGCGTTGTAGAAGCCGAACGCACGGATGCCTTCGACGGCGGCATCGATGTCGGCGTCGTCGAAGATCAGTACCGGCGCCTTGCCACCCAGCTCCATGTGGGTGCGCTTCACGCTGCTGGCGGTGCTGGCGATGATCCGTGCACCGGTGGCCACCGAGCCGGTCAGCGACACCAGGCGCACCTTGGGGTGGTTGACCAGCGGTTCGCCGACGCTCGGGCCACGGCCGAACAGGATGTTGACCACGCCGGCGGGGAACAGCTCGGCCATGATCTCGCCCAGCGCCAGGGCGGTCAGCGGGGTTTGCTCGGAGGGCTTGAGCACCACGCAGTTGCCGGCGGCCAGCGCCGGGGCGAGCTTCCAGGCGACCATCATCAGTGGGTAGTTCCATGGCGCGATGGAGGCGATTACGCCGAGCGGGTCACGGCGGATCATCGAAGTGTGCCCCGGCAGGTACTCGCCGCCGGCCGAGCCGGACAGGCAACGGCTGGCGCCGGCAAAGAAGCGGAACACGTCGGCGATGGCCGGGATTTCATCATTCAGCGCCGCCTGGTAAGGCTTGCCGCAGTTCTGCGACTCCAGGCGGGCGAGGCGGGCGGCTTCGGCTTCGATGCGGTCGGCCAGCTTGAGCAGCAACTGGGCGCGGTCCTTGGGTGCGGTCTGCGACCAGCCGACGAAGGCCTGGTCGGCGGCCTGCACCGCAGCATCCACCTGGGCAGCGCTGGCTTCGGCGATAGTCACCAGCACCGTGCCTTCGGACGGGTTGTACACGGCGTACGGGCTGCCTTGCCCGTCGACCAACTGGCCGTTGATCAGGAGTTTGGTTTGCATGGCGGATTCCTTGGTCGGTCTTATTGGTAGAAATCTAAACCTATGAAACCATATCTTAATATTTTTAGTTTGCCAACCACTGCGAAAATCCACTTCCAGGCGGTAGAATGGCCGGCAAATCGGTATCGGGCGCTGGCCCGTTCGCTATAAGATGCGAAACTGAACCTTTTAGCCGAGGCCCGCGCCCAGCCCGGCAATGCTCGATAGGGAGAGGCAATGACTGCCCTGAATAGTGCTCGTAACACCGCCTTCATCCGGTTGCGCCAGGAAGGGCGAACCGATGAAGTGGCGCGCCGCCTGGTGGAGGCGATCGAGCTGGGGATGTTCGCTGAAGGGCAGCAACTGCCCAGTGAGTCGGAACTGGCCCTGCAATTGGGTGTCGCCACGGTGACCTTGCGTGAAGCGCTGGTGGTGCTGCGCCAACGTGGCTTGATCGAGACCCGTCGCGGGCGCAATGGCGGCAGCTTTGTCTGCGCCCCGGTGGAATTGCCCGAAGCGCTGCTGCTGCAACGCCTGCGTGACATGAGCGGCCCGGACCTGCGCGACCTGGGCGATGAACAAACGGCGATCTCCGGCACGGCGGCGCGCCTGGCCGCCAAGCGCAGCTCGCCAGAGCAGCAGGCACGTATCGCCCAGCATATCGAAACCCTCAGCCAGGCCGGCTCGCGCCTGGCCCGGCACCGCGCCGATGCACGTTTTCATATCGAAGTGGCCGCCGCTGCCCAGTCGCTGCGCCTGACCAGCGCAGAAATGCGCCTGCAGTCGGAAGTCGGTGAACTGCTGTGGATGGAGGCCGCTGGCGGCGGTGACGTGACGGTGGTCGAACACGAGCACCGGGCCATTCTCGAAGCGCTGGTCGCCGGTGATGCGGTGCTGGCTGGCGCCTTGGCCGAAGCCCATGTCAGCCGTGGCATCAAGCGCCTGATCAGCCTGCGTCTGGAGCTGCTGGCCGACGGGCAGGACTGAGCCGTCCATAACAACAAAGCTGTACCTGCGTGAGGTAATGCCATGTTTGCCCTGAGCGAAAACGACCCGCTGTCAGCCTGTGCCCAGCAACTGGACCACACCCTGGGGACCATCTTCGGCCAGGTTCGCCAGCTGGTGGAAGAAACCCGAGCGCTATGGGAGCGGGTACTCGCCGAAGGGCGCCAGCCGTGCGCCAAGGACCTCGCGACCCTGCGCCCGGCCATCGACCAGCAATTGCTCACCACCGGTGCCTTTGGCTGTGGCGGCGGCATCATCGTCGCGCCCAACGGCCTGGCCGACCGCGAGATGCACCTGGAGTGGTGGTACCTGGCCGACGGTGGCAAGACCCTGCCGCTGCGGCCGAACTTCGATCGGCGCCGCGAGAACTACTACGACTACACCGAAATGCCCTGGTACAGCCGGCCGATGAAAACCGGCAAGAGCGTGGTTGAAGGGCCGTACGTGGACCTGTACGGCACCAACATGTACGTGCTGACCTTCACCATGCCGATCGAGGTGCAGGGCCGGTTCATCGGCGTCGCCGGGCTGGACCTGTCGCTGCACAATGTCGAGCGCCTGCTGGTGCGCAGCCTGATGCGCCTGGAGCATGAGGCGGTGCTGATCTCGGCGGACGGGCGGGTGATTGCCTCGAACACCGCGAACTGGATGGTCGGTGACCTGGCCCAGGCCTTGTTGAACACCTTGCCGCGCGATGGCATTCGCCTGGCGTTGGCGGAGTCCGAGGCGGGGTGGTCGTTGGTGCGCTTGCCGGTGCTCAGGCGCAAATGATCGGCTGCCTGACAGGGCCTCTTCGCGGGCTCGCCCGCTCCCACAGGAATATCACAGGCCTCAAGCTCGGCACAGTCCCTGTGGGAGCGGGCGTGCCCGCGAAGAGGCCGGCCCAGGTTTTACAAGGCCTTGCGCATGAACACCCGGGCAAAGCCTTGTTCTTCAGCCCGGTGCGTCTCGACATACCCCAGCCTGCGATAGATCTCGATGTTCTCGGTCATCCGTTCATGGGTATACAGCCGCACGGCATTGCACCCTGCTTGCCGTGACCGGGTTTCACAAAGCTGCATCAGCACCTTGCCAATCCCCCGGCCCTTGCACGCGGGCGAAACCGCAACATTGGCCAGCAGCATCTCATCGCCTTCGCACTCCAGCACCAGTACCCCCACCACTTGCGTGCCTTGCAGTGCCACGTGCACCTCTGCATCCGCCACCACCTGGCGATAGTCATCCAGCATCGGTGCTGGCGGCTTGCCGATGCGGCAGATATAGGGCGAGTAGGCCGCCTGGACCAGTTCCGTGATCGCCTCGATGTCGGCCAGTTCGGCCCTGCGCAGCGTAAGGTCCGTGTTCAAGGTGAAGCCTCCTGAAGTTCGCCTGAGCTTGATAGGTATGAGTCTGCCACGCTTCACTCCGCTGCTTTCATATCCAAACGCCGGTCACCCCGTGATAAAAACCGGGCACTCGACAAAAACAACCGGAATGCCCGATGTCTGCAAGTCAACCACCTGCCAATGGCCTGTTCGCCACCTTCTGCCTGAGCAGCTACCTGCTTTCGCTGTCCTACGGCACCACCTTCCTGCTGGCCATGACGTTGCGCACACACGGCGCCAGCGAAGCCGATGCCGGCACGGTGATCTCCGCCGCCATGCTCAGCACGTTTCTGGCGGTAATCTTCTCCGGCCACCTGACCGACCTGATTGGTGCACCCAAGGCCGTGGCCGGTGGCGCGGTGTTTCTTGCCGCGGCCTGCCTGGGCTTTGCCGCCGCCCCCGGGTTCGGCACAGCCATCCTGCTGTGTGGCCTGCTGCTGGGCTTCGGCTGGGGCCTGTTCTACACGTTGGGGCCGATCATCGTGGCGATGCTCATCGAGCCGGCACGGCGGGTCAAATACTTTGCCTTGCTCTCGGGCAGCATGATGACCGGCATCGGCACCGGGCCGTTGCTGGGGCGCGCGGCGCAGGCACTGGGTTATCCGGTGGAGGCGGCGTTCGTCGCTGCAGCCGCGGCGAGCGCGCTGGGTGGCGTGATGTTCCTGCTGATGGGGCCGCGCATGCAGCAGCTGAAAACCGGCGCCGTCGCGGTATGCAAGATCACCCCGGCAGCCACCCGTGCGGTGATGTCTTCCAGGGCGGCCTTCGCCATCCTCATGGTCGGCCTGGGTGGCGCGATCTTCGGTGGGCTGTCGAGCTTCCAGACCTCGTATGCCAGTGCCAGGCAACTGGACTATTCGCTGTTCTTCCTGGGTTTCATGTCGGCTGCGATCTCTTGCCGCTTGCTGATTGCCGGTTTCATCGTCAAGCGTGACCCGTACCGCATGGCCTGCCTGCTGACGGCGTTGATGGTGCTGTCGGTGCTGCTGTTCCTGTACGGCGTCGACAGCACGGCGACCTATGTGCTGGCGGCAGTGGTGCTGGGTGTCGGCTATGGCCTGACCTATTCGGTGATCAACGGCCTGGCGGCCAATGAAGCGCCCGCCGGGCAGACAGCCCAGTCATTGGTGCTGTTCAGCCTGGCCTATTTCGTTGGCGTGTTCGGTTTCCCGCTGCTGGCCGGCAAGGTCATCGTCCAGGCAGGCATGCCGGCGCTGCTGCAATTGCTGCTGGTGATCGCCTTGGCCAACTGGTCGATCACCGTCGGCCGCCTGGTCTGGCGGCGCCTGGACGGGCGTGTCGTGGCAGCTTGAGTATGCCCGGCTGCTGCCTCAGGGTATGATCCGCGGCCGTGATTGGAGCCCGCCATGGCCAAAGACATCGAAAACCCCTGCGTCTCGCTCTGCCAGCTCAACAGCGAGCTGTGCGTGAGCTGCGGTCGCACCCGTGAGGAAATCCGCAAGTGGCGCGGCATGAAACGCCCTGAAAAGATGGCTACCGTGCAACGCGCGGCCACACGGATGAAGGCCATCACCAAGAAGAACGCCAAGCGCCAGGGTAACGACTGAAGCCGCTGCGCTTGTGTAAGATGCATGCTTCGTAACGTTCCCGAGCCTGCCGTATGGATACCCACTCGCTTCTCGCCTTCACCCTGGTTGCTGCAATCGCCATTGCCAGCCCAGGGCCCGCTACCCTGATGGCCATCAACAACAGCCTCGCCCACGGCCAGCGCAGTGCCGTGTGGTCGTCACTGGGCAATGGTACGGGCCTGTTCTGCCTGTCGGCGGCAGCCATGCTTGGCCTGGGGGCGTTGCTGGCCAGCTCCGAGATGCTGTTCAACGCGGTCAAGCTGATCGGTGCCGGCTACCTGTTCTACCTCGGTGCCCGGCAGTTGCTCAAGAAAAGCCCGATGCTGGTGGATCAGGCGGCGGTGAAGGTCAGCAAACCGACCCCCTTGAAGCTGTACAAGTCGGCGTTCCTGACCGCCGTCACCAACCCCAAGGCGACGATGTTCTTCACTGCGCTGTTCCCGCAGTTCATCGACCAGGGCGCGGCACTGCTGCCGCAGTTCCTGACCTTGACCGGGATCTTCGTGGCCCTGTCGCTGACCTCGTTGAGCCTCTATGCCGCGCTGGCGTCGCGGGCCAAGGGGGTGCTGACCCGGCCGGCGCTGTCGCGCTGGGTGAGCCGGGTGGTTGGGACGACCTTCATCGGCTTTGGCGCGGCGATTCTCAGCATGCGCCGCCAGGCCGGTTGACAAACTGAGGCGCAGCGGTCGCCGGCATCAGTGTTCGCCGGTGATTTCCCGCGCAAGGGTCAGGCGGCGCGTGTGGAAGTCGTACTCATAGAGTTCGGCATAGCGCCCCCACTCGATGGCCACCTTGAGCACGCGCTCGGCTTCCTCGGCGTCCATGTACTCCGTCAGGCGGTCGAGCACGGTCTTTTCCAGCAGGCCGGCGGGCTCCAGGTGGAGGCTGTCGAGGATGTAGCTGATCAGCGACACACGGCCCTTGCACTGGCGCGCGAACAGGTCCTGGCGCCGCGCCTGGCGGGCCGTCACGTAGTTGCGGCCCTGGCGTGTAAGGCGGATGTCGCCCTCGATCACCTGGGCGAAGCCGAGCAGGCCGAGGGCCTCGTAGATCGGGAACAGCACCTCGTCGGGCAGCGCGGTTTCCTCGGCCAGGTGCGGCAGGTCGGCCTCGCCGTTGAAGGGTTCGCCGGCGATGAGCTCGAGCACGCTCTCCATCCGCGCGATGTCGGCGTCGGGCAGCCGGTAGCCCAGCTCCACGGCCGGTGGGGCACCGGCGGCGGCAATGGCTTCGGGGCCCTGGGTCATGAGCGCGTAAACCTCGTCGATCATCGCGCGGACTTCTGCTGAGTCGGCATTGCGCGGACGCGGCAGGTCGATGTGCAGTTCCGAGCGCACGCGGCCCGGGTCGCTGGAGAGGATGAGGATGCGGTCGGCCATCATCACCGTCTCCTCGATGTTGTGCGACACCACCAGAATGCTGCGGGTGGTGATGCGGCGTTCTTCCCAGAGCTCGAGCATGTCGTCACGCAGGGTTTCGCCGGTTAGCACGTCGAGCGCCGAGAAGGCCTCGTCCATCAGCAGTACTTCGGGATTCATCACCAGGGCGCGGGCAATGCCCACGCGCTGACGCATGCCGCCGGAAAGTTCGCGCGGCAGGGCGCCACCGAAACCGGACAGGCCGATCAGCTCCAGCGCCGTGTCGGCCAGGCGCTGGCGCTCGGCCGGGTTCATGCCCTGGGCTTCCAGGCCTAGCTCGACGTTCTGCTGCACGGTCAGCCAGGGGAACAATGCAAACGATTGGAAGACCATGGCCACGCCGCCCACCGGGCCGTGGATCGGCTGGCCGCGGTAGGTGACGGTACCGCGGTCGGCGCCGACCAGGCCGGCGATGATCCGCAACAGGGTCGACTTGCCCGACCCGGAGCGCCCGAGCAGGGCCACGATCTCACGCTCGCGCAGATTCAGGTCGACGCCTTCGAGGACGGTGCGCGGGGTGCCGTCGGAAGCCTGGAAGGCCTTGCTCACGCTCTTGAGCTCGATCAGCGATGGTTTCATGGCAAGTCCTCAGCGAAGGTTTTCGGCAAGCAGGTACAGGCGGCGCCAGAACACGCGGTTTACCAGCATCACGTAGATGCACATCACGCCGATGCCCAGGGCAATGCGGTGAAAATCGCCGGCATCGGTCATCTGCTTGATGTAGCTGCCCAGGCCATTGGCCACCAGCGAGGTATCGCCCCAACTGACATACTCGGCGACGATGCTGGCGTTCCACGAGCCGCCACTGGCGGTGATGGCGCCGGTGATGAAACTGGGGAACACCGCCGGCAGGTATACGCGTTTCCATTTCAGCCAGCCGCGCAGGCCGAGGTTGTCGGCGGCCAGGCGCAGTTCGTAGGGAATGGTCGCGGCGCCCGCGACCACGTTGAACAGGATGTACCACTGGGTGCCGAACACCATCAGCGGGCTGAGCCAGATGTTCGGGCTGAGCTGGAAGTGCACCAGCACCAGGACCACCAGCGGGAACAGCAGGTTGACCGGGAAGGCGGCGAGGAACTGTGCCAGCGCCTGGACCTTCTGCGAGTAGCGGGGCCGCAGGCCGATCCAGATCGACAGCGGCACCCACACCAGCGAGGCGAGGGCGATCAGCAGCATCACCCGGCACAGGGTGATCAGGCCCAGGCCGAGCACGTGCAGAGCCTCGCCCCAGCCAACGTCCTGGTGCACGAACAGTCCCAGGCGGACGAAGGCAAAGGCGCAGACCAGCACCAGGGCCGCGTCCCAGGCGCGTGACCACCAGGCGGGCAGGCGCAGCCACTGGCGCCGTGCCACGGTGCCGTCATGGCGTTGAGCAAACCAGCCCATGGCGTTCTGGAACCCCTTCGCCAGCAATGCGCTGAAGCCGCTCAGCCAACGGCTGCGGCGGCCCCAGTCGAGCAGCCAGGAGCGCTGCGCGGTGTCGCCCTGGGTGTCTTCGAAGCGGAAACGGTCGGCCCAGGCCAGCAGCGGACGGAAGAACAGCTGGTCGTAGAGCACGATGCCGGTGAGCATTGCGCCGATGGCCCAGCCGATCGCGCCGAGGTTGCGCTGGTCGATGGCCACGGCGATGTACGAGCCGATGCCAGGCAGCTTGATGTCCTGCCCAGCCACCGAGATGGCTTCGGCGGCAACCAGGAAGAACCAGCCGCCGGACATCGACATCATCATGTTCCACAGCAGCCCGGGCATGGCGAACGGCAGTTCCAGGCGCCAGAAGCGTTGCCAGGCCGAAAGCTGGAAGATCCGCGCGGCCTCGTTCAGTTCCGGCGGCACGGTGCGGAACGACTGGTACAGGCTCAGCGCCATGTTCCATGCCTGGGAGGTGAAGATGGCGAAGATCGCCGCGCATTCCACGCCCAGCAGGTTGCCCGGGAAGAGTGCGATGAAGGGCGCGATGGCAATGGCCTGGAAGCCCAGGATGGGCACCGACTGCAGCACGTCCAGCAGCGGGATCATGGCCTTCTCGGCCGCACGGTACTTGGCCGCCAGCGCGGCGAAGAGGAAGGCGAACAGCAGCGAGAAGCCCAGCGCGGTGAACATCCGCAGCATGGTGCGCAGCAGGTAGTAGGGCAGGTTGGCCGGGTCGAGGGAGATCGGCAGCGCCTCGCCGACTACGAACGGCCGGCTCATCTGCATGGCGCCATAGGCGGCGAGCACCAGCAATACCAGCACCAGCGGCAGCAGGATCCAGTCCCAGCGATTGGGCGCGGCGTTACGCAGGCCTGGCGACGGGGTGAACAGGCGGGCCATGATCAGGTCTCTATCGTCAGGGGCTGGGAAGGGCAGATGTCGCCACGTGAGCCAGTATGGTTCAGTTGGCTTACAGGTCAATGGCAGTGCCAGTCGCAAGCAACTGGCTAGAGGGCGGCAAATGCCTGGGAGAGATTAAGATTTGTTTAATCGCCACTGGCATGGAAGGAAGTGACGATATACCTGCTCAATGCGGCATGGGGAGGGTATGTGGCTGGACCAGCAACTGCGTAAACGATCAATCCCGCCGTCATGAAAAGGAATTCACGAAAAGGGATAGACTTTTCTTGATGAAATATTGCAGAAGCAGCGTTGTTGACCGAACGGGCCGAGGCTCAGGCGATTGCCTGGGCCGCCGGTGTGTCTGAATCGTTCTGTACAACGGCCGCTTCAGTTTCAAGCTTCAGCCGGTCGGCCTTGCTGATGTACTTGGGCTTGTTGCTCTTGGGCGCCAGCTTGGCATTGGCCTTTTTCTGGTGGGCCTTGAGCAGCTGTTTGAGTTTCTTCTGGCGGTTCATTGTGCATCTCTGGTGTGCAACGTGGGTCGCGCATTGTACCTCGGGAACTTCATCCTGCGGGCCCGGTCTGTAGCCTCTCGCCGAATTCACCTGATACTTCCCTGACCCTTTGAGTGCCCGCTCCATGCCAAGCCAGCGCCTGCTGCCAGCACTGCTCCTGTTGTTCAGCACCGTCGCCTGCCAAGGCGCGTTGGCGGGTTCATACTCGGCCCCGGTGCGCAGCAACAAGGCCTCGACCCAACTGATAGAAGCCGCCTCGCGACAATATGAAGAGGGCAGGCTGGACCAGGCCGCCGCCACGCTGGAACGTGCGCTGCAGATCCAGCCGAACAACCCCGCCACGCTGCACTACCTGGGCGTGCTGCGCCTGGAGCAGGGGCAGTTTGACCAGGCCGAAGTGCTGGCGGTGCGCTCCAACCAGCGAGTTGGCAGCAACACCGCACTGCGCAATCGCAACTTCCAGCTGATCCAGGCCGCGCAAAAGGCCCGGAATGCGACGGCGGTATCCGTGGCCGACAAAACCCGATGAGCCTGTGGAATGCCAGCCAATGCTGACATTCACTGTTGGGGGCAGTGATATCTGATAAATTGCTGGAGCCATTCGAAGGTTCCCTGATGGAAAAGAATCCAAGACCGTTGCCCCCTGTCGGCCCACTCGTATGCTTCGAAGCCGTGGCGCGAACGGGCAGTTTTACCCTGGCGGCCGAGGAACTGTTCATTACCCAGAGTGCGGTCAGCAAACAGATCAAGAAGCTCGAAGACAACCTCGGCTTCCCGTTGTTTGCCAGAAAGCACCGGGGCGTGGAGCTGACCGAGCCGGGGCGCGAGCTCCATGAAGGCGTGCAGCCTGCGCTGGAGTCCATGCGCGACACCGTGCAGCGCGTGCGCAAGTGGTACGACCAGAACACCCTCAGCGTCGTTTGCACCCACGCTGTTGCGCATTACTACCTGTTCCCCAGGCTTGCCCACTTCCAGCAGCAGTTCCCGGATATCACGGTCAATGTGGTTGCCACCAACCAGCTTTCGCCAGCCCTCTGCCAGGCCCATGACTTTGCCATCCTGTATGGTGCCGGGCAGTGGCAGGGGTTGAGCGGGGCGAAGCTGTTCGACGAAATCGTCTATCCGGTCTGCAGCACGGATTTTCCCGTTGGCCACGTCGAATCCCTCGATGATCTGCTGAAGCTGCCCCTGATACAGATCGACAACGACGGCTGGGACATCATGAACTGGAACGACTGGCTGGCGCATTTCGGCAAGGCGTTCAAACCCGCGGGCAAAGTCATCACCTACAACCAGGTGACCCTCGCCCTGCATGCGGCCGAGCGCGGGCTGGGGGTAGCGCTGGGTTGGGAGTTCATGGCCAGGGAAATGATCGAGAAGGGCGCGGTACAGGCCATCGAGCAGTTCCAGCTGCGCACCGGCTTCTCGGATTACCTGGTTCACGCGAACAAGGCCAAGCTGTCGAATGCCTGCCGTATCTTCCGGGACTGGTTGCTGCAATCGAGTACTGGTGATCGCTAGAGTCTAAGTGGTGGGGATACCCCGTGTGCGGCTGAAGCGTGATAGCCTCGGGAGGCCTTGGTCGATAGAAAATCCATTCCCATGCCTGCTGGTTTCCCCGGGTTGCCGTCACTCAATGCGCTGCGTGTGTTCGAAGTGGTGGCGCGTCAGTTGAACTTCCGCCTTGCCGCCGAGGAGCTGGGTGTGACCCAGGCGGCCGTCGCCCAGCAGGTGCGCGGGCTGGAGGCCAGCCTGCAGGTACGCCTGTTCGAGCGCCTGCCGCGGGGTGTTGGCCTGACCGATGCCGGGCGTGGCTATGCGGCGAGCATCCGCAGCGCCCTGGGGATGATCGACGAGGCGACCCGGCTGCTGCGCCCGGCGCCGTCCCAGCTCACGGTCAGCGTGACGCCTACCTTTGCCTCGAAGTGGCTGATTCCAAGGCTCGGCCACTTCGCCGAGGCCCACCCTGACATCGATCTGCGCCTGCTGGCCACCGACCGCCTCTCGCATTTCCATACCGATGGCGTCGACATCGCCGTGCGCTACGGTCAGCCGCCGTTCGGCGGCGGGCTGAACGTCGAGCTGCTGATGGAGCAACGGATCGTCGCAGTGGCGAGCCCGGCACTGGTGGCTGAAATGGGCAAGCCAGAGAGCTTTGCCGCCTTGCAACGTTATGTCGCCTTGCACGACGGGCACAACTTCTGGCCGCAATTCACGGCCGCCTTCTTCCCTGATCATCCGAAACCAACGGCGAAGAGTGTGCGTTTCAACCAGACATCGCTGGCCATCGACGCCGCCATTGGCGGGCAGGGCATTACCCTCGCCAGCTATGCCTTCGTCAAGGACGACATCGCAGCCGGCAGGCTCGAGCAGGTCTTTCCCCAGCAGTTGAGGCTGGACAAGGCGTTCTACCTGGTATGGCCACGCAAGGCGCAGGAGGCAGCAGCACTGGGCCTTGTCAGAGGGTGGCTCAACAACCAGGTAGGCGATAGTTAATCTACTGGATGGGCAAACTTTGCCTGCCTCCCTCGATCAGCTGCCGGCTGCTAGTGTGATGAAACCTGCAACAGCGCAGTTCCATTACCCAAGGAGGCAACATGTCTGTAGAAAAAGTGGCAATCATCACTGCCGGTGGCAGCGGCATGGGCGCCGCAGCGGCACGTCGGCTGGCCGCTGACGGTTTCAAGGTCGCCATCCTGTCCTCTTCAGGCAAGGGCGAGGCGCTGGCCGCCGAACTGGGTGGCATCGGCGTCACCGGCAGCAACCAGTCGGTCGAGGACCTGCAGCGCCTGGTGGATGCCGTGGTCGAGCAATGGGGGCGCATCGACGTGCTGGTCAACAGCGCCGGCCACGGCCCGCGCGCGCCGATCCTGGAGATCAGCGACGAAGACTGGCACAAGGGCATGGACACCTACCTGCTCAATGTCATTCGCCCGACACGGCTGGTAACGCCTTACATGCAAAAGCAGAAGGGCGGGGTGATCATCAATATCTCTACCGCCTGGGCCTTCGAACCCGTTGACCTGTTTCCCACATCAGCCGTGTTTCGCTCGGGCCTGGCCGCCTTCACCAAGATATTCGCCGACCAGTTCGCCGGCGATAACGTGCGTATCAACAACGTGCTCCCCGGCTGGATCGACAGCCTGCCGGCCACCGAGCAACGCCGCGACAGCGTTCCGCTCAAGCGCTACGGCACCAGCGAGGAAATCGCCGCCACCATCGCCTTCCTCGCCAGCGACGGTGCTGCCTACATCACCGGGCAGAACATCAAGGTCGATGGCGGTGTGACGCGCAGCGTCTGAGCAGGTTCTTTGGGGGCAGGCCAGCAGGAGATAGCCACACCGTCTTCAGCGTCTTCTAGATCGAGCGCCGCATGCCATGCGGCCTACACTTAAAGGCCCAAATGCCAATTTTACGTTTTGCGACAAATTTTTTACATTTGTCGTTATAACGTTACGCCGCTCGTCGCCGGTGGCCGTCAGCTCCTTCGGCTCATGACTTGCGAAGCCTGGTATTTCCTGGAGTCTTAATGAGAGTCGATCTAGACACTGAGGCCGCCGACCTCGATGGTTACCCCCGTTTTCAGCGTGCACTGGTCCATGCGCGCAAGTTGAGGCAGCTGATGTACCTGGCGCTGGCGGTTGCTGTGCTGCTGGCGCTACTGCAGGGGCTGATCGGAATATTCAGCCCTGACTCCTACTGGTTGGTCCTGCTCGCCGTCAACGGCGCCGTGCTGCTTCTGTTGGCGGGCGCCGCGCAGTCGGCCTGGCAGGTGGCCAGTTGGCGCGCGACTGCCATGGGCCAGGCACCTGTCCCGCTGCTGTTCTCACGCCCTGCTGAAGTAACCGTCGAACCTGAATCGCTCAGCCGTTTCGATCGCTGGTGCCGGGACGTGGCCGATGCCTGCCGACGGCAATGGCGCAGGCTTGGCGCAGAAACCCCCTGGCTGGTTGGCCTGGCGTGCCTGGCACTGCTGCTGGTCAAGGGCGCCTGGCGCTTCGACCTGCCGACACCGACGGTGGCAGGGCAGGTGACGTGGGTTGCTATCGGCCTTTTGGCCGTTTTTGCGTTCTGCCTGGTCGTGCTCGAACGCCACCTGATGGCTGAAAGCGAGGCGACCTGGCCCGAGGCCGCGGCACTTGCAGCCACCTTGCGGCTGGTCATCGCCGTGCAGGTGCTGACCATTGCCTGCCTGGTCTGCATTGATGGCGAGCGGCTGTGGCCGGCCCGCCTGGCGGTGCTGATCGGCCTGCTGCCTGGCGTGGCCGCGCTCGAGCTGCTGACACGGGCAGTGCTGGCGATGTTCCGCCCCTCGCGCCCGGGCGAAGAGCCGGCGCTGGTGGCGCGCAGCCTGGCGGGCGACTTCCTGCAATGGCCACCGCGGCCATTGGCCGTGCTGCAGGATGAACTGCATGAACGCCTGGGCATCGACCTGCGCCAGGTATGGGCGTTCGCCTTCATGCGGCGGGCATTCCTGCCGGTGGCGGCGCTGGTGGCGCTGGTCGGTTGGCTGCTGACCGGCATCGTCGAGGTGCCGACCAACAACCGCGGCGTCTACGAACGCTTTGGCAACCCCGTGGCGGTGTACCCGCCAGGCCTGCATGTCGGCTTGCCCTGGCCCTTTGGCAAGGTGCTGACAGTGGACAACAGCATCATCCATGAATTGGCGACGACCACTGCCGAGGGCGTCAGCGAACCCCTGGCGGCTGCCGACGGTGCCCCGCCGACCACCGCCAACCGGCTGTGGGACGCCACTCACTTGAGCGAGAACTCCCAGGTGATTGCCGGTGCCGATGGCGGGCGTCAGGGCTTCCAGATCGTCAACATGGATGTGCGCTTCATCTACCGTATCGGCTTGAGCGACGCGGCCGCCTTGGCGGCGGCCTATCACACGGCCAACGTCGAGCAACTGCTGCGCAGCGTGGCCAATCGCGTGCTGGTCCACGATTTTGCCGGGCGTTCGCTGGATGGTCTGCTGGGTGCCGAACGCGCCGAACTCGGCCGTGACATCGGCCGTGCGGTGCAGGCGGACCTCGACCGCATGGATACCGGGGTAGAGCTGTTGGCGACCTCGGTGGAGGCCATCCACCCGCCCGCCGGCGCGGCCAATGCCTACCATGCCGTGCAGGCCGCGCAGATCACCGCCCAGGCGCTGGTTGCCCGTGACCGCGGGCAGGCCGCGCAGAAGCTTGACGAAGCCCGCCAGAGCGCCACGTCCTTGACCGACAAGGCCACGGCCGACGCCCATGAAACCCAGACCAAGGCCGACACCGCCGCGCTGCGCTTCGATGCCGAGCACACCGCCTGGCTGCACGCAGGCCAGGCGTTCATCCTCGAACAGTACCTGGAGCGTCTGTCCCAAGGCATGGCGCAGGCGAGCAGCCTGATCATCGATCACCGGCTGGCGGCGAACCAGGCGCCGACCCTGGACCTGCGCAGCTTTGCAGCGCCCATCGACCCTTCACAATCGAAACCCGCATCCGGCCGTACCCAGGAGCGTAACCCGTGAGTTCCCATACCGCACATGGTCATGACCACGACCACGACCACGACCACGACCACAATCACGATCACGATCATGCCGATAGTCACGGCCGTGCTCGTCCCGCCTGGCTGCGTGTCGGGGTAGCGCTGCTGCTGGTCCTGATCATGGCCGCGACGGCCTGCCTCGTGCAGGTGCGTGTCGGCGAAGCCACCGTCATCACACGTTTCGGCAACCCGGCGCGGGTACTGATCGAACCCGGGCTCAACTGGCGCTGGCCAGTGCCGTTCGAGGCTGCTGTACCGGTCGACCTGCGCTTGCGCACCACCTCAAGCGGGCTGCAGGATGTTGGCACGCGAGATGGCCTGCGCATCATCGTGCAGGCTTATGTCGCCTGGCAGGTGGCGGCCGATCCGCAGAGCATCCAGCTGTTCATGCGCGCGGTGCAGAACCAGCCCGACGAGGCGGCGCGGCAGATCCGTACCTTGATGGGCTCGGCCCTGGAAACCACGGCCAGCGGTTTCGAACTGGCCGACCTGGTCAACGTCGATGCCAGCCGGGTGCGTATCGATGGCTTCGAGCAACGCCTGCGTGAGC
Source organism: Pseudomonas sp. (assembly GCF_017744435.1). Classification (GTDB taxonomy): domain Bacteria; phylum Pseudomonadota; class Gammaproteobacteria; order Pseudomonadales; family Pseudomonadaceae; genus Aquipseudomonas. The sequence goes on from NZ_JAGIBG010000008.1 coordinate 230,435, forward strand.
AGATCGAACAGCAACTGCTCAATAGCTACGGGGTGCGCGTGGTGCAAGTGGGCATCGAGCGCCTGACCTTGCCCAAGGTCACCCTCGAAGCCACCGTTGACCGCATGCGCGCCGAACGCGAGACCATCGCCACCGAGCGCACGGCCGAAGGCAAGCGCAAGGCAGCCGAGATCCAGTCGGCCGCCGAGCGTGATGCCCGTATCCTGCAGGCCGATGCCAGCGTGAAGGCCGCGCAGATCCAGGCGCAATCGCAGGTACAGGCGGCGGACATCTACGGCAAGGCCTATGCCGGTGCACCGCAGCTGTACACCTTGCTGCGCTCGCTCGACACCCTCGGGTCGGTCATCAACCCCGGCACGAAGCTGGTGTTGCGCACCGACGCGGCACCGTTCCGCGCCCTGGTAGAGGGGCCTGTGCTGCCGGCGGGGGCTGACCATGGCAAGCCGTGAGCCGTTGTCGGCCAGGCTGCCCGCCGGCCCCTGGCTGCAATCGGGGCGTATCGGCTTCCTGGCGTTGTACGTGGTGGTGGTGCTGGCGGCGGTGGGCTGGCTGTTTGGCAATGTGCGCCAGATAGGCCCGGAAAACCGTGCGGTGGTCTTGCGCCTGGGGGCCGAGGAGCGCATCCAGAATGCCGGCTTGTTGCTGGCCTGGCCTGAGCCCTTCGAGCAAGTGGTGATGTTGCCCTCGGCAGCGCGGGTCACCGAACGCCGGGTGGAGTTGCTGCTGCGCTCGGAGCTTGCGCAGAAATCCGACAAGGACGGCACCCTGGCCAGCGATGCCACGGCAGGTTCCGGCTATCTGCTGACCGGCGATGCCGGGGCCGTGCAGTTGGACGTGCGGGTGTTCTATACGGTGAGTGACCCTTACGCCTACGCGCGCCAGGGGCAACATGTGCAACCCGCGCTGGACCGCCTGGTGGAACGCAACGCCGTGCAGATCTGCGCCTCGCGCGACATGGATGCCATCCTGGTCGCGCGCCCGGAGCTGGTCGGCGGCGATGCCCGTCTGGCCGATCAACGCGAGCGGCTGCGCGGTGACCTGCAGCAAGGCATCAATGGCAGCCTGGCGCGGCTGCGTTCGGCCGGTGCCAGCCTGGGCATCGAGGTGGTGCGGGTCGACATCCAGTCTTCGCTGCCGTGGTCGGCGGTCAGCGCGTTCAACGCGGTGCTCACCGCCAGCCAGCAGGCCGAGCAGGCGGTCGCCAAGGCCCGTAATGATGCTGCGCGCCAATTGCAGCAGGCCACTCAGGCCGCCGACCGCACCGTGCAGGTGGCCCAGGCCGAAGCCAGTGAGCGCTTGTCCCGCGCCCAGGCCGCCACCGCGACGATCGTCGGCCTGACCCAACAGCAGGATCCGCAGTTGCTGCTGCGCCTCTACCGTGAGCGGGTGCCGGCGATCCTGGCGCGCGCCGGGTCGGTCACCACCGTCAACAAAGATGACGCCGGGCACATGATCCTGCAGGGCCCTGCACAATGACTACGATGCCTTTTTACCAGTTCTGGAGCTGCTCGCGATGAGTACTCATCACTGTCATGGTCACGGGCACCATCACCATGCCCATACTCACCTAACGTCCGGCTTGCTGTCGCAGGCCGAACAGCGCACCGCCGCACGCCAGCTGAGCCTGGCGATGCTGGCCCTGGGGTTGCTGGCGCTGGGCCTGGTCTGGCGCTGGCTGGCGCCGACGCAAGAGGGCGTCAGCCAACTGCTGCTGGGCGCTGCCTCGCTGCTGGTGGCGGTGCCGGTACTGCGTTCGGCCTGGTACAGCCTGCTGCACCCCAGCCTGCATGGCCTCACCGATCAGCTGATCGCCCTGGCCATGCTGGGTGCCTGGGCAACCGGCGACCTGGCCACTGCGGCACTGCTGCCGATCATCATGATCTTCGGGCACATGCTCGAAGAGCGCAGCGTGCTGGGGTCGCAAGAGGCCATTGCCGCGCTGGGGCAGTTGACCCGCAGCCATGCGCGGCTGATCGATGCCGATGGCCAGGTGCGCGAGGTCGATAACGCCAGCCTCAAGCCAGGCGACCAGGTCGAGGTGCGCGCCGGCGACCGTGTGCCGGCTGACGGCCGTGTCCTGCAAGGCCAGGCCAGCCTGGATACCGCGCCAATCACCGGCGAGGCGGTGCCGCTGGAAGTGGCCAGCGGCATGGATATCCATGGGGGTTCGATCAACCTGGACGGTTTGCTGCGGGTAGAGGTCACCCGTGTTGGCGATGACTCCACCTTGGGCAAGGTCATCGCCCTGATGCAGCGCGCCGAGCAAGCCAAGCCGCCCATTACCCGGCTGCTCGAACGCCACGCCGGGCGCTACCTGGTCCTGGTGTTGCTGATTGCCGCCGTGACCTGGTTCATCACCCGCGATGCCCAGGCCATGCTGGCCGTGCTAGTGGCTGCTTGCCCGTGTGCCCTGGTGCTATCGGCGCCGGCGACGGCAGTGGCAGGCATTGCCGTCGCTGCCCGGCATGGCATCCTGATTCGCGGTTCGGCCTTCCTCGAGGAACTGGCCGACTTGTCTTCGCTGGTGATCGACAAGACGGGCACGCTGACCTACGGCGACCTGCGTCTGCGCAGCGTGGTCGGCACGGCGGCGGGCTTGCCCCAGGCCGATATCGTCAACCTTGCGGCCAGCCTCGGCGCCGCCAGCAGCCACCCGGTCAGCCGGGCCCTGGCGACGTTGGTGCCCCATGAGCAGCATCTGGCCCTGCTGGACATCCACGAACGCCAGGGCTTTGGCGTGGTGGCGCACACGGCCGAGGGTGAGGCGGCCCTGGGGCGCCCGGAGCTGTTCCGCCAACTGGGCCTGCAGGTGCCGCCCGTGCCCGAGCATGACGGCCCGATTGCTGGCCTGGCGCTGAACGGGCAGTTCCTCGCCTGGCTGCTGCTGGCCGACCATGTGCGGGCAGAGTCTGCCGAGGCCATGCAGCAGCTGCGTGAGCTTGGCCTGCAGCGTCAGTTGCTGCTGACCGGTGACCGCAGCCGTGTCGCCGAAGCCGTTGCCGAGCAGGTCGGCATGACGCGGGTGGTGGCCGAAGCCCTGCCGGAAGACAAGATGCACCAGGTCAACCAGGAACTGCAGCTGGGCTTCCGCCCGCTGGTGGTGGGGGATGGCATCAATGATTCGCTGGCGCTGAAGGCGGGTGTGGTCGGGGTGGCCATGGGCGCCAACGGCGCCGACATTGCCCTGGCCGCAGCGGATATCGTGCTGATCAACGGCGACCTGCGGCGCCTGGCCACCTGCATCCGCCTCAGCCGCCAGTGCCGACGCACACTTCAGGTGAATGTGCTGATCGGCCTGGGTTGGACCTTGGCGATTGTGGTCGCCGCCGCATTCGGCCTGCTGGGCGCAGCGGGGGCCATGGTCGCTGCGCTGCTGCACAACCTCAGCACGCTGCTGGTGCTGACCAACGCCGGGCGCCTGTTGCGCTATGACGAACGGCTTGCGCAAAGCAACGCGGCCCCGGCGCTGCAGCCCTAGCTGGGCACGGCGTCAGTCCGCGTTGTTGTTCCAGCTTGAAATCATATAACGCCATTTACCTCTGCGGTGCGTCGCGCCAGACACCGCAGCTTGCCCCGTGGGTGTCACGGGTGCTGAATGCGCGGATCATTTCGCGCATTGCGGCGCAAGGCGCAGGTAATATCCGTTCGGTTACCGAACACAAGCCGCATTCGCGCACTCAAGCCTGCCACGGCAACTCCGATAGCTGCTCACCCACCGTCGAAACCTCGACCAGAAGTGGTGCCAACAAGGAGTACTGCCTGCATGTTTGCCGACTTGAAGATCCGTACCGGAATGTTCTGGGTGCTGTTGTTGTTCAGCCTGACCTTGCTGTTTTCCACCGTCAGTGCCTGGCGGGCGGCGCTGGGTAGCGACGAGCAGATCACCGAACTCGACCAGACCGCACACCAGTCGGACCGGCTGAACAACGCGCTGCTGATGGCGATCCGCGCCAGTGCCAACGTGTCTTCGGGTTTCATCGAGCAAATGGGCGGCCACGACGAGAGTGCGAACAAACGCATGGCGCTGTCGGTCGAGCTGAACGACAAGAGCCGGAAGCTGATCGACGAGTTCGTCGACAACGCCCGCGAACCGACGCTGCACGCGCTGGCCAGCGAGCTGCAAGCCACTTTCGGCGAGTACGCCAGGGCGGTCGCCGGGCAGCGCGACGCCACGCGTCAAGGCTCGCTGGAGCAGTACTTCAAGGTCAACACCGACGCCGGCAACGCCATGGGCCGGCTGCAAGCGCTGCGCCAGCAACTGGTCGCTGCCTTGAGTGAGCGCGGTCAGCAGATCATGCAGGCATCCGACCGCCGCCTGGAGCGCGCGCAACAGCTGAGCCTGGCGCTGCTGGTGGTGACGCTGCTGCTTGCCGGCCTGTGCTGGGCCTTCATCGCCCAGCGCGTGCTGCACCCGTTGCGCGAGGCGGGTCGGCATTTCCAGCGAATTGCCGGTGGCGACCTGAGCGTGCCGGTGCAGGCTCAGCAACGCAACGAGATCGGCCAGCTGTTCCATGAGCTGGAGCGCATGCAGCAGAGCCAGCGCGATACCTTGGGCAAGATCAGCAGCTGCACCCGGCAGCTGGCCGATGCGACGGGTGCACTGAACACGATTACCGAAGAAAGTGCCAATAACCTGCGCCAGCAAGGCCAGGAACTGGAGCAGGCGGCCACCGCCGTCACTGAAATGACCACGGCGGTGGAGGAGGTCGCACGCAATGCGGTCACTACTTCCCAGGCGACCCACGAGTCCAATCAGTTGGCGGAGAAAAGCCGTCAGCAAGTCAGCGAAAATATCGACGGCACCCAGGCCATGACCCGTGAGATCCAGACCAGCAGCGGCCATCTGGAGCAGTTGGTGGGGCAGGTCCGGGATATCGGCAAGGTGCTGGAAGTGATCCGTTCGGTGTCCGAGCAGACCAACCTGCTGGCACTCAACGCGGCCATCGAGGCGGCCCGCGCCGGGGATGCCGGGCGCGGTTTTGCCGTGGTGGCCGATGAAGTGCGCACGCTCGCCTACCGCACCCAGGCCTCGACCCAGGAAATCGAGCAGATGATCGGCCGCGTGCAGCAGGGGACCGAAGCGGCTGTTGCGTCGATGCAGGCCAGTACCAGCCGGGCCCAGTCGACACTCGACGTCACCCTGGCATCGGGCCAGGTGCTGGAAGGCATCTACAGCGCCATCGGCGCGATCAACGAGCGCAACCTGGTGATCGCCAGCGCGGCCGAAGAACAGGCGCAGGTGGCGCGTGAGGTGGATCGCAACCTGCTGAACATCCGCGAGCTGTCGAGCCACTCGGCGGCGGGTGCGCAGCAGACCAGCGAGGCCAGCCAGGCGTTGTCAGGGCTGGTCGGGGAGATGACGGCGCTGGTGGGGCGCTTCAGGGTCTGACGCTCAGCTGTCCTTGCCCAGCACGTAACGGTCGAACTGCTCGATGTACTCGTCGACGTTGTCTTCCAGCATCATCCGGTACTGTTCGCTGAAGTACTTCAGGATTTCCTCGCGCGCGGCGGCCATTTCAGCGCCGGACTTGAAGTTGCGGGCGCTGAGCCAGGCACTGAAGCGGCTGGCGGCGAAGGTCATCGAGGCGCTGACCTTGCCGATGTCGGCGAGGGTGTCGAGCTGCTGGTTGGCCAGGTCGATATGCGCATCGGCGCGGTCGTAGAATGCCTGGTCGGTGGCTTGGGTCATGGCGGGATACCTGTGTGGGCCTGTCGTACGGGGCGCGCAGCATGCCACAGCGGGCACCTGCCGGCAGCAATTTCCGGCAGCAGCCTAGCGCGCCACGGAACGGCGCCGTTTGTTGCGGTACATGTCGTCATCGGCGCAGTTGAGCAGGGTGTCGATGTCTGCGCCGTCGTCCGGGTAGCGGGCCACGCCAATGCTGCAGGACGGCATGGGTAGCGCACGCTGCTCGCTAACCAGCGGCGTTGCCATGACGGCGAAGATCTGGGCCATCTTTTCGGCAACGGCGCCCGCCGAGCTCAAGTCGGTCAGCAGCACGGTGAACTCGTCGCCGCCCATGCGCGCCACCGTGTCCTGCTGGCCGACACAGTCCTCCAGGCGCCGCGCGACGGCGCACAGCACCTGGTCACCGATGGCATGACCGTGCACATCGTTGATGCCCTTGAAGTCATTGATGTCCAGGAACAGCAGCGCAAACGGGCGCCCGTGGCGCAGGGCGCTGGCCAGCCGCTCGTTGAACAGCGAGCGGTTGCACAGCCGGGTCAGCGGGTCATGGTGGGCGAGAAAGCGCAACTGCTGCTCGGCCTGGGTAAGTGCCGTGATGTTGCGCGCCACGCCGATGCGTGCGCCCACCTCTTCGGACCAGAAGGCCGACCAGAGGATGTGCACCACGCCACCGTCCTTGCGCAGGTAGCGGTTGCGGAAGTCGCTGTGCGACTGGCCGTTCATCACCCGCATGATCGAGGCCCGTGTGGCGTCCAGGTCTTCGGGGTGCATGTAGCGGGTGATCGGGGTGCCGATCAGCTCGTCGGCACGGTAACCGAGCAACGCCTCGCAGGCATTGCTGACGAACACGATGGTGTTGTCCCGGTCGACCACGAACACCGTGTCGAGCATCAGCTGGATCAGCTTCGGGTAAAGTGCTTGCAGGTCAACAGGCATAGGGGCGTCCGCTGCATCGGGCTCGGGCGTGGCCAGCATACACAGAGCAGGGTTGGTTCCACCAGCGGCCATTCAAACAGATATACTCCGCGGCCGTTTTGAGCATTCAGGAGTCGTTCATGCAGCAGGTTCTGCTCATCGTTGATGTCCAGTCCACCTTCAGCCCACCCGAATGGCTGGTAGACGGGATTCGTCTGTTGTCAGCGAGCATTCCGTCGATTGCCTCGGTCGAACTGCACGATGAACAGGTGACGCCGTTCCAGCGCCAGCTTGGCTGGCACCCGGCGGCTGAAGACGAGTGCCTGGTCGAGGTGGACCAGGTGTTCATCAAGCATGGTTATGGCCAGACCGCGGAGACCATCGCCCACATCAAGCAGCTCGGCGTTGAGCGCGTGCTGGTGTGCGGCATGCAGACCGAAACCTGCGTGCTGGCGGCAGGCTTTGCGCTGTTCGATGCCGGGTTATGCCCGACCCTGGTGACCGACCTGACCGTCGGCTCATCGCTGGACCGCTCCGGCAAACTGGGTACCGACCTCTGGAAGCACCACTTTGGCAACGTGACCACCCGAGCCGAGGTGCTGGCCGAGATCGCGCAGTCGGGCCGCTGAGAAAACCGCGAAAAGCCAGCGCGCATCGTTTAGCATGGGGACGCCGATGCACCTGGCCCCCTTCCTTATCGAAACGCGCTAGCTCCCCATGACTGCCTTTTACCTCAAGTTCCTCATCACCCCCACGCTCATGCTGGCCATCTCGCTGGCGGCCAAACGTTGGGGCACGCAAATCGGCGGGCTGCTTTCCGGCCTGCCGGTCACTTCAGCCCTGGTCGTGCTGTTCCTGAGCCTGGAACAGGGCCCTGGCTTTGCCTTGCAGGCCGTGCCGGGGGCCTTGGCCGGCCTGGCGGCGGTCCAGGCGACCTACCTGTTCTACTACCGGGTGACGCGGCGGATCGGTGCATTCCCCGGCTGCATCGCCGCGCTGGCGGTTTACGCGGCCATGGCGGCCTTGATGAGCCACCTGGGTTGGATGGCGTTGTCGGTGGTGGTGACCCTGGCGCTGCTCAGCCTGATCATCGTCGTCACCTCGCAACCGGCGCCCACCGGCACCGCCAAGGTGGTGCAACTGCCACGCTGGGTGATCCCGATGCGCATGCTCACGGCCACTGCGCTGCTGGTGGCGATCACCGCCAGTGCCGAGTGGCTCGGGCCGGTGGCCAGCGGCCTGCTGGCGCCGATCCCGGTGATCGCCTGGCCGCTGGCGGTGTTCGCCCATGTTCAGGGTGGGCACCACGAACTGGGCGCGATCGTGCGCGGCAACGCCATTGGCGGCGTGGGCGTGCTGGGTTTCTACCTGACGGTGAACAGCTTCATCGAACAGTGGGGCACCGTGCCGGCCATTGCCGCTGCCGTGGTGCTGGCCGTGGTGGCGACCTTCGCCCTGGCCAAGCTGTTGGACCGCCGCTGACTTCTGCACTCCGGCAGGCGCTTGTATCGCTCTGTATCAAGGCGCCTGCCATGCCTACTCGCTTACAAATCCTTCGCTCTCCTGATACGCCCGGGATACATCCCTGGGGCCAAATGGGCCAGCCCGAACGAACAAGCCCTACGGCCTGCGTTCCCTGGCTCTTTCGCCCTTGAGGCAAGACCTTACGACTTCAGGAGAAACACCATGTCCCGTATCCAGTTCCCCAACAAGACCCGTCTCGGCCTGCTGAGCATCGCCCTGGTGGGCGGCATCAACCTGGCTTCCTCGGCGTTTGCCGTCGAGGCACTGCCGCAAGGCTACCAACTGGCGGCTGCAGAGAAGGCCGGCGAGGGCAAGTGTGGCGAAGGCAAGTGCGGTGCCAGCGGCGCCAAGGCCAAAGCCACCCAGGCTGAAGGCAAGTGCGGCGAGGGCAAGTGTGGCGCCAGCGGTGCCAAGGCCAAGGTCACCCAGGCCGAAGGCAAATGCGGTGAAGGCAAATGTGGCGATGCTTCGTTCGCCAGTACCGACGCCGACCATGATGGCCGCGTTTCCCGTGCCGAATTGCTGGCGGTCGCTCCCAAGGCCGGTGCCGAGTTCGATGCGATCGACGCCAACCACGACGGCTATCTTTCCGAGGCCGAGGTGTACCAGTTCCGCAAGCACCAGTTCGACGCCAATGGCAATCCATTCCCGACCGACCTGTACAGCAAACTGAGCCAGGCGAAGAACTGACCCTCGGCGGCATCCTCCCCAGGCCATGGGCCGGGGAGGGCGCTGCACCACAAGGAACAAGCCAATGAGCACTTCTTCAACCCTGCAGGGCGCAGGCCTGGGCTTGCGCCGTGGGCTGCTGCCCGAACTGCTGAACATGGACGCCGGCGCCGTGGACTTTCTCGAATGCGCCCCGGACAACTGGATTGGCGTCGGCGGTGCCTTCGGCGAAGGCCTGGCGCAACTGGCCGAGCGCTACCCGCTGTCCTGCCACGGCCTGTCATTGTCGTTGGGCGGCCCAGCCCCGCTGGACCATGGCTTCCTGCGCCAGATCCGCGCCTTTCTCGACCGTCATCAGGTTCCGCTGTTCAGTGAGCACCTGAGCTACTGCGCCGATGACGGCCATCTGTACGACCTCATTCCGATGCCGTTCACCGACGAAGCCGTGCGCCATACTGCCCGGCGTATCGCTGAAGTCCAGGATGCCCTCGGCCGGCGTATCGCCGTGGAGAACATCTCGTACTATGCCGCGCCGTATCAGGCGATGAGCGAGATCGCGTTTCTTCAGGCGGTGTTGAGCGAGGCGGACTGCGACCTGCTGCTGGACATCAACAACATCGTGGTCAATGCCTGCAACCATCGCTACGACGCTGCCGAGTTCCTCGCCCAGGTGCCGGCCGAACGGGTGGTCTGCCTGCATGTGGCCGGGCACTACGACGAAGCGCCGGACCTGAAGATCGACACCCATGGCGCCAGCGTCAGGCCTGATGTCTGGGGCCTGCTGGCCAGTGCCTACCAGCACCTGGGTCCGGTGCCGACCTTGCTCGAACGCGACTTCAACCTGCCACCGCTGGCCGAACTGCTGGCCGAGGTGGAGCACATTCGCAGCCTGCAACCCGTGGCGCAGGCCCTGGCGGTGCGCCATGGCTGACTCGCTGCGCGAACAGCAACTGCGCATGGCCGGGCATATCCGCGATCCGCAGGCCAATCCGCCGCCGCCCGGTATCGAGGCGCGGCGCCTGGCGGTGTACCGGCAACTGTTCTTCGGCAACCTGCAGTCATTGCTGGCCGGCAGCTTTCCGGTGCTGCATGTCAGCCTCGCCAGCGAACACTGGCAGGGGTTGTGTGAAGACTTCTATGCCCACCATCGCTGCCACACGCCGCTGTTCACCGAAGTGGGCGGCGAGTGGGTCGAGTACCTGCAAGGGCGCACCGACCAGCTCGACTGGGTCGCCGAACTGGCCCATTACGAGTGGATCGAAACGGCCTTGCTGCTGAGCGATGCTGCCGAACCTGAGCATGACCCTGAAGGTGATCTGCTCGAAGGCGTGCCTGTGCTGTCCAGCCTCGCCGTGCCGCTGGCCTATGCCTGGCCGGTCAGCCACATCGGGCCGGAGCATCTGCCGAGTAAGCCGCCCGCCGAGCCGACATTGCTGCTGGCCTGCCGAGGTGCAGGCCACAAGGTGACCTTCTCGCGCCTTGCGCCGCTGGCCCATGCACTGTTGGTGTCGTTGCAGGATCAGCCATTGAGTGGGCGTGAACACTTGGCGGTGCTGGCCGAGGCTACCGGAATGGAAGCCACCGCCATCGAGGCACCAGGCCTTGCGCTATTGCAGAGCCTGAAAGCTCAGGGCGTCGTGCTCGGTACCCGACGGGTCTAGGCCGGCGCCAGCCCATTGAGCAGCAGGCGCAACGAAGAATCGGCCGCAGCCTGGTAGTCGATCCGTTGCCCGGCCTGGCTGGGGGCGTGCCAGCCCAGGCCGAGGCAGGACTGGGCGATGGCCCACACCGACGGCAACACATGCTCCGGATTCACCGGCGCCAGCTTGCCGCTGCTGATCCACTGGCGCACATGTGCGGTGTTTTCCCGTGCCTGCTGCGCCCAGTGTTCGAGAAAGTTGCCGGGAATGCGCTGGCCACCTTCCTTGAGCTCCTGCAGCAGCACCTTCGAGGCAAACGGCCGGTGCTCGAACAGGCTGATCAGCGCCGTCACCGTGCGGCTCAGCGCCTGCAGCGGTTCGTCTTCCCTGGCGAACGGTGCGCAGGCCTGCAGGTAGCAGGGGGCGATGTCCTCCAGCACCTGGCTGTAGATGTTGGCCTTGGACTTGAAGTAGTAGAGCACGTTGGAACGGGGCAGGCTGGCCAACGAGGCAATCGCCGAGAGCTTGGTGGCGGCATAGCCCTGTTGGGCGAATGCTTCGCCGGCAGCGTCGAGGATGACTCGCCGCACCGGTGCGTTCAGGGTGTCCTCGGTTTCTCGTGGCAATTCGAACGGCATGATGTACACGGCAACGGTTCCTGGCTGCGCCGGGTGCGTTGCCCCGTGCGCTGAACGAATGAGAATGCGCAATATACAAAAATATATAGCGATAGTGCGCAGGAATATTGCCCTGGCGGTCAGGTGATAGCCTTGGCGGCGGTCAGCACCAGCCCCCGCAGCCACTTCGCGGATTGTGCCCGGTGCTTGCGCGCATGCCACAGCTGGTAATAGCGCAGCGGTTGCGCGGGGACCGGGAATGGCTCGATGCGCACCGGCAGCAGTTCGGCGTAGTGCCTGGCGAACGCGCGCGTGGTGGTGAACACCAGGTTGGACTTCACCAGGGCATAGGGTGCCAGGCAGAAGTACGGCAGGGTGGTGGTCACGCGCCGGGCCAGGCCGCTCTTGTCCAGTTCGGCGCCGATCGTGCCTTGCCCGCAGGCGCCGAGGGTAAGCACGTCGAGGTGGTCTGACTGCAGGTAGGCTTCACGGGTCAGGCCACCGGGCGGCACCGGGTGATCATCGCGTACCAGGCAGACCAGGTCGTCGTCGCACAGGGCCTGCAGGTGCAGGTGCTGTGCAGGGCTGCGCCAGTTGCCGATCACCAGGTCCAGCGTGCCGTCCTCCAGCCCGCGCGTGTAACCGCCCTCGGCCTGCAGGTGGGTCAGCTCCAGGGTGGCCAGCGGCGCCTGGGCGTGGAAGCGTTCGATGATGGCCGGCACGAAGAACACGCTGAGGTAGTCCGGCGTACTGATGCGAAAATGCTGGCGTGTGGTGGCGGGGTCGAAGTGGTCGATCGGGTCCAGCACCTGCTCGATCCCGGCCAGCGCCTGGGTCAGGGGTTCAATCAGGTTTTCGCCATGACTGGTCAGCACCATGCGGCTGCCACTGCGCACCAGCAGTGGGTCGCCGGTGAGCTGGCGCAGGCGGCGCAGGGCCACGCTGACCGCCGGCTGGCTCTGGCCAAGACGTTCGGCGGTGCGCGACACGCTGCATTCGGACAACAAGGTATGCAGCGTGCGCAGCAGTTGGGTGTCGCAGTTCGGCACGGCTTTGGCCACGGCAGTCTCTCTCAGGCCCGGGGCATCCGCGCAATGCCCTGGGCCGGTTCTGGTCAATAGGTCGCTATATACTAAACACTATACCGTGGCTTGGGGCGTGTGCCGTTTTACCTCCAGGCCGGCAACGCCTTGAGCAGTTCGGCTTTCTCGCCGGTGGCCGCGCCCATCAGGACAAAGCCCTGCATCTGCCGCGCTGGGTCGTGGAACAGCGCACGCACCTTGGCAAACCCCTGGTCGCAGTGGCCCAGCAGTTCGGTCGACCAGCTACCCTGATCAGCCAAAGGCGAAGCCACGACAGTAGGCAACACGCTGGTTTTCACCGTCACCGGCATGGCCGGGTAGGCAACCGGCGTCAGCTGACCGGCCAGGGTGCGCGCCAGGGCACGGGCCTGGAGCATGATCGGCAGCACATAAGGCAATACCAGGCCATGCACCTCGGCACAGTCGCCCAGGGCGTAGACATTGCGGGCGCTGGTCTGCAGGCAAGCATCGGTGACGATGCCGCTGGCCACCTCAAGCCCGGCGCTGCGTGCCAACTCCACCCGCGGAGCGAGGCCGATGGCGCTGAGTACATAGTCCACTTCCAGCACCTGGTCATCGGCCATCAGCACCTGCAACGCCGCGGCCTTGCGCTGTACAGCGACGGGCGTGGTGCCCAGCGCCAGGGTCACGCCGAGCGAGGTCAGGGCACTGGCCATCGCTGCACCGGCCGGCTCCGGCAGCAGCCGGCTCAGCGGCCAGGTGGCACGGTCGACAAGGGTTACCGCATGGCCGGCATGCCCCAGGTCATTGGCGAATTCGCAGCCGATCAAGCCGCCACCCAGAATCGCGACCCGGCTGGCCTGGCCGATCTGCTGGCGAAAGCTGCGGTAGTCGTCCAGGTCGTTGACGGTGATGATTGCCGGCACACCGTCACCTTCGAGCGCCGGGCGTCGAGGGTCCGCGCCCAACGCCAGCACCAGTGCGCTGTAGCGCTGTGCCTGGCCGGCGACAGACACGCACTGTGCGTGTGTGTCGATGCGTTCCACACAGGTGCCGGTAACCACGCTTGCTGCCAGTTGCTCGGCCATCTGCGCCGCGCTGGCAGTGACCAGTTGCTCGGGTAGCCTGCCACTCTGCAAAGCGTTGGAAAGCGCGGGCTTGGAGTAGAACTCACCGCCATCGCGGGTGATGATCACGATCGGTATGGCGGCGTCGAGCTTGCGCAGTTCACGCGCCACGGTATAGCCGGCCAGCCCCGAACCGAGGATCACCACCGGGTCCGGCGCCTGTGGAGCAACCGGTTGTGCTGCCTGGGCATCCAGCGGCAGGCGAACCATGTCGAAGTCACCCTTGCCCACGCCGCACTCCGGGCAGAACCAGTCTTGCGGTACATCTTCCCAGCGGGTACCCGCTGTGATGCCATCTTCCGGTATCCCCACGGCTTCGTCGTAGATGAAGCCGCACACCAGGCATTCCCATTTGTACATGTTCGATACTCCCTCGCAGGTTTGCCCGTCAGCTGGTGAAGGCGCGGCCCAGGCCCAGGGCGCTCAGGGCCCGGCGGTAGGCGGTGGAGGAACGGTCGGCCGGGATGTGGATTTCCAGCGAAAGGTCCAGGGGCAGGTCTTCGGGGCGGCACAGCTCGACGATGTCGCGGTCCTCCTCGAACACTTGCTGGTTGAACGCATACACATCGTCCAGCGGCAGGTGCTGGTCGAAGTTGCGGGTGATGGCGCAGAACATCCGGGTCTTGCGCGCCGAGATCGGGCTGGCGGCATTGAGGATGACCAGGCGCTGTTCAGGGTCGGGGAAGTTCACCGCAAGCCGTGCGGTGAACGGTGCGAACACGTCGAACGTGCGTTTCCACTGGAAGCCGCTGGGCGCCCGATGCTGCAGGTGCTTGGGGAAGTTGCTGACGCTGCTGACGTATTCGGCGTGCATGCCGTGGGCCGTGAGTTCGGCACGGTAGGTCGGCACCACCGGGTTGTCGCGGTCGGCGAAGGCGTCGTGGTGGATCCAGGCGAAGTGGGCGACATCGATGAACCCCTCGACCTGGCGCCCGGCCGAGGCGGCGATGTCGATCGACGGCGGCAGGATGCGCTGGTAGCTGACATCGTGCCAGGAGGGCATTTCGGGGAATGGCGCGTCGCTGCCGGCCATCAGCACCCAGACCAGCCCGTAGTCTTCGCGGGCGGTGTACATCTGGATGCGGTGGCGTTCGGTGAGGTTGGCATTGGGTTCCGAGGGGATTCGCGTGCAGCGGCCATCGGTGCCGAAGTGCAGCCCGTGGTACGGGCAGATGATGTTCTCGCCCTGCACCCAACCGCGGCTCAGCGGTGCGCCGCGGTGGCTGCAGATATCACGGGCGGCGTTGAGCTTGCCGCCAGTGCGGTACAGCACGATGGGCTCATCGAGCAGGGTGACGGCATAGGGTTTGTCGCCCACCTCGGTGCTGAAGGCCACGGGGTGCCAGTGGCGGGTGAGGATTTCACGGTCGTGGGCGCTGAACGAGCTGGTCTTGGTGATCGGGTTCCAGGTCACGTTCTGGCAGGCGGTGGCGGAATTGGACATCTCGCTTCTCCTTGTTTTGTATGGCTGGAGCCATGCTAGGGAAGCGGTGCCGGCCTGCCCATGGCGGGGCAGGCATGTAGTTCATGTGCAATCGGTTATGGGCGGCTCACTGGTACTTGATCACGATCGCCTTGAGCTTGCGCCCTTCGACCTTGTGGATATCGCGATCCCACAGCGGCCCTTCGACATAGGCGGCCACCGGTTGAATGCGGTCATACACCACCACGGCAGCATCGCCGCCAATGGACGCTGCTTCCTCGCGCAGTTTCTGTTCCACTTCGGTGATTGCAGGTGGCGGCTCGACGCTGGCGTCGATCAGCACCTCGCCGAGGCGTACATGACGGCGGATCGGTTCGCGGCGCAGTACCTCGACATTGGCCGCATTGGTCGGGGCAAAGTGCGGCCCGCCGACGTATTCGCTGGTATGGGCGTTGATCGAGCTGCAGCCGGCCAGTGCCATCAGTGCTGCGCCGGCTAGGCCGTGGAGGAGTGGGGAGAACCTGAAAAGCGTTGTTTTCATGCCTGCAGTCCCTTCGCTGTCGAGCCAGTGGCTGGCTGCTGTGAACATAGTCGAAGGAACTGCCGGGCACAAATGGCCGCCAGGGCTTAGCGGCGATAGTAGCGGTGGTCATCATCGTAGTGGTGGGCGCGCTCGTTGCGGCGCTCCCATTCGTGGCGGCGTTCGGCCTCACGGCGTGCCTGTTCCCGGCGCCACTGGGCGCGACGCCATTCTTCGCGGCGGCGGTCTTCACTGTGGTAATGCCAGCGGCCGTCGCGCCAGTAGCGGTCATCATCATGGGCGAGCAGCGGCCCTGATTGGCCGTCGGCGATGCTGGCCAGGTTCGGCCAGGGGCTCTGGGCTGGCTTGGCCGGCGTGTGGAGGGCGGTGTCAGTGGCCTGGACCAGGTTCGGACTGTGCATTTGCATCGCCGACGCCGACGCCGAACCTGCGGCCGCGAACGCGAACAGGCTGGCGAACAGGAGCTTCGAAAAGTGGAGTTTCATGAGCGCAGGCAATCTCCTGGTTATCATTGAACACGCGGATGCGTTGCCTCTCAAGGCTGCGCATCCGCTCGCGTGAGCCTGCTCAGATAGACCAGTAAAAGCGTAAAAGTTCAGCCTCCTCAGTGCTTTAGTACCCTCAGTGCTATTTGTAGGTCACCGGGCTGGGCGACAACAGCCCAGTGAGGAAGCTGATCACCGTCATGAGTACGGTGAGGATCGTGTCGGATTTCGTCACTGGGGTTTCGATAGTGCTTTCGCTGACACCACTCCCCAGTATCCAGACGGTGTACAGCATGACCAGCGTGAAAGAACCGACAATGACGATCCAGATTCGATTGGTGGTGGCATCGCTCGGACGTGCCAGGTGCGGTAGCTGTTGTACAGTTTCTTCCTTGAGTGCGGTGAGCGCGCTATGCGGATCGTCCTGGATTTTCTGCAGGACTTCAGGGTCTGACAGCGCATTCTTTACCAACAGCTCGGCAGAGCGGATTTGATTTTCCATCATGTATTTTCCTTCGCAGACCAGTTATCGCACGTCACAGCCAAGTGCCCGGTAGATGGCCGACCTGAACACGGCAGTCATGGCGTTGAGAATGGCCTCTGCAAGTTGTAGTGTGACAATCGCAATGGAGCGCAGGCGCAGGCGTGTCACTATCTTCTGGTCGTCGAGGAATAGTCCGATATCGTTATCACTCAATGTGCCGGCTTGTTGCTGTTGATGAAGGAATATCATATCTCTGGCCATGCTGCGGCCCAGGTTTTCCACTTCAGCCCGAATGGCTGGCCAATCTGATTGAATGATGGTTTTTGCGGCGTTGATCGCTTCAAGCAAGACCGCGTCGAGGTCCACGCCATTGATGATGGTGTTCATGGGGTTATCCTTGAAGACGGTGTGTTGGTGGTCGCGGCCTGGATGGCCAGTATGCTGTCGAAGAGCGTGTTCTTGCGATTTTGCCAAATGGCCTTGTTCAAGACCTGATAGCTGGCTTGCTGATGTTCGCGCTGCCATTTGCCGACCAGGCACTTGAGGTCTACATAGTTGCGCGTGGTCAGGTCGGCGTTGGGAAAGTCGTGCTGCAGCACATCGCATTGGTTGCCGAGCTGCGCTTGCAGCGAGTGCTCGACGCGGGCGTGCAGCTGCTTGCCGGGCTCGCTGACCGCTCCTGCGTTGGCCAGCGCCCGCAGGATGAGGGTGTTGCTTTCGACCAGAAGCTCGTCGTATTCCACCTGGTATCGGCTGAAATGCCCGGGATGCTGGCGTGCCTCCTTTGCCCTCAAGGTTGAAAGTTGTTGCTTGCTGACAGGGCTTGCACGCTCCCCCTTGAGCAGTAGCGTTGCTGCGTTTTTGTAGAAGGCCTCAGTGTTTTTATAAAGCTCGGCATCGTAGGGTTGAACCAATGTCACCGTACAACCTGATAGAACGGCGGTACTGAGTAATGCGGAGGCGATCAGTGTTTTCTTTTTCATATTCACCCAGCGGCTTGAATAGCGGTGACTGTGCAGGCGCATCGTTGAGGCGCGTCGTTGCAGTCGAGGCTGGGAAATATATGAAAATACATATTTCGATGAATAGGTTTAAATGGTTACAAAAAGTTAGGTAGCTGAAAGGTTGTGCGGGTTTTCTGAAAGTTTAAAGATTGACTGGAAAGTATTGAGTTGTGGGGCGGAAAGTTGTTGTGTTGATGTTGAATATTCAGCTTGACGTCGATGTGAAGAACACAGTTTGAATAAGGAACTTGCACGTCAAGCTGGAAACGCTAACGGTTCAGGACTACACCTGTGGCGCCATCAGGCACCCTCTGAATCAGCCCGATCGCTCAGCCATACCAGTGGGCGCGTCGGGTCGTCGCTGCCCATGCGGGCGAAGGTTTGCGACTCGAGCATGGCCTTGACCTGCTCGCCGAGCGCCAGCAGCCGCTCGGCGAAGCCAGGGCCGATAGCGCCGTTGTCTTCCAGCGACAGGCCGCTCTGGCTGTGCTGGATCGCCAGGTGGTAGTGGCTGGCGTTGTCGCCACTGGCAGCGAGGATGACCGTGTAGCGTGGGCCCAGCACTGTGCGAAGGCGCTGTTGCACCAGGTCGAGCAGCGAGACGGGGTTGTCGTCGTGCAAGGCTGTGGCCAGAGCGGTGGGGGCGAAGGGAGGCATGGGGTTACCTGCAAGGCATGTTCATATGTTTCTCAGCTTAGGCAAGGTGACTGTCAACTTGGGTTAAGCGAGGGTAAAAACCGGTAATTTGTGCGCGCTGAGTCAGAAGGTCTGCCCCAGGGAGAACTGGAAGATCTGCGTCTCGGCGTTGTCCGGCTTTTTCAGCGGCGCCGCCAGGCTGAAACTCAGCGGCCCCATCGGGCTGTACCAGGTCACCCCTACGCCCAGCGACACCGCCAGCTGGTTCAGGTCGACGTTGCCGCAGCCCTGGGTGGTGGACAGGTAGCAGGTGTCGGCGTAGACGTTGCCGGCGTCGACGAACACCGAGCTGCGCAGCTGGCTCTGGTTCTTGATGAACGGCATCGGGAATATGTACTCGGCGCCGCCGGTAACCAGGATGTTGCCGCCGAGCACGTCAGTGTCGCGGTCGGAGTAATAGGCCTGGCCGGCGCTTGAGTAGGTGCCGGTGGCCGGTGTGCTGCGCGGGCCGAGGGTGCCGTCCTTGAAACCGCGTACCGAACCCTGGCCGCCAGCGGTGTAGCTTTCGTAGAAGGGCAGGCCGTCGGTGGAACCGTAGCCGTTGCCGTAGCCCAGGGTGGTGTGCAGGCGCAGGGTGGTGTCCTTGCTCACGGGCAGGAAGGTCTGGCCGTTGTAGTCGAGCTTGTAGAACGACAGGTCGCTGCCCGGCGTGGTGGCCATCAGGGTCAGGGCCTGGGAATGGCCGCGGGTGGCCAGCACGCCCTTGTTCAGGGTCGACTCGGACCAGCCGATCGAAGCCTTGAGGTTGTTGAAACTCTTGCCTTCGCGCTGGATGAAGTCGTAGATCTCGTCGGCGCTGTAGGTGCCCGGGTTGATGTCGTCGTGCTGCAGGGTCAGGCCGTAGGTCAGGCGCGAGGTTTCGTTGATCGGGTAGCCGAAGTTGACGCCCGCCCCGTAGCTGTTGATGGCGTAGTAGGACACGCCGTCACTGTAGTAGTCGCTGTAGTCGGTGCTGCTGTAGAACAGGTTGTAACCCAGGCTTACGCCGTCTTCGGTGAAGTAGGGGTTGACGAAGCCGAAGTTGTATTTGGTCTGGTACTCCGAACGGGTCAGACCGATGGACACCTTGTTACCGGTACCGAGGAAGTTGCTCTGGCTGATCGAGCCGCCGAGGATCAGGCCGGCGCTCTGGGCGAAACCGACGCTGGCGGTGATCGAGCCGGAGGCTTGCTCTTCGACGCTGTAGTTGACGTCGACCTGGTCGTCGGTGCCTGGCACCGCCGGGGTCTCGACGTT
>NZ_JAGIBG010000009.1 GCF_017744435.1 Pseudomonas sp.
GCCTGATCACGCTTCAACCTGCACCGGCCTCTTCGCGGGCACGCCCGCTCCCACAGGTACACCACAGGTTTCGAGTCCTGTGCTGTCCCTGTGGGAGCGGGCGTGCCCGCGAAGAGGCCAGCACAGGAGAACATCTGCTACCCAAAAGTCGAGTCGATCTGTCGCGCCCCGATCTGGCACGAGCGTGTTAGCCTAACCGGCTACCTCCGACAAGAAGACCGACCTTCCAAGGGAATGCAGCTTGATGACGCAAACTTCTCCCAACACGCCAGATGAGCAACATCTGCAGCGCAACCTGACCAACCGCCACATCCAGCTGATCGCCATCGGCGGCGCCATCGGCACCGGCCTGTTCATGGGCTCGGGCAAGACCATCAGCCTGGCGGGGCCGTCGATCATCTTCGTCTACATGATCATCGGCTTCATGCTGTTCTTCGTCATGCGCGCCATGGGCGAACTGCTGCTGTCGAACCTCAACTACAAGTCGTTCATCGACTTCTCCGCCGACCTGCTCGGCCCCTGGGCTGGCTACTTCACCGGCTGGACCTACTGGTTCTGCTGGGTGGTCACCGGTATCGCCGACGTGGTCGCGATTGCCGCCTACACGCAGTTCTGGTTCCCCGACCTGCCACAGTGGATACCGGCGCTCACTTGCGTAGGCCTGTTACTGTCGCTGAACCTGGTAACGGTGAAGATGTTCGGTGAACTGGAGTTCTGGTTCGCCCTGATCAAGATCGTCGCCATTCTCGGCCTGGTCGCCACCGGCCTGTACATGGTCATCACCGGCTTCACTTCGCCGAGCGGGCGCACCGCGCAACTGGCCAACCTGTGGAATGACGGCGGCATGTTCCCCAATGGCCTGATGGGCTTCTTCGCCGGCTTCCAGATCGCCGTGTTCGCGTTTGTCGGCATCGAGCTGGTGGGCACCACCGCCGCTGAAGCGAAGAACCCCGAGCGCACCCTGCCGCGGGCGATCAACTCGATCCCGGTGCGGATCATCGTGTTCTACGTGCTGGCGCTGATCGCGATCATGGCGGTGACCCCATGGCGTGACGTGGTACCGGGCAAGAGCCCGTTCGTGGAACTGTTCGTGCTGGCCGGCCTGCCGGCAGCGGCGAGCATCATCAACTTCGTGGTGCTGACCTCGGCGGCCTCTTCGGCCAACAGCGGCGTGTTCTCCACCAGCCGCATGCTCTACGGCCTGTCCCAGGAAGGCGATGCGCCCAAGGCGTTCGAGAAACTGTCGAGCCGCTCGGTGCCGGCCAACGGCCTGTACTTCTCCTGCGCCTGCCTGCTGCTGGGCGCGGTGCTGATCTACTTGGTGCCGAACGTGATCGAGGCGTTCACCCTGGTGACCACGGTGTCGGCGGTGCTGTTCATGTTCGTCTGGACGCTGATCCTGCTGTCGTACCTGAAGTACCGCAAGCACCGCGATGCGCTGCACCAGGCGTCGACCTACAAGATGCCGGGCGGGCGCTTCATGTGCTACGTGTGCCTGGCGTTCTTCGCCTTCATCCTGGTGTTGCTGAGCCTGGAAGCGGACACCCGCTCGGCACTGGTGGTGACGCCGATCTGGTTCCTGCTGCTGGCGGTGACCTACCAGTTCGTGCGTAGCAAACGCCATCCGCGTACGGCCGTACGCCATTCATCAAGCACCTCCGGGCACCGATGACCTGACCGGGGCCTTGATCAAGCAAGGCCCCTGTTCTACCGCAGTCAGCGAAGCACTGCCAGGCTCACGAGGATGGGTGCTGTCCAGTTCGGATCGGTGTCATTGCGGGCTTCAAGGGTCAACGTACCGTTGTACCACCCCCGTGGTAGCTCGGAATTATCCAGCACACTGTAACCAATGATCAGTTTCACCGGACCACCATCAGCATCGGGGTGGCATACAACAGTGCTGTTCATGGTCGTCCGCGGGCAGTTCGACATCTGCCGCATAGCCCTCAGATTGACAGATCGAGCTACCTCATCTTCCCCCATCAGTTTGACGGTCAAGGTGGTCATGCCTGGGCCGCCATAGGTCAATGACGTCGGCCCGACTTCGCTGGAGAGTGCCACTACTCCAATTCTGGGGCGCCCTGAAACGGAAGCGACCACCGCGCTCGTCTCTGGTTGGTTGGAGACATAGATCAGCCGCACACCGTCGAACTCAGGGCTGTAGCCGCTCAGCCGGCCGGCTTGCTCACGCCAGAGCCTGGCCATGTCGGCAGTCCGGGCATCACCGATGACCTTGCCATCGACCCGGACCTCGGGCGTTGAGTAATAGGGCCTGCTATTGCCGCAGAGGTTCGTGGTGAATCCGCCTCCCGCGTTGTAGCCATGCTTGTAGTTATCACCCGCGTTCGGATAGCAATGACCGCCGCCAACGTTATGCCCCATCTCATGCTTGAAGGGAGAGGTCCCCTGGATCGAGTTGACACTCGAATTGCCTGGCCGATAGGCCCAGCCCGCTGCATCCCCTCCCACGGAAAACCCGACATTGATATCGTGCAAATAGTGCGAGCGCTGAGCATTCAACTCCCTCTGCCACGTTGCCAGCCCAGCCGTAGTGACCGGTATGTCATCTTCCGAGATACGGATCCCGGCAAGTCGCAGTTCGATATTAGTGACAAGTGAATTTCGCAGGCTCAGATTGACCCATTCCAACTGCCCCAATGCAAAGGCTTTCGGGTCGACCTCTCTGGCTGCCAATGCCTTGGTGGTGAAGCCCACCAGCGCATCGATGTAGTTAACTGCCTGCGATGTAGACCCGCCACCGGAGGCGCCTGATTGCTGTCGTTGCGCTATAGCGTCGTCTGGCAGAAAAGGCAGATCGATATCGGGGACGAATGTGCTCTTACCCGCAGCATCTGTCTGCAACATGCCACGCTTCGCATCGCTATCAATGAAGGCGGTAAGCGCGTTGTCGGGCCCCTTTACAACCACCATGGCCCCGGTGACACCACTTGGCCCCACCAGGTTGCCGCTCTCCACCCTGTAACCATTCAGGTCGGGGTCGAGCCGAATACGTTCAAAGCGACTGTCACCTAACACAGTGTCGTAGGCAGTGGGCGTTGTCGGCGAAGCCGCTGTGGTCGCCTGCTTGCTGTTGCAGCCACTGGTAATCGTCGCAACCAACAATATCAGGGGTAGCACAAGCTTGTATTTCATGGCCGCAATCTCGGAAATGGACAGGACCGAGTTTTTGCAAAATCACGAGATACCGCTACTGGCAGAATTACCAGGTCCTGCGCGCCAGTGTTGGTCCCAGGCACCATTGCGAAGCACGACTGTCGCCAGCCCTACCCAGCGTGGTGCACCGCCACACCTCAAAGTGTTTCTCCAGCACCGAAACAGCGCTTTCGCCAGCTGTCGGCACGGCCCTTGCTGAGCACTTCATGCAGCTGCCAAAACAATACCGACAACATGGAGAGAGCACATGAAGCGTCGCAGTCTGATCAAGGCCTTTACCCTCAGTGCATCGCTTGCGGCGATGGGCCTGAGCTGGAGTATCCAGGCCGCCGAGACCATCAAGGTCGGCATCCTGCATTCGCTGTCCGGGACCATGGCGATCTCCGAGACCTCGCTCAAGGACATGGCGCTGATGACCATCGACGAGATCAACGCCAAGGGCGGTGTGAACGGCAAGCTGCTCGAACCGGTGGTGGTCGACCCGGCTTCCAACTGGCCGCTGTTCGCTGAAAAGAGTCGCCAGCTGCTGACCCAGGACAAGGTCGCGGTGGTGTTCGGCTGCTGGACTTCGGTGTCGCGCAAGTCGGTATTGCCAGTGTTCGAAGAACTCAACGGCCTGCTGTTCTACCCGGTGCAGTACGAGGGTGAAGAGATGTCGCCGAACGTGTTCTACACCGGCGCCGCGCCCAACCAGCAGGCCATTCCGGCCGTGGAATACCTGATGAGCGAGGATGGCGGCAGCGCCAAGCGCTTCTTCCTGCTAGGCACCGACTACGTCTACCCGCGCACCACCAACAAGATCCTGCGCGCCTTCCTGCACAGCAAGGGTGTGGCCGACAAGGACATCGAAGAGGTCTACACGCCGTTCGGCCACGCCGATTACCAGACCATCGTCGCCAACATCAAGAAGTTCTCCGCCGGCGGCAAGACGGCAGTCATCTCCACCGTCAACGGCGATTCCAACGTACCGTTCTACAAGGAACTGGCCAACCAGGGCCTGAAGGCCACCGACGTGCCGGTGGTGGCGTTCTCGGTGGGTGAAGAAGAGTTGCGCGGCATCGATACCAAGCCGCTGGTGGGCCACTTGGCCGCATGGAACTACTTCGAGTCGGTGGATAACCCGGTCAACCAGAAGTTCGTCGCCGACTGGAAGGCCTATGCCAAGGCCAAGGGCCTGCCGGGTGCCGACAAAGCCGTGACCAACGACCCGATGGAAGCCACCTACGTGGGCATCCACATGTGGGCCCAGGCCGCCGAGAAGGCCAAGTCCACCGACGTCGACAAGGTCCGCGAGGCGCTGGCCGGGCAGACCTTCAAGGCCCCGTCGGGCTTCACCCTGACCATGGACAAGAGCAACCACCACCTGCACAAGCCGGTGATGATCGGCGAGATCCAGGATGACGGGCAGTTCAGCGTGGTCTGGGAGACCGAGCAGCCATTGCGGGCGCAGCCGTGGAGTCCGTTCATTCCGGGCAATGACAAGCGCCCGGACTATGCGGTGAAAGGTAACTGAGTGCACTGGGGCTGCTCTGCAGCCCATTCGCGGGCTCGCCCGCTCCCACAGGGGCCATGCAGTGTTCAAGACCTGCACAGTACCTGTGGGAGCGGGCATGCCCGCGAAGAATCCACCGCCGATTTTCAGGATTACCCGCATGCTCAGACTGCTGCTCACCCTGTTCCTGCTTCTCCCCCTGGCAACCCAGGCCAGCGAGGGCGAATTCTTCCTAACCGCCAAGCCCGCCGAGCAGGCCCGACTGCTCGAGGGCTGGGCGGCACAACCCGATGCCGCGCGCCTGCCGCTGCTGGACAACCTGCGCCAGGGCCGCATCGCCGCCGATGACACGCGCAAGGTACGTCTGAACAACCGCCTGCGCGGCCTGATCGACAACGCCCTGGCCAGCCACCAGCTGCTCAGCGACGACAACGCCACACGCCTGGCTGCCGCCCAACAACTGCAAAAAAGCGCGCAACCGGCGCAGATGGCCTTCCTCGACCGGCGCTTCGCCCTTGAAGTGGACCCCGCCGTGCACGCCGCTCTCGGCCTGGCCCTGGCCAACCTGCAACTGGGCGCCAGCGAGCCGGCCGTGCGGCTGGCGGCGGTGCGCCTGCTCGGCGAAACCGGCGACCCGCTGGCCCGCACCCGTCTCGAAGCCCTGCTGCAACCGGGCGCGGAAAGCGACCCGGGGGTGCGCACCGCCGCCGAAACCAGCCTGGCCCAGGTCAAGCGCAAGCTGCTGGTCGGCGAACTGCTCGGCCAGGCCTTCAGCGGCCTGTCGCTGGGCTCGATCCTGCTGCTGGCCGCGCTGGGCCTGGCGATCACCTTCGGCCTGCTCGGGGTGATCAACATGGCCCACGGCGAGATGCTCATGCTCGGCGCCTACAGCACCTACATGGTCCAGGTGCTGCTGCAACGCTACGCCCCCGGGGCCATCGAGTTCTACCCGCTGATCGCCCTGCCGGTGGCCTTCGCGGTCAGCGCCGGGGTCGGCATGGCCCTGGAGCGCACGGTGATCCGCCATCTCTACGGGCGCCCGCTGGAAACGCTGCTGGCCACCTGGGGCATCAGCCTGATCCTGATCCAGGCCGTCCGCCTGCTGTTCGGCGCGCAGAACGTCGAAGTCAGCAACCCGGCCTGGCTGTCCGGCGGCATTCAGCTGCTGCCCAACCTGGTGCTGCCGTACAACCGCCTGGTGATCATCGGCTTCGCCCTCGCCGTGGTGCTGCTCACCTGGCTGCTGCTCAACCGCACACGGCTGGGCCTGAACGTGCGCGCCGTCACCCAGAACCGCAACATGGCCGCCTGCTGCGGTGTTTCCACCGGGCGCGTCGACATGCTCGCCTTCGGCCTCGGCTCAGGCATCGCCGGCCTGGGCGGCGTGGCCCTGAGCCAGGTCGGCAACGTCGGCCCGGACCTGGGCCAGAGCTACATCATCGACTCGTTCCTGGTGGTGGTGCTCGGCGGTGTCGGGCAACTGGCCGGCAGCCTCTGGGCCGCGTTCGGCCTAGGGATAGCCAACAAACTGCTGGAGCCGCAGATCGGTGCGGTGCTCGGCAAGATCCTCATCCTTGCGTTGATCATTCTGTTCATCCAGAAGCGCCCGCAAGGCCTGTTCGCCCTCAAGGGACGGGTAATCGACTGATGAACCAGCCACTGCTTGTCACCGCTACGCAAAAGGCCGGGCCACGGCTGTCGCTGGCCATCGGCGCGGTTGTCGTCCTGCTGCTGGTGGCCCTGCCGCTGCTGTCGCTACTACCGGCGGATCACGCCCTGCAGGTCTCGGCCTACACCCTCACCCTGGTCGGCAAGATCCTCTGCTACGCCATCGTCGCCCTGGCCCTGGACCTGGTCTGGGGCTATGCCGGGCTGCTGTCGCTGGGCCACGGCCTGTTCTTCGCCCTGGGCGGCTACGCCATGGGCATGTACCTCATGCGCCAGGCGGCAGGCGACGGCCTGCCCGGGTTCATGACCTTCCTGTCGTGGAACGAGCTGCCCTGGTACTGGGCCGGCACCCAGCACTTCGCCTGGGCCCTGTGCCTGGTGGTACTGGCGCCCGGGCTGCTGGCGCTGGTGTTCGGCTGGTTCGCCTTCCGCTCGCGAATCAAGGGCGTGTACTTCTCGATCATGACCCAGGCCCTGACCTTCGCCGGCATGTTGCTGTTCTTCCGCAACGAAACGGGTTTCGGCGGCAACAACGGCTTCACCAGCTTCCGCACCCTCCTCGGCTTCGACATCGCCGCCCAGGGCACCCGCGCGGTGCTGTTTCTGCTCACCGTCGGCCTGCTGCTGGCCAGCCTGTACCTGTGCTGGCGCCTGACCCAGAGCAAGTTCGGCCGCCTGCTCACCGCCGTGCGCGATGCTGAAAACCGCCTGATGTTCTGCGGCTACGACCCGCGCGGTTTCAAACTGCTGGTGTGGGTGCTCAGCGCCGTGCTGTGCGGCCTGGCCGGTGCGCTGTACGTGCCGCAGGTAGGCATCATCAACCCCAGCGAAATGTCGCCGACCAATTCCATCGAAGCCGCCGTGTGGGTGGCCCTGGGCGGGCGTGGCACGCTGATCGGCCCGCTGCTCGGTGCCGGCCTGGTCAATGGCATGAAGAGCTGGTTCACCGTGGCCTTCCCGGAGTTCTGGCTGTTCTTCCTCGGTGCGCTGTTCATCCTCGTGACCCTGTACCTGCCCAAGGGCGTGGTCGGCCTGTTGAAGAAAAGGAGCCAGCCATGAGAGGCGTGCCCCCGGTACACCCGGAATTTATGCTTGAGCCGGTGTTCGACACCCTCGGCGCTGGCCGCGACGCCATTGGCCTGGGCCACAGCCGCAAGGCCGGCCTCGACACCCGCCACGGCACTGTGCTGAGCCTTGAGGACATCAGCGTCAGCTTCGACGGCTTCAAGGCGCTCAACGCACTGAACCTGTACATCGGCGTCGGCGAACTGCGCTGCATCATCGGCCCCAACGGCGCCGGCAAGACCACGATGATGGACGTGATCACCGGCAAGACCCGCCCCGACACGGGCAGCGCCTTCTTCGGCGACACCCTCGACCTGACCCGCATGAGCGAGTACCAGATCGCCCAGGCCGGCATCGGCCGCAAGTTCCAGAAGCCCACGGTGTTCGAGGCACTGACCGTGTTCGAGAACCTGGAGCTGGCGTTGAAGACCGACAAGTCGGTGTGGGCCAGCCTGGCTGCTCGCTTGAACGGCGAACAGCGCCAGCGCATCGAGGAAGTACTGACCACCCTGCGCCTGCTGCCCCTGGCCCAGCGCCAGGCCGGCCTGCTGTCGCACGGGCAGAAGCAGTTCCTCGAGATCGGCATGCTGCTGGTGCAGGAGCCACAACTGTTGTTGCTCGACGAGCCGGTGGCGGGCATGACCGATGCCGAGACCGAGTTCACCGCCGAGCTGTTCAAGGGCCTGGCCGGCAAGCACTCGCTGATGGTGGTGGAACATGACATGGGCTTCGTCGGCAGCATCGCCGACCATGTGACCGTGCTGCACCAGGGCAGCGTGCTGGCGGAAGGGTCGCTGGAACAGGTGCAGGCGGATGAACGGGTGGTCGAGGTTTACCTGGGTCGCTGATCAATACCAAGGACAAGACATGCTGAAAATCGACACCCTGCACCAGTACTACGGCGGCAGCCACATCCTCCGGGGCCTGTCCTTCGAAGCCAAGGTCGGCGAAGTCACCTGCCTGTTGGGCCGCAATGGGGTGGGCAAGACCACCCTGCTGCGCTGCCTGATGGGCCTGGTGCCGGCCCGGGAGGGCAATATCGAGTGGGAAGGCAAACCAATCACCGCACTCAAGCCCCAGCAGCGCGTCCACGCCGGGATCGCCTACGTGCCCCAGGGCCGGGAGATTTTCCCGCGCCTGACCGTCGAGGAAAACCTGCTGATGGGCCTGTCGCGCTTCCCCGCCCGCGAGGCACGCGAAGTACCTGCGTTCATCTTCGAACTGTTCCCCGTGCTGGAGCAGATGAAGCAACGCCGTGGCGGCGACCTGTCCGGCGGCCAGCAGCAACAACTGGCCATCGGCCGCGCCCTGGCCAGCCGCCCGCGGTTGCTGATCCTCGATGAACCGACCGAAGGCATCCAGCCCTCGGTGATCAAGGAGATCGGCGCGGTGATCCGCCGCCTGGCCGAGCGTGGCGACATGGCGATCCTGCTGGTCGAGCAGTTCTACGACTTCGCCGAAGAACTGGCCGACCAGTATCTGGTCATGGCCCGTGGCGAGATCATCCAGCGCGGCCGCGGCGAAAACATGCAAGCCGAAGGTGTGCGCGGCCTGGTAACCATTTAATCTGCAATCAACGACCCTGCGAGACGCTGTCATGAGTTACGAAATCCGCGACGCCCTGCCTACCGACGTGCCGGGCATCCTCGACATCTACAACGACGCCGTACGCAACACCACGGCGATCTGGAACGAAACCCCGGTGGACCTGGCCAACCGCCAGGCCTGGTTCGAAGCACGGGCGCAGCAGGGCTATCCGATCCTGGTGGCCATGGATGAAACCGGTGTGCTGGGTTATGCGTCGTTCGGCGATTGGCGGCCGTTCGAAGGTTTCCGCCTGACCGTGGAACATTCGGTGTATGTGCGCGGCGACCAGCGTGGCAAGGGCCTGGGGCCGGTGCTGATGGCGGCGCTGATCGAGCGGGCGCGTGGGTGTGGCAAGCATGTGATGGTCGCGGCCATCGAGAGCGGTAATGCCGCCTCGGTGCGCCTGCATGAGCGACTGGGCTTCGTGGTGACCGGGCAGATGCCGCAGGTGGGGGTAAAGTTCGGCCGCTGGCTGGATTTGACCTTCATGCAGCTGGTGCTGAACCCAGGTGCCGAACCAAGCTGAGATTGATGTTGGCTGTGCTGGCCTCTTCGCGGGCTCGCCCGCTCCCACAGGGACCGCACAAGGCCTGAGAGCCGTGCAGTACCTGTGGGAGCGGGCATGCCCGCGAAGAGGCCAGACCTGCAAACCTCACATCTGGGTGAACCTGCCTAGCCGCTGCTTCAGCATGCTGTTCTCGCTGCGCAGCTGCTGCACTTCCTGCAGCAGCTCCAGCGCCAGCGCCACCCCTTCCCACTCCAGTTCCAGCTCCTGATGCAGCTTCGCCGCGCGCTTGGCCAACAGCGGCGCCTGATCGTCGAACAACCAGTCCTCCGGCGTTCGCCCCGAAGGTTCGACAATGCCGTGCTCGACGATTTCGATCACGTAGTCAGCCGTGATGTCGGCTTCCTGACACAGGGTACGCATGTCCAGTTGAACGATCAGGGTGCTGCTCATGATCACTTACTCCATTGTGTCCTCGGGTCGAACGCCGCCTTCTCGGAAAGCTGGGTCCACAGTTCACGGGTTGCAGCGTCGGAAGCCGGCGGCATCACCACTTTCAGCTGCGCGTAGAGGTTGCCGCGCTCACCGTTCTTGTTGGCCAGGCCCATGCCCGGCACGCGCAGGCGCTGGCCGCTCTGGCTGTCGGGGCGGATGGTCAGGTTGATCTTGCCGGTCAGGGTCGGCACCGCCACCTTGGTGCCCAGGGCAGCCTCCCACGGCGCCAGCGGCACGGTGATGATCAAGTCATGGCCTTCGACATCGAACAGCGGGTGCGGTGCCATGCGCACGGTCAGGAACAGGTCGCCATTGGCACCACCGCCAACGCCTGGGGCGCCCTGGCCCTTGAGGCGGATGCGCTCGCCGTCGGTAACCCCGGCAGGGATCTTCACGTTCAGGGTCTTGGTGGTGAACCCGGTGCGCTGGCCGGCCGCGTTGGTCTGCGGCACCTGGAAGCTGATCTGCTTGGATTCCTTGCTCAGGGTTTCTTCCAGGAAGATCGCCAGTTCCAGTTCCACGTCCTGCCCTCGCCTGCCGGCACTGCGTTGTTGTTGCCGGCCGCCACCACCGAACGGGTTGCCGCCACGGGCACCGAAGATCGAGCTGAAGAAGTCGGAGAAGTCGCCGCCCTCGAAGCCACCGCCAGCGCCACCCGCGCCGCCACGGCTCTGCCAGCCCGGTGGCGCCTGGAACGGCCGGCCATGCTGGCCGCCGTACTTGCGGATTTCGTCGAATTCGGCGCGTTTCTGCGCGTCACCGAGCACCTCGTAGGCCTCGTTGGCCTCCTTGAATTTGTCCTCGGCGTCACGCTCCTTGCTGACGTCAGGGTGATACTTGCGCGCCAGCTTGCGGTACGCGGCCTTGATCGCCTTGTCGTCCGCCGTGGGCTCTACGCCGAGTATCTTGTAATAGTCTTTGAAGTCCATCTTTGGATCACCAATGTGAATTTTCGTGTTGCATCTGAAGATAGGGGTCAAGCATAGCCTTTCAAGGTTCGCTTGGGGTTGCCTCAAGGCAGACGATCGGTCTTGATTCTGTAGCCAACTGGCATAAACTGCGCGGCCGTTTTGCCTCCGGAAGCTTTTTCCCATGTCTGACGTATCGCCGGCCCGCGCCCTGGGCATCGACTTCGGCACCTCCAACTCCACGGTCGGTTGGCACCGCCCCGGTGTGGAGTCGCTGATCGCCCTGGAAGACGGCAAGATCACCCTGCCGTCGGTGGTGTTCTTCAACATCGAAGAGCGTCGCCCGGTGTATGGCCGCCTGGCGCTGCACGAGTACCTGGAAGGCTACGAAGGCCGCCTGATGCGCTCGCTGAAGAGCCTGCTGGGCTCCAAGCTGATCAAGCACGACACCAGCGTGCTGGGCAGCGCCTTGCCGTTCAAGGACCTGCTGGGCATGTTCATCGGTGAGCTGAAAAAGCGCGCCGAGGCTGCCGCCGGTCGTGAATTCGAGCAGGTGGTGCTGGGCCGCCCGGTGTTCTTCGTCGATGAAGACCCGGCCGCCGACCAGGAGGCCGAAGACACCCTGGCCGAGGTGGCGCGCAAGATCGGCTTCAAGGACGTATCGTTCCAGTACGAGCCGATTGCCGCGGCGTTCGACTACGAGTCGGGCATCAGCCGTGAAGAGCTGGTGCTCATCGTCGATATCGGCGGTGGTACTTCGGACTTTACCCTGATCCGCCTGTCGCCCGAGCGCCACTTGGTGGCCGAGCGTCAGAGCGACATCCTCGCCACAGGCGGCGTGCACATCGGCGGTACCGACTTCGACAAGCAGCTGAGCCTGCAGGGCGTGATGCCACTGTTCGGCTACGGCTGCCGGATGAAGAGCGGCGCACTGATGCCCACCAGCTACCACCTGAACCTGGCGACCTGGCACACCATCAACGCCCTGTACTCGCAGAAGTCGCAGCTGGCGCTGGGCAGCATGCGCTACGACATCGAAGACACGCTGGGCATCGATCGCCTGTTCAAGCTGATCGAAGAGCGCGCCGGGCACTGGCTGGCGATGGAAGTGGAAGCCAGCAAGATCGAGCTGACCGAGCAGGTCAGCCGCCGCGTCGACCTCAGCCGTGTCGAACGCGAGCTGGGTGTGGACCTGACACGGGCGCTGTTCGAGGAGGCCATCGAAGGGCTGCTGGAGCGGGTGCGCGGCAGTGTCACCGAGTTGCTGACCAAGGCTGGTGTGAGCGCGGGTCAGGTCGATACGGTGTTCTTCACCGGCGGTTCGAGCGGGATTCCGGCACTGCGCAACAGCGTGTCGGCGATGCTGCCGAATGCGCGGCATGTGGAAGGCAACATCTTTGGCAGCATCGGTAGCGGTTTGGCCATCGAGGCGCGCAAGCGCTACGGCGTAGCCTGAGCCATTTTGGGGCTGCTTTGCAGCCCCAGCAATCTGTCAGACCAGCTCCGCCCGCTTCAGCTCACTCTTCAGGTAGGCGTAATAGACCGGCCCCGCCACCACCCCCGGCAAGCCGAACGCCGCCTCGAACACCAGCATCGCCAGCAACAGCTCCCAGGCCTTGGCGCTGATCTGCCCACCGACGATCTTGGCGTTGAGGAAGTACTCGACCTTGTGGATCACGATCAGGTAACCCAGCGCCGCCGCCGCCACCCAGATCGACAATGACATGCCAACGATGGTGATCAGGGTGTTGGACATCAGGTTGCCGATCACCGGCAGCAGCCCAAGCAGGAAGGTCAACACGATCAGCGTCTTGGTCAGCGGCAGGTGCACGCCGAACAACGGCATCACCACGGCAAGGAAAATGCCGGTGAACGCCGTGTTGAGCATCGAGATCTTGATCTGCGCGAAGACGATGTTGCGGAACGCCTGCACCAGCAGGTTCAAGCGCTCGAACAGGGCCGCAGCCAGGGGCTTGCGCCGGGAAATGTCGGGGATGCGCTGCAGGGCGATGATGGCACCGAGGATCATGCCGATCAGCAGCGTCACGAACATGTGCGCCATGCCCTTGCCCACCAGCTGCAGGTCGCTCAGGTGGCTCTTGATCCAGTCACCGATGGCCACCTTGAACTCCGCCGCGCTGGCCGGCAGGTAGGCTTCGATGAACGGCGGCAGCTGGCTGCGAGCGCGTTCGACCAAGGTCATGAACTTGTCCAGCGAGGCACCGGGGTTCTCGGCTTCGTGCAGCAAGAAACTGAAGGCACCGGCTATCAGCAGGGTCAGCACGCTGACCACCAGTACTCCCAGCAGCGCCACCGCCAACCAGCGCGCACGCTGCCCGGCGATCAGCGGTTGCAGGCGCGGGGTGAGCATGTTCACCAGCTCGAACACCAGCAGCCCGGCCAGCAGGCTGGGCAGCAATTTCAGGGGTAGAGCCAGCAGCAGCCCGGCCATGACGATGATCAGGCTGGCCAGGGTGATCTGACGGGGGGTGAAAGTCATACAGCCTCGACGGCAGACGGCGGGAATGCCCGCAGTCTGCCAGCCTTCGGGGCACAGGCATAGGCGCAGGTCACTTCTTCTTCAGGCAGTCGCTCATGTATGCCTTGCGCTCGTCTCCCTTGAGCGCCTTGGTGGTGGCGTCGGCGTTGCAGGTCTTCATCTTGTCTTGCTGAGACTGCGGCACGTCCTTTTTCAGGCAGGTGCTCATGAACGCCTTGCGTTCATCGCCCTTGAGAGCCTTGGTCGTGGCGTCGGCGTTGCAGGTTTTCATCTTTTCCTGTTGTGCCGTGTTGGCGGCAAATCCTTGCGCGCTGAACAGCACAGCCAGCGCCAGCAGTGGCACGTGCAACATCTTCATGGAGTGGTCTCCTTGTCTCCGCGCCCGATGCACGGGGTCAGGCTGAGTGTAGACAAGAATTCTTACACTCCATGCCGGGCCTGCCGCCGGTACTGCTCCGGCGTACAGCGGGCCTGGCGCTGGAACATGGCGATGAATGCCGAAGCGCTGCTGTAGCCCAGGTCAAAGGCAATCGACTGGATCGGCAGCCCGGCCTCCAGGGCCTCGATGGCGCGCAGAAAACGCAAGCGCAGGCGCCATTCACCGAAGCTGATGCCCAGTTCACGCAAGAACTGACGGGCCAAGGTGCGCTCGCTGACATGCACCCGTACAGCCCAGTCGGCCAACGGCCGGTTGTCGCCGGGTTCGGCGGTGAGGGCATCCAGCACCTTGCGCAGGCCCTCATTGTGGGTGAAGGGCAAGTAGCAGGTCTGGGTCGGCGCCTGGTGCAGTTGGTCGAGCAATACCTGCACCAGGCGCTGGTCGCGTTCATCCTGTGCCACCCGCAGGTCACGGCGGGCGAAGTCACCGAGGATGGCCTTGAGGATGTCGCTGATGATCAGGCTGCACGGCTGCGACGGCAGCGCAGCGCAAAGGCTGCGGTCGAGATAGACCGAACGATAGACGATGGCCTGGGGGTTATAGCAGCCATGCTCGGTACTTGGAGGGACCCACACCGCATAGTGGGGTGGCGAGAGGAAGCGCTGGCCGGCGACATCCAGGTGCATCACCCCGTGGGCGGTGTAGTTGAGCTGGCCCCAGGCATGCCGATGGGGAGCACTGTGGGTGTCGGCGCCGAACTCGTCATGGCGGAAGTACACCGGAGCCGGGAGTTGGGCGAACTGTGGGATGTCGAGGTATTTGCGCGGCATGCTGTCTGCTTCGTGGGGCAGGTTGTCTGGATGGAAGTATAGGCTTATGAACAGACAACCGATAATAAGCCTCCATGAGGGCCTGCCTTCCAGCCCCAGCCAAGCCATACGAGTAACCGCTCCATGAACTACCTCTTCCCTCTTGTCGCCATCCTCATCTGGGCCGGTAATACCGTGGTCACCAAGATGTCGGCCGGCGCCATCTACCCTGCCGAAATCGGCTTCTACCGCTGGCTGCTGGCCGGCGCGCTGTTCACCCCGTTCCTGCTGCCCGCCGTGTGGCGCAACCGTGCGGCCATCCGCCCGCACCTGGGCAAGGTGGCCATCCTCGGCGTGCTGGGCATGGCCGTGTACCAGAGCCTGGCGTACTTCGCCGCCGGCATCACCAGCGCCACCAACATGGGCATCATCCTCTCGCTGATGCCGCTGATGTCACTGGCCCTGTCCATCGCCTGGCTGGGCCAGCGCCTGAGCTACGGGGCCCTGGCAGGCGCTGTGGTGTCGTTTGTCGGCGTGCTCGAAGTGGTCTCCGCCGGCCAGCCCGGCACCTTGCTGGAACACGGCTTGAACAGCGGCGACCTGCTGATGCTGGTAGCGACCCTGGCCTACGCGCTGTACAGCTTCCTGCTGAAGAAATGGCAATTGCGCCTGCCACCGTTGCAGCTGCTGTACCTGCAAGTGCTGGTCGCCATCCTGGTGTTGCTACCGCTGTTCCTGCTTTCGGACAAGACCGGCCTGAACGGCCACAACATCGGCCTGGTGCTGTATGCCTGCGTGCTCGCCTCGATGATCGCGCCACTGGTGTGGATGCAGGCCGTGCATCGCCTGGGGCCAAGCCGTACCACATTGTTTTTCAACCTGCTGCCGGTGGTGACCGCACTGATCGCCGCGGGGGTCCTCGACGAACGACTGGCCAGCTATCACCTGATCGGTGGTTTGCTGACCTTGGTCGGGGTCATTCTGGCCGAGCGCTGGACCACCCCGGTACGCCGCTAGAGCCCGGCGGCCTTGAGCCGTGCCGCATGTTCGGAGAACAGTCGCAGCGGCTCGGCGCCCTTGCCTACGGCGCCCAGCGACTGGTTGACGATATCCAGGTGATCGAGCGGGTAGTCATCGCCGATCACCTGCCCCAGGTGCGAGCTGAAACGCCCGACCATGCCGTCGCAATGGCCCTTTTCCCTGACGAAACTGCGCGCGAACAGCCGGCAGAAGCGGTTGCTGCCGTCGAAGCGGTTGCGCCCCTGGTCGGTCAACCCCGGCTGCAAGGTGCCGGACCAGGAGTAGTAGCGCACGCCGTTCACCTCATACGCCCCCTCGCCGCCCCAGGTCTCCGGCAGCCCTTGTGGATAAGCCTGGTTGAACAGGGTCACGCCGGCGCTGGTCAGGGCCTGGTGCGAAGCATGCACGTCGATCGGCAGCGGGTCGCGCCGCCAGCCGGTTTCCAGCCAGACCAGCAACACCGCCAGGCCATGCAGGATGGCCTTGAGGATGCGCCCCTGGGGTGAATCACCTGGCGCCGTGAGCTCAAGGTGATCGGCCAGCTCCGAGCCATGGTTGGGCCCCGCCACCGAAGTGACCGAAGCCACCCGATCCGGCCGCTTGGCCGCCGCATAACGTGCGTTCAGCGCCCCCTGGCTGTGGCCGATGAGGTTGACCTTGGCCGCCCCCGTGCGCTGGCAGATGTCTTCGATGATCGCCAGCAACTGCTCGCCACGTACCTCGTTGGAATGCAGCGGCGAGACCTGCACCGGGAACACCTGCGCGCCGCCCTTGCGCAACGCCGGCACGATGCCGAACCAGTACGGATAGAGCAGCACCCGGACAAAGCCGAGCATGCCCGGCACCAGCACCAACGGGTATCGCGTGGCCAACTCCTGCTGCATGGCTTGAGCCCCTTTCCGTGGACGATCGGCCAACACTAGCGCCGCTTCGATGACCATCGCAATCGAACTCCCGACGCGCCGTGCGGTTCCAAACCAGAACAGACCCTTTGCAAGGAGCGGGACCATGTACAAGCAGACCCTGGCAGTCCTTCTGGCAAGCGCCGCGCTGGCCGCCTGCAGCAGCCACCCGGAAAACCCGGTGGACCATGTCACCTACCGCGACGAACCGCTGGTCAAGCAGGTGGAAAACGGCATGACCATGCAGAAGGTCATCGCCATCGGCGGCAGCCCGTCGAACGTGATCGACCTGCCGCACGGGGGTACCTGCAACGACTACATCCTCAACCGCGACGGCCACCAGCAGCCGTACTACGTGCGCTTCGACGCCACCGGCCATGTCGATGCCAAGGGCTTCAAGACCTGCAAGCAACGAGAAGAGGACAGCAAAGCTGCCCAAGGCGCCTGAGCCTCCCGTCCACCTTTGATCCACCGTCCTGATCTGTTTGGAGACAATCATGAGCAACGTTGAACTGACCGATGTGCAAACCCTGCGCGAGCGTGCCCGCCAGCACGTCGAGCAAGGCGCGGTGACCGAGGGGTACCACGCCGACCGCCAGGAAATCCTGCGCCTGCTCAACGAGTCGCTGGCTACCGAGCTGGTCTGCGTGTTGCGCTACAAGCGCCACTACTTCATGGCCAGCGGCATCAAGGCCAGTGTGGCGGCCAGTGAGTTCCTCGAACATGCGAACCAGGAGGCCGAGCATGCCGACAAGCTGGCCGAGCGCATCGTGCAGTTGGGCGGCGAGCCGGACTTCAATCCCGACAACCTCAGCAAGAATTCCCATGCACAGTATGTGGCCGGCAGCTCGCTGAAGGAGATGGTGCTGGAGGATCTGGTGGCGGAGCGGATTGCGATCGACAGTTATCGCGAGATCATTCAGTACATTGGCGATAAAGACCCGACCACGCGGCGGATCTTCGAGGACATCCTGGCCCAAGAGGAAGAGCACGCGGACGACATGTCCGATCTGCTTCAGGGGCTGTAATTGCCGGGGGCGCTTTGCGCCCCATTCGCGGGACAAGCCCGCTCCTACAAGTGATCGTATATCCCTGTAGGAGCGGGCTTGTCCCGCGAATGGGCCGCTAGGCGGCCCCCAGCTATTTCTGCTTTTTCACCGCAGCCGGCGCCTTGCCGGCTTTCATCTGTTGCAGCAACGGCGTGCACTGGTTGGGCTCATCACCGCTGCTGGGCGCCACCAGCGCCAGCAACCCGGCAGCCGGCCCGGCAACCACGCCTAAAGCAACCATCCCCGCCCCGCGCAGCGCCAGCGGCACCGCCTGCACCCCGGCACTCGGCTTGGCAAACGGCCCGCGCACATACAGCGGCGAACGCAGCGAGAACAACCGCAACCCCTTGGATTCCGGGGTGACCTTCAAGTCCAGCTGCTCAGTGGCAAAGTTGGCCGTGCCATTGATGTAGATGATCGCGTTCTCGGTATCGAAGATGAACAACCGCGTGGTCGCCAGCCCGTCCTTGATCCCGACATCCGCCGCCGCGCAGTTGATCTTCACATCTTCGTCGCCGAACAGCTTGCCAACCACATAGTTGCCGACATTGAGCCCGGCGATCTCCATCAGGCTGCGGCTGATGGCGCCATCGTTGATCAACAGGCGCAGGTTGCCATTGGCTGTGCCCAGCAACGCCGCAACCGAGTTGCCGCGGCCACTGAGGTCGGCATCGCCGTTGAGCTCGCCGAAGCTGGTCTGCATCGGCGCGAAGCTGGGGAACAGCTGCTTGAGCTTGAAGCCACGCGCCGTCAGTTGGGCGTGACCCTGCAGCGGTACGTTGCGGCCGTCCAGGCGGATGTTGGAGGCCAGGCTGCCACCGGCCACGCCAAAGCGCAGGGGCTCCAGGCGCAGCAGGCCGTCGTCGAGGATCACGTGGGCGGACAGGTCGTTGAAGGGCAGCTTTTCACTGTGCACGATGCGCTTGCCGGCAAAGGTGACGTCGGCGTCCATGGCCCGCCAGCGTTCGGTGCGGAACTCTTCTACCGGCAGCACCTTGTCGGCCGGCTGCTTGCTGGCACCACCGCGGGCTTTCTGCTCGGCATTGGAGTCGGCGCCGATCAGCGGGGCCAGGTCCTTGAACAGCAGCTGGTTGGAGACCAGGTTGCCGGAGAGCTTGGGCCGTGGCTGGCTGGCGACGAAGGCCAGGTCGCCATGGATGTCGCTGTCACCGATCTTGCCGTTGAAGCCCTGGTAATTGAAGGTCGCGCCTTCGGCTGCATGCAGGTTGGCGCTGAGCCGGCCGTCGGTGGAATAGGCCGGGGTGTCGGGCAGCGTTACGCCGGTCAACGGGTAGAGGTTGCCCAGGCTGGCACCGGACAGGCGCAGGCGCAGGTCCAGCGCGCCGAGGTTACGTGGGTCGGTCAGGGTACCGGCGAGCACCACATGGGTATCGGCGATGTGCACGTCGGCCTGCAACGGGAACGGCTGGCTGGCGTCTTGCAACGCCAGCAGGCCGCCGATTTTGCCAGTACCGGACACCGGCTGGCCCTTGTAGCGGCCCTCGGCCTTGAGCCCGAACGCATAATCCTGGGCGCCTCCAACCTTGTCGGCGCTGGCCTTGCCGACGATTTCACTGAAGGGGATCGGTTTACCCAAGGGGTTGATCTGCACCTTCATGCTGGTTTTCAAGGTCTGGTCATCGAAGCTGACATTGCCCTGGTCGAAGCCGATGGCACCGATGTCCAGCTGCCACTTGGACGGTTCCTCGTTCTCGTCCTTGGGCCCGAAGTCGAAGGTCCAGTTGGCGCGGCCATCGGCCAGGCGCGTGAGGCTGGCGGTGGGTTTGGTCAGGTCGATGCGCGGGATGCTGATCTGCTGGAACACCAGCGGCAGCGGCGCCAGGCGGAACTCCACGCGCTCCAGGCCGACCATCTGCGGCTCTTTGAGCCAGTCAGGGTTGCCCAGGGTCAGGTCTTCGGCAATGAAGTGCGGCCACGGCACCCAGGCGCGCCAGCCGCCTTCTTCCGGCTCGCTGCGCCAGCGCACGGCGAGGTTGCCATTGATTGCGAATGGCCGATGCAGGGCCTCGGAAACCTTCTCGTTGAGCAGCGGCTTGACGCGGTTCCAGTCGAAGGTGGCGATGATCACCACCAGGATCGCCAGCAGGGTCAACAGGGTGGTTAAGGTCCAGACGAGGATTCTGGCGGGACGCGTCATTGCGTGATTCTCCTGACGGCATGGCACAAAGCAGGCGTAACGATGGCACTCAATATCTCGGACTGATGAAAACCCGCTGGGTTTTATCGGAGACGGCCATGATAGCGAGTTTTTTTCGGGTTTCTTGCTCAACTTTTGGTCTTGGGCTGGGTCTTCCAGCGCCTCGAATCATTACTGGCAAATAGCCGCACCACACCCTGAAACAGCTGGGATAGAGCGTTCAGCGGACGCTATCAATACCGTCGATTGTTACCATTACCCGTATGAACTTCTCTCTGGCGTCACCGGGCGTAGCATTGGCTTCGTACCCACTTTCCAGCCCCCGAGAGGAGCACCGAACCATGAAACGCACCCTGCTGACCCTGACCCTGTCGATCCTTGCTGCCAACGCCTTCGCCTTGCCAGCTGCTGACCAGCACCTGACCGCCGAATCGCGCTCCAGCGCTGCTGAAATCGCCCAACCGCTCAAAACAGTTGCCGAGGGTGGTTCGGATCGCTTGATCGAACGTTCTGGCCGTGTTGCCGAAGGTGGCTCGGATCGCCTGATCGAACGTTCTGGCCGTGTTGCCGAAGGTGGCTCGGACCGTCTGATCGAACGCTCTGGCCGTGTTGCCGAAGGTGGCTCGGACCGTCTGATCGAACGCTCTGGCCGTGTTGCCGAAGGTGGCTCGGATCGCCTGATCGAACGCTCTGGCCGTGTTGCCGAAGGTGGCTCGGACCGCCTGATCGAACGCAGTGGCCGCGTAGCTGAAGGTGGCTCGGATCGCCTGGTTGCAATCAGCCACGTGAGCTGATCGCCATGGCCGAAAAGAACAACCTTTGTCACACGGCTTGCTCCCCTCCCAGCCCGGTCCATTGACCGGGCTTCGTTTTTTTATCTAGAGTGCCCAGCCTCACCGTCACAGAAGCCCGCCCCATGCTGCCGCGCGCCGAACAGAAGCTACAGACCCGCCAGGCCCTGCTGGATGCCGCCTGCCAGCTCATGGAGAGCGGCCGTGGCTTTGGCAGCGTGAGCCTGCGCGAAGTGGCCAAGGCGGCAGGCATCGTGCCTACCGGCTTCTATCGGCACTTTTCCGACATGGACGCCCTGGGCCTGGCCCTGGTGGCCGAAGTCGACGCCACGTTCCGCCAGACCATCCGACTGGTACGGCACAACGAATTCGAGCTCGGCGGCATCACCGATGCTTCGGTACGCATCTTCCTCGACGTGGTCGCCGCCCACCGCGCCCAGTTCCTGTTCCTCGCCCGCGAGCAGTACGGCGGCTCGCAAGCCGTGCGCCAGGCCATCGCCCGCCTGCGCCAGGACATCAGCGACGACCTGGCTACCGACCTGGCGCGGATGAAGCGCTGGCAGCATCTGGACAACGCCGCGCTGGCGGTGATGGCCGACCTGGTGGTGAAAACCGTGTTCGCCACCCTGCCGGAACTGATCGACAGCCCGGAGCCGGGTTATCCACAGGTGCTGAGCGCCCAGGAAAAGATCACCCAGCAACTGCGCTTCATCTTCGTCGGCGCGCGCCACTGGCAAGGCCTGGGCAACCCACAACCCTAGTTCTGCTACCATGGCGCCCTGCCCGAAAGCGACGAGCGCCGACATGCCCAACCCCCGCCCCACCCTGCCCGAACTGGCCCGCTTCAACCAGCACTTCGCCGAACGCATCGTGCCGCTGTGGCAAGGGCCGGGCTGGAACGCCGACATGGCCCTGCCCTACGAGGCCCTGGACGCCCAGCACCGCCCGTTGCCAGTGCAGCGCTACCGGGCCATGGCCTGTGCTCGCCAGCTTTACCTGTTCAGCAGCCGTATCGAACAACCGGGCGCGGCCGAGCGGGCGGCGGCGCTGTTCCGTTCGCTGCAGAAACACTTCCACGATGCCGAGCATGGCGGCTGGTTCTACAGCATCGACGCCGAGGGCAAACCGCTGGACCGGCGCAAGGACCTCTACACCCACGCCTTCATCGTATTCGCGTGCGCGCACTACTGGGGCAAGGTCGGCGAAGGGCTGGTGGAAGCCACCCTCAATGCCGCCCTGGAAGTGGTCGACGAGCAATTCGCGCGGGATGATGGCCTGTATGAAGCCAGCCTCGGCGAAGACTGGGCCGACCTCGGCAGCGGCCCGCTGCAGAACCCGCAGATGCACCTGGCCGAGGCTTTCCTGCAAGTACTGGCGGTACGCGAGGACGAGCACGTGCAGGAATCTCTGCTGCAGTTATGCACAGCCCTGCAAGAACATTTCATCGAAGCACAGCATGGGCTGATGCTGGAGAAACCACGGGGCGCTGTGGATAACTGGTTCGAGCCGGGGCATCAGTTCGAATGGTTCTACCTGCTGGAAACCTCGCCGCTGCTGCGCGGGACCGCGCTGCATGCCTCCATCGAGCGGGCCTTCGGCTATGCCGAGTTGTGCGGGGTGAACAATGCGGCAGTGCTGGCCATGCTCGATGTGGAAGGCAACGTGCTCGATGCTACCCAGCGAATCTGGGCACAGGCGGAATACCTGCGGGCACTGGTGTTGCGCTCGGGGAATGAAGCGAAGCTGCTGGTCCAGCTGAAGGCAATGGAACAGCAGTTCCTGCATGCAGGTGGCTGGTATGAGTGCCGCGATGGTGAAGGGGCGGTGAGCCGGCATGACATGCCTTCGACTACGCCCTACCACCTGGCTACTTGCCTGGAAGGTCTGCAGCGCCTGGCCTGAAACCTCCCCTGTGGGAGCGGCCTTGTGTCGCGAAAGGGCTGCAAAGCAGCCCCAGCAATTTGTGCATTTGCGCTGAAACCCCGGGGCTGCTGCGCAGCCCTTTCGCGACACAAGGCCGCTCCCACTGGTCGGTGGCAGAGCCTCGGATCAACCCTTGGCCGAACGGTCGATCGAGAACCCTGCCCAGTCCTGGCTCACCGGCATCAGCTCGAGGCTGTTGATGTTGATGTGCGCCGGCTGGTTGAGGATCCAGAAGATGGTCTCGGCGATGTCCTGCGGCTGGATCGGCTCGGCACCGGCGTAGGTGGCATCGTACTTGGCCTGGTCACCGCCGAAGCGCACCAGTGAGAACTCGCTCTCGCACAGGCCCGGCTCGATGTTGCTTACCCGCACGCCGGTACCACGCAGGTCGCAGCGCAGGCTCAGCGAGAACTGGCCGACAAAGGCCTTGGTGCCGCCATACACGTTGCTGCCGGGGTACGGGTAGTTGCCCGCCACCGAACCCACGTTGAGGATCGACGCGCCACGGCCGTGGGCGATCAGGCGTGGCAGCAGCAGCCGGGTGGTGTACATCAGGCCTTTGATGTTGGTGTCGACCATGGTCTCCCAATCATCCAGGCTGCAGTTCTGCGCCGCATCCACGCCCAATGCCAGGCCGGCATTGTTGACCAGGCCGCGAATTTTCTCGAAGCCGGCCGGCAGGCTGGCGATGGCCTGCTCCATGGCCTTGCGGTCACGCACGTCGATAACCAGGCCGTGCACTTCGGTCTTGGCCGACAGTTCGGCGCACAGGGCATCCAGGCGGTCCTTGCGACGGCCGGTGAGTACCAGCTTCCAGCCGGCTTCGGCGAAGCGGCGGGCGGTGGCCTCGCCAAAACCGGACGTCGCGCCAGTGATGAATACGGTGGATGTCATGCTCTGTTCCTCACGGTAGGTGGTCATCGACAGCTTTGCAGCATGCCCGCGCCGGGCGCTGGCAGCAAGCCGTCCGGGCCGCTGTTCATTTTTTGTTCATATGCCCCAAAGCCTTGTGGCAGAGGGCTCGCCGCCAGCTATGCGCATGTTATCCACAAGGCTTTCCCCACGGATTGGGGGCAACTTGTCCACTGCGCGGAACCCTTTCAGCGTTCCGTGGTCGGTGGATATCTTTTCGGTGATGGCGCAACGCTTTCAAGCATGCCGCCTGCAGCGGTCTGTCCAAGGCTTTCCCACAGACTTATCCACAGATATTGAAGCACCTTTCCCGGGGCTTGGCCTGTGCAAAAAATACGTGTGGAATCATGCACAAAGGGCATCTGATCAATTTATGACCAGACCCTTGCAGGCCTTGCAAATAAAGGGATAGAGCGAGATGCCACCATGTTTTCCACAGGCGGCTCCACATTAATCGTGGAAAAGATTCAACCTGTGGAAACAAGGGCTTGCGAGGGGATTGTCGAGTGGGTCGAGAAAGATATGCGACAAGTTGTCCACATTTGAACCGGGGGCTGCCTGGCAACCCCCGGGATGCAACTCAATGCCCGCCAAGATAGGCGTTGCGCACCTCTTCGTTGACCAGCAGCTCCTGCCCCGTCCCGCTCATGCGTATCTGCCCGTTGACCATCACATAAGCCCGGTCCGACAACTTCAGCGCATGGTTGGCGTTCTGCTCCACCAGGAAGATGGTCATCCCGCTCTTGGCCAGTTCGCGCAGGGTCGCGAAGATCTGCTTGACCACGATCGGCGCCAGCCCCAGCGATGGCTCGTCCAGCAGCAACAGCTTCGGCCGGCTCATCAGCGCCCGGGCAATGGCCAGCATCTGCTGCTCGCCACCGGACATGGTCATGGCCCGCTGGTTGCGCCGCTCCTTCAGGCGCGGGAACAGCTCGAACATGCGCTGCATGTCTTCAGTGGCGTATTTGTCGCCGATGGGAATGGTCCCCATCATCAGGTTCTCCTCGACGGTCATGTCGGGGAACACCCGGCGCCCTTCCGGTGACTGGGCGATGCCGTTGGAGGCGATGTAGTGCGACGACTTGCGGGTGATGTCGGTGCCCCGGTAGACGATATGCCCAGACGCCGCCCGCGGCTGGCCGAAGATCGACATCAACAGGGTCGACTTGCCGGCACCGTTGGCGCCGATCAGGCTGACCGTCTCGCCTTCGTTGATGTGCATCGACACCTTTTTCAGCGCCTGGATCGGCCCGTAGAACACGTCCAGTTCCTTCAGTTCAAGAATGGGTGCACTCATACCAGTTCCTCTTCGTCGGCACCCAGG
This sequence comes from Pseudomonas sp., assembly GCF_017744435.1. Classification (GTDB taxonomy): domain Bacteria; phylum Pseudomonadota; class Gammaproteobacteria; order Pseudomonadales; family Pseudomonadaceae; genus Aquipseudomonas. Next base: position 24,662 of record NZ_JAGIBG010000009.1, read on the forward strand.
TAGGCGGCGATCACCGTCGGGTTGTGGCGGATTTCCTGCGGCGCGCCTTCGGCGATCACGTTGCCGTGGTCGAGCACGACGATATGGTCGGAAATGCTCATGACCATGCCCATGTCGTGTTCGATCAGCACCACGGTGATGTCGTGCTCGTCACGCAGCACTCGGATCATGCGGCTCAGGGCCTCGGTCTCCTGCGGGTTGAGACCGGCAGCCGGCTCGTCCAGGCAGATGATCTTCGGCCGCGTGCACATGGCCCGGGCGATTTCCAGGCGGCGCTGCTGGCCGTAGGACAGCTCGCCCGCCAGGCGGTTGGCGCAGTCGACCAGGTCGACCACTTCCAGCCAGTAGAACGCGTGGTCCAAAGCGTCGCTCTCGGCCTTGCGGTAGGCCTTGGTGTTGAGCACCCCGGCCAGCAGGTTGCGGTTGACCCACATGTGCTGGGCCACCAGCAGGTTTTCCACCACCGACATTTCCTTGAACAGGCGAATGTTCTGGAAGGTCCGTGCCAGGCCTGCGCGGTTGACCAGGTGGGTGCCGCCGAACATCTTGTAGTACAGACGGTTGGCAAAGCGCGCAGGCGACACGAAATCCGCCGCCTGGAAGCGCTCGCCAAGCAGCTGGATGACATTGGTGTGGCTGCCACGCACGTTCAGCTCGATGCGCCCGCCACTGGCCTTGTAGAAGCCGGTCAGGCAGTTGAACACGGTGGTCTTGCCGGCGCCGTTGGGGCCGATCAGGGCGAAGATCTGGTTGCGCTTGACCTTCAGGCTGACGTCGCTGAGCGCCTTGATGCCGCCGAACTGCATCATCAGGTTGTCGACCGAGAGAATGATTTCGTCGCTCATGGCGCCACTCCTTTACGCGGGGTCACACCGGTACGGCTGATGCGGATCAGCCCACGCGGTCGCCAGATCATCATCAGCACCATCAGCACACCGAACAGCAGCACACGGTATTCCGAGAAGCTGCGCAGCAGCTCCGGCGCCACGGTCAGCACGAACGCCGCGATCACCACGCCGACGGTCGAGCCCATACCACCAAGCACGACGATGGCGAGGATCAGCGCCGACTCGAAGAAGGTGAACGACGACGGGTTGACGAAGCCCTGGTAGGTGGCAAAGAACACCCCGGCCAGGCCTGCGGTGGAAGCACCGAGGGTGAAGGCCGAGAGCTTGACCAGCACGTGGTTCAGGCCCATCGAGCGGCAGGCGATCTCGTCTTCGCGCAGCGCTTCCCAAGCGCGGCCGACCGGCATGCGGGTCAGCCGGTGCTTGATGTACAGCACCGCCAGCACGACGATGAACAGCACGGCGTAGATGAACACGAACTTGAGGTTGGCGTTGTAGTCGATGCCGAGGAACTCGTGGATCGGCACCCCACCGTCCTTGGCCCTGCGGCCGAACTCCAGGCCGAAGAAGGTCGGCGACGGCGCCGGCATGCCGTTCGGGCCGCCAGTGAACGACAACCAGTTGTTCAGCACCAGGCGGATGATCTCACCGAAGCCCAGGGTCACGATCGCCAGGTAGTCACCGTGCATTCGCAAGACCGGGAAGCCGAGGATGCACCCCGCCAGCGCTGCGGCGATGGCCGCCAGCGGCAGCACGCTCCAGAAGCCCAGGCCGAGGTACTGGTAGCCCAGCGCCAGGCCGTAGGCACCGATGGCGTAGAACGCCACGTAGCCCAGGTCGAGCAAGCCGGCGAGGCCGACCACGATGTTCAGGCCCAGGCCCAGCAGTACGTAGATCAGGCCGAGGATGACCACGGTCAGCAGGTACTTGTTGGCGAATACCGGGAAGATGATGGCGATCACCACCAGCGCCGGGATGATGTAGCGCAACCGCGACTTGTAGTCCGGCGCATTGACGTGCACGCCCGACCCGCCGCTGTCGAAGCCTTCGAGCATGCGCCGCCCGGCGGCGGTCTGCACGTAGAGGCTGAGCAGGAAGCGCCCGAGCATCACCCCGCCGACCAGCCACGCCACCCGGCGTGGTTCGGCGTTGAAGGTGTAGCCGTCGAGCACCACACCGACGATCGGGCCAAAGACGATGAGCGCCAGCAGGCCGGCGACGATGGTCTCGAGCAAGCTGCGCTTGATGTCGAAACCTTTGGTTTCAGAGGCAGAAGCAATCTTGGCAATCGACATGTTCACACCTTAGCCACGAGCGGGCGACCCAGCAGGCCTTGTGGGCGGAAGATAAGGATCATCACCAGCAGCGAGAAGCTGAACACGTCCTTGTAGTCGGAGTTGATCAGGCCAGAGAACAGCGACTCGGAAATCCCCAGGATGATCCCGCCGAGCATGGCGCCTGGCAGCGAACCGATGCCGCCCAGGACCGCGGCGGTGAACGCCTTGATGCCGATGATGAAGCCGGCATAGAAGTCGAAGGTGCCGTAGTTGAGGGTGATCAGCACGCCGGCCAGCGCGGCCATCACCGCACCGATGACGAACACGTAGGAAATCACCCGGTCGGTGTTGATGCCAAGGATCGAGGCCATCTTGCGGTCTTGCTGGGTAGCGCGGCACATGCGGCCGAGCTTGGTGTACTTGATCACATAGGTGAGCAGGCCCATGCCGACGAAGGCTGCCACCAGGATGAAGATCTTGGTGTAGGTCAGTTGCACGAAGCCGGTGCCTACGTCGATACGCATGGCGCCTTCGAGCAGGGTCGGCACGCCTTGCTGGCGGGCGCCCTGGCTGATCTGTGCGTAGTTCTGCAGGATCAGCGAGATGCCGATGGCACTGATCAGCGGTGCCAGGCGGGTGGAGTTACGCAGGGGTTTGTAGGCGATGCGCTCGATGGTGAAGCCATACACGCCCGTGACGACGATGGTGAACAACAGCGTGCCCAGCATCAGCAGGGGGAACGACTCGATACCGAAGTAAGCCAGCAATGCCAGGCTGATCGCCGCGAGGTACGCGGAGATCATGTACACCTCGCCGTGCGCGAAGTTGATCATGCCGATGATGCCATAGACCATTGTGTAGCCGATGGCGATCAGGCCATAGACCGACCCGAGGGTCAGGCCGTTGACCAGTTGCTGCAGGAAAATACCATCCATAACGCAATCTCACCTGAGCGAGACTGCACGAACGCTGACTACCACAAGCCACGGGTGAAGCGGCCCCAGCAGCGCAGAACCGTGCACGTCTCCGAATAAGGACAGGTACCGCAGGGGCAATGGCCCGGACGGGCGTCCGGGCCAGCTGCCGTTATTATTTTTGTTTTTCCAGCTGGTGGTACTTGCCTTGGGCATCCCACTGGTAGACCACGTAGTCGGAGACTTTCAGGTCGCCCTTGCTGTCCCACTCCTTCTTGCCCATGACGGTTTCGACCGGGTTGGCCTTGAGCCACTTGGCGGCGTCTTCGCCCTTGTTCGACTTGGCGCCGTTGAAGCCGGCAGCCAGGGCCTGGACCGAGGCGTAGGCATACAGGGTGTAGCCTTCAGGCTCGGTACCGGCCTTGCGGAACTCCTCGACCACCGCCTTGCTTTCCGGCAGCAGGCGCGGGTCGGCGCCGAAGGTCATGTACACGCCATCGACGTACTGCGCGCCGCCGGCGGTGGCCACTAGTTCGTCGGTGACGATGCCGTCATCGGACATGAACTTGACGTCCTTCAGGCCCTGCTCGCGCAGCTGGCGCACCAGCGGGCCGGCTTCCGGGTGCAGGCCACCGAAGTAGACCACGTCGGCACCGGCGGCACGGATCTTGGTGACCACGGCGCTGAAGTCCTTCTCGCCACGGGTCAGGCCTTCGTACAGCACCGGCTTGACGCCACGCTTCTCCAGCTGCGCCTTGGTCGCATCGGCCAGGCCCTGGCCGTAGGTGTCCTTGTCGTGCAGCACCGCGACCTTCTTGCCCTTGAGCACGTCGACGATGTAGTTGCCTGCGACGATGCCCTGCTGGTCGTCACGGCCGCACATGCGGAACATGGCGTTCAGGCCGCGCTCGGTGACCTGCGGGTTGGTGGAGCCCGGGGTAATGGCGATCACGCCGGCTTCGTCATACACCTCGGAGGCCGGGATGGTGTTGGAGGAACAGAAGTGACCGACCACGCCGATCACCTTGTCCTGGTCGACCAGGCGGTTGGCCACGGCCACGGCCTGCTTCGGTTCGCAGGCGTCATCGCCTTTCACCAGGACGATCTTCTCGCCATTCACGCCGCCAGCGGCGTTGATCTTGTCGGCCGCTGCCTGCGCACCTTTCATGTACTGCTCGCCAAACGCTGCGTTGGCCCCGGTCATGGGACCCGCGACGCCGATCTTGACGTCGGCCTGAACATACGAAGAAACACCCAGTGCCGTAGCTACGGCAAGAGCCAGGAAACCTTTCTTGTAAAACGTCTGCGACATGAGGTGGTGCTCCTAGAGTTTTTTTAGTGTGGCACTACAACTTCTCAGCCCTGTGCTCAGAGCAAGGGCCGTGCCATCGGTTTTGTCTTCCGGGAAAACACACTGCAAAGGTCGCCCCCTGGCGACCGACGGCCTTTTCTTTATTGAGCGTGCAACCGTCTGCCACGCGGCAGGCGCCACCACACGTACAGACAAGGAGCAACCGTCGAGTGCCATCATTGCAACCCTGGCAAGTGTTTACGTGCAACCGCCCTGTAACAGTGGACGTCACCGAAGTGCACACCGCTGGTGCGCGACTGCTACAGGCAGCACTGTTTCAAGGCTAGCTGGTGCACGGAAAAACACCTGATTTGGCCATTACGCGGCCTCTGTGGGCGTGGGCCTGCCCGCGAAGAGGCCGGCCCAGACACAACAAGACCGAAAAGACTGGCACAATGTCCTCCATTCGCCGCTTCTGGAGCCCCTTTTGATGAGCGAGAGCGCATTCGCCGAGCGCATCGTGCACAACCTGCTCGACACCGACTTCTACAAGCTCACCATGATGCAGGGCGTGCTACACAACTACCCAGACGCCGACGTCGAATGGGAATTCCGCTGCCGCAACGGCGAGGACCTGCGCCCCTACCTTGGCGAGATTCGCCATCAGCTCGAACTGCTCAGCGACCTGACCCTGGATGATGGCCAGCCGGCCTTTCTCGAACGCATCAGCTTTCTCAAGCCCGACTTTCTGCGCTTTCTGCGCCTGTTCCGCTTCAACCTGCGCTATGTGCGCATCGGCATCGAGAACGACCAGCTGTTCCTGCGCCTGAAAGGTCCCTGGCTGCACGTGATCCTGTTCGAAGTGCCGCTGCTGGCCATCATCAGCGAAGTGCGCAACCGCCACCTGCACCCGCGCATGCGCCTGGCCGAGGCCCGTGATCAGCTGTACCGCAAGTTCGACTGGCTGCGCGCCCACGCCAGCGACGACGAACTGGCCGACCTCCAGGTCGCCGATTTCGGTACCCGCCGGCGCTTTTCCAGCCGCGTGCAAGAAGACGTGGTGCGGGTACTGCGCGACGACTTCCCGGGCCGTTTCGTCGGCACCAGCAACGTCGACCTGGCATGGAAACTGGATATCAAGCCACTGGGCACCATGGCCCACGAATGGATCATGGCCCACCAGCAGCTCGGCCCGCGCCTGATCGACAGCCAGATCGCCGCACTGGACTGCTGGGTTCGCGAGTACCGCGGCCTGCTCGGCATCGCCCTGACCGACTGCATCACCATGGATGCCTTCCTCAACGATTTCGACTTGTACTTCGCCAAGCTGTTCGACGGCCTGCGCCATGACTCGGGCGAGCCGGTGGCCTGGGCGGAAAAGGCCATCGCCCATTACCAGAAGCTGGGAATCGACCCGATGACCAAGACCCTGGTGTTCTCCGATGGCCTCAACCTGACCCGCTCGCTGGAGATCTTCCGTGCCCTGCGCGGTCGCATCAACGTCAGTTTTGGCATCGGCACCAACCTCACCTGCGACATCCCTGGTGTGGCGCCGATGAACATCGTGCTTAAAATGACCGACTGCAACGGCTCGCCAGTGGCGAAGATCTCCGACGAAGCCGCCAAGACCCAGTGCCGCGACGAGAACTTCGTCGCCTACATGCGTCACGTATTCAAAGTCCCCAGCAAGGAGTAACCCATGCAAGCGGTTCAGCAAGAGATTGCCCAGGCGCTGAAGGTACAGCCGCCGTTCGCCGACGCCGCTGCGCTCGAGGCCGAAGTCGCCCGGCGCGTGGCGTTCATCAAGGACTGCCTGGCCAATGCCCGGCTCAAGACCCTGGTACTGGGCATCAGCGGCGGCGTCGATTCGCTGACCGCCGCCCTGCTCGCCCAGCGCGCTGTCAACGAGCTGCGCGCCGACACCGGCGACCAGGCCTACACCTTCATCGCCGTGCGCCTGCCGTACCAGGTTCAGCATGACGAGCACGACGCCCAGGCTTGCCTGGAGGTGATCAAGGCCGATGAGGTGCACACCGTCGACATCGCTCCGGCCGTGCGCGCACTGGCAGCGGAAGTGGTGGAGCTGAAGAATGGCTCGCCGACCTTGGTGGACTTCGTCGTCGGCAACGTCAAGGCACGCACCCGCATGGTTGCCCAGTACACCATCGCCGGTGCCCGCGCGGGCCTGGTGATCGGCACCGACCACGCCGCCGAGGCGGTGATGGGCTTCTTTACCAAGTTCGGGGATGGTGCCTGCGACCTGGCGCCGCTGAGCGGACTGGTGAAGAACCAGGTGCGGGCGATTGCGCGCAGCTTTGGTGCGCCGGAATCGCTGGTGGAGAAGGTGCCGACGGCGGACCTGGAAGACCTGGAACCCGGTAAGCCTGACGAGGCCTCGCATGGCGTGACTTACCAGCAGATCGATGCCTTCCTGCATGGGTTGCCAGTGGACAGGGAAGCGTTCGACATCATCGTCGCCACCTACCGCAAGACCCAGCACAAGCGCGAACTGCCGTTCGCCCCGTGAAAACGACCGGGGCCGCTAAGCGGCCCCGGTTTTCACTGCATGCTTACTTGAGCGTGACAGTGCCTTTCATCATCGAGATGTGGCCAGGGAACGAGCAGAAGAAACCGTACTTCTGATCAGCTGCCAGCTTGGATACATCGAACGTCAACTTGTCTGTCTCGCCGGCACCAATGATCTTGGTGTGGGCGATGATGCGCTCATCACCGGCCTTCAGGTAGTTCTTCTCGATCCCTGCGGCCAGGCCGTCGTTAGCGATCGGCTGCATGTCAGCTTCCTTGCTGATGACCACGTTGTGGCCCATGACGTTCTTCGGCAGGTTGCCGGAGTGGGTCAGGTTGACGGTGAATTCCTTGCAGCTCTTGTCAACGACGATGTCCTTGGTGTTGAACGACATCTGGTCGGTCGAGTCGACGGTCACCGAGCACTCGGCTGCGAAGACAGAGGCGCTGGCGAGGGTCAGCAGGGATACCGCTACAGCTTTCGCAAACATCATGAATCTCCTTGGCAGGGTTTTATCAATCGCGAGACTGCCTGAAACCGTTCAGCCCCCTGCTGATATGGGTCAAGGGGGTGTCAAGTGGCCAGACAGTTGAATTGTTCAATGGATTGTATACAACCAATCTAAGGGCACATCATGCCCTTTTAATAGACGATGGGACAACCTCTCATTTAGGAGCAATCGCAATGTCCCTTTCAAGTTTCATGAACAGCCTGCTCGCCGCCTACGCCCAGGGGGCCACGGGTGCCAGCTGCGAATTCTCCCGTCCTGAGTGAAACCGACATTGGAGACGTCAGACTATTCGCTTTACCCTGTCAGCGATATGACTGGAGAAGCACGATGTCTGTACGTTCCGTTTGTGTGTTCTGTGGCGCCAGTATCGGCGCCAACCCCGCCTACCGTGAAGCGGCCGTTGCGCTTGGCCAGGCCATTGCCCGTCGCGGCCTGACCCTGGTTTATGGCGGAGGTGCGGTGGGCCTGATGGGCACCGTCGCCGATGCGGCCATGGCGGCCGGCGGTGAAGTGATCGGGATTATTCCCGAAAGCCTGATGAATGCCGAGATCGGCCATAAAGGCCTGAGCCGGCTGGAAGTGGTCGACGGCATGCATGCGCGCAAGGCGCGCATGGCCGAGCTGAGCGATGCCTTCATTGCCCTGCCGGGTGGCCTGGGCACGCTGGAAGAGCTGTTCGAGGTGTGGACCTGGGGGCAACTGGGCTATCACGCCAAGCCGCTGGGGCTGCTCGATGTGAATGGTTTCTACGAGAAGCTGGGCGGGTTCCTCGACCATATCGTCGAAGAAGGCTTCGTGCGGCCGCAGCATCGGGCCATGTTGCTGCTGGCGCAGCAGGCAGATGAGCTGCTGGACGGGATGGAGCGGTTCGAGTCGCCAGTGTTGCCGAAGTGGGTCGACAAGAAGCCTGACTGATCTCGATCTGTAGGCCGAACACCTAACCTGTGGGAGCGGGCGTGCCCGCGAATGCGGCAGTGAATCCACCATCGCATTCGCGGGCACGCCCGCTCCCACAGGGTTCTATGCAGCTTTCAAGGTCAGCGCGGGATTACTGGCTGGCGCGGCTTCTTGCCCTTGCCGCCACCACCCTTGGCTGCTTCCTTGCGTTCCTTGGCCGCCTGCTGGTTGCGGGCGAACGCCTCGGCCTTGGCCTTCTCGCGCTTGTCCCACGGCTTGCTGCCATCGCTGCCACGCGGCGGCAGGCCGGTGTGCTGGGTAAGGATCTTCTGGTCCTTGCCCACCTTGTGGCTGCCGGCCGGGGTCGAGTTCTTGCGGCGCGCGCTCTGGTACGTGTCGGTCTGCGGCTGGTGCAGCGGGATCAGTTGGTGCTTGCCCGGCCCGATCAGGTCGGCACGGCCCATGCGCTGCAGCGCTTCACGCAGCATCGGCCAGCCCTTCGGATCGTGATAACGCAGGAACGCCTTGTGCAGGCGGCGCTGCTCCTCGCTCTTGACGATCTCCACCCCTTCGCTCTTGTACGTGACCTTGCGCAGCGGGTTCTTGCCCGAGTGGTACATGGCCGTCGCCGACGCCATTGGCGACGGGTAGAACGCCTGCACCTGGTCGGCGCGGAAGCCGTTGCCCTTGAGCCACAGGGCCAGGTTCATCATGTCTTCGTCGGTGGTGCCCGGGTGCGCGGCGATGAAGTACGGGATCAGGTACTGCTCCTTGCCCGCCTCTTTCGAGAACTTCTCGAACATGCGCTTGAAGCGGTCGTAGGTACCGATGCCCGGCTTCATCATCTTGTCCAGTGGGCCACGCTCGGTGTGCTCCGGGGCAATCTTCAGGTAGCCGCCAACGTGGTGGGTGACCAGCTCCTTGACGTACTCCGGCGATTCCACCGCCAGGTCGTAGCGCAGGCCCGAGGCGATCAGGATCTTCTTCACGCCCGGCAAGGCACGGGCCTTGCGGTACAGCTCGATCAGCGAGCTGTGGTCGGTGTTGAGGTTTTCGCAGATGCCCGGGAACACGCACGACGGTTTGCGGCAGTGCTTCTCGATGTCATGGCTCTTGCAGGCGATGCGGTACATGTTGGCGGTCGGTCCGCCAAGGTCGGAGACCACGCCGGTGAAGCCCGGCACCTTGTCACGCATCTCTTCGATTTCGTGCAGGATCGACTCGTGGGAGCGGTTCTGGATGATGCGGCCTTCATGCTCGGTGATCGAGCAGAAGGTGCAGCCACCGAAGCAGCCACGCATGATGTTCACCGAGAAACGGATCATCTCGTAGGCCGGGATGCGCTCCTTGCCATAGGCCGGGTGCGGAATACGCGCGTAGGGCATGCCGAACACGTAGTCCATTTCCTCGGTGGTCATGGGAATGGGTGGCGGGTTGAACCACACATCCACTTCACCGTGTTTCTGCACCAGGGCACGGGCGTTGCCCGGGTTGGTCTCCAGGTGCAGCACGCGGTTGGCGTGGGCATAGAGCACCGGGTCGTTACGCACTTTCTCGAACGACGGCAGGCGGATCACCGACTTTTCCCGAGTCACGCTCGGGCTGTCGAGGATCTGCACCACCTTGGCTTCGTTCGGGTCTTCCTGGTCGCCCTTGGCCTGCTCGATGGCGCAGGCCTGGGTGTCCTGGGTGTTCACGTACGGGTTGATGATCTTGTCGACGCGGCCCGGGCGGTCGATACGGGTAGAGTCGATCTCGTACCAGCCCTGCGGCGTGTCACGGCGCACGAAGGCAGTGCCGCGCACGTCGGTGATCTGCTCGATGCTTTCACCCTGCGACAGGCGCTGGGCCACTTCAACGATGGCCCGTTCGGCGTTGCCGTACAGCAAGATGTCGGCGCTGGCGTCGATCAGGATCGAATGGCGGACCTTGTCCTGCCAGTAGTCATAGTGGGCAATGCGGCGCAGCGAGGCCTCGATGCCGCCCAGCACGATCGGTACATGCTTGTAGGCTTCCTTGCAGCGCTGGCTGTACACCAGGCTGGCACGGTCCGGGCGCTTGCCCGCCAGGCCACCCGGGGTGTAGGCGTCGTCGGAACGGATCTTCTTGTCCGCGGTGTAGCGGTTGATCATCGAGTCCATGTTGCCGGCCGCGACGCCAAAGAACAGGTTCGGCTCGCCGAGCTTCATGAAGTCGTCTTTGGACTGCCAGTTCGGCTGGGCGATGATGCCCACGCGGAAGCCCTGAGCTTCCAGCAGGCGGCCGATGATGGCCATGCCGAACGACGCGTGGTCGACGTAGGCATCCCCGGTCACGATGATGATGTCGCAGGAATCCCAGCCGAGCTGATCCATCTCCTCCCTGCTCATCGGCAGGAATGGTGCTGGCCCGAAGCATTCGGCCCAGTACTTGGGATAGTCGTAGAGTGGTTTGGCTGCTTGCATGTCAGTGACCGGTTCTGGTGTGCAGGGAAATCGCGGGCGCGGAATATAGCACAAATTTTGATCAAATCCGACGGTGGTTGTCGGATTCATGTGAGGCCAGTGGCTTATTCGTCGTCGTCGAAGTTGTACATGCCCGGCGCGAGGTTCTCGAAGCGGGTGTATTTGCCGATGAACGCCAGGCGCACGAAGCCGATGGGGCCGTTACGCTGTTTACCGATGATGATTTCGGCTACGCCCTTGTGCTCGGTCTCGGGGTGGTACACCTCGTCGCGGTACACGAACATGATCACGTCGGCGTCCTGCTCGATTGCACCGGATTCACGCAAGTCGGAGTTCACCGGGCGTTTGTTCGGTCGCTGCTCCAGGGAACGGTTCAGCTGCGACAGGGCGATTACCGGGCAGTTGAATTCCTTGGCCAGGGCCTTGAGGGATCGGGAGATCTCGGAAATCTCGTTGGTCCGGTTGTCACCGGCCGACCCTGGAATCTGCATCAGCTGCAGGTAGTCGACCATGATCATGCCGATTTCACCGTGCTCACGGGCCAGACGGCGGGTACGCGCACGCATTTCCGAAGGGCTGATGCCGGCGGTATCGTCGATGAACAGCTTGCGGTCGTTGAGCAGGTTGACTGCCGAGGTCAGGCGCGGCCAGTCATCGTCGTCCAGCTGACCGGAACGCACCTTGGTCTGGTCGATGCGACCCAGCGACGAAAGCATACGCATGATCAGCGATTCACCTGGCATCTCGAGGGAGAACACCAGCACCGCCTTTTCGCTGCGCAGCACGGCGTTTTCCACCAGATTCATGGCGAAGGTGGTCTTACCCATCGACGGACGGCCGGCGACGATGATCAGGTCGGCTGCCTGCAGGCCGCTGGTCTTCTCGTCCAGGTCGGTGAAGCCGGTGGACACACCGGTGATGTCGCTGTCGGAGTTGAACAGCGTGTCGATGCGGTCGATGGCCATGGTCAACAGTTCGTTGACGCCCACCGGGCCGCCAGTTTTCGGCCGCGCCTCGGCAATCTGGAAGATCTGCCGTTCGGCATCGTCGAGGATTTCTGCAGCGCCACGCCCTTGCGGGTTGAAGGCGTTGTCGGCGATGTCGGTGCTGATGCTGATCAGTTGGCGCAGCGTGGCCCGTTCGCGAATGATCGCGGCGTAGGCCTTGATGTTGGCCACCGACGGGGTGTTCTTGGCCAATTCGGCCAGGTAAGCCAGGCCGCCGACCTGCGAAGAGACGCCTTCCTTGTCCAGCTGCTCGTGCAGGGTCACCACGTCGAATGGCTGGTTGGCGTCGGCCAACTTGTGCACGGCACGGAAGATCAGGCGGTGGTCATGCCGGTAGAAATCGCCATCCGACACCTGGTCCAGCACCCGCTCCCAGGCGTTGTTGTCCAGCATCAGGCCACCGAGCACGGCCTGTTCGGCCTCGATGGAATGCGGCGGCACCTTCAGGGCAGCGGTTTGCAGGTCGAGCTGTTCGGAGTTGGTGATCTCGTTCATGGCCACGAAAGAATTCTGGAGGATGAAAAAGACAAAGGGCACGGCCTGAATGAACAGGACCGTGCCCGATGTTAACCGGCTATCCCGTGAGGGACCACCAGTCAGCGCAGCTTAGGCAGCTACGACGACCACACGTACGGTGGCTTCAACGTCGCTGTGCAGGTGCACGGCTACGTCGTATTCGCCAACCTGACGGATGGTGCCGTTCGGCAGACGAACTTCAGCTTTGGCCACTTCAACGCCGGAGGCGGTCAGGGCGTCAGCGATGTCGTGGGTGCCGATCGAACCGAACAGCTTGCCTTCGTCGCCAGCGGTGGCAGTGATGGTCACTTCCAGCTCGGCCAGTTGGGCAGCACGGCTTTCAGCCGAAGCTTTACGGTCAGCAGCTGCTTTTTCCAGCTCGGCGCGACGCTCTTCGAACGCAGCCAGGTTGGCGGCGTTGGCAACGGTGGCCTTGCCGAATGGCAGCAGGAAGTTACGGCCGTAACCAGCCTTAACTTTAACTTTGTCGCCCAGGTTGCCCAGGTTAGCGACTTTTTCCAGCAGGATCAGTTCCATTTGGTAAAACCTCTTAACTTTTAACCTTCACCGTTCGCGGAGTCTTTCCCCGGAGGGGACTTGCGACCGCGAAAATCAATCAGGCTGTCGACAATGGCCAGGACCATCAGCAACGGGTAGATCAGCTGCATGATCAGCGGCAACGTCACGTACATGCCCACCAGCCAGAAACCGGCCAGTCGCCCCTGTGCCACGAGGCCGTGCATCAAGGCGATGCCAGCCAGCACCAGTACCAGGCTCGACGCCGATGCCAGGATGATGAACTGCGACCCGATAAACGGAGCCACCACCATCACTGCCACCAAGACCGCCATGGTCTGTTTCGGCAACTTCAGTTCGCGAAATTCGCGACCGAAGCCTCCAGGGTTGTACAACGCTGCCTGCCAATAACGCGCCAGCACCAGGGCCAACACGCTGAACAATTGCACCGTCACTGCTGTGGAAGCGACCAGCACAGGGCGGATCAGCTCACCGGAGAGCACCGGCTCGCCTTCGATTTTCGGCATGGCTTCGGCAAACGCCTTGGCCAGCACATCGAAGGTCTGCGCCAGGGCCATGTCGAGCACGAGGCTGAAAACCACGGCGAACACGGCACTGGCGACCAGCACACGGCTCCAGGGATGCTCGGCGCGCAACAGCGCGGCCAGGCCCAGGGCACCGGCAATCACCAGGAAGGTGATCGGATCGCCCATGAACCACACGGCCAGCCCGGCCAGCAGGCCGCCGGCGATGACCGTTGAAGCATCCTTGAACCCACGCCGCAGCAGCACAAGGCTGCCGGCAGCGGCACTCAACCAGAACAGCAGCGGCAGTACCGCGCTGATGACCACCACCAGGGTGGCCTGCACACGACCGCGCATGATGAAACTTGCTAACGCTCGCATGCTAATCCCTTACTGCTTGTCGACGACCCGGTCTCAGCGGCCGTGGCTGTCGGTGTAGGGCAGCAGGGCCAGGAAGCGGGCGCGCTTGATAGCGGTAGCCAGCTGACGCTGATAACGAGCTTTGGTACCGGTGATACGGCTTGGAACGATCTTGCCGGTTTCGGATACGTAAGCTTTCAGGGTGTTGAGATCTTTGAAGTCGATCTCTTTCACGTCTTCAGCAGTGAAGCGGCAGAATTTACGACGACGGAAGAAACGTGCCATTTAATAGGCTCCTCTAAAGGTCCGTGGATTACTCGTCAGCGTTATCGCTGGAGTCGCTGTCATTGCTGTCGTCGCCGTCGGCGGATTCAGCATGCTCAGGACGCTCACGACGCTCACGGCGCTCGCTGCGGTTTTCTTCAGCCTTCAGCATCTCGGACTGGCCGGTTACGGCTTCGTCGCGACGGATGACGAGGTTACGGATAACGGCATCGTTGTAGCGGAAGTTGTCTTCCAGCTCGGCCAGGGCCTTGCCGGTGCACTCAACGTTCAGCATCACGTAGTGAGCCTTGTGAACATTGTTGATTGCGTAGGCCAGTTGACGACGGCCCCAGTCTTCCAGGCGGTGGATCTTGCCGCCATCTTCTTCGATCAGCTTGGTGTAACGCTCAACCATGCCGCCGACTTGCTCGCTCTGGTCCGGGTGAACCAGGAAGATGATTTCGTAATGACGCATGAATGCTCCTTACGGGTTAGTAGTCTGCCAGCGTATCTGGTCAGACAAGGAGTGAATGACACTGTATGTCTTGCACGGAGGGGAGGCACATAGGCGCCTGCCAGCTCGGCAAGGGGCGCAATTGTAGAGAAGGCGGGGCGCACAAGCAAGGTGATTGGTGAATATTTGAACAGCCTGAAATACTTTATTCCTGCGCCGTCCCCTTCGCGGGCGCGCCCGCACCCACAGGTACCCGGCTGCCCTCAGGGCAGGAGGTAATCCAGTGGGAGCGGGCATGCCCGCGAAGAGGCCAGAACAGGTTTACGCGATCAGCGCTTGGCCTGACGCTGGCGCACAGCCTCGAACAGGCACACGCCCGTCGCCACCGACACGTTCAGGCTGCTCACGCTACCGCTCATCGGCAACTTCACCAGGAAGTCGCAATGCTCGCGGGTCAGCCGGCGCATGCCCTTGCCTTCCGCGCCCATGATCATCACCAGCGGGCCGGTCAGGTCCTGCTGGTAGATCTCCTGTTCAGCCTCGCCAGCGGTACCCACCACCCACAGGCCACGCTGCTGCAGTTTCTCCAGCGTGCGCGCCAGGTTGGTCACGGCCACCAGCGGAATCACCTCCGCCGCGCCGCAGGCCACCTTGCGCACTACCGGTGTCAAGGTGGCCGACTTGTCCTTGGGCACGATCACCGCCGTGGCACCAGCCGCATCGGCGGTGCGCAGGCAAGCGCCAAGGTTGTGCGGGTCGGTCACGCCGTCCAGCACCAGGATCAGCGGCGGGGTTTCGCTGCGCTCGAGCAGCTCCTCGAGCATCAACTCGCCCCACACCTGGCTCGGGCTCACCTCGGCGACCACGCCCTGGTGCACGCCCTCGACCCAGGCATCCAGCTCACGGCGCTCGGCCTGGCCGACCGGCACGCGGTTTTCCGCGGCCAGTTCCAGCAACGTCTGGATGCGCGGCTCGCTGCGCCCTTCCGACAGCCAGATCTGC
The DNA here is from genome assembly GCF_017744435.1 of Pseudomonas sp. Classification (GTDB taxonomy): domain Bacteria; phylum Pseudomonadota; class Gammaproteobacteria; order Pseudomonadales; family Pseudomonadaceae; genus Aquipseudomonas. The sequence goes on from NZ_JAGIBG010000009.1 coordinate 40,014, forward strand.
TTGACCCGCTTCGGATGGTGCTGCAGCAGTGCCTGCACGGCGTGCACGCCGTAGATCTTTTCCAGCTGACTCATGACTTGCTCTTGCTCTTGCGTGGTGCGCCGGACTTCGGCGGGCCTTTACGGTGCTTGGTCGGCTTGCCGGATGGCTTGCCGCCCTTGTCCGACTTGCTGCTGGCGTGGCCGCTGGTGCGCGCCTCGCTCATCAGCGCCTTTTTCATTTCACGGCTCTTGCGCACTTCGGCGTTGCGCTGCACCGCGTCTTTCGGGAAGTACGCTTCAGCAGTCTCGCTCTTGCGGCTGCGCGGCTTAGGCGTGGCCTTGGCTTCGACCGCTGGCTCGGACTTCCCGGACTTTTCGGCGGCTGGCGCAGCAGCACCACGCCCCTTGCGGCCAATCGGCGCATTGAGCTGCTGCTCGGAGACTTCGAAGTCGATCTTGCGCTCGTCGAGGTCGACGCGCATGACCTTGACCTCGATGGTGTCGCCCAGGCGGAAGCTGCGCCCGGTACGCTCGCCCGACAGGCGGTGGTGCACCGGGTCGAAGTGGTAGTAGTCGCCCGGCAGCGCACTGACGTGCACCAGGCCTTCCACGTAGATGTCGGTCAGCTCGACGAACAGGCCGAAACCGGTGACCGCAGTGATCACACCCGGGAAGGTCTCGCCCACGCGATCCTTCATGAACTCGCACTTGAGCCAGTTGACCACGTCACGAGTGGCTTCGTCGGCACGGCGCTCGGTCATCGAGCACTGCTCGCCGAGCTGGTCGAGGGCATTCACGTCGTACGGGTAGATACGGGCCTTGGGGATGCTCATGGCGCCAGCACGCTTGACGTGCGGGGTGTCGACCTTGGAACGGATGATGCTGCGGATGGCGCGGTGCACCAGCAGGTCCGGGTAACGGCGGATCGGCGAGGTGAAGTGGGTGTACGCCTCGTAGTTCAGGCCGAAGTGGCCGTTGTTGTCGGTGCTGTACACCGCCTGGCTCAGCGAGCGCAGCATCACCGTCTGGATCAGGTGGAAGTCCGGGCGCCCGGCGATGCTCGCCAGCAGGGCCTGGTAGTCCTTGGGCGACGGGTCCTTGCCCTTGTGCAGGGTCAGGCCCAGCTCGCCGAGGAAGGCGCGCAGCTTTTCCAGGCGCTCCGGCGGCGGGCCGTCGTGCACGCGGTAAAGGGCTGGCACTTCGTGCTTCTGCAGGAACGCAGCGGTGGCGACGTTGGCCGCCAGCATGCACTCTTCGATCAGCTTGTGGGCATCGTTGCGCACGGTCGGGCGGATTTCCGCGATCTTGCGCTCGTCACCGAAGATGATGCGGGTTTCCTGGGTCTCGAAGTCGATGGCACCGCGGGTGTGACGGGCATCCACCAGCACCTTGTACAGGTTGTACAGGTTCTTCAGGTCCGGCACGACCTCCTTGTACTCCTCGCGCAGCGCCTTGCCCTCACGGGTACGGGCATGCTCGAGCATGCTGCTGACCTTGTTGTAGGTCAGGCGGGCATGGGAGTGGATAACGCCTTCGTAGAACTGATAGTCGACCATCTGGCCGGCTTTGTTCATGGTCATTTCACAGACCATGGCCAGGCGATCGACATGCGGGTTCAGCGAGCACAGGCCGTTGGACAGCTCTTCGGGGAGCATCGGCACCACGCGCTCGGGGAAGTACACCGAGTTGCCGCGTTGCTGGGCTTCGTTGTCCAGGGCCGAGCCCAGGCGTACGTAGCTGGAGACGTCGGCGATTGCCACATACAGGCGCCAGCCGCCAGAGAACATGCGCAGCTTGCCCAGTGGTTCGCAGTAGACGGCGTCATCGAAGTCGCGGGCGTCTTCGCCGTCGATGGTGACGAACGGCAGGTGGCGCAGGTCGATGCGCTTCTCTTTGTCCTTCTCTTCGACTTCGGAGCGGAACTTGCGCGCTTCCTTGACCACATCGTTGGGCCAGACGTGCGGAATGTCGTAGCTGCGCAGGGCAACGTCGATTTCCATGCCCGGCGCCATGTAGTTGCCGATCACCTCGACCACATCACCCTGCGGCTGGAAGCGCGGGGTAGGCCAGTGGGTGATCTTGATCTCGACGAACTGGCCGATCTTGGCGCCACCGTTACGCCCGGCAGTCACCAGCACTTCCTGCTGGATCTTCGGGTTGTCCGGGGTCACGTAGCCGATACCGCCTTCTTCGAAGTAGCGGCCGACCACGCTTTCATGGGCGCGGGAGATGACTTCGACCAGCACGCCCTCGCGGCGGCCACGGCGGTCGACACCCGAGACCCGGGCCAGGCCGCGGTCGCCGTCGAATACCAGGCGCATCTGCGACGGGCTGAGGAACAGGTCTTCGCTGCCGTCATCCGGGATAAGGAAGCCGAAGCCGTCGCGGTGGCCGGAGACACGGCCACAGATCAGGTCCAGCTTGTCTACCGGGGCATAAGTGCCGCGCCGGGTATAGATAAGCTGGCCGTCACGCTCCATGGCGCGCAGGCGGCGGCGCAGGGCTTCGATCTGGTCTTCTTCATAAAGACCGAACTCTGCCGCCAGCTCCTCGCGCGCGGCCGGTTCGCCACGGTCGGCGAGGCGCTGCAGGATCAGCTCACGGCTGGGAATGGGGTTGTCGTATTTTTCCGCTTCGCGAGCGGCCTCGGGATCGAGGGATTGCCAATCGGCCATCAGAAGGGGTTCACCTTGGGGTATATAGATAGGAATTCTGGCATGTGCGTATTGAAACCGGAAATGTCAGCCTTGGACAGCCCCCGCTGCCGTGTATAGAGAGGGGCAATAGGCCTTCGGAATCAACAAGTTGAATTTTTTGAAATTTTTTTCGCTTGGGGGGTTTACAGCCCCCCGGACCGTCCGTATAGTGCGCACCACAACGACGGACAAGCCCGAAGTTGTAGTAGAGATGAGCGGCGCTGTAAAGCATCTTTTATCTCGAATGTGTGCCCAGGTGGCGGAATTGGTAGACGCGCTGGTTTCAGGTATCAGTGACCGCAAGGTCGTGGAAGTTCGAGTCTTCTCCTGGGCACCATACAAAAACCCACTAGCTTGCTAGTGGGTTTTTTCTTGCCTGCGATTTTTGCATCCCCCCTCCCTTCTCCCCTCGCAGCCCCGGCATTACACGTTTGTCTGCCGATGAATTTCTCGTCACCCGGCCACTTGAGAAACGATTTCGTTTACCATTGTTTCCGAATATGTAGCCGTAAGCGAGGAAGTACCCGCATGACGATTCGCCCGCAACCGCTGATGCGCACCCTGGCCGCCGCAGTTCTGAGCCTGGTGATCGGCGCTCCGGCCGCCCTGGCAGACGAACCGGTCACGCTGACCATGTACAACGGCCAGCACAAGGAAATCGGCGAAGCCATCGCCAAGGCCTACGAGGCCAAGACCGGTATCCACATCAATATCCGCAAGGGCAGCAGCAACCAGCTGGCCAGCCAGATCATCGAAGAAGGCGACCGCTCGCCGGCCGACATCATCTATACCGAAGAGTCCCCGCCGCTGAACAACCTCGGCGAGCTGGGCCTGCTGGCGAAGATCGATGACACCACGCTGAACATGCTGCCCAAGGAATACGTCGGCGCCAACGGCACCTGGATGGGCGTGACCGCCCGTACACGCGTGGTGGTGTACAACCCGAAGAAGGTCGATGAGAAAGACCTGCCGACCACCGTGATGGACTTCGCCGACCCCGAGTGGGAAGGCCGCGTTGGCTACGTGCCCACCAGCGGCGCCTTCCAGGAACAGGCCGTGGCCATCCTGAAGATGCACGGGCGTGAAGCCACCGAAGAATGGCTGACCGGCCTGAAAGCCTTCGGCAAGACCTATACCAACAACATGGTCGCCCTCAAGGCTGTGGAAAAAGGCGAAGTCGCCGCCGTACTGGTCAACAACTATTACTGGTATGCCCTGGAGCGCGAGCGCGGCAAACTCGATTCCAAGCTGTATTACCTGGCCGACGGCGACGCCGGCAACCTGGTCACCATCTCTGGCGCTGCTGCGGTCAAGGCCAGCAAGCACCCGAAGGAGGCCCAGGCCCTGCTTAACTGGATGGCCAGCGAAGAAGGCCAGCGCGTGATCACCCAGACCACCGCCGAGTACCCGCTGCACAAGGGCATGGTCTCCGACCGTGGCCTGAAACCGTTCGAAGAGCTGCGCCCGCCGAAGATCTCGCCAGCCGACCTGGGCAATGCCGAGGAAGCGCTGGAGCTTGAACGCGAGGTCGGCCTGCTCTGATGACCGCCGCCCTGTCCGAGCCGGCGCAGGTACGTTTCGTACCGCGCCGCAAGCGCCCCTCGATCTGGGTGCTGCTGCCTGTGCTGTTCCTGGTGGCGATGAGCTTGCTGCCGTTACTGTACGTCGCCATGAAAGCCTGGGAGGCCGGCTGGCGCGAAGCGCTGCACCTGCTCTGGCGCCCGTTCGTCTGGGGGCTGATGCGCAACACCCTGATGCTGATGGCCGGGGTGACGCTGGCGTGCATGGTGGTCGGCCTGGCCCTGGCCTGGCTGCTTGAGCGCAGCAACCTGCCCGGCCGCCGGCCGTGGGGCGTGGTGCTATGCCTGCCATTTGCGGTGCCGTCATTCGTCAGCAGCTTCACCTGGGTGTCGCTGAGTTCGGATTTCGAAGGCCTCGGCGGGGCGATCCTGGTGATGGCACTGTCCAAGTACCCACTGGTGTTCCTGCCGGTTGCGGCGACCCTGCGCAACCTCGACACGTCGCTTGAAGAGTCGGCACGCACCCTGGGTTACAGCCGCTGGGGCGTGTTCCGCAAGATCACTCTGCCTCTGCTGTGGCCGTCGATGCTGGGCGGCGCGCTGCTGATCGCCCTGCACATGCTGGTCGAGTTCGGCGCACTGTCGATCCTTGGACTGCAGACCTTCACCACGGCGATCTACCAGCAATTCGAACTGGAGTTCAGCAACGCCAATGCGGCGATGCTCTCGGCGGTGCTGCTCGCGCTGTGCCTGCTGATGCTATGGCTGGAACTGCGCGTGCGCGGCAAGGCCCGTCACGTGCGCATCGGCCAGGGCGTGGCACGTCGCGGGCAGCCGGTGCGCCTGCGTGGCTGGATGCCGTTGGCGCAGCTGTTCTGCCTGGGCCTGGCGATTCTCGGCAGCGGCATTCCACTGGCGATGCTGGGTTACTGGCTGAGCGTGGGTTCGTCGGCGGCCTTCCCGGTGGCGGCGATCAGTAAAGCACTGCTGACTTCGCTGTCGGTGTCGCTGGGTGGCGCAGGCTTCTGCGTGCTGCTGGCCCTGCCGGTCAGCTTCCTGGTGGTGCGCTACAAAGGCCGCCTGGCGATCTGGGCCGAGCGCCTGCCGTACCTGTTGCACGCCCTGCCCGGCCTGGTGATCGCGCTGACCCTGGTAGTGTTCTCGCTGCACTATGTGCCGGCGCTTTACCAGACTACCGCGCTGTTGTTGCTGGCCTATGCGCTGCTGTTCCTGCCTCTGGCCCAGGCGCCGGTGCGTACCGCACTGAACAAGGCCTCGCCGACACTCGAAGAAGCAGCCCGCACCTTGGGCGCCAGCAGTTTTGCGGCGTTCTGCCGGGTGACCTTGCCGATCATATTCCCGGCGCTGGCGGCGGCGTTTGCGCTGGTGTTCCTTGATGCCATGAAGGAGCTGACCGCTACCCTGCTGCTCAGCCCGACAGGCATGACCACTCTGGCCACCGAGGTCTGGGCGCATACCGCCAACGTCGAGTTTGCGGCGGCGGCGCCTTATGCGGCGCTGCTGATTGTGGTGTCGGGTTTGCCTGTATATCTGCTGACTACGCGGATGTACCTGAACAAGGCATGAGTCCAAGGCTCAGGCCGCCTGGCGGCCTGGGCCACTGCTTTCGATATTGCGCAGCATGCGCTTCACGATAGGCCCATGGGCCAGCCCTACCGGCAGCATGTACAGCCGGCCAAAGGCGTTGAAACACCGCACCGACGTGGTCACTTTCAAGCGCTGCCCTTCCACATCCATGCAGACCATCACCGCCAGGTGCGTATCACGCGAAGTCAGCACCAGTTGCTGGTCGCTGATGGCCTCGACGGTGAAGAAGTCCAGGTGTTCGCCGACAGCTGGTACATGCGCTGGATCGCGGGGAGAGAAGCCGTGGATATCGGCGACATTGAAACGACGCGAGATGAAGTCACGAATGCGGAAGGCCCTGGCCAGCCAGCCTGGGACATCCGAGATCATGGCGCAGTAGGCTTGCAGGGCGGTCATCGGGGCAGTGAGCTGTATGCTGGCACTGTGGAGAAAATCGAGGTCGGCCTGGGCAGCGACCAATTGGGCGGACATGAGCAACTCCATTTGTCATGTGTCGCTCACAGCATAACAACAGCGCAAGTTGGATGGCACGGGCTTCGCCCGTGTTCGCGGGCAAGCCCGCTCCCACAGAGTCCGCGCCAGGGCTCAGCAAATGGACAAGGCCGTTGCCCCAACTTACGCCCGGAACTGGCCCAAGCTGGCGCGTAGCTGCGCCGCGAGGTCATCCAGCACCTTGCTGCTGGCCGTGGTCTGCATCACCACTTCGGCAGAGCGCTCGGCCTGGGCATGGATGTTCTCCACCCGCCCCCGCACCGCTTGTGCGCCATGGGCTTGCTGCTCGGCAGCGCGGGTCGCCAGGCCGATGGCCGCGTGCACCTGCTCCACGGCGGCCTGCACCGACTGCTGGCGACGCTCGTTATCACGCAGCACCAACAGCCCTTCACTGGCCTTGAGCCCGGCCTGGCTGATGGTCGCCACCGCCTCCTTGGCACCTTTCTGCAGGGCGGCGATGTGCGCTTGAATGTCGCCGGTGGAGCTTTGCGTCTTGCTCGCCAGCGCGCGTACCTCATCGGCCACTACGGCAAACCCGCGACCCGTCTCACCAGCGCGCGCAGCTTCGATTGCAGCATTAAGGGCCAGCAGGTTGGTCTGCTCGGCAATGCCATGGATGACGGTCAGCACCACTTCAATCTGTTCGCTCTGCTTGGCCAATCGCTCGATCACCTGTGAGCCTGTCTCGACCTGGCCGGCCAGGTTCTCGATCAGGCTCGCCAGCTGCGTCGAGGAACGGCTGTTCTCGTCGGTTGCCTGGCGAATGTCCACTACCTGCTGCAACGCCGCCTGCATGGCGTGGCTTTCGGCCTGGGCCTCGTCAGCCATGCTCGACAGGTCGCGCAGGCTGGCGGCCACTTCGTCACGCTGCAACGCCGCTGCGGCATCGGCACCGGCGTTGCGCTGGGCCATGGTGCCGATCTCGACGCCGGTACGCTGGGCCACCTCGCCGGCCTCGCGGACGATGGGCTGCAGCTTGTCGACAAAGCGGTTGACCGCCGACGCCATGTCGCCGATCTCGTCGCGGCTGTCGAGGGTCACGCGTTTGGTCAGGTCACCTTCGCCGGCGGCCAGGTCGTTGAGCGCGGTAATCAGCAGTCGCAGCTTGCTGAGCACGCGGCGACCCAGCACCAAAGCCACCACCAGAAGGACACCCAGGCCCACCACTACCAGGCCCAGGCCAATCCGCCAACGCAGCTCGGCGGCCGCATCACGCACGGTCTGTGCAGTGTTGGCCTGCATCGCGGTGGCGCTGGCCTGTGCGGTTTCCAGGCGCTCGCGCAGGGCCTTGCCACTGTCGGCGGCCGCAGCACCCAGGCTATCGCCAACCAGTTGCTCGCCACTGGCGATCAGGGCACTGAAGCGCTGGTCGAGGGCCTTGAGTTCCTGATCAACGCCGGCCGTGGAAACACCCATGAGGACTTTGCCGATCTCGGCACCATTGGGGTTGATCGGCGCCTCGACGAAATACACCGAAGGATCGCGACGCGCGGCGTCGAGCACCTTGTCCAGCGCTCGCTCGCCCTGGCCCTTCTCGATCAAAGCCTGGTTGATCGGGTTCTGCCGGTTCAAGTAGCGGGTCAGGTGCTGGCCCTGGGCATCGTCATAGATCACAAACAGCACGTTGGGGTTGCGCTGGGCACGACGGGCGAAGTCGGAGAGCATCGGCACATCGTTATCCCAGATCGCCCGCGGGGCGACCGAGGCCAGCAGCTCGGCCATGTCGTTGGCCGAGTCCTTGAGGTTTTTCTCCAGGGTGGCGCGCAGCTGCTGCTGTTCGTCCTGCAGCCGCGTGGAAAGGCCCGCACTCAAGCGCTGGCGGGTGCTGCTGGAAAGGCTCTCAAGCCCCCCGCGCACGTCCTGCCCGGCCTGTTCCAGCTCGCCAGCAAGCTGGCGGCTGTCTTTGCCCAGGCGCTCGCCCAGGTCGGCCTCCAGGGCCGTCACGGTGCTGCGGGTCAGCGCAACGGCAACCAGCACCTGCACCAAAAGAGCGATACCAAGGGCAACAAACACAGGCCGCAAGAGGCGGCTTCGTAACAGCGAAAGGATGGCAGACACGGTGTAACCCTCGTGTTTTCTGGCGCCACTATTTTGATGGCATCTACAGAAACTTCTTACAGCAAGGGTTGTGCCGTATACAGCAGGGATAAACGCCAAGGTCTAGCAATGTCGCCAGGCCTGCGCCACAAATGAAAACGCCGCGATCCTTTTCAGGACCGCGGCGTCAGATCAGCCTGGAGGGCAGATCAGGCGAACGGATGACGCAGGACGATGGTCTCGTTGCGGTCCGGGCCGGTCGAAATGATGTCGATCGGCGCGCCTACCAGCTCTTCGATGCGCTTGATGTAGTCACGCGCAGCTTGCGGCAGCTCTTCCAGGGTTTTCACGCCCAGGGTCGATTCGCTCCAGCCTGGCATCTCTTCGTACACCGGCTCCAGGCCGATGTAGCTGTCGGCATCGGAAGGCGCGTCGATGACGGCACCGTTCTCGTTCTTGTAGCCAACGCAGATGTTGATGGTTTCCAGGCCGTCCAGCACGTCCAGCTTGGTCAGGCAGATGCCCGAGATGCTGTTGACGTCGATGGCGCGACGCAGGATGACGGCATCGAACCAGCCGCAACGGCGGGCACGGCCAGTGGTCGAACCGAACTCGTGGCCACGCTTGGCCAGGGTGGCACCGGTCTCGTCGAACAGTTCGGTCGGGAACGGACCGGAACCAACGCGAGTGGTGTAGGCCTTGGTGATGCCGAGGATGTAGTCCAGGTACATCGGGCCAACGCCGGAACCGGTGGAGATGCCGCCAGCGGTGGTGTTGGAGCTGGTGACGTACGGGTAGGTACCGTGGTCGATGTCCAGCAGCGAGCCCTGGGCGCCTTCGAACATGATGTCCTTGCCAGCGCGACGCAGGTTGTGCAGCTCAGCGGTGACGTCGAGCATCATCGGCTTGAGCTGTTCGGCGTAGGCCATGCACTCGTCCAGGGTCTGCTGGAAGTCGATGGCCGGCTCTTTGTAGTAGTTCACCAGCTGGAAGTTGTGGTAGTCCAGCAGCTCACCCAGCTTGGCAGCGAAACGCTCGCGGTGGAACAGGTCGCCCACGCGCAGGCCGCGGCGTGCAACCTTGTCTTCGTAGGCTGGGCCGATGCCACGGCCGGTGGTGCCGATCTTGGCTTCGCCACGGGCTTTCTCACGGGCCTGGTCCAGGGCCACGTGGTACGACAGGATCAGCGGCGCAGCCGGGGAGATGCGCAGGCGCTCGCGCACCGGTACGCCCTTCTCTTCCAGCTTGGTGATTTCACGCATCAGGGCGTCCGGGGCAACGACCACGCCGTTGCCGATCAGGCACTGTACGCCTTCACGCAGGATGCCCGAGGGAATCAGGTGCAGAACGGTTTTTTCACCGTTGATCACCAGGGTGTGGCCCGCGTTGTGGCCACCTTGGTAGCGCACTACGGCGGCAGCATGTTCGGTCAGCAGATCGACGATCTTGCCTTTGCCCTCATCACCCCACTGGGTGCCCAGGACGACGACATTCTTACCCATTACATTGGTCCTCATTCACGCAAACTTGGTTGCCGGCCTTTGCCGACGCAGAAACTCACTGGGCCAGCGGCAGAACCTGCCAGCGCCCGTCTTGCTGAATCAATTGCCGATCACAATCCGCCTCGAGAGCAGCACTCAACGGCTGGCCAGGCAGAGCCTGGACCACACGCTGGCCCTCGTTGCGCAACTGGCAGACCTGCTGCCAGAGGGCCGCGTCGCCACTGTCCGGCATCCAGATGCCGCCAGTTGGCAATACGACCTCCGCTCGCCCCAGTGTGACCAGGGTCTTCAAATCCGTGGAGAAACCGGTGGCCGGGCGGGCCCGGCCAAAGTCGGCGCCGATGTCGTCATAGCGGCCGCCCTGGGCGATCGATTGACCTTCGCCCGGGACGAACACGGCGAACACCACGCCGGTGTGATAGTTGTAACCGCGCAGCTCGCCGAGGTCGAAGTACAGCGGCAGGTCCGGGTAGCGCGACGCCAGGCGATCAGCGATCGCCAGCAGATCGTCGAGCGCCGCCAGGACGCTGGCCGGGGCGCGACCCAGGCGCACGCGGGCCTCGGCCAGCACTTCACGGCCACCGCACAGTTCGACCAGGGCGCGCAGCATGTTGCCCAGGTCCTTCGGCAGGTCGGCGGTCAGTGCCTGTACTTCATCGACCGATTTGCGCTGCAGGGCGTCGAACAGCTGCTGTTCGACCGCACCCGACAGGCCGGCGGCACGGGCCAGGCCGCGGTAGATACCGACGTGGCCGAGGTCCATGTGCACATCGGCAACGTCGGTCAGCTGCAGCGTGGCGAGCATCAGGCTGATGACTTCGACATCGCTGGTCGGGCTGGCGTCGCCGTACAGCTCGGCACCCAGCTGAATCGGGCTGCGCGAGGTGGACAGGGCGCGCGGCTGGGCGTGCAGCACGCTGCCGGCATAGCACAGGCGGCTCGGGCCTTCACGGCGCAGGGTGTGGGCGTCGATGCGCGCCACCTGCGGGGTGAAGTCGGCGCGGAAGCCCATCAGGCGGCCCGACTGCGGGTCGACCACCTTGAAGGTGCGCTGATCCAGGTCCTGGCCGGCGCCGGTGAGCAGCGACTCCAGGTACTCGATATGCGGGGTGACGACCAGCTCGTAGCCCCAACTCTGGAACAGGTCCAACACCTGGCGGCGCGCGATCTCGATGCGCGCAGCCTCAGGTGGCAGTACTTCCTCGATGCCATCTGGCAGCAGCCAGCGGTCTACCGTTGCCATTACGCCATTTCCCCTCTGGTCCGGGCGGCTTGCCAGCTGGCGAGCCGTCAGTAAAGCCGGTATCGCGCACAGCAGCGGGCAGCACTGATCCCAGCGCAGCCACCGTACCCGATACCCTCGAATTGCCTTGCGACCTGACCAAACCGTCAACTGGCGCTTTGCCAATCAACCTTGCAGACGCAAAAAAGCCGGGAAATTTCCCGGCTGCCTCATCATACACCCCTTTTCATTCAGGATGCACCCCGCCTGGTGTTTTAGCTGCCAGGCGGGGCGCCGCTGCATGAAAATCAGGGCCTGAGCATCACGGCTTGCTCTTGTCCAGGAAGCGGAAGAACTCGTTCTTCGCGTCCAGCACCAGCACGTCGCTCTTGCTCGAGAAGCTGTCGCGGTACGCCTGCAGGCTACGGTAGAACGCGTAGAAATCGGCGTCCTGGGTGTAGGCCTTGGCGTAGATGGCGGCCGCCTGAGCGTCGCCGTCACCACGGGTTTCTTCCGCTTCGCGGTAGGCTTCGGCCAGCAGTACACGGCGCTGGCGGTCGGCATCGGCGCGAATACCTTCGGCCAACTCGTTACCTTTGGCGCGGTGCTCGCGGGCTTCACGCTCACGCTCGGTGCTCATGCGGTCGAACACGCTGCGGTTGACTTCCTTCGGCAGGTCGATGGCCTTGACGCGCACGTCGACGACCTCGATACCCAGCTCCTTGCTGGCCATGCGGTTCAGCGATGCGGTGATGTCAGCCATCAGCGCGTCACGTTCACCGGAAACCACCTCGTGCAGGGTACGTTTACCGAACTGGTCACGCAGGCCGCTTTCCAGACGACGCGACAGACGCTCGTCGGCGATCTGTTTCATGCCGGAAGTGGCGGTGTAGAAGCGCTCGGCGTCCTTGACGCGCCACTTGGCGTAGGCGTCGACCATCACCGCCTTCTTCTCCAGGGTCAGGAACCGCTGGGTCGGGGCGTCGAGGGTCATCAGGCGTGCGTCGAACTTGCGTACCTGGTTCACGTACGGAATCTTCACGTGCAGGCCCGGCTGGACATCCGCCTGGACCACCTTACCGAAGCGCAGCAGTACCGCACGCTCGGTCTGGGACACGATGTAGAAGCTGTTCCAGGCCACAATGGCCAGAACCACGGCGGCGATCAGGGCGATCAGCGATCGGTTGCTCATCAGCGGCTCTCCCTAGTGCGCAGTGGCTGCTGTTGCTGTTGCAGATCCTGCGCGGCACGCGTGGCCGCATCGTTGACCGACGGGCTGACGCTGGTGCTTGGCGCGGAAGCGTTGCGGCTGCCTTCGACCATCTTGTCCAGCGGCAGGTAGAGCAGGTTGTTCTGCCCGTCCTTGGCCGTGACCAGGACCTTGCTGGTATTGCTGTAGACCTCTTGCATGGTCTCCAGGTACAGGCGCTGACGGGTCACGTCAGGGGCCTTGCGGTACTCGCCGACCAGTTTGGTGAAGCGGTCGGCCTCACCCTTGGCGCGGGCGATGACTTCGTCGCGGTAACCGTTGGCGTCCTCGATGATGCGCTGGGCCTGACCGCGGGCTTCCGGCACCACGCCGTTGGCGTAGGACTCGGCCTGGTTGCGGGCACGCTGCTCGTCTTCGCGGGCGCGGATCACGTCGTCGAAGGCTTCCTGCACTTCACGCGGGGCTGCCGCGCTCTGTACGTTGACCTGGGTGACGGTGATACCGGTGCGGTAGTTGTCGAGGAAGCGCTGCAGGCGCTCGCGGATATCCACGGCCATCTGCTCACGGCCCTCGGTCAGCACCTGGTCCATCGAGGTGGAACCCACCACGTGGCGCAGGGCGCTGTCGGTCGCATGCTGCAGGCTGACCTCAGGCTGGTCGACGTTGAGCACGAAGTCCTGCAGGTTACTGATCTTGTACTGGACGGTCAGCGGCACCTCGACGATGTTCTCGTCTTCGGTGAGCATCTGCCCCTGCTTGGTGTAGGCACGCTCGCGCGTGACGTTTTCCATGTACTTGCGATCGATTGGCGGGAAGTAGATGTTCAGGCCGGGACCGACCGTCTCATAGTACTTGCCGAAGCGCAGCACCACGGCCTGCTCCTGCTCGTCGACCACGTACACGGCGCTGTACAGCCAGATTGCAGCAAGCACCGCCAGGCCGATGCCCAGCAGACCATAGCCGCCACCCTTGCCGACATTGCGGTCACCGCCGCCACGTTTCTTGCCACTGCCGAACATGCCGTTCAGGCTGTCCTGCAGCTTGCGGAAGGCCTCGTCCAGATCCGGCGGACCCTTCTTGTCGCCACCACCGCCGCCACCGCCGCCACCGCGACGGCCGCCCCAGGGATCCTGATTGTTCGAGTTGCCACCCGGCTCGTTCCAAGCCATAGCGCTCTCCATCTGATAAAGCAAAGACGCGCCCACGGCGCGCCGTCCAATGCTACAGAATGCCTGCCACTGCTGCCCGGCGACCTCACCGGGCATTTATTGCAAAGTGTGTTGCTCGACAAACACTTGCGGCTCCATGCCTTCACGACTGACCAGGCGATTCAACTCGACCCTGGGCAGGCGAACACTCAGCAGGCTGCGCCCTTCTTCGTCATGCTCTTCACTCTGCACGGCACCCAGGGCAAAGAATTGCGCGCGCAAGCGTGCAAAACGCTGCTCCAGACACAGGGTACCGACAAACAGATCATCCCCCAGCAACTCGGCAATCGCCTGGCCGACCAGCTCCAGGCCACGTCCATCTCGTGCCGACACCCAGACCCGCTGCGGCTTGCCATCGGCATCGCGCTGAATCTGCGGCTCGACATCTTCGAGCAGGTCGAGTTTGTTATAGACCTCGAGGATCGGCAAGCCTTCGGCACCGATCTCGCCCAACACGGCCAGCACTTGCTCGATCTGCTCCATACGCTCTGGCTCATGGGCGTCGATCACATGCAGCAGCAGGTCCGAGTTGCTCGATTCTTCGAGCGTAGCCCGAAATGCCTCGACCAGCTTGTGCGGCAGGTGGCGAATGAAGCCCACGGTGTCTGCCAGCACGATCGGCCCCAGGTCGGCCAGTTCGAGCCGGCGCAAGGTCGGGTCGAGCGTGGCGAACAGCTGGTCGGCCGCGTACACCTCGGATTCGGTCAGGGCATTGAACAGTGTGGACTTGCCGGCGTTGGTGTAGCCCACCAACGAAACCGAGGGGATATCCGCGCGCTTGCGGCCACGACGGGCCTGCTCGCGCTGGCTGCGCACCTTCTCCAGGCGCCCCTTGATCTGGCGAATGCGTACCCGCAGCAGACGGCGGTCGGTTTCCAGCTGGGTTTCACCCGGGCCACGCAAGCCGATGCCACCCTTCTGCCGCTCAAGGTGGGTCCAGCCGCGCACCAGCCGCGTGCTCATGTGGTCGAGCTGGGCCAGTTCGACCTGCAGCTTGCCTTCATGGGTACGCGCCCGCTGGGCGAAGATGTCGAGGATCAGCCCGGTACGGTCGAGCACGCGACACTCGAAGACGCGCTCGAGGTTGCGTTCCTGACTGGGCGTGAGGGTGTGATTGAAAATCACCAGGTCTACCTGCTCGGCTTTGACCAGGTCGCGCAATTCCTCGACCTTGCCGCTGCCAATCAGGTATTTGGCCGTAGGCTGATGCCTGGCTACCGTGGCCAACGAGACGATGTCGGCTCCGGCCGACAGTGCCAGTTCCTGAAACTCCTGCGGGTCTTCGCGCGCCTCAGGGTTCTGACCTTCCAAGTGAACGAGCAGCGCCCGCTCACCACCACCGTGGCGCTCAAAGAACAATGCAGGCTCCTATCAGGCGTTGCCTGGCTCGCTGTCGCCGTGCTCGCCGTCGGTCGGGCTTGGCAGGCGGACCGGACGGGCCGGAACCACGGTCGAAATGGCGTGCTTGTAGACCATCTGGCTGACGGTGTTCTTCAGCAGTACCACGAACTGGTCGAAGGATTCGATCGAGCCCTGCAGCTTGATCCCGTTGACCAGATAGATCGATACCGGGACCTTTTCCTTTCTCAGTTGATTCAAGTAAGGGTCTTGTAGCGAATGCCCTTTTGACATATGCCGCACTCCTGTAAGGATAAATAAATAGAAAATCAGAAAAATTGATAAGTCAGGCCGCCCCTTCGCAAGAATAGACGGCTATCAGCAGGGACTCAGCTCAATATGGAGACGGCCCCAAGGTATTTCAAGGTGCGGGACAGATTGTCGCAGGCCAGGCTGTCAAGCCAGTGCACATCGGGCCAGCCACGCAACCAGGTGAACTGCCGCTTGGCCAGCTGTCGAGTGGCAATGATACCGCGTTCGCGCATCTCATTCTCAGTCAGCTTGCCGTCGAGGTAGTCCCAGACCTGTCGATAACCCACTGCCCGTATAGACGGCAGCCCGGCGTGCAAGTCACTTCTGGCTCGCAGCGATCGGACCTCGTCGACGAAGCCCTGTTCCAGCATCTGTGAAAATCGTAACGCAATTCGCTTATGCAAAATGTGACGATCTGCAGGCGCAATCGCCAAACTCGCGACAGTATAGGGCAAATGCCCGCCAGCGCCTGCGTCTGCGCCGCTACTTTCCGCGAATTGACGCTGGCGATGGGCTGTCATGCTCTCGCCGCTCACCCGGTAAACTTCCAGCGCCCGGATCAGCCGCTGCGGGTCGTTGGGGTGAATGCGCGCTGCCGACTCCGGGTCAACCTCTGCCAGTTGCCGGTGCAACTCGGCCAGGCCCAGCGCCTCGGCCTGGGCTTCGAGCTCTGCGCGCACGGCGGCATCGGCCGCCGGCATGTCCGCCAAGCCTTCGATCAGCGCCTTGTAATAAAGCATGGTGCCGCCGACCAGCAGCGGAATCTTGCCGCGCGCGGTGATATCGGCCATCGCTTCCAGGGCGTCAGCGCGAAATTGCGCGGCCGAGTAGCTTTCAGCCGGGTCGCGGATATCGATGAGCCGGTGCGGGTAGGCCGCCAGAATCTCTTTGGAAGGTTTGGCCGAACCAATGTCCAGGCCACGGTAGACCAGCGCCGAGTCGACACTGATCAGCTCGCAGGGCAGGACCTTGGTCAGTTCGATGGCGAGGTCGGTCTTGCCGGCCGCCGTCGGGCCCATGAGGAATATTGCTGGGGGTTTGCCGCTCATGTCATCGACCGCGCAGGAATAGTTTGTCCAGGTCGTCCAGGCCCATCTGGGTCCAGGTCGGACGACCGTGGTTGCACTGGCCGCTGCGCTCGGTGTTTTCCATGTCGCGCAGCAGGGCGTTCATCTCGGGGATGGCCAGGCGCCGGTTGGCGCGCACGGCGCCGTGGCAGGCCATGGTGCCGAGCAGTTCGTTGAGGTGCGCCTGGATGCGGTCGCTGGTGCCATATTCCATCAGGTCGGCGAGCACGTCCTGGACCAGGCGATTGGCCTCGGCCTGCTTGAGCAGCGCCGGAATCTGGCGAATCGCCAGCGTCTCGGGGCCCAGGCGCTGCAGCTCGAAGCCCAGGCGTTGGAACCACTGGCCATGTTCCTCGGCACAATCGGCCTCGCGCTGGCTCAGCGCCAGGGTTTCTGGCACCAGCAGCGGTTGGCCGCTGAGGCCTTCGCTGGCCATGGCTACCTTGAGCCGCTCGTACATGATGCGCTCATGGGCCGCGTGCATGTCCACCAGCACCAGGCCAACGGCGTTCTCGGCAAGGATGTAGATACCCTTCAGTTGCGCCAGGGCATAGCCCAGCGGCGGGATGTCACCCTGGCTTTCCGGCAGTGCCGAAGGCGCTGGCGCGCCCTCGTTCAGTGGCTTGTAGAACTCGCGGTAGACCGCCTGGGACTCGGCAGCCGGCAACGGCTGCGACGGGCGCGGCGTGTACTGGTACTGGTAGCCGGCGCCACTGCCACCATTGGAAATGGAATGCGGTGGCTGTTCGAGCACTGGCGAGGCCAGGCGCATCTCACCCTGGGGGCCGAACTCACCGACCTGCTGGCCTGTCGGGCGAACCACTTCAGGTACGGCGGCAGGCGCAGCCAGTTGATCCTCCGGGCGCACGTCAGCCAGGGCACGGTGCAGCGTGCCATAGAGGAAGTCATGCACCGAGCGACCTTCGCGGAAGCGCACTTCGTGCTTGGTCGGGTGCACGTTGACGTCGACGCCATTCGGCTCGAGTTCGAGGAACAGCACGAAGGTCGGGTGCCGGCCGTTGAACAGCACGTCGCGATAGGCTTGGCGCACGGCATGGGCGACCAGCTTGTCGCGCACCGCACGGCCGTTGACGAAGAAGTACTGCAGATCGGCCTGGCTGCGCGAGAACGTCGGCAGCCCGACCCAGCCCCACAGCCTCAGGCCATTGCGCTCGACGTCGATCGGCAGCGCCTGCTCCATGAAGCCTGGGCCGCAGATGGCGCCGACCCGCCGCGCACGGGCAGTTTCGTCATGCGCCTCATGCAGGCTGAGGATGCTCTTGCCGTTGTGGCGCAGGTGGAAGCCGACATCGAAGCGGGCCAGGGCCAGGCGGCGAATGACTTCCTGCAGGTGATCGAATTCGGTTTTTTCGGCCTTGAGGAACTTGCGTCGGGCCGGGGTATTGAAGAACAGGTCGCGCACTTCCACCGAGGTGCCGACCGGATGCGCGGCGGGTTGCACGCGCGGGGTCATGTCACGGCCTTCGGTCTCTACCTGCCAGGCTTCGCCAGCGCTGGCAGTACGCGAAGTCAGGGTCAGGCGCGCCACCGAGCTGATCGATGCCAGCGCCTCACCCCGGAAGCCCAGGCTCAGAACGCCTTCAAGGTCTTCCAGTTCGCGAATCTTGCTGGTGGCGTGACGGGCCAGGGCCAGCGGCAGATCGTCGGCAGAAATGCCGCTGCCATCGTCACGTACCCGCAGCAGTTTCACACCACCCTGCTCGACTTCCACATCGATGCGCCGGGCACCAGAGTCCAGGCTGTTTTCCAACAGTTCCTTGGCCACCGACGCCGGGCGCTCAACCACCTCGCCGGCGGCAATCTGGTTAGCCAGCCGCGGGCTGAGCAGCTGGATGCGCGACCCGCCACTCATTGCGAAGCCAGTGTGGTAGCGGGGATATCGAGGTGCTGGCCGACCTTCAGCTCATCGGTCTTGAGGCTGTTGGTGCTGCGCAGGCTGGCCACGCTGACCTGGTAGCGCACGGCGAGCATCGCCAGGGTTTCGCCCGGACGCACGGTATGCTCACGCGGCCCCTGGGCAATCTTGCCGCTGTCACGCAGCCAGGCAATGTAGGTCCCAGGCGGCGGATTCTGCTGGAAGTACTGGCGCACGCCGGTATGAATCGAACGCGCCAATGCCTGCTGATGGCTGGCGGTGGCCAGCTTGGCCGCTTCGTTGTTGTTCGAGATGAACCCGGTTTCAACGAGGATCGACGGGATATCCGGCGATTTCAGCACCATGAAGCCTGCTTGTTCCACCCGCTGCTTGTGCAGCGAGGTGACGCGCCCCATGTTGCCGAGCACCTTTTGCCCGACGTTCAGGCTGGAACTCAGCGTGGCGGTCATCGACAGGTCGAGCAGCACGCCCGCGAGCATGCGGTCCTTGTCGTCGAGGCTGACGTTGCCGGCACCACCGATCAGGTCGGAACGGTTTTCCGTGTCGGCCAGCCAGCGTGCGGTCTCGGACGTGGCGCCACGGTCGGACAGGGCGAACACCGAGGCGCCAAAGGCGGCGCGCGACGGTGCGGCGTCGGCGTGGATCGAGATGAACAGGTCGGCACCCTTCTTACGGGCGATCTCGGTGCGCTTGCGCAGCGGGATGAAGTAGTCACCGGTGCGGGTCAGCTCGGCGCGATAGCCCTTCTCGGTGTTGATCTGGCGCTGCAATTCCTTGGCGATCTGCAGCACGATGTCTTTCTCGTGCTGGCCGCGCGAGCCGGATGCGCCCGGGTCTTCACCGCCATGACCGGCATCGATGGCGACCACGATGTCGCGCTTGCCACTCGGCACGGGCGGCAGCTTGATTGCAGGCTGGGCCGGGGTCACCGGTACGGCTGGCGTGGTTGCAGGCGTCTGCACTGGCGTCGGCGGCGGGGTCGGCGCCGTGGCAGCGACGGCGTCGGCCTCCTGGTCGTACAGATCGACCACCAGGCGGTTGCCGTACTGGGCATTGGGTGCCAGGGTGAAGCTCTTGGGCGTGACCGACTTCTTCAGGTCGACCACCACACGCAAGTCGGTAGGCGTACGTTGGGCCGAACGCACACTGCTGATCGGCGTATTCGCGGTCGACACGTTCAGCGGCGCGGCCAAGGTCGCGCCATTGATGTCGATCACCAGGCGATCGGGTGCACTGAGGGTGAAGACGCTATGCTGCACGGGGCCAGACAGATCGAAGACCAACCGCGTGTTGTCCGGCGCGCGCCACAAGCGCACGCTCTTGACTTGAGTGACGGCCAGAGCGTCAACGGTCACCGCTGTCAGCAGCAATCCAACGACAGCGACCAGTGCGCGTATGCGCATACCTACCCCACTTACTGTTTATAGTGTTCGGCCAGTGCAGTGCACCAGGCCTCGCCGCGAGCCCCCTGCGGCGTAAGGTCAAGCGAGCGGCCGCTCGCTTGGGGGCTTATGGTAATGGTCAGGTCGGGCTTTGGCAAAACGCCCGCACCCTTTTGTGGCCATTCGAACAGGCACAGCGGATCGCCCTCGAAATAGTCACGAATGCCCATGAACTCCAGCTCTTCCGGGTCGACCAGACGATACAGGTCGAAATGGAAGGCGCGTATTTCACCGATTTCGTAGGGTTCTACCACGGTAAAAGTCGGACTTTTCACTGCACCAGTATGGCCCAGCCCACGGATCAAGCCACGCGAGAGCGTGGTCTTGCCCGCCCCCAGGTCGCCTTCCAGAAAAATCACGCCACGACCGCCAGTCACCTCGGCCAGTTTTGCGCCGAAATCGACCGTGGCCGCTTCATCGGCCAGAAACAGGGTTAAGCCAGACACGCAGAATGCTCCTCCAACAACTCACGAATGACCGGCGCCAGATCACTGGCTGCCAGGCCTCTACCTTTGACGCCCAGGCGCTCCCCTGCACAGGCGTGCAGCCATACGCCCAGGCCAGCCGCGCTCCAGGCATCCAGCCCCTGGGCCAGCAACGCCGCCAGCACGCCGGTCAGCACGTCGCCCAGCCCTGCACCGGCCATCGCCGGGTGCCCCCGCTCGCACAGCGCCAGCCGGCCGGTGGGGTCTGCCACCAGGGTGCCGGCGCCCTTGAGCACGCAGACGCTGGCATAGCGGCGTGCCAGCTTGCGCGCCGCCCCTGGGCGATCGGCCTGCACGGCCTCGGTGGATATGCCCAACAGCCGCGCCGCCTCCCCCGGATGCGGGGTGAGGATGCTGCCACTGGGTAGCGCCAGTGGCGTGCGGGCCAGCAGGTTCAGGGCGTCGGCATCCCACACCTGCGGCCGCTCGGCGTTGGCCACCGCTGACAGCAGGCTACGGCCCCAGGCGGCTTGCCCCAGGCCGGGGCCCACCACCAGCACCGAGGCACGCTCCAGCACACCAATCAACTGATTGGCCGACTCGACCCCCAGGCACATGGTTTCCGGCATGCGCGCCAGCCCGGCCACTACGTGCTCCGGGCGCGTCGCCACGCTGACCTGCCCGGCACCGCAGCGCAGCGCAGCCTCGGCACTGAGCAGCACGGCGCCGCCAGTGCCCAGGTCGCCACCGACGACCAGCACATGGCCGAAGTCGCCTTTATGGGCATGCGCATGACGCGCCGGCAGGCGTGCGACGGTCACGCTGCTGAGCAGTTGCGGGGCATTGCTGGGATGTTTGGTCTGCGGCATGGGGTCAAAGGCTCCAATGTCTGGCAGAATTATACGCACCTGAGCCCGTATTGCCTGCCCATCCATGTCCGCCTGTACGCCTGACCTCACCCAACTGGCCCAATCCATCAAGATCTGGGGCCAAGAACTCGGTTTTGCCCACGTCGGCATCGCCGGTGTCGACCTTGGCGAACACGAACAGCACCTGCAACGCTGGCTTGAGGCCGGCTACCAGGGTGAAATGGAGTACCTCGGCGCCCATGGCAGCAAACGCGCCCACCCCGACCAGTTGATTCCCGGCACGGTGCGCGTGGTCTCGCTGCGCATGGACTACCTGCCCGGCGACACGCAGATGGCGCAACGCCTGGCCCAGCCGGAAAAAGCCTACGTGTCGCGCTACGCCCTGGGCCGCGACTACCACAAGCTGGTGCGCAAGCGCGTGCAGTTCCTGGCGGACCGCATCCAGGAAGCGATCGGCCCGTTCGGCTACCGCGCCTTCGTCGACAGCGCCCCGGTGCTGGAGAAGGCCCTTGCCGAGCAAGCCGGGCTGGGCTGGATCGGCAAGAATACCCTGCTGCTCAACCGCAAGGCCGGCAGCTACTTCTTCCTGGCCGAACTGTTCGTCGACCTGCCGCTGCCGGTGGACGAGGCGCATACCAGCGAACACTGCGGGCGCTGCCAGGCGTGCCTGGACATCTGCCCGACCCAGGCGTTCGTCGGGCCGTATGTACTGGATGCGCGGCGTTGCATCTCCTACCTGACCATCGAGTTACGCGGGCCTATTCCGGTCGAATTGCGTTCAATGATGGGCAATCGCGTGTTTGGCTGCGATGACTGTCAGATCGTCTGCCCCTGGAACCGCTTTGCCAATCACAGCAAGGAGCAGGACTTCCAGCCACGGCATGGGTTGGAAAATGCCGAGCTGGCTGAAATGTTCCTGTGGGACGAGCGCACCTTCCTGCGCAAGACCGAGGGTGGGCCGTTGCGGCGGGCGGGGTATGAGCGGTTCTTGCGCAACCTGGCCGTGGGGCTGGGTAATGCGCCTTCGACGATCCCGGTGATCGAGGCATTGAAGGCCCGGCGGGAAGATGAGTCGGAACTGGTACGCGAGCACGTGGAGTGGGCGCTGGCCCGGCACGGCGTCCTATAGGAGCGGGCTTGCCCGCGAAGAAGACAGCGCGGTGTATGGCACCGGCTCTGCCGGTGTTCGCGGGCAAGCCCGCTCCCACAGAGAATGCGGAGCGCCTGGATACAGGGATTATTGCTGGTCGTTGTAGTGGAACTTGGGCATTTCCCAATGGAAACGGATCGCCAGCAAGCGCACCAGGAAGCCACCGAACAAGGTCAGCAGCATCGCCTGCTCCGCTGGTAGCTTGAAGTACACGCAGCCCAGATAGAACCAGGCCGCCGCGAACGACACGCTGGCATACAGCTCGCGACGGAACACCAGCGGGATGTCGTTGCAGAAGATATCCCGCAGGATCCCGCCAAACACCCCGGTGATCACCCCGCTGATCGATGCCACCAGCATGCCCTGCCCCATCTCCAGCGCAGTCATGCAGCCAATCAAGGTAAAGGCCACCAGGCCCAGGGCATCCAGCACCAGGAACAGCGAACGCAAACGGCGCATCATCGGCGCGATGAAAATCGTCAGGAGCGCGGCGCAGCTGGTCAATACCAGGTATTCCGGGTGCTTCACCCAAGTCAGCGGGTAATGCCCAAGCAGCACGTCGCGCACCGAGCCGCCACCCAGGGCGGTCACACAGGCGATCAGCACCACGCCAAACCAGTCCATGCCGCGGCGGCCGGCAGACAGGGCGCCGGTCATGGCTTCGGCAGTAATGGCGATCAGGTAGAGCATCAACAACATGGCGCGGGTCCGTGCGGGAAAGGCGCGCAGTCTAACCAGTTGCCTGAGGCACCAAAAGAGGGCGCGAGCACAATATCTGCGCCCTTTCGGCTCACACCTTGATGAAATGCTCGCGGTAGTGACGCAGTTCGGCGATCGACTCGCGGATATCGTCCAGCGCCAGGTGGGTGCTGCCCTTCTTGAAGCTGTCACGCACATCCGGCGCCCAGCGTGCCGCCAGCTCTTTCAGGGTGGAGACATCGAGGTTGCGATAGTGGAAGTAGTTTTCCAGGCCGCGCATGTGCCGATAGAGGAAGCGACGATCCTGGCAGATGCTGTTGCCGCAGATCGGCGACTTGCCTTTTGGCACCCACTGCTCGAGGAAGGCGATGGTCTGCGCTTCGGCTTCGGCCATGCTGATCTTGCTGTCACGCACGCGCTGGGTCAGGCCCGAGGCGCCGTGGGTGCGGGTGTTCCACTCGTCCATGCGCGCCAGCACTTCGTCACTGTGGTGGATGGCGATCACCGGGCCTTCGGCCAGGGTGTTGAGCTCGCTGTCGGTGACGATGGTGGCCATCTCGATGATGACGTCGTGGTCCGGATCCAGGCCGGTCATTTCCAGATCGATCCAGATCAGGTTCTGTGGGTTCTGCATGAAGGGGCTCCTCGTATAGGCCGTCATATTAGCCTAGCGACGCCGGCCTGCGCATGCGCGGCGCAAAGGTAACCAGAATGGTCAGTGAGCTGGCGTGCTAAACTGCCTGCCGTTTTCAACTTGCCCCACCTTGGAAGGTCCATGGCCAAACGCCAGCTCAATCGTCGCCAGAACTGGCGTATCGAAAAAATCCAGAACGAACGCGCCGCTCGCGCCGCCAAACGCGAACAGCACGTGCTGCAGGAGCTGGAGGGCGGCGACCTGGGGCCGGAACAGTTGGGCCTGGTGATTGCCCACTTCGGCGTGCAGGTCGAGGTGGAAGCCCAGGACGGCGAAGCCGCCGGCCAGGTATTCCGCTGCCACCTGCGGGCCAACCTGCCGGCGCTGGTCACGGGCGACCGAGTGGTTTGGCGGGCCGGCAACCAGGGCATCGGCGTGATCGTCGCGCAGATGCCGCGAAGCACCGAGTTGTGCCGGCCGAACAACCACGGTCAGCTCAAGCCGGTCGCGGCCAACGTCGACCTGATCGTGATCGTCTTCGCCCCGGCACCGGAGCCACACCCGAACCTGATCGACCGTTACCTGGTGGCCGCCGAGCACGCCGGCATTCGCCCGCTGTTGTTGCTGAACAAGGCCGACCTGATCGACGAAGAAAACGGCCCGGGCCTGCACGCACTGCTCGAGGTCTACCGCGACCTGGGCTACCCGCTGCTGGAAGTCTCTGCGCACCACGGCGACGGCATGCTGCGCCTGCAGCAGATGCTCGACGGGCACATCAGCGTGTTCGTCGGCCAGTCGGGCGTGGGCAAGTCGTCGCTGGTCAACAGCCTGCTGCCTGAGGCCGGCACCCGCGTCGGCGACCTGTCCGAATGGTCTGGCCAAGGCCAGCACACCACCACCACGGCGCGCCTGTATCACTTCCCCAACGGCGGCGATCTGATCGATTCGCCGGGCATCCGCGAATTCGGCCTCGGCCATGTCAGCCGCGACGACGTCGAGGACGGCTTCATCGAATTCCGCGATTTGTTCGGCACTTGCCGCTTCCGCGACTGCAAGCATGATCGCGAACCGGGATGCGCACTGCTCAAGGCCCTCGAAGACGGCCGCATCAAGCCGCAGCGGATGAACAGCTACCGTTCGATCATCGCCAGCTTGCCGGAAGACAGTTACTGATTTGTAGGAATTATTACCGGAGTGCGTAGGACGCCTCCGGTTTTCCTGCCATCTATTGCCCTACCTGTCGCTTTCCCTGAAGGTCATGACTTCTATCAGGGAGGGCATCGGCGATGCCGGTTTTTTATCAGTTACCGCCATGAAGAGCGGCTTCACGCCTTCATCCTCAACGAACGCCTGCTGCTCGAAGGCATCACCGCGCAGTTGGTGGAGTTCGGTGCCGACGGGCACACCCGCGAAGACGCTCATGGCAGCGCCTGCCAACAGTTGAACGATGCAACCCACTGGATCGGCCTGCTACCCGCAGAAGCCGCCGATGACTGGTGGACTGCCAGGCTGCTGGAGGCTGCGGTAACAGCCAATCGACGGGTGAGTTTCTATCGCAGCGGGGACTGCGAACTGCTCGAGCAGCTTGACAGGTGGCCAGTGATGCGCGAACGGGCGCATATCGACCTGTTCGTGCGGGCGTATCACGATGAGTGCACGTTTCAACGGGCGATGATTCTGCCAGCGGGGCATAGGGCGAGTGTCGACCGGGACAATGCGGATTTCTTTCATGCCGATCTCAAGGCCAAGATCAGGCGGGGGTTCTGAGTCTTGGGGCCGCTTTGCGGCCCCTGTCAGCCATTACTGGTTTTTTTGTTCATCCATCTTCAAGGTCCCATCCTCGAAGATGTTCAGCTTCTGGCGCAACTCACGCGGCTGCATCGGCGCCTGGTCAGCTGCATCCCCTGCCGCCGGTGCTGCCGGGGCAGTGGCGCCAGGCGCTGCACCTGCAGGCGGAGCCGGCTGGGCTGGCGCCTCAGGGGCACCCTGCTCACCCTCGATATTGCGCTGCGCCTTCTTGGTCAGGACGATGATGTCGATACGCCGGTTGACCGGGTTGAACGGGTCCTTGCGATCGAACAGCGACGAAGAGGCATAACCCACCACCCGCGCCACCTGGCCATCCGGGTAACCACCGGCAACCAGGGCGCGACGGGCAGCGTTGGCACGGTTGGCCGAGAGCTCCCAGTTACCGAAGTCGCCAGTACCGGAGTACGGCTTGGCATCGGTGTGCCCACTGATACTGATCTTGTTCGGCACCGCCTTGATGGTGTCGGCCATGGCCAGCAGGATGTCTTCGAAGTACGGCTGCAGACGCGCACTGCCGATATCGAACATCGGCCGGTTCTCGGCATCCATGATCTGAATGCGCAGGCCGTCCTGGGTAATTTCGAACAGGATCTGGTCCTTGAATTTCTGCAGCTGCGGGTTCTCCTCAACCTTGTTCTGCAGCTCCTGCAGCAGCAACTCGAGGCGCTCGCGCTCGACCTGTTCGGCCATGGTCTCGACCTGGTCCTTGTCCAGCTGGATGCTGGTGTCAGGCGTGGGCTCGGACTTCTGCTCCGGGTTGATGGTCTTTTCCGGCGCCAGCTGCGGCGAACCACCCAGGTCGATGATGTAAGGCGTACCACTCTCGGAAAAACCGATCGGGTCCTTGAAGTAGCCGGCAATGGCGATCTTCTGTTCAGGCGTAGCCGTGGATAACAGCCACAGCACCAGGAAGAACGCCATCATCGCCGTGGCGAAGTCGGCGAAGGCGATCTTCCAGGCGCCGCCATGGTGCCCGCCACCGAAGCGCTTGACGCGCTTGATGATTATCGGCTGATTGTTCTCCATGACTCAGCGACCGCGAACCGCTTGTTCCAGCTCGGCGAAGCTTGGACGGTGCTTCGGATACAGCACCTTGCGCCCGAACTCGACAGCCAGCGAAGGCGGCATGCCAGAGGCCGAGGCCACCAGAGAGGCCTTGATCGATTCGTAGAGGTTGAGCTCTTCCTTGGCATCATGCTCAAGGCACTTGGCCAGCGGGCCGAAGAAGCCATAGGCCGCGAGAATACCGAAGAAGGTACCGACCAGTGCCGCACCGACGTGCATGCCGATGGCCTTCTGGTCGCCATCGCCGAGCGACGCCATGGTCACCACGATACCCAGCACCGCCGCAACGATACCGAAGCCAGGCATACCGTCGGCGATGCCGGTGACCGCATGCGACGGGTGCTCGAGCTCTTCCTTCATGCTCAGCAGCTCCATGTCGAACAGGCCTTCGAGTTCATGGGGTGCCATGTTGCCGGTGGACATGATGCGCAGGTAGTCGCAGATGAACGCGGTCATGCGCTCGTCGCCCAGCACTGCCGGGTACTTGGCGAAGATCGGGCTGGCGGCGGCGTCTTCGATATCGCTCTCGATCGCCATCATGCCTTCGCGACGGCTCTTGTTGAGGATCTCGTATACCAGGCCCAGCACTTCCAGATAGAACGTATGGGAAAAGCGTGAGCCGAACATCTTCATCGACTTCTTGATTACATGCATAGTCATGTAACCAGGGTTGGCCTGCATGAAGGCGCCAAAGGCTGCACCGCCGATGATCAGCACTTCGAACGGCTGGATCAGCGCCGCGATCTTGCCGTGGGAGAGCACATATCCGCCGAGCACGCTCGCGAATACGACGATGATGCCGATAATTTTAGCCATAGGTTCAAAGCACTTGCTGTCGTGGTCAGGGTGAGGGACGGGAGCTTTAAAACTCTTCTTCTACTTATCGGCAGAACTGCGCCAGACTATAGCCACTAAAAGCGAAAAGCCAGTTCGGACTGATGTCAAAATGCCAATGGAATCCAAGGTGCCCACTCAGAATCCGCGTACTGTAGAAGCCTGGGTCAAGCTGCTCGACGGTGTTCGTGTACCGGTCCCGAAGCAGAGTTACGACCGGGTCATGAGCGCGATCAACGACAATCGCCGCTCGTTGCGCGACATCGCTGAACTGATGCAGGACAGCCCCGCCCTGGTGCTGTCGGTGATGCGCGAGGCCAACCACCCCGCCAACGCCAGCCAGGCCGAACCGGCTGAGAGCCTGGAAATTGCCCTGAACCGCCTGGGCCTGGCACGCAGCAGGGAACTGCTGATGCGCCTGCCTGCCCTGCCGGAAGACGACATCCCGCCGGTGCTGCGCCAATTCCTGTTGATCAGCCAGCACGCCGCGCAACAGGCCAACGGTCTTTTTGCCAGCCGCCTGGCGCGCCTGTGGCAGGAGATCCACTGGGGCAGCCTGCTGTTCCTGGCCCCCCTGTGGCCGTTGGCCCTGGCCCAGCCCAAGCTGCTGGACGCCTGGGAACTTCGGGTTATCCACAAGGGTGAAACGGCGGCCGACGTGGAGCAGGAACTGTTCGGCGTGCGCATCTTCGCACTGTGCCAGGCCATGGCCGAACACTGGCGCCTGCCCAAATGGGTCACCCAAGGCTATCGCCTGCTGCTCGAAGAGCGCGACCAACTGGCCCTGGTCCTGAGCATTGCCCGCGAAGAAGACCTGCTCAGCCAGCAGCATCGCCTGGACGAAGCACCCGGCTTGCGCCGCTGGTTCAACGAACCGGCCAATACCGTGCTGCTGGCCAACAACCTGGCGCTGGCAGCGCAGGTGGGCTGGGACAACCCGCATCTGCTGCGCTGGCAACTGCTGACCGCGCTGTACCTGCAGACCTCGCTGGAAGACGTGCAACAGCAGGTTCACCAACAAGCAGCAGCCAGCGCCCGGCGCCACGCCCGCCACGCCCTGTTCCACCCCGCCGAGGCGTTGATCTGGCCCTGGGACCAACGTCGCCCGCACCCGGACATGCTCACCCCGCCACCACCGTCCAGTGAGGCGCTCGGCCGCTGGCGCAAGCTGTGCCAGGAACTGCTGACCCAACCCAGCCCATTCACCAATTCCGTGCACCTGGCCACCCATGCACGCGAGGCGCTGGAAGCCTGCGGGATGCAGCGCATCATGCTGCTGAGCCTGGACAAGACCGCCGATTACCTGCGCGTGCAGCAGATCGCCGGCCTGCCCAAGGAAGCCGGGGGCATCGCCCTGGACATCGAGCAGAACAAGCTGCTGCAAAAGCTCATGAGCAAGGTCGGCCAACTGCGCCTGACGCCCGAGAACCACGCCCAGTTCTCGGCGCTGCTACCAGCTCCGCTGCGTGCGCTTTTCCATAGCGAACACCTGTTGCTGCGCTCGCTGGCCGTCGGTGACCAGGTGTTGATGCTGGCGGTGGCCGACCAGGGCGGCAAGCCACTGGCCGATGTCAGCGTGCAGGCCTTCGGCAAGACTTCGCAATGTATCGAACGTGCGCTGGCGGTGTTTGCCAACCGCGGTGCCTGAGCCTTGCGCTACAATCGCCCCTCTTTCCACACTGGAGAACGTGGATGACTGACTTTTCCGGCCTGCCTTTGGTGATCGAAGCCGCAGACCTGCTGCCGCGCCTGGATTCACCCCAGCTGATCCTGGTCGACCTGAGCAGCGCCAACCGCTATGTCAGCGGGCACATCCCCGGCGCCCGCTTCGTCGAGGGCAAGCGCACCCAGCTCGGCCAGCCTCCGGCGCCCGGCCTGCTGCCGGCCCAGGCCGATCTGGAAAAGCTGTTCAGCGAGCTGGGCCACCGTGACGATGCCGTCTACGTGGTATACGACGACGAAGGTGGCGGCTGGGCCGGGCGCTTCATCTGGCTGCTCGATGTCATCGGCCATGCGCGCTACCACTACCTCAATGGCGGCATTCAGGCCTGGCCGGCGGACAAGCTCTCCACCGATGTGCCAACGCCGGGCAATGCCCCCGTGCACCTGCAACTGCACGGCGAACCGACTGCCACGCGCGAATACCTGCAGAGCCGCTTGGGCGCCGACGACCTGGTGGTCTGGGACGCCCGCGGCCCGCAGGAATTCAACGGCGAAAAAGTCCTGGCTGCCAAGGCTGGGCACATCCCCGGCGCCGTCAATTTCGAATGGACTGCTGGCATGGACCTCAACGATCACCTGCGCATCCGTGCGGACATCGCTGAAGTGCTGCAGCAACTGGGCATCACCCCGGACAAGGAAGTGATCACCCACTGCCAGACCCACCGCCGCTCCGGTTTCACCTACCTGGTGGCCAAGTCCCTCGGCTACCCACGCATCAAGGCCTATGCCGGTTCGTGGAGCGAATGGGGCAACCACCCGGACACGCCTGTCGAAGTTTAAGGACATTCAACACAATGAAATCCCGTCTGTTCATCCTCAGCCAGTACCTGCTGCCGCACCACTTGCTGTCGCGCCTGGCTGGCTGCGTCGCCGAGTGCCGTGCGCGCTGGTTCAAGAACGCCTTCACCGCCTGGTTTGCCAAGCGCTACCAGGTGAACATGAGCGAAGCGCTGGTCGAAGACCTCACCGCCTACGAGCATTTCAACGCCTTCTTCACCCGTGCCCTGAAACCCGGTGCACGCCCGCTGGACGAAACCCCGGGCGCAATCCTCTGCCCGGCCGACGGTGCCGTCAGCCAGCTGGGCCCGATCGAACACGGTCGCATCTTCCAGGCCAAGGGCCACAGCTTCAGCGCGCTTGAGCTGCTCGGCGGTGATCCGGCACTGGCCGCGCCGTTCATGGGCGGTGAGTTCGCCACCATCTACCTGTCGCCGAAGGATTACCACCGCGTGCACATGCCGCTGGCCGGCACCCTGCGCGAGATGGTCTACGTGCCGGGCCGCCTGTTCTCGGTCAACCAGACCACTGCCGAGAACGTTCCAGAGCTGTTCGCACGCAACGAGCGCGTGGTGTGCCTGTTCGATACCGAGCGCGGGCCAATGGCCGTTGTGCTGGTCGGCGCCATGATCGTCGCTTCGATCGAGACCGTGTGGGCAGGCCTGGTCACTCCGCCAAAGCGTGAGCTGAAGACCTTCCGCTACGACGAAGAAAGCCGTGCGCCGATCCACCTGGAAAAAGGCGCCGAACTGGGTCGCTTCAAGCTGGGCTCGACCGCCATCGTGCTGTTCGGGCCGGAGCAAGTGAAATGGGCCCAGACCCTGGGTGCAGCTTCGGCTGTGCGCATGGGTGAACTGCTGGCGACCCCTGCCCAGGCTTGATCCTGGCAATAAAAAAGGCCCTGCATGCGCATGCAGGGCCTTTTTTTTAACGGTGGATCAGCCGCGGGCGTCGCGGTCGCGCAGGCCCAGCAGGTACAGCACGCCATCCAGCCCCAGGGTGGAAATCGCCTGCTTGGCCGACTGGCGCACCAGCGGCTTGGCGCGGAAGGCCACGCCCAGGCCGGCCAGTGACAGCATCGGCAGGTCGTTGGCGCCATCGCCCACGGCGATGGTCTGTTCCAGCTGCAGGCCTTCTTCACTGGCCAGCTGCTGCAGCAGGTCAGCCTTGCGCTGGGCATCGACGATCGGCTCCACGGCCACGCCGGTCACCTTGCCATCGACCACTTCCAGCTCGTTGGCGAACACGTAATCGATGCCCAGGCGCGCCTGCACCTGCTTGGCGAAGTACGAAAAACCACCAGACAGGATCGCCGTCTTGTAGCCCAGACGCTTGAGCTCGGCGAACAGGTTTTCGGCACCCTCGGTCAGACGCAGGGAAGCACCGATCTCGTCGAGTACGCCAACATCCAGGCCCTTGAGCAGCGCCATGCGCTCCTTGAAGCTGGCGCGGAAGTCCAGCTCGCCACGCATGGCCCGCTCGGTGATTGCGGCAACCTGCTCACCCACGCCGGCGGCCTTGGCCAGTTCATCGATGACTTCAGCCTCGATCAGCGTCGAGTCCATATCGAAGACCGCCAGGCGGCGATTGCGACGGAACAGGTCGTCCTTCTGGAACGCGATGTCGATGTTCAGTTCTTCGGACAACGCGAAGAAATCAGCACGCAATCCCTGGGCGTCACTCGGCACGCCACGCACGGAAATTTCCAGTGCCGCCTTGCCCTTCTCGCTCGGGGCGCCCAGGGTAACCCGCGCCGACAGGCGTTCGATACGCTCGATGGTCAGGCCATACTGGCTGATGACGGCGCTGACGCGTTGCAGCTGCTCGGGGGTGATCTTGCGGCTGAGCAGGGTCGCGATATGTCGCGCTTCGCCCTGGGCATCGGCCCAATGCTGGTAGTCGGCTTCGGAGATCGGCGTGTAACGCGCTTGCAGGTTCAGCTCGTGGGCCTTGGACTGCACGCTCTGCAGCAGGCCGGTAGCCACTTCGTTATCTGGGATATCGACCAGAATGCCGAACGACAGGGTGCCGTGCATGACCGCCAGGCCGATGTCGAGGATGTTCACACCGCCCTGGAGCAGGACGCCGGTAATGGCGGCGGTGAGACCCGGACGGTCCTCACCGGTGATGTTGATCAGAACGATTTCGCGCACAACCTGGCTCCGACTTCGATGAAAAATGCGCATTCTACCGATTTTCCATGACCATCGGGCGCCAACTCTACTTTGCCGACAAAACACTGCTCGCTATACTGCCCAACACTTTTATGCCATTAAGAGCCGCGCTCTGTGAACCGGCCCATGCCCGTCAAAACCGACAACTTCTTCATCATGATCTTCCGAGCCCTGCGCCAACGTCGCGTGCCCCTAGCACTACGCATCGCCACCACCAACATTTTCCTGGTGGCGCTGGCGCTGGTGATCTATGCCTGCGTGATGGGCCTGCAGTTCAAGCAGGCCATGCACGAGCAGGCCGACGCCCTCGGCCAGAGCCTGACCACCCAGACCGCCACCTCGGCGACCGAGCTGCTGGTGTCCAACGACATCCTCAGCCTCAACGTGCTGCTGGGCAACCTGGTGAAGAACCCGCTGGTGGCCCATGCGGCCATCTACAGCGTGGATAACCGCATCCTCGCCGAGGCTGGCCAGCGCCCGCGCAACAGCCTGCTGGGTGAAGCCGAAGGCCTGTACCAGACCAAGATCACGTTCCAGGACGTGACCGCCGGTCAGCTGCGCATCAGCCTGGACATGAGCCAGTTCCAGCAGCCGATGCTGATCAGCCTGCAGAGCATGGGCATCCTCGCCGCCATTCTGCTGGCCCTGGCGCTGAGCCTGAGCCTGCGCCAAGGTCGCCACATCACCCTGCCGCTGCTGCAGCTGCGAGTGTGGCTGCGTGACCCGCACCCTTACACCCCGGCCATCGACCGCCAGGACGAGATCGGCGACATCGCTCGCCAGCTTCATGCGCGCCTGGCGCCGCCACCTCCGCCCGAGCCGGAACCGGAGGAAGAAGAGGACGAAGACGAGTTCGACGACCTGCACGACGAAGTCCCGGCCAAGCCCGCTCAGCGCGCCAAGGCCGTGGTCCAGGCGGACGAGGATGACGACGCGGCTTTCGCCGGGTTGCTGGACGAGGAGGAACAACCGGCGGCCAAGCCTGCCGTGGTCGAGCCCGACGAGCCGCAGAACACCGCCGTGCTGGCCGTTCAACTGGGTTCCCAGGAGCAACTGCGTCGCCTGCCGCGCACGCGCCTGACCGAGCTGCTGGAGCGCTATCGTGGCTGCCTGGAGCAGGCGGCCTCGCTGTATGAAGGCGACATCCACACGCTCAACGATGGCAGCACGCTGGTGCTGTTCCACAGCCGCGACTGCGGTGAGGATTACCTGACCAACGCCATCTGCTGTGGCGAGCTGCTGCGTGCGCTGGGCCATGCCCTGCAGATCGAAGTGGCCGACAGTGGCATCACCCTGCAATTGCAGCTGGGCCTGGCCCTGGGTGATGACCTGCAAGGGCTGGAACAGGTCGACCTGCTGATGGCCGAAAAGGCCCAGGACGCGCTGGCACTGTCGCAACACAGCCGCAACCTGCTGTTGGTGGAGCGGCAGATCAGTGATGACGAGCTGATCCGCAAACGCGCACGTATCCGCCCGATTGCCAGCCCTGAAGGGGCTTGCTGCGTAGAGCGGTTGATGGAGCCTTACCCGTCGATGCTGGAGCGTCAGTTGGCGCGGATGCACGAGCGCCGGGCCTGATACCGGGCCGGCTTCTTCGCGGGCTCGCCCGCTCCCACAGGTTCTTCACCGACCTCAAAGCCTGTGAAATACCTGTGGGAGCGGGCAAGCCCGCGAAGAGGCCGGCACAAACAGCACAATACGCACACCCACAAAAAAGCCCGCGAGCATGCGGGCTTTTTTGTGGCTGGCGGTTCGATCAGAACCGATAGACTTCCATATCGGTGCGAATCGGCGAAGCCATCGGGATCTTCGACTTCCCGGGTTCTTTCTTGACCTGTACCGGCGCTGCCTGCTTCTTCGGTGCTTCTTCGGCAACCGCAGGCTGATTGGCCAGCGGCTTGACCGCCGTGCTCAACTGTTCGGCGAGCTTCTGCAGCAACTGGCCCTGGGCCTGAACCTGGGACGACTCGCTGCCCTCGTGCGGCTGCTCGAGGTGAACGATACGGTTGTCACGTACATGACCACGACGGTCGAGCAGGCGCCATTGCGCATCGAGAATCGCTGGCTGGTTCTTGCCCGAGTCCAGGCGCGTGATCGACAGCAGCACCTGCACGTCCGGAGTGAAGCCAGTGCTGGCCGGGGCCAGCACCACGCGCTGGCTATCCAGGCGCCAGGCCAGCTGGCGCACCAGCAACTGATCGATATCCGCTGACAGGCTGCCGGCCCAACGACCGTCGGTCGCCGAACTCAGGCTACCATCGGCTTGACGCTGCAAGAAGGTTTCACGCTGCAGGTAATCGGCTACCGACACCGGGCCGAGCACCACGGCCATGCCCGCACTCTGTGAAGGCTGGCCAGGATCACCGCTGTCGAGTTGGTACAGGGCAACCGGCTGATGCATGCTGCATCCGCTCAGTCCCAGCAAACCCGTCATCAACAGCGCAAATGGAAGGCGCAGGAATTTCATTCAACCCATCCAGGCGGTCGCCACCAGGCAAACCGCAGTGATACTGATAGAGATTCAATCGGGCACACGGCCACGCCGGCACCGCAGGGGCACTATCATCCGCGAAATATCGGCCCGACTCCAGCATTTCTGCCTGGAACGGCGCTGAAATTGCCGTTCCAGACATTTCGTCGGATTATGCCGGCAGTTCTACCTGCAACCCGTCGACGCGCTGGAAGCCGCGTGGCAGCTTGCTGCCACGTCGGCCACGTTCGCCCTTGTAGTGCTCCAAGTCGTCTGGCTTAAGAGACAGGGTACGCTTGCCGGCTTGCAATACAAGGGTTGCACCCTCGGCAACCACCGCCAGATCGGTGACAAATTCTTCACGACTGGCGACCCGATCACCGGGCACACCGATGATCTTGTTGCCCTTGCCTTTACCCAGCTGTGGCAGGTCGGAAACCTTGAACACCAGCAGGCGGCCTTCGGTGGTCACCGCCGCCAGCCAGTCCTGCTCGCGGTCGGCCACCGGCCGCGGGGTCATGACCTTGGCACCGTTTGGCAAGCTGAGCAGGCCTTTGCCGGCCTTGTTCTTGGCCTGCAGGTCCTCGCCCTTGACCACGAAGCCGTAACCGGCGTCCGAGGCCACCACGTACAGTGCATCATCGTCTGGCAGCAGCACGCACTCGAAGGTCGCCCCTGGCGGTGGCGTCAGGCGGCCGGTCAGCGGTTCGCCCTGGCCCCGCGCCGATGGCAGGGTATGTGCGGCCACCGAATAACTGCGCCCGGTGGAGTCGATCAACACGGCAAACTGGTTGGAACGGCCTGCAGCAGCGGCCTTGAAGCCATCGCCGGCCTTGTAGGACAGGCCGGTGGCGTCGATGTCGTGGCCCTTGGCGCAGCGCACCCAGCCCTTTTCCGACAACACCACGGTGACCGGCTCGGTCGGCATCAGTTCGTTTTCCGACAGGGCCTTGGCTTCGGCGCGCTCGACGATTGGCGAGCGGCGGTCGTCGCCATAGGTTTCCGCGTCCTTGATCAGCTCGCTGCGCACCAGCTTGCGCAGCTTGGCGTCGCTGCCCAGCAGGGCCTGCAGCTTGGCCTGCTCCTTGAGCAGTTCGTCCTGCTCGCCACGGATCTTCATCTCTTCCAGGCGCGCCAGCTGACGCAGGCGGGTCTCGAGGATGTAGTCGGCCTGGATCTCGGTGAGCTGGAAGCGCTCGATCAGGGCCTGCTTGGGGTGCTCTTCAGTACGGATGATGTGGATCACTTCATCCAGGTTGAGGAACGCGGTGAGCAAGCCTTCCAACAGGTGCAGGCGCTTCTCGACCTTGTCCAGGCGGTGCTGCAGGCGGCGGCGAACGGTGTTGGTGCGGAACTCCAGCCACTCCAGCAGCAGCGCACGCAGGTTCTTCAGCTGCGGGCGGCCGTCGAGGCCGATGATGTTGACGTTGACCCGGTAGCTGCTTTCAAGGTCGGTAGTGGCGAACAGGTGCTGCATCAGTTCGTCGGCATCCACGCGGTTGGAGCGCGGGATGATGACGATGCGGCACGGGTTCTCGTGGTCCGACTCGTCACGCAGGTCGGCGACCATCGGCAGCTTCTTGGCCTGCATCTGGGCGGCGATCTGCTCCAGCACCTTGGCCCCGGAGACCTGGTGCGGCAGCGCGGTGACGACGATGTCGCCGTCCTCGACGCGGTACACGGCGCGCATGCGGATCGAACCGCGGCCGCTTTCGTAGATCTTCTGGATTTCGGCACGCGGGGTGACGATTTCAGCTTCGGTCGGGTAGTCCGGGCCCTGGATGTGCTCGCACAGTTGCTCGATGGTGGCCTTGGGCTCGTCGAGCAGGCGCACGCAGGCGCTGGCCACTTCACGCAGGTTGTGTGGCGGCACGTCGGTGGCCATGCCCACGGCGATACCGGTGGTGCCGTTGAGCAGGATGTTCGGCAGACGCGCCGGCAGTACCGCTGGCTCCTCCAGCGTGCCGTCGAAGTTCGGCACCCAGTCGACGGTGCCCTGGCCCACTTCGCTGAGCAGCACTTCCGAATAGCGCGACAGACGTGCCTCGGTGTAACGCATCGCGGCGAACGACTTCGGATCGTCTGGCGCACCCCAGTTGCCCTGGCCGTCGACCAGGGTATAGCGGTAGCTGAACGGCTGCGCCATCAGCACCATGGCTTCATAGCAGGCCGAATCGCCGTGGGGGTGGAACTTGCCGAGCACGTCGCCGACGGTACGGGCGGACTTCTTGTGCTTGGCGTCGGCATCGAGCCCCAACTCGCTCATGGCGTAGACGATGCGTCGCTGCACCGGCTTCAGGCCGTCGCCGATGTGCGGCAAGGCCCGGTCCATGATCACGTACATGGAATAGTTGAGGTAGGCCTGTTCGGTGAAGTCAGCCAGCGAGCGGCGTTCGACGCCGTCCAGGCTGAGTTCCAGTGAGTCGCTCATGCGGGCCTCGTCATTTCAGGTTCTGGCGCAGCAGCATGGTGCCGCCGCGCTGGGTAAATTCAAGTTGTTTCAGGGCGCTCATGCCCAGCAGCACGGTCTGCCCGTCCAGGCCCGGCACCACCAGGGCGCGCACATTCTGCAGGTGGATATCACCCAACTGCAGGGTATCCAACCGGGTGCGGTAGCCTTCGGTGCGGCCGTTGGCGGTGCTCAGCATCACCGGGATGCCGCGCTGCAGGTTCAGGTCCTTGGCCAGTGACTCCGGGATCGCCACATCGGTGGCGCCGGTGTCGAGCATGAAATGCACCACCTGGCCGTTGATCGCGCCGTCCAGCACGAAGTGCCCCTGGCCATTGCTCAGCAGGCGCACTTCGATGAAACCGTCACCATGGGACGATTGCACCTGGGTGTTCGGGTTGCGCTCGTGGTCTTCCCAGTGCCCGAAGTAACGCGTGGCCAGGAACAGACCCGCCACCCAGGCGACGATCATCAGGACCTTGCCGGCGCGCTTGCCCGGTGGCTGGCTCATGGCGTAGCGCTCCAGCCGCCCTGCGGCGCTTCGAAGCGCCAGACGATCGGCCGGCTTTCGCCATCGGCGCGATCACCGTTGTTGTTGTCCAGGCCGATCCAGGCGCCCTTGGCATCGATCACCAGCGCTTCGGCCAGGCCGTACGGCTGGTCGTAGCGGCGCTCCGGCACCAGTGCCTCGGCGGCGAACGACCAGCACTGCTCGACCTTGCCACTGGTGGCATCACGCCGGCACACGCGGTAGGCGTTGCGTTCGAGGGTGAACAGCTTGCCCTCGAACCAGGCGAGGTCGGCAAAGTCGCGCGACAGCGCCCGGGGGTTGGGCATCTGTGGTGGCTGCATCTCGACCCCGGCTTCGCTCAGCAACACGCAGCTGCGCCCGCAGGTCCACACCGACTGCTGGCGCTCGATGGCCACCAGGCCGCGCCGCTCGCGCTCGGCTGCCAGCCACAGGCGATCACCTTCCGGGTTGATGGCCAGGCCTTCGAACAAGGCATTGAAGTTGAGCAGCATGCCACTGGCACGGGCCTGACGCACCATCGCCGGGTCAATCTTCAGCCACTCCGGCTCACCCCCGGCAGGCAACTGCAGCACCGCCGCATGGGCCTCGCTGACCAGGTAGAGATTGCCTGCCTTGTCGCAGGTGATGCCTTCGTAATCCAGCTCGCCACCGCGCACGTAGGAGGCCGCCCAGTTACGCGACTTCAACCCCCACGGCAGGCCGCTCTCAGGCACGGGGGGTGGCGTGAAGGTCAGCGGCTGGGCGCGCCAGACGGCGTCCTGCTGGTCGAAGCGGTAAATGCGGTCGTCATCACGATCGGAAACACCCCAGAGCCCGCCCCGGCACTCGACCAAGCCGGACAGGTTGCCGCCGCGCATGCCCTCGATCGGGTGCTCGGAGGCCAGCTTCAGTTCTGGCCAGTTGCCGGCCAGGCTCGGCAGGGCAATCAGCGCCAGGCAGGCCGCGACCAGCAGACGAATCAAACCAGTACCTCAGCCAGGTTGCCTTTGGTTTCCAGCCAGTTCTTGCGGTCGCCGGCGCGCTTCTTGGCCAGCAGCATGTCCATGATCTCGGTGGTGCCCTGCACGTCGTCCAGGGTCAGCTGGACCAGGCGCCGGGTGTTCGGGTCCATGGTGGTTTCGCGCAGTTGCGGTGGGTTCATCTCGCCCAGGCCCTTGAATCGGGTGACCTGCGGTTTGCCACGCTTCTTCTCGGCCACCAGCCGGTCGAGGATACCGTCACGCTCGGCTTCGTCGAGGGCGTAGTAGATTTCCTTGCCCAGGTCGATGCGGTACAGCGGCGGCATGGCAACGTAGACATGGCCGGCCTCGACCAGCGGTCGGAAGTGCTGGACGAACAGTGCGCAGAGCAACGTGGCAATGTGCAAACCGTCGGAGTCGGCGTCGGCGAGGATGCAGATCTTGCCGTAGCGCAGCTGCGACAGGTCGGCCGCGCCCGGGTCGACACCGATGGCCACGGCGATGTTGTGCACTTCCTGGCTGGCCAGGACTTCGCCGCCGTCCACTTCCCAGGTGTTGAGGATCTTGCCGCGCAGCGGCAGGATGGCCTGGAATTCCTTGTCGCGGGCCTGCTTGGCCGAACCACCGGCGGAGTCACCCTCGACCAGGAACAGTTCGGCGCGCATTGGGTCCTGCCCGGCGCAATCAGCCAGTTTGCCTGGCAACGCCGGGCCCTGGGTAATGCGCTTGCGCTCGACCTTCTTGCTCGCCTTGAGGCGACGACCAGCGTTGCTGATGGCCAGTTCCGCCAGCTGCATGCCCAGCTCGGGGTGGGCGTTGAGCCACAGGCTGAAGGCGTCCTTGACCACACCGGAAACGAACGCGGCGGCCTCGCGGGACGACAGGCGCTCCTTGGTCTGGCCGGAGAACTGGGGTTCTTGCATCTTCATCGAAAGGACGAAAGTGATGCGTTCCCAGACGTCTTCCGGCGCCAGCTTGACGCCGCGCGGCAACAGGTTGCGGAACTCGCAGAATTCGCGCATGGCATCGAGCAGGCCCTGGCGCAGGCCGTTGACGTGGGTACCGCCCTGGGCGGTGGGGATCAGGTTGACGTAGCTTTCCTGAACGCTGTCACCGCCTTCGGGCAGCCACAGCAGGGCCCAGTCGACAGCCTCCTTGTTACCCGCCAGGCTGCCGCAGAACGGTTCGTCGGGCAGGCGCTGGAACTCGCTTACCGAGTCAACCAGGTAGGAACGCAGGCCATCTTCGTAGTGCCATTCGACCTTCTCGCCGCTGGCCTTGTCCTCGAAACTGACCAACAGGCCCGGGCACAGTACGGCCTTGGCCTTGAGCACGTGCTTGAGGCGGCTGATGGAAAACTTCGGCGAATCGAAATACTTCGGGTCCGGGCTGAAGTACACGCTGGTACCGGTGTTGCGCTTGCCGACCGTGCCGACCACCTCCAGCTCGCTGGCCTTGAAGCCATCGGCGAAGGTCATCTGGTACTCGTTGCCGTCGCGCTTGACGCGTACGCGCACCTGGGTCGACAGGGCGTTGACCACCGAAATGCCCACGCCGTGCAGGCCGCCGGAGAACTGGTAGTTCTTGTTGGAGAACTTGCCGCCGGCGTGCAGCTTGGTGAGGATCAGTTCGACGCCCGACACGCCCTCTTCGGGATGGATATCCACCGGCATGCCACGGCCATCGTCGCTGACTTCCAGCGAGTGGTCGGCGTGGAGGATGACCTGCACCGAGCGGGCGTGGCCGGCCAGGGCTTCGTCGACACTGTTGTCGATGACTTCCTGAGCCAGGTGGTTAGGCCGGCTGGTATCGGTGTACATGCCCGGGCGTTTACGCACCGGGTCGAGGCCGGAGAGGACTTCGATGGCGTCTGCGTTATAGGCGCTAGCGCTGGGATTGGCCATGGGTTCTCGTCGTCAGTCTGGTGAATGCAAAAAGATCAAAGTACAGAAAAATCGAGCGCCGCATACTGCTGCCGGGCAATGCCGGCGAAGGCCAGCAGGCCTGGCAGCTGCTCGGCAAAGCCCTGGAAGCTGTGGTCGCCACCGGCCTGGATGCGCAGGGCGCAACCTCGGTAATACTGCTCGGCGTGGCGATAGTCCAGGGTTTCATCGGCGGTCTGCAGCCACACTTGATAGCGGCCTGGGTCGGCCGGCGCCGGCACTTCCAGTTCGGCCAGGGCCTGCACATGGTCCAGGGTCAGCTCCCAAGTCTCGCCAGTGTAGTGGTTGCGCTGGGCCCCCAGATAACCGTCGAAGCGCTTGTGAGGGGTGACTGCCGGGTTGACCAGCAAGGCTTTCAGCCCATGGCGCTCGGCCAGATGGGTGGCATAGTAGCCGCCGAGCGAACTGCCGACCAGCAGGGGCGCCCCGAGCTCGGCGATGGCGGCTTCGAGCTGGGCCATGGCCTGGCGTGGATGGTGGTGCAAGTCCGGGACGCGCAGCTGCTGCGACAGGCCCAATTGCTGCATGACAGCCTCGAGCTGGCGCGCCTTGGTGGAAAACGGCGAGCTGTTGAAGCCATGGATATAGAGGATGGAACCCGACATGCTGCCCCCGGAATCTGTGGCTTCGCGCCCAATCGAGCGGGCGCAGGGACGCGCAGTGTAGCGCGTTCGCCGGGATTTGGCGCCGCGGCAGGGATTTAGCAACAAATTCTTCAAGAGCTGGGGCCGCTGCGCGACCCAGGCTCTTCAATATCCCGCGCTATTGAAGTCGAGCTTCACTTCAAAATCAGTGGCCCGCTCTACCCCAGTCTGCAGCTGCCCATCGGCATGCAGGCGCAACCAGCGATACCCCGGCAGCTCTTCGCTGACCTTGAAGTCCTCGCTGCCTGCCGCGAACTGGATGCAGGTCGACGGCGTGGCCAGCAGGCGCAAGCCATCGCGCAGCTCGTCCCACTCCTGGTGAATGTGCCCCCAGAGCAACGCCTTCACCTGTGGATAACCGCGCAACCGCTGCAGCAGCTCATCGGCATTGCGCAGACCGATCGGGGCGATCCAGGCGCAACCGATATCCACCGGCTGATGGTGACAGCACACCAGGCAATG
The DNA here is from genome assembly GCF_017744435.1 of Pseudomonas sp. Classification (GTDB taxonomy): domain Bacteria; phylum Pseudomonadota; class Gammaproteobacteria; order Pseudomonadales; family Pseudomonadaceae; genus Aquipseudomonas. Next base: position 81,163 of record NZ_JAGIBG010000009.1, read on the forward strand.
GCGCTCGCCGGCCGAGGCCAAGGCATCATCGAGAATCGACAACTGGTCCGGTTCGAGCAGCCCATGGGTAGCGCCCGGCACCGCCGTGTTCAGCATGACCACGCGCCAGCTGCCGATGTCGGTCACCGACTGCACCAGGTCCGGCGCGACCTCGGCCATGAGCTTGGCTTCATCATGGTTGCCCGGCAACCAGCGAGTCGGTACGGCACATTCGCCGGTCAGCTCACGAAACGCTTCATACGAAGCGACACTGCCATCCTGGGACAGATCACCGGTGCACAACAGCAAGTCGACACGCGGCTGCTCGCGACGCACCTGGGCCACCACATGGCGCAGGCTGTCGCGGGTATTGAGGCCCAGCAAGGTGCCCGCCGGGTTGGCGAACAGATGGGCGTCGGTCAGTTGCACCACATGCACGGGCGCAGGGAAAGGGGCTGGGTGCGGCAACGGCCGTCTCCTCGAACGGATTCTGCACGAATTATGGCGCTGGAACGGTTGTGAGCAAACACTCGAAACCGACCCAGGTCACATTTCAGCGCACACTTGCCAGTTCGTGGCCGCAGGCCAGGCAATGGCTGAGCCATTCGCCGAGGAACAGGTTGAGCTGTGCCTTCTCGTCCGGCTGGTGCATGGCCTCGTTGGGGTACGGGTAGATGCTGCGCAGGCGGCGGGTATGCTCGGCGCTGATCACTTCGGCCATGCGCGCATCGTGATACACCTGCACCTCCAGGTGAGGCACCGGCAGCCAGGGCAGGCTGTGCTCCTGGCGCACCCGCAAGGTGGTGGTGTACGGGCAGGCCAGCAGCACATCGAGCACCAGCACACCGAGCATCTGGTCGCCCTGGGTCATGCCGATGCGTCGCGAACTCTGGGTGGTACGCATATCGGGCAGCAGGCGCATGAGCCGGGCATAGTTGGCCTCGCAGGCTGCTTGCAGCCCGGCCAGATCAACCCGATAACGCTCACGCAAGAGGTTCACTTCCACATACCTCGAACTTCATCTTTATTCAGCGCCAGCCACTGCAGGCTGATGATGGTTGCCGCGTTGCAGATTTGACCATCGCGTACTGCCTGCATTGCATCGTCGAACGACCACACGCGTACACGGATGTCCTCGCTTTCTTCTTCCAGGCCATGCAGGCCACCCGCGCCTTCACTGGTGCAGCGGCCCAGGTACAGGTGCACGTACTCATCGCTGCCACCGGGCGAAGGGAAGTAGCGGGTAATTGGCCACAAGGCGCCTATTGCCAGCCCGGCTTCTTCCTCGGCTTCACGATGCGCGACGTTTTCCAGCTCTTCTTCCCTGTCGATCAGCCCGGCGACCATCTCGATCAGCCAGGGGTTTTCGACCTTGCCCAAGGCGCCGACACGGAACTGCTCGATCAACACCACCTCATCGCGCAGCGGGTCGTAAGGCAGCACGCAGACCGCATCGTGACGCACGAACAGCTCACGACTGATCTCACGGCTCATGCCACCCGCGAACAGTTCATGGCGCAGCTGCACCTTGTCGAGCTTGTAGAAGCCCTTGAAGCAGTTGGCCCGCTTGACGATCTCGACCGCCCTGGGCACCGAATTCAACGTGTCTGACATGGAAATCCTCATGACCTCATTTACCGCATCGCGCCATCCTACTCTGCACGGTTGCCCGTTTCACCCCTTTCCGGCAACCGTTCGCGCACTCGGGACAGCACGCCTTCACTCTGTTAGCTTAGTGGCGAACTGAAGGCCGCGCAGACGGTCAAAGGCCGACTTTTCCCTGTTCTGCAAGGATCATCATGACACTTGTCAAACTGACTTCCGTGGCCGTGCTGGCACTCGCTCTGGGCGCCTGCCAGAGCCTGTTCGCACCCAATTACCGGACCCCGCTCGAGGTCAAGCGTGATGCCTGGGAGCACGTCAAACCCGGCTGCAGCGCCAGTGACTGCCCGCTGGTGAACATCGACACCGTCCACTTCCCGGCCCAGCCCAAGCTCGACGCCATCGTCGAAAAGCGCCTGCTGCAGCTGACCGAAGACAATCAGCATGGCACCGCGCCAAGCACCCTGCAGGCCTACGAGCAGCAATACCTGGCCAGTGCCGACAAACGCAACAGCAGCTACCTGCAAGCCAAGGTACGCGAGCAGCATGACGGGCTGGTGATCATCGAGCTGTCCAGTTACCTCGACAGCGGCGGTGCCCACGGCATGCCTGGGCGCGCCTTCATCAACTACTCGCGCAAGCTGGACAAGGTGCTGACCCTGCAGGACATGCTGGTTCCAGGCCAGGAAGAGACCTTCTGGAAGACCGTGGAAGCGTCGCACCAGGCCTGGTTGATCAGCGTGGGCATGGACAAGGACGCCGAGTTCGTCAAGACCTGGCCCTTCAAGCGCTCGCCGCACATCGCCCTGACGTACGGCGCGCTGGTGGTGAAGTACGAGGTCTACGCCATCGCGCCCTACTCCATGGGCCACGTTGAACTGAAGATCCCTTACCCACGCCTGAACGGCGTGCTCAAGCCTGAGCTGTTTCCCGGCCGCGGCTGAAACTCAGCAGGCCATGCAGCCCACCTGCCAGCAGCAGTGCTGGCAGGGTAGCCCCCAACTCCGGCGCCTTGGCGGCGATCACATGATAGGCCGCGACCCCCACCACCCAGGCCAGCAGCGCCTGCCAGTGCAAACCACCGACCTGGGTCGGCAGACGACGGCGACGGATCACGTAGTGGTCCATCAGCACCACGCCGAACAGCGGGGCGAACACCGAGCCGATCAATAGCAGGAAGTTTTCGTACTGGGCCAGCGGAGCCAGCAGCGCGATCAGGGTGCACAGCACGCCGATGACCAGCGCCAGATGCTCGACCTTCAGCGGCAGCAGTACGCCGGTGGAAACGGCGGCCGAGTGAATATCGGCAAAGGCCTTTTCCGACTCGTCCAGCAGGATCAACAGCAGTGGGATGCCCATGCCAGCGCCCGCGAGGGCCAGCAGCAGCGCATTGACCTCGCCGCTGGCGGCAAAGGCCAGGGTGTACGCCACGCCCAGGCTCATCAGCCAGGTGTTGCCAATGAAGTAGCCCAGCACGGTTCCGCCGAATACATGCTTGCCGTTACGGGCGAAACGCGAGTAGTCGGCGATCAACGGCAACCATGACAACGGCATGGCGATGGCGATGTCGAAGCCCACGGCCAGCGACATCGAACCATCCCCGGCGCGGTTCCACAGCCCGGCCAGATCGGCCTTGGCGAACAGGTTCCAGGTCAGCCACAGGCACGCACCCAGCAGCAGCCAGATACCCCAGGCACGCAGCACCTTGCGCACGAACGCCAACGGCCCGCTCACCGCCAGCAGGGTGGCCAGGCCACCGAAGCACAGCGTCCAGAGCATCGGGCTGTTCCAGGCACTGTCTTCGCCGAACGCCCGTGCCCCCAACAAGCTGGCAGCATCGCGCATGACGATGATCTCGAATGCGCCCCAGCCTACCAGTTGCAGCAGGTTGAGCAGTGCCGGCAAGCGCGCGCCATGGCTACCCAGGCTCAGCTTCAGGGTGCCCATGGCCGACAGACCGGTGTCACTGCCAATGACTCCGGCAGCGCCGAGCAGCAGCACACCGACACCGGTGCCAAGGGCGATGGCCAGGACCGCGCCGGCCAGGCCAAGGCCAGGGGCCAGCATGGCGCCGACCTGCAGGACCATCAGGCCGATGCCGAGGGAGAACCACAGCGAGAACAGGTCGCGGGCGCCGAAGATGCGCTGGTGGGTGGGGACCGGGTGGTCGGGGGAGAATGGGCTGGGGGTGGTCATGCTTGTTGGCACTCGGCAATATTCTTGATTGGACACGGTCGTTGTAGGAGTGGCCTTGTGTCGCGAAAGGGCCGCAAGGCGGCCCCAGCGTACTCAGCGGCGAAGCTGATATCTGGGGCCGCATCGCAGCCCTTTCGCGACACAAGGCCGCTCCTACAAGGGATCAGCCTTAAAGTCAGACTTTGTGGTACAGCTGGCTGCCTTCCTGGCGGAACCGTTCGGCCTGCTCGCGCATGCCTTGCTCGACCGTCACGTCCACGGCCTCGATCTTGGCCGCGTATTCACGCACTTCCTGGGTGATCTTCATCGAGCAGAACTTCGGCCCGCACATCGAGCAGAAGTGCGCGACCTTGGCCGATTCCTTCGGCAGGGTCTCGTCGTGGTAGGCACGCGCAGTGTCTGGGTCCAGGCCCAGGTTGAACTGGTCTTCCCAGCGGAATTCGAAGCGTGCCTTGGACAAGGCATTGTCACGGATCTGTGCGCCCGGATGGCCCTTGGCAAGGTCGGCAGCATGGGCGGCGATCTTGTAGGTGATGATGCCGGTCTTGACGTCATCCTTGTTCGGCAGGCCCAGGTGCTCCTTGGGCGTGACGTAGCAGAGCATGGCGCAACCGAACCAGCCGATCATCGCCGCACCGATACCGGAGGTGATGTGGTCGTAACCCGGCGCGATGTCGGTGGTCAGCGGGCCGAGGGTGTAGAACGGCGCCTCGTCGCAGCATTCCAGCTGCTTGTCCATGTTCTCCTTGATCAGTTGCATCGGCACGTGGCCAGGGCCTTCGATCATGCACTGCACATCATGCTTCCAGGCGATCTTGGTCAGCTCGCCGAGGGTTTCCAGCTCACCGAACTGGGCGGCGTCGTTGGCGTCGGCAATCGAGCCTGGGCGCAGGCCGTCGCCCAGCGAGAAGCTGACGTCGTAGGCCTTCATGATTTCGCAGATCTCGTCGAAGTGCGTGTACAGGAAGTTCTCTTTGTGGTGCGCCAGGCACCACTTGGCCATGATCGAGCCACCGCGGCTGACGATGCCGGTGACCCGCTTGGCGGTCAGCGGCACGTAGCGCAGCAGCACGCCGGCGTGGATGGTGAAGTAGTCGACGCCCTGCTCGGCCTGTTCGATCAAGGTGTCGCGGAACAGCTCCCAGGTCAGGTCCTCGGCCACGCCGTTGACCTTTTCCAGTGCCTGGTAAATCGGCACGGTACCGATCGGCACGGGCGAGTTGCGGATGATCCACTCGCGGGTTTCGTGGATGTGCTTGCCGGTGGACAGGTCCATCACGGTGTCCGAGCCCCAGCGGATGCCCCAGGTCAGCTTGGCCACTTCTTCCTCGATCGAGGAGCCCAGGGCGCTGTTGCCGATGTTGCCGTTGATCTTCACCAGGAAGTTGCGGCCGATGATCATCGGCTCCACTTCCGGGTGGTTGATGTTGGCCGGGATGATCGCGCGGCCACGGGCGATTTCCTGGCGAACGAATTCCGGGGTGATTTCTTTCGGGATGTTGGCACCGAAGCTGTGGCCGGCATGCTGCTCGTCGAGCAGACCCGCGGCGCGTGCTTCCTGCAGCTTCATGTTCTCGCGGATGGCCACGTATTCCATCTCGGCGGTGATGATGCCCTGGCGGGCGTAATGCATCTGCGAGACGTTGGCGCCAGCCTTGGCCCGGCGCGGGTTGCGCACGTGGGCGAAGCGCAGCTTGGCCAGTTCGGCATCGTTCAGGCGCTGCTGGCCGAAGTCGGAGCTCAGGCCGTCCAGGCGCTCGGTGTCACCGCGCGCGTCGATCCAGGCCGAACGGACATCGGCCAGGCCCTTGCGCACATCGATGATGACGTTGGGGTCGGTGTACGGGCCAGAGGTGTCGTAGACCAGTACCGGCGCATTGCTTTCGCCGCCGAAGTCGGTCGGGGTGTCGTCCAGGCTGATTTCGCGCATGGGCACGCGGATGTCCGGGCGCGAGCCTTCGACATAGACCTTGCGCGAACGCGGGAACGGTTGCACGGACTGCTGATCGACTTGCGCCGATTCGCTGAGGTTGATCGTTTTTTCTTGTTTGGTCATCACAGGCTCTCCAGACGGCTTCCTAGCAGTGGAATGTCGGGGTGAACCTGAATGGCGTGGACGCACCCGTTGACGGGTGCAGTGCCGGATATGGGGGTGCCTGAAGCTGCATGCAGCTGCGACATTCCCGGACCTGGCACAAGAGGCTCCCCGGGAAGGCGAGCAATCTTGTTCCCTACGCAGGCGCTAACCTGATCAGGTTCAACGGGATCCGCACCTCTGCGATCTCAGCCTTTGCTTCAAGGCACCCCGACAAGAACATGCGCAGTCTAGACTGGAGTGGTCGGCAAAGCCAAGCGGGTAAAACGCAGGGGAGATGAAAGGCGCAACCTGTGATTGTTGGCGGGTGCGCATGGCACTACACTGGCCCGTCGCTCGATACTCAACAGTTCAGTAATTAAATTTCGTACAAGGATTGCCTCTATGCTGCGCAAACTTTCACTGGCGATAGCCGTGTCTTGTGCGTCCAACGGAGTGGTCTGGGCAGCGGACATGCCCACGACGGTAAAGACCGATCTGGTCAGTGTTTACCAGGAAGCGGTCGACAACAACGCCGATCTTGCTGCCGCCCGTGCCGATTATGGCGCCCAGAAAGAAGTGGTGCCGCAGGCCCGCGCCGGCCTGCTGCCAAACCTCTCGGCCGGTGCCGAGATGCAGAATACCCGCACCAAGCTCGACCAGCCTTCGACGACCTTCAACCGCAGCGGCAACAGCTGGAGCGCGACCCTTTCGCAACCGATCTTCCGCGCCGATCGCTGGTTCCAGCTACAGGCTGCCGAAGCAGTCAACGAGCAGGCAGCGCTGCAACTGTCGGCTACCGAGCAGAATCTGATCCTGCAGACTGCGCAGGATTACTTCACCGTGCTGCGGGCCCAGGACAACCTGGCGGCGACCAAAGCCGAGGAAGCGGCGTTCAAGCGCCAGCTGGACCAGTCTAACGAACGTTTCGACGTCGGCCTCTCCGACAAGACCGACGTGCTGCAGTCCCAGGCCAGCTACGACACCGCCCGGGCCAACCGGATCGTCGCCGAGCGCCAGGTGCAGGATGCCTTCGAGGCCCTGATCACCCTGACCAACCGCGAATACAGCTCGATCCAGGGCGTGGTCCACACACTGCCGGTCAAGGTGCCGACCCCCAATGACGCCAAGGCCTGGGTGGAAACCGCTGGTCGCCAGAACCTCAACCTGCTGGCCACCAACCACGCCGTTGCCGCCGCCGAAGAAACCCTGCGCCAGCGCAAGGCCGGCCACGCCCCGACCCTCGATGCGGTGGCCCAGTACCAGAAAGGCGACAACGACAACCTTGGGTTCAGCAACTCGGCTGCACTGCCCAATGTGCATTACAGCGGTGACGTGGAGCAGACCACCGTCGGCCTGCAGCTGAACATCCCGATCTACAGCGGTGGCCTGACCAGCTCGCAGGTGCGCGAGGCCTACCAGCGCCTGAGCCAAAGCGAACAGCAACGCGAAAGCCTGCGCCGCCAGGTGGTGGAGAACACCCGCAACCTGCACCGCGCGGTAAACACCGATGTGGAGCAGGTACAGGCGCGCAAGCAGTCGATCATCTCCAACCAGAGTGCCCTGGAAGCCACCGAGATCGGCTACCAGGTCGGTACCCGCAACATCGTCGACGTGCTCGACGCCCAGCGCCAGCTGTACACCTCGGTGCGCGACTACAACAACAGCCGCTATGACTACATTCTCGACAACCTGAGCCTGAAGCAGGCGGCCGGGACCTTGAGCCCGCAGGACCTGCAGGACCTCAAGCAGTACCTGAAGCCGGACTACAACCCGGACAAGGACTTCCTGCCACCGGACCTGGCTGCAGCGGCTGCCAAGAACTTCGAGCGCAGGCCTTGAGACCGGTGTTGGCTGCTTCGCGGGTAAACCCGCTCCCACAGGAATGGTGCAGGGTTTGGGATCTGCGCCGTACCTGTGGGAGTGGGTTTACCCGCGAAGAAGCCAACACAAAAGTCAGCTGAGAAGCTTGCCCAGCCCATCCAGCAAGCGCTGCAAGGCGCCCTGGTTGGCCTGCATCACCGCCCTGCCCGCCTTGCCCATGCGCTGCGCATCCTGGGGCAACTCGATCAACCGACGCACCGCCTCGGCCAGCCCGTCGGTATCATCGACCTGCTGCAACGCCCCCGCTTCGCGCAACATCGCGCTGATTTCAAGGAAGTTGAACACATGTGGCCCCATGACCACCGGCAATGCCAATGCCGCTGGTTCCAGCGGGTTATGACCGCCCGTGGCCACCAGGCTGCCGCCGACAAAGGCGATGTCGGCCAGGGCATAGAGGAACAGCAACTCACCCATGGTGTCGCCCAGCAGCACCTGCGTCCGCGCATCCACCGGCGTGCCGGCAGAACGGCGCACCGTGGCGAACTGCTCGGCACACAAAGCATGCACGGCATCAAACCGCTCAGGGTGACGCGGCACCAGGATCAGCAGCGCATCACCATGCACCTGCAGCAGCTGCCGGTGCGCCTGCAGGATCAAGGCATCCTCACCCTCATGAGTGCTGGCAGCGATCCACACCGGACGCTGGTCGGCGCCCCACTGTTCGCGCAATGCCTTGGCACGGGGCTGCAAGTGCTCATCGATCTTCAGGTCGAACTTGATCGAGCCGGTCACCTCTACACACTCGGGGCGGGCACCCAGGTCACGGAAGCGCCGAGCCTCGGTTTCGGTCTGCACCGCGATCAGGCTCATTTCACCCAGCATCGGCCGGGTCAGCTTGGCAAAGCGCCCGTAGCCACGGGCCGAGCGCTCGGACAGCCGGGCATTGGCCAGGGCCACCGGAATGCCGCGCCTGGCGCATTGGTGGATATGGTTGGGCCACAATTCGGTTTCCATGATGATGCCCAGGCGCGGGCGCACATGGTCGAGGAAGCGTCCGGCCGCCCATGGCAGGTCGTAGGGCAGATAGCAATGCTGAATGCGCGGCTCATCGGCGAACATCGCGCGAATGCGTTCGGAGCCGGTCGGGGTCATGCAGGTGATTGTGATCGGCAGGTCCGGGTAGGCCTTGAGCAGCGCACGCACCATCGGTGCGGCGGCAATGCTTTCACCGACCGACACCGCATGCACCCAGATCCCGCCCTGGCGCATGGCCGGCAGGTTGCGGGCAAAGCGCTCGCCGATGCGCTGGCCGTAGGCCGGTGCCTTGCGCGCGCGCAGGTACAGGCGCAGCGCAACCAGCGGCAGGCCCAGGTGAAACAGCAAGGTATAGAGTGTTCTGTTCATGGCCGCGGAGTTTACCCGATCGCGCGCAGGTGCACCGCAAAGCGCTCGGCCAGCCATTGCGCAGCCGGGCCCAGCGGTTCATCGCGGCGCCAGGCCAGTTCGGCCACCAGCGCGGGCGGTCGCCATTCGCTGTCGAGCTCGACCATGTGCGCCTGATAGGTCGGGTATTGCACCACATGCCGCGGCAGCCAGGCCCAGCCCAGGCCGCGCATCAGCAGTTCGGCCATGGCGTAGAAGCTGTCGGCACGCCAGACCTGCGGACTGATCGCTTCGCCACCTGGGTAGCCGCTCTGCTGGGGGGTGATCAGCAATTGCCGGTGGCGGGCCAGCTGCTGGCGAGTGACCCGCCCTTCATGTGCAAGCGGATGATCAACTGCACAGACCGTCACCATTTCCACACTGCCCAACGCTCGGCGCTCCAATGATGACGGGATGCTTTCGTGGTGGAAGAACAAGCCCAGGTCGGCGCGTCGCTCGGCCAGCTTGCGCGCCACATCCCCCTGGGCGCCACTGGCCAGTTGCACCTCCAGGTAAGGGTAACGGCTAGCCAGTTCGTCGAGGCTGTCGATCACTGGCTGATAAGGCATCGCCTCGTCCTGAGCCACTCGCAACAAGGCTTCCTGGCCGCGCATCAAGGCCAGGGCACGACCATCCAGGCGTTCGCACTGGCGTAAGAGCTCACGGGCATCTTCGAGCAACGCCGTACCGTTTTCAGTCAGTTTCGGCTGGCGTCCGCTGCTGCGCTCGAACAGCGTGACACCGAGGTCGGTTTCAAGCAGGGCGATGGCATTGCTGATGGCCGACTGTGCCTTGCGCTGTTCGCGGGCCACGGCAGAAAACGAGCGCAATTCGGCGACCCGCAGGAAAGTACGCAGTTGTTCAAGGTTCCATTGCTCGGCCATCAACCTATCTCCAGCTCGGATAGGTAATGACTTTACCGCATCCAGGCAATCGCTAGAATGCCGAGCCAGTTACCGGAGGATCCCGTCATGAATGCCTATACCTATCTCGCCATCGCCATCTGCGCCGAAGTCATCGCCACTGCCTCCATGAAGGCGGTAAAGGGGCTGAGCACGCCGTTGCCGTTGCTGCTGATGGTGGTCGGCTACGGGATCGCGTTCTGGATGCTGACCCTGGTGGTGCGCAGCATTCCGGTAGGCATCGCCTATGCGATCTGGTCGGGCCTTGGCATCGTGCTGATCAGCGTGGCGGCGCTGGTGGTCTATGGGCAGAAGCTGGATGTACCGGCGATGCTGGGCATGGCCATGATCGTGGGTGGCGTGGTTGTGATTCAGCTGTTTTCCAAAACTGCCGGGCACTGAGGCAGCCTGTATACTTGCCAGCTGTCCCAGTCTTCGAGGTACCGCCATGCCAACCGCCATTTCCACTGACGTACTGATCGTCGGCGCCGGGGTCGCAGGTCTCTGGCTCAATGCCCGCCTGCGTCGCCTGGGCTATTCGACAGTGCTGGTGGAGCGCGCCAGCCTCGGTGGCGAGCAGACCATCAAGTCCCAGGGCATCATCCATGGTGGAACCAAATACGCCCTGCACGGCGCCCTGACCGGCGCCTCGGAAGCCATCGCCGACATGCCGCGCCGCTGGCGCGAAGCGATCGATGGCAGCGGCGAACTGGACCTGACCCGCACCCGCCTGCTTTCCGATGCCCACTACCTGTGGTCACCAGGTACCCTGGCCGGCAACCTGACCAGCTTCTTCGCCAGCAAGGCCGTGCGTGGCCGGGTCGATCAGGTAAAGGGCGAGCACTTGCCACCGGCCCTGCAAGACCGTGGCTTCAAGGGCAAGGTCTACCGCCTGGCGGAACTGGTGATCGATGTACCCAGCCTGCTGGCCAACCTGGCCGAACTGGCCGGTGACAGCCTGCTCGCCGGCGAACAGATCGAACCGCTGCGCGAGGGCGACGAACTGGTCGGCCTGCGCGTCGACGGCCGCGAAATCCGCGCCCAGCGCATCGTGCTCAGCGCCGGCGCTGGCACCGAAGACCTGCTGCATGCCTTGGGCCTCAAGCAACCTGCCATGCAGACCCGCCCGTTGCACATGGTCCTGGCCAAAGGGCCAAACCTCAAGCCGCTTTATGCGCACTGCCTGGGCGCCGGGCCGAAACCGCGCGTGACCGTCACCACCCACCCGGCGGCCGATGGCCAGTGGGTCTGGTACCTCGGCGGCGATATTGCCGAAGCCGACGGCGTGGCCCGCGAGCCTGCCGCGCAGATTGCCGCAGCGCAGAAGGAAATCGCCAGCCTGCTGCCATGGGTCGATCAAAGCCAGGTGCGTTGGGCGACCCTGCGCGTCGATCGCGCCGAGCCCGCACAGTCCGGCCTGGTCCGCCCCGACAACGCCTTCCTCGCCGAACAGCAGCGCCTGCTGGTGGGCTGGCCAACCAAACTGGCACTGGCACCGGACTTCAGTGACCGGGTACTGGCCAGCCTCGACCGCGATGGCGTGCGCCCTACCGCGCAGGCCGACCTTTCCGGCCTGCCGCGCCCGGCCCTGGGTGTACCGGCCTGGGAGCAACTGCTGCCATGACCTTGCCCACCTTGCATGGCTTGCACCGCCCGCTGGGCAGCACCGGTTTCAAGGTCTCGCCGCTGGGCCTGGGCACGGTCAAACTCGGCCGCGACCAGGGTGTCAAATACCCCAATGGCTTCACCATCCCCGGCGATGACGAAGCTCGCCTGCTGCTGACCCAGGCCCGCGAACTGGGTATCAACCTGATCGACACCGCCCCGGCCTACGGCCGCAGCGAAGAGCGCCTGGGGCCGCTGCTGCGCGGCCAGCGTAATGAATGGGTGATTGTCAGCAAGGTGGGTGAGGAATTCGAAGACGGCCAGTCCAGCTTCGACTTCAGCGCCGCCCACACCCGCCGCTCGGTGGAGCGCAGCCTGCGCCGCCTGGAAACTGACCGCATCGAACTGGTGCTGGTGCATTCCGATGGCAATGACCTGGCAATCCTCGAACAGGAAGAGGTCTACCAGACCCTGGCCGCCCTCAAGCAGGAGGGCAAGATTCTCGGCTATGGCCTTTCCGGCAAGACCGTCGCCGGTGGCTTGAAAGCGTTGGAGCAAGGCGATTGCGCCATGGTCACCTACAACCTCAATGAGCAGGCAGAACGCCCGGTGCTGGACTACGCTGCCGAACACGGCAAGGCCATTCTGGTGAAGAAGGCATTGGCCAGCGGGCATATCTGCCTTGCCCCTGGGGTCGATCCGGTGCAAGCCAGCTTCGAGTTGCTGTTCGCCCACCCGGGAGTGAGCAGTGCTATTGTCGGCACCATCAATCCATTGCACCTGGCCCACAACGTGGCCACCGTCGCCCGCATCCTGGGCCAGCATTGAGTTGTCACCCAGCCAAGATGGGCCTGGAGACTGACCCGACGCAAGGAGGAGCCTCGTGGCGCGTACGCTGATCCGCAAGAACCCGAGCAACTTCAAGACACTGCCGCTGCATGTCGAAGCCACCGCCGAGGGCCTGGTCTACCAGAGCATCGGCATGCCCCTGAACTTCGCTCAGACCCAGCAGCGCCGGCGCGCGATCCAGCTGGCCGACAAGCAGCGCTTCGTGGTCGAACTGGCCAACCTGGGTGTTTCCGTGCGCCTGACCTTGCATTGGCAGCACCGTGACTACTGGGTGCTGGTGAGGCAGCGCCGCCAGGACCGCGGCGACGTGGTCCTGAAACTGATTTCCGGCTATGTCCCCGCCCAGGAGCTCAACCTGCCGCTGCACACCGCCGTCCAGGAGGTGGCTGAAGAATGCCTGCTGGAGACCCCGGAAGGCTGGCTGAGCGGGCGCTTTAACGACACCTGGCTGCCAGCCCCCTATGCCGCCGCACTGCATTACCGCGAAGCCTTGCCTTTCGTGCTGACGCCGGAGTCGGGGGCTGCCCGCCCGGTGCACTGCGGCAACCTGATGTTGCTGGAACGGCCACGGGCCTATGTGCACTTGCCGACGGCTTCGCTGCAGCTGATCTACGACATGCGCCTGCAGGTGCCGAGGGAGGCCAAGAAGCTCAGCCTGTTCCATGTCGATGAGCGCCTTGAAGGCGACCAACTGGTGGCGCGGCTCAACCGCAAGCGACCGGATCTGTACCTGATGCCGGTACAGGATGGGCAGCCGTTGGCCGAGCTGTACACGCTGAAGAAGGATGAGCTGGTGCCGGCGAGTACCCGCGGGCTGTACCTGGCCGAGAGCTTTGCCCGGCAGGAAGGCTGGGTAGTGGCCGATGAGCGGATTCGCTGGAAGGACTGGGTGAAACAGCAGGGGCTGGTGGAGCGTAAGGTGGCGCCAGCCTCGCATCTGCAGCGCTTTGGCGACAAGGCACGAGCGCTGCTGGAACGGGCCCGGACTTCACTTCATAAGTAGCATTTGGGGCCGCGTTGCGGCCCTTTCGCGACACAAGGCCGCTCCTACAGGGAATCGCGTACCTCTGTAGGAGCGGCCTTGTGTCGCGAAAGGGCTGCAAAGCAGCCCCAGCAATCGATCAGTTCTTGCGGATCTTCTCGACGATGGCTGTGGTCGAGCTGTTTTCGACCAGCCCCAGCACCTTCACGGTGCCGCCATAGCCTTTGACGATATCGGCACCTACGACCTGGTCGATACCATAGTCCCCGCCCTTCACCAGCACGTCCGGCTTGACCTGGCTCAGCAGGTTTTCCGGGGTGCCTTCAGGGAAGCTGATCACCCAGTCCACCGCGCCCAGGCCGGCCAGCACGGCCATGCGCCGGTCAACGCTGTTGATCGGACGGCCCGGCCCCTTCAGGCGGCTGACCGACGCGTCATCGTTGACTGCGACGATCAGGCGATCACCCTGTGCCCGCGCCTGCTCCAGGTAGGTGACATGCCCGGCATGCAGGATATCGAAGCAGCCGTTGGTGAAGACGATCTTTTCTTTGTGCGCCCGCGCATCGTCGATGGCCAGCAGCAGTTGCTCCAGGCCCAGCACGCCACGCTCGGAGCCTTCCTCACGCTGGATCGCCCGGCGCAGTTCCGGGGCACTGATGGCCGCGGTACCCAACTTGCCGACCACGATGCCCGCAGCCAGGTTGGCCAGGGCCACGGCGTGCGGCAGGTCTTCGCCTGCGGCGATGGCAGCCGCCAGGGTCGAGATCACGGTATCGCCGGCACCGGTCACATCGAACACTTCGCGCGCCCGGGCTGGCAGGTGCAGCGCCGGCTGGCCGATGCGCAGCAGGGTCATGCCGTGCTCGCCACGGGTCACCAGCAGTGCGCCAAGGTCCAGGTCCTGCAGCAATTGCAGACCTTTGGCGACCAGCTCGGCCTCATCGGCGCAGCGGCCGACGATGGTCTCGAACTCGCTGAGGTTCGGGGTGATCAGGCTGGCGCCACGGTAGATGGAGAAATCCTTGCCCTTGGGATCGGCCAGCACTGGGATGCCCTTGGCACGAGCGGCCTGGATCAGGCTCTGGTGGTTCTTCAACGCGCCCTTGCCGTAGTCGGACAGGACCAGGACCTTGACGCCTTCGAGCAATGTGTCGACTTCCGCCCCCAGTGACAGCGGGTCGGTGGCGAACGGCTCTTCGAAATCGATGCGCAGCAGTTGCTGGTGACGGCTCATGACCCGCAGCTTGACGATGGTCGGCTGGTGCGCGATGCGCTGGAACACCGAACGCACACCAGCGGCCTGCAGGCTGTTGGCCAGGCTGTCGGCGGCCTCGTCCTGGCCGGTGACACCGATCAGCGAGGCTGGCGCGCCAAGGGCGGCGATGTTCAAGGCAACGTTGGCCGCGCCGCCGGGGCGATCCTCGATCTGATCGACCTTGACCACCGGCACTGGCGCTTCAGGCGAAATACGCGAAGTACCGCCATGCCAGTAGCGGTCGAGCATGACATCGCCGACCACCAGTACCGGGGCTTGATCGAAACGCGGCATGGACAACTTCATGGGCAACCCATATGGAAATAATGAACAGGGGCAGGATATTAGCACAGGGTAGGCGATGGCTTTACGGCCAGATACACCCTGGAAAATTCCCGTGACAATCGGGGCCGATAAGGCCCCGATCAAGGCGGGTCAGGTGATATCGGCCTTGGCCGGCTCATCCAGGCCCATGGCATGCAGGCGGGCATAATGGCCATTAGCCGCGAGCAGTTCGGCATGCGTACCGCGCTCAACCAGGCGGCCCTGATCCATCACCAGAATCAGGTCGGCCTTCTCGATGGTCGACAGGCGGTGGGCGATCACCAGCGTGGTGCGGCCTTGCATGACGTGATCCAGTGCCGCCTGGATGTGCCGCTCGGACTCGGTATCCAGCGCCGAAGTGGCTTCGTCGAGGATCAGCAGCGGCGCATTCTTCAGCAATGCCCGGGCAATCGCCAGTCGCTGGCGCTGGCCACCGGAGAGCAGCACGCCGTTCTCGCCGACTTCGGTATCGAAGCCTTTTGGCAGGCGGTCGACAAATTCCTTGGCATAGGCATCTGCGGCTGCCGCTTCGATATCGGCACGCGGGGCGCCTGCCAGGTCGCCATAGGCGATGTTGTTGGCGACGGTGTCGTTGAACAGGGTGACATGCTGGGTCACCTGGGAAACATGGCGGCGCAGGTTGCGCAGTCGATAGTTCTCGATCTCCACACCATCGAGCAGGATCTCTCCCTGGTCGTGGTGGTAGAAGCGCGGGATCAGGGCCGCCAAGGTCGACTTGCCGCTGCCTGAGCGCCCGACCAGTGCAATCATCTGCCCAGGCTCGGCGACGAAGCTGATATCGCTCAGCACTTCGCGCTCGGTACCGGGGTAGGTGAAGCTCAGGTTACGCACTTCGAGGCGGCCTTGAACACGGTCCTTCTCGACGGTGCCGGTATCGATCTCAGGCTCTTCGTCCAACTGTTCGAAGATGCTCTCGGCACCGGCCAGGCCCTTCTGGATGGTCGAGCTGACTTCCGACAGCTGGCGGATCGGCTTGGGCAACAGGCCCGCCGCCGTGATGTAGGCCACCAGGTCACCGGCGGTGGACTCACCGCGCAGGAACAGTACCAGGAACATCAACGCCGCCATGGCGGTGTAGATCACCAACTGCAGCAGCGGCGTGTACAGCGAACCGGTCTTGGTCATGTGCAGCTGCTTGTCGGTGTTGCTCTGGCTGGCATTGCCGAAGCGCTGCTGCTCGTAGGCTTCACCGCCGAAGCTGCGGACCACCCGGTAACCCTGGATGGTCTCGGACGCGACATGCGTCACGTCGCCCATGGCGGACTGGATTTTCTTGCTCTGCTTGCGGAATTTCTTGCTGGCAATGCTGACCATCACCGCGATCACCGGCAGGATGGCGACCATCACCAGGGTCAGGTGCCAGTTCATCCACAGCAGGTAGCCGAACAGGAATACCACCGTCAGGCCTTCACGGATGACGACCTTGATCGCATCGGTGGCGGCACCGGTGACCATGGTCACGTTGAAGGTGATCCGCGAAATCAGGTGGCCCGAGTTGTGGTTGTCGAAGTAGCGATTGGGCAGCACCAGCAGCTTGTTGAACAGCTCCACGCGCAGGTCATGCACCAGGCACAGGGAAACCTTGGCCAGGAAGTAGTTGCCCAGGAACGAACCCAGGCCTTGCCACGCCGCGATCAGGATGATCAGCAGCGGCACCGCCTGCAGCAACTGCAGGTCGCGCAGGTAGGGGACATTGGGGAACAACACCGCTTCCGGGTTGCTCAGCCCATCGACGAAATACTTGAGTATCCCGGCCAGCATGGGCTGGGTCGAAGCAAAGATCACGAAACCGACAATACTCAGCAGGAAAATGCCGACATAGGGTTTCACATAGCTCAGCAACCGGAAGTAGATCTTCAGGCTGGAGGTGTGCTCCGCCGGTAGCGGTGTTTCGGCCATCATCGAGCTCGCTGTTCAGGTTGAACCGGAAATTTTACCACAGGCATCATTTTCGGCACGCATCCATGGCAACAACATGACCAGGCCTACTGGCAGCCAGCTGACGAACCATTCCGCCCGCGGCGTCGCCGTGAGACTGGCAGCATCGAACTGCATGGCCAGGGTCGAGTAGATCCAGAGGCAGAGCAGAATCTTGCCAAAGACAGTGTGACGGGCACGAACGATCTCCCCCAGGGTGAACAGCCACACGGCAATCCACAGCAGCATCCCGGGCAACCCGAGCTCTACCGCAACATGCGTGAACATGTTGTGGGTGTGATCAAACAGCTGGCCGGCGGCCTCTACCTTGTAGTAGGCGCCCAGCCCCAGCCCGCCCCATGGGTGCTCACTGATCATATGCAACGTCGAGCGGAAAATTTCAGGACGGAAGGACGAGCCGCGTTCGGCGATCAGATCATACACGGCGTAAAGGGCCAGCCCTGTGCTCACCATTGCGAGGAGCGCGAAGAGCTGGCTGTGCCGGTTACGGAACCACAGGGGTGCCAGTATCACGGGGATGACCAGTGCCAGCGCCGCGCCACGGCTCTGGCTCAAGGCAACAAAAGCGGCCAGGCAGGCCAGTGCCAACAACCACCCCAGGCGCAAGACATGCTGTCGCGGCAGATCGTACAGCAGCAGCAAAGCCGCTATGCCGACCACATAGGCGCCAAGAATCGGGTGCGAGATCTCGCCGATACCTTCCAGACGTGCAACCAGCGGTATGGCCTGGAGGCCATAGAACCTGACAATCGAGATCAGTGCGGCAACCGCCAGCAATGCAGACCCTATCCGTAACAACTGGCGAATACGGGCCGTCCCCAATTGCCCTAAAATTGGGAACGCCAGCAAGAACACCAGAATGTAAAGCAGCCGCTTGCCTTCACGCGCATATTCTTCGTTGTTTGACCAGGCCATACTCAGCGCACTCCAGGCCAAAAACAACGCCAACGCCCCCCAAAGCGCGGGCTGACGCCGCCAGGCATCAAGCAGAATTCGTCTCGCCGACCATGCCATTGCCAAAGTAGGCAGCCACATGAACAAGATCATGCCTTGCTGATACAGCTTGTTGCTTGGAGCCAAGGCAATGGCCGCCAGGAACCAGATCAATCCAAAGGCCAACCAGGCCTTGGCCCAGTTCTTCTGATACAACATCCATTCTCCCCGGTAACGCGAAATGACACCAGACATGGTGCAACAGCTTTATTTTCGGCATTATTGCCAGTCATTTTGCTTGCCAGACGACAAGGCCCTATACATGCAGTGCTCCCGCCTCTCCCAGGTCGACTTCGATCAGCTGACACTTGGAGCCCAGGTGCTAGAGGCAGATAGCCATGGCGCCAAAGTTTACCTGCTTGGGGATGGAAATTTCCTCAAGGTATTTCGTAGGAAGCGTCTAATTTCATCTGCGTTGCTTCGACCGTACTCGCAACGCTTCGTCGACAACGCCGCGCGCTTGCAGCAACTCGGGATTCCCACGCTCGAAGTGATCAGCCAGCACAAACTGGATGTGCCAGGCAGAACAGCAGTGCTATACCGCCCGCTGCCAGGGCGTACACTGCTGCAGTTATCACGCGACGACGGGTTCAGTTGGACCACCTACCTGCCACGGCTGATCGAACTGATCCGCCGACTGCATCGCAATGGCGTGTACTTCCGCTCACTGCACCTGGGAAATGTAGTCGAAACACCTGATCGACACCTTGGACTGATCGATGTGGCAGACATGCGCTTCCTGCGCCCGCCACTGTCTGCACGGATGATCAGGCGCAATGTTCAGCACATGGTGCGTTACATCGAGCGGGAAAACCTGGGTGACCAATTCCCGCTCGCCGACTTCGAGGCCGCTCTGCTGGCGCGCTGACGTCAGCCACGCAGCAGTTTCTGCGACCCATCGCAGAACGCCTGCCATGCCGCCTCGGGTGCCAGCGCCTGGCGCTGACGGGCGGCCATGGCCTGAGCGCCGGGGGCATCGCAGCGTTCGATTGCCTGGGCCCAGGCTTCGACGTCGCCAACCGGCAGGTAGCAACCCGCCTCTCGCAACTGCTCATGAAACACGGGCAGGTCGCTGCAGATCACCGGCAGATCCGCCATCACGGCTTCCTGCACCACAAGGCCCAGGCCCTCGGCCCGCGACGGCACCAGCAGCCAGTCAAACGCCCGGTAGAGTTCCTGCAAGTCATCGTGGTGGCCGCACAACATCACTCGTCCAGCCAACCCCAGGGCATCAATTCGCGCCTGCAAGTTGGCGCGCAGAGGGCCTTCACCGACAATCGCCAGGCGCATGTCCGGCCGGCTGACTGCCCCCTTGGCGAATGCCTCGATGAGCATCTCGAAACCTTTGCTTTCTACCAGCCGCCCTACTGCTCCAAGCACCTGACCAGAGGCTTGGGGCAATGCCAGCGCCTGGCGAGCCTGCTCACGAATGAGCAGCGGCCTGGCGAAAGCCTGCGGGTCGAATGCCATGCGCAGCGCCTGCACAGGACGGCCAATATCCTGCTCAAGCGAGCGTGCCAAGGTCTGCGAGACTGCGGCGATGCTCAGTCGCTCGGGAGGCAACCGGCTCAACAAATGCACATCCCTGGCATTCAGCCGGGTACTGCCATGGAACAGCACTTTTACCCGCACTCCCGGGATTAGCTGCAACACCGGCAATACCAGACGTGCAACCCCGATGCCGTCAAGCAGGATTACATCAGCCCGGGCTTGTTGCAGCGCTTTTCGCAGACGCAGGCGCTGCCAGGGCAGCAATAGACGCCAGAGGCTTCTGCCCTTCAACACACGCGGCGACATGTGCCATACGCGGGTAGGACCCCGGCCATGACACAACTCACCGCCTAGCAACAACCAGTTACTAATAGAGGCATCGGCCCCCGCCTGCGCCAGCACCTGTTGGTGGACCTTGTGGATGGACATGTACGGCGAACCGCCTGCCCACATCATGTTGACAATATTCATGGGGATAGCGCCCCTCTCCCGCGCAAGCCAGGTGGGACTGCAGCTTCAATTAACAAGAGTCGGATTTCCCATGCAGGTAAGGGCGCCCATAACCAGCCTCATTGCCAGCCTCACCCGACATGGCGTCGGGAAGGCGCCCTCTCTCCAGCATAGGCTGGAAATGCTGGGCAGTACCGCTGCCCCTTGGACGCCCCTGGCAAGACGGGTGAGTGCCTGGAGTCACCATGAAACCCTCAGCGAACGCGGTCATCGGAGATGATGATCAGAAGCCGAGCTTCAGGCGCAGGCGCTGCCATGCAGACAGCGGCGGCTGAGGCCTGAGAGCCGGGCGCATATGCTCGACGATGCTCCGTCCCACTGCAGCGAAACTGAAACGCGACACTGCCAGTTCGCGACCATTTTCAGCAATCTGCTGCGCCAGCGCAGGGTTTTCGCGCAAGGTGCGCAACTTCGCCTGCAGCGTCGGAATGTTGTCATAGAACACGACGTTGACCATGTCCTGCAGCCCCAGCGCGCGATTCTCGGCTTCGCCCTGATCGTAAGCCAGCAGCACACAGCCACAGGCCATGGCTTCGAAGTTCTTGATCATGTACTCGCCCATGCCAACGTCGGCGCTGACAAAAAACTGAATACGGTTCAGCGTATTGCAGTAATCCTCGCCCGACTTGGTGCGGGTCACCACCAGGTTTTCGACCTGCCCCAGTTCGTCCAGCAGCGCCTTGCGCCCGCTGTAGGCGACACTGTTGGTGCTGCCGACGAAGGCCAGTTCGATATCGCGCTCACGGCCCTGGTCGGCCAGCAGTTGTTCATCGTAGCCTTTGGGCACGAAGACCGCGTCGAAGCCCTCCTGGCGCAGGCGTTCGCTGACCATGTAGCCCGAGCTGATCACGCGCGCCCACGGCAGCTTGCGGTAATGCGCGCTGAACTTGCCGGTGTACTTGCAAGGGATGTAGTTCTGGTAGGCGTCGTGCTCGAGAATGACCAGGTTCGGCACCGTGCGGATGAAGGCCGCCTGGCGGATCTCTTGCTTGAAGCGCAGGAAGAAGACGATGCGGTCATAGCGCTCGACCTGCACTTCACGCTTGAAGTAACGGCGCAGGTTGCGCTGGTCTTCGCTGGTCAGCCAGCGCAGGTCGCATTCGCAATTGGCCGCGACGCCGTCGTACAGGCGATCGAGGATCGCGCGCTGTTCCTTCTGTACCAGAAATAGGACTTTCATTGCTTTCCTTGGGCGCTCTGCGCCATCGCGGTCGGGTTTACAGCTCACGCCGCCAGAACAACTCATGCCGGCGCACGGCCTTGCGGAAGAACTCGTTCTCCCCGTAAGGCGACGGGCGGCGCCCCGCCAGCCAGCGCTGCAGCCAGCGACGCAGGCGGCGCTTGAACGGTGCCGCCGGCTGCAGGTCGTGCATCATGCCCAAGGCCATGGCCTTGTCACGCTGGGTTGCAACATCCAGCAGCAACGTGCACGGCGCCCAGGCCTGGTCGGCGCTCAGCTGCGGCGGCAAGGCCACACCATCGCCGCTGTCGCCCATTGGCCAGCGGTCGTTGTCATGCAGATGGTTGGCGTAGCACAGCAGCGTCTGCGGCTGCCAGGCCAAGCCCTGCAGGGCCTCCATGACAGCCGCCTGGGCGCAGACATGGTCGGGGTGCGGGTCAAGTTGCGGATGCGGCATGACCAGCACTTCAGGCCTGGCCATTTCCAGCAGTGCCTGCAGGTCGGCCAGCAGGTTGTGCCAGGTTGGTGCACCATCGCGGTCGGCCGGCAGCGGGAACGGGTTGAACTGCCTGAACGGGCGGATATCGGCCATGTCCGCTTCGCGGGACGCAGCAGGCTGATCAGGGGCGGCCTGCATGGCAGGCAGTTGCAGGCAGAAATACCCCAACTGCACGCAGCGCGACTCAGGTACGCCAGCCCAACGTGGCACGGCGATGCTGTCCCAGGCGCGCAGGCGGCCCTTCAAGCGGGCGGCCTCCGACTTGCCCAGGCCCATCTGCTGATAGTGCTCGGCCTCGATCTCGCCTGCAGTCAGGGTCACCACCCACGTCTCGTCGGCCTGGCTGTACAAGCCATAAGCCGCCAGCTCGGCATCATCGGCATGCGGTGCGATAACCATTACGCGGCGGCGCTGAAGCTCGACACCAGGGGTTATCCACAGGCGTGGTTCACCCAGCAATCGGCAATACCTGCCCCGCAAGCGCAGCGTGCCGGCCTGCAGAGCTTCAGCCAGCCCGGTGAGGTTGAGGAAACGCAGTCCATCAACACCGCGCTCGAAGGTTTGCCGATCAGTGCATTCGGTACCGTGCAACTCGACCCGCGGATCGAAGAAGCGCCCCAGCCAACCACTTTTGACCCGCACTTCAAGTACCAGGGTTTCATCACCCTGCAATGCTGCGTTCACCTTGAGCAGCCCATCGCGCAGCACAACTGGCGCTTCATGGCTCAGCTCGCCGAAGCGGTAGGCGTAGTCCTCGCCAGGCGCATAGAACAGGTGATCGGCGAACCAGGCTTCGTGAGCCGCCCAGAGCAGCGGCAGCAGCAACAGCGGCAGCCACCACCAGGTGAAGATACCCAGCGCCACCAGCACGACCAGGCTGGCGAGCAAGCCCAGGCGCTTGTTGCGCCGATGGCGCTTGAGCAACTGCTGCTTGCGACTCACGCCTGGAACACCGGCACAGGGTTGCACCAGCGGTCCTTGTATTCACGGTCGGCACGGCCGAACGAGAAACGCAGAGGCTTGTTGCGGCCACGGGCATCTTCCCAGGCCGCCTGGGTATTGAGGAAGCTCAGCACGCTACCCGGGCTGAAGGCCTTGGTTTCCGGGTCGACACCGCCGTTGATGTATTCGACGCTGATCCACTCGGGCGCTTCGACGCGATACACCAGCTGGATGGCGATGGGCTTGTCGTCGAGCATCAGCACCGAGCCGATCAGCAGCTCGCGCAGGCGCTCCAGCACATCGGCCATGCGCTCGGCACCGGTGGCCGGGAAGCCCCAGCGGCGCTGGAACAGGTCGCAGTACATGACTGCAATCTGCTGCGCGCTGAAGTCGCCGATCGGGCGCACCACCCCGCCCGCCTCTTCCAGCAGGCGCAATTCGCGGCGCTGGTTGTAGCGGAATTTCTTCGACAGGTCTTCGGGGGTGCGGGCCATGGCCAGCTGCTCCTTCTGTACCTTGAGGCCGCTGAAACGGCCCTGGTTCAGCTCGGACAGGTAGCGTGCGGCGTGGCGCAATGGTGCGCCGGCGTCAGCCGCCGCCGGCAGGATGAGCTCGGCATTGCCAAGGTCGAACAGGGCCTTCTTGCCAGCACGCTTGAGCACGTCCTTGGACAACGCCAGGTGACGCCCCCAGGTCGGGATGGCGGCTTTGAGTTCGCCCGCCTGGTACCAGCCCAGGTAGCGCACCGGAATCTGCGCCAGATCGGCCAGTTGCTCGACCACCAACGGGTGCGTCGCGACGCTGCCGCCAAAACGTGCCCACGCCTGCGCGTAGGTCGGCGCATCGATGGCCTGCCAACCGCGCTCGCGGAAGGCCTGGATATGATTGAGCATCAAGCCTTCCCCACCAGCGCACGAACCTGTGGCAACTGCCAGAACGCCTCGCGCACGGCCTGGTCGGAGAAACGCTCGTGCAGCCGCCGCAGCATGTGCGCGGCGCAGGCTTCAAGCTGCTGCTCATCCAGCGCGGCCATGTGCTTGAGGCCTTGCGCCAGTTGCCCGGCATCGGCCAGCGGGAACAGCACGCCAACCCCCTCCACCACCTCACGCGCACCGCCGCAGGCCGTGGCCAGCACGGGCACGCCGGCGACCATGGCCTCGAGCAGGACCATGCCGAACGGCTCATGGTCGGAGCTCAAGGCAAACACATCGAAGGCCTGAAAATAGCGACGGGCATCCGGCACCTGGCCAAGGAAGTCCACCTGCGCGGCAATGCCCAACTCGGCAGCCTGAGCCTTGAGCTTCGCCTCCAGGCGGCCCTTGCCCAGGATTGCCAGGCGTGCGCCGGCTGGCAGGCCGGGCAACGCTTCGGCAAAGCCACGCAGCAAGGTTGCCTGATCCTTGTCAGGGTGCAGGCGACCGACATTGCCGACCAGCCATGCCTGGGCATCCAGGCCCAACGCCGCACGGGCCTCGGCACGGGGCACCAGGGCAGCTTGCAGGGCGTCGATATCGATACGGTTGTACAGCGTCTGGATACGCTCGGCCGGCCACTGCGGCAGGCAGCGGCGCATGTCGTCACGCACCGCATCCGACACGCCCAGCAGGCTCAGGCGCTTGCTGAACAGGTTGGCGAACAGACGCCGGCCCTTGCGCTCATAGTCGCCGAATGCATGGTGCACGCCGATCACCGGCAAGCCGGTACCCAGCAGCGCGACATAGATCGGCTTGAAACGGTGAGCGATGCAGAAGCTGAAATTGCGTTCGGCCGCGATGCGCCGCAGGGCACGAATTGCGCCGAGCTTCAGGCCACGCACGGCCTTGGAGCTGAATTCGAGAAACAGCACCTCGTCCGACGCGCAACCTGCCGCAACCTGCGGGTCGGCGGCGCCGGTGAGGAACACGGTGGTGACCTTGTAGCCGCTGCCCTGGAACAGGCTGGCGTACTGACGGGCACAATCGAGGAACGGCCCGTCATAGCCATGGCAGAACTGCAGGATCCGCGTTTCAGAGCGGCTGGTCATAGGCGGCTGCGCCGTCCTTCACGACCAGGATGTCTTCCATGATCAGGTACTGCAGGTCCGAACCGAAGAACATGTTCAGCGCATCGGTCGGCGAGCAGATCATCGGCTCGCCACGGCGGTTCAGCGAGGTGTTCAGCGACACGCCGTTGCCGGTCAGGTCTTCCAGCGCCTTCATCATGTCGTAGTAGCGCGGGTTGTATTCGCGCTTGAGCACCTGGGCACGCGAGGTACCGTCCTCGTGGACCACTTCCGGCACCCGGGTCTTCCACTCTTCAGCCACTTCGAAGGTGAAGGTCATGAACGGTGCCGGGTGGTCGACCTTGATCATCTGCGGAGCAACCGTGTCGAGCATCGACGGGCAGAAAGGTCTCCAGCGTTCGCGGAACTTGATCTGCTCGTTGATGCGGTTGGCCACGCCCGGCACGCTCGGGCAGCCGATGATCGAACGACCACCCAGGGCACGCGGGCCAAACTCCATGCGGCCCTGGAACCAGGCCACCGGGTTGCCCTCGACCATGATCTTGGCGATGCGCTGCGGCATGTCGTCGAGCTTGCGCCACTTCGGCGCGTTCGGGTGACGGGCGCAGGCGGCGATCACGTCTTCGTTGGAGTACGACGGGCCGAGGTAGACGTGTTCCATCTTCTCGACCGGCACGCCACGGGCGTGGGAAACGTAGGCCGCAGCACCGACAGCGGTTCCGGCGTCGCCGGAGGCCGGCTGGACGAACAGTTCCTTGACGTCGGAACGGGCGATGATCTTCTGGTTGAGCTTGACGTTCAGCGCGCAGCCGCCAGCGAAGGCCAGCTTGCCGGTTTCACGCAGGGTGTCGCCCAGGTAGTGGTCGATCATCTGCAGGGCGATCTTCTCGAACAACGCCTGCATGCTGGCCGCATAGTGAATGTACGGCTCGTCGGCGATGTCGCCTTCGCGCTTGGGGCCCAGCCATTCGATCAGCTTCGGTGAGAAGTAGAAGCCCTTGCCCTTCTCTTTATGGCGACGCAGGCCGATGACGTTGGCGTACTCGGTGTTGATCACCAGTTCGCCGTTCTCGAAGCTGGCCAGGCGGGAGAAGTCGTATTTGCTGGCGTCGCCGTACGGCGCCATGCCCATGACCTTGAACTCGCCGTCGAGCATCTCGAAACCGAGGAATTCGGTGATCGCGCCGTACAGGCCACCCAGCGAGTCCGGATCGAAGAATTCCTTGATCTTGTGGATCTTGCCGTTTTCGCCATAACCGAAGAAGGTGGTGGCGTACTCACCCTTGCCGTCGATGCCGAGGATCGCGGTCTTTTCCTTGAAGCCCGAGCAGTGGTAGGCGCTGGAAGCGTGGGCCAGGTGATGCTCGACCGGTTCGATCTTGATCTTCTTCGGGTCGAAGCCCAGCTGCTCCAGGCACCAGACGATCTTCTTGCGGTAGCGCTTGTAGCGACGGTTACCCATCAGGATCGCGTCGAGGGCGCGGTCCGGGGCGTACCAGTAACGCTTGGCGTAGTGCCAGCGGGCCTTGCCGAACAGGCTGATCGGGGCGAACGGAATGGCCACCACGTCAACGTCGGACGGCTTGATGCCGGCTTGCTCCAGGCAGAATTTCGCCGACTCGTAGGGCATGCGGTTCTTCGCATGCTTGTCACGCACGAAGCGCTCTTCTTCGGCGGCGGCAATCAGTTTGCCGTCGATGTACAGGGCCGCGGAAGGGTCATGGCTAAGGGCGCCGGACAGGCCAAGAATCGTCAATGCCAAGGGATTAGCCTCTTCATTCGGTAGAGATGCGCCAGCGGCCTCATGGGCGGGTGGCGGCTAAAGGGCGAGATTATAACGCAAACAATGAGGGAGACACTGCATTAACCTGTGGGAACGGGCTACCCCGCGAAGCAGGCGCCGCGGCACATGGCACCGGCTTTGCCGGTGTTCGCGGGCGAGCCCGCTCCCACAAGGGACTTGTAGCGCCTGGTTACTCGGCGATCAGCCAGTCCATGCGGAAGCTGCCAGCCGTCTGTGCCAGCTCCTTGGCCAGCCACGGCAGCAGCTCGCGCAGCTCCTCTTCCAGCCCCCACGGCGGGTTGGCAATGGCCAAACCCGAACCATTGAGGCCCTGCGGGCTGTCCTGATGATGCACATACAGCTCGACCCGCAGCAGTTTCGGCGCGCCGGTGCTGGTCAGGTCCTGGTAGAAGCGGGTCAGCGAGCGCTGGTCCTTGATCGGGTACCAGATGGCCGCGACGGTCTGGCGCATGCGGCCGATCGCCTCTTTCATCGAATTGGTGCAGCGCTTGAGCTCGTCAGCCTGCTCGAACGGCGGGTCGATCAGCATGATCGCGCGCTTTTCCTGCACGGGCAGCAAGGCACGTGGCACATGCCAGCCTTCGCCCAGGTGCACGACCACACGCGGGTCCTTCTTCATGTTCTCTTTGAGCAGCGGACCGTCTTCCGGGTGCTTCTCATTGAGCAGCGCACGGTCCTGCTGGCGCATCAGGCGACGCGCCAGCTCGGGCGAACCCGGGTAGTAGCGCAGCTCACCATCGGCATTCAGGCGCTTGATGATGCGCAGGTAGTCCGCAGCCATCGCCGGCAGGTCATCGCGGTTCCACAGGCGGGCGACGCCTTCCAGGTACTCGCCGGTGCGGGTCGCCTGATCGCCTTGCAAGTCGTACAGACCGAGGCCGGCATGGGTGTCGATGTAGGCGAACGGCTGCTCCTTGCGCGACATCAGGGCGATGAGGCGGGTCAGCACGATATGTTTGAGGACGTCGGCGTGGTTGCCGGCATGGAAGGCGTGACGATAGTTCATGGCAACTCCTGCGGGGGTGGCAAGTTTACCTCGTAAGACGGGTGCAGTCAGGTATGTCGGTCACTTTCAAGGCTAGCCAACCATTGCAGCCGCCATCTTCACAGGCAGCCATTCCTTGTTCTTCCACGCAGGTCGACAACCAACAATGGTGCCTCCACTCACCAAGGAGCACTTCACATGAAAGCTTCCATCCAGTTTGACAACACCATGGCACCCCTGCTGCACGGCGACCTCGGCATCGCCAATGCGCCCTACACCGCCATACTTGAAATCAAGAAGCCCGACGGCAGCGTTGACAACCTGGCAGTGCCAAGCTCGGCTGGCACAACCTGGTCGATGACGCTGGGCGAATATGCCCCCGGAGCTTACGAGGCGCTGATCCGCCCAAGGGAAGCCAACGCATTCGAAGCAACCCGATTGAAGTTCTCGCTGTAAGCAGCCGTCACTAAAAACGCAAGCGGCCCGAACAATCAGATTGTTCGGGCCGCTCGCGTTTAACGGGCCAATGTCAGCGCCAACCACGGCTGCTGGCATAAGCGTTACTTGTCAGCGTGATACGCCGCATCTGCAGTCTCGAAACGCTGCACCATCACCTGCGACGGGCTGCCCAGCTTGCTCACCAGAATGATGGCGATGCTGGCGAACAGGAAGCCAGGGATGATTTCGTACAGGCCGAGGGTGTCGAAGTTCTTCCACAGGATCACGGTCAGCGCACCCACCACGATACCGGCCAGCGCGCCGTTACGGGTCATGCCTTTCCACAGCACCGAAATCAGCACCACCGGGCCGAACGCAGCACCGAAACCGGCCCAGGCGTAGGCCACCAGGCCCAGCACACGGTTTTCCGGGTTGGCCGCCATGGCAATGGCGATCAGGGCCACGGCCAGCACCATCAGGCGGCCGACCCACACCAGCTCGCCCTGCGAAGCGTTCTTGCGCAGGAAGGCCTTGTAGAAGTCTTCGGTCAAAGCGCTGGAGCAGACCAGCAGCTGGCAGCTCAGGGTACTCATCACCGCCGCCAGGATGGCCGACAGCAGTACACCGGCGATCCACGGGTTGAACAGGATCTTGGCCAGTTCGATAAACACGCGCTCATGGTTCTCGGTGACCGGGCCGGCCAGGTCAGGGTGCGCCGAGAAGTAGGCGATACCGAAGAAGCCCACGGCGCAGGTACCGGCCAGGCACAGGATCATCCAGGTCATGGAGATGCGACGCGCCTTGGCGATCGACTTGACCGAGTCGGCGGCCATGAAGCGCGCCAGGATGTGCGGCTGGCCGAAGTATCCCAGCCCCCAGCCCATCAGCGAAATGATGCCGATGAAGGTTGCACCCTTGAACATGTCAAAGTGCGCAGGGTTCTGCGCCTCGATGGCCAGGAAGGTGGTGTCGAAGCCACCCGTCGAGATCAGCACGATGATCGGCGTGAGGATCAGGGCGAAGATCATCAGCGAGGCCTGCACGGTGTCAGTCCAGCTGACCGCCAGGAAACCACCGATGAAGGTGTAGGCGATGGTTGCCGCAGCACCGGCCCACAGGGCGGTTTCATACGACATGCCGAAGGTGCTCTCGAACAGGCGCGCACCTGCGACGATGCCAGAGGCGCAATAGATGGTGAAGAACACCAGGATGACGATCGCCGAGATGATCCGCAGCAAACCGCTGTGGTCTTCGAAGCGGCTCGAGAAGTAGTCCGGCAGGGTCAGCGCATCGCCGTTGTGCTCGGTCTGCACGCGCAGACGGCCAGCGACGAACAGCCAGTTCAGGTAAGCGCCTACGGTCAGGCCGATGGCGATCCAGGCTTCGGAAAGGCCGGAGAAGTAGATGGCACCCGGCAGGCCCATCAGCAGCCAGCCGCTCATGTCGGAAGCACCGGCGGAGAGTGCGGTGACCACGCTACCCAGGCTGCGACCGCCGAGGATGTAGTCGGAAAGGTTCTTGGTGGAGCGATAGGCTGCGAAACCGATCAGCACCATTGCCGCGATGTAGATCACGAAGGTGATCGTTAGTGGATTGCCCATGCGTGTGCCCTGGCGTTTGTTTTTATCTCATGCACAACCCTCTTCACGACGGTTGCACCCAGGCGGCGAATGCTATGCAACAACGCAAAGTCGGTGCAACCACTTTTCATTTGCCAGTTGCACCCAGACGTGCATTTTCAGAAAAACCCTGTTTTTTGCTTCATTTCGGAGCAAAAACCTCGTTTCTAATAAGAAACCGCGCTGTAAAAGTTCCTTTTCGAGCTATAGGAAATGCCACCAGACGAGTTGCACCTTTTCTTCATAAATTTAGGGTTGCACCTGGTTGCACCCGAAATCACCTACAGCTAATCTTGGCGCCAGCTTAAGCCACAACCGTGGCAATAATGAGGATAAGAAATTGGCGACGACCACCCTTGGGGTCAAACTTGACGACCCGACCCGTGAGCGACTCAAGGCAGCTGCGCAGTCCATCGACCGCACGCCGCACTGGTTGATCAAGCAAGCGATCTTCAATTACCTGGAGAAGCTCGAGGGTGGCGCCACCCTGACCGAACTCAACGGTCACGCCAACAACCTGGCCGACGACGCTGGCGAAGTCCAGCCAGACCACGCCCACCAGTGCTTCCTCGAATTTGCCGAGAGCATCCTGCCGCAGTCGGTACTGCGTTCGGCGATCACCGCCGCCTACCGCCGCCCCGAGCAGGAAGTCGTACCGATGCTGCTGGAGCAGGCACGCCTGAGCGCTCCACTGGCCGAAGCCACCAACAAGCTGGCTGCTGGCATCGCCGAAAAACTGCGTAATCAGAAGAGTGCTGGCGGCCGTGCCGGCATCGTCCAGGGCCTGCTGCAGGAGTTTTCCCTGTCGTCCCAGGAAGGCGTGGCACTGATGTGCCTGGCCGAAGCCCTGCTGCGCATCCCCGACAAAGGTACCCGCGACGCCCTGATCCGCGACAAGATCAGCAACGGCAATTGGCAGCCACACCTGGGCAACAGCCCGTCGCTGTTCGTCAACGCCGCCACCTGGGGCCTGCTGCTGACCGGCAAGCTGGTCTCCACCCATAACGAAGCCGGCCTCACCTCCTCGCTCACCCGCATCATCGGCAAGAGTGGCGAGCCGATGATCCGCAAGGGCGTCGACATGGCCATGCGCCTGATGGGCGAGCAGTTCGTCACCGGCGAAACCATCGCCGAAGCACTGGCCAACGCCAGCCGCTTCGAAGCCAAAGGCTTCCGTTATTCCTACGACATGCTCGGCGAAGCCGCACTGACCGAACATGACGCGCAGAAGTACCTCGCCTCCTACGAGCAGGCGATCCACTCGATCGGCAAGGCTTCCCACGGCCGCGGCATCTATGAAGGCCCCGGCATCTCGATCAAGCTGTCGGCCCTGCACCCACGCTACAGCCGCGCCCAGTACGAGCGAGTGATGGAGGAGCTGTACCCGCGCCTGCTGTCGCTGACCCTGCTGGCCAAGCAATATGACATCGGCCTGAACATCGACGCCGAAGAGGCCGACCGCCTGGAGCTGTCCCTCGACCTGCTCGAGCGTCTGTGCTTCGAGCCGGCCCTGGCGGGCTGGAACGGTATCGGCTTCGTCATCCAGGCCTACCAGAAGCGCTGCCCTTACGTGATCGACTACGTCATCGACCTGGCCAAGCGCAGCCGCCACCGCCTGATGATCCGCCTGGTGAAAGGCGCCTATTGGGACAGCGAGATCAAGCGCGCCCAGGTCGAAGGCCTGGAAGGCTACCCGGTGTATACCCGCAAGGTGTACACCGACGTGTCCTACGTGGCCTGTGCCCGCAAGCTGCTGGCCGTGCCGGAAGCCATCTACCCGCAGTTCGCTACCCACAACGCCCACACCTTGTCGGCCATCTACCACATCGCCGGCCAGAACTATTACCCGGGCCAGTACGAATTCCAGTGCCTGCACGGCATGGGCGAGCCGCTGTACGAGCAAGTGGTGGGCAAGGTTTCCGAAGGCAAGCTGAACCGTCCGTGCCGCGTTTACGCGCCGGTCGGCACTCACGAAACCCTGCTGGCCTACCTGGTTCGCCGCCTGCTGGAAAACGGCGCCAACACCTCGTTCGTCAACCGCATCGCCGACCACTCGATTTCCATCCAGGAGCTGGTCGCCGACCCGGTTTCCAGCATCGAGCGCATGGGCACCCAGGAAGGCAGCATCGGCCTGCCACACCCACGCATTCCACTGCCTCGCGACCTGTATGGCAGCGAGCGGGCCAACTCGGCCGGTATCGACATGGCCAACGAACACCGCCTGGCGTCGCTGTCCTGCGCCATGCTGGCAACGGCCAACAACGACTGGAAAGCCACCCCGCTGCTGGCCTGCGCCGCCAGTGAAGCGGCAGCCGTGCCGGTACTGAACCCGGCGGACCACCGCGACGTGGTCGGCCACGTGCAGGAAGCCTCTGTCGCCGACGTCGACAATGCCATCCAGTGCGCACTGAACGCCGCGCCAATCTGGCAGGCCACCCCGCCAGCCGAGCGTGCCGCGATCCTTGAGCGCACTGCCGACCTGATGGAAGCCGAAATCCAGCCGCTGATGGGCCTGCTCATCCGCGAAGCTGGCAAGACCTTCGCCAACGCCATCGCCGAAGTGCGTGAAGCGGTGGACTTCCTGCGCTACTACGCGGTGCAGGCACGCAACGACTTCAGCAACGACGCCCACCGCCCCCTGGGCCCGGTGGTGTGCATCAGCCCGTGGAACTTCCCGCTGGCGATCTTCTCCGGCCAGGTGGCCGCTGCCCTCGCGGCTGGCAACCCGGTGCTGGCCAAGCCCGCCGAGCAGACGCCACTGATCGCAGCCCAGGCTGTGCGCCTGCTGCTGGAAGCCGGTATTCCCGAAGGCGTTCTGCAACTGCTGCCGGGCCGCGGCGAAACCGTCGGTGCTGGCCTGGTCGGTGACGAACGCGTCAAAGGCGTGATGTTCACCGGCTCCACCGAAGTTGCCCGCCTGCTGCAGCGCAATGTCGCTGGCCGCCTGGACAACCAGGGCCGCCCGATCCCGCTGATCGCCGAAACCGGTGGCCAGAACGCCATGATCGTCGACTCCTCGGCACTGACCGAGCAGGTGGTGATCGACGTGGTGTCCTCGGCCTTCGACAGCGCCGGCCAGCGTTGCTCGGCCCTGCGCGTGCTGTGCCTGCAGGAAGACTCCGCCGACCGCGTGATCGAAATGCTCAAGGGCGCCATGGCCGAAAGCCGCCTGGGCTGCCCGGACCGCCTGGCCGTGGACATCGGCCCGGTGATCGACGCCGAAGCCAAGGCCGGTATCGAGAAGCACATCCAGGGCATGCGCGAGAAAGGCCGCACGGTCTATCAAGTCGCAATCGCCGATACGGCCGAGATCAAGCGTGGCACCTTCGTGATGCCAACCCTGATCGAGCTGGACAGCTTCGACGAACTGAAGCGTGAAATCTTCGGCCCGGTGCTGCACGTGGTGCGCTACAACCGCCGCAACCTGGACCAGCTGATCGAGCAGATCAACGCTTCCGGCTACGGCCTGACCCTCGGCGTGCACACCCGCATCGACGAGACCATCGCCAAGGTGGTGGAAACCGCCAATGCCGGCAACATGTACGTCAACCGCAACATCGTTGGCGCCGTGGTAGGCGTGCAGCCGTTCGGGGGTGAAGGCCTGTCCGGCACCGGCCCGAAAGCAGGCGGCCCGCTGTACCTGTACCGCCTGCTGTCGACCCGCCCGGCCGACGCGATTGGCCGCCACTTCCAGCAGCAGGATGGCGAAGGCCAGCCGGACCGTGCCCTGCACGACCAGCTGATCAAGCCGCTGCACACGCTCAAGGCCTGGGCCGAGAGCAACCAGCAAGCAGACCTGGCCGCCCTGTGCAGCCAGTTCGCCGGCCAGTCGCAGTGCGGCATCGCCCGCCTGCTGCCCGGCCCGACTGGCGAGCGCAACACCTACACCATCCTGCCGCGCGAGCACGTGCTGTGCCTGGCAGACAACGAAGCCGACCTGCTGGCGCAGTTCGCTGCCGTGCTGGCGGTGGGCAGCTCGGCGGTGTGGGCTGACGCAGAACCTGGCAAGGCCCTGCGCAGCCGACTGCCGCGTGAGCTGCAGGCCAAGGTCAAGCTGGTGGCGGACTGGAACAAGGACGAAGTGGCGTTCGACGCCGTGATCCACCATGGCGATTCCGACCAGCTGCGCGGCGTGTGCCAGCAGGTGGCCAAGCGCGCTGGCGCGATCGTCGGTGTGCATGGGCTGTCCAGCGGCGACCACCAGATTGCCCTGGAGCGCCTGGTGATCGAGCGGGCGGTGAGTGTGAACACTGCTGCGGCGGGCGGTAACGCCAGCCTGATGACCATTGGCTGACGCCAAGGGTCGTTGATGAAAAAGGAGAGCTTCGGCTCTCCTTTCTTTTTTGGGGTGCATGCCTTCTAAACCCATATCACCCAAACCTATTAACCTCCCCTCCCTCATTCCAACTCCATAGACTCGCAGCATCCCGCCTCAGGACCGCCACCATGCCCGAGACTCTGCTCAGCCCCCGCAACCTCGCCTTCGAA
The DNA here is from genome assembly GCF_017744435.1 of Pseudomonas sp. GTDB lineage: Bacteria > Pseudomonadota > Gammaproteobacteria > Pseudomonadales > Pseudomonadaceae > Aquipseudomonas. The sequence continues at coordinate 115,087 of NZ_JAGIBG010000009.1, forward strand.
CTCTACGAAGTCCTCGACGCCGAAGCCCTGACCCAGCGCCCGCGCTTCGCCGAGCACAGCCGCGAAACCTTCGACGCAGCCCTGGCCACCGCGCGCACCATCGCCGAGAAGTTCTTCGCCCCGCACAACCGCAAGGCCGACGAAAACGAGCCGCGCTACGTGGACGGCCGCGCCGAGCTGATCCCCGAGGTGAAGCCTGCCGTCGACGCCTTCCTCGAAGCCGGTTTCCTCAACGCCAATCGCGACTTCGAAGTCGGCGGCATGCAGCTGCCCAGCCTGGTCTCGCAAGCCTGCTTCGCCCACTTCCAGGCGGCCAACGCCGGCACCACGGCCTACCCGTTCCTGACCATGGGCGCGGCCAACCTGATCGAAAGCTTTGGCACCGAGGAACAGAAGCGCCTGTACCTGCAGCCGATGATCGAAGGCCGCTACTTCGGCACCATGGCGCTGACCGAGCCCCACGCAGGATCGTCGCTGGCCGATATCCGCACCCGCGCCGAACCCGCTGGCGATGGCGCTTACCGGCTCAAGGGCAACAAGATCTTCATCTCTGGCGGCGACCACGAGCTGTCGGAAAACATCGTGCACATGGTGCTGGCCAAGCTGCCGGACGCACCGCCCGGCGTTAAGGGCATTTCGCTGTTCATCGTGCCGAAGTACCTGGTCAACCAAGACGGCAGCCGTGGCCCGCGCAACGACGTGCTGCTGGCCGGGCTGTTCCACAAGATGGGCTGGCGCGGCACCACCTCCACCGCACTGAACTTTGGCGACAACGGCCAATGCGTCGGCTACCTGGTCGGCCAGCCGCATCAGGGCCTGGCGTGCATGTTCCAGATGATGAACGAGGCGCGCATCGGCGTCGGCATGGGTGCAGTGATGCTCGGCTACGCAGGCTATCTGTACTCGCTGGAATACGCCCGCCAGCGGCCGCAGGGCCGCCTGGTGGACAACAAGGATCCGCAGAGCCCGGCCGTGCCGATCATCGGGCACACCGATGTAAAACGCATGCTGCTGGCGCAGAAGGCCTATGTGGAAGGTGCCTTCGACCTGGGCCTGTACGCAGCGCGCCTGTTCGACGACACCCATACCGCCAGCGACGAAAGCGCCCGCAAGCAGGCCCAGGAACTGCTCGACCTGCTGACTCCGATCGTCAAGTCCTGGCCTTCGAGCTTCTGCCTCAAGGCCAACGAACTGGCAATCCAGATTCTCGGCGGCCACGGCTATACCCGCGAGTACCCGGTGGAGCAGTACTACCGTGACAACCGCCTGAACCCGATCCACGAAGGCACCGAAGGCATCCAGTCCCTTGACCTGCTGGGCCGCAAGCTGGCGCAGAACAACGGTGCCGGCCTCAAGCAGCTGATTCGCTTGATCGCCGCCACTGCCGAACGCGCCAGCCATCACCCAGGCCTGGACACCCTGCGCCAGCCGCTGGAGCAACTGGTCAACCGGCTGCAATCGGTTACCCTGGCGCTGCTTGGCGATCTGGCCCAGGGCAAGGTGGCTGGCGCCCTGGCCAATTCCGCCCTGTACCTCAAGGTCTTCGGCCACTGCGTGATCGGCTGGCGCTGGCTGGAACAGGCCATCCACGCCGAGCTTGGCGTGCTCGACGGCAGTCCCGCCGACCGCGACTTCTACCTTGGCAAGCGCCAGGCCGCGCGTTATTTCCTGACCTGGGAAATCCCCGCCTGCCATAATGACCTGGCATTGCTCGAGGCACGCGACGACACCTGCCTCACCATGCAAGACGGGTGGTTCTAGGGGGAGCCACCGTGAAAACGGAGGCTTCCAGATGTTCGATTCCAGCGCCCTGCTGCGCCAGCGCTTTGCTGCGCTGCGCAGTACGGCCGAGTTGTTTTCCCTGCGCCATGTGAAACAGTCGCACCAGGCGCTTTCGGTTCGCCGCAATGTGGCCGAGCCGCCCGTCTTCAGCCACGACGAGGGCGCCATGCTCACGGTGCGGGTCAATGGCGTGGAGGCCTATGCGGCCACCGCCGATCTGTCACAGGCCGGCCTGCAACGGGCACTGGAACAGGCCGAGGCACTGGCGCGACAGATCGCCCCTTACAGCCTGCTCGACCTGAGCAAGCAGCCGGCGACCAGCGCCCGCCACGACCACATCTCACCCAACTTCGACCAGCCGCTACCGAGCCTGGCCGACTGCCTTGGCCTGCTCGCCGCCGAATCGGCCAGCGTGCCCAAGGACAGCCGCCTGGTGGACTGGCAAGCCAGCCTGGGCCTGAGCCTGGTCGAGCAGACCTACCTGAACTCGGCTGGCGCCGAACTGCGCCATGCCCAGCGCTTCCTGTTCCCGGGCCTGAGTGTCACCGCCAGCGACGGCCAGGACAGCCAGAGCCGCAGCCTGGGCCGCGACAACTTCGGCCAGCAAGGTGGCTTCGAAATTGTCGAGCGTTGTGGCCTGGTCGGCGCTGCGCGCCAGGTCGCCGACCAGGCGCTGCAGTTGCTGCTGGCGCCGAACACCCCCAGCGGCGCGCGTGACCTGCTGTTGATGCCCGATCAGATGATGCTGCAGATTCATGAATCCATCGGCCACCCGCTGGAGATGGACCGCATTCTGGGTGATGAGCGCAACTACGCTGGCACCAGCTTCGTCAAGGCCAGCGACTTCGGCCACCTGCAATACGGCTCCGAATTGCTCAATGTGACCTTCGACCCGACCATCGGCGAAGAGCTGGCCAGCTACAGCTTCGATGATGACGGCAGCGCCGCCAGCAAGCAGTTCCTGATCCGCGACGGCCTGCTGGTGCGCCCGCTGGGCGGCGCGCTGTCGCAGTTCCGTTCAGGCCTGGATGGCGTTGCCAACAGCCGTGCCTGCGGCTGGAACCGCGCACCGATCGACCGCATGGCCAACCTCAATATCGAGCCGGGCGACCAATCTCTGGATCAGCTGATCCAGGGTATCGAGCACGGCATCCTGATGCGCACCAACCGCTCCTGGTCCATCGACGATGCGCGCAACAAGTTCCAGTTCGGCTGTGAATGGGGCCAACTGATCGAAAACGGCGAACTCAAGGGCATCGTCAAGAACCCCAACTACCGCGGTATCTCCGCGCAGTTCTGGCGCAACCTCGCGGCGGTCGGCGACCGCAGCACCTTCCAGGTTCTGGGCACACCCAACTGCGGCAAGGGCGAGCCCAACCAGGTGGTGCGGGTCGGGCATGCTTCGCCCGCCTGCGTGTTCCGCCAGATCGACGTTTTCGGAGGAGACGCCTGATGAAACATGTTTTCGAAGCCCTGATCGCGGATGTGCGCCAGGCCCTGCAGGCCGACGAGCAATTCACCCTCGGCTACAGTGCCGAGCAGTCGCAATTCGTGCGTTTCAACCACGCCAAGGTGCGCCAGGCTGGCGAGGTAAGCCAGGCCAGCGCGCAACTGCGGTTGATCCGCGATGGCCGCCAGGCGGAACAGCAGTTGACCCTGAGTGGCGACGCGCAACTTGACCGGCAACGCCTGATCGCTGCCCTGGAGCAGTTGCGCCAGACCCTGCCATTGCTGGCCGTCGATCCGTACCTGCGCCTGGACGAAAGCGCATGGCACAGCCACAGCCAGCAAGAGCAGCCGTTGCCCGCACTGAACGAAGTGCTGGCCCTGCTCGAACGCGAGGCCGGCGACCTGGACCTGGTCGGCATCTATGCCGCCGGCCCGATCTGCCGGGGCTTCGCCAGCTCGTTCGGGGCCATTGGCTGGCACCAGGCCAACAGCTTCAACGTCGACTGGAGCCTGTTCCACGAGAACGGCGAGGCGGTGAAGGCCAACTATGCCGGCCAGCGCTGGAGCGCCGAAGACTTCACTGCCCGCCTGCGCCTGGCACGGCAACAGCTGGGTTTCCTCGGCCGCCCAGCAGTAACCCTCAAGCCCGGCAGCTACCGCGCTTACCTGGCACCTGCGGCCATGGACGAAATCGCCGGCATGCTCTGCTGGGGTGGTTTCTCCGCACAGGCCCTGGTCACCGGCAACAGTGCCCTGCAGCGCCTGTACAACGGTGATGCGCAACTGCACCCGATGGTCAGTTTCAGCGAGCAGGTCAGCGGCTCACTGAGCCCGGCATTCTCCGACGAGGGCTCACCGCGCCTGGATGTGCCGTTGATCCAGCAGGGTAAGGCGATGCAACGGCTGGTCTGTGCCCGCAGTGCCGCCGAGTTCGAGTTGCGGGCCAATGGCGCCGACAGCTACGAGTCGCCGTGCGCACTGAGCCTGGCGCCGGGCGACTTGCCCAGCGAGCAGATTCTTGAGCGGCTCGGGACCGGGCTGTACATCAGCAACCTGTGGTACCTGAACTACTCTGACCTGCCAGCGGCGCGCATGACCGGGCTGACCCGCTTTGCCACCTTCTGGGTGGAAAACGGACAGATCCAGGGGCCGGTGAGCACCATGCGCTTCGATGACAGTCTGTACAGCCTGCTCGGCAGCCAACTGGAAGATCTGACCCGCGAGCGCGAGATGATCCTGTCGACCAGCACCTATGGGCAGCGCAGTACCGGGTCGAGTCATCTGCCGGGGGCGCTGGTCAAGGGCCTGACCCTGACATTGTGATAGGCATTTCCGGCCTCTTCGCGGCTAAAGCCGCTCCCACAGAAGTCGCATCACCCTTGTGGGAGCGGCTTTAGCCGCGAAGAGGCCGGCACTGACAAACGAGGAAGTCATGCCTGAACGTGCACCGCTGGACCCCGTCACCGCCCGCTGGATCCCTTGGGTGGTGGCCATCGCCTTCTTCATGCAGTCCCTGGACGGCACCATCCTCAACACCGCCCTGCCGGCCATGGCCCGATCGTTGGCTGAAGACCCGTTGCGCATGCAGGGCGTGATCATCGCCTACATGCTCACTGTGGCCCTGCTGATCCCCGCCTCCGGCTGGATCGCCGACCGCTTCGGCACCAAGCGCATCTTCTTCAGCGCCATCCTGCTGTTCAGCTTCGGCTCGCTGTTGTGTGCCATGGCCAACAGCCTCGGTTTCCTGATCTTCGCACGCGTCGTGCAGGGCCTGGGCGGCGCGCTGATGCTGCCGGTCGGGCGCCTGGTGGTGCTGCGCGCCTACCCACGCACCGAGCTGGTGCGGATCATGAGTTTCATCACCATCCCTGGCCTGCTCGGCCCGTTGCTGGGCCCGACCCTGGGCGGCTGGCTGGTGGAGATCCTCAGCTGGCACTGGATCTTCCTGCTCAACCTGCCAGTCGGTGCGCTGGGCTGCTATGCGGTGTGGAAGTTCATCCCCGACCTGCGCGGGGTCGAGCGCACCCGCTTCGACGGCCCCGGTTTCATCCTGTTCGGCGCGGCAATGGTACTGATCACCATCGCCATGGAAGGCCTGGGTGAGCTGCACCTGCCTCACCTGCGGGTGATGTTGCTGCTGTTCGCCGGCATGGCCTGCCTGGCGGCCTACTGGCTGCGCGCCGGGCGCGACCCGGAGCCATTGTTCTCCCCCAGCCTGTTCAGCGTGCGCACCTTCGCCATCGGTATCCTCGGTAACCTGTTCGCACGCCTGGGCAGCGGTGCCCTGCCGTTCCTTGTGCCGCTGCTGCTGCAGGTGGCGCTGGGCTATTCGCCGTCCCAGGCCGGCATGAGCATGATTCCGCTGGCCGCGTCGGCGATGCTCGCCAAGTCCGTCGCCCGGCCCCTGATCGAGCGGCTGGGCTACCGCATTGTGCTGACTGGCAACACCTTGCTGCTGGGCATCCTGCTGGCCAGCATGGGCCTGGTCGACGAACAAACGCCGTATGCCCTGTTGCTGGTGCAGTTGGCGCTGCTCGGCGCGGTCAACTCGATGCAGTTCACGGCGATGAACACGGTGACCCTGATCGACCTCGACGACGCCAGCGCCAGCAGCGGCAACAGCCTGCTGTCGGTGGTCGCGCAGCTGTCGCTGAGCCTCGGCGTGGCCTGCGCCGGTGCCTTGCTCGGCGGTTTTACCGCGGCAGGCAGCGCCGACGGCGTGGAGACCACCCTGGGCGCGTTCCAGCTGACCTTCGTCACCATCGGCGTGATGGCCATGCTGGCGGCGGCAATCTTCCTGCAGCTGTCGCCGACGGACGGAAGGCGTGCCCGTCGTCCGGAACAACACGTGGAATCGTAGGGCGAATGGCCATGAGGCTGGTAGACTGTGCGGCATTTTTCGCTTCGCACCGCAGGCCCGCCTCGTGACCACCGAATCCACCGCCTTTGCCACCTTGCCGCTGTCCACCGCCATGCTGGCCAACCTGGACGCCCTCGGCTATGCCTCGATGACGCCGATCCAGGCCCAGAGCCTGCCCGTCATCCTGCGCGGCCAGGACCTGATCGCCCAGGCCAAGACCGGCAGTGGCAAGACCGCCGCCTTCGGCATCGGCCTGCTCAACCCGATCAACCCGCGCTACTTCGGCTGCCAGGCGCTGGTGCTGTGCCCGACCCGCGAGCTGGCCGACCAGGTGGCCAAAGAACTGCGCCGCCTGGCCCGGGCCGAGGACAACATCAAGATCCTCACCCTCTGCGGCGGCGTGTCGCTGGGCCCGCAGATCGCCTCGCTGGAACACGGTGCACACATCATCGTCGGCACCCCGGGGCGCATCCAGCAGCATCTGGACAAGGGCACCCTGGTGCTCGACGGCCTGAACACACTGGTGCTGGACGAAGCCGACCGCATGCTCGACATGGGTTTCTTCGATGCCATCGCCAGCATCATCGGCAAGACCCCGTCGCGTCGCCAGACCCTGTTGTTCTCGGCCACCTACCCGGCTGGCATCGAGCAGCTGGCCGCCGATTTCATGCGCAAGCCGCAGCAGGTCAAGGTCGAAAGCCTGCACGCCGACAACCAGATCGAGCAGCGCTTCATCGAGATCGACCCGCAGCAACGCCTGGAAGCCGTCACCCGTGTGCTTGGGCACTACCGCCCGCAATCGTGCGTGGCGTTCTGCTTCACCAAGCAGCAATGCGAGGACGTGGTTGCCCACCTGACCGCCAAGGGTATCGTCGCCCAGGCCTTGCATGGCGACCTGGAGCAGCGTGACCGCGACCAGGTGCTGACCATGTTCGCCAACCGCAGCAGCTCGGTACTGGTGGCCACTGACGTGGCGGCCCGTGGCCTGGATATCGATGGCCTGGACATGGTCATCAACGTCGAGCTGGCGCGGGATGCCGAGATCCATGTGCACCGTGTGGGCCGTACCGGCCGTGCCGGTGAGAAAGGTGTTGCGGTCAGCCTGGTGGCGCCAGCCGAAGGCCACCGTGCCCAGGCCATCGAAGACCTGCAGAAAAGCCCGCTGCGCTGGGACCAGCTGGACAGCCTGAAGAACAAGGGCGAGCCGTTGCTGCCGCTGATGAGCACGCTGTGCATCGCTGCCGGGCGCAAGGACAAGCTGCGTCCGGGCGATATCCTCGGCGCGCTGACCGGCGATGCCGGGATCCCGGGCAAGCAGGTGGGCAAGATCGCCATCTTCGACTTCCAGGCCTTTGTGGCTGTGGAGCGGCCGCTGGCCAAGCAGGCCATGCAGCGCCTGAACAGCGGCAAGATCAAGGGCCGGTCCCTGAAAGTCCGTATCGTCTGACCTATTTTGGGGCTGCTTTGCGGCCCTTTCGCGACACAAGGCCGCTCCTACAGGGGATCGCATGCTCCTGTAGGAGCGGCCTTGTGTCGCGAAAGGGCTGCAAAGCAGCCCCGGCTATCTATGAGGTAACACCGTGCATTCCACCGACGTGATCATCCTCGGCGCCGGCGCCGCCGGCCTGATGTGCGCCCAGCTCAGCGCCCGCCGTGGCCGCCGGGTGCTGCTGCTCGACCACGCCAACAAGCCCGGCAAGAAGATCCTCATGTCCGGCGGCGGGCGCTGCAACTTCACCAATATGTACACCGAACCGGCCAACTTCCTCTCGCACAACGCGCACTTCTGCAAGTCGGCCCTGGCCCGCTACACCCAGTGGGACTTCATCGAACTGGTGGCCAAGCACGGCGTGCCCTACCACGAGAAGAAACTCGGGCAGCTGTTCTGCGACAACAAGGCCAGCGACATCCTCAACATGCTGCTGGCCGAATGTGACGACGCAGGCGCCGAAATCCGCATGCACACCAGCATCGAACACATCGAGAAAACCGAGGGTGGCTACCTGCTGCAAACCAGCGGCGGCCAGTTCGCCTGCCAGTCGCTGGTGATCGCCACCGGTGGGCTGTCGATCCCGACCCTGGGCGCCACCGGCTTCGGCTACCAGGTGGCCCGCCAGTTCGGCCACACCCTGCTGCCGACCCGCGCCGGGCTGGTGCCGTTCACCATCACCGAGCCCCAACTCAAGGCACTGTGCACCGAGTTGTCGGGTACCTCGCTGGACTGCACGGCCAGCTGCAACGGCACCAGCTTCCGCGAGAACCTGCTGTTTACCCACCGTGGCCTCAGTGGCCCGGCGATCCTGCAGATCTCGTCGTTCTGGGAAGCCGGCGACACGGTGGAGATCAACCTGCTGCCCGACCGTGACGCGCTGAGCTGGCTGCAACAGATGCAAGCGGAGCGTGCCAACGCCGAGCTGAAGACCGTGCTGGGCGAGGTGTTCACCCGCAAGCTGGCCAACCTGCTGGCCGAGCAGTGGTTCGAGTCGCGGCCGATGAAACAGTACACCCCGACGGAGCTGTCACAGATCGCCGAAAAACTGGCGAACTGGCAGGTGGTGCCGGCCGGTACCGAAGGCTACCGCACCGCGGAAGTGACCCTCGGTGGCGTGGACACTCGCGAAGTGTCGTCCAAGACCATGGAATCGCTGAAAAGCCCCGGCCTGTACTTCATTGGCGAAGTACTCGACGTCACCGGCCATCTGGGCGGTTTCAATTTCCAGTGGGCCTGGGCATCCGCCAACGCCGCTGCGCAGTTCGTGTAGAGTAGAATCCATTCAGCAGCACGGAACGCTTCTTGCTGGCCGTGCTGCAATGCATTCATTCGATCACTGCCTAGCAGGCCATCATGTCATCGAGCTCGTTCCGTCAGTCACTGCGTCGCCTGTGGGGCCAAGACAAGTTCAGCTACAGCATCCGGGTCACCATCGCCCTCACCGGCAGCCTGGCCCTGTGCTGGTACCAGAACGAGATGGCCCTGCTGATTCCGCTGTTCCTCGGCATCATCGCCAGCGCCCTGGCCGAAACCGATGACAGCTGGCAGGGCCGCCTCAGCGCCCTCGCCGTTACCCTCACCTGCTTTGCCATTGCCGCGCTGGCAGTCGAGCTGCTGTTCCCCTACCCGTGGATCTTCGTCATCGCCCTGGCGCTGGCAGCGTTCGGCCTGACCATGCTCGGCGCCCTGGGCGAGCGCTATGGCGCGATTGCTTCGGCGACGCTGATCACCTCGGTGTACACCATGATCGGCGTGGACCAGCGTGGCGGCCTGGTCACCGACTTCTGGCACGAACCGATGCTGCTGGTGGCTGGCGCCGCCTGGTACGGCCTGCTATCGGTGCTGTGGCAGGCGCTGTTTTCCAACCAGCCGGTGCAGCAGAGCCTGGCCAAGCTGTTCTACGAACTCGGCAGCTACCTCAAGCTCAAGGCCAGCCTGTTCGAGCCGATCCGCAACCTCGATGTCGAGGCTCAGCGCCTGGAGCTGGCCCGGCAGAATGGCAAGGTGGTGGCGGCGCTCAACGCGGCCAAGGAAATCATCCTGCACCGGGTCGGCAACAGCCAGCCGAACTCCAAGGTCAGCCGCTACCTCAAGCTGTACTTCCTGGCCCAGGACATCCATGAACGGGTCAGCGCCTCGCACTACCCTTACAACGCCCTCAACGAGGCGTTCTTCCACAGCGATGTTATGTTCCGTTGCCAACGCCTGCTGCGCAAACAGGGTGCGTCCTGCCAGGAGCTGGCCCGCTCGATCCGCCTGCGCCAGCCATTCGTGCTGGCCACCGGATTCGCCGAAGCACTGGAAGACCTCAATGCCTCGCTTGAACACCTGCGCATCCAGAGCAACCCGGCCTGGCGTGGCCTGCTGCGCTCGCTGCGCGCCCTGGCCGCCAACCTGGCGACGCTCGACCGCCTGCTCAGCGCCGCCAGCAACCCCGACAGCCTGGCCGATGCCAGCGACAGCAGCCTGCTCGACCGCTCGCCACGCACCTTGAAGGACGTGTGGACACGCCTGCGCACCCAACTGACGCCGACCTCGCTGCTGTTCCGCCATGCCCTGCGCCTGCCGCTGGCGCTGTCGATCGGTTACGGCATGGTGCACCTGATCCACCCGACCCAGGGCTACTGGATCATTCTCACCACGCTGTTCGTCTGCCAGCCCAACTATGGCGCCACCCGGCGCAAGCTGGTGCAGCGGATCTTCGGCACCGCGATTGGCCTGACCGTCGGCTGGGCGCTGTTCGACCTGTTCCCCAACCCGGTCATCCAGTCGCTGTTCGCCGTGGCTGCGGGCGTGGTGTTCTTCGTCAACCGCACTACCCGCTACACCCTGGCCACGGCAGCCATCACGCTGATGGTGCTGTTCTGCTTCAACCAGATCGGCGATGGCTATGGCCTGTTCCTGCCACGCCTGTTCGATACCTTGGTCGGCAGCCTGATAGCCATCCTCGCGGTGTTCCTGTTCCTCCCCGACTGGCAGGGCCGGCGCCTGAACAAGGCACTGGCCAACACCCTGGCCTGCGCCAGCGTGTACCTGCGTCAGATCATGCAGCAATACGCCCACGGCAAGCGCGACGACCTTGCCTACCGCCTGGCCCGGCGCAACGCCCACAACGCCGATGCAGCGCTGTCGACCACACTGGCCAACATGCTCATGGAGCCGGGGCATTTCCGTAAGGAGGCCGATGTCGGCTTCCGCTTCCTGGTGCTGTCGCACACCTTGCTCAGTTACCTGTCAGGGTTGGGTGCGCACCGCGATACGGCCTTGCCGGCAGAGGTACAGGAGCAGTTGATCGATGGCGCCGGGCAGAGCCTGGCCAATAGCCTGGACGAGATTGCCAATGGCCTGGCAGCACGGCTGCCCGTGGCGATTCACAGTGATGCCGAAGAGGCGCTGGCCGATGCCCTGGAGCAGATGCCGGAAGAACTGGATGAGCACCAACGGTTGGTGCAGACACAGTTGGCATTGATATGCCGGCAGTTGGGGCCATTGCGGACCTTGGCTGCACACCTGATCAAAGAGGCGCCCGCTGCCTGATTCTCTCTGTCTGTGCTGGCCTCTTCGCGGGCAAGCCCGCTCCCACAGAAGCTCCACCGCTTATAGGGGCTGAGTTGAACCTGTGGGAGCGGGCTTGCCCGCGAAGAGGCCAGCACAGACAGAGAGAATCAGGCAGCGGGCGCCTCTTTGATCAGGTGTGCAGCCAAGGTCCGC